>JAJPHG010000032.1 GCA_021325375.1 Alphaproteobacteria bacterium | reverse complement strand
GCGCCGGCGCCGGCGCACACGCCCGATGTCGGAGATCAACGTCACGCCCTTCGTCGACGTGATGCTCGTGCTCCTGATCGTCTTCATGGTGACGGCGCCGCTGCTCACCGTGGGCGTGCCCGTCAACCTACCCAAGACCAAGGCCCAGGCGCTGAGCCAGGAGCGCGAGCCGCTCTCCGTCACCATCCGCCGCGACGGCCGCATCTATCTGCAGAACGTGCCCATCGCCGAGGGCGACCTGGTGCCCAGGCTGCAGGCGATCGCCCAGAACGGCTATGACGAGCGCATCTTCGTGCGCGGCGACAAGTCGGTCGATTACGGACGGGTGATGGAGGTGATGGGCCTCCTGAACGGGGCGGGCTTCACCCATATCGGGCTGGTCACCGACGTCGCCAAGATCAAGCGCGACCAGGATGAGAAGTAGCGCAGCCAGACTCGAACAGACCGGCTCGCCGCTGGGCGTCGCCGTCGCCGTTTTGTTGCATGCCGTCGTCATCGTCGCGACCCTGTTCAGCCTGCAGCAGCACACGCTCGACATCGCGGACGAGATGCCCATGGTCCCCGTCGACCTCGTGACCATCGCCCCCAAGACCAACGTCATGGCGATGGCGAAGCAGCAGCCTGTGTCGCCGCCCAAGGAGGAACCCGTCCAGGCGCCCACGCCGGAGCCCGCGCCGCCCACGCCCTCCGCGGCGCAGGAGGAAAGCGCGCCGCCTGATGCAAGCGCGGGACCCGCGCCGCAGAAAGCCGTTCCCCAGATCGTGCCCAAGACCAAGCCCGTGCAGGACCAGAAGAAGGACAAGTTCGACGTCAACAACATCCTGGCGCTGCTCGACAAGCGCGCGCCCTCGGCCAGCTCGGCGCCGAACGCGCGCGCGGCCAACCGCAACGTCAAGGGCTTCGGCGAGCAGACCGCGATGACGGCCGATCTCAGCACCGCGCTGTCGAGCCAGGTCCAGCAATGCTGGAGCCCGCCGGTAGGCGCGCCCGATCCGCGCAAGCTCGTCGTAGATTTCGATTTGTTCCTGAAACAGGACGGCTCCATCGCACAACCGCCACAATTGGTTGGCAACTCGGCCGCTGCTGCCGCGAGCGATCCCTATGTGCGCGCGGCGGCGGACGCGGCGCGACGCGCGATCTATACTTGCGCGCCGTATAAGCTGCCGGCGGACCGTTACAGCCAGTGGAGCGAGATCAACCCGTTCCACTTCGATCCGCGGCAGATGATGGGACAATAGTTTGGAGAGCCCGATGAAGACCGTCGCCTTCGCATTCGCGCTTCTGATCGGATTTGCAGGCCAAGCGTTCGCGGCGCTGCAGGTCGACGTGAACCAGGGCAACGTGCAGCCGCTCCCCATCGCCATTCCCGATTTCGGCGGCGATGCTGCCTCGGGCGCAAACATCGCGCGCATCGTGCGCGCCGATCTGGAGCGCTCGGGGCTGTTCAAGCCGCTCGATCCGAAATCCTTCATCGAGCAGATCAAGAACGTCAATGCGGCGCCGACCTTCGCCAATTGGCGCGTCATCAACGCGCAGGGCCTCGTCACCGGCCAGACGACGATGCAGCCGGACGGCCGCCTGCGCGTCGATTTCCGCCTGTGGGACGTCTATGGCGAAAGCCAGATGCTGGGTCTGCAATACTTCACCGAGCCGGAAAACTGGCGGCGCATCGCCCATCTCGTCTCGGACGCGATCTATGAGCGCATCACCGGCGAGAAGGGCTATTTCGACACCCGCATCGTCTTCATCTCCGAGGGCGGCCCCGCCAAGAACCGCCGCAAGAAGCTCGCGGTGATGGACGAGGACGGCGCCAACCCGATCTTCCTGACCAAGGGCGACTATCTGGTGCTCACGCCGCGCTTCAACCCGACGGCGCAGATGATCGCCTACATGTCCTACATCGCCGGCAAGCCGCGCGTGTACCTCTTCGACCTCGAGAGCGGGCGTCAGGAGATGCTGGGCAATTTCCCCAACATGACGTTCTCGCCGCGCTTCTCGCCCGACGGGAACAAGGTCGCGATGACGCTGGAGAACGGCGGCAATTCCGACATCTACGTGATGGACCTGCGCACCCGCGCCTATACGCGGCTCACCACCGATCCCGCGATCGACACCTCGCCGTCCTTCTCGCCGGACGGCCGCCAGATCACGTTCGAATCCGACCGCGGCGGCAGCCAGCAGGTCTATGTGATGAACGCCGACGGCTCGAACCAGCACCGCATCAGCTTCGGCGGCGGCAGGAACGGCACGCCGGTGTGGTCGCCGCGCGGCGACATGATCGCGTTCACCAAGCAGGACCGGGGCATCTTCCACATCGGCGTCATGCGGCCCGACGGCGGCGGCGAGCGCATCATCTCCAACGGCTGGGAGGACGAGGGCCCGACCTGGGCGCCCAACGGCCGGGTGCTGATGTACAGCCGCACGCTGCAGGGCGGCCGGGGCTCGCAGATCTGGTCCGTCGACGTCACCGGCCGCAACGAGCGGCGCGTCCTGACCCCCGGCGACGCCTCAGATCCGGCATGGTCGCCCTTGATCCAATAGGCGAGGGGGACATAATGGACCGCCTTGGTCCGGCACAATTTCGCCACCTCGGCGTTACAATTTGGGTGCGTGATTGCCTTCTGCCCGCGGTTCCGCCGCACCCGGAACTGGCGTGCGTCCCACGGGAGTTCTGATAGCCATGATGAAATTTTCCTCAGGATTGAAGTACGTCGCGCTCGCGGCCGCGCTCGCGCTCGCCGCCTGCTCGTCCGAGCCGAAGCCCGCGCCCGCCAGCGAGCCGCCCGCGGAGCCGCAGCAGCAGGCAGCTCCCGTGCAGTCGTCGAGCATCGTGCCCGGCAGCGCGGAGGATCTCCGCGTCAACGTCGGCGATACGGTCCATTTCGACTACAACAAATACGACATCATGGACGCCGACCACGCCGTGCTGCAGCGCCAGGCATCATGGCTCGCCAAATACCCGTCTGTGCGCGTCACCGTCGAAGGCCATTGCGACGAGCGGGGCACGCGCGAATACAACCTCGCGCTCGGTGCGCGCCGCGCCAACGCGGTGAAGGAATATCTCGTCAGCCTCGGCGTCTCGGCCGGCCGTCTGGAGACGATCTCCTACGGCAAGGAACGTCCGATGTGCACGGAGTCGAGCGAGTCCTGCTATGCGCAGAACCGCCGCGGCGTGACGACGATCACCGGCGGCGCAAGCTCGTAACGCGCAGGGGCTTGCAACGAATCGGGGCGCCCGCGAAGGGCGCCCTTTTTCGTTGGCCCCAATTTCGGCTAAGTATGCGGACATATTCGCGAAAAGCGGTGACGAGATGAGAACGCGATATCTTATCCTTGGCAGCCTGATGGCATTCGTGATGCTGGCAGCGCCGGCGCAGGCCGGGCTCTTCGGCGAGAGCGACGAGGAGAAGGCCGCGCGCGTCCACGAGCAGAACCAGGACGCGGCCATCGCCGATCTGAAGCAGCGGGTGAACGACCTCGAGGAATCGTTGCGCCAATCCACCGGCCAGAACGAGGCGCTTTCCCATCAGGTCCAGCAGCTCAACGACAAGATCGAGCGGCAGAAGAAGGATTTCGAATACCGCCTCTGCGCGATCTCGGCCCAGCAGCTCGGCGCGGGCCAAGGGCAGGCCGACGGCAGCGACGCAAGCGCCATTCCCTGCCCGGGCGGCGCGCCGGTCACGCAAAGCTACAACGCTCCGCCGCCCGCCGCCGCACAGAACGCCGCGGCGGCGCCGCGCCTTGCCCCGCCGCCCGGCGTGCTCGGCACGCTGTCGGCGGGAAAGACGGCGAGCAACGCGCCGCCGTCCGCCAACCCGCAGTCGCACGGCCAGTTCGACAGCGCGCTCAACCTGCTCGCCAAGGCGCAATATGACGAGGCGCGGGCCCAGTTCCGCGCCTTCGCGGATGCCAATCCGGATGACGAGCTCGCCCCGCAGGCGATCTACTGGGTCGGCGACATCGATTTCGTGCAGAAGGACTACGCCGGAGCGGCGCATGCCTTCGCCGAGCAGATAAAGAAATATCCGGCGAGCACGCGCTCGCCGGACAGCATGCTCAAGCTCGGCCGCTCGCTGATCGCGATGGGCCAGACAAAAGAAGGCTGCATGACGCTTGGTGCGCTCAACGCGAAATACCCGACCGCCTCGAAAACGATCGCCGCGCAGGCCGCGAGCGAGCGCAAAACCTCCTGCCGCTGACGCACAGTTCGCGCAGGCCATGGCGGCGCTCGGCGCGCCGTGGCCGGGCGCCGTGGCGGTCTCGGGCGGCGGCGACTCGCTGGCGCTGATGCATCTGCTGCGCGACTGGGCAAAGCGCGCGCGCCTGTCGCCGCCTGTCGTCCTCACGGTGGATCACGGCCTTCAGGAGAGATCCGCCGCGCACGCACGCTCCGTCGTTCGCTGGGCGCGCAAGCTCGGCCTGAAGGCGCATCTGCTGCGGTGGACCGGCGAAAAGCCCGGGCGCGACGTCGAGGCCGCCGCGCGCGACGCGCGCTATCGTCTGATGGGCGCGTGGTGCCGCAAGCACGGCATCGTCACGCTCTATGTCGGCCACACGCGCGACGACCAGGCCGAGACCTTCCTGCTCAGGCTGGCGCGCGGCAGCGGGCTGGACGGACTGGCCGCGATGCGGCCACGCTCGCCCTATCCCGTTTCCGGTTTCGCGGAACTTAGTCTCGTGCGTCCGCTGATGGCTTTCGAACGCGACGCGCTCAGGACCCATCTGACCGGCCGCGGCCAGGAATGGATCGAGGACCCGATGAACGGCGACCCGCGCTTCGGACGGGTCCGTATCCGCGAGGCGCTTCGGGTCCTGGGTATTCCGGCCGAACGCCTCGCGGGCGCCGCTGCCCATCTCGGCCGTGCGCGGGAGGCGCTGGATGCCGTGACCGCCGCAGTGCTCCGCCGCGCCTGTCGCCCGGACGGCGCCGGCATCCTGGTCGAGGCGACAGCCTTGACGTCGGCGCCGCGGGAGGTGGGCCTGCGCGCGCTGGCGCGGCTGCTGATGACGGTCTCCGGCCAGGCCTACCGGCCGCGTTTCGAGCGCCTGGAGCGGCTGTTCGACAGGCTCGCCCAGGACCGGCTGGGCGCAGGTTGTACACTTCACGGCTGCAAAATCGCCCCGGCGCCCGCCTCGCGGGCCTATTTCGGCAGCGACACGCTGCTGATTTCGCCCGAGAGGGGGCGCATGGCGCGCGATACAACCTCTTAATCGCGTTTTGCGGTATCGATTGCAGGCGCTCGCGCTTTTTTTTAACGTTTCCAAGGATGGCAAGAGAGTACAAAGAGCCTATCTATACGTTTGCGGTAAACGCCGCGGACCCAGGCCCCCGAGGAAAGGACGGCCCTTGAACAACCTTCGCAATCTGGTTTTGTGGATCGTCATCGCGCTCCTGCTCGTGTTCCTGTTCAACCTGTTCCAGGGATCGGCGCAGCATGCGAACGTGAAAGTCCTGAGCTACACGCAGCTGATGCAGGACGTCTCCCAGGGCGAGGTGAAGGGGATCACCGTCCAGGGCGATCAGGTCAAAGGCGATCTGACGAACGGCCAGTCCTTCACGACCACGATCCTGTCCAACGACCCGTCCTTCGCCACCACGCTCAAAGACCACAATGTCGACGTCAAGGTGCTGCCGCCGGATGACGGCATGCCGACGCTGGTGAGCGTGCTGATCAACTGGTTCCCGATGATCCTGTTGATCGCGGCGTGGTTCTGGATCATGCGCCAGATGCAGGCGGGCGGCGGCAAGGCGATGGGCTTCGGCAAGTCGCGCGCCAAGCTGCTCACCGAGCGTCAGGGCCGCGTGACATTCGAGGACGTCGCCGGCGTCGACGAGGCCAAGGACGACTTGAAAGAGATCGTCGACTTCCTGCGCGACCCGCAGAAATTCCAGCGCCTCGGCGGGCGCATCCCCAAAGGCGTGCTGCTCGTCGGTCCTCCCGGCACCGGCAAGACGCTGCTCGCGCGCGCCATCGCGGGCGAGGCGAACGTTCCCTTCTTCACCATCTCGGGCTCCGACTTCGTCGAGATGTTCGTCGGCGTCGGCGCCAGCCGCGTGCGCGACATGTTCGAGCAGGCCAAGAAGAACGCGCCCTGCATCGT
>JAJPHG010000015.1 GCA_021325375.1 Alphaproteobacteria bacterium | reverse complement strand
TCCTATCGCCATAGGACCCTGGATCGTGCGGCTTGCCGCTTTCGCCATGCCCGCGGCAGTCCAGCGCCACGACGCGCCGCCCCGCCCCCGTCAGCGTCTGGTACCAGCCGGGCGCGCGCCAGTTCTGCACGCGGTCGGACGCAAAGCCGTGGACCAGCACGATCGCGGCCCCCTCGCCCGCCTCTTCCCAGGCGATGCGGACGCCGTCATTCCCTTGCGCAAAGTTTGCCATGGCCGAAAGCTTCGCAAAGCCCGCGCGGCCTGTCTATGATCCGTGGCGTCTCAAGCCGCGCAGGTCCGGCCATGTCCCTCGAAGCCCTCAAGAAAGACGCCGCCGCGGCCGTCGACGCGATGCGCGAGGAGCTGCTGGCGCTCAGCCACGCGATCCATGCCGAGCCGGAGCTCGCGCTCGAGGAGTTCAAGGCGGCCGACCGGCTCACCAAAGCGGTCGAGAAGCACGGCATCGCCACGCAGCGCGAGGCGTTCGGTTTGAAGACCGCCTATGCGGCCGAATTCGGCAGGGATAGCGGGCCCACCATCGCGGTCCTTTCCGAATACGACGCGCTGCCGGGCATCGGCCATGCCTGCGGCCACAACATCATCGCGACGGCGGGACTGGGTGCGGCGCTGGCGCTGTCGAAGCTGAACGGACGGCTTCCCGGCCGCGTGCGCTATCTGGGCACCCCGGCGGAAGAGCGCTACGGCGGCAAGGAATTGATGGCGCGCGAGGGCGCGTTCGACCGCGCCGATGCGGCGATGATGATCCATCCCTCCAACCTTAACCTCATCACCATGCCCTGCATCGCGATCTGCGACGTGACCGCGGTGTTCCACGGCCGCGCGGCGCATGCCTCGGCAATGCCCTATCGCGGCTTGAACGCGCTCGACGCCGTCGTCACCGCCTATCAGTCGATCGCCCAGCTGCGCCAGCACATCCGCAACACCGACCGCATCCACGGCATCATCACCGAAGGAGGCCTGGCCGCGAACATCGTGCCGGAGCGCGCCGCGTGCCGCTTCTATGTGCGCGCGGTCGATGCCGGCGAGCTCTTCGCGCTCAAGCAGCGCGTGCATGCCTGCTTCGAGGCGGGCGCGCTCGCCACCGGCTGCCGCGCCGAGATCACCTGGGGCGAGACCAACTATCTCGACCTCAAGACCAACTGGCCGATGGCGGAGAGCTATCAGAGGAACGGCGAGGCGTTGGGGCTGGAGTTCTTCCCCGTGAAGGACCTGCCGCCCGGCTATGCCGGCTCGACCGACATGGGCAATGTCAGCCACCGCCTGCCCTCGATCCATCCCTGCCTGGGCGTGGCGCCCTTGAACGTCATCATCCACAACGCCGAGTTCGCGCGTCATGCGGTCTCCGAGAAAGGCGACCAGGCGGTGATCGACGGCGCCAAGTCGATGGCGATGACCGTGCTCGACCTGATGGCGGACTCTGGACTGCTGGCGCGCACCAAGGCTGATTTCGCCGCGACCGCGGAGCTCTCCAGGGCGGCGATCGAGGCGTCGCACAAGCTCGAGACGCCGGGCCGCGGGCACGCGCATGACCACGCGCATGGGGGATGCGGCTGCGCATGAGGATCTGGCTCGCCATAGCCGCGTTCAACGGCGCGCTCGCGGTCGCGCTCGGCGCGGTCGCGCAGCACGCGCTGCATGCCGACGCGCAGACCATGGCGCTGTTCGATCTGGCGTCGCGCTATCACATGTATCACGCGCTCGCGCTCGGCCTTGCCGCGCTTGCGATGCAAGCCGGTGCTTCGGGATGGGCGCGCTGCTCCGCATGGGCGTTCCTCATCGGCATCGTGCTGTTCTGCGGCTCGCTCTACCTCTTCGCGTTCACGGGCCGGCCATGGCTCTTCCACGTGACGCCGTTCGGCGGCGGCGCGTTCATCGCGGGCTGGGTGCTGCTCGCGCTCGCAGCCCTGCGGATCAAAGCCTCATGAGCCGCGAGCACGTCCTTGTCACGGGCGCGGGCATCGCAGGACTGGGCGCGGCGCTCGCGCTCGGCGACACGCGCCGCGTGACGCTGGTCGACCGCGACCGCGCAGCGCCACTGGACGATGCCGAGGACGCGTTCCTGCACTGGGAACGCCGCGGCGCCACCCAGCTGCGCCACAGCCACGTGTTCCTGGGACGGCTGACGACGTTGCTCGCGACGCGCTATCCCGCACTCCTCAAAGAGCTGACCGACTGCGGCGCGCGCATCTTCACGTTCCAGGACGGCCTGCCGCCGCCGCTGCGCGATAGCTACACGCCGCGCCCCGGAGACGAGGACCTGTCGATCCTCTTCAGCCGGCGCACGACGCTGGAGCTGGTGATGCGGCGCACTGTCAAGCGCCTGCCCAACGTCACCATCCTCGACGAGGCGGGCGTGCGCGGCGTCCTCATCGAGGGCGGCGCCGTGAAAGGCTTGAAGGTCGAGCGCGGCGGCGTGGTGGAGGACCTTCAAGCCGATCTCACCGTCGACGCCAGCGGCCGCAACACCGCGTTCCCGGATTGGCTGCGCGCGGCCGGCATCAAGGTCGGCGAAGAGGAGAGCCCGGCGGGCATCCTCTATTTCACGCGCCATTACCGGCTGCGCGACGGAGCCGAGGAACCCACGCGCGACGGCACGCCGGGCGCAGGCGATCTCGGCTACATCAAGTTCGGCGTCTTCCCCGCCGACAACCGGCATTTCTCGATCACGCTGGCGATCCCCGAGATCGAGACCGAACTGCGCATGGCGGTGGTCAAGCCGGAGGTGTTCGATCGGGTCTGCGCCGAGATCCCCGGCTGCGCGCGCTGGACCGATGCCGCCCGCGCCGAGCCAGCGAGCCAGGTCTTCGCCATGGGCAACCTGAAAAGCGTGTGGCGGAGCTACAGTCCCATGCCGGCGAACTTCTTCGCGCTCGGCGACGCGGCGGTGCGCACCAATCCGCTCTATGGACGCGGCTGCTCGGCCGGCATCGTGCACGCGCATATCCTGCGCGAGGTGCTGGACGCGACGGGCGACCCCGCGGCGCGCGCCGAGACGTTCGCCGCCGATACGCGCAAGGCGCTGCGCCCGTTCTACGATTCCATGGTGCGCCAGGACACGCTGGCGATCCGCCGCGCGGCCAACGAGCGCGATCCGCACTACCAGCCGTCGTGGCGGGCGCGCGCGATCAAGAGCCTGGTCGAGGACGCGATCGGACCGGCGACGCGCGGCGACATCGCGGTGCTGCGCGCCTTCAGCCGCGCCTTCCACATGATCGACGATCCTAACGATTGGTGGAAGCGCCCGGACATGGTCGCACGCCTGATCGGCTTCTGGGGGCTGCCTGAGAAATACAAGCGCGCGCGCGGCTTCTATCCGCCGAAATTCGGGCCCGAGCGCGCCGAGATGATCTCGAAATTGAAACTCGCCTGACCGGAGACCGAAATGGATTTTCCCATCCCCACCATGATCAAGACCAACGGCATCGACATGGCCGTGTACGAAGCGGGCCCGAAGGACGGCCTGCCCCTCGTGCTCTGCCACGGCTTTCCGGAGCTTGCCTATTCCTGGCGCCATCAGCTTCCGGCGCTCGCGGCCGCAGGCTACCGCGTGCTCGCGCCCGACCAGCGCGGCTACGGCGCGACGTCGCGGCCGGAGCGAATCGAGGACTACGACATGGCGCATCTGACCGGCGACCTCGCCGGCATGCTGGATGCGTTCGCGATCAAGGAGGCGATCTTCGTCGGCCACGATTGGGGCGGGCTCGTCGTGTGGCAGATGCCGATCTATCACCGCGACCGCGTCAAGGGCGTCATCGGCGTCAACACGCCGTTCCTGTCGCGGCCGCCGATCGATCCGATCATGGGCCTCAAAGCGCTGCGCGGCGAGAACAACTACGTCGTCTTCTTCCAGAAGCCCGGAGTAGCCGACGCGGTGCTGGCCAAGGACGTCGGCAAGACGTTCCGCTTCTTCATGCGCAAGAACCTGGTCAAGGCGAGCGAGTTCGCGCAGCTCCCGCCGGAGCTCAAGAATTTCGAGCTGGTGCACGCGATCGAAGGCGACGAGTCCGGCTTCCGCGGCCAGTTGCTGCTGAACGACGAGGAGATGAAGGTCTTCGTCGACGCCTATACGCGCACCGGCTTCACCGGCGGCATCAACTGGTACCGCAACCTGACGCGCAACTGGGAGCAGTCCGGCACGATGGAGCAGCGCGTCCACGTCCCCGGCCTGATGATCATGGCCGAGGACGACGTGGTCCTTCCGCCCTCGCTCACCGACGGCATGGAACGCTTCGTCCCCGACCTCGAGCGCGTGCTGATCAAGGATTGCGGCCACTGGACCCAGCAGGAGAAGCCGGACGAGACGAACCAGGCGATCATCGCGTGGCTGAAAAAGCGGTTTGGGTAAGAGTTTCCTCTCCCCTCGTGGGAGAGGACGCAAAAGCTTGCACTTAGCGGAGCGAAGCGGAGCTAAGTGCTTAGCTTTTGCTGGTGAGGGGGAACAGGTCTTGGCACCGGACTCACCCCTCACCTGAAAAATCAAGGGCTTGGTCTTCGCTGCGCTCAGCCCAAACCCATGATTTTTCTTCCTCTCCCGCAAGGGAGAGGAACAAGGCGGCTTTCATCTCCCTGAGGCTTAAGCGAATATCGCCCCCATGGCCGACTCCTCCGACGCGCTCGACACCTTCTCCTATGCCTCGGCGGACGATCCGCGGCTGAAGCGGTTCGTCATCCGTGTCATCGAGCGCATCAGCGGGCAGCCCTACCTGAAATCCCTCTACGAGGACTTCCGCGCCAATCCGGTGCCGGGCGAGTCGTTCTGGGACAGCACGATCCGCAGGCTCGAGCTCAGCGTCGTCGTCGACGAGGACAAGCTCGCGGCATGGCCCAAGACGGGACCGCTCGTCGTCGTCTCCAACCATCCCTTCGGCGTGCTCGACGGCGTGGTGATCTGCCAGCTCGTCTCGCGCGTGCGCAAGGATTTCCTGGTGCTGACCAACTCCGTGCTCTACCGCGCCGAGGAGATCCGCCCGTTCCTGCTGCCCGTCGATTTCGCCGAGACGGAAGAAGCGCTGCAGACGAACCTGAAGACCCGCGCGCGCGCCAAGGCGCATCTGCAATCGGGCGGCTGTCTCGTCGTCTTCCCCGCGGGCGGCGTGTCGACGACGCCGACGATGTGGCACAAGCGCGCCATCGACAGCGAATGGAAGACCCTGACCGCGCGTCTCATCTCCCAGGCCAAGGCGCCGGTCGCGCCGGTCTATTTCGCCGGACAGAACAGCCGCCTGTTCCAGCTCGCCAGCCACGTCAGCATGACCCTGCGCCTGTCGCTGCTGTTCAAGGAGGTGCACGACAAGATCGGCAGCGAGATCCGCATCCGCCTGGGCGACGTGATCCCTTACGACCTACTCTCCACGATCTCCGACCGCCACGCTTTCATGGATCATCTCAAGAGCGCGACCTATGCGCTGGGCCAGGGCGTGTCCAATCCGCCCAAATCGCGCGTTCGGCGGCCGCGCACCGCGCCCAAGAAGCCCAAATGACGCGACCGCGCGTCGGCCTGTTCGTCACCTGCCTCGTCGACCTCGTGCGGCCGCAGATCGCGCGCGCCGCGAAGAAACTGCTCGAGCAGGCAGGCTGCGACGTCGCGGTGCCGCGCGCGCAGACCTGCTGCGGCCAGCCCGGCTGGAACTCCGGCGCCGACAAGCACACGCGGGAGATCGCGCGCCAAGTCATCGCCGCGTTCAAGGATTACGACTACGTCGTGGCGCCGTCGGGATCGTGCGCCGGCATGATCCGCAAGCACTATCCCGAAGCCCTGCCCGGCGACGCGGACGCGCTGGCGCTCGCGGCCAGGACGCATGAGCTGACGTCGTTCCTGGTGAATGTGCGCGGCATGACGGGCGTGAGCGCGTCGCGCAAGGCGCGCGCCTGCTATCACGATTCCTGCTCGGGCCTGCGCGAGCTCGGCGTGCGCGGCGAACCGCGCAAGCTGCTTGCTTCCGTCAAGGGGCTGGAGGTGAGCGACCTCGCCGATGGCGAAGTCTGCTGCGGCTTCGGCGGACTGTTCTGCGTGAAGTATCCTGAGATTTCCCATCGCATGGCCGACGACAAGCTCGCCGATGCGCGCGCGACGGGCGCCGACATGCTGATCGGCGGCGATCTCGGCTGCCTCCTGCATCTCCAGCGCCGCATGAAGAAGACCGGCAAGGCGATGGAAGTGCGCCACGTCGCCGAAATCCTCGCGGGTGAGGAATGAGCTTGGGTCCGCGCGATTTCGTCCAGGCCTCGCACGAGGCGCTCGCCGACCCGATGCTCAAAAGCGCGCTCGGCCGTCTGAAGACGCATTTCGCGCATCGGCGCCAGGAAGCGGCGGAGCGTTACGGCGATTTCGAGGGCCTGCGCGAGGCGGGCCGGGCGATCCGCGACCACGCGCTCGCCAATCTCGACACGCTGCTGGAGACCTTCGAGAGCGCGGTGATCGCGCGCGGCGGCGAGGTGCATTGGGCGCGCGACGCGGCGGAGGCGCGCGAAATCATCCTCAGGATCCTGCGCGAGGCGGGCGCCAAGACGGTGACCAAGGGCAAGTCCATGGTCAGCGAGGAGATCGGGCTCAATCCCTTCCTCGAAGCGAACGGAATGGTCCCGGTCGAGACCGATCTCGGCGAATACATCATCCAGCTCCGCAAGGAGCCGCCGAGCCACATCATCGCGCCCGCCTTCCACCTGCACAAGGAGCAGGTCGAGACGACGTTCCGCGCCGCGCACACGACGCTCGATCCCAAGCGCGCGCTCGACGAGCGCCAGGCGCTGGTCGCGGAGGCGCGCACCATGCTGCGCGCGGCGTTCGAGAGCGCCGATGCCGGCATCACCGGTGCGAATTTCCTCAGCGCCGCCGACGGCGCCGCTGTCATCGTCACCAATGAAGGCAATGGCGACCTGACGCGGCTGTTGCCCAGGACCCACATCGTGCTCACCGGCATCGAGAAGGTCGTGGCCGATCTCGACGACGTTGCGGTGCTGCTGCGCCTGCTCACGCGCTCGGCGACGGGACAGGAGATCTCGTCCTATGTGAGCATCATGGCCGGGCCCACCGGCGAGCGCGAGGGCAGCGCGTTCCACGTCGTGCTCCTCGACAACGGGCGCTCGAAGCTTCTGGGCACCGAAGCCGAAGACGTCCTGCGCTGCATCCGCTGCGCGGCATGCCTCAACCATTGCCCGATCTACGGCGCGGTGGGCGGACACGCCTACGGCGCGACCTATCCCGGACCCATCGGCGCCGCGCTCAATCCCGGCATGATGGGCGTCGCCGTCGCGCATCACCATCCCAACGCATCCACCTTCTGCGGACGCTGCGCGGAGGTCTGCCCGGTGAAGATCCCGCTGCCCAAGATCATGCGCTACTGGCGCGCACGCGAATATGCCGACGGCCTCGCGCCGAAGCCGATCGTCTGGGGCTTAGGGGTGTGGGCATACGCCGCGAAGCGGCCGGCGCTCTACCGCTTCCTGACCGCGCTCGCCAAGCCGTTCGCGCGGATGGCGTTTCGATGAGCGCGCGCGACGAAATTCTCGACAACATCCGCCTGCGCGGACGGACGAGGACGGCGCGGCCGCAAGCCTATCGCGCGCCGCCGGGCGCGGGCGATCTCGTCGCGTCGTTCGTCGAGAAAGCGCAAGCCGCGAATACGGATATCCGCGTGCTGGACCGCGAAGAAGATATCCCCGCCGCCGTCACGGAGCTCCTGCGCGCGCGCAATCTCGCGGCGCGCATCCATCTGCCGCCCGGGTCCGATCTTGCCGGCATCGACTGGCAGCTCGACGTCGCGCGCACACAGCCCGGCCCCGACGACACGGCGGTGACGCGCGCGCCGTTCGCCATCGCCGAGACCGGCACGCTGGTGCAGACCGCGCGCGTGGGTTCGCCCGCCTCCTGGCATTTCCGCCCCGGCTTCGAGATCGCGATCCTGCGCGCAAGCGACATCGCGGCGCATCTGGAGGACATCAAGCTCGGCACCCTGCCCGCGACGGTCAACCTGATCACCGGTCCCTCGCGCACCGGCGACATCGAGCAGACGCTGGAGCTCGGCGCGCACGGCCCGAAGGCGCTGGCGGTGTTGGTGGTGAGAAACCCACCCTCCCCTTGAGGGAGGGTCGATAATTTGCGCAGCGAAGCGAAGCAAATTTCGGGGAGGGGTACCTGCGCCGGACCCCTCCCCGAAAAATGCTTCGCATTTTTCGACCCTCCTTCAAGGGGAGGGTCTACTGAATCCCCAGCTCCCTGCGCGCGAACTCGCCGACGCTCTTGTAGTCGGCCTTGCCGTTGGGCGCGCGCAGGTTGAGGCCCGCGACCAGGATCCGCTTGGGCGTCTTGTAGCCGGCGAGCTGGGTGCGCACGTGGTTGCGCAGGCCCGCCTCGTCGAAGCTGGCGCCGGGCGACATCACCACCACGCCGGTCACCGCCTGGCCCCATTTCTCGTCGGGGACGCCCAGCACCAGCGCGTCCTCGACGGAGGGATGCGTCTTCAGCGCCTCCTCGACCTCTTCGGGGAACACCTTCTCGCCCGCGGTGTTGATGCAGTTGCTGCCGCGGCCGAGCAGCGTGACCGTGCCGTCCTGCTCCACGCGCGCGAAATCGCCGGGCACGGCATAGCGCCTGCCGTCGATGACGCGGAAGGTCCGGGCCGTCTTCGCCTCGTCCTTGTAGTAGCCGAGCGGCTGCGGCCCGCCGAACGCGACCAGGCCGGACGAGCCCGGCGCCACCTTCTGGTCGTTCTCGTCGATGACGATGGCGTATTCGGTGAGCTGGAAATCGGCGGTCTTGACGTGGCCGTCCTTGCTCGCCGTCGACACGCCCATGCCCATCGCCTCGGTCGACGCGAAGCTGTCGGTGATGACGAGCGCGGGGATGTGGCGGATGAGGCCGTCCTTCACCTCCTCGGTGAACATCGCGCCCGATGAGGTCATGCCGGTGAGGCTCGACAGGTCGCGGCGCCCCGGCTCCTCGTCGAGCGCGCGCAGGAGCGGCTTGGCGAACGGATCGCCGACGACGGAGATCGAGGTCACGCGATGGCGGGCGACCGCCTCCCACACCTCGCGCGGATCGAACGCGTGGCCCTCCACCGTCACCGTGCAGCCGCCCGCGAGGAAGCAGGTGAGCGTGCCCATCAATCCCGTGCCGTGCATCTGCGGACAGGCGGGAAGGACGCGTGGGCTCACGGGCGCGATCTTGATGAGCGCGCAGAACGCCTCGATCGAGGGCGGCATGTAGCCGGTCAGGCGCTCGACGCGGTTGAGCCAGAGCTGCATCAGATCGGCGTGCCGGTAGATCACGCCCTTGGGCATGCCCGTCGTGCCGCCGGTGTAGATGAAGAGCTCATCCTCCGGCGAGCGCGCGATGCCGAGCGGCGATCCGTCGCCCGTGCGCGCGAGCGTCTCGTAGGATTGCGCGAAAGGCGGCGTCTCGCTGTGACCCACCTCGACGAAGGTCTTCACTTTGGGGAGCTGGTTGTGGATCTGCGCCACCGCGTCGCGGAATTCGCGCGCGTAGATCAGCGTCTGCGCGTCGGAATTGTCGAGGATGTAACGCACCTCGTCCGGCGTGTAGCGGTAGTTGACGTTGACGTGGGTCAGCCGGCCCAGGAAACACGCGCCCAGGCTCTCGGTGTATTCGGTCCCGTTGCGCAGGTAGAACGCTATCTTGTCGCGGGGTGCGGCGCCGCGCGCCGTGAGCGCGCGGGCGAGATTGTTCATGCGCGGCCTCGCCTCGCCCCAGCTCACCACCTTCTCGCCATGGGCGAAGGCGGGCGCGGAGGGCGCGACCGTGTTCGAAACCGCTTCGAGGAGATCGCCGTAGTTCCAGGGCATCGCTCTACCAACCCAAACAGCTTGTCATGGCCCGCGAATGCGGGCCACCCAGGTGATACCAACCAAAATCCCGCAAGAAGAGCGCGGAGCTTCGCTTGCGACTTCGTCCCGAACCCAACTGGGTGGCCCGCAGTCGCGGGCCATGACAGTTGGGCGGTGATTTAAACCCGCGCCTCCACTGGTAGCTTGCTCACCGAGCGGTTCTTGGCCCAGTGGTGGTCGACGTTCCTGCGGAAATGCGCAGGCCGGTTCGTCAGCGCGTGCGTCGCCAGCCACAGCCGCTTGAGGTGCCGCTTGTGGCCGTCGCCGTCCTCGTAGGACGTGCGTCCGTGCAGGACGTGATAGTTGTTGATGAACTGCATCTCGCCGGGCGCAAGGTCCATGTAGACGTTGTAGCGCGGGTCGCGTGCCATCGCGCTCACCATGTCCAGCGCCTCGAGCACGAGCGGCGTCAGGCGCGGCGCCTCTTCGTGGCGTTGCGAGGCGCGGATATAGGCGGGGATGAAGCGGATGAAGAAGCGACCGTCATGCTCGGTGAAGACGGGGAAGGTGTAGAAGGGCTTGGCGCCGGGCGCCTGCTCGCCGCGCAGGTCGTAGGGCTGCGGCGCGAACAGGATCTCCGCGAGGTCGGGGCGCGTCGCGACCAGCGCGTTGTAGATCGCCACCGCGTTGGCGACGCAGGAGAGCCCGCCGCTCTTGGCTTTGCGCAGGCACATCAGCCCGATCACGTCGGCGCCGTCGGTGTGATAGTCGAGCGCGACCTGGCCGAGCTCGTTGCCGCGGAACGTCGGATCGGAGAGCTTCTTGCCCTGATCGGTCACGTCGCCCATCACGTGGCCCTTGGCGTTCTGCGGCCAGGGATCGCCCAGATGCAGCCCGATGCCCCAATAGAGCATCGTCAGATCGTCGTCGCCGTAGCGCGCATGGTCGAGCGCCGCGATGCGCGTGAAGCCGCGCCCGTCGATCAGTTCGCGCGCTACGTCCTCGAGCTTGCGCGCCAGCCCATCGAGCGGGAAATGCTCCCTGCCGATGTCGAGCAGGTTGCCGGACACCGATTTCGCCTGCGCCAGCGCGGCGTCGAGCTCGCGATGATCCTGCGGGGTGAGTTCGACCGTCCACATGCGCGGATCGGCGACGTCGTCCGAGGTCCAGTTGATGTGTGTTTCAAGGGGGCGCATCATTTCACACCTTCACCATGGCCGGACTTGACCCGGCCACCCAGCGCGCCCGCATTTGCGGGCGCAAGAGGACTCACGCGGAGACGCGGAGGACGCGGAGAAGAAAAAGAACTCCGCGCACTCCGCGTCTCCGCGTGAGATAGCCTTACTTCTTTTCGCTCGCTATCGCTCGCTGGCTGGGTGGCCGGGTCAAGCCCGGCCATGGTGAGTTGGGAGATCATCACGCCTCCTGCGGTCCGCGCACCAGCTTGCCGGGGAGCGCGCCGGTGGGTTCGCCGCCGCGATAGACGACCGCGCCCGAGACGATCGTCGCGTCGTAGCCGTCGGCGCCCTGCAGCAGGCGCTTGCCGCCGGCGGGGAGGTCGAAGGCCATGCGCGGCGCGTTCACCCGCAGGCGGTCGAAGTCGATGACGTTGAGATCGGCCTTCATCCCGGGCGCTATGACGCCACGATCCATCAGCCCCACGGCGCGCGCGGTGTCGCTTGTCTGGCGCTTCACCAGATACGGCACGTCGAAGCGCCCATGCGCGCGGTCGCGGCCCCAATGGGTCAGCAAATAGGTCGGATAGGAGCCGTCCGAGATGATGCCGACATGCGCGCCGCCGTCGCCCAGCCCCATCAGCGTGTCGGGATGGGCGATCATCTCGCCACAGCAATCCAGGTTGTAGTTCGAATAATTGGCGAAGGGCGAGAACAGGAACGCGCGGCCCTCGTCGCCGAGCAGGAGGTCGTAGGCGAGCTCGGCGGGGTCCATGCCACGGCGCCGCGCGTCGACGGCGACGGCGCTCTCGCGCGGCGGCTCGTAATCGGGCGGATCGCCGAGAGGATAGATCTGGTCGAACTGCATCACGCGGCGCGCAAGCGGGTGCTTCTGCAGCGCGTCGTTCTCGGCGAGGATCTTGGCGCGGAACGCGGGGTCGCGCATCGCGGCGACCTTCTCGGAGAGCGGCTTGCTCCGGATCGCCTGGAACGCCGCATGCGCGATGAAGGGGTTGAGCGTGCCCTGGAGCCCGAGCAGCAATCCGATGGGCCGCGGCGCGACCTGTCCCCGGATCGGCAGGCCCTCCCGCGACGCCTGCTCGATCATCGCGAGCAGGCCCTTCCAGCCGTCGGCGGAACGGCCGGCTTGCGCCAGCGAGAAGGACAGCGGCCTTCCGCTCGCGGCCACGAGGCTGCGCAGCATCTCGAACTCGCTTGCGGCATCGGGCGTGTCGAAATCCGAGAGCAGCTCGATGACGCCGTGGCCCGCATCCTTCATGCCCAGCGCGATGCCCATCAGCTCGGCCTTGGTGGCGCGCAAGGACGGTGTGGGGTCCCCTTTGACGGTGCGATGGTTCAGCGAGCGCGACGTCGAGAAGCCGAGCGCGCCGGCGCGCATCGCCTCCGCCGTGAGCCCGCGCATCTCAGCGATATCCTCCTCGGTCGCGGGTTCGAGCCGCGCCCCGCGCTCGCCCATCACATAGACGCGCAGCGCGCCGTGCGGAAGCTGGGCGGCGACGTCGATGTCGCGCGGCCTGGCCTCCACCGCGTCGAGATAGTCGCCGAAGGAATGCCAGTTCCATTTCAGGCCTTCGTTCATCACCGCGCCGGGGATGTCCTCGACGCCTTCCATCAGCTCGACGAGGCGCTCGCGGTCCGCTTCGCGCACCGGCGCGAAGCCGACGCCGCAATTGCCCATCACCACGGTCGTGACGCCATGCCAGCTCGACGGCGCCAGCCGCTCGTCCCACGTCGCCTGGCCGTCATAATGCGTGTGGATGTCGACGAAGCCGGGCGTGACGAGCCTGCCCTTGGCGTCGATCTCTTGGCCGCCCTTGCCCGTCACCGTGCCGACCGCCGCGACGCGGCCACCCTTCACCGCGACGTCGGCCTCGCGCAACGCCGCGCCCGTGCCGTCGGCGAGCGTGCCGCCCCGGATGACCAGATCGAATTCGGCCGTCATGACGCGCTCCCGACCCTTGTTGCTGTTGTGTAGCGGACGGTTTGCCCGCCGGGCGGCAAAGTCAAGTTTGGCGGCAAATTCCATTACGTAGCGGCAATCCCGCCCGCCACAACTTCGCCACCGCGCCCACCGACGCTGCGCCGTCGAAGGGCCGTCATGACCAGACCGATCGCGCTTCTGTTAGCCGCACTGCTCCTGAGCACACAGGCCTTCGCCAAGCCGATCCCGCAGGCCGCCTTCATCCATGCCGCGGCGGCGCTCGAGAACCCCAATGTGCGCTTCGTGCCTGCCTATAAGAGGATCGCCTATCCCATGGGCGACGTTGCTGCCTCGGAAGGCGTGTGCGCCGACGTCGTCGTGCGCGCCTATCGCGCCGTGGGCATCGATCTTCAGAAGCTGGTGCACGAGGACATGAAGCGCCACTTCGCGCTCTATCCCAAGACTTGGAGAATGCACGCACCCGATCCCAACATCGATCACCGCCGCGTCCTGAACCTGCGCGTGTTCTTCGCGCGTCACGGCGAGGCGCTGAAGATCACGAGCGACGCGCGCGACTACAAGCCCGGCGACCTGGTGACGTGGAACCTGGACCCGCGCGGCTCCACGCCGCATATCGGCATCGTGATGCCCAGGCGGAGCGCCGACGGGAAACGGCCGCTGGTCCTGAACAATCTCGGCCGGGGCCAGATCTATGAAGACATCCTCTTCGCCTTCAAGATCACCGGCCACTATCGCTACGCGATCGACTGATCCTCATCGCCTCACGAACATCAGGACCAGGAGAGCGCAAGGCATCACGATGCCCATCGCGTTGCGCACGACCAGCATCCAGAACCGGATCGGGTCTTCGCGGATGCCGACGTCGTCGCGCTGGAAGATCAGCATCTTGCGCTGTGACAGGATGGCGCGATAGCGGACCGCGCCGATCAGGTTCCACGCGCACGCGGCCGCGAACAGGACCAGGACAAGTCCGAAAGCGAGTTCCGGCAAGTTCATCCTCATAGCCTGTCGAGCGCCGCGACGACGCGCGCGGTCTGTTCCCAGATCAGCATGTGGCCGGCCTCGGGGATGGAGACGAGCTCGGCGCCCGCGATCTCCTTCTTGAAAGCCTGCGCATAGACGGGCGGGATCAGCCTGTCGCTGTCGCCCCAGATCAGCAAGGTCTTCGATCTGATGCGGTAGAGCCGCTGCTTCAAGCCGCGCTCGGGGATGGGAAAGAGGATTCGCCCCGCCATGCCGAGCTGGCGGGCGTTGGTGACCAGGAAGCCTTTGAGCCAATCCAGATCGTCGAAATTCACGCCCTGCGTCATCAGCGCCGCGCCCTTTTCCGCGTCGTGGAAAAGCAGCGGCGGGTATTCGTAAGGCACCAGAGAGAAGAGGTCGGGGATGGGATGGGCATCGAGCCACAATCCCGCCGATGCGATCAGCGCGAGCTTGGAGAAGCGATGATTGTCGAGCGCGGCCATCTCGGCCGCGATCATGCCGCCCATGGAATGACCGGCGAGGATCGGGTCCTTCAGCCCCAGCGCGTCGAGCGTGTCCAGATAGTGCAGCGCGACGTCGAGCATGTCGCGCAGCTCCGCGCATTCCTCGCTGTCGCCATAGCCGGGAAGAAGCGGGGCATAGACGTGGTACTTCTTGGCCAGCGCGTCGAGGAACGGGTCCTGCGCGGTGATGCCGCCCGCGCCGTGCAGGAAGACGAGCGGCGCGCCCGAGCCGCCTTCGAAATAGCGCACGGCGACATGGGGGGTGGCGATTGTTTTCAGGTCCATACTTACCTCTTCTCCCTCTCCCCCTTCGGGGGAGAGGGCCGGGGTGAGGGGGTCTCACAGCGAGTCCAGTGGAGAGGCCCCCTCACCCTAACCCTCTCCCCCGGAGGGGGAGAGGGAATTTCCTAAACCACCATCTTTCTTCACTCCGCCGCCACGGCCTCCCGCGGCAGCGCTCCCGGCGTGACCTGCTCGATCGGGTGGCACCAGAAGCGTCCGTCGTTCTCCCATTCCGGGTGCAGCCCGCGCAGCTTGGGCATCACCTTCTCGGCGAAGAGCTTGGACGAATGCATGCACTTCTCCTTCGGCATGTCGCCGACATGGAAGAGGCAGAAGATGTTGCCGACGCGCAAGGTCTTGATCAGTTCCTCCATGCGCTGGCGCACGGTCTCGGGCGAGCCGGCGATGACGTGGCCGCCTTCGGTGAGCTCTTCCCAGGTCACGTTGGCGTAGCCGCGCGGCGGGGCGTATTGCGACAAGGCGCCGGACTGGATCGTCTTGATCGTGCGGTAGCCCGGCGCGTCCGCGAAGCCCGGGAAGACGTGCAGGCAGCGATTGTAGAAATACAGCACGTGCTTTTCGTAGAGCTTGCGCGCCTCCTCGTCGGTGTCGGCGACGCAGATCGTCTGCGCGAAGCCGGCGCGATTGGGCGAATTGTCCGCAGCACCACGCTCGGCGACGCGCTTCCAGTATCCATCCATCAGCGCCTTGGCGCGGATGTAGCCGCTGAACGACAGGTACGAGTAGGAATAGGTGTTGTCGATGCAGAAATCATACGTCTCGACGCTGCCGCCGCCGGGGATATGGACCGGCGGATGCGGCTTCTGGATCGGCCTTGGCCATATGTTCACATGGCGCAGCTTGGTATAGCGCCCGTTGAACGCGAACGGCTTGGGCTCGGTCCAGGCCTTGATGATCAGCTCATGGGCTTCGGCGTATTTCTCGCGCGTGAGCGAGGGGATCTGGCCGTAGCAGAAATTGGTGTCCATCGAGGTGCCGACCGGGAACCCCGCGACCAGCCGCCCACCCGAGATGCAGTCGAGCATCGCGAACTCCTCCGCCACGCGCACGGGCGGGTTGTAGAGCGCGATGGAATTGCCGAGCACGACCAGCGCCACGTCCTTGGTGCGGCGCGCGAGCGAAGCTGCGATCAGGTTCGGCGACGGCATCAGGCCGTAGCCGTTCTGGTGGTGCTCGTTGCAGCCGATGCCGTCGAAGCCCAGCGACGCGGCATATTCCATCAGGTCCAGATAGGTGTTGTAGACCTCGTGCGCCTTCACCGGATCGAACAGCCGCGAGTCGATGTCGACCCAGACCGAGCGGTTCTTCTCCCGGAAATCGTCCGGAAGGTACGGCCACGGCATCAGGTTGAACCAGGTGAATTTCATGGGCCTGCTCCCGGCGCGCGGCGTCTTGCGGCCGCACCTCCCCTTGATCCTGATGAATTGTCAGTGGCTTGGCAATTCGCGTCGCTTCGAATTTCCGTAAGGAAAGCATCACGGCTTGCGCGAGAAGGGCGATCTGGACCTCGGCGAGCCGGATATCGACGCGCTTGGAATACACCAGCGCGGCCAGCTTGCAGATTGCCGCGACCGAGCGGCGGGCGGCGGTGAAATGACGGCGTCCCTCGACGGAGGCGGCGCTGCGAAGGCCATGACGCAGCGCATTGCGGTTGCCCTTGGGCGCGCCCGCGCCTTTTCGGTTGCCTCGATCATGTCCGCATAGAGCAACATAATTGTCCGTCGCTTTTTTCGAAAAAGCGCGTTTGCGGCGGCGGATGATCAAAGATTTCTCGAGCGATGACGTTTCCATGGACGCAGCATACGCCCGGCTGGAGAGGTGTATCATAAGCACGCCGTAAGTTCCGCGTTCCCTCACCCTTCGACAAGCTCAGGGTGAGGACTAGAACAGACCCTCCATCCTGAGCTTGTCGAAGGATGAAGGGGCGGCTCGGTGCCGGGGAGCGACCAATGACCTACGAACCCACACTTCAATCGCTGAACGCCCATCCCGTGCCGACCTGGTACGACGACGCGAAGTTCGGGATCTTCATCCATTGGGGGCTCTATTCGGTCCCCGCCTTCGCCTCGCGCTTCGGCACGATCGGCGAGGTGTTCCGCGACCGCTACGACACCGCCGTCGCCGAGACGCCCTATACCGAATGGTACTGCAACGCGATCAAGGTGCCTGAGAGCGAGAGCGCCAAGCATCACCGCGAGGTCTGGCACGATGCGCCGTACCAGGATTTCCGCGACCCGTTCCTCAAAGGCCTCGATCAGTGGAATCCGCGCGATTGGGCGCAGACCTTCGCGGCATCGGGCGCGCGCTATGTCGTGCTCGTGACCAAGCATCATGACGGCTATTGCCTGTGGCCGAGCCAAGTGAAGAACCCGAACCAGGCGGGCTGGACCACCGAGCGCGACATCGTGGGCGAATTGGCCGGGGCCGTGCGCGCCAAGGGCATGCGCTTCGGCGTCTATTACTCCGGCGGCATCGGCTGGACGTTCAATCCCGCGCCGCTGCGCACGCTGGGCAATTTCGTGGGCTCGACGCCGGCCGGGCCCTATCCGGCCTATGCCGACGCGCAGCTGCGCGAGCTGATCGAGCGCTACCGGCCCAGCGTGGTGTGGAACGACATCTCCTGGCCGACCACGCTTCAGACCGAGCTCGATCTCTACGCCCACTACTACAACACCGTCACGGACGCGGTGGTGAACGATCGCTGGATGCCGGTGACCTGGCAGAGCCGGCTCATGCGCCTCGCGCCGGTGCAGAGGATCTTCGATTATCTCGCCAAGCGGTATCTGAAGAAGAACCCGGTCCAGGGCATCACCCCGCCCGCGCCGCCGCATTGCGACTTCCGCACGCCGGAATACACGACCTTCGCGACCGCGCAGGCGAAGAAATGGGAAGCGACGCGCGGCATGAGCTTCTCCTTCGGCTACAACGCGCGCGACACCGAGGCGGATTTCATCGGCATCGAGAGCCTCGTCACGAGCTTCATCGATACCGTGTCGAAGAACGGCAACCTGCTGCTCAATGTCGGCCCGCGCGGCGTGGACGCGCGGATCCCCGATCCGCAGCTTGCGCGGCTCAAAGGCTTCGGCGCCTGGATGGCCGAGAACGGCGAGGGCATCACCGGCACGCGGCCCTGGACGCGCGCGGAAGGCGTCACCGGCGACGGCACGCAGGTTCGCTACACCTGCAAGCCCGACGCGGCGCATGCGAAGACGCTCTATGCGTTCGTGCTCGGCCGCCCCGACGCGCTCGAGTTCCTGCTGGAAGGCGCCGACCTCCCTGCGATCGGGCGCGCGGTGCATCTGTCGACCGGCTGCGAGATCGCGTTGCGCAAGATGGACA
This sequence comes from Alphaproteobacteria bacterium, assembly GCA_021325375.1. GTDB lineage: Bacteria > Pseudomonadota > Alphaproteobacteria > Micropepsales > Micropepsaceae > Rhizomicrobium. The sequence goes on along the minus strand of JAJPHG010000015.1, from coordinate 77,459 downwards.
ACGGCATCGTGCTCAAGCTGCCGCAGCCGCTGCTGCCCTCGCCCGCGCATGGGTTTGGGTTGGAGCTCGAACAACCCTCCCCTTGAGGGAGGGTCGAAAAATTCGAGCGAAGCGAAGAATTTTTCGGGGAGGGGTAACCGTCCTGCTCACCCCTCCCCGAAATCTGCTTCGCAGATTTCGACCCTCCCTCAAGGGGAGGGTTGGTCTACCTCCCATATCGTCGGGAGATTGACGTTGACCGGTGTTTCGCGCGAAAAGAAGTAGATGAGAGCGGTTCTCAAATCGGCAGCGCTGACGGTCGCCGTCATGGCGATGATGCTGCGCGCCGCCCTGCCCGACGGCTGGATGCCGAGCGCCGACGCATCCGCGCCGCTCATGCTCTGCCCGGGCATGAACGCGACGGAGATGCCGCACGACAAGCAGCATCACGACCAGGGCCATCCGTCGACATTCTGCCTCTGTGCCGCCGCCGCGCAGCTTGCAGCACCAGCGGACGAGGCACATGCGCTCCTGAGCGAACCGGCTTCGGTCACCATCGCCTTCGACGCGGCGCATGACGCGCCGTTCCTCGCGCGCGCCTATGCGCCCAACGCCGCGCGCGCCCCGCCCGTCTCCGCCTGAGCCCTTTCCTTCTCAAGCTCAAACGGAGACGATCATGCCGCGCTCACCTCTCAAGCCGGCGCTTCTAGCGCTGGCGCTGTTCGCCTTGCCTACCGCGGCCCAGGCCTGCGCCTGCGGCTGCGCGGTCTTCGACGTCGGCACCGCCTCGCTGTTGCCGAGCGGGCCCGGCGGCAGCGTGTTCCTCGAATACGATTTCCTGAACCAGACCACCAATTGGAGCGGCGGCCATGCCGCGCCCGGCGCCGGCAACGACGACAAGAAGATCCGCTCGGACTTCTTCGTCGCGGGCGGCCAGTACATGTTCAACAACGACTGGGGCGTGATGGTGGAGGTGCCCGTCACCCATCGCGGCTTCCTCACCGCCGACAGCGGCGCGCCTGAGGAGTTCGACCACACCGCCTTCGGCGACGTGCGCGTGATGGCCAACTACACCGGCCTGTCGAACGACATGTCGACGGGGATCATCGCGGGGCTGAAGCTGCCGACGGGCGACTCGACCTATGCGAATTTCGATCCCGACGTCGAGATCGGCTCGGGCAGCACCGACGTCCTGCTCGGCGCCTATCACACCGGCGCGCTGACCCAGAACGGCGACTGGAACTACTACGGCCAGATCATGTGGCAGCACCAGATCGCGACCCAGCACCACTACACGCCGGGCAGCGAGCTGAACGGCGCGGCCGGCGTGTCGTATCAGGGCTGGACGGTGGGCACGGCGCAGATCTCGCCGGTGTTCCAGTTCATCGCCTCCTATCGCGGGCGCGACGGCGGCGTGGGCGATCCGGCCAACACCGGCTATGCGAGGCTGCTGGTGGCGCCGGGGCTGAAAGCCGATTTCGGAACCTGGACGCTCTATGCCGACGTGGAGCATCCGGTCCTGCAAAGCGTCAACGGCAACCAGCTCATCGCCCCCGTCGCGCTGAAATTCGTGGCGAGCTACAGGCTGTAGAACTCCACCCTCCCCTTGAGGGAGGGTCGACAATTTGCGAGCGCAGCGAAGCAAATTTCGGGGAGGGGTACCGTCCTGCTCACCCCTCCCCGAAAATTGCTTCGCATTTTTCGACCCTCCCTCAAGGGGAGGGTTGTTCAATCACGTCCTGTCGTAGAGCGCGTGGGCGACGTGGCGCTTGCATTCGTGCTCGTCGCCGTCGGCGAGCGCTTCGTGGGCGAGCATGATCTCGTGATGCGCGCGCTCGGCCAAATAAGGGTTGCTCGGCTCGGTCATCTGCCTGGCGCGTTCGAGCCATTGCTCGCAGGTATCCTTCGAAGGGATCGTGCCCTGCAGCGGATCGACGCGGCCTTCGCCGCTGCCGGAATTGTTCGGCGTCTGGCCGTTCGACATGTAGGTCGGGCCCGAGGCGAAGGCCGGCGCCGCGGCAAGCAACACCGCGGCGAGGAGGCAGGCGCATGTCAGGGTTTTCATGGACGTCTCTCCTGCCGTTGCTCTCGATGATAACGCGCGCGCGCGGCAAAGGTTCGCGCTGCAACCGCTGCGCTTCTCACGTCCTGTCGTAGAGCGCGTGGATCGCGTGACGCTGGCAGGCCGGCTCGTCGCCGTCCTGGAACGCGTCGCGCGCCAGCTCCATCTCATGACGCGCATCGAGCGCGCGCTCGAGGTCGGACGGGTCGCTCAGGTAGAACGCGCGTTCCATGAGCTGCACGCAAGAGGCGCGCTCAGTGCCTTGCGGCGAGCCGATCGTTTCCACGCTCCCGCCGGGTACCGCCATCTCGCCGTTGCGGATGACGTCGGCCGGCGGATCGGCGAGGACAGGCGTGGCCATCAGCAGCGCGAGCATCGCTGCAGCCGGAACGCGCATGGGAACTCTCCACGATTGTCGTACGAGGAGATAACGCGCGAAAACCCGGAAGGGCTTGCCTTGACCGGATGATAGTTTCATATGAAACTATCTGCCGAATCCGAGATCCGAGACATCGCATGACCGACCTGTGGGAAAACCCGATAGGCACCGACGGCTTCGAGTTCGTCGAATACACCGCCCCCGACGTCAAGGCCTTGCACGCCCTCTTCGAGCGCATGGGCTTCCGCGCGGTCGGGCGTCACCGCTCCAAGGACGTGACGCTCTACCGCCAGGGCGCCACGAACTTCATCGTCAATGCCGAGCCCGGCGGCCACGGCGCGCGTTTCGCCGCCGAGCACGGACCCAGCGCCTGCGCCATGGCGTTCCGCGTGAAGGACGCGCCCTTCGCCTACAAGAAGCTGATCGCGCTCGGCGCCAAGCCCTTCGCCAACCAGGTCGGGCCGATGGAGCTCAACATCCCCGCGATCGAGGGCATCGGCGGCAGCGTGATCTATCTCGTCGACCGCTATGGCGAGCGCACGATCTACGACGTCGATTTCCTGCCCGCCGATCCGATCTCGGGCTTTGCCCACGAGGGCGCGGGCGTCACCGACATCGACCACGTCACCCACAACGTCTTCCGCGGCAACATGGACAAATGGGCGGGCTTCTACGAGACGCTCTTCAACTTCCGCCAGATCCGCTATTTCGACATCGAGGGCAAGCTCACGGGCCTGAAGAGCCGCGCGATGACGAGCCCCGACGGCAAGATCCGCATCCCGATCAACGAAAGCTCCGACGACAAGTCGCAGATCGAGGAATATCTGCACCGCTACAAGGGCGAAGGCATCCAGCACATCGCGCTGGCGAGCCGCGACATCTACGAGACGGTGGAGACGCTGAGAGCCCAGGGCATGACCTTCCAGGACACGCCCGAGACCTATTACGAGCGCCTCGACAACCGCATCAAGGGTCACGGCGAGGACATAGCCCGGCTCAAGCGCGACCGCATCCTGATGGACGGCGAGCGCGACAGCGAGATCGGCCTGCTTCTCCAGATCTTCACCCAGAACGCCATCGGCCCGATCTTCTTCGAGCTGATCCAGCGCAAGGGCAATGAAGGCTTCGGCGAGGGCAATTTCCGCGCGCTGTTCGAGAGCATCGAGGCCGACCAGGTGCGCCGCGGCGTGCTAAAAGATACGAGCGCGGCATGAGCACGAAGAACTGGATCGAGTTCCCGCGGGTCGAGGGCGAGACCTCGCGCCAGGCCCACGCCGACCTGCCGGAAGGAACTTACGAGCGCGAGATCGGGCGCGACGGCTTCTTCGGACCGGCGACGCATATCTATCACAAGCATCCGCCCACGGGCTGGATCAAGTTCGAGGGGCCGCTTCGTCCGCGCGCCTTCGACGCCGTGCCGATCGCGGAAGACGGAGGCCCGGCAAAGGCCAAGAGGCTTCTTCACAATGCGAGCTGCCAGATCGCGATCTTCGCGGCCACGCAGGCGATGCCGCAGCTCGTGCGCGACGCCGACGGCGATCTGCTGCTGTTCGTGCATCAGGGCGCCGGCGACCTGTTCTGCGATTTCGGGCACATGCCCTATCGCGACGGCGACTATATCCTTCTGCCGCGCGGCACGATGTGGCGGCTGGAACCGAGCGAGCGCACCGTCATGCTGGAGATCGAGGCGACGAGCGGCTCCTACAAGCTGCCGGAGCGCGGCATCCTGGGGCCGCACGCGATCTTCGATCCGGCGGCGCTCGACACGCCCAAGCTCGACGATTCGTTTCGCGCGCAGCGCGACGGCGAATGGCAGGTCATCGTGAAGCGCCGCAACCAGATCTCCACCATCACCTATCCGTTCAATCCGCTCGACGCGGTGGGCTGGAAGGGCAACCTGACCGCGCTCAAGCTCAACTGGCGCGACATCCGCCCGGTGATGAGCCACCGCTATCACATTCCACCCAGCGTGCATTCGACCTTCGTCGCCGACCGCTTCGTGGTCTGCACCTTCGTGCCGCGCCCGATCGAGAGCGATCCGGGCGCATTGAAAGTCCCGTTCTATCATTCGAACGACGACTACGACGAAGTCATCTTCTATCACCGCGGCGAGTTCTTCAGCCGCGACAACATCCATCCCGGCATGGTGACGTGGCACCCCAACGGCTTCACGCACGGCCCCCATCCCAAGGCCTTCGCGGCGGGCGCCAAAGCTGCCAAGACGATGACCGACGAGGTCGCGGTGATGGTCGACGCGCGCGATCCGCTCGACTTCGCGCCCGCCGCTGAGGCGACCGAGGTCAAGACCTATGCCGAGAGCTGGATGACCAAATGAGTGCCGCAACCTTGCACACGAGTGACGTGAACTCTTGTCGTGGACAAACTTTAATACAGTTTCGGCAAGAAGGCCTGCGACAACTGCATAGCACCATGCGCGTTCAAGGCATGCGTCGCCGGAAGCGGCGGACGCTGCCGCGGGGCTGGCGCATGGTGCAGTCGAGACATTCCGGGACGAGCGGCGGCTTCATCGGCGACCCGCGCTGGTTCCCGATGGATCTGGACAAGCAGACCGGCGCGATCCGCTTCGCCGATATCGGGCCGGAGCGTCCGACCGGCCGCGACTTCCTCGACATCATTTCCGGCGAACGCATCGTCCCTGAAAAGACCCTGCCCGCGGCCCAGGCGCGCGAGATCGTGCGCGACAATCCCGAGCCGCCGCGCATCAATTTCATCTGGCACACCTCGTACTGCTGCTCGACCGCGATCGCGGCGGCGATCGACGTGCCCGGCCGCAACCTGTCGCTGCTCGAGCCCGCGATCCTGGTGAGCGTGGCCGGCGCGCGGCGCGAGGCCGACCGCCAGCGCCGCGGCGACATCTCGTGGCTCTCCGACGTGGCGTTCCGGCTGCTCGACCGGCCCGATCTCGACGGCGGCGTGGTGACGGTCAAGCCCGCGCCGGCGTCGAACTATCTCATCGCGGACGCGGCCGCCAAGACGAAGGGCAAGATGCTCTTCCTCTATTGCGACTGCAGAAGCTTCCTGACCGCCGCGATGCGCTATGGCGAGAACCGGCGCCGCATCGTGCGCTATCTCTTCAACATCCTGTATCGCGACGAGAAGGCCGCGACGCGCTGGACGCCGGAAAGCGTCGCCGAGCTCACCGACCTGGAGATCGCAGGCCTGACCTGGCAGCTCCTGATCGCGCGCTTCGACGCGAGCCTGAAGCTCCATGGCGACCGCGCCGCGTCGCTCGACTGCGACGCGTTCCTCGAGAGCCCGCGCGAGGTGCTGGCCAGGGTCTGGGACTTCCTGGAGCTTCCGGGCCGCGTCGAGGAAAGCGCGCTCTACCGGGACGGCGAATTCCTGAGCCGTCATTCCAAATATGCCGGCAGGAGCTTCGCGCGCGAGGAAAGGCTCGCGGGCGGGAAGGATCTGAGCCCCGAGCTCGCGGACGAGATCGACAAGACGGTGCAAGCGGTGCTGGCGCAGTTCCCGCAAGGCCCCGGCACCCTTCCCCTGCCCCACGCATTGGCGACGAAGGCCCAGGCACGATGAAGTTCGCCTCCCTCAAAGGCGGGCGCGACGGCGCGCTCGTCGTCGTTTCGCGCGACCTCACGCGCTTTGTCCCCGCCGGGCACATCGCGCCCACGCTGCAGCACGCGCTCGATCATTGGAGCGAGGCGGCGCCGCTGCTCGCGCGCGTCTGCGATCTCCTGAACGAGGGCCCGGTCGCGGGCGAGCGCGCGTTCGACGCACGCGCCTGCGCCTCGCCCCTGCCGCGCGCCTATCAATGGGCGGACGGCTCGGCTTATGTCACCCATGTCGAGCTGGTGCGCAAAGCGCGCGGCGCGGAGATGCCGCCGTCGTTCTGGACCGATCCGCTGATGTATCAGGGCGGCTCGGATGGCTTCATCGGGCCGTGCGATCCCATCATGGCCTCCGACGAGGCCTGGGGCATCGACTTCGAAGGCGAGGTCGCGGTGATCACCGATGACGTGCCTTACGGCTGCGCCAAGGACGCGGCGGCGCAGCACATCAAGCTCGTGATGCTGGTCAACGACGTGAGCCTGCGCAACCTGATCCCGGCCGAGCTCGCCAAGAATTTCGGCTTCTTCCAGTCCAAGCCGGCGAGCGCCTTCTCGCCCGTGGCCGTCACACCGGACGAGCTGGGCGAGGCATGGCGCGACGCCAAGCTCCATCTGCCCTTGCGCGTGACCTACAACGGCGCGGAGTTCGGCCGCCCGAACGCCGGCGTCGACATGACGTTCTCCTTCGCCGAGCTGATCGCCCATGCCGCCAGGACACGCGCGCTGGCGGCCGGTTCGATCGTGGGTTCGGGGACGGTATCGAACAAGGACAATTCCGTGGGCTCGGCCTGCCTCGCCGAGCGGCGCACACTGGAGACGATCGAAAGCGGCAAGCCCGCGACGCCCTTCATGCGCTTCGGCGACCGCGTGCGCATCGAGATGCTCGACGAGGACGGCGGCTCGATCTTCGGCGCCATCGACCAGGAGGTGAAGCGTCATGGCGGCTGATTTCGCGCTCTACGGCTATTTCCGCTCCTCCGCCGCGTTCCGCGCCCGCATCGCGCTGAACCTGAAAGGCATCGTGCCCGAATTGCGCTTCGTCCATCTGCTTAAAGACGGCGGCCAGCAACACACGGCCGAATACAAGGCGCTGAACCCGCAAGGCCTCATCCCCGCCCTCGTCCATGACGGCCACACCATCACCCAATCGCTTGCCATCATCGAGTATCTCGACGAGATCGTGCCCGAGCCGCCGCTGCTGCCGAAAGACGCGTACGGCCGCGCGCGCGCGCGGGAGATCGCCTATGCGGTCGCCTGCGACATCCATCCGGTGAACAACCTGCGCGTCGCGCAATATCTCAAGCGCCAAGGCATGACGGACGATGACGGCGTGGTCGCTTGGCAGCGCCACTGGATCAGCATCGGTTTCGACGCCATCGAGACGATGCTGGCGCGCTCGGTGGACACCGGAAAATTCTGCCACGGCGATCTGCCCACGATCGCCGACATCTGCCTGATCCCGCAGGTGGCGAACGCGCGGCGCGCCAAGCTCGAGATCGGGACCTGGCCCACGATCGCAGCGATAGAGGCGCACGCCTTCACCTACCCCGCCTTCGAGGCGGCCAAGCCCCAGAACCAGCCCGATGCCGAGTGAGCCGCTCGCGCATCCGCGCCTCGACCTCGACGGCTTCGTGCCCTACCGGCTGTCGGTGCTCTCCAACCGCGTCTCGAGCGCGATCGCGCGGCACTATTCCGAGCGCTTCGGGCTTTCGATCCCCGAATGGCGCGTGATGGCGGTGCTCGGCGGCACGCCGGACCTGTCGGCGCGCGAGGTGGCGCACCGCACCGCCATGGACAAGGTGCAGGTCAGCCGCGCGGTGGCGAGCCTGATGCGCGCCAGGCGCGTGGCGCGCAGCGGCGACGCCAAGGACGGCCGCATCACGCGCCTCTCTCTGACGCGTCAGGGCCGCGCGATCTATGATGAGATCGTTCCGCTCGCGCTGCACCTGGAAGAGCTCTTCCTTTCCGCGCTCAGCGCCGAGGAGCGCCGCAGCTTCGAGGCGCTGCTGGCCAAGCTCTCGCGCCAGGCGCGGCTGCTCGGTCCCGCGGCTTAGGCATGCGACACTCTGCGACAGTTGTCGCGCGAGGGTGAAGATTGTTGCCGGATCGTGACAGTGGGTGCGCGCGCGAGGTTCCACCATGATTCGCGGCACTTTGTTGCGAACGCCTCTCAAATAGCTCCGACGCAGGCGGACAAACCGCAACACTCCGTTGCTCAAATGTCGCGAAAAGCAAGCAATTCCAGCATTATTTGCAAATGCGGGTGGTAGCCGGTATACAGCCGCGCGGATGTCCGCTGCCTGACAATCGAAGGAAATCGGCGCGGATTCGTTCACCGAAACAGACGCGCGCACGCTTTGAGCTTTCGGGAAGCTGACGTCCATTGTAACTTGGCGTTCAGATGGGTGGTCCATCTGACCAAAAACCTTCAGGGGTGAGAACCGATGATTAAGAGCGTTGCGTCGCTGGCCGCACTGGCGAGCGCAGTTGTCATGTCCTGCGTCGCGAACGCCGCGCCGCAGTGGAATGGCGAGGTCCGGCCCATGTTCGTCGTGGGAACGGATCATTCGCCGCTGCCGATCAAGCTGGCGCCCGGCCAAAGGCCGCCGGCGGGCACGCTGCAGACTTGGAGCGGCGGCTATACCGACCTCACCGGTCACTCGATCACCTTCAAGATGGTCGGCTCCGATCCGTCGAGTTCCAACACCGACACGCACATCAAGATCGTGCTGATCCCGGTCATCATGGTCTACGGCGCGACGAACGGTAACATGACGTTCGATCCGTCCGCCCCGAACACGGGCGGCAAGGGCAAGGCGAGCGTCATGGCGATGCTCGGCAAGTCGCCGATGTTCGATCCCGGCGCGGACTTCAATTCCGGCGCGATCGATTGCGGCACGACCCAGTATGTTGACGCCTTCCAGCGCTGCAACTTCTACGGCTCGGTCAGCACCAACACCGGCTACCACACGATCCTCGACGTCACGAAGATCAAGGGCGTGAAGCCGCTGACCATCAATGTCACGTCGACCCAGGGTTCGGTCATCAACAACCCGTTCGGCAGCGGCGTCGTCGGCACGATGAGCATCAACAACTTCGATGCGCAGCTCAGCTCCTACCTGACCTCGCACAACACCAAGATCACGCCGGACATCTTCCCGTTCTTCATCTCGTATGACGTCTACCTGACCTCGGGCGGCTGCTGCATCGGCGGCTATCACAGCGCCCGCGGCGCGCAGTCCTACGGCTACACGACCTATGAGGACAGCCCCGGCTCGTTCTCCGAGGACATCGACGCCGTGAGCCACGAGGTTGCCGAGTGGTATGACGATCCCTTCACCAACAACCACGTGAACTCCAACGACAACTCGATCCTCGAGGTCGGCGATCCGCTGGAAGTGCTGCCCAACTACGGCACGTTCACGGTGAAGCTGAACAAGTTCACCTGGCACCCGCAGTCGCTGGCGATGATGCCCTACTTCGGCGCCCCGACCAGCACGTCCGCGAACGGCTGGACGGCGCTGCATAACGACATCACCAACGTCTGCCCCGGCCAGTAAACCGGTCCAGGCGCAAGTCCAAGAGAGGGGCGGCCGTCAGGCCGCCCCTTTTCTTTTGCCCCCGCCGGGAAGAAGAATGCGCCCGGCAAAGCGGGGAAAATCGTGAGACCTTCATTCGTTCAAGCCGGCGCGCTCGCGCTGATCGCGGTGGCGCTCTCGGGCTGCGGGGGGGAGCCCAGGCAGGCGGCGCCGGCGCCGGCACCCCACGGCACCTTCAATCCGCTCGCGACCTTCGCGCCGCTCGCGCTGCCCGATCCCGCCGGGCCGACGCGCGCCGCCGACGGCGCCCCCGGCCCCGCCTATTGGCAGAACCGCGCCGACTACAGAATCGATGCCGCGATCGATCCCAAGAACGCGGTGCTCGCGGCCGACGAGACCATCACCTACACCAACAACAGCCCCGACACGCTCGACGCGTTGTGGCTGCAGCTCGACCAGAACGCCTATAAGAAAGACTCCCGCGCCCACGCCTTCAGCACGCGCGCCGCCACGGGCATGACGGACGGCTATGTCTTTGACAGCGTCGAGATCGCGCCGGGACAGAAGGCCGAGAGCGTTATCGCCGACGCGCGCATGCAGGTGCGGCTGGCCCAGCCGCTCAAGCCGCACGCGCGGCTCGCGCTGCACATCCGCTATCACTTCACGATCCCGGGCGAGTTCGGCGGCCGCATGGGACACGGGGCCTCCAAGCGCGGCGAGATCTACGACCTCGCGCAATGGTATCCGCGCATGGCTGTCTATGACGACCTGCGCGGCTGGGACACGCTTCCGTATCTGGCGAGCGAGTTCTATCTGGAATACGGCGATTTCGACTACAGCGTCACCGTGCCGGCGGACATGCTGGTCGCGGGCTCCGGCGAGCTGGTCAACCCCGAGCAGGTCCTGACGCCGGCGGAACGCGACCGCCTCGCCAAGGCGCGCCTGAGCGACGCGACGGTGACGATCCGCGGGGCCCAGGAACTCACCAATCGTGCAGGCCTGCAGGGCACGCGCACCTGGCACTTCAAGATGGCGAGCACGCGCGACGTCTCGTTCAGCGCCTCGGCCGCGTTCGTGTGGGACGCGGCCCGCATCCGTTTGGCCGGCGGCAAGACCGCGCTCGCGATGTCGTTCTATCCGCCGGAGGCCGGCGGTGCCGCCGCCTGGGGACGCTCGACGGAATATCTGAAGGACTCGGTCGAGAACTTCTCGCGCCGCTGGCTCCCCTATCCCTGGCCGAACGCGATCAATGTCGGCGGTCCGGTCAGCGGCATGGAATATCCCGGCATCCTCTTCGACGGCATGGACGAGAAGGGCAAGGTGCTGTTCTGGGTGACCGCGCACGAGATCGGGCACAGCTGGTTTCCGATGATCGTGGGCTCCAACGAGCGCCGCGACCCGTGGATCGACGAGGGCTTCAATACTTTCATCGACACCTTCGAGTCCGACGAGTTCAATCACGGCGAATACGGACCCAAGCGCGACGCCGAGTTCTCGCCGAAGGACAGGTATCCCGCCGACGGCATCGTGTCGTTGCTGTCGGACCCTGCCGCGCCCATCGTGCTGACGCCGGGCGACTTGGTGCAGGAGAAATACCGCCACCCGGTCTCCTATTATAAGTCGGCGCTCGGCCTGGTGCTGCTGCGCGAGCGGATTCTCGGGCCCGAACGTTTCGATTGGGCATTCCGCAAGTTCATCCGCGACTGGGCGTTCCGCCATCCCGCGCCGTCGGATTTCTTCCGCGCGATGGACAGCGCCGGCGGCGAGGAGCTGAACTGGTTCTGGCGCGGCTGGTACATGAACAACTGGACCTTCGACATGGCGGTGACCGGCGTGAAGGGCCGCGAGGTGACGGTCGCCAACCTCGATCCCCTCGTGCTGCCGGCGACGGTGGAGATCGGACTACGCGGCGGCCGCAAGCTGCGCGTCGAGCTGCCGGTCGAGACCTGGCTGCGCAAGACCAGCACCGTCATCCGCGTCGACGGCAAGGAGGCGATCGCGAGCGTCGTGATCGATCCCGACCACGCGCTGCCGGACAAGGATCGAAGGAACAATGTGTGGGTGATGAAATGACGCCTTGGGAGCATCGCTCTGCAAACCATAATGTCATGGCCCGCGAATGCGGGCCACCCAGGTGATGCATCTCGGCTTTTCAAAGAATTGCACGCGGAGTCGCGGAGAAGAAAAAGAACCTCCGCGGCTCCGCGCCTCCGCGTGAATCATTTCAAGAACGTGCAGAACCTAGTTGGGTGGCCCGCATTCGCGGGCCATGACAGTTTTGCTTGAAGGGGACTCCTCAATTCCGCGCGATCTTGACGAGGCGGTCGAAAGAATGCTTGGCCACCGGCTCCAGCCCGCCGATCACGCTCTTCAGCTGCGCGGCCGTCTCGGTGATGAACTCGTAGCCCAGGTCGCGACGGGCCTCGTCCTGCTTGAGGCGCGCTTCCATCTCGGCGCGCTCCGCCGGGTCCTTCTGCGCCTTGACCTGCTCGCGCATCGCCTTGATGTCGTCGCTCGCCTCGATGACGCCGTCGAGCGGCATGGAGAGGCGGATCAGCAGCGTCTGGATGCGCGCGCGCAGGTCGGCGTCGCGCAGGTCGAACAAGGTCTCGCGGTTGCGGTCGTAGAGGTCGAGCTCGGAGCGCGCCGAGCGCAGCATGCGCATCGTCACCGGGCCGTAAGGCTCGCCGATCTTCTTGGTCTCGTCGGCGAAGCGCAGGATGATGCCGAGCGAGGAGAGAACCTCGCCGAAGAACAGCGCCGCGTTCTGCTCGCGCTCGCGCCGGTCGAGCCTGCGCTCCAGGATCGTCGCCACCAATCCGCCCAGCGTCGCCAGGATCGCGCCCAGCACCACCGCCCACATCGTGCTCTGGTCGGTGAGAAAATCGAACGAATCCGCCGCCGTCATGCCTTTGGTTCCCCTTTGGGGTTGACATATTGTTAGGGCCGCCCGATATACGGTGCAATTCCTCGCGGTCGCACAAAGCGCTTTTGCGCCCGACATCGCGAATTGACCCTAACCTACCGTTCCCTCCAGATGTGCGTGGAAGACGGCAACATGCCGTGACCCGTGCGCCTTCGCGCCCGGCTTTGCGCATATTTGAGGACTTGAAGTGACTGACCAAAATTTTGCCGGCCTCGGCCTGGCCGAGCCGCTGTTGCGCGCGCTCGAAGCCGAGAACTACACCCATCCGACCCCGATCCAGGCCAAGACGATCCCGCTGATCCTGGGCGGCCGCGACGTGCTGGGCATCGCCCAGACCGGCACCGGCAAGACCGCCGCGTTCGGCCTGCCCCTGCTGCAGAATCTGAGCCGCACGCGCGTCAAGCCCGAGCCGCGCACCACGCGCGCGCTGATCCTGGCGCCGACGCGCGAGCTTGCGCTGCAGATCGGCGAGAGCTTGAACACCTATGGCCGCCATTACGGCATGCGCCTGGCGGTGATCCTGGGCGGCGTCGGCCAGGGCACGCAGGTAGCGGCCTTGAAGGGCGGCGTCGACATCCTCGTCGCCACGCCCGGGCGCCTGCTCGACCTCGCCACGCAGAAGCATCTGAGGCTCGACCACGTCTCGACGCTCGTCGTCGACGAGGCCGACCGCATGCTCGACATGGGCTTCATCCGGGACGTGCGCCGCATCGTCGCCGCGCTGCCCAAGAAGCGCCAGTCGCTGCTCTTCTCCGCCACCATGCCCGACGACGTCGTCCACCTGGCACATGAGATGCTGAAGGATCCCGTGCGCGTCGACGTCGCGCCGCCGACGATGACCGCCGACCGCATCGAGCAGAAGCTGTTCCACGTCGCGTCCCAGGAGAAGCGCAGGCTGCTCGTCGACCTGCTGCGCGATCCGGCGATGGCGCGCGTCATCGTCTTCACCCGCACCAAGCACGGCGCCAACAAGGTCGTCGAGCATCTGGAGAAGGCGAACATCCCGGCCGAGGCGATCCACGGCAACAAGTCGCAGAACGCCCGCGTCCGCGCGATGGAGAATTTCCGCAACGGCCGCGCGCGCCTGCTCGTCGCCACCGACATCGCCGCGCGCGGCATCGACGTCGACGGCATCACCCATGTCGTGAACTTCGAGCTGCCGAACGAGCCGGAGAGCTACGTCCACCGCATCGGCCGCACCGCGCGCGCCGGCGCCGAGGGCATCGCGATCTCCTTCTGCGCGCCGGAGGAACAGGCCTTCCTGCGCGACATCGAGCGGCTGGTGAAGCGCAAGCTGACGGTGGTGGGCGATGAGCCCGCGAACGTCTCCCGCGGCAAGGCCCCCACGCCGATCCGCGACTACGCCAAGAAGCGCCGCCCCAAGCACCGCCGCCAGCGCGGCGGGCAGAACCAAAGGGCGGCGTAGTCCCGATCGTCATGGCCGGCTTGACCCGGCCACCCAGCGAGCGAGCGTCAGCGAGCGAAACGACTCTGGATGGCCGCCTCAAGGGCGGCCATGACGAATTGGCCTATTCGAGCGCCTGCTCCAGATCCGCGATCAGATCTTCCACATCCTCGATCCCCGCCGACAGCCGCAGCAGGTCCGGCGGGCATGGGCTGCCGGCGCCTTCGACCGAGGCGCGATGCTCGATCAGGCTCTCGACGCCGCCGAGCGACGTCGCGCGTTTCCAGATCTTCACCCGCGCCGCGGTGCCGATCGCGGCCTGCTCGCCGCCTTTGACGCGGATCGACAGCATGCCGCCGAAGCCGCCGCTCATCTGCTTGGCCGCGATGGCGTGGCCGGGAGAATCCTTCAGGCCCGGATAGAGCACCTGCGCCACGTGCGGGTTCGACGACAGCCGCTCCGCGAGCGCCTGCGCATTGGCGCAGGCCGTGCGCACGCGCGGGTAAAGCGTGCGCATGCCGCGCAACAGCAGCCACGCCTCGAACGAGCCCAGCACGCCGCCCAATTGCGCGCGAAGCGTCAAGATGCGCTGCCAGAATTCGTCGTCGCGCGCGGCGACGAGCGCGCCCGCGATCAGGTCGCTATGGCCGTTCAAATATTTCGTCGCCGAATGCATCACGAGATCCGCGCCGAAGGCCAGCGGCCGCGTCAACACCGGCGTGGCACACGTCGAATCCACCGCGAGCAGCGCGCCGCCCGCATGCACGATCTGCGCGAGCGCCGCCAGGTCGGTGATCTCCCAGGTCGGGTTCGACGGCGTCTCGGCCCATACGAGCCTGGTGTTGGGCCGCATCGCGCGCCGCACCGCACCCGGGTCCGACATGTCGACGAGCTCGATCCCGGGGCACCATTCCAGGAGCCAGCGGCGCAGGCCCCAATACATCACCTTCGGCGCGACCACGTGATCGCCCGGCTTGAGCGACAGGAACACGCACGTCGCCGCCGCCATCCCCGACGCGAACAGCGCCGCGTCCTTGCCCCCTTCGAGCGCGGTGAGCAGCGCCTCGGGCTGGTCGAAGGCGGGATTGTCGGCGCGGATATACTCGCGCCCCGAGCGGTAGCCGTTGTCGATGTCGCGCAGATAGGTCGAGGACAGATGCAGCGGCGGCGATATGGCACGCGTCGCCTCGTCGATCCAGCCCAGGCCTTGTGCGGCCTTCGTCGCGTCTTTCATGCCGTTACCCTACGTTAGCTTCGAAAACACGCGCTTGTTGCGCGCGCGAAGGGGATGATAATGGACCCATTCGCAATTCCTCTAAGAGCATGGAGACTAGCATGGGCGAAGCATACATCGTGGCCGCGGCGCGCACCGCGGGCGGGAAAAAAGGCGGCAAGCTGAAGGACTGGCACCCGGTCGATCTCGGCGCCAAGGTCATCGACGCGCTGCTCGACCGCAGCGGCGCCGATCCGGCGTCGGTGGAAGACGTGGTCTGCGGCTGCGTGATGCAGGTCGGCCAGCAGGCGGTCAACGTCGCGCGCAACGCGGTGATGGCGTCGCGCCTGCCTGAGAGCGTTCCGGCCACCAGCGTCGACCGCCAGTGCGGCTCGTCGCAGCAGGCGCTGCATTTCGCGGCCCAGGCGGTGATGTCGGGCGCGATGGACTGCGTCATCGCCATGGGCATCGAGAGCATGACGCGCGTGCCGATGGGCGCATCCGTGATGCTGGCGATGAAGGCCGACATGGGCACCTATATGAGCCCCGAGCTGCAGAAGCGCTATCCCGGCATCCAGTTCTCGCAGTTCACGGGCGCCGAGATGATGGCGGAGAAGTACAAGCTCACCAAGGACCAGCTCGACGAATACGGCTTCAAGAGCCATCAGAAGGCGATCGCGGCGACGCAGGGCGGCAAGTTCAAGGACGAGATCGTCCCCCTCGACGTCAAGCTGGAGGACGGCTCGACACAGCCGCACACCGTCGATGAAGGCATCCGCTTCGACGTGAGCCTGGACGGCATCAAGGGCGTCAAGCTCCTGCGCGAAGGCGGCGCGATCACCGCGGCGACGTCGAGCCAGATCTGCGACGGCGCCTCGGGCGTGATGCTCGTCAATGAGAAGGGCTTGAAGGCGCTCGGCGTGAAGCCCTTGGCGCGTATCCACCAGATGACGGTGATCGGCGGCGATCCGGTGATCATGCTGGAGGCGCCGCTTCCCGCGACCAAGAAGGCGCTCGAGAAGGCCGGCATGACGATCGGCGACATCGATCTCTATGAGGTCAACGAGGCCTTCGCCTCGGTGCCGACCGCGTGGCTGCAATATACCGGCGCCGATCCTGCCAGGCTCAACGTCCATGGCGGCGCCATCGCGCTCGGCCATCCGCTCGGCGCCTCGGGCACCAAGCTGATGACGACGCTGGTCAACGCGCTTCAGCAGAACGACAAGCGCTGGGGCCTGCAGACCATGTGCGAAGGCGGCGGGCTGGCGAACGTGACGATCGTGGAGCGGTTGTAGACCGCAAAAAAGGTACCAAATCGATCCTTGACCGGTCTGGCATTATAACGGCCTGGGAGGTATTTTGACCTCCTGCGAGGAAAGATGTCCGTCGTTCCACGAGCTATACCGATTTTCCTGTCAGGACTGCTGATATTCGCTTTGTTCGTGAGCGGGATTGGCGCGGCAGCAGGCTTGCGCGTGCTGGCCGAGCCGTCGGTTGAGCTTATTTTTGGACTAGCTGGCGGAACTGCGGCGGTCGCCTACGTTCACAGGCTGCATCCGATTAGCAGTCTGACGCTGGACGAACAGCTGTTCTCTTCGTTGGTGGCCGACTGGTATCGAGAACGCGGCGCGAAGTCGTCGACATCGGAAATCGTTTTGTGCCCGTCATACCAGCGCATTATCGGGCTGGGTCAAAAAGCGTTGCCGTTGATCTTTCAACAATTGGAAAAAGAAGGCGATAAGCCCGACAACTGGTTCTGGGCCTTGCACGCGATCACCAATGACAATCCGGTCCCGGAGCATCTGCGTGGCAACAGAATGGAAATGGCAAAACTCTGGCTAAAGTGGGGTCGCAACAGAGGCTATGCTTGATCCGGTCATCCTGGGCGGGTTTCCCAATCTTAGCGAAGGAAATTACCTAGAAACGAGCCCCTGGGACCCGACCTACAATTGCATCGCGCATGCGGCAGGCGACCAAAACCGATGGTGGTGGCCAAGCGAATCCTTCGACAGCTACTGGCCGGCAGGCGTGTCGCGGGAGGAAACAGTCGATGCATTCGTCCAAGCATATGCGACACTAGGATATTCTCCATCTCGAAATGGGTTGGCAGAGCCGGGAATTGAAAAGATAGCGATTTACGCAGCCGTTAGCTTCGGGAAAATCACACCCACACATGCCGCGCGTCAGCTGCCGAACGGCAACTGGACCAGCAAGCTCGGCACCGTTGAAGACATCGAGCATCGTACCGTCGATGGAGTCGAAGGCCCTGTCTACGGAAGCGCCGTCATCTATCTGGAGCGACCCCGACCGTGATTTGACGGTCTCCGAACTGAAAGGCCTGCCCGATGTTCACATATTACGATCTAGCTGCTGTGATCTGCGGTCTTCTTGCGGCCATATACGCCATGTGGCGTGGTCCAGGGAGTTTGGATGGATCGAACGCCCTGCTTGGCTTTGCATCTGGCTCATCGGGTTTCCTCCTGACGGCAATGGCTGTTTCGCCATTCATCAGCCAGACACTATTGGTCAATTTGCTGCACAGTAATCCCATCCTGCTTTCCGGCTCGCTGGCATATGCTGCCATACTCAATATCCGCAGCATTCCAGGCATCTCAAAAGCTCCGAACGCGCGGCTTCGGAACTGAGATGGACCTCTCCTACCCGCCCGAATACGAAACCTTTCGCGCCGAGGTTCGCGCGTTCTGCCATACGCATGCTGACCGCGCGCCGGCGAGCTATTTCAGCGCGGAAGCGCGGGCCTGGCAGCTACTATTGATCGAGCACGGCTACGCGGCGCGGACGATACCGAAAGATTATGGCGGCTATGGCGCCCAGCCCGACATCCTGAAATCGCGCATCATCGCGGAGGAGTTCATCGCCGCCGGCCTGCCGATGGGCATGGCGAACCAGGGCATCTCGATGCTGGTGCCGACGCTGCTCGAGCTCGGCACGGAGGAGCAGAAGCAGCGCTGGATCGCGCCCACCCTGCGCGGCGAGGTGATCTGGTGCCAAGGCTATTCGGAGCCCGGCGCGGGCTCGGACCTCGCCGCGCTTACCACGCGCGCGACGGAAGACGGCGACGATTTCGTCATCAACGGCCAGAAGATCTGGACCTCGACGGCGGCGCAGGCCGACATGATCTTCTGTCTCGTCCGCACCGAAGCCGACAAGCCCAAGCACGAAGGCATCTCCTATCTCATCTTCCCGATGAGGACTCCGGGGATCGAGGTGCGCCCGCTCGTCACCATGACCGGCCGCGCCGAGTTCAACGAGGTCTTCTTTACCGACGTGCGCGTGCCGAAGAAGGACATCGTGGGTCAGCGCGGCCAGGGCTGGCTCGTGGCCAACGCGACCTTGAAACATGAGCGCGGCATGCTGGGCGATCCCAACCAGGCCGGCACGCGTCTCAGGGCGCTGGTCGAGATGATGCAGACAGAAACGCTCGACGGGCGCCGGCTGATGGACCATCCCGTCTGGCGCGATCGGCTGCTCAAGCTCCAGGCGCGCGTGATGGCGATGGAATATCACGGCTTGCGGCTGCTCACCTGTGCGCAGAAGGGCGAGGATCCGGGGCTGGCGCGCCTCATCGTCAAGCTGCAGGGCTGCGAGCTCAACCACCAGCTCGCGGGCTTCGCCAACGACGTCCTGGGCGAGCTTGGGATTCTTTATGGTGCGTCGGCGCATCTGCGCGCCCATGGCGAATGGCAGAGCCGCTTCATGTTCGATCTCGGCCTCATCATCGGCGGCGGCACCGCGCAGATCCAGAAGAACATCATCTCCGAGCGCGGCCTTGGCATGCCGCGTGAGCCGAAGGCGGCAAGCTGATGGATTTCGGGCTGAGCGACGACCAGAAGATGATGCAGGAGAGCGTCGGCCGCACGCTCGAGCGCGCGGTGCCGCTCGACGCCGTGCGCAAGGGCGCGAGCGCGTTCGAGGCGCTGAAGGAACTGGGTGTGCCCGGCATCCTGATCCCCGAAGCGGATGGCGGGCTGGGGCTCACCCTGCTCGACGCGGCGGTGGTGGCCGAGCAGCTCGGCCGGCACGTGGCGCCGATGCCGTTCACGGCCAGCGCGGTGATGGCGCCCTTGGCGCTCAAAGGCACGCCATGGCTGAAGAAGCTCGCGGCCGGCGAGATCAGGTGCGGCGTCGCGGTCAGCGAGCACGCGAGCGGCGCGCGCGAGGATGCGGGCATCGTATCCAGGAACCGCAAGCTCAGCGGCCGGGCGATGTTCGCGCTCGACGCCGACGGCGCGGACATCTTCGTCGTCGCGGACAAGTTCGGCGATCTGCATCTCGTCCAGGCGAAGGACGTCGAGATCACGCTTCTTCCGACCATCGACACGACGCGCGCCGTCGCCAAGCTGGAGCTGCACGACGCCGACGCCGAGCCTCTGAAAGACGCCTCCATCCTGCGCATCATCGATGCCGGCCGCGTCGTGCTCGCCGCCGACACGCTGGGCGCGGGCACGCGCATGCTGGAGAAGGCCGTCGCCTATGCCAAGGAGCGCAAGCAGTTCGGCCGCGTCATCGGCTCGTTCCAGGCGGTCAAGCATATGTGCGCGGAGATGGCGGCCGAGCTCGAGCCGGCTCGCGCGCTCGTCTGGTATGCGGCCTACGGCTTCGATGCGTGCCCTGCGGAGTCGCGCCGCCTCGCCGCCCACGCCAAGGCGCATACGTCCGAGATCGGCCCCTTCGTCGCGCGCACCGCGACCGAGGTCCATGGCGGCATGGGCTTCACCGACCTGCTCGGCCTGCACTATTGGTTCAAGCGCATCGGCTTCAACCGGCAGCTGTTAGGATCGCCCGAGCGCGTCCGCGAGGACGCGGCGCGCGCGCAGGGCTGGATCGGCAACTAGCGGCTCAGGGCGCGAGCTCGTAGATCGTGCCCAACTGCCCGTAGAAGCCTGTCCCGCCATTGGTCGTCGTGCCGAACATCCGGCCCTTCCCGTCGACGGCGACGGTGCCGCTCGGGAAGAGGCCGTCGTCGCAGTTGGCCAAACCGCAGAAGGCGTGGAGCACGGTGAGTGTCGTTCCGCTGAATCGGTAAAGGACTCCGCCCCCGTGGTTTTGGTTGGAACCGTCGCCGCCCTCGCTGGTGACCCCGATGAGATCGCCATTGTCCAGCATCGTGACCGGGCCGGAAGGAATGCGGCCGTCGGTACAGCGGGGCAGGCTGCAGAACGAATACAGCGTGGTAAGCGTGCCGGTCTGCGGCGACATCTCGAAAATCGTTCCGCAGCCCGTCTGGACGCAGCCGGGCTTGTGCGGGCCGATCGTGGTGGCGCCGAAGAGATCGCCCGCGTCGTTCTCCGCCAACCCGAGAGGCACGCCGCCGTCCGCGCAGCGGTTCGCGCTGCAGAAGGTGTGGAGGATCAGTTTGGTCCAGCCGCCGCCCGAACGGGTGAGCTTGAACAGCGTCCCGGTATAGAACTGGCCGCCGTCCGGCGTCGTGCCGAACAGCACGTTGTTCGAATCGACGACGACGCCTGTTGAAGGTCCGCTGCCGTCCATGAGGCAGTATCCGCCTTCGGGACAGAAGCTGTGGAGGATCTTGGAACTCCACCAGGTCCGGTGGGCGCCGGACGGCGGCGGCGTCAGCGTGTAAACTGTACCTTGCTGGAACGCGCCGCCGACCGTGGTCGTGCCGTAGAGCGGCGAAGTGCCGTCGTAAAGCGCGCCGCCGCGCTGGCCGAGATAGGAGAGCGCGCCGCTGGGATAGGCGCCGTCGAGGCAGGCGACCTGCTTGCAGAAGCTGCGCAGGACGGCGAGATTCCACAGGCCTCCGCCCTGGGGCATGAGCTCGTAGACAAGCCCGTAGCCCGTTTTGCCGCCACCTCCCGCCACGCCGTAGAGGTTGCCGGCGCCGTCGATGATCAAAGGTCCGGAAGGATTGGTCCCGTCCGCGCACTGGCGCACGGCGCAAAAGTCGTGGATCACCGAGTAGGTCCAGCCGCCGCTGCCGTTCGGCGACAATTCGAAGACGACGCCGCGTGTGAACGAGCCGTTTTGGGCTGTTCCGTACAGGTTTCCGGCCGTATCGGCTATCAGGCCGGTCTGCGGAGAGTCGCCGTCGGCGCAGCTGGGCTGTGCGCAGAAATCATAGATATTGTTGTAGGTCTGCGCCTTGGCCCCCGTAGCGGCGAAAAGAAACGAGCACAGCAGCACCACGAACGCTCGACCGATCATGTCCGTCTCCTGACAGCGACTATTCCTGCCCCCTTAGCACGAAACATCTCCCCTTGTGGCTGAAACCGCCACCCCTTCTCATCCGTATAGCCCTCGAAGGCTGCTAGACTGGCAGGGTGATTTGGCTGGGATGTCGGGCATGTCCGCGGTCGGACGGGCGGTTTCGGGATGGCGCGTGCCGGGTTGGCTGCGCAAGGCGCTGGGCCTCGCGCCCGAGGGGCCGCATTATGCGTTCTATCGCCACAAGCTGATCGTGCGCCTGACGCATTGGGCCAATGCCTGCATCCTGTTCGTGATGCTGCTCAGCGGCTTGCAGATCTTCAACGCCCACCCCGCCCTCTATCTGGGCGCGCAGTCCGATTTCGACCACCCGGTCTTCTCGCTGACCGCGCGCGGCAACGACACGGAAGTGACGCAGGGCATCACCCAGATCGGGCCGTGGAGCTTCGACACCACCGGCGTGCTGGGCGCCTCCAAGGTCGACGGCGTGATGGCGGCGCGCGGCTTTCCCGACTGGGCGACGATCCCAGGCCCGCAATGGCTGGCGATGGGACGGCAGTGGCACTTCGCGTTCGCGTGGCTGCTGGTGCTCAACGGGCTGATCTTCGCAGGCTTCGCGTTCTACACGCGCCACGCGCAGCGCGACCTGATCCCGACCAAGGCCGACCTCAAGCACCTGCCGCGCGAGATCGTCGACCATGCCAAGCTCAATTTCCCCAAAGGCGAGGCGGCCAAGCGCTACAACGCGCTGCAGAAGCTCGCCTATGCCTTCGTGATCTTCGTGCTGGGGCCGCTGGTGGTGCTGACGGGCCTGACCATGTCGCCGACGATGGACGCGGCGTTCCCGATCCTTCCCTGGATGTTCTTCGGGCGCCAGACCGCGCGCACGATCCATTTCCTTTGCGCGTTCGGGTTCTTGGGCTTCTTCATCGTCCACATGATCATGGTCGTGCTCTCGGGCACGTGGAACAATGTGCGTTCGATGATCACGGGACGCTATGTGATCGAGGGGAAAAGGCCCAATGGCTGAGACCCGGCGCAATCTTCTCAAGGGGATGCTGGCGAGCGCGGGCGCGCTGATGCTCGCGGCCTGCACCCCGCTCTCCGAGCAGCAATGGGTGGTAAGCGCGCTGGGCGAGGTGGAGAACCTGACGCGCCGGATGCAGCGCCTGTTCGCTGGGCACCACGCGCTGGCGCCGGAATTCTCCAAGAAGGACATCGCGCCCGTCTTCCGCGCCAACGGCACGCTCAATCCCCAGACCGACGAATACGCCGCCCACGCCGCGAAGGATTTCGCGGACTGGCGCATCGAGGTCGGAGGCCTCGTCGAGCGCAAATTGTCGCTCTCCATGGCCGAGCTTCGCGCCATGCCGCCGCGCACCCAGATCACGCGCCACGACTGCGTCGAGGGCTGGAGCTGCATCGGCGAATGGACGGGGGCGCCTCTTGCGCCGATCCTGGCGGCCGCGGGTCCGAAGCCTGAGGCCCGCTACGTCATGTTCTATTGCGCCGATCCGATGGGCAGCTCGCTGTCGGGCGACGTGCCCTATTATTACGAGAGCCTCGACCTTTTGGAGGCGACCCACCCGCAGACGATCCTGGCCTACCAACTGAACGGCCAGGTGTTGCCCGTCGAGCACGGTGCGCCGGTTCGTCTCAGGGCGGAGCGTCAATTGGGTTACAAAATGGCTAAGTACGTACAACGAATTGAGCTTGTAGAACATTTCTCCAATATCAACGGCGGCAAAGGCGGCTATTGGGAGGATCAGGGCTACACTTGGTACGGCGGAATCTGAGGACGGGCGCGTTCAACCCCTTGTCGCCGTCATGATCGCAGCCGATATTAAGCAAGGCATCGATTCGCGCGTATGAGCGTTTTCCCATTGGGATGAATTCGAGCTTTAAGATGAACCGTTCTTCCGCACTTATGGCGATCTTCCTGGCCGGCGCCGGCTTGAGCGCCTGCACGACCACGACCAATCCGGACTCGCTGGCGCAGAACGATCCCTACGAGCCCACCAACCGTGAGATGTTCGCGTTCAACCAGGGCCTGGACAAGCACGTCGCGCGCCCGGTCGCGGTGTTCTACAACGACACGGTGCCGGAGCAGATTCGCGACCGCTTCCACTACATGCTCGCGAACATGGACGAGCCGGTGACCTTCGCCAACGACGTGCTGCAGGGCGAGCCGGTGCGCGCCACCCAGACGCTCGGCCGCATCACCTTCAACAGCACGCTCGGCATCGGCGGCATGTTCGACATCGCAGCCAAGATGGGCATCCCGCCGCACGACGAGGATTTCGGCCAGACGCTGGGCGTGTGGGGCTCGGGCGAAGGGCCCTATTGGGTGCTGCCCTTCGTCGGCCCCTCGCCGCCGCGCGACAGCGCCGGGCGCGTGGTCGACATCTTCCTGGATCCCTTCACCTATATCCGCTTCGACGGCTTCCACACGCTGTCTTACGCGCGCGCCGGCATGGGCGTGCTCGACCTGCGCGCCCGCAACGTGGACACGATCGACCAGATCGAGCGCACGTCGGTCGATTACTACGCCACCCAGCGCAGCCTCTACCGCCAGTACCGCAACAACGAGATCCACAACGGCGCCGCGGACACGACGGACCTGCCGAATCTCTAAAAGCCACCCTCCCCTTGAGGGAGGGTCGAAATTTGCGAAACGAAGTGAAGCAAATTTCGGGGAGGGGTAAGGCCGCGAGCACCGGACCCCTCCCCGAAAAATGCTTCGCATTTTTCGACCCTCCCTCAAGGGGAGGGTCGACTCACTCCGCCGCCCCCGGCACCGTGTCGCCCATGAGCCCCGCATACCACCGGTCCCAGCCGCGTTTGGCCCAGCCGCGGAAGCGGTCGAGGTAGAGATAGACCACCGGCGTCGTGTAGAGCGTCAGGATCTGGCTGAGCGCGAGCCCGCCCACGATCGCGATGCCGAGCGGCTGGCGCAGCTCCGAGCCCGTGCCGAAGCCGATGGCGAGCGGCAGGGCGCCCAGGATCGCGGCGAACGTCGTCATCATGATCGGGCGGAAGCGCAGCAGACACGCCTTGTAGATCGCGTCGCGCGACGACAGCCCCTCCTCGCGCTCGGCGACGAGCGCGAAGTCGATCATCATGATCGCGTTTTTCTTGACGATGCCGATGAGCAGGATCACCCCGATCAGCGCGAAGAGATTGAACTCGTTGGTGGTCAGCCTGAGCGCCAGCACCGCGCCCACGCCCGCCGACGGCAGCGTCGACAATATCGTCAGCGGATGGACGTAGCTCTCATAGAGCACGCCGAGCACGATATAGACCGCAAGGATCGCGGCCAGGATGAGCAGCGGCTCGCCCGACACCGATTGCTGGAAGATGCGCGCCGAGCCCGCGAAGCCGCCATGTACCGACACCGGCACATGCAGCGTGTCCATGGTGCGGCCGATCGCGGCGGTCGCCTGGCCGAGCGAGATGCCCTTGGGCAGGTCGAAGGAGAACGTCGTCGCCACGAACGGCCCGTCGTGATTGATCGAAAGCGGCGTCGTGCCGGGCCCGAAATGCGAGAACGCCGAAAGCGGCACCATGGTCTCGACCTCGCTCGAGATCGAGGCGCCGGTGGAGGCGCTGCCACGCGCGCTGTTGGTGAGCGCGTTGAGCTGCTGGTTGCGCAGCGCGTCCTCGGCGACGTCGGCCGCCGTGGGCGCCGTCGTGGTGGGCGCCGCGTTGACGGCGGCGGTGAGCGTCGTGGTGCCCGCGACGGCGCCGCTCGCCGCCGTGCCGCTGACCGCGCCGCCCGCAGTCGAGACGTAGATGTCCTTCAGCGTCTCCGGGCTCTGCCAGAACTCCGGCGCCACGCCCATCACCACGTGGTACTGGTTCAAATCGTTGTAGATCGTCGAGACCTGGCGTTGGCCGAAGGCGTCGTAGAGCGTGTTGTCGATCTGCGACGAGGAGATGCCGAGCCGCGCGGCCGTCTGGCGGTCGATGGTGAGCTCGACCTCGAGCCCCTTGTCCTCGCGGTCGGACTGGACGTCGTCGAGCTCGGGCACGTCCTGCAGCGCGCCCGTGATCTTGGGCACCCATTCGTTGAGCTCGTCCAGCGTGTCGGCCTGGAGCGAGTACTGATAGGCGCCGTTGCCCTGCCGCCCGCCCGCGCCCGGCACGCCGCCCGCGTTCTGCAGGAACGGCCGCGCGCCGGAGATGTCGTTGAGCTTGCCGTGCATTAGCCGCGCGATGACCTCGTCGGTGCTCATGCCGCCGCGCTCGGATTTGGGCTTCAACTGGATGAAGACGTTGCCGGAATTGGTCGCGCCGCCGCGCGGTCCGCCGCCGCCGCCGCCCGCGAAGCCCACCACGCTCTGCACGGCCGGGTCCTTGGCGATGATGCCGACGAAGGCTGCGAATTTCTGCTCCATGAGCTGGAACGAGATCGACTGGTCGCCGCGGATGCCGCCATTGACTTCGCCGGTGTCCTCGACGGGGAAGAATCCCTTGGGAATGACGTAATAGAGATAGCCGTTGAGAAGGATCGTGCCGAAAAGGATCGCGACGATGAGAAGCGGCATGCGCAGCGCCCAGGAGAGCGTGACGTCGTAGAAATGCAGCATCGCGTCGAAGACGCGCTCTGCGCCGCGCAGGAGGAAGCCCTGGTTGCGGTCGGGCTTGTGCAGGTCGAGATTGGCGCACATCATCGGCGTCGTCGTCAGCGACACGACGAGCGAGATCAGCACCGACGCCGACAGCACGATCGCGAACTCGTTGAAGAAGCGTCCCACCACGCCGCCCATCAAGGTGATCGGCAGGAACACCGCCGTCAGCGACAGGCTCATGGAAAGCACGGTGAAGCCCACCTCGCGCGCGCCGAGCAGCGCCGCCTGCACGCGCGGCATCCCGGCCTCGATGTGGCGGGTGATGTTCTCGAGCACCACGATGGCGTCGTCGACGACGAAGCCGGTCGCCACCGTCAGCGCCATCAGCGAGAGGTTGTCGAGCGTGTAGCCGGCGAAATACATCACCATGAAGGTGCCGACCAGCGACAGCGGCACCGCGACGCTCGGCACCAGCGCGGCGCGGCCGTTGCGCAGGAACAGGAACACGACCAGAACCACCAGCACGACCGAGATCGCCATCGTGATCTCCACGTCGCGCACCGAGGAGCGGATCGTGCCGGTGCGGTCGTTGGCGACGACGAGCTTGATCGAGGGCGGGATGGCGCGCTGCAGCTCCGGCAGCAACGCCTTGACGGTGTCGACGGTGGCGATGACGTTGGCGCCGGGCTGGCCGAACAGGATCACCAGGATCGCGGGCTTGCCGTTCGCCATGCCGATATTGCGCACGTCCTCGACGCCGTCGCTGACCGCCGACACGTCGCTCAACCGCACCGCGGCGTTGTTGCGATAGGCCACGATCAGCGATTTGTACTCGGCGGCCGATTTCGCCTGGTCGTTGACCGCGAGCTGGTATTTGACCGCGCCCTCTTCCACGGCGCCCTTGGGCGCGTTGGCGTTGGCGGCGGAGAGCGCGGCGCGCACGTCCTCGAGCGCGATGCCGTATTTGAAGAGCGCGCGCGGGTTCAGATCGATGCGCACCGCCGGCAGCGACGAGCCGCCCACCTGCACCTGGCCGATGCCCGGCACCTGGCTCAGCTTCTGCTGCAGGATGGTGGACGCAGAATCGTAGATCTGGCCGGGCGAGAGCGTGTCCGACGTCATCGCCAGGATCAGCACGGGGGCGGCGGCGGGGTTGAGCTTGCGGTAGGTCGGGTTCGATTTCAGCGAGGCGGGAAGATCGGCGCGCGCGGCATTGATCGCCGCCTGCACGTCGCGCGCCGCGCCGTCGATGTCGCGGTCGAGACCGAACTGCAGCACGATGCGGGTGTTGCCGACCGAGCTCTGCGACGTCATCTCGGTCACGTCGGCGATGGAGCCGAGATGGCGCTCGAGCGGCGTCGCCACGCTGGTCGACATCGTCTCCGGCGAGGCGCCCGCCATCGAGGCGGTGACGAAGATCGTGGGGATGTCGACATTGGGAAGCGACGCCACCGGCAGCAGGAAATAGGCGCTGGCGCCCGCGAGCGCGAAGCCCAGCGTCAGCAAGCTCGTCGCGATCGGCCTCTTGATGAAGACGTCGGAGAAGCTCATGTCGCCGTGGCCTGCGAGGTCTTCTCCCCGCCGCGCATGCGTTGGCTTAAGCGGTCGAAATAGATGTAGATCACCGGCGTGGTGAAGAGCGTCAGGAGCTGGCTCACCAAGAGCCCGCCGACGATGGAGATGCCGAGCGGCTGGCGCAGCTCCGAGCCCGTGCCGCTGCCCAGCATCAACGGGAGCGCCGCGAACAGCGCCGCCACCGTCGTCATCATGATCGGGCGGAAGCGCAGGAGTGCCGCCTGATGGATCGCCTCGCGCGGGCTCTTGCCCTCGCCGCGCTCGGCCTCGAGCGCGAAGTCGATCATCATGATCGCGTTTTTCTTGACGATGCCGATGAGCAGGATGATGCCGATGATCGAGACGATGCCCAGATCGTTGCCGGTCAGGATCAGGAACAGCAGCGCGCCCACGCCCGCCGACGGCAAGGTCGAAAGGATCGTGATCGGATGGACGTAGCTCTCATAGAGCACGCCGAGCACGATATAGACCGTGACGATGGCGGCGAGGATGAGCAGCAGCTCGCTCGACAGCGCCGATTGGAAGGCCAGCGCCGAGCCCTCGAAATTCGTCGTCGTGCTGGTGGGGACCGAGGTGTCGCGCTCGGCCTTCTTGACCGCGTCGACGGCAGCGCCCAGCGAATAGCCGTTCGCGACGTCGAAGGAGATCGACGCGGCGGGGAACTGGCCCAGGTGATCGGTCTCCAGCGGCACCGGCATCTGCTCGACGCGCGCAAACGCCGACATCGGCACCTGGCCCCCGCCCGCCGACGGCAGGTGGATGTCGGAGAGCGCGCTGACCGTGTTCTGCACGCCCGGATCGGCTTCCAGGATGACGCGGTACTGGTTGGATTGGGTGAAGATCGTCGACACGATGCGCTGGCCGAACGCGTCGTAGAGCGCGTTGTCGATCGTGGCCGCGGTGATGCCGAAACGCGCCGCGGTGTCGCGGTCGACGGTCACCTGTGCCGCGAGGCCGCGGTCGGTGAAGTTGGTCGAGACGTTGGTGATCTCCGGCGCCTGCCGCAGCCGCGCGAGAAGCTTGGGGACGTAGCGCGTCAGCGCCGCGGTGCTCGAATCCTCGAGCACGAACTGGTACTGCGCGCGGCTGACCGTGGAATCGATGGTCAAGTCCTGCACCGGCTGGAGATAGAGCGAGATGCCCGGCACGTTGTGCGCCGAATCCGCGAGCTGCTTCAGCACGTCGCCGATGGAGGCGGCGCGGTCGTCCTTGGGCACGAGATTGATCAGGAAGCGGCCGCTGTTGAGCGTGTTGTTGCTGCCGTCGACGCCGATGAAGGACGACAGGCTCGAGACGTTCGGGTTGGCGAGCAGCGATCTGGCGAGCGCCGTCTGACGCTCGGACATCGCCTGGAACGAGACGGTGGGGCCGGCCTGGGTGATGCCCTGCACGAGACCGGTGTCCTGGATCGGGAAGAAGCCCTTAGGGATTAGGATATAGAGCAGCACCGTCACCACCAGCGTCGCCACCGCGACGATCAGCGTCAGCGGCTGGTGGTCGAGCACCCAGGTGAGAAGGCGGTCGTATTCCTTGATCAGGCGCTCGAAATATTCCTCGGCGCGGCGCGCGACGGCGCCCTGCTTCTTCGCCTCGGTCTTGTGGCGCAAGAGCTTGGCGCAGAGCATCGGCACCAGGGTCAGCGACACGAAAGCGGAGATCAGGATGGTGATCGCCAGCGTCACCGCGAACTCGCGGAACAGCCGCCCCACCACCTCCTGCATGAAGAGCAGCGGGATCAGGACGGCGATCAGCGACACGGTGAGCGAGACGATGGTGAAGCCGATCTCGCCCGCGCCCTTCATCGCCGCGTCGTAGGGTGTCTCGCCCTGCTCGATGTAGCGCGCGATGTTCTCGATCATCACGATGGCGTCGTCGACGACGAAGCCCGACGCAATGGTGAGCGCCATCAGCGACAGATTGTTGAGCGAATAGCCGAGCAGGTACATCGCCGCGAACGTGCCGACGATGGAAAGCGGCACCGACAGGCTCGGGATGAACGTCGCCGGCAGGTTGCGCAGGAAGAGATAGATGACCAGCACCACCAGCACGACGGCGAGGCCGAGCTCGAACTCGACGTCGCTGACCGAGGCGCGGATCGTGTTGGTGCGGTCGGTGAGGACCACGACCTTGATGCTGCCGGGCAATCCCGCCTCGATCTGCGGCAGGAGCTGCTTGACGCTGTCGGCGACCGCGATGACGTTGGCGCCGGGCTGGCGCTGGACGTTGAGCAGGATCGCCGGCGTGGTGTTCATCCAGCTCAAGAGCTTGTCGTTCTCCGCGCCGTTCTCGACGGTCGCCACGTCGGAGAGATGCACCGGCGCGCCGTTCTTGTAGGCGATGACGATGCTCTTGTAGTCGTCGATCGAGGAGAGCTGGTCGTTGGAATCGATCGTGTAGGAGCGCGAGGCGCCGTCGAAGCTGCCCTTGGGCGCGTTCGAATTGGCGTTGGAGACCGTCGTGCGCACGTCGTCGATGTTGAGGCCGTAGGAGGCGAGCGCCTGCAGATTGGCGCGCACGCGGATCGCGGGGCGCTGGCCGCCATTGATGCTGACGAGGCCGACGCCGGGAAGCTGCGAGATCTTCTCCGCGATGCGCGTGTCGGCGAGGTCTTCCACCTGGGTCAGCGGCATCGCCGTCGAGGTGATCGCCAGCGTCAGGATCGGCGCGTCCGCCGGATTGACCTTGGCGTAGATCGGCGGCGCCGGAAGGCTCTGCGGCAGCAGGTTTCCCGAAGCGTTGATCGCCGCCTGCACCTGCTGCTCGGCGACGTCGAGGCTGAGCGAGAGGTCGAACTGCAGCGTCACGACCGAGGCGCCGGCGGAGCTCACCGACGACATCTGGTTGAGGCCCGGCATCTGGCCGAACTGGCGCTCCAGGGGCGCGGTGACCGTCGTCGTCATCACGTCGGGGCTGGCGCCGGGAAGGAAGGTCTGCACCTGGATGGTGGGATAGTCGACCTCGGGCAGCGCCGAGAGCGGCAGATAGAGATAGCCCGCGAACCCCACCAGCATGATCGCGATCATCAAGAGCGACGTCGCCACCGGACGCTGGATGAAGGGGGCTGAGGGGTTCATCGCGCTACTGCTTTGACAATCTCGATGTCATGGCCCGCGAATGCGGGCCACCCAGGTGACGTCTACTTGCTCTTACAAAGGATTCACGCGGAGGCGCGGAGGCCGCGGAGAGGAGCTCAACTCCGCGATCTCCGCGCCTCCGCGTGAGTCCTTCCGAAATCGGGCCGAACCGACCTGGTTGGCCCGCATTCGCGGGCCATGACATTGGAGGGACGGCGCGCACGTCGTGTCACTGCCCGCCGCGGCCGCCGCCGCCGCGGCGCATCTTCGACATCACCGCCTTGCACTCGGCGCTGAAATCGTCGCGATGGTCGCGCATGCATTGGAAGCGGTCGGAGCCTTCCATGTTGGGGCAGTATTTCGCGAGGTCCGCGCCGCAGGCCTTGGCCAGCGCCGCACGCCGCGCGGTGCGCGAGGCATCGCTCGCACCCTCGGCGGCGGGCTTGGCGGCGCCGGCCTTGGTGCCCTTCGGCACGATCACGTCGGCGCCGTCGCTCAAGCGGTCGGCGCCGTCGGTGACGACGGTCTCGCCCGGGTTGAGACCCTTCATGATCGCCACATGGTCGCCGTCCTGGGGCCCGAGCGTCACCGTGCGCATCGCCACCGTCTTATCGGCCTGCACGACGTAGACATAGGCTCCTTGAGAGCCGCGCTCGATCGCCGAGGCCGGCACCCAGGTCTGGTTCCTCAGCGTGTTGACGAGCAGGCGCACGTTGACGAACTGGCTGGGGAACAGCTCGCCGCCCGTATTGTCGAACATCGCGCGCAGCTTCACCGTGCCGGTCGTGGGATCGATGACGTTGTCGAGGGTGGCGAGCTTGCCGTCGGCGATCTTGACCGTCTGGCCGCGGTCGAAGGCCTCGACGCTGAGCGTGGCGCCGGCACGGATGCGGCTCATGATGTCGGAGATATTGTCCTCGGGCAGCGAGAACAGCACCGAGATCGGCTGAAGCTGGGTCACGACCACCACGCCGTTCGTCTGCCCGGCCTGGACGAGATTGCCGACATCGACCTGACGCAGGCCGACGCGGCCGTCCACCGGCGAGGTGATCTTGGTGAACTGCAGATTGATCGCCGCCGCCTCGACCGCGGCCTTGTCGGCCTTCACCGTCGCCGCCGTCGAGCGCACCAGGGCCTGCTGGGTCGCGAGCACCTGCTGCGACACGGCCTTCTGCGCATAGAGCGCGGTGTCGCGCTGGAGGTCCACTTCGGCGTTGGCGAGCGTCGCCTGGTCGCGGTTCTGCGCACCCAATGCCTGGTCGTAGGCGGCGCGGAACGGGCGCGGATCGATCTCGGCGAGCAGCTCGTTCGCCTTGACCATCTGCCCTTCCTGGAAATTGAAGCGCAGGATCTGGCCGCTCACCTGCGGCCTCACGGTGACGGTTGCGAGCGGCGTGACCGTGCCGAGCGCGTTGAGCTTGATGTCGACGTCGCCCCTGGCGACGGAGGCCACGCCCACGGGCAAGGCTCCGCCGGCGCCGCCGCGTCCGGCACGCGTCGCCGGCGTGGAGGTTCGAACCACCGCCCAGCCGATCGCGCCGAGGATGACGAGGCCGATGATGATCACGCCGGCCACGACCCACATGCCGCGCGGCGCGCGCGCGTCGCTGCCGTTCACCGCACGGCCGGCATAGTCGCGGACGCGATCGCGCGCCTTGCCGAGACCGTGGCCGAACCAGTTCTTCTCGCTGTCGCTGCTGCTCATCTCGGGCGGGGGCTCCACGCGCGCGGAATCGGCGCGTCATCCTAACGCGCAACACTGCGCACCGCCGTCGAATAACAAGGCGGGGGAGCGGAAATTTGTCCGAATTGTCGCCGGGGGCGCGAAGCCCCCGGAACGTACCGTGTACGTCTAAAATTTAAGGATTGGCGTCCGCGGGCGCCGCGGCGGGCTGCTTGTCGCTCGCCTTCTGCTTGGCGAGCTCGACCATCGAGGCATGCGCCTCGTCGAAGCCCTTGAGCGGCACGTTCAGGTCCACCGGCTTGCCGTGGAACTGGACGACGTGGACCTTCATGGCGTCGTGGCCCTTCAGCGCGTCGACCACCGGGTTGCCCTCGGCCACGATGACGTAGCAGCCGATGCGGTCGCAGTGATGGAAGTGCCAGGCTTCCGACGTGTAGCTGTCGGTCAGGAGCTTGGCGCCCTGGGCGAGATCGATGCCGAGCGGCACGACGAACTGCAGCAGATGCTGGTCGCGCGACGGCACGTAGACGATGGAGACGCTGACCGCGAGCTGGCCGCCCTTCTTGAAGGCGATCGCTTCCCACATGTCGCAAGGCGCGGGCGTCTGCACCGGATAGCAGCGCACGTCCCAGCCCGAAAAGGTCTTCATCGTGGTGGGCGTGATCGGCTTCTTCGGCGGCGGCTGCTGGTCCTGCGCGAGCGCGGACGAGCCGGCGAAGACCAGCGCCGCAGCCCAGGCGGCGGAACGAAGGAACTTCAGGGATGTCATGACCACAATCTCCGCCACCAGGAACGGCGCCGCGCTTCGACACTGTTCATTCTTCTGCTTGCGTCCTGATAGCCCTGGACGGACACCGGAAGGCTGACGCTGCGCGAATTCTCGGCCGTCACGATCAGGTTCATCGTCTGCGCGGTGCGCATCGCCTCGGCCGTCTTGTCGTCGACGGGCATCGTCGCCACGCAGCCGGACGGCACGCAGGTCGCATAGGGAACGGTCTTGGTGTCGGCGCCGATCTGCACGCCCAGCCCCGGCTGGATCAGCACGGTGAGCGGCACGTTGATCACCATCATCTCGACGTCGGGCTTGCCGGCTTCGGCGCCCATCGTGATCTGGGCGAGGTGCTGGCCGCTGCCCTGGTCGTTGACGTCGGTGGCGAGCGCGCAGGCGCCCTTCGCGTTGTCGTCTTCCGGACAGGCCAAGCGCCAGTCCTTGAAGACCTCGATCTTCGCGGCACCGTCATGGGCCGAGGAGACGCCGCCGATCCAGCCCGCAATCAGGCCCACGGCGAGGACGCCGACGGCGATTCCCACGCGCGTCAGCAGAGTTCGCGTATTGTCATCCATGACGAAGTTTCGTCTCGCTTTCGAGAAGTGGAACGGCGGCCCAAACCACCGGATTTGGCGGGCGCAACGCGTATCCCATATGCGCGGCCTAAGACAATGAAATAATTTCTAGAAAGGTTACCCGCAGGCCGGTCCGTCGCCGATGGACTCGAAGATGGCGGAAATCGTTAACGATTTCAGCGCGCTAGCGGGCAACAACCAGGCCGAGCCGCGTCAGGCCCAACCTCGCATAGCCGTCGGAGGCGGCGTCCGGATCGCGCGTCACCGCCAGCACGCCGTCGCAAAGGCCAGCTACCGCGCGCAACTCGCCCGTGCTTTGGGCGGGCGGGGCGTCGATGAGGACGAGATCGCAACCCTGCCTGAGTTGGGCGACCAGCCCCGCCATCTTCGACGAGGCCAGGACCGCTTGCGGGTCCGCCGGACGCTGCGCGATCGAAAGCACCGAGCAGGACGAGCGCGGGTCGCGGCAGAAGGCGTGGGCGAGCGGCACCGCACCCGTGAGCGCTTCGAGCAATCCGAACCGCACCGGGCCGATGCCGAAAGCGCGCGCGGTCGATGGGCTGCGAAGGCCCGCATCGATCACCGCGACCCGCATCCGGGATCGCGCCGCCATGCGTGCCAGCGCGGCGACGGTCGCGGTCTTCGCCGGTCCGCGCTCCGCCGTGGTGACGGCGAAGACCTTCCCGCCCCGCATCACGCTTCTGAGCAGCGCGTCCACGTCGCGGGAGAAATCCGACTGCGGCCAGTCGAGCACCGCGCCCGGCGCGCGCGGATCGGTGAGGCCGTTGAGCGTCGCCAGCACCGGCGGCCCACGATGCGCGGCGGCGGGCGCCGGACGGAACGCTTCGATGGGACGGACGGGCGCGCGCTCGGGCACCGCGCCGCCCAGACGCTCGGCGATGAGCGCCGCGAGCAGACCGAGCAGAAGCCCCGCCGGGATCGAGCCGCCCAGGATCAGCGTGCGCTTGGGCGAGCTGGGCACCGTCGGCACCGCGGCGCGGCTGATGACGCGCGCGTCGGGGTTCTGGATGACGCCCTGGTCCTGCGTCTCGCGCAGCCGCGTGACGAAGGCCTCGTACATGGTGCGCGTGGAGTCGGCGTTGGATTCAAGCGCGCGCAGTTTCACGCGGATCAGGTTCTGCGCCTGGGCCTGCTTCTCGGCCGCCGTGAGGCTTCCCTGGAGCGAGGCGACGTTGGCGCGTGCCACCGCGACGTCGTTGGAGATCGAGCCCGTGAGCCGCGTGACCTCGGTCGCGATCTTGGCGTCGAGGTCGCGCTTCTGGGTCTGGACCGCTTCGAGCTTGGGATGGCGCGGGCCGTAGCGCGTGTTGAGATCGGATTCCTGGGCGATGAGCATCGCCTGCTGGGTGCGCAATTGCACGATCAAGGGCGAGGCCAGGATCTGCGACACGTCGGCGGTGTCTCCCGCCTTGACCAGCGCGGCGACACGGTCGTCGGTCGCCTGCTTCTGGGCGAGGTCGGCCTTGGCGGTGACGAGCTGGTTGGCGACGGCGCTGATCTGCTGGTCGGCGAGCGAGCTTCCGTCCGGACCCTCGACGAGGTTGTTGTCGGCTTTGTATTTCTGCACCGCCGCTTCCTGCGCCTGGAGCTGGGCGGCGAGATCGTGCGTGCGCGTGACGAGCCACCCCGTCGTCCTGTCGCCGACCTCGCGGTTGGCATCGGTCTGGTCGGAGATGTAAGTGTCGGCGAGCGTATTGGCGATCGCAGCCGCCTTCACCGGGTCGCGCGAGGTGAAGGTGACGGTGAGCGTGGTCGAGAGCCCTTCCGCCGCCACGGTCAGGTTCTTCTCGAAGGCATTGACGATCTTCTCTTTCGCCGCGAGCTGGTCGTCGTCCGGCGACACGACGCGGGTGAATTCCGCATCGTCGTAGAGATGGAGCTTGGCGATCACCTGCTCGGCGAGGTCGCGCGACTGCAGGATCTGGATCTGGTTCTGCAGCGATGCCGGATCGGTCGGAAGCTGCGACAGCACGGAGGAAAGATCGGCGACGTTGTTCTTGCGCGGGTCGAGCATCACGCTCGCCGAGGTCGAATACATCGTGGGCCAAACCATCAGCACGCCCAACGTCGCGACCACGACGAGCGTCGCCACGCCCAGCACCAGCCCGATGCGCGCGCGCGCCACGCGTGCGACATCGCCCGCGCGGAAGGCGGGGGCCGGATCGGCAGCTTGGGAGACGGGCGACATAGACCGGATTTCGAAGCCTTTTCAGGGTGTTTGGGCCATTAGACGGGCGGATGCGCTGACGTTTGGTTAACGGCGGGAAACTCTTTTCATGCCCGCGCAGGCCTGCGTCCGCGAAAGCCCGCCCTGAGCCAGCGGATCGCGCCGTCGGCCACGCCCCGATAGGCCCGGTCGGACAGGAAGATCTGCAGGAACACGATGGGCGCGAGCCCGGGGCGGTAGCAGCCGCGCAGCACCGCGTTCAGCCAGAGCTTGAGCGCAGCGAGCCTGTCGGTGGTCGCGGCGTGCTTTGCGATCGCCCAGCCGCGGCAGCCGTGATAGGCGCGCGGCGAGATGCGCGGCCGCATCTCCTCGAGCCACGGGATCATGCGCCCGCCCTTTCGGCCCGCCGACGTGCGGTTCGGATCGGGGATGTCCTTCCACACCGCGCCGGGCTCTTCCGCCATCGCGAAGCGCTGGCCGTCGAGAGCAAGGCGGATCGCGAAATCGGTGTCCTCCGCGGCGCGCAGGTTCTCGTGATAGCGCACGCGCGCCGCCGTCTCGCGCGCGACGACGAGCGTGATCGTCGGCACGAAGCCGCGGTCGGCGAGAAGGTAGCTCGCCATGTCCTCGCCCTCGCGCAATGCGCGCGGGGGTTTCAGGAAGGTTCGCCCCTCGCCGCGGTCGACGATCATGCGCGCGTAACCGGCGGTGTTCGTCGTGTCTTCGAGCAGCCTGCGCATCGCGCTGAGATGTCCGGGCAGCCACACATCGTCGGAGTCCAGGAACGCGACGAAGCGCCCCTGCGCCAGGTCGATGCCGGCGTTGCGCGCGGCGCCGCCGCCCCGGTTGGGCTGCGCATGAAAGCGGATGCGCGGATCGGCGAACGCATGCAGCGCGGTCTGTGGATCGTCCTTGGAGCCGTCGTCGATGACGACGATCTCAAAGTCCTGCTCGTCCTGCGCGAGCACGGAGCGGATCGCACAGCCCAGCACATCGGCACGGTTGTAGACGGGGATCACGACGGAGAAGAGCGGTTTCATGTCCGCCTCGGCAGACGATAGAGGAACGCCAGCATCAGAAGGCACGCCACCCAGGCGGGCGCGTCGCCTTCGAGGAAGTCCGACTCCATGAAATTGTGCGCGACGAGGAAGACGAAGAGCGCGAACAGCATCGCCTTGAAGCCGAGATCGGCGCCGTCATCCATGCGCCAGAAGCGCAAGCCGGGCGCCACGACGATCGCGGCGACGGTGAGCAGCAGGCCCACGCCGCCGATGGTGACGAGGATCTGCAGGTAGCCGCTATGGCCATGCGCCACCGCCTCCACCCACGATCCCGCGACATAGTTGTGCAGCGGCGAGAGCGCGCCGGTATCGGCGAAGGTGCCGAAGCCCGAGCCCAGGAACAGATGATCGCGCGCGAAGGCGAGCTCGGCCTGCCAGATCGCGGCGCGGCCGGTGAACTCGGTCGGATCCTCCAAAGCGCGCGAGATCGCGTCGGCGTCGGCGGCGGCGAAAGCGGCGACAAGGACGACGGCGAGCAGAACCACGACCGCGACGATGGAACGGTCGAGGCTGCGCTTCCACGCGAAGCGGTAGGCGAGCCCGGCCAGCACCGCCACGGGCAGAAGGCCGAGCGACGATTTGGAATGCGTCATCACCGTGAAGCCCACGGCCAGCGCGCACAGGACCATGTCAGCCCAATGCCGCGTCCTAAGCGCGCTGAAGAAGAAGACGATCGCCGTGATCGCGCTGACCGCGCCGGCGATGTTCTTGTGGAAGTACAGCCCGCGCCAGTTGCCGACGAGGCCGGGGTCCTGCTCGCCCGGCAGGTGCACCGCCTGATGCACAAGTGCGATGGATAGCCAGTTGACGATGAGGATCGCCGCGAGCACGTAGCGCCACAGCCTGAAGCTGCGCTCGGTGCCCAGCGTGTCGACGCAGAACATCGTCGACAGCGCCACCACGATGGCGAGGCCCGCGCGGCGCAGCGCCACGTCGGGCGCGGCGGCCCATGCGGCACTCAGAAGACACCAGCCCAGCAGCACGCTCAGCAGCGGCGGCACGATGGTCGCGAGCGCGAAGCCGCGGCGCAGGAACGCGGCGATCACCGCGGTCGCGAAGACGAGGATGTAGAGCACCTGGCGGATCGCATCGCCGCTGCCCGTCATCTGATAGGGGCCGGTCTGAAGGTCGGTCGCGGGATTGCGGATCGCGAAAGGCTGCAGGCCGACGAAAGCGAGCAGCATCAGGGCGATGAACGCCACATCCATGACGCCGAAGCCGGAACGCGGCCGCGCGAGCGGCGCCGAGAGCGTCTCATGCGCCATGGGTCACGGCGTATTCGTTGTAGGTGCGGCCGAGCGCCGCCGCGATCTTTCCCGCCGCCCGGAACAGCCTGCGCAATGCATCCACCGCGCGATTCGACGCAAGGCCGAGGATGACGAACAGCAGCGGGAACAACAAGAGCGCGCCGGCGATCTTGGCGGTCTCGCGCGCGCTGTCCGCGGCGGTGTGGCTGTGCTTGAGGAACACGCGCATGTCGGAATTGCCGACGCGATAGGCGCGCATCAACGCCCAGGAGAGCGTGGCGCGCGACGCCGGCACCCAGGCATGCACCCGCGCCTCCTTCGCCCAGGCGAAGCGGCGGCCCTGACGGCGCAACCGCTCGAAGAAGTCGCGGTCCTCGCCGCCCGAAAGTGCGAAGGCCGGATCGAAACAGGGCTTGGGCAGAGCCTCGAAGCAGGCACGGCTGACGATGATGTTGCCGGAACCCTCGATCATCGCGACCGGTCCCGTTTGGCCCAGGAGCGGCGCGATGCCGTCGCAGCGTTTTGCGAGGCGGCCGGGGAGCGTCTCGAAGTCGCGCAGGATGTCGCCATGCAGCGCGTCGGCGCCCGTGTCAGCCTGGACTTTGAGAAATGCGTCGAGCCATTGGGGCTCGGGCCATTCGTCGTCGTCGAGCATGGCGATGAAATCGCAAGGGTGCGCGAGCGCGCGCTCGGCCAGCGCGTTGCGTACCTGCGCGATGCCGCGCTCGGGCGCGAGAAAAAAGTCGAGCGGCCAGCGATAGTCCTTAAGCGCCGCGCAGACGTCGAAGCCTTCATGGCGCTGCACATCGTTGTCGGCGACGAGGATCGTGACGCGGGCTTTGGTGTCCAACTTGGCGAGCGCGTTCAGCAGGCGCGTCAGGCTCTGCGGACGGCGGAAGGTCGGGATGGCGACGATCACATCAACCATGGGCGCGCCTCCATTGCCGCATCAGCGCCAGGACGCGGAACGTCATCGCGACCTCGCCCGCGAGGATGCCGAACAGCGATTCGATGGGCCCGACGGCAAGCAGCAGCACCAGCGTGCCCACGAGCGAGACGACGCTGCCCGTCAGCCCCGCGCGCGCCAGCGGATGGAACTCGCCCGCGGCGATGAGGAACGCGTTCTCGGGCGCGCGCACGGCACGGGCTGCTACGATCAGGGTCCAGATCGCCGTCACCATCACGACCGCATGCGGATCGAAGCCCTCCTTGATGATGAGCTTGGGGAACCAGAACAGGATCACCGCCGACAGCGCCACGGTGCCGATCCACATCGCGGCCGCCGCCGCGCGGAACTCGACCATGATGCGCAACGCGCCCTTGGTGTCGCCCTTGACCAGGCAATGGACGATGGCCGGGCGCTCGCGGTCGGGCAGCGCGCTCAAGACCAGCGACAGCGGACGCATCATCAGGCTGCCGACAGCGAGCACCGCGAAGACATGCGTGCCTGAGATGAAGGTCACGAGATAGGCGTGCGCGTTCGCCGTCATCTCCGAGAGCACGACGCCGAGCAGCGACCAGCGCGTCATGTCGCGCCAGATGGGGCCGTAGACCGAAAGCACGCCCGCGGGCGGGCGGCGCAGCTCGGCTTTCAGGAACTCCCAGCCGAACGGCAGCAGGCCGAGCAGCGCGCTCGCCAGCAGCACGTCGCTGGTGCGGCGCAGCGACAGATGGCCGCCGAGGACGAGCACGAACAGCCCCGTCATCAGCACGGCGCTGTAGACGAGGTCCGATGCCGCCGCGCGCATCGGATGATCGGAATTGTAGGCGCTGTAGCGCGAGAACCAGCGGAACGTCATCGCCGCGCCGTAGCCGCCGAGCAGAAGCGCGCAGGTCACCCCCGCCTGGCTGAAATACATCAGCGCCGCGGTGGCAAGCCCAGCGAAGACGCAATAGAGCCGGTTCACCTCGCGGAAGGCGGCGCGCTTGGCGCCGGCCATGGCGTCCGTCCTGCCGACCGCAGAGAGCAGCGGCGCGCCGAGCAGGCCCGACGAGATGCTGAGCGCGAAAGGCACGACCACGAGCAGGAACGAGAACAGGCCGAACTGCGCCGGCGGAAGCTTGTGCAGGAAGATGAGCGAAGCGGCGAAATGCGCGCCCGAGACCGCGATGGGACCGACGGCCGTCAAGCTGTAGCGGCCGGCGAGGCGAACCAGCCGGCTGCGTTCCAAAACGGCACTCGTGGGAAGGGCAGTTCCCATTTGAGGTCCTAAAAACGTTCGCGCCATCAGGCACGAAGCAAGTTTCGGACCCGTTTACGAAGCGGGCTTCCTTAAGGTCCTGGTAAGAAGCAGGAACAGCGCCAAGGGGTTGGTGATCGCATAGCGCAGGAACAGCCGCCTGGGCTCGCGCCACAGCCGGTGCGCCCATTCCAGCCCCGTCTTCTGCATCCATTCCGGCGCGCGCTTGTAGGCGCCGGCGGCGAAGTTGAAGCAGCCGCCGCAGGTCACGATCCAGCCCGCGGTCAGGTTGTCGCGGTTGCGCTCGCAGAACTCGTATTCCTTCGGCACGCCGAGCCCCACCCACAACACGTCCGCGCCGGAGCGGTTGATCTCCTCGCAGATCAGGGTCTCGTCGTCGCCGTTGAAATAGCCGTTGCGACGACCGGCAATCTCGAGCTTCGGATAGTTCTCGTTCAGCATCCTGGCGCAGGCGGCGTTGATCTCTTCCGTCGCGCCGAAGAGGAAGAATTTCAGGCCATGCGCCTCAGCCATCTTCGCCGCGTCGTGGAGGAAATCGGTCGTGGCGCTGCGCTCGGGGATCGGCGCGTCGGTCAGCTTCGAGGCGAACACC
Organism: Alphaproteobacteria bacterium; assembly: GCA_021325375.1. Lineage (GTDB taxonomy): Bacteria > Pseudomonadota > Alphaproteobacteria > Micropepsales > Micropepsaceae > Rhizomicrobium. The sequence goes on along the minus strand of JAJPHG010000015.1, from coordinate 36,646 downwards.
ACCGGCGCGCCGTCGGCATGGACGATGTCGGCCGCCTGGAAGGTCTTGGCGAATTTCGCGTTCGTGCCCGCCATCGCGACCGCATGGCCGTTCGCGGCGAAGACGAGCTTGGGCCTGCGCCCGCCCCTGCGCGCGGCCTGGCAGTCGCCGACCATGAGCCGGCCCATCTGATCGCGCGAGACGCTGGCGGTCTTGATGCCGCCGACGACGACGCGCTTGAAAGCCCTGTCTGCGCTGCGTCTTTCTGTCGGAAGAGAGGCCATCAGTAGGCATTCCTGCCGCGCAGCATCTCGAGCGGCGTGCGCGCGAGGATGCGAAGATCGAGGCCGAGCGAACCGTGACGCGTGTACCAGAGATCGAACTCGACGCGCTTCTGCATCAGGTCGAGCGTCGGCGTGCCTCCGCGATAGCCGTTGATCTGCGCCCAGCCCGTGATGCCGGGCTTGACCGCCTGGCGGCCGTTGTATTCGGGGATCAGCGCGGAATAGAGCGCGTCGTGCGCGCTCGCATGCGGGCGCGGGCCGACGAGCGACATCTCGCCCCTGATGACGTTCAGGAGCTGCGGCAGCTCGTCGAGGCTGGAAGCGCGCAGGAAACGGCCCGCGCTTGTGATGCGCGAATCGTTGCGCGCCGCCTGGACGACGCAGGCGCCGTCCTCGACGACGTTCATGGTGCGGAATTTGAGGATGCCGAAGGAACGGCCACCCTGCCCCAGCCGCGTCTGGCGGAACAGCGCGGGGCCCTTGGAGTCGAGGCGGATCCACAGCGCGATGGCGATCAGGAACGGCGCGCCCGCGATCAGCACCGGCACGGCGATCACCAGATCGAGCAGCCGCTTGAGGGCGGGATAGAGCGCCAGAGGGGCCGTGGGCTCGAGCGCGAAGGGATGGCCGAGGGCATCGCCCTGCCGATCCGCTTCCACGAAGTGCTCTTGCACGCTCACGCCACGACAAGCCTTCAAATCCGGCTGGAAGGCTGCAGGGAACGCGCCAGGGACGATGGGATCGCGCCGGCCAATTCGGCACAGAAGCGTGCGAGAGCGGCACGCCCGCGCACGGGCCTTGCGCAAGGCCATTCCCGCTTTGGGACGGCGTGTGGTTAACCCGCCATTTGCCTTTGCCAGGCGCGCAACCGGCTGTTGCCGGCGCTGAGCCAGGGCACCAGCGCGGGCAGCCGCTTCTCGTGGAGCGCAAGTCCGTAGCGCGGCATCAGCCAGCGGTTGGTGCTCGCGTCCAGCGAGCCGGAGAGCGTGGTGAAGGCGTAGTCGTAGCCGGCGTCGCGCACCGCCCGCCACGCTTCGCGCCCGATGTCCTGCGTGTTCCCGAAGGGATAGGCGAAGTAGCGGCAGGGCCCGATCTCGGCCTCGATGCGCGCGCGCGACAGCCGCGCCTGCTCGCCCAGATATTCGGGCGTCTGCGCGCCATGCATCGGCCAGTGCCAATGGGCATGGGCGCCGATCTCGACGCCGTCGGCCTTCAGCGCCGCGACTTCGGGCCAGGTCAGGAATGCGTCCGAAGCATACCTCCCCGCCAGCGCGTCGAGGCCTTCGAACTGCGCGCGCATCGAATCAAGCGCCGCTTGCGCGCGTCCGGCATCGAGCGCCTTGAGCCTGCCCACCCAAAGATCGGCGGCGGCGGCGCGGTTTTGGCCGTCGTCGAGCGTGATTTGCGCGTGCAGGTTCGCGATATCGTATTTCGCACTGGGGGCGAAAAGAAAAAACAACCGCGCGAGAAAGGCCGGGTTTCGCTCTGTGGTATCGACGTGATGCGTGGACAGGAAAATAGTCCACGGCAAGTTGAACTCCTGCAGGACGGCTTGGGCCACGCTGAGGTTGTTCGCGTAGCCATCATCGGCCATGAGGAACACGCTGCGGCGATGACGCAAGGGCGCGCTCAGGACCTCGTCGAGCATCGAAAGCGGCAGCACGTCGAAATTGTCCTTGAGGACTCGGACGATCTTCGAAAAAGACGCAATATCATGGTGATTCGACTGGGCGCGTGAATCGTCTATGCGGTGCTCGACGCCGTGGAAAAACAGCGCCACGGGCCTCGCGAAGCCGCGCGTGAGCGCCGCGGGGACGAGGCTCCCGGTTTTGCGTAACACGTGTCCGAATCCACCGCTCATTGAATTCCCCGGCAAGATTTCATGATCGACCGGCGCATCTTTAGGATCGGTTAAGCGTTAAGTTGTAGGGCAGTTGATCTACCATCCCATTGGACAATTTCGTTCGGCGATGATCAATTGTGCGCAATGCAATTACGGGATTCGAAATGGCAAAAGATAAGGACGAACATACTCCACACCCTCTCGACATCGCGCTCGGGTCGCGCGTGCGGCTGCGCCGCAAGGAGCTGGGGATGAGTCAGGACCAGCTGGCGCGTTCGGTGGGTATTACGTTCCAGCAAGTGCAAAAATACGAGCATGGGACAAACCGCATAAGCTTCTCGCGTCTCGTCGAGATATCGGAGGCGCTCGACTGCAGCGTCGGCGATTTGATCGGCAACCTCGACAAGTCCAAGAGCTCCGGCTCGCTGTCGCGCCAGATCGCGCATCTGACCGAGCCCGGCGCCAGCGACCTGCTGGAAGCCTATGCCAGCATCGAGTCGCCCAAGCGCCGGCGCGCCATCCTCAACCTCGCGCGCCAGCTCGCCAACGACCAGCCCGAGCAGCCGGTGCGCGCACCGGCGCGCCGCGGACACGCCAGAGCCTGATCTTCGGGGCCTGATCTTCGTCCCGCTTGCTTCGGCCGCGCGGTTGCGATTGGCTTCGCGCGCGGCCAGGAAAGCACGACCATGAAGCTTGCGACGTTCGACACAGGCGGCGCGGCGCGCGTCGGCATCGTGACGGGCGATGCGCTCGTCGATTTGGCGCAGGCAGCACCCGGCCTGCCGCGCGACATGATCGGGCTCATCGAAGCCTGGCCCCGCATCGAGCGCGAGGTCCGGCCGCTCGAGAGTGCCAAGCCGCATCTCAAGCTCGCCGAAATCCATCTCCAGGCGCCCGTGCCCCGGCCGCAAAAGGTGCTCGCCATCGGCCTCAACTACGCCGATCACATCGAGGAAAGCGGCCTGCCGAAGCCCGAGCGCCAGATCTGGTTCACAAAGCTCGGCAACGCCGTCAACGGTCCCTACGACCCGATCGAGATGCCGAAAGTGTCGAGCGCGGTCGACTACGAGGCGGAGTTCGTCGCCATCGTGGGCAAACGCTGCCGCCACGTCGCCAAGGCCGACGCGCCGGGCGCGATCTTCGGCTATGCGGCGGGCAACGACGTCAGCGTGCGCGACTGGCAGTTCCACACGCCGCAATGGATCCTAGGGAAATCCTTCGACACGCATGCGCCGTTCGGGCCGTGGATCGTGACCGCCGACGAGATCGGCGATCCGCATACGCTCGGCATCCGCTGCCTCGTCAACGGCGAGACGCGGCAGAACTCCAACACCTGCAACCTCGTCTTCAACGTCTTCGACCAGATCGCGCTGCTCAGCCAGGCGATGACGCTGATGCCCGGCGACGTGATCTTCACCGGCACGCCGGGCGGCGTCGGCTTCGCCGCCAAGCCGCCGAACTTCCTCAAGGCGGGCGACGTGGTCCGCGTCGAGATCGACCGCATCGGCGCGCTCGAGGCGCACATGGTGGCGGAGGGCTGACGGCCACCGTTGTCATGGCCCGTCCCGATTTGGCACAGCCGCCCTAGGTATATTTCCGCATCCCCGCGACGGCGTTCCCATTGCGCCAGGTCAGAACCGGTAAAGGTCTGCCGAATACACTTCCCCCGTCACCAGCGGGGCGTGGGGCGCATGAGTGCCGCCGGAATGTCCGAGCAGAACACAGGAGCCGAGGAGCCGGCCCGGCTGAAGCTCGCCACCGCCTTGGTCGCGGCGACGGCCATCGTGGCGCTCTATGTCGGCCGTCCGGTCTTCGTGCCGCTGGGCCTTGCCATCCTGATCGCCTTCGCGCTCGCCCCCATAGCCGGCGCCTTGCGCAGGCTCAATGTCGGCCCGATCACCTCGGTCGCCGCGACCGTGGGCCTTGCCTTCGCCGTCGTCGCCTCGATCGCGCTGTTCCTGGGCGGCCAGTTCGGCGAGCTCGCCGCGACGGTCGCGCCCCATGCCGCATCGGCCTCGCCGAACGAGCCGCTGCCGCTCTGGATCGCCACCACGCTGGCCGAGCCGCTGCTCAACCCGCTGACCTCGGCGGGCGTGGCCGTCCTGTTCGCGGCATTCCTGCTGCTGCATCGCGACGCGCTCGCTGAACGCTTCGCGGACGCGGCCGAGGCCGGATCGGCGTTCGGCCGCCATCTGCTGAGCCAAGGCCTGCTCGATCTCGGCTTCGGCATGACGGTCGGATTAGGCCTTTGGGCCGTAGGCGTTCCCAATTTCGGATTGTGGGCGCTGCTCGGCGTGATGCTGCGCTCGGTCCCCGTCGTGGGCGTGCCGGTGGCGGCGGTCTGTCCGTTGATGCTGACGGCCAAGCTCGAGCCCGCGCTGTTTCTCCTGTGCAAGACGCTGGTGCTGTTCCTGAGCGCCAATGCCGCGGTGCTTTTCGTCGAGCGCAAGTTCCTGCCGCGACCGGTCGCGCGCCTCTCGGTGCTGGCCGCGGTCGGCGCCACGGTCGCCTGGACCTGCCTTTGGGGGCTGACGGGTCTTCTGCTCGCCATGCCGCTGACGCTCTGCGCCGTGCTCCTGGGCAGGCGCCACGAGAAGCTCGGCTTCCTGAACCGGCTGCTGGCCGACGCGCCTCTTTTGGATACGCCGCCGGAGCAGAGCGAGCCCGTCCTGCGCGCGCTCGTCACCGCCCAGCGCCAGCTCGGCGGACAGGCCGTCGATGCCGGCAAGCTTGCCGTCCGGCTCGCGCCAGCCATCCTCACCGACACGCAGACGCGGGCGCAGCACTTCGCCCTGCACTGGCAGCACGATCCGGTGCTCTGCGTCGCGGGCCCCGGCATGATGGATCAGGCGGCAGCGGCGCTGCTTGCCGAGGCGTTGCGCCGCAAGGGGCTGGGCAGCAGGGTCGTGCCGTTCGCGCAGACGCTGCCCGCCAACCTGCCGCGCCTCGACGTGCAGGACGTCCGCGCGGTGTGCATCTCGTGCCTGGACGCGGCCGATGCGGCGGCGATGCGCAAGCTGGTGCGCCGTCTCAGGCCCCGCCTCCACCGCGCGAGCATGATCGCGGGGCTGTGGGGCTGGAGCGGCGATGCGCTCATGAACACAGGCAGCGCCGAATGCGACCTGGTCACGATCAACCTGAGCGACGCGGCGGAGCGCATCGCGCGCCTGGCGCAGGCCGCATGCGAGGTCGAGGTGGCGGCGCCGCTATTGCCCGCCGAACCCCAACGCGAACTCGAACCCGGGCCGGGACCCGAGCTCGCCGCCGCGACGGTCCTGGCGGCCTGACGCCGATCCGTCTATTCATCCCCGCTTCAGGCGCGGCGCGCTATCCCGCGCCCGCTTTTCGCCACGCCTTCCTGTATAGTGCCCCCGCTCATGAGCAAGAAACCGATCTTCTTCGACGCCACGGGACGGCGCGCCGCCCGCTTCTCCCTCGTGGGATGGACGGTCGCGATCCTGAGCACGATTCTGGGCATCGCCTTCATCGCGAGCCTGGTCGTGGCGCCGCAGATGCAGACGGTGACCTTCACCAACCGGCTGACCGCGATCCACCTGCCCGAGCTGGTCAACAAGGCGACCGCGCCGGGCCTTCTCAAATCCGCCGCCCGCCTCGCCGCCGAGGCGCGCAACGTGCGCCTGGACGCGATCCGCCAGCACCAGAGGAAGATCGCACGCAACACGCCCATCAAGGCCTTTCCCGCCGCGCTGAAGCCGCAGGACGGACGTTCGCTCTCCATCGGCTTCTACGAGACCTATGAGGAGGCGAGCTATCCCGCGCTGAAGCGCGCTCTGCCGCATCTGGACTGGGTGATCCCCAACTGGCTCGGCCTGCACGGCCCCAATCTCGAGCTTGCGCCCGCCATCGACCGGCGCGTGATCAACCTGATCCGCACGAACAAGCCCGGCACCCAGATCGTTCCGATGGTGCAGAACATCGAGAAGGGCGTGTGGAACAGCGACGGGCTGGCAAGCCTGCTCGCCGACGAGAAGCGGCGCGGCGCGCTGGTGAGCCAGCTCGTCGCTTTCATGTCGGCGCACAAATTCCCAGGTGTCGTCGTCGATTTCGAGCAGGTGCCGCAGCCCGCTTACGGCAATCTGAAGACGTTCCTTTCGGACCTGTCGGCGGCGTTCGCGCCGCATGGCTGGCTGATCCTTCAGACCGTGCCGTTCGACGACAAGACCTGGCCCTACGAGGACTACGCCAACATCGTCGATTACACGATCTTGATGGCCTATGACGAACACGACGATTCCGACGAGCCCGGCCCGATCGCGGGACAGGACTGGTTCGAGCAGAACCTGGCCGAGCGCATGCGCGTGCTGGATCCTGCGTCCACCATCGTCGGCATCGGCAATTACGGCTACGACTGGCACGGCACCGAATTTGCCGAGAGCCTGAACTTCCAGGACGCGGTGCTGGCGGCGCGCGACAGCGAAGCCGACATCGATTTCGACGACGCCACGGGCAACGCGCATTTCTCCTATCTGGAGAACGACAAGTCCAAGCACGATGTCTGGTTCCTGGACGCGGTGACCGCCTTCAACCAGATCCACGCCGCCGACGCCTATCGTCCCGCGGGCTATGCCGTGTGGCGCATCGGCAGCGAGGACCCGTCGCTATGGCCGGTCGTCGGCCAGGCCTATGGCGCGCCCGCGCCCGACAGCCTGCACCGCATCCCGGTGAGCCAGGACGTCGACTTCGAGGGCGCGGGCGAGATCCTGCGCGTCGAATCCCATCCCACGCCCGGCGCGCGCAAGTTCGAGGTCGACAAGGACACCGGCGCCATCAACGACGAGAGCTACACCACCATCCCGACGAGCTATGTGATCCAGACCGTGGGTCAGGTGCCTGGCAAGATCGCGCTCACCTTCGACGACGGGCCCGATCCGGAATGGACGCCCGCGATCCTCGACATCCTCAAGGCCAAGAACGTCAAGGCCACGTTCTTCGTCATCGGCGAGAACGCGGAGGCCAATCCCGGCCTCATCGAGCGCATCATCGACGAGGGTCACGAGCTCGGCAATCACACCTTCACCCATCCCAACCTCGCCGATACGCCGAACGAGGGGGTGGCGCTGGAGCTGAACGCGACGCAGCGCCTGATCGAGGCGCTCACCGGCCGCTCGATGCGTCTGTTCCGTCCGCCCTATCTGGGCGACGCCGAGCCTGCTTCCGGCGACGAGATCACACCCGTGGAGATCGCGCAGAACCTGGGCTACGTCACCGTCGGCGAGCATGCCGACACCGAGGATTGGGAGCTGCCGCCGCCCGAGACGATGATCAAGACCGTGATGGCCGAGATCACCAATCCCAACCCCGAGTTCCGCGGCAACATCGTCCTGCTGCATGATTCCGGCGGCGACCGCTCGCGCACCGTGCAGGTGCTGGGCCCGCTGATCGACACGCTGCGCGCGCAGCATTACAAGATCGTGCCGGTGTCGGAACTTGCCGGCTTCACGCGCGACCAGGTCATGCCGCCCCTGCCGCCCACCGTGGCCCTGGTGACGGACCGTGTGGTGTTCCTCACGCTCAGCTGGCTTGGGCGCGCGTTTTACTACCTGTTCCTGGTCGCCATCGCGCTCGGCATCGCGCGGCTCGTGCTGCTCGCCGGCCTCGCCTTCTGGAACCGCGCGCGCAACGCGCACCGCACGCCGCCTGAGCCCGACCCGCAGGCGCTGCCGGTGTCGGTGCTGATCCCCGCCTATAACGAGGAGGTCGTGATCGCCGAGACCGTCAAGCGCATCCTCAAGAGCGACTATCCGGGGCTCGAGGTCATCGTCATCGACGACGGCTCGCGCGACGCGACCGCCCAAGTGCTGCACGACGCGTTCGGCGCCGATCCGCGCGTCAGCGTGCTCACGATCCCCAATTCGGGCAAGGCCACCGCGCTCAACACCGGGCTGGCGCGCGCCAAGGGCGAGATCGTCGTGGCGCTCGACGCCGACACGCTGTTCGATGCGGACACGATCTCGAAGCTGGCGCGCTGGTTCGCCGATCCCCATATCGGCGCGGTGGCGGGCAACGCCAAGGTCGGCAACCGCATCAACGCGATCACGCGCTGGCAGGCGCTGGAATACATCGTGGCGCAGAACCTGGAGCGGCGCGCGCTTTCCGCGCTCGACACCTTGACGGTGGTGCCCGGCGCGGTCGGCGCGTGGCGGCGCTCGGTGCTGATGGAGCTCGGCGGCTTCCCGCTCGACACATTGGCCGAGGACCAGGACCTCACCATCGCCGTGCAGCGCGCCGGCCATCGCGTGCTGTTCGATTCCACGGCCATCGCGCGCACCGAGGCGCCGGCGACGTTCCGCGGACTGGCGCGCCAGCGCTTCCGCTGGGCCTACGGCACGCTGCAATGTTTGTGGAAATACCGCGACGTGACGTTCAATCCGCGCTATGGCGCGCTCGGTCTCATCGCGCTGCCGCAGGTGTGGATGTTCCAGATCATCCTGTCGGCCCTGGCGCCGCTGGTCGATCTCTCCTTCATCTGGCAGATCCTCACCGCGCTGATGAACTATCTCCAGCACGGCGCGGAGTTCAACAGCGCCAATGTCCAGAAGATCGCGATCTACTATTGCATCTTCATGGTGGTGGACCTGCTGGCGGCGATGGTCGGCTTCTTGATGGAGAAGCGTGAGCAGTGGAACCTCTTGTGGTGGCTGATGCTGCAGCGCTTCGGCTACCGTCAGCTCATGTACTACGTCGTCATCCGCTCGATCTTCGCCGCGCTTCGCGGCCCCTTCGTCGGCTGGGGCAAGCTGGAACGTGCCGGCACGGTGAAGGCCGAAACCGTTTAGCGCGGCACCAGAAACGTGCCATCGTCGCTTTCGTGATCGATGCGGTAGTTCGCGAGCACGGCCGCTCTCACCCGCGAGCCGAGCGCGAAATCGTCCATCGAGTCGAATTCCATCGCGTGATAGCGGCGGCCCGCGATCAGCCGGATCAGCGCCGCGTCGCTCCGAGCACCGGCCGCGAAGGCCTCTCCGGTATTGAACACGTCGACCTCCGCGCGCTTGCCCGCCCAATAGCAGAGCGACAGCGTCTCGCAGAGCGCTGGGCCTGGCTGGTCTCTGAGGAACGCGATCTCGGAATCCGCTGCCTGAGGGCGATCCCAAACGTCGTTCCAATTGAGCGCGAGACCGCAGACGAGCGCGAGCGCGTAAGCCGAAGCGGCGAGCAATTTGTGCAGATCGCGCTCGAACCGGTCGATGGCGAGTGCCGCGCCTATCGCCAGCGCGATCGCCGCGTCGAACCAGATGTTCATGTCGACGCCGGCGCCGCCCGCGAAGAAAAAACCGATCAGCACTGCCGCGAACGCATAGATCGCGCACAGCGCCACGTCGCGGTCGCCCCTGCGCACGACCAGCAGAGAGGCCATGACGGCGAGCCCCGCGCCGCCCCAGACCGTCCAGGCCGCGACGTTCTCGCGCAGCGTCGCGAGCGAATAGAGCCTGGGCGACGCGAGCACATGCAGGAGGCTCACGCCATAGACGAGCCGGAACAGGATCAAGCCGAGCGCGGCGAAACCGATGCCCCAGGCCGCGAAACGCACTGCGGCCTTGCGGTCGGTGAGCGCGAGCCAGACGAGGGCCGCGAGCGGCATGGCCACGAGGTTGTGCTTGACGAACAGCGCCAGCGCCATCGCCAGCGCCGCGCCGAAGAGGTTCCCGCGCAAGAGCAGCACGAATCCCGCCATCGCCACCGCGTGGCCGAGAAGCTGCGGATCGTCCATGCCCACATAGTCGCTGAAGACGAGAAGCCCGAGCACGAACCACAGCACGCCGAACAGCGACGCCTCGGCCCCCGCGCCCATGCGCCGCGCGCAGGCGAATATCCCGGCCGCGACGGCGAGCAGCGAAAGCAGCGACACGATCCGGCCCGCGACGATCTCGTCGCCGGTGAGCCAACCGACGGCGCCGACGACGTAATACGACAGGGGCGGATAGTTGTTCGCCAGGAAGCTGTCCGTACCGGGATAAAGCGGCCCGCCCGACATCGCGGCAACCGCGTGATAGGCGTTCCAGCCCTCGTTCGGATCGAGCGGCACATGCAGGCCTATCGTCGCCACGACACGCCACAGCCCCATGGCGCAGGCGAGCACGAGGACGGCATCGAGTATCGTAAGCGCGCGCCTCATGGCGTTCGGCAGGCCGCGTCGGGCACGATGTCGTAGAGCGAGAAGAAGCTGCCCTCATGCCGCGGCTTGAGCATCTTGGGCACTTGCGCGCGCGGGCCGCCCTGATGGATCACCACCGCGACGTCGTATTTGCACTGGAAGCGCATCAGATAGGGGAACACGTTCTTGATGTCCTCGTCTTCGTCGATGCGCGAGGCCGCGAGATCGGCGAGCTCGTCGATGTCGGGCGGCGAGCCCTGCTCGGCCGAGGCGGCCGCGATCCCCTGCCATGGCGGATCGATCTGCACGATATGCTGGTCGCGCGTCGTGAACAGCAGCGGCGTGAACGCGCCGCGTTCCGGGATCGCGAGCTCCGCCATGTGCCAATAGGGCTGGTCGGAGCGGAAGCCGATGGCGTCGCCGTCGAGCACGGTCATCAGGCGCGTGCCCACGGGCAGCGCGCGCGCGACCGCGCGGAACTCGGCGAACTGGCGGTCATAGACGAGCCAGTCGCGCGTCAGGGCGAAGACATTGTAGACAAGGACGAGCGCGGCGGACGCCGCCAGCACGCGCGCCGCGTTGCGGTCCAGGCGGAACTCGCACGACGCGAAGGCGAGCGCGCCCAGCACCGCGGGCAGGCGCATATGCACGCCCCACCCGCCCATCGCCCATTCGGGCATGAACACGGTGGCGAGCGCGAGCGCGATCAGCGGCACGCGCATGCGCGAGTGCATCACCAGCCAGCCGCGCCACAGGCCTGTGGCGAACAGCACCGCCAGAACCGCGATCAGCACGTAGGACGGATCGTCGAAATCGATCTGGATCATGGCGTCGAGACGGTCGAACGCCGTGGTGAGAAGATTGAACGTCACGCCATCCCCGGCGGCGCCTTGCGGCTTGAGGAACAGGAAGCACAAGGCGGCCGGTGCGAAGATCGCGCCCGCTTCCGCCATGCGGCGCCAGGGGCGGCCGAGCTCGTAGCTCACCAACAGCAGCCCCAGCACCGCGAGCGCGAAGAGATGGCTGAAATAGATCGCCGTCGCGGCAAGCGCGAAGCCCACAAGATGCAGCTTCGTTCGCCTGTCCTCGGTCGCGATCCAGGCGGCGAAGACGACGAACACGAGGCCCATCGCGAAGTCGTAGTTCAGGAACCCCCAGACGAAATTGGCGTTGTAGGCGAAGAACGCGGCGAACAGCGCGGCGATCCCCGCACGGCCGAACAGGGCACGCTGGACAAGCGCGGGCCCGATCACCCACAGCATCAGCCCAGAGGTCATGAACAGCCTGGCCGCGAAATCTAGGCCCACGATCTTGGACAACAGCGGCACGACGATCTCGCCCGCGAGGTTGGGCAGGAACGCCCAGGCGAGGTGATAGAATTTCGACGGCCCGCCCGCGATAAGCCAGTAGCTGGCAAGATGCGCGGGATAATCGGGCATCGCCGGCTGGTGCACGCACCACAAGGGCACGGCCATCAGGATCGCGACGCCAAAGACCCATTTCATCGCTGGAGCCGTTCTCGATTGAAGCGGCTCACACCATCGTCATGGCCGGGCTTGATCCGGCCATCCAGAGTCACTTGCTCGCTATCGCTCGCGCTGGATGGCCGCCTCAAGGGCGGCCATGACGGTTGAGGGTGATTGCGTTCAATCGAAACCATCTTCAAACGCGCGGCGCGGCGCGGTGCACCGGGCCTTCATCCCTGAGCGCGATATGGGTGAGCGTCTGCTCGTCGTGGTTCATGCGCCACGAGAGCAGCTTCTGCGCATGCTCGAGCACGAGCGGCAGATAGGCCGGATCGCGCGCGCGGTCCTCGAACTCGTGTCTGTCGCGCTCCAGATCGAAGAAGAGCGGCGGCAGCTTGGTGAAGTGCACGTATTTGTAGCGCCGCCCGCGCACGACGTTCAGCGTGCATTGATGCAGCGTCAGGTCGAGGCGCTTCTCCACGGCGTCGTCGGCGGGATTGCGGAAATCGTATTCCCAATGCGCTTCCTGCCGCCAGTTGCCCGGCGCGCTCTTGCCCTCCAGGAAGGGTGCGAGCGAACGGCCGTCGCATTGCACGGGCATGTCGAGGCCGAGCGCGTCCAGCATCGTCGGCATGATATCGACATTCTCGGTGAAGTCGTCGACGACGCTGCCATGCACTTGGGGCTGCCGCGGGTCGCGCACGATCAGCGGAACGCGATAGGATTCGTCGAAATAGCCGCATTTGCCGAGCAGCCAGTGGTCGCCCATCTGCTCGCCGTGGTCGGAAGTGAAGACGATCAGCGTCGTCTCCCAGCGCCCGGTCTCTTTCAGCGCCGCGATCACGCGCCCGATCGCCGTGTCGACCTCGCTCATCAGCCCGTAATAGACGGCCTTCAGCCGGCGCAGCTTCTTCTCGTCGGCAGGCGCGCGGAACAGGCGGCGCGACAATTGGTGCGCGAGCCAGGGATGCTGGGACGCTTCGTCTTCCGGCGTCGCGCGCCGCGCGAATCCCGGCACGCCGAGCGGATCGTACATCGCATTATAGGGCTCGGGCGCGATGAAGGGCGGGTGCGGCCGCAGGATCGACAGATGCGCCACGAACGGCTCTTTCGCGGCGCGGATATAATCGATGCAGCGGTCGACGAGGAACGAGGTGTCGTCGGCCTCGACCGGCAGCGCGAGCGGCTTGGGCACAGCCGCGCCGTCCTCATAGTCGGGGCCGGGGCCGCGCATCGAATAGGCGTAACGGATGTCCTCAGGCACCGCGAAGCCTCGCGCCTTCAGCCAGTCGGTCCAGGGGTGCGGCTTCTCGCCCATCATCACGGCGACGCGGATGCCGGGGAGCGGGCCCTCATAGGTGCGCAGCCAGGGGTCGTCCGCCTCGACGCCGCGCGGATCGATGCTCGTGTCGGTGTAGCCGAACAGCACCGGATCGTAGCCCGCGCGCCCCACCTCCTTCGCCCAGTTGGTGTGGCGCGCGTCCAGCGGCGTGCCGTTGGTGCCGGAGCGATGGTTCTGAAGATACATACCCGTATGCAGCGAGGCGCGCGACGGCCCGCAAGGCACCGCATTGGCGAAGTGGTTGCGGAACAGCACGCCGCCCTGCGCCAGGGCGTCGAGATGGGGCGTGCGCACGCTCGGGTGGCCAAGCGCCGAGAGGCACTCCGCCCGCCACTGGTCCGCTGTGATGAAGAGAACGTCGAATGGCCGTTTCATGACGAAAGGTGAGAATGCCTGCGCGGGCCTTGCTTCTCAAGGCGGTCCGGGCACAGAAGGGGCGGATCGGACGTTAAAAGCCTGAACACGGAGAAGAGCGATGCAGCTGGGCATGATCGGACTTGGCCGGATGGGCGCCAATATCGTGCGTCGGCTGATGCGCGCCTCCCACGCCTGCGTGGTGTACGACAAGGATCCGCACGCCGTGGCGGGGCTCGCGAAAGAAGGGGCCGTGGGCGCCGACAGCCTCGCCGATCTCGTCGCCAAGCTCGAAAAACCGCGCGCGGTGTGGATCATGCTACCTGCGGGCGAAATCACCGAGAACACGCTGAACGCGCTGCGCGATCTGCTGGAGCCCGGCGACATCGTCATCGACGGCGGCAACACGTTCTACAAGGACGACATCCGCCGCGGCCGCGCGCTGGCCGAACGCAAGCTGCACTATGTCGACGTCGGCACCAGCGGCGGGGTGTGGGGCCTCGAGCGCGGCTATTGCATGATGATCGGCGGCGACAAGGAGACCATCGACCACCTCGATCCGATCTTCGCCGCGATGGCGCCGGGTGTGGGCAACACGGCGCTGACGCCGGGACGGCCCAAGGACGACCGCGCGGCGCAGGGCTACATCCATTGCGGGCCGAGCGGCTCGGGCCATTTCGTCAAGATGATCCACAACGGCATCGAATACGGCCTGATGCAGGCCTATGCCGAGGGCTTCGACATCCTGCGCCACGCGAACTCCGATCAGCTGCCGCAAGAGCAGCGCTTCGACCTCGACATCGCCGACATCGCAGAGGTGTGGCGGCGCGGCAGCGTGATCCAGTCCTGGCTGCTCGACCTCACCTCGGCCGCGCTCGCGGGCGATGCCGACCTCAAGGAATATTCCGGCACCGTCGCCGATTCCGGCGAGGGCCGCTGGACGGTGATGGCGGCGCTCGAGGAGGCGGTGCCGGCGGACGTGCTCTCCGCCTCGCTCTATGCGCGCTTCCGCTCGCGCGAGCGGGAGAGCTTCGCCGACAAGCTGCTCTCGGCCATGCGCCACGGCTTCGGCGGCCATGTCGAGCCGAAGCCGTGAACGTCGAGACCTTCGCCGATCCGGGGGCGCTGGCCGCGCATGTCGCGCAATGGCTGAGCGGGCTTGCGCGCGCCAAGCAAGGTCCCTTCAACGTCGCGCTCTCCGGCGGCTCGACGCCGCGCGCGGCCTATGAGCGGCTCGCGCGCGACGACGGCTTTCCCTGGGACCGCGCGCGCTGGTTCTTCGGCGACGAGCGTTTCGTGCCGCCGGACGATGGACAAAGCAACTACCGCATGGCGCGCGAGGCGATGCTGTATCGCGCGCCGGAAAAGAACGTCTATCCGGTCCAGACGGTCGGCGTGACGGCGCAGGCCGCGGCGCTCGCCTATGAAGCCGAGCTCAAAGCGCTGCGCGGCGACGGTCCGCTGTTCGACGTGACCTTGCTGGGGCTGGGGCCCGACGGCCACACCGCTTCGCTCTTCCCCGGCTCGCCGATGATCGACGAGCGCACGCGCCTGACCGGCGTGGTGGAGGGATTGGGCCGGACGCGCGTCACCCTCACCTATCCCGCGCTCGACGACAGCGATCACGTCGCGTTCCTGGTGACGGGCGCGGAGAAGCGCGACGCGCTGCGCCGCGTGCTCTCCGGCGACATGAGCCTGCCCGCGTCGCGCATCCGTCCCAAAGGCGAGCTCGTGTTCTTTGTCGACAGGGAAGCGGCCGCGTGATTATGTGCCCGCCATGCAGCGCAGGAAAATCGCGACCGTCGTCGGCGCCCGGCCGCAATTCGTCAAGGCCTTCGCGCTGTCGCGCGCCTTCGATGCCGCCCCCGATTTCGACGAGCGCCTGATCCATACCGGACAGCATTTCGACGACAACATGTCGGCGGTGTTCTTCGACGAGCTCGGCATCCCTCCGCCCGCGCATCATTTCTCGATTCCCGGCGCGGCGCATGGCGCGATGACGGGGGAGATGCTGGCGCGCATCGAGCGCGTGCTGCTGGACGAACGTCCGGATGCGGTCGTGGTCTATGGCGACACCAACTCGACGCTCGCGGGCGCCCTGGCCGCGTCCAAGCTCGGCATTGCGCTCGTCCATGTCGAGGCGGGCTTACGCTCCTTCAACCGCGCCATGCCGGAAGAGATCAACCGCGTCGTCACCGATCATCTGAGCCGGGTTCTGCTGTGCCCCACGCGCGGGGCAATCGCCAATCTCGCGCGCGAGGGCATCGCGCAGGGCGTCCATCTCACCGGCGATCTGATGTACGACGCGACGCTGCATGCGACCCCGGTCGCGGAACGCAAGTCGAGAATCCTCGAGCGGCTGCGCCTCGTGCCCGGAAAATACGGCGTCGCCACGATCCATCGCGCCCACAACACCGACGGCGCGGACGCGCTCGGCCCCCTGCTCGACTATGTCGCGGCCGAAGCGAAGAGGCAGCCCATCGTGTTCCCCGTGCATCCACGCACGGCCGCGGCGCTGGCGCGCGCGGGGCTTGATGCGAAGCGGCCCGGCATCATCGTCATCGAGCCGGTCGGCTATCTCGACATGTGTCGGCTGCTGCATCATGCGGCGATCGTGCTCACCGATTCCGGCGGCGTGCAGAAAGAGGCTTATTTCCACCGCGTGCCCTGCGTCACGCTGCGCGACGAGACCGAATGGACCGAGACCGTCGATTGCGGCTGGAACCGGCTGTGGCGCACGCCCGACTACAAGCCGCGCCGCGACATCGCCGACTACGGCGACGGACATGCGGCGGAGGAGATCGTTGAGATCCTGCGCGGGGCGTTGTAGCCAAAAACCGTCATCGCCCGCTTTATGCGGGCGACCCAGGGCAAACTTGCGAGATCGAGAAGACGTCCGTGGGTGGCCCGCACAAGCCGGGCCATGACGAGTTGGCGGGATTACTCCCTTACGCCTTCCTGTGGTCGCGCACGTTGCTCCACATCAGGAAGCCGACCGCGTAGATGAGCGCGGCAAGCACCGTGATGGTGATGATGTTGAACAGCCGCTCCGGCTCGGTCGTCTCGGTCGGAAGCGAGGGCGCGGAGATCGGCACGATGAAGATCGTCTGCTGATTCGCGGCGCCCTCCACCGAGGCCAGCGCCTGCTGCGCCGCGGTCAGGCGCATCTCGGCGACGGACTGGTCCTCTGGCGTCTTGGCAGCCGCCACGGCCTTGACGGAGGCGGAGAGCTCGTTGCGCGCGAACAGCATCGTCTGCTGCTGCATCTTGGTGTTGATGTCGTTGATGAACTTCTCGGATTCCTGGGTGATCGTCTCGCTGATCTGGTGCGCGCGCCCGCGATCGTAGTCGTAGACGTCGACGGTCAAGGTGCCGTCGTCGGTATCGGAATCGACCGCGAACATGTGCTGGTAGAACCACAGGAAGTTCTCGTCCGTATCGGCGAAGTAGAGTCGCCAGAACGGGTTGCGCTCGGGCGAGCGGTAGAGCGTGCGCAGATGGTACTTCTTGTCCAGGATGCGCAGCATCTCCATCGAGTTGATGTAGTCGGTGATCTGCCCAGCCTGCGTCGAGCTGCCGCTGCTGCCCAGCGCGCTGCCCAGGATCGAGCCCACGCCGCTCGCTGTGGAGCCTTTGTTCTGTATGCTGAGGATCGCCTGGGAATCGTAGAGCGACTCGGCGAACACGAAGTAATAGAGGGTCGAGAGCAGCGCCACGGCCCCGACCACCGACCAGAACGAGAAGCTCTCGCCGATGCGCTGGAAGGTCGCCTTGAGCGCGCCCCAGATCGCGCCGCCGACGCCGGTCACGCCCGCCAGGCCCGAACGCGGCTCGGTCGCGCTATTGGAGGATTCAAAGTTGGACATGCTCAACGCTCCCACCCGGCGCATCATGCGCCACGGCTCTGATTTGGACAACTCGGCCCCTCACGGCAGGGCATTCTGGAAGTCGACATTGACGAGGTCTTCCAGCTCCGGATCGGCCATGAAGCCGTCATCCTCGACGTCCTTCTCCTCGATGGAGCTGAAGTGCTCGATGGCCGCCTCCATGTCGTCGTAGTGGGTCGCCACCCCCTGGTCGAAGATATAGGCCTGGCTGCAATAGGCTTGAGCGGACTTCACGTCCTGGCCGATGAGGAGGAAGCCGGCGCGCTGGCGCAGGTCGTCCACCATCTCGCCGATGCGCCCGCGCTCGCTCTTGGGGCCGACGCTGAGGCTGGTGAAGATGTACTGGTCGAAGGGCAGTATGATGCCGCAGAGGAAGCAGAACAGCGAGCGGATCTCGGCCGGGCAGTTCTTGACGACGGTGTGGAGCGCGTCGCCGAAGCGGCCGTACTCCTCCAGCTGCGCGAGATAGGCCTTCTCGTCCACCTCATAGAGCCGCGCGATGAAGCGCGCATTGGCGATGAGCGGAAGATGGGACGCCACGAAGCTCGCGCTCGGGATCGGCCAGGATATCGAATGCGAGCGGATGACGCGGCCGCTGTCCGGCGCGTCGGCGGCGCAGATCAGCTTGGTGATCGCGTCGAGCCCGGCTTCCTTGCGCCCCAAGAGCGCCACGCTCGAGCCGTCGGGGACGTTGATGTTGAGATTCTCGTAGGTGAGCCTGATCGGGCCCAGCCGCACCTTCTTCGTCACGTCGCGCAGCTCGATGCTCATATATAGGGCACGCGGCGCTGGAAGCGCTCGAGCGAGAGGCCGAGCAGGGAGAGCCCGAGCAGCCATTCCAGCACATAGGCCGGGTCGGCGACGGGCGAGGTGTAGGTGACGAACCAGCCTTCGCGCAGCATCTCCATGCAGTGGAAGATCGGGTTCCAGGTGAAATAGGGCCAGAACGACTGCGGGAACATGGTGGCGACGAACAGCATCCCGCCCATCATGCGGTTGGCGAGATTGTAATAGGACATGAAATTCTTGATCGGCGGGAAGACGCGCGCCGTGGTGCCGACGACGAGGCCGAGCGCGACGCCGAGCGCCCACACCATGACGAAGGCGAAAAGCACCTCCATCGCGTTCTTGGGCGGCCACGCGCCTTCGTAGTTCGAGAAGAACAATGTGAAGCCGCAGAACAGCGCGAAGTAGATGCAGAAGCTGGTCAGCGCCGAGGAGATCGCGAGATCGACGGGCGTGACGCGCGGGAATTCGAGCATCTTGTCGGAACTCGAAACCGCTCCGCTCGCTGCCTGGATCGCCTGGATGTAGAGATAGAACGGGACGATGCCGACGATGAGGAAGGTCGAAGGCGGCATGTTGGGCGGCGTCAGCCCTTTGAACGCCGAGCGCAGCACGCGCATGATGCCGATGAACATCATCGGCTCGAGCAGCGCCCAGGCGAAGCCGTAATTGTAGCTCGACATCAGACCCTGCATGTCGCGGATGGTCAGCGCCTTGATGACGTTGAACTGGGTCTTGAGATCGGAAAACACCGGCTTTAAGCGTTCCTTGGGCGCGCTGTGCCGCGCGGTTCTAACATGGCGGATACCCTTGATCCATCACCTTTATTTTCTCCTTATGCTGCCGCCCACCGGTACATAGGCGCCCCTTTTGAAGGCGTGGCGCATGTGATAGGTGTCCTTGGTCATTCAGGACGCTGGCCCCAGATGGGCACCGCACTCCTAGGGCTTTGCATCTGCGCCGTCTGCGGCTGGAATCTGTGGGCCGCCATCCAACCTGGCGGTGAGTTTCCCACCGGCTTGCTCTCTCCGCCAGCTGACCATGACCATCCCATCGTGTTTTGGTCGGCTGCGGCCGGGACCATGATTGGTTTTGTGGCTGGGCTGGGCATCGCCCTCTACAGCATCCTTTCTTCCATCCTGTACTGAAGCCGCTCTTTCCGTTTTTCCTTCATGACCGCTCGCGCGGCACGGCGTAGAGCACCGGACAGCGCACGCCGAAGCCCTCCTCGACGATCTTCTGGGTGTAGCGCGAATTGGCGTAGACGGCGGTGGCGCGCGACAGGATGACGAGGAACTCGCGCCTGGCCAGCGCACCGCCCGAGACGTCGTCGAAATATTCCGAGCGTTCCGGATCGCCCAGAAGCTCGTTCCAGAAATGTACGCCGTAGACGAAGGCGATGTTGGTGAAGGCGAGCGCCTCGACCGCCGAAAAGCCCATGCCGGAGATCGCATGCACCAGGCTCGCGCCGTTCTCGAGCACGAAACGGCGCAGCTCGGCCGGCTGCTCGCCCACGAACGCCGCGCGCCGGCCACCCACCTTGTGCTCCTCGCCGGCGCGCTCCGGACGCGCCCCCAAGATGACGACGTCGTAGCCCTGGCGCGCGTGATGCTCCGCCGTCTCCTCGAGGAAATGCTCGCCGCCGCCGTAGAGATCGGCGCCGTTGCGCGAGGTCAGCACCGCAAGCCCGCGCCGCGCCCCGAGGCGCGCCGGCTCGGGCCGCGCGACATAGAAGGGCTTCCAGCGCCTCAGCGCCGCGCGGTCGTCGAGGCTTGCGAGCAGCCCGCTTTCGGCAAGGCCCAGAAGCGCTTCCCTGCGCCAGAACTCGCCCGCGCCGTTGAGCTCCACGCAGCCCACGCGCCGGGCCGCGGCGGGGGCGAGCTCGGCTTCGTGGTCCTGGGCATGGCCCTTCGCCGCGCCGTCGATGCAGATCCAGCTCTCGGACAGACGGCTCAGGATGTCGGCGAGCGGCGCGCCGTTCTTCACAGCGATCGCGCGCGCGGCGACGACGCCGGTCTTGTCGCCGTCGCGGCTCTCGTCCTCGACCAGGGTGGTGAGGATGCGCAGGTTCACCTTGGCGCCGCGATGGCCGGGATCGAGCTCCAGCACGCGCTCATAGAGCGCATGCGCCTCGCCGACGAGATTGCGCGCCACCAGCGCGCGCGCCTTGACCATCAGCGCGCGCGTGTCGTTGGGCGCCGGCGCCAGCACCGCGTCGGCGGCCAGGATCGCCTCCTCGTAGCGGCCGGCGGAATAGAGCGCCATCGCATAGGGAACGCGGTATTTCACATGCGTCGCCAGATCGCCCGATCCGCTCAGCGCGCGCAGCAGCGCGATATGCTCCTCGCGGATCTCGGCGCGGCGCGCGACGGGAATATCCTGGCGCAGCTGCCGGGCCAGCGTCAGCGCCATCTCGCGCTTGGCGCGCGCGCCGTCCTTCTCCAGCTTGTCCGCCGCGCGCAGATGGCGCAGCGCCTCGTCGAACTCGCCCTGCGCCACCTTGGTCGTGCCGGCGAGGTAGTGCGCTTCATAGGAAGCGGGATACAGCGCCGCCGCGGCCGAAGTCACGCGCGCCGCGAGCGCATGGCTGTGCGCCTTCGCGGCGGAACGTCCGAAGCTGGTCAGAAGCTGCTCGCCCGCGGCGCCCGCGATGGCGCGCTTGAACGGCGCGAGCTTTTCCCAATCGCCCGTCTTCTCGTAGCGCATGAGACGCTGCATCAGGACGTCGCGGTCGACGGCGACGAGGAGATTGATCAGCTCGGCATCGGAGAGCGCGCCGATCTGCCTGAGCAACGCCTTGTTCGCGGCCAGCCGGAGGTCCGGCTCGGGCTCGTCGTCGAGAGGCTGGACGGCGCGGCGCGCG
Organism: Alphaproteobacteria bacterium; assembly: GCA_021325375.1. Lineage (GTDB taxonomy): Bacteria > Pseudomonadota > Alphaproteobacteria > Micropepsales > Micropepsaceae > Rhizomicrobium. The sequence goes on along the minus strand of JAJPHG010000015.1, from coordinate 15,726 downwards.
GGCGCGCGCTCGCCCTGACTGATGGAGCTTTGGCCGATGGAGCCCTGGCCGCTGACGACATGGTCCTCGAAATGCTCATGCGCGCGCGGCCCGAGCCGAACCGACATCGAGAAGCGCAAGCCCGAAGCATCGCCCCCCTCGATGCGCACCGTCTGCAGCGCGCCGCTGATCCAGGGTTTGCGGATCGGGATCGAGAAGCCGTGCGTGTCCTCGTCCGCGCCCTTGCGCGGCGACAGGAACCTTCTGCGCGCATCGGCGACATAGGAGCCGCGCGGATGATCGTCGATGAGGAGATCGAACTTCACGCGCCGCGCCGGACGGGCGACATCGACCAGCCAGCCGCGGATCGCGGCACCGGTGACCTTGACCACGCCTCGATACTGGCCGGACATAAGGAGCGCCAAATCGTTCAATCATATCAAGATATTGGACCGCGGGCCGCGGCGCAATGCGCCTTATCCCTCGCCGAGCTCGCAACTCAGCTCGTCGCCCGCATGGTTAAGGCGGGCCGCAAAGCCCTTTCCGGAGGCCGTCACCGCCCATTCGCCCGCACCCCGGCGCTCGACGGCGAGAGCGGCGGGCGCCGCTTCGTCCGTCCACTGAAAGAGCGCGGCCGCGACATCCTGGGTCAGCCGCTTCTCGCTGCGCAGTCTCGTGCCCGTCTCGCCCTTCGTGGTCGATACGTCGTCCGTCCCGGCAAGGACGACGCTCAGCACGCCCCTGCCGTCCGAGGCGAAGCGCAGCGGCATCTCCGGCGTCTCGGGAGTGGTGAAATCCGGACCGACGTTCCAGAACTGCTCGAAGAGCGCCTCTTTTGCGCTCTCCAGCTCGTCGACGACGATCAGCGCGTGCTGGGCTTTCAAGTGGATCACCGTGCGCGCGACCGCGGCGCCGTCATAGTTGTTCTCGAACGCCTTGGCGGCCGCCCAGCCCGGCCCGCGCCAGGACTTCACCATGTGCGCGGTCCCGTCCGAGCCGCTTTCGGGGTCAAGGTTGCCCTGGCCCGCGACGCGATAGAAGTTGCGCAAGCCCGGATCGGTCTCGTCGGGCTCCTCCTCGCCTTGCGCTTCCGGCGGCTCGGCGCGGACGAGCAGGTTGGTTTCGTTGTAGGCGAAGACGAGCTTCACCCCGCCGGGATCCTCATGCACGACCGAGGGGGCGGCGGCATGCAGCACCACGAGCGAGGATTCGGCAACGACCTTCTGCTGCGAGTGGCTGATGAAATATTGCGCCTCGCGGAAGACATAGGTGTCGGTGATGCGGGTCTTGAGCGTGGCCTTGCCGGCCGAGACCTGCTTGCCGCCGGCGCGCGCGATCGACTTGCGCATGCCTGAGATCTTGTTGCCGTAGGACTTCTCCTTGCTGCCGTCGAAGGCCGGCGGCTGGCCGTTGCTCTTGAGCATGGCCTCGGAGAACAGCGTCATCTTCTTGGCGGCGGCGGCGAGAGGCTCCAGGCGCGCCGTTTCGGCGGGCGGGAAATCGTTGAACAGGCCCGTGATCTCCGACAGCGCGTTGTTGTGCGTCGTATAGGAATCGCCCAGCCACACGCCTTCCGCCGACAGGCCCGGACCCAACTGCAGGCGCTTGAGCCGCTCGAGCGCGTCGCCCAGGAGAAGGTTGCCGTATGCCGTGCCGCGCAGCGACAGCGCGATGCCGACCGCGAGGCTGTCCTGCTTGATGCCGTCGACCGAGCAGGGCACGTAGAAATCGTCCGCGCGCAGCATCTCGGCGTGGTCGAGCAGCGCGTTGTAGATCACCGTGAAGGCGCTCTCGTTGAATTTGAGCTTGCGCCTATAGGCGACGCGGCAGCACAGCACGAACAGCGCGAGCACGGGCGCGCGGCGCAGGACGAGCTCTTCCTCCCACAGCTTGGGCGCCGCGGACCTGGGATGCCTGGCGGTGAAATCGACGAGGATCTGGGTGGCGCGCGCGAGCAGCGCATTCGGATTGGTGCCGCGCTCCTTGAGCGCCGCGTCGATCGCGGCGGTGCGCTCCGAACCCTGGTTGTTCGCCTTGGCGTACCAATAGGCGAGCGGACCGGAGAGGAAATCCAGGCCGTTGAAGATGTAGTTCGCCTTGCGGTCGGGCAGCTCCACGCTCCAATCGACCGGCGTAGTGAGCGCGAGCGAGGCTTCTTCCGAGAAGACGATCTTCGAATCCGCGAACGCTATGACGTCTTCCTCGCGGATCGAGGCGCCGAGCGCGCGCGGCGGCGTCATGCCGCTCCAGCGCAGTTTCGCGAGCAGTTCCATCGGCTGCTGCGCGGCCGCACGCGCCTCGGCGAGGTCGGCGGGCACCTCGCCTGCTAGCGGGTTGACGCTGTGCTTCGTCAGGCGCGCAGCCCCGATGCCGACGATGGCCTGCGCGATCAGCGCCAGGCCCTTTTCGTTCGGACGACCGTCGGACGAGGTTTGCTCGAGACCGAAGCGCTTGAGCATGGCACGCGTGCTCACCACCGCGCCGCCGTTCAGCGCCGCCAGGCGCGCGATGGCGCGCTCCACCGCGCCGTCCTCTTCGAGCTTCTCGACGAAGACGTGGACGCGCGCCTTCCGGCCGGCGACGACCGCGGCATAGCGCTCGAGGGTCGCCGCATCGGCATCGTCGCCCATATCGTCGAAGGTGTGGACGACGACGTCGGCCTTGCCTTCCGGTTTGGGCGCTTCGGTCGGCGCACCCGCGGCGGCGAACGCGGCCTGCAGCGCCGTGCCCAGCGGCGTCACCTCTTCGGGGCTCGCGCCGGCGACGTTCAGGCGGACCGAGCGCTCGCCACCCTCGCCATCCGCGCGCGCCTTGCTCTTCGCCGCTCTCTTCTCGGCCTTGGCGGCCTTACGCTCCTTGAGCGAGGCGCCTTCGGACGCACCGTCGGAACCTGCGGCCTTGGCGGCCGCCTTCTTCGCCTTGCTCTTCGCCGCTTTCTTCTCGGCCTTGGCGGCCTTGCGCTCCTTGAGCGAGGTGCCCTCGGACGCAGCGTCGGAACCTGCGGCCTTGGCGGCCGCCTTCTTCGCCTTGCGCTCGGCCTTGGCGGCCGCTTCTTCCGGACTCTTCTCGGCCTTGCCTGCCTTGCGCTCGGCTTTGGCCTGCTTCTTGGCGGCCTTCTCCTCGGCGTTGCCGGCGTCCGCGGGCGCGGGTTCCTTGGCCTGCTGCTTGGCCGCCTTACGTTCGGCTTTTGCTGCGAGATCTTCCGGCGTCTTGACCTTCTTGGCTTCTTTCGCCTGCTGCTTCGCCGCCTTGCGCTCTGCCTTGGCTTCGGGCGGTTTCTCGGGCTTGGCGCCCTGCTTGGCGGCCTTGCGTTCGGCTATCGCTGCCAGCTCTTCCGGCGTCTTGACCTTCTTGGCCTCTTTCGCCTGCTGCTTGGCCGCCTTGCGCTGTGCCTTCGCGGCCAGCTCTTCCGGTGTCTCGGCCTTCTTGGCCTCTTTCGCCTGCTGCTTGGCCGCCTTGCGCTCGGCCTTGGCTTGCGGAGATTTCTCGGGCTTGGCGGCTTGCTTCACGGCCTTGCGCCCGGCCTTCGCGGCCAGCTCGTCCGGCACCTTGGCCTTCTTGGCCTCTTTCGTCTGCCGCTTGGCGGCCTTGCGCTCGGCGCGCTGAGCTTGCGCTTCCGCAGAAGCGGCGGGCTTGGCCGTTTTTCGCTGCGCCTTCTCGACCTCCTTGGTCTGACGCTTGCCGGTCTTGCGCGCGGCCCTGGCCGCGAGCGCTTCGGCAGCCTTGGCTTCGCGCGCGGCCTTCGCGGCGTCCTTGGCCTGGCGTTTGGCCTCTTTGCGCTCGGCTTTCGCGGCTTCGGTGTCGGGTGCGTTGCTTTTCTTGGCTTCCTTGGCCTGCTGCTTGGCGGCCTTGCGCTGCGCTTTCGCCGCTTCGGTATCGGGCGTTTTGCTTTTCTTGGCTTCCTTGGCTTGCCGCTTGGCGGCCTTGCGCTCGGCACGCGCGGCTTGCGCTTCGGGCGCCGCAGCCGGCTTGGCCGCGCGACGCTCGGCTTGCGCCTGCCGCTTGGCGGCCTTGCGCTGCGCTTTCGCCGCTTCGGTGTCGGGCGTTTTGCTTTTCTTGGCTTCCTTGGCCTGCTGCTTGGCGGCCTTGCGCTCGGCACGCGCGGCTTGCGCTTCGGGCGCCGCGGCCGGCTTGGCCGCGCGACGCTCGGCTTGCGCCTGCCGCTTGGCCGCCTTGCGCTCGGCCCTCACGGCCTCGATGTCCGGCGGCAAAGACGGTTTGCTCGTTTCGTCGTCAGACATGTCGCGCCTGCCGCAATGCCTCAGGCATCGGTGAGATCGAGCCGCTCCAGGCCGTCGAGCCCGCGCCGGTCGCCGGGCACCAGCTCGAGCAGCGCATTCCAATGCTTGCGCGCCGCGGCCTTGTCGCCGCCACGTTCGGCCGAACGCGCCAGCGACACATGGCACCATTCCAGGCCCTGCTGCGCCTCGCGCGAGTCCGGCTCGACGAGCTTGAGAAGCCCCCAGGCGTCGATTGCAGCTTGCGTCTTCTCGGGCGTGTCGGCGCTTTGGGCGACGTAGCGCGCGCATTCGCGCAGGTTCCGCTTGGCCTTGTCCGGCTTGGTGCCGACGCGGCCATAGGTTTCCCACATGCGGCACGCATCGAGCCAGCGGCCCGAGGATTGCGCCTGGCGCGCCGCGTGCAATGCGGCCCCCTCCAGCCCCCGCGCGACGCGAACGTCGCCGGGGCTGAGCGCATAGAGCACGCTGAAATCCTTGACCGCATCGCCGTAGCGCTCGGCCTTGTGCGCCAGCCTCGCCGCGCGCAGCGTGTGGCGGAAGGCACCTTCGCGCGAGCTGTGCTGCCCCCTGAGCCCGGACCACGCCTCGAGCGCCTCGTCGTAACGACCCTCTTCCTCGTGGCGATAGGAAGCCATCACCTTGCCGTAACGCGGCGACAATCTTGCGACGATGGGCGAGAGCGGGAAGCGCCCGCTGCGGATGGCGCGGAGCGGCTTGGCGGCAATCTGGGCGAGCTGGTTTCGCATCGGGGGCGCATTAATTGCCGGAAATGGAGCCGGGCGCAACACTTTGCGAGGCGCGTTAACGATGCCGGTCAGAGAAGCCGCGGACGGTTGCGGATCCACTCGTAATCCTCGGCATACCGGCTCTTGATCAGCGCCACCTGGGCGGCGGTGAGGTCGGCGCGGTTGAGCATCACGGGGCTCAGGTTCCTTTGGGGGAGTTCCACCCAGCCGAGCTTGAGATGCACGCAGACCTGGCCGAACTCGTCGGCGAGGTCGTCATAGAGGACCAGGTGGCTGAGCTTGAAGCGGCCGTGACTGTCGACGAAACGCAGATGCTGCGGCTTGGCCTGCCAGCTGCGCCCGCACCACACGTCGAGGAACTCGTCGAAGGCCATGTTCTTGGTCGAGTGGATCTTGCCGTCGAACTCGTCCTTGTGGTGGGAGTTGTACAGGCTGAGCAGATAGTCGACCGGATCGCGGATCACCGCGAAGACGTAGAACTCGTCGTAAGGAACGTATTTCTTCACCCAGGCGTATTTGCGCGAGACCTCGCTCAAGGGATCGTGCTTGCCGAACTGGGTCTGGGTGAAGCGGATGTCGGCCTTGGGCGCCAACGCCGCCTCGATCGCCGAGGACGCCGATTTCAGGTTCGCGATGAAGATGAATTTGCGGTTCAGGCTGAGCAGCATCAATTGAGCCTTTCGGCGATGGCGCGGATGCGCGCGGCGAGCGTCGTCTTGAAAGTGTCGATTCCGAGTTGGATCTTGATCGCCTCGCGCGCGCGCGCGGCCTTGGCGAGCGCGCCCTGCTGGTCGAGGAAAACGCTTCGCATCTGCGCCGCCGCCGCGTCCACGTCGGGGTCGGCCCACTGCGCGCCGTCGACGCGCCAGCGCGCCGCGCCCTGCGGCACCGCGATCATGCGGTAGCTCACGGGGAACGAAGTCTCTACGTTGCAGAAATCGGCATTGCCGGAATAATCCGTCGCGATCACCGGCACGCCGAACGCCATCGCGTCCGAGATGAGATAGCCGAAGCCTTCCGAACGATGCAGCGAGACGATGCAATCCGCGTCGCGCACCAAGGCCGTCATCGCCTCGTCGCTGTAGCGCTCGGTGACGAGCCGGATGCGCTTGTCGGACGCGGCCGCCGCGGCCACGCGCTCCCATTGGCCCGAGACGTTGCTCCAATGCTGCGGATTGACGTTGGAGGTCTTCACCACCAGCTCGACCTTCTCGTTGCCGGGGAAGGCACACTGGAACGCGCGCACGGCGGCGAGCGGGTTCTTGCGCTCGATCGAGGAATCGAAATCGAAGGCGGTCACGAAGGTGAAGCGCGGGTTCTGGCCCGCAAGCTTGCGATGCGCGAAGAACGGCTCGTCGCCGGTGAACAGCCCTTTGCCGACGACATGCGTCGGCTTGTGGGGCGCGTAGATGCTTGCCACGTATTTCGTCGGCGCCCAGATCTCGTCGACGAGCTCGACGCCGAGCCTCTGCACGTCGGGCACGTGTGAGACTTCCCAGAGATAGAAGCCGGCGGTGTAGCATTCCGCGACGATGTTGCCGCGGTCCTTCATGAAGATGTCCGGCGCGTCGTGCGCGTTCACCGCGAGCACGACGATGGGCTTGGAGCTGCGCTGGGCGTACCAGCGCGCGATCTCCTCGCTGATCGCGTCCGCGCCCGCGTCGAAATTGACCTGGGTGACGGCAAGGCCTTCGCTCGAAAGCCCCTTCGCCAGCATGCCGAAATTGCGTCCCAGCCCCGTCTCGCGCCCGCCATGGCCGACGAGCAGGATGTCCTGCACGCTGCTGGACGCGCGAGCGGCAGGCCGCGCCTCGATCTTGCCGCCCACCGCATCGATGAGCGCCGCACCGCCCAATTCGGCGATCGCGCGCGCGAGCACGGGACTGTCGAACATCGCCTTCACGAAAGGCAGGAATTGCGGGGTCTGCGCGAGAAGCCCGGCGGTGAGCTCCAGCGCCAACAGGATGCGGTCGACGAGATTGCCGAGATCGAAGCGGCGGTATTCGGGCGTGCGCGCGCTGACGATCTGCGCGAAGCGGTTGACGGACAGTCCGGCCAGATCGTCCTTCAGCAGCACCTCGTCGAGATAGGCCTTGATGCCCGGCTCGAAGCAGCGCGGCGGGATCGCGCGCCGCGCGATGAGGCCGTTCAGGTACCACGGCCACACTTCGGCGAACTGCTCCGGTACCGCGAGCGACCAGGGCGGACGCGCCTGCATCAAGCCCCAGCAGGCGAGCACGTCGAGCACCGGCCCGTCGCCGAGCTTGAGCGCGGGCCGGGCAAGGCGCTCGGCCAGCGCCTCGCCCACCGGGGTCTGGATCGCGGGCCGCCAATTGACCAGCGTCGCGAAATAGTCGAACGCGGCCTCGGTGAAGTTCACGTCGCTTTCGAGCGCGAGACGGTCGGCCGCGACGCGCCGCTCGAAGAAGAAATCCGCATAGCCGTCGCGCAGCTTCGCCAGCCGCGAACCTGCCTGCGCCTGTGCCTGCCTTGTCGCCTCGCCGATGGCGCTGGAGAGATCGCGCAGCTCGGGGCCTGAGAAGAACTGCGCGACCTGCGGCTCCGCGACGTGAAGCACGAGCGCGACCAGCGCCTCGACGGCGCCATCCTGGGTTCCGAGCACGCGCGCGGCAAGACGCGCGATGCGGTGCCGCTCGCGCGCATAGAAGCGCGGCGCATCGGCCTTTGCGACAAGCCTGGGGATGAGACGCAGCAGCGCCACGCCGTCGGCGTCGCGCCAGGATTTGTCGTTCGTGAAGCCGCTCAGATCGGGCACCAGATGCTGTGCCATCTTCGCGGGCGCAAGCTTGTCGAGCGTTTCCGCGAAGGCCTTGGCGACAGCGGGCGATGGCGCATCGATCTGGTCGCGGATGCGCAGCAGAGGATCGATCTGGCCGAGCTTTGCGAGATAAGGGATGACCGCGAGCAGCGTCTCCTCGTCCCAGTGCCGCAGACTCGCCACCGCGCGGTCGACGGAAGAAAGCACGCAATCGCGCAGGTCGAGCGCGATCAGATGCGGCATCAGCGCGGGCGCGACGATCGCCTCGGCGCCGGTGAGCTCGGACAGCGCATAGGCGATGTCGGGATCGAGCCGGCCGAGCTCGATATGCCTGAGCAGGAACGCGAAGTCCTTCGCCATCGCCTCGCGCCAGGTCCCGGCGCGCGCGATGCGGCCCATCGCGACCATCGCCTCGCGATATTGCTGGAGCGCGAGGCGGCAGGCGAAAACGCGCTCGGCCGCCTGCTGCGTCGGCCTGGCGGCCAGCGCCGCCTCGAAATAGGGCAGCGCCTTGTCGTGCAGGCGCACTTCCGCGAACACGCGCCCCGCGGCGTATTGGAAACTGTAGTCGCCCTTGCGCGTCGCCGACGCGCTTGCGAGCAGCGCCTCGGCGCGCCCACGTTCGCCGCGGCGCATGAAGGCGCGCGCGCTTTCGACGACGACGAGCTCCGCGGTCTTGGCGTCGAAGGCCGGGACTTCGGCCAGCGCCGCCACCACGTCGGGCCGGTCGGCGCGGTTGATGAGCTGCAGCACCCTGCCCGCCTGCCCCTTGCGGCCGAGAAGATCGCGGAAGCGGGCGAGCGCGGCCGTCCGGTCGGCGTCGAACATACGCACGAGGCGCCTTGCGGTGTCCTGCTCGGCGCCGGAGGAAATCTGTTCGTCGCTCACCAATCCACCTTTACAACCGCCCGCCCGCCATGCTGTTCAACCCGCCAAGATGCCCAAACAAGCCCCGCCGCGCGTGATCCTGTGCCTCGGATTGAAGAGCAGCGGGTCGACGTGGCTGTATAACGTCGCCATCCGCATCCTCAAAGAGGCCCGCCTGCCCAGGGGCGCGGTCGCGGCGTTCTTCGCCGACAATTCGGCGATGCTGCCTGTGGGCGCCGAGAAGGCGCAGATCCTGGTCATCAAGAGCCACGAGCCCTCGAGGTCCATCCTGTTCCTCACCCGTTTCGCGCGCGGCAAGGTGCTGGTGAGCGTGCGCGAGCCGCGCGATTCCGTGGCCTCGCTGATGCAGCGCTTCGGCCATTCCTTCGAATCGTCGCTGCGCGACGTGCGCGTGGGCGCCGGACACGTCGTAGCGCTTTCGCGCGAGCGCGGGGCCATGATCCTGCGCTACGAGGACGGCTTCGCGGACGACGAGCGCACCGTCGATCATGTAGCGCGCTTCCTCGGCGTGCGCCTTTCGAAGGCGGCGCGCACGCGCATCTTCCGTTCGCTGACGCGCGAGGCGGTACAGAAGAAGATCGAGAAGCTCCACAAGGGCGAGACCGATCCCAACGCGTTCGACTTCACGACGCAGTGGCATCCCGGCCATGTCGGCGACGGGCGCGTGGGCAAGTTCAAGAAGGTGCTCACTGCGGCGCAGCAGAGGAAGATCGAGCTTGCTACGAAGGACTATTCCAAAGCCTTCGGCTACCGCCGCGCGCGGAAGAGATAGGCCCAGGCCGCGACCCAGGCGGCACCGCCCATCGCCACTGCCAAGGCAATGGTGGGCAGCACGTCGGCGTCGCCCGTGTAGCGGAAGATCACGAAATAGGCGACGATTGCGGCCACGACCGCGATGACGTGCGGCCAAGCCCAATGCGGCTTGGCTGGCTGGTTCTGCTGATCCATGGGCGCAGTCATAGCAGGTCGGACGCGGATTTGCGAAGCGCTTAGGGCAGGATCGCGGGCAGATCGAGATGGTGCTCCCGCGCGGCGTCGAGCGCGATCTCGTAGCCGGCATCGGCGTGGCGCATGACGCCGGTCGCCGGATCGTTCCACAAGACGCGCGCCAGCTTCTCGCGCGCCGCGTCCGTGCCGTCGGCGACGATGACGACGCCGGCGTGCTGCGAATAGCCCATGCCGACACCGCCGCCGTGATGCAAGGACACCCAGGTCGCGCCCGACGCGGTGTTGAGCAGCGCGTTCAGCATCGGCCAGTCCGACACCGCGTCCGAGCCGTCGCGCATGGCTTCGGTCTCGCGGTTGGGGCTGGCGACCGAGCCGGAATCCAGGTGATCGCGGCCGATGACGATGGGCGCCTTGAGCTCGCCGCGCGCCACCATGTCGTTGAACATCATGCCGGCGCGGTCGCGCTCGCCGAGCCCGATCCAGCAGATGCGCGCGGGCAGGCCCTGGAACGCGATGCGCTCGCGCGCCATGTCGAGCCAGCGATGCAGATGCGTGTTCTGCGGGAACAGCGCCTTCATCGCCGCGTCGGTCTTGTAGATGTCCTCGGCCTCGCCCGACAGCGCCGCCCAGCGGAACGGGCCGATGCCGCGGCAGAACAGCGGACGGATATAGGCCGGCACGAAGCCCGGGAAGTCGAACGCGTCCGCGACGCCCTCGTCCTTGGCGACCTGGCGGATGTTGTTGCCGTAGTCGAAGGTGGGAATGCCCTGCCTGGCGAAATCGAGCATCGCGCGCACATGCCTGGCGATGGATTTGCGCGCCGCCGCATCGACCGCTTTCGGATCGGAGACGCGCTTCGCCTCCCATTCCGCCAGCGACCAGCCCTCGGGCAGATAGCCGTTGCCGGGATCGTGCGCGCTCGTCTGGTCGGTCACCGCGTCGGGGCGCACGCCGCGGCGCACGAGCTCGGGCAATATCTCCGCGGCGTTGCCGAGCAGGCCGACGGAGATCGGCGTCTTCGACTCGCGCACAAGCTTCAAAGCCTCGTCGAGATCGGTGACGCCTTTGTCGAGATAGCGCGTCTCCAGCCGCTTCTCGATGCGCGAGGGCTGGCACTCGATGGCGAGCATCGAGGCGCCCGCCATCGTCGCCGCGAGCGGTTGCGCGCCGCCCATGCCGCCGAGGCCGGCGGTCAGGATCCATTTGCCGGAGAGATCGCCGCCGAAATGCCGGCGGCCCATCTCGGCGAAGGTCTCGTATGTGCCCTGAACGATGCCCTGGCTGCCGATATAGATCCACGAGCCGGCCGTCATCTGGCCGTACATCATCAGGCCCTTCTTATCGAGCTCGTTGAAATGCGCCCAATCGGCCCATTTGGGCACGAGGTTGGAATTGGCGATGAGGACGCGCGGCGCGCCTTCATGGGTGCGGAACACGCCGACGGGCTTTCCCGACTGCACGAGCAGCGTCTGGTCGGCGTCGAGCGTCTTCAGGCTCTCCACGATGCGGTCGAAGGCGTTCCAATTGCGCGCGGCCTTGCCGATGCCGCCATAGACGACGAGGTCCTGCGGCCGCTCCGCGACCTCGGAATCGAGGTTGTTCATCAGCATGCGCATCGCCGCTTCCGCGCCCCAGGTCTTGCAAGTCCGCTCGGGCCCGCGCGGGCTTCTGATCACGCGTGTGTTCTTCATGTCGCTCATGATGCAATCTCGTTGTCGGAGCGTCCCTGGAAATAGCGGTCGGCAAGCAGATCCGCGCCGATCCAATAGGCGAGTTCGCACGGATCGCAAACCCGCCAGATCGCGAGGTCGGCGGCTTTGCCCGCCTCCAGCGTGCCGATCTCGTCTTCGAGGCCCAGCGCCTTGGCCGCGTTGCGCGTCATCCCGGCCAGGGCCTCTTGCGGCGTCATGTCGAACAGGGTGCAGGCCATGTTCATCGCCATCAGCGGCGAGGCCGCGGGCGAGGTGCCGGGGTTGCAGTCCGTCGCGATGGCGATGGGCACGCCCGCCACGCGCAGCGCCGCGACCGGGGGCTTCTTCGTCTCGCGCAGGAAATAGAACGCGACCGGCAAGAGCACCGCGGCCGTCCCGGCGCGCGCCATGGCCGCGATGCCCGCTTCGCTCGCATGCTCCAGATGATCGGCGGAGAGCGCATTGTATTTCGCGGCCAGCGCCGCGCCGCCGCAATCGCTGAGCTGCTCGGCATGCAGCTTGACGCGCAGGCCGTGCGCCTTGGCCGTGGCGAACACGCGCTCGGTCTCGGCAGGCGTGAACGCGATGCCCTCGCAGAACGCGTCCACCGCATCGGCGAGCTTTTCGCGCGCGATGGCCGGGATCATCGTTTCGCAGACGAGATCGACATAACCTGCGCGGTCGTCCTTGAACTCCGGCGGCAGGGCGTGCGCGCCCAGGAAGGTGCGTGCGACGCGCAGCCCCTCGCCCAAACGCCCGGCCGCGCGCAGCATCCTCGTCTCGGTCGCGAGATCGAGGCCGTAGCCGGATTTCACTTCGACCGTCGTCGTGCCTTGCGCGCGCATCGCGCGGGCGCGGCGCGAAGCACTTTCGACCAGCGCGTCCTCGCTTGCCGCGCGCGTCGCCTTCACGGTCGAGACGATGCCGCCGCCGGCACGTGCGATGTCTTCATAGCTCGCGCCCTTTCGGCGCATCTCCCATTCGCCGGCGCGGTTGCCGGCGAAGACGAGATGGGTGTGGCAATCGACGAGCCCCGGCGTCACCCAAGCGCCGTCCAGAGGCCTGACCGTATGTGCCGGACCGGCGCCCGCGCGCGGCCCGACATAGGCGAGCTTTCCCTGCGCGATGCCGATCGCGGCGTCCGGGATCGCGCCGTAAGGCGCAACCCCCACCATGGTTGCCGCGTTACAATCGGTGAGCAGCACGTCCCACATATGTCGTCTTTTTTTCCGGTTTTTCGTAGGCAGCGTTGCAGGGCGGGATTAGCATACCTAGCTCTGTATCGATAGAGAGGTGCAGACATGGAAAGCCCATTGCAACTGGAACTGCACGGCCTGCGCGCGTCCGATCACGTCCGCGCGCTGGTGGACAAGAACCTTTCCAAGATCGAGAAGCGTTACGGGCGGGCGACCGCCTGCCGCGTCGTGGTGCGCGCACCCAATGCCCATCACAAGCACGGCGAGCCGTTCGAGGTGAGCGTTCGCATCGCGCTGCCGGCACACCGCGAGATCAATGTCGGGCACATCACGTCCGACGACGAACGCCTCGCCGACCTGGACTACGCCGTCCACGACGCGTTCAAGCGCGCGCTGCGCCAGCTGGAGACGCTTACCGCGGAGGGCTGACGCTCACCGTGCCCGCCGGCAGCGCGCGCGACACGTCGGCGCCGGAGAAGGTGGCGGTGAAAGGCTGGTCCGCCGACACGCAGGGCTGCACCTTGTCGGTGAGCTTTGTGTGGCCGATGGCGGGGACGAAGGCCGCGAGATTCACGCCGACCTTGCCCTTGAGGTTCTTGGTGCCCTTGAACGTCATGCTCGTCACCAGATCGATGTCGAAGAATCCCGAGCTGGCATAGGAGAACGTGCCGTCGTCCGCGATGTCGCTGCCGTCGCCGAGACCGATGCCGACGTCGGACAACGTCTCCATCGTCTTCTGGCACAGCATGTCGACGGCGAAGGAAATGCCCTTGACCTCCAGCTTGCTCGTATTGGGGTCGGTGGCGACGATGATGGTGACGGCGCTGCCGTCCTGCGTTGTGCCCGTATAGGTGCCCACCTGTTGCGCAAGCGCCGGTGAAATTGTTCCCACCGCCGCGATCAGAACAAGGCCAGCCAGTCTCATGGATCTCTCCCGTTTTATAAAAAATCGTGAAAGAGACACTATCAAGCAGCCTTCTTGCGAGAAAGCCGCTCGGCGAGGAAAGCCGCCAGCACCTCGACGCGCTTGGGCCTGGGGCCGCCGGGCGGCGTCACCCAATGCAGCGCCGACTCCGGCAGCGACCAATCGCCGAGGACGATCTTCAGCGAGCCGCCGGCGAGCGCCTCGCGCAGGATGAAATCGGGGAGTACGCCCAGGCCCAGCCCGGCGATCAGCGCTGGCATCATCGCGTCGCCGTTGTTGACGCGCAGCCGCCCTGCGGGACGCACGCTCGCGACCTCGCCCGATTTCTTGCTGAAGCGCCAGGTCCCCGGCGTCGGCTGATAGGCGTAGCCGAGGCAGGAATGCTCGGCGAGGTGCAGCGGATGCTTCGGCGTGCCGTGCTGGGCCAGATAGGACGGTGCCGCCACCAGATGCGGCGTCACCGGACAGAGCCGTCTGGCGACCAGCGAGGAATCCGGCAACGCCGCGATGCGCAGCGCCGCGTCGAACCCTTCGCCGATCAGATCGACGATCGCGTCGCTCAAGTGCAGGTCCACGCTGACCTCGGGATAGAGGTTGAGGAATTCGGGCAGCAGCGGCGCCACGTGCAGGACGCCGAACGACATCGGCGCCGCGAGCCTGACCAGCCCGCGCGGGCTCAGCGACTGGGCCAGCGCCTCGCTCTCCGCCGCCTCGCCCTCGGCCAGGATCGCGCTTGCCCGGACGGCGAGCTGGCGGCCGGCGTCGGTCAAGGCCAGGCGGCGCGAGGTGCGGTTGAAGAGTCGGGTGCCCAGCCGCGCCTCCAGCCGGCTGACCGCCTTGGAAACCGTGGGCTTGGAGAGCTTGAGCTCGGCCGCGGCACCAGCGAAGGAGCGGGCCTCGGCGACCTTGGCGAAGACCGCCAGGGCTTCGAAATCGGGAAGCGTCGACATGTCAAATCCGGAAACAATGAGTTTCGAGAGTTTCTATTTTTATTTGCAGGCCCTGTCGATATCTCTGGTGCCGGAAAGAGCGGCAACCGGCCGCGAAGGAGAAATCCGATGATCGATGTGAGACCTTTCGACGAGCTCGGCGGCGCCGACCATGGCTGGCTGAAGGCCCGCCACCACTTCTCGTTCGCCGAGTACCACGACCCCAGGAAGATGAGCTGGGGCGCGCTTCGCGTCTGGAACGACGACGAGATCGCCCCCAACACCGGCTTCCCGCCCCACCCGCATGCCGACATGGAGATCGTGACCTATGTCCGCAAAGGCGCCATCACCCACAAAGACAGCTTAGGCAATGAAGGCCGCACCGAGGCGGGCGACGTCCAGGTGATGAGCGCGGGCTCGGGCATCCGCCACGCCGAATACAATCTGGAGCCCGAGACGACGACCTTGTTCCAGATCTGGATCCAGCCCACGGCCAAGGGCGGCCAGCCCGGCTGGGGCGCCAAGCCCTTCCCGAAGGGCGACCGCTCCGGACGCTTCATCACGCTGGCGAGCGGCTTTGCGGACGACACCGACGCGCTTCCCATCCGCACCGATGCGCGCGTCCTGGGCGCGACGCTGAAGCAGGGCGAGAGCACGGATTACGACGCGCCTGCCGGACGCCATCTCTATCTCGTGCCGGCGTCCGGCGCGGTCGAGATCAACGGCGTGCGCGTGAACGCGCGCGACGGGGCCGCGATCACCGGCGAGCCGGGGCTCACGATCAAGGCGCTCGAGGACAGCGAACTCGTTCTGGTCGACGCGGCTTAAGAAGCCCGCCGACCGTAAGCGAGCACGGCCCACGGCCCCTCCGGGCCGTGCTCGCCCCCTTCTTGCCAAACGTCAAAGGAGAGTTGTCATGACCAAGGTGCTTGTCCTGTATTATTCCGCCTACGGACATATCGAGAAGATGGCCGAGGCTGTGGCCGAGGGCGCGCGCGAGGCGGGCGCCGAGGTCGACATCAAGCGCGTGCCGGAGCTGGTGCCGGAGGAGATCGCAAGCAAGTCCTATTACAAGCTCGACCAGAAGGCGCCCGTCGCCAGGATCGAGGATCTCGCGAACTACGACGCCATCGTGGTCGGCACCGGCACGCGCTTCGGCCGCATGTCGTCGCAGATGGCGAACTTCCTCGACCAGGCAGGCGGGCTGTGGGCCAAGGGCGCGCTGCACGGCAAGGTGGGCGGCGCGTTCACCGCGACCGCCACCCAGCACGGCGGCCAGGAGACGACGCTGTTCGGCATCATCACCAACCTGTTGCATTTCGGCATGGTGGTGGTGGGGCTGGACTACGGTCACGCCGGCCAGATGACGCTGGACGAGATCACCGGCGGCTCGCCCTACGGCGC
>JAJPHG010000039.1 GCA_021325375.1 Alphaproteobacteria bacterium | reverse complement strand
CGCGCGAGACCGAGGCGCTGATCCGCACGGTCAAGACGAACTTCGAGCAGTACATCAAGCTCAACAAGAAGATCCCGGCCGAGACGCTGGCCTCGGTCGCGCAGATCGACGAGCCCGCGAAGCTCGCCGACATCGTCTCCTCGCATCTGTCGGTCAAGATCTCCGACCGCCAGGCGCTGCTCGAGACGCTGAACACGGCCGAGCGGCTGGAGAAGGTGCTCTCGCTCATCGAGGCCGAGATCGGCGTGTTGCAAGTGGAGCGGAAAATCCGCTCGCGCGTGAAGCGCCAGATGGAGAAGACGCAGCGCGAGTACTATCTCAACGAACAGCTCAAGGCGATCCAGAAGGAGCTCGGCGAAGGCGAGGAAGGCCGCGACGAGATGAACGAGCTGGAAGTGCGCATCCGCAAGACCAAGCTGTCGAAGGAAGCGCGCGAGAAGGCCATGCAGGAGGTGAAGAAGCTTCGCTCCATGTCGCCGATGTCGGCCGAGGCCACCGTCGTGCGCAACTATCTCGACTGGATGCTCTCGCTCCCCTGGGGCAAGAAGTCCAAGGTCAAGAAGGACATCGCCGCTGCCGAAGCGGTGCTGCATGACGACCATTACGGCCTCGAGAAGGTCAAGGAGCGTATCCTTGAGTACCTCGCGGTGCAGCAGCGTGCGGGCAAGATGAAGGGGCCGATCCTGTGTCTCGTCGGGCCTCCGGGCGTCGGCAAGACCTCGCTCGGCAAGTCGATCGCCAAGGCCACGGGCCGCGAGTTCGTGCGCATGTCGCTTGGCGGCGTGCGCGACGAGGCGGAGATCCGCGGCCATCGCCGCACTTACATCGGCTCGATGCCCGGCAAGATCATCCAGTCGATGAAGAAGGCGAAGACGGCCAACCCGCTCTTCCTCTTGGACGAGATCGACAAGCTCGGCGCCGATTGGCGCGGCGACCCGTCGTCCGCGCTGCTCGAGGTGCTGGACCCGGAGCAGAACTCGACCTTCAACGACCACTATCTCGAGGTCGATTTCGACCTGTCGGACGTGATGTTCATCACCACGGCCAACACGCTGCGCATGCCGCAGCCCTTGATGGATCGCATGGAGATCATCCGCATCCCCGGCTACACCGAGGACGAGAAGGTCGAGATCGCCAAGCGCCATCTCATCGACAAGGAGAAGAAGGCGCACGGCCTGAAGGACGAAGAGTGGTCCATCACCGATGACGGACTGCGCGACCTGATCCGCTACTATTCGCGCGAAGCGGGCGTGCGCAACCTCGAGCGCGAGATCGCCAACCTCACCCGCAAGGCGGTGAAGGAGATCGTCTCGGGCAAGGCCACGAAGATCGAGGTCACGCCCGAGAACCTCGGCACCTTCGCCGGCGTGCGCAAGTTCCGCTTCGGCGAGATCGAGGGCGAGGACCAGGTAGGCGTCGTGACGGGGCTCGCCTGGACCGAGGTCGGCGGCGAGACGCTGCAGATCGAGTCCGTGATGCTGCCCGGCAAGGGCCGCATGCAGACCACCGGCAAGCTCGGCGAGGTGATGAAGGAATCGATCGACGCGGCGCGCTCCTATGTGCGCTCCAAGGCGACGAGCTTCGGCATCAAGCCTCCCACCTTCGACAAGGTGGACATCCACGTCCACGTGCCGGAGGGCGCGACACCCAAGGACGGCCCCTCGGCCGGCGTGGGCATGGCGACGTCGATCATCTCGGTCCTGACCCAGATCCCGGTGCGCCGCGACGTGGCGATGACCGGGGAGGTCACGCTTCGCGGCCGCGTGCTGCCGATCGGCGGCCTCAAGGAGAAGCTGCTCGCAGCCCTTCGGGCCGGCATCAAGACGGTGCTGATCCCCGAGGAGAACGAGAAGGACCTGGCCGAGATCCCGGACAACGTGAAGTCCGGCATGACCATCGTCCCCGTCAAGACCATGGGCGAGGTGCTGAAGGTGGCGCTGGTGCGCCAGCCCGTGGCCATCGACTGGGTCGAGCCGCCCGAAGTCGTGGCTCCGGTCCTTGCGGACGGCGACGCCGACGCGGTCATGACGCACTGATTGCTGCACTGCGGAGTTGAATCCGGGCCCGGGTCGTTTCCGATTCGGGCCCGTTTTCACCACAAAAACCGGCGATTCCCTTGGTTTTTTCGCTTGGGCGCGGTTCCTTCAGGCCCTAATGTTCGTTGAGTAGGGGGCGAATCGTCCCCCGGCGAATTTTGGCTGGCGTCCGGCACAACAGGAGAGCTCGAGATGAACAAAAACGATTTGATCCAGAAACTGGCCGACACCACGGGTCTGGCGAAGAACGACGCGGCCAAGGCGGTCGAGGGCGTTTTCAATTTGATCGAGGCTTCGCTGAAGGCCGGCGAAGAGGTCCGCCTCACCGGCTTCGGCGTGTTCGTCGTCGCCCAGCGCGCCGGCGGCAAGGGCCGCAACCCGCAGACCGGCGAAGAGATCACCATCAAGCCGTCCAAGCAGCCCCGCTTCCGCCCCGGCAAGCAGCTGAAGGACGCGTTGAACTAAGCTCAGTCGTCATGGCCGCCCTTGAGGCGGCCACCCAGTGCGCCCGCATCGGTGGGCGCAAAGGAGCCGTCTCGCTCGCTGACGCTCGCTAGCTGGGTGGCCGGGTCAAGCCCGGCCATGACGGGTAGGTTTTAGCGCCGCCACGGCGCGACGACCGTATGCACCGGCACAGCCGTCGGCGCGCTGCGCTTGGTCGCGATATAGCCGCGCTTGCGCAGCCGCCTGAGCGCGGCCTGCACGGAGGATTTCGACAGACCGGTCTCGACCGCGAGCGTCGAAAGGCTCGCCTGGATGCGGCCTTCCGCGCCGCCTGCGTCGTGCCACAGCTTCACATAGACGATGAAGGCCGATGGCGCGCGGTCGTGGCCGATCAGGTCGGGCATCAGGGTCTCGACGACGTAGTCGTCCAGGGCTGCTCTGCGAACCATTGCTATAGTAAGCATTGTGAGGCTTGAGCGCGCAACCCTCGCTCGCCTAGCAAATGGCGGTCCGAAAGAGAGAGGCCGCCATGATCACCCATCTCAAATTCATGAGCATCCCGGTCGCCGACCAGGAGCGCGCGCTGAAATTCTACACCGAGAAGCTCGGCTTCAAGGTCGCGACCGACCAGGAGATGGGCCCCGGCAAGCGCTGGATCGAGCTGCGCATCGGCAAGGCCGAGACCCGCGTGGTGCTCTTCACCATGGACGGCGAGGAGGGCCGCGTCGGCACGCGGATGAACTGCTCGATCGGCTGCGACGACGTCGAGGCCACCTATCGCCAGCTTTCCGAGCGCGGCGTCGAATTCGAGACCGCCCCCCAGAAGCAGCCCTGGGGCACCTTCGCGATCATGAAGGATTCCGAAGGCAACGCTTTCGTCCTCAGCTCCGATTGAGCGCCGGGCCGCGCGGCTCTATAAGCCGCCCTGACCAGGGCGGTTAGCTCAGCTGGCAGAGCATATCGTTTACACCGATAGGGTCGGCGGTTCGAGCCCGTCACCGCCCACCAGTCTCCGCCGCGCAGCGGTGGAGACCGCCACGGCGTAGCGCGTCAGCGCGAAGCCGGGCTGTGAATCGGTTAGCGCGGCTTCGCCTTGGCAAGCCAGGCTTTGATTTAGGAGATCCACATGCGCATCGACCTTCAACCGCTCATCTGCGTGCGCGATGTCGAGCACTCCAGCCGCTGGTACCGGCGCCTGTTGGGATACGAGAGCGATCATGGCGGACCGAATTACGAGCGGCTCACGCTCGACGGCGCTCTCGCCCTCCAGCTTCACCGCTGGGACGTCGAGCACCACCACGGACCGCTCGGCGATCCCGGCCAGCCTCACGGCAACGGCGTGCTTCTGTGGTTCGAGCTCGACGATTTCGAGGAGGCTGTCGTCCGCGCGGACGAGATGGGCGCGGACATCCTCAAGCCGCGCCACCGCAGCGAAAACGCCCATTACGAATGCTGGCTGCGCGATCCGGACGGCTACACCGTCGTGCTTGCGGGCCGCCACGGGACGGCGGACTGAGCGCGCCGCGCCTATGCATTGCGCGGCTTCGTGCGGTACGGCAGGGTTGGCACCTCGATCCGGAGGGGCTCATGCGTTTTGTATTTCTTCTCGCGGCGCTGGCCGCGTTTGCCACACCCGCGCTTGCCCAGGACGACGACCTGGCGCCGCCGCCTTCGGCCGCGCAGCCCAATCCGGATGCGAAGTTCGTGGCCTACGACCAGCCCGTGATCGCCTTCACGCATGCTGAGATCGTCGACGGCACCGGCGCCGCGCCGCGCTACGATCAGACGCTGATCGTGAAGGACGGGCGCATCGCCGCGATCGGCGCACATGTGAGCGTGCCGAAAGGCGCAATCGTGATCGACGCGCACGGCAAGACGCTGCTGCCGGGCTTCGTGATGGTGCATGAGCATCTCTTCTATCCCATGGGGCAGCGCAACTACGGCTCGCTGCTCTACAGCTTCCCGCGGCTCTATCTCGCGGGCGGCACGACGACGGCGCGCACGGGCGGCTCGATGTCGCCCTATGGCGACGTCAATCTGAGGCTCGCCATCGAGAAGGGCGACGCCATCGGGCCCGATCTGGACACGACCGGTCCCTATCTGAACGGCGCGGGCTTTCCCGTGCTCAAGGTCCATGTGCTCACCGGCCCCGAGGATGCGACGAAGACGGTCGACTACTGGGCGGGCGAGGGCTCGACCTCGTTCAAGGCCTATATCAACATCACGCGCGCGGAGCTCGCGGCCGCGATCCAGGCCGCGCACGCGCACGGCATGAAGATCACCGGCCATCTGTGCTCGGTCACCTATCGCGAGGCGGCCGAGCTCGGCATCGACAATCTCGAGCACGGCTTCGCGGTGATGACGGATTTCATCAAGGACAAGAAGCCGGATTTCTGCCCCGACGGCTCGCAGCAATCGCTTGCGAGCCTGGACGAGAACGGTCCCGAGATGAAATCGCTGATCGATCTGCTGGTCGCAAAGCACGTCGCGCTCACCTCGACGCTGACCGTGTTCGAGACCTTCACGCCCGGCCGTCCTAAGGCGCCCGAGCGCGCGCTCGACATGCTCATCCCGCAACTGCGCAAGCAATACGAGGACACCTGGTCCAAGACCGCGGGCAACGACCGGATGAAGCCTTACACGGTCATCTTCCCCAAGCTGATGAAGCTCGAGAAGATGTTCGTCGACGCCGGCGGCACGCTGATCTCGGGCACCGACCCGACCGGCTATGGCGGCGTGATCCCGGGCTTCTCCGGCAAGCGCGAGGTCGAGCTCCTGGTCGAGGCGGGGTTCAGCTTCCCGCAGGCGCTCAAGATCGCGACGCTCAACGGCGCGCGGTTCCTGGGCCGCGACGGCGAGGTGGGCTCGCTTGGCCCGGGCAAGCGCGCGGACATCGCGGTGATCGAGGGCGACCCGATGAAAGATCCGTCATCCGTCGAGGCGATGCCGCTGGTCTTCAAGAAAGGCGTGGGCTACCGCAGCGACGCGATCTTCGACGCGCTGAAGGGGCAGGTTGGGCTGTATTAGGGGCGGAGCGCCATCCTTCGAGGCTCGCTGCGCTCGCACCTCAGGATGACGCTACTGTAGCAGTAGGCACGTCACCCTGAGGTGCGAGCCCGCAGGGCGAGCCTCGAAGGGGTCGCAAGCGACAGCGTAGCGACGTGCCGCTAGGCTCCGCTATCAGCATGTTGACGATCCCCGGGCGCCATTGGAGAGTGGCGGCCATGCACCTCAAATCGGCTCTTCTCTCGCTAACCATATTGGCCGCCGCCGCGCCCGCTCTCGCCGAGGCGCCCGTGCTGAGCGCGAGCGGCGTCGCGCGCCAGGTCGTGATGAGGGACGGCCGCGTCTCCTTCGCGCTGTTCGAGACGGGCGAGCGCTTCGTGCTCGACGCCAAGCACGTTGCGTCCACGGACGCGCTGCTCCAAGCGCTCGACGATTCCGACAAGACCGGGAAGAACGTCACCGTCCATCTCTATGTCGACAGCGGGCGGTTCGAGGGCGGCGTCCCGACTTTCGCCGTGCGCGACGTCGAATATGGCGGCAAGACGATCAAGGGCGAGGCGGCGCCGCCGCAGGCGAACGCGAAGGCGGGCGGCGACAAGGCGGCCGCCGATCTCGCCAAAGGCGCAGCACTGCTCGCGGCCGAGGATTTCGCCGGCGCGCATGCGGCCCTCGACGCGGCCGTGATGAACAGCGCGCTCGGCGCGGATCTGCGGCCCAACGCGCTCAAGACGCGTGCCGACCTCAACCGCCTGGACGGGTTCTCCGATCATCCGCCGGGCGGCGATCGCGACAAGCTTTTGCGCGCGGCCCTCGTCGACGACATGGCATGGCACGCGCTCGCGCCCGACAGCGGCAACGCGCGCGCCGCCGTGGCCAACGCCAAGGCCGCGCTCGGCGCCTATGACGACGCGCTCGCCGAGTTCCAGGCGATGCTCGACAAATGGCCGCGCGCCAGGCCCGTGACCTATATGCAGATCGAGGCGATCGAGCTCACGCGGGGCAATTACGACAAGGCGCTCGCGGCCCTCGACGACGCGGCCAAGGCCGCCGGCGCCGCGCCGCAGGGGATGCCGTACCACTATCATCGCGGCTGGGTCTTGAGCGCGCTGGGCCGCGACGGCGAAGCGATCGCGGAATTCACGACGGGATTGCAGGCGCAGCCGGACTACGTCTGGGCCCATGTCAAGCGCGCCTGCTCTTACGGCAAGACCGGTGACGTCGCGCAGGCCGTCGCCGATCAGGAGACGGCGGTGAAGCTGCTGGAGCAGGGCGGCGCGGCGGTGACGCAGAACGAGACGTTCAACCGCGCTCATGCCGCGGACGTGCTCGCCCGGCTGCGCGCGCTCAAGGACCCGCATGCCAAGACGGATGCCGCCTGCGGCGGCTATTGGAGCGGCGAGGGCGTCAAGCGCGAACGCAGCGCGCTCCTGCCGCCGGAAGGCGCACCGCCGGAGCGTTGAACGCCTTTTGGGAGGACCGCGTGCAGAGCCGTCTCATTCTCGCGACCGTCTTGATGCTCACGGCCTGCGCCGACGACGGCCCGCCGCCCGAGCCGCAAAAGCCGGCCAAGCCGTTCCATCCCGTGGTCGAGTTGCTCGAGCGCTACGACGCCGATCACGACGGCACGGTCACGCGCGCCGAGATGGAGGCGGGGCTCAAGGCCGAGTTCGATGCCGCCGACAAGAAGCACAATGGCTGTCTGGACGCGGACGAGACCGACGCCGTGAACGAGGCGCGCTGGGCCGAGGGGCTTTCGACGACCTCCACCATCGTCGACTGGAACCATGACGGCTGCGTGGATTTCAAGGAGTTCTCGAACACGGTGCGCTCGCTCTTCGACGAGTTCGACAAGAACAACGACGGCAAGCTGACGCCGGAGGAACTGCATGGGAAGAAGCCCAAGGTGAAGAACCCGCAGGACGACACGCGCAATCGGCAGGATGGCGGGGGGAACTAGGGCTCAGCCCCCAATCAAAAAAAACCCGTGTCATGGCCCGCGAATGCGGGCTACCCAGGTGGGTTCTGCACACTTTCAGCGCCGTCATCGCTGGCCCGAAAGGGTCCAGACGATGACGATTTTGTTTGAGAAGATAGGGAAGACGTCACCCGGGTGGCCCGCATTCGCGGGCCATGACAGGAAGGGGAGGGTATAGCGCGTTCTTCCTTGACACGCCCCAAGGTGGGCCGTACATCGGCCCTCCTTCGCGCAGGCCCAAAGGCCCCGCGAGCGCCCGCGGGGGCGTAGCTCAGTTGGTTAGAGTGACGGCCTGTCACGCCGTAGGTCGCGGGTTCGAGCCCCGTCGCTCCCGCCAGTCTACGCCGCGCAGCGGCGGAGACTGCCACGGCGAAGCGCGTCAGCGCGAAGCCGGGCCGTGAATCGGTTCGCGCGGCTACGCCTTGGCAGGCCAGTCTTCGCCTGCAAAAATCGCACTCTTTCTCACCATGTCGTGACCTGCGACTCATTCTTAAAAACCCTTAAAGAATCCTGTTTTCCCCGGACGAATCTTGCTCTAAACCCCCCGTGGCGCGCGGGTGACGCCTCCGTTTTTGCACCCGCGAAATGACCCAAAAAAGGCGGCGAGACGGGCAATGGAACGGCTACTCCTCGAATACCTGCCGATCCTGCTCTTCATCGCCATCTCAGGCGTCATCGCCACCGCCCTCCTGGTCGTCCCCTTCATCATCGCGCCGTCCAAGCCGGACCCCGAGAAGCTCTCGGCCTATGAGTGCGGCTTCAACGCCTTCGGCGATTCCCGCATGAAGTTCGACGTGCGGTTCTATCTGGTCTCGATCCTCTTCATCATCTTCGACCTCGAGGTCGCGTTCCTGTTCCCCTGGGCGATCTCGCTCGGGAAGATCGGCGTCTTCGGCTTCTGGTCGATGGTCGTGTTCCTGGGCGTGCTGACCGTCGGCTTCATCTATGAATGGAAGAAGGGGGCGCTCGAATGGGAGTGAACCCGGCGCTCACCGACAACGATCCCTATTTCAAGGCCGCCAAGGCCGAGATCACGGACAAGGGCTTCGTCACGGCCAATCTGGATTCGCTCATCAACTGGGCGCGCACCGGCTCGCTGCACTGGATGACGTTCGGGCTGGCCTGCTGCGCCGTCGAGATGATGCAGGTCAACATGCCGCGCTACGATTTGGAGCGTTTCGGCGCAGCACCCCGCGCCTCTCCGCGCCAGTCCGACGTGATGATCGTGGCGGGCACGCTGACCAACAAGATGGCGCCGGCGCTGCGCAAGGTCTACGACCAGATGCCCGAGCCGCGCTATGTGATCTCGATGGGGTCGTGCGCGAACGGCGGCGGCTATTATCACTATTCCTATGCCGTGGTGCGCGGCTGCGACCGCATCGTGCCGGTGGACGTCTACGTGCCCGGCTGCCCGCCCACGGCCGAGGCGCTGCTCTACGGCGTGATGCTGCTGCAGCGCAAGATCCGCCGCACCGGAACGATCGAGCGCTGAGACATGGAACCGCTGGAACAGCTCGGCGAGAAGATCGCAGGCGCCTTGGCCGGCGCGGTCTTGGGAACCCGCATGGCGCTGGGCGAGCTGACGCTCGACGTGGCGCCTGCCGAGATCGTCCGTGTGCTGACCTATCTGCGCGATGCCGAGGAATTCCGCCTTCTGATCGACATCTGCGGCGTCGACTGGCCGGAGCGGGCGAAGCGCTTCGACGTCGTCTATCACCTGCTGTCGCTGCGGCGGAACCTGCGCCTGCGCGTGACGCTCGCGGTGGCCGAGGACGAGACAGTGCCGTCCGTCGTAGGCCTGCATCCTTGCGCCAACTGGTTCGAGCGCGAGACCTTCGACATGTACGGCGTGTCGTTCTCGGATCATCCCGACCTGCGCCGCCTGCTCACCGATTACGGTTTCTCCGGCCATCCGCTGCGCAAGGATTTCCCGCTGACCGGCTATGTCGAGCTGCGTTACGACGACGAGCTCAAGCGCGTGGTCTATCAGCCGGTGCAGCTCGTCCAGGAATTCCGCGACTTCGACTTCATGAGCCCGTGGGAAGGCGCGCCGCACATCCTGCCGGGCGACGAGAAGGCCGCGATGGCGCCGGGCGTGGCGTCGGGCGGCACGGAGAAGAAATAGGCGAATAGCGAATGGCGAGTGGCGAATAGGGATGAGTTTTGACGGAGCAGCAGATCAATTCTTTTCGGGACTTGCGTGTTTGGCAGGACGCCATGGCGCTTGCGGAGAATTGCTATCTGCTGACGCGGGCATTTCCCAAAGAGGAGATGTTCGGCCTTACCTCCCAGATCAGGAGAGCAGCCGCTTCAATTCCGGCAAATATCGCGGAAGGTCATGGACGAGAGAGTACGCAGAGCTTCATTCAGTATTTGCGTATAGCGCAGGGGTCGCTGAAGGAATTGGAAACTCACCTGCTTCTCGCCGCGAGAGTTGGGCTTCTGGACGAGAAGAAGCTCGCGCCACTTGTCGAGCAGTGTCAAACTCTGGGCAAAATGGTACGAAGCCTTATTCGATCGCTTCAAAATCGGGACGAGGGGTCATGACTTCGCCGCCGAACCGCTATTCGCTATTCGCTATTCGCCATTCGCGTCCGGAGACGGCCTGATGGACCAGCCCGCTCCGCACGACGATCCCAAGATGACGGTCAACTTTGGCCCGCAGCATCCTGCGGCCCACGGCGTGCTGCGCATGATCCTCGACCTCGACGGCGAGATCGTCACCCGCGTCGATCCGCATATCGGTCTCCTGCATCGCGGCACCGAGAAGCTGATCGAGCACAAGACCTATCTCCAGGCGATCCCGTATTTCGACCGGCTGGACTACGTCGCCCCGATGAACCAGGAGCACGCCTTCGCGCTCGCCATCGAGAAGCTGCTCGGCCTCCAGGTGCCGCCGCGCGGCCAATACATCCGCGTGCTCTATTGCGAGATCGGCCGCGTCCTCAACCATCTGATGAACGTCACGACGCAGGCGATGGACTGCGGCGCGCTCACCCCGCCGCTCTGGGGCTTCGAGGAGCGCGAGAAGCTGATGGTGTTCTATGAGCGCGCCAGCGGCAGCCGCATGCACGCGGCCTATTTCCGCGCCGGCGGCGTGCACCAGGACCTGCCGCCCGCGCTCATCGACGACATCGGCGCATGGTGCGACGCGTTCCCCAAGGTGCTCGACGACATCGCGGGCCTGCTCACCGAGAGCCGCATCTTCAAGCAGCGCAACGTCGACATCGGCGTGGTGAACCGCAAGGAGGCGGAGGAGTGGGGCTTCTCCGGCGTGATGCTGCGCTCGACGGGCGTGGGTTGGGACCTGCGCCGCGCGCAGCCCTACGAATGCTACAGCGATCTCGATTTCCAGATCCCCATCGGCAAGAACGGCGACAATTACGACCGCTACCTGATGCGCATGGAAGAGATGCGCCAGGCGGTGCACATCATGAGACAGTGCATCGAGAGGATGCCTTCCGGGCCGGTGTCCTCGACGGACAACAAGGTCGTGCCGCCCAAGCGCGCCGAGATGAAGACCTCGATGGAGGCGCTGATCCACCACTTCAAGCTCTACACCGAGGGCTTCCACGTGCCCGCGGGCGAGGTCTATGCCGCTGTGGAAGCGCCCAAGGGCGAGTTCGGCGTCTATCTCATCGCCGACGGCACCAACAAGCCCTACCGCTGCAAGCTGCGCGCGCCGTCCTTCGCGCATCTGGCGGCGATGGACTATATGGGCCGCGGCTACATGCTCGCCGACGTCTCCGCCATCCTGGGCTCCCTCGACATCGTGTTCGGGGAGGTCGACCGATGAGCGACGCGGTGCAATGTGATGAGCATGGCGCGTCGAGTGAGACGTTTGTTTGCTCGCACGTTCTCGACTCTCTCCATGATGGCATTCCTCGGGGATTTATCTATTCGTCACTCGATGCCGCTGACGAGCCCAGCGCCTATTGCAGTGAATGCGACGAAATGTTGAATGCAAATGGCGGCGAATGGACAGAAGAGCTGGAGAAGAGCGCTGATATCAAATTGCTCTGCTATCAGTGCTTTCTGCAAGCCGCGAGACTGAACGGAGTTTTGAACTGATGTCCGTGCGCCGCCTCAGCGCCGATCAGCCCGCGAGCTTCGCGTTCAACGACGCGAACGCGGTGCGTTGCGAGCGCGAGATCGCGAAATATCCGCAAGGCCGCCAAGCGAGCGCGGTGATCGCGCTGCTCTGGATCGGGCAGGAGCAGGAAGGCTGGGTCACCAAGCCGATGATCGAGGCCGTCGCGAAGATGCTCGCGATGCCGTACATCCGCGTGCTCGAGGTCGCGACGTTCTACACCATGTTCAACCTCGAGCCCGTCGGCGAGCATCTGGTGCAGGTCTGCACCACGACGCCGTGCTGGCTGCGCGGCTCGGACGACGTCGTCGCCGCCTGCAAGAAGCACATCGCGGCGGCGCCGCACACCGTCTCCGCCGACGGCAAGTTCTCGTGGATGGAGGTCGAATGCCTCGGCGCCTGCGTCAACGCGCCGATGCTGCAGATCGGCAAAGATTTCTACGAAGACCTCGACGGGCCGAAGACCGAGGCGCTGCTGGAAGCTTTCCGCTCCGGCCAGACGCCCAAGCCCGGCGCCGGCAACGGCAGACACACCTCGGAGCCCGAAGGCGGCGCGCTGACGCTGAAAGACCCGCAACTCTATAACGGCGGCTACAACCGCAAACCGGAAGCACCCTGATGCTCGCCGACAAGGACCGCATCTTCACCAATCTCTACGGCTTCGAGAGCCCGGGCCTCGACGCGGCGAGGAAGCGCGGCAATTGGGACGGCACGAAGGCCATCATCGATCTCGGGCCTGAGGCCATCGTCGACATTATGAAAAAATCCGGCCTGCGCGGCCGCGGCGGCGCGGGCTTCCCGACCGGCATGAAGTGGTCGTTCATGCCCAAGGAAGTGAAGGAGCGGCCGCACTATCTCGTCGTCAACGCCGACGAGTCCGAGCCCGGCACGTGCAAGGACCGCGACATCCTGCGCCACGATCCGCATACGCTCGTCGAAGGCTGCCTGATCGCGAGCTTCGCGATGCGCGCGAACGCCTGTTACGTCTATGTGCGCGGCGAGTTCATCCGCGAGCGCGAGGCGCTGCAGCGCGCCGTCGACGAGGCCTATGAGGCCAAGCTGATCGGCAAGGACAACATCTTCGGCTATCCGTTCGACCTCTACGTCCATCACGGCGCAGGCGCCTATATCTGCGGCGAGGAGACGGCGCTGCTCGAAAGCCTCGAAGGCAAGAAGGGTCAGCCGCGCCTGAAGCTGCCGTTCCCGGCGAATGTCGGGCTCTATGGCTGTCCCACCACCGTCAACAATGTCGAGAGCATCGCGGTCGCGCCCACCATCCTGCGCCGCGGCGCGGAGTGGTTCGCGGCGATCGGCCGTCCGAACAACACCGGCACAAAGGTCTTCTGCATCTCGGGCCACGTCAACAAGCCGTGCAACGTGGAAGAGGAGATGGGCATCCCGCTGCGCGAGCTCATCGAGCGGCACGCCGGCGGCGTGCGCGGCGGCTGGGACAATCTGCTCGCGATCATTCCCGGCGGCGCCTCGGTGCCGCTGTTGCCGAAATCGATCTGCGACGACGTGCTGATGGATTTCGACTCCTTGAAGAACGTCCAGTCCGGCCTCGGCACCGCGGCCGTGATTGTGATGGACAAGTCGACCGACGTCGTGAAGGCGATCCAGCGTCTTGCCTATTTCTACAAGCATGAGAGCTGCGGCCAGTGCACGCCCTGCCGCGAGGGCACGGGCTGGATGTGGCGCGTGCTCACCCGCAT
This sequence comes from Alphaproteobacteria bacterium, assembly GCA_021325375.1. Taxonomy (GTDB): domain Bacteria; phylum Pseudomonadota; class Alphaproteobacteria; order Micropepsales; family Micropepsaceae; genus Rhizomicrobium. Next base: position 85,126 of record JAJPHG010000039.1, on the reverse strand, counting down.
GCAGCAGGGCAATTCGCGCCCCGAGGAGATCGATCTCCTCCAGGAAGTGACTAAGGAAGTGGAAGGCCACACGATCTGCGCGCTCGGCGACGCCGCCGCGTGGCCGATCCAGGGCCTGATCCGCCACTTCCGCCCCGAGCTCGAGCGCCGCATGGCGGCGTTCAAGCAGGCGGCGGAGTAGCGCGATGCCCAGCCGCAAACTCATCGTCGACGGCAAGGAGATCGAGGCGGAGGACGGCCTGACCCTGCTGCAGGCCTGCGAGATGGCGGGGGCGGAGATCCCGCGCTTCTGCTATCACGAGCGGCTGTCGGTCGCCGGCAATTGCCGCATGTGCCTGGTCGAATGGGTCGGGGCGCCGAAGCCGCAGGCTTCTTGTGCCTTGCAGGTCCGCGACATCTTCCCCAACAAGGACGGCACGCCCGCCAAGATCAACACCAAGGGCCCCTACGTGCGCAAGGCGCGCGAGGGCGTGATGGAATTCCTGCTCATCAACCATCCGCTCGACTGCCCGATCTGCGACCAGGGCGGCGAGTGCGACCTGCAGGACCAGGCGATGGGCTATGGCCGCGCCGCGTTCCACCGCTTCAACGAGAACAAGCGCGCGGTCGAAGACAAGTATATGGGCCCGCTGGTCAAGACGATCATGACCCGCTGCATCCAGTGCACCCGCTGCGTGCGCTTCGCGACCGAGGTCGCGGGCGTGCCCGATCTCGGCGCCACCGGCCGCGGCGAGGACATGGAGATCACGACCTATCTGGAGAAAGCGTTCGCGAGCGAGCTCTCCGGCAACGTGGTCGACCTCTGCCCCGTGGGCGCTTTGACCTCGAAACCCTATGCGTTCAACGCGCGGCCCTGGGAGCTTCGCAAAACCGAGTCCATCGACGTGATGGACGCGCAAGGCTGCAACATCCGCGTCGACACGCGCGGGCCGGCGGTGCTGCGCGTGCTGCCGCGCCTCAACGAAGAGATCAACGAGGAATGGATCAGCGACAAGGCGCGCCATGCCTGCGACGGGCTGATGCGCCAGCGTCTCGACAAGCCTTATGTGCGCAAGAGCGGCAAGCTCCAGCCCGCGAGCTGGGGTGAAGCCTTCGCCGCCATCGCTGCGCGCGTGGCGCAGACCGCGCCGGAGCGCATGGCGGCCATCGTCGGCGACCTCGCCGCGGCGGAGGAGATCAAGGCGCTCAAGGACCTGATGACCGCGCTCGGGGCGGCGCATCTCGATTGCCGCCAGGATGGATCGAAGCTCGCGCCGGGACCGCGTCCCACCTATCTCTTCAACACGACCATCGCGGGCGTCGAGGCGGCGGATGCGCTGCTGCTCATCGGCTGCAATCCGCGCTGGGAAGCGCCGGTGCTGAACGCGCGCATCCGCAAGGCGTGGGCGAACGGCAATCTCAAGATCGCCAATATCGGCGAGGCGATCGATCTGACATATCCCGTCGAGCAGCTCGGCGGCATCGAGGCGCTGGAGAGCAATCCGTTCCTGAAAGTCCTCGCCGACGCCAAGCGGCCGATGATCATCGTCGGCACCGGCGCGCTTTCGCGGCCCGATGGCGCGGCGATCCTCAAGCGCGCGGCGAAGATCGCGGCCGACAGCGGCATGATCGGGCCCGCGGGCAGCGCGGCCGAGGGCGGCTGGAACGGCTTCAACGTGCTGCACACCGCGGCGTCGCGTGTCGCGGCGCTGGACCTCGGCTTCGTGAAAGGCCGCGACGTCTCCGGCATCGTCGACGGCGCGCAGAAGGGCGAGATCGACTTTATTTATCTTCTCGGCGCCGACGAGTTCGACGTCGGCCATCTCGGCCGCGCTTTCGTCGTCTATCAGGGCAGCCATGGCGATGCGGGCGCGCACAACGCCGACGTCGTGCTGCCGGGCGCCGCCTATACCGAGAAGGACGGCCTTTACGCGAATTTCGAGGGCAGGGTGCAGATGGCACGCCGCGCCACTTTCCCGCCTGGCGAGGCAAAGGAGGATTGGGCGATCCTGCGCGCGCTTTCGGACGTGCTGGGCAAGCGCTTGCCTTATGACAGTCTCGACGCGCTGCGCAAGGCGCTGGTCGCCGAGGCGCCGCTTTTCGGCGAACTCGGCAAGCCGCACGCGCATCAGGGCGCGGACGCGGCGGTGTGGAGCAATGTCGGCGCCGACGGGCCGCTGGACGTCAGCCGGAAGCTCGCGCCTGCGATTTCGGACTACTATCTCACCAACCCGATCGCGCGGGCGAGCGAGACCATGGCGCTGTGCTCGCGCGAGTTCGCCGGCGGCTCGCACAAGATGGCGGCGGAGTAGGGCATGTTCTTCGTCGACGCCTTCGCCAAGCATATGCCCTACGCCTGGGCCTGGGTGCTGAGCCAGGTCATCCTGATCGTGGTCTTCCTTGTCTGCCTGCTGGTGATGGTCGCGTTCATCCTGCTCTACGACCGCAAGATATTCGCGGCGGTGCAGATGCGGCGCGGGCCCAATGTGGTCGGCATCTTCGGCCTGCTGCAGAGCTTCGCCGATCTCGGCAAGTACCTGATCAAGGAAGTGATCATCCCCGCGGGCGCCAACAAGGTGGTCTTCCTGCTCGCGCCGCTCGTCAGCGCCACGCTCGCCTTCGCCGCCTGGGTCGTGATCCCGCTCGACAATCACTGGGTCTTCGCCGACATCAATGTCGGCATCCTCTACCTGTTCGCCGTGTCGTCGCTCGGCGTCTACGGCATCATCATGGCGGGCTGGGCGTCGAACTCGAAATACGCGTTCCTGTCGGCCTGCCGCGCCGCGGCGCAGATGGTGTCCTATGAGGTCTCCATCGGCTTCGTGCTGGTGACCGTGCTGCTGTTCGCGGGCTCACTGAACCTCTCCGACATCGTGCGCGCGCAGCAGGGTGTGGGCGCGTTCTCGATCCTGCATTGGAACGTGTTCTCGATCCTGTTCCCGATGCTGCCGATCTTCTTCGTCTCGGCCATCGCCGAGACCAACCGCCCGCCCTTCGACCTGGTGGAGGCCGAGAGCGAGCTGGTCGCGGGCTATTTCGTCGAGTATTCCTCGACGCCGTTCCTGCTCTTCTATCTGGCCGAGTTCCTCAACATCTGCCTGATGAGCGCGATGGTGGCGATCCTGTTCTTCGGCGGGTGGCTGTCGCCCATCGACATCTGGCCGCTGAACGCGATCCCCGGCGTGATCTGGCTGATCGCCAAGATCTGGTTCTTCTTCTTCCTGTTCGCGGTCGTGCGCGCCTTCGTGCCGCGCTACCGCTACGACCAGCTGATGCGGCTGGGATGGAAAGTGTTCCTGCCCACCTCGCTGTTGTGGGTCCTGGTCACCGCCGCCTGGGTGATCTTTGTCCGCCACGGAGGCGCATGATGGCATTCCTGGACCGCACCGCGCGCTCGATCTTCTTCTGGGAGTTCCTGAAGAGCTTTTCCCTGTCGATGCGCTATTTCTTCGGCAAGAAGGCGACGCTGAACTATCCGTTCGAGAAGGGGCCGCTGTCCCCGCGCTTCCGCGGCGAGCACGCGCTGCGCCGCTATCCCAACGGCGAGGAACGCTGCATCGCCTGCAAGCTGTGCGAGGCGATCTGCCCTGCGCAGGCCATCACCATCGAAGCCGAGCCGCGCGACGACGGCTCGCGCCGCACCACGCGCTACGACATCGACATGGTCAAGTGCATCTATTGCGGCTTCTGCCAGGAGGCTTGCCCGGTCGACGCCATCGTCGAGGGCCCGAACTTCGAATATTCGACCGAGACGCGCGAGGAGCTCTACTACAACAAGGACAAGCTGCTCGCGAACGGCGACCGCTGGGAACGCGAGATCGCCAAGAACCTTGAGCTGGACGCGCCGTACAGATGAGAGCGCAAACGAACAATCACTGCTTTGTGGCGAGGTGGCGCTGATGTTCCAGACCATCGCCTTCTACCTTTTCTCGGCCGTGATGCTCGTCGCCGCCTTCATGGTGATCGCGTCGCGCAATCCCGTGCATTCGGTGCTGTTCCTGATCCTCGCTTTCTTCAACGCCGCGGGCCTGTTCGTGCTGACGGGCGCGGAGTTCCTGGCGATGATCCTGGTCGTCGTCTATGTCGGCGCCGTGGCCGTGCTGTTCCTGTTCGTGGTGATGATGCTCGACGTCGATTTCGTGGAGCTGAAGAAGGGCGCGCTGTCCTATCTGCCGACGGGCGGATTGCTGGGGCTGGCGCTGCTGACCGAGCTGGTGATCGTCGCCGGCGTGTGGAGGATGGCGCCCGCGTCGCATGCGGCGCTGCAGAGCGCGACGCCCGCCGGGCTGAGCAACACCCAGGCGCTCGGCCGCATCCTCTATACGGACTACATCTACTACTTCCAGATCGCGGGGCTGGTCCTGCTGGTCGCGATGATCGGCGCCATCGTGCTGACCCTGCGCCACCGGCCCGGCGTGCGGCGCCAGTCGATCCCGGTGCAGAACGCGCGCACGCCTGAGATGGCGATGGAGCTGGTCGACGCCAAGCCCGGGGAGGGTGCGTGATGGAAGTGGGTCTTGCACAGTACCTGACTGTCGCGGCGCTGCTCTTCACCATCGGCGTGTTCGGCATCTTCCTGAACCGCAAGAACGTGATCGTCATCCTGATGTCGATCGAGCTGATCCTGCTGGCGGTCAACATCAATTTCGTGGCGTTCTCGGCGTTCCTGCACGACCTGGTGGGGCAGGTGATGGCGATGTTCGTGCTGACCGTCGCCGCCGCCGAAGCCGCGATCGGGCTTGCGATCCTCGTCGTCTATTTCCGCAACCGCGGCTCCATCGCCGTCGAAGACGTCAACGTGATGAAGGGCTAGGATGTATCAGGCGATCGTCTTCCTCCCCATCATCGCGTCGGCCATCGCGGGCCTGTTCGGCCGCGTCATCGGCGCGCGCGCGTCGGAGCTCGTGACGACCGGCGCGCTGTTCGTCTCGGCGGCGCTGTCCATCTATGTCTTTTACGACGTCTGCTGGCTCGGCCATTCCGTCATCGTCCAGGTCGCGCCGTGGATCCATTCCGGCGATTTCGCGGCGGACTGGACGATCCGCGTCGACAGCCTGACCGCGGTGATGCTGGTCGTGGTGACAGGCGTCTCCTCGCTCGTGCATCTCTACTCCATCGGCTACATGGAAGAGGACGACGGCCGGCCGCGGTTCTTCTCGTACCTGTCGCTCTTCACCTTCGCCATGCTGATGCTGGTGACGGCGAACAATTTCCTGCAGATGTTCTTCGGCTGGGAAGGCGTGGGCTTGGCGTCCTACCTGCTGATCGGCTTCTGGTACAAGAAGCCCGAGGCCAACGCGGCCGCGATGAAGGCCTTCATCGTCAACCGCATCGGCGATTTCGGCTTCGCGCTCGGCATCTTCGGGGTGTGGTACATCTTCCGCACGCTGGATTTCGACGCGGTGTTCGCGGCGGCGTCCGCGATGGTAGGCAAGACCTTCCTGTTCGGAAGCTGGCATGTCGACATCCTCACCACGCTCTGCCTGCTGCTCTTCATCGGCGCGATGGGCAAGTCGGCGCAGCTCGGACTCCACACCTGGTTGCCGGACGCGATGGAGGGCCCGACCCCGGTCTCCGCGCTGATCCACGCCGCGACCATGGTGACGGCGGGCGTGTTCCTGGTCTGCCGCTGCTCGCCGATGTACGAGCTGGCCCCCGCGGCGCGCGAGTTCGTGACCTTCATCGGCGCCACCACCGCCTTCTTCGCGGCCTCGGTCGGCCTGTTCCAGAACGACATCAAGCGCGTGATCGCCTATTCGACCTGCTCGCAGCTCGGCTACATGTTCGTCGCGGCGGGCGTGTCGGCCTATGGCGGCGCGATGTTCCACCTGTTCACGCATGCCTTCTTCAAGGCGCTGCTGTTCCTCAGCGCCGGCTCGGTGATCACCGCGATGCATCACGAGCAGGACATGCGCAAGATGGGCGGGCTGGCGAAAGCCATCCCCTTCACCTGGGCGATGATGCTGATCGGAAACCTGGCGCTCACCGGCGTCGGCATTCCGGTCCTGCATATCGGCCTGGCCGGCTTCTATTCCAAGGATTCGGTCATCGACGCCGCCTATGAGTCGACGACCGGCATGGGCCACTACGCGTTCTTTATGACCTTGGTCGCTGCCGCGATGACCTCGTTCTATTCCTGGCGCCAGTTCCTGATGACGTTCCACGGCCGCTATCGCGGACAGGATAGCACGCAGCTTTCGCATTCCGACGAACACACCCATGACGAGCCCGGCCACGACGACCACCACGCGCCCGCGCTCAGCGAAGTGCACGACTCGCCGCTGACCATGCTGATACCGCTTGGCGTTTTGGCGGCCGGCGCGGTGCTCGCCGGCATCGTCTTCGACTCCTCCTTCATCGGTCCGGATTCGAGGGGCTTCTGGCACGGCGCGCTGGGCGCCATCGCCGGCCGCGGGCTGGAGCCGCAGGTCGAGGACTTCCCCAAATGGGTCGAGGTCGCGCCGTTCGTGCTGACGCTGATCGGCTTCGGAATCGCCTATTACTACTACATCATGCGGCCGGAGCTGCCCGCGAAGATGGCCGCGAAGAAGGGCCTGCTCTACACCTTCCTGTACAACAAATGGTATTTCGACGAGCTCTATGACGTCCTGTTCGTCCGCCCGGCGCTGCGCCTCGGCCGCTTCCTGTGGAAGTTCGGCGACGGATTCCTGATCGACGGCTTCGGGCCCGACGGCATCTCCGCGCGCGTGCTCGACGTGACGCGCGGCGCGGTCAGGCTGCAATCGGGCTACGTCTATCACTACGCGTTCGCGATGCTGATCGGCGTCCTCGCCTTGGCGACCTGGTTCATCGTCGCGGGAGGCGCGCCGTGAGCCATCTGCTGAGCATCATCACCTTCCTGCCGCTGATCGGCGCGCTGCTGATCCTGTTCGCGCGCGACAATGCGCGCTGGATCGCGCTCATCTTCACGATCGCGGATTTCCTGCTCACCGTGGTTTTGTGGGCGAAGTTCGACGGCTCGACGCCGGCGTTCCAGTTCGTCGAGCACGCGCAGTGGCTGGCGAGCGGCATCTCCTACCACATGGGCGTCGACGGCATCTCGATGCTGTTCGTGGTGCTGACGGGCCTTCTGATGCCGTTCTGCATCCTGGCGAGCTGGAAATCGATCGAGACCCGCATCCCCGAATACATGATCGCGTTCCTGGCGCTCGAGACGCTGATGATGGGTGTCTTCACGTCGCTCGACCTGTTCCTGTTCTACCTGTTCTTCGAGGGCGGGCTGATCCCGATGTTCCTGATCATCGGAGTGTGGGGCGGCAAGCGGCGTGTCTATGCGAGCTACAAGTTCTTCCTCTACACGCTGCTCGGCTCCGTGCTGATGCTGCTCGCGATCCTGGCGATGTACCAGTACACCGGCACGACCGACATCGAGACGATCATCAACACCGCGCATTTCCCGGTGGCGATGCAGACCTGGCTGTGGCTCGCCTTCTTCGCGAGCTTCGCGGTCAAGATGCCGATGTGGCCGGTGCATACCTGGCTGCCCGACGCGCATGTCGAGGCGCCGACGGCGGGATCGGTCATCCTCGCCGGAATCCTCTTGAAGATGGGCGGCTACGGTTTCCTGCGCTTCTCGCTGCCGATGTTCGCGAGCGCCTCGGTGCATTTCGGCACGCTCGTCTTCGTGCTCTCCATCGTCGCGATCATCTGGGCCTCGCTCGTGGCGCTGGCGCAGGAGGACATGAAGAAGCTGATCGCCTATTCGTCGGTCGCCCATATGGGCTTCGTGACCATGGGCATCTTCACGATCACCCATCAGGGCATCGAGGGCGGCATTTACCAGATGCTCAGTCACGGCATCGTCTCGGGCGCGCTGTTCCTCTGCGTCGGCGTCGTCTACGACCGCATGCACACGCGCGAGATCGCGGCCTATGGCGGCCTCGTCAACCGCATGCCGATGTATGCGGCGTGCTTCATGGTGTTCACGCTGGCCAATGTGGGACTTCCGGGAACGGGCGGCTTCGTGGGCGAGTTCCTGACGATGCTGGGCGCTTTCATCCACAACACCTGGATCGCGATCTTCGCGGCGACGGGCGTGATCCTGTCGGCGGCCTATGCGCTTTATCTCTACCGCCGCATCATCTTCGGCGATCTGGTCAAGCCCGCGCTGCAGACGATCAAGGACCTGTCGCCGCGCGAGGTCGCGATCCTGGCGCCGCTCGTCGTTATCACCATCGTCATGGGCGTGTACCCCAAGCCGATCTTCGACGTCACCGGCGCCTCGGTCGCCAACCTGGTCAGCCAGCATCGCGCCGCAATCGCCTATGACCACGGCGCGCCGGCCAAGCTCGCATCGGGGGTGAGACGGTGAGCATCCAGAACGACCTCTACGTCCTCCTGCCCGAGCTGATCCTGGCCGTCGGCGCGATGGCGCTTCTGCTCGTCGGCGCGGTGCGCGGCGACAAGAGCGCGGGCACGCTGACGATGCTCTCCGTCGTGCTGATCGCCGCGTCGGCTTACGTGACGATGGTGACCGGCGACGGCGGCGCGTTTCACGGCGCCTTCGTGATGGATAGCTTCGCGCGCTTCACCAAAGCGGTGATCCTGTGGTCGTCCGCCGCCTGCGTGCTGATGGCGCACCAGTTCTTCAGCCTCGAGAAGAGCGAGCGCTTCGAGCTTCCGGTGCTGATCGTCCTCGCCAGCCTGGGGATGTCGCTGATGGTGTCGGCGAACAATTTCATCGCGCTCTATATGGGGCTGGAGCTGCAGAGCCTGGCGCTCTACGTGCTCGCCGCGTTCAACCGCGAATCGGTGCGCTCGTCGGAAGCGGGCTTGAAATACTTCGTCCTCGGCTCGCTGTCCTCGGGCATGATGCTGTACGGCATCTCGATGATCTACGGCTTCACCGGCACGCTCGATTTCCAGGGCGTGGCGCATGTGATCGTGCAGAACGGCGTGTCGATCGGCCTCATCTTCGGCCTCGTCTTCCTGCTCGCGGGGCTGGCGTTCAAGATCTCCGCCGTGCCGTTCCACATGTGGACGCCCGACGTCTACGAGGGCTCGCCGACGCCGATCACGGCATTTTTGGCGACGGCGTCCAAGGTCGCCTCGCTCGCGCTGGTGCTGCGCGCCGTCGTGGTGCCGTTCCCCGGCGCGATCCATCAATGGCAGCAGATCATCATCGTGATCTCGGCCGCATCCATGGCGCTCGGCGCCTTCGCGGCCATCGGCCAGAGCAACATCAAGCGCCTGATGGCCTACAGCTCCATCGGCCATATGGGCTACGCGCTTTTGGGCCTGGCCGCGGGCACGCAGGCGGGCCTGCGTGGCGTGCTGTTCTATCTGGCGTTCTACTCGCTCACCAATATCGGCGTCTTCGCCTGCATCCAGGCGATGCGGCGCGGCGGCAAGCCGGTGGAGAACATCTCCGACCTGGCGGGCCTGGCGCGTACGCGGCCCGCGCTCGCCTTCGCCTTCATGGCGATGATGCTGAGCCTGTCGGGCCTGCCGCCGCTCGCGGGTATCCTCGCCAAGGCGTTCATCTTCCTGGCCGCGCTCGAGGCGCATCTCTACGTCCTCGCCGTGTTCGGCGTGCTGACCAGCGTCGTCGGCGCCTATTACTACCTGCGCATCGTCAAGGTGATGTATTTCGACGAGCCGGCGGAGCCGTTCGACCGCGACATGGGCTGGGCCGTGGGCGCCATCGCCACCATCGCGACGGTGTTCACCGTGGCCTTCGTGCTGCGCATCGACCTGCTCATGAACTATGCCGGCACGGCGGCGCAGGCCCTTCTCAAGTGAACTGGCCCAAGGGCTATGCCTTGAAGGAGCTCGACGAGATCGACTCGACGAACGAGGAGGCGCGCCGCCTGGCGCTCGCCGGCGAACGCGGACCCTTGTGGATCACCGCCGCGCGTCAGAACGCGGGACGGGGACGGCGCGGACGTGCGTGGGTGTCGCCCGCGGGGAATCTCTCCGCCACGCTGCTCATCGCGCCGGGACGGCCCGCGAACGAATGCGCGCAGCTTTCCTTCGCGGCGGCACTTGCTGCGTCGGATGTGGTGCTGAGCTTCGGTACTGAGGCGCGCGTGAAATGGCCCAACGACGTGCTCGTGAACGGCGCCAAGCTCGCGGGCATCCTGCTCGAATCCGCCAGCCAGAGCGGCGCCGATCCGGCTTGGCTCGCCGTCGGCATCGGGATCAACCTCAAGCACCACCCGTCCGATACGGAATTCCCCGCGACATCGCTCGCCGCCATCGGCCTCGCCGCGCCCGAGCCGCGCGAGGCGCTCCTGCGCCTCGCCGCCTCCTTCGCGAAATGGTATGACATCTGGCGGGCGCAGGGCTTCGCGCCGATCCGCGACGCCTGGCTCGCGCGCGCGGCGGGACTGGGCACGCGCATCCGCGCGCGGCTCACGAACGGAGAGACGATGGGTGTCTTCGAAGGCATAGACGCGAACGGCGCGCTGCTCCTGCGCGAGACGCAGGACCGCGTGCGCACGATCGCGGCGGGAGAGGTGTTCTTCTAGATGCTCCTCGCCATCGACGCCGGCAACACCAACATCGTCTTCGCGGTCCATGACGGCGAGAAGTTCCGCGCCGAGTGGCGGGCCGTCACCAAGACCGCGCGCACGGCGGACGAATACGCGGTGTGGCTCTCCCAACTTCTCATGCTCGAAGGCCTATCCTTCGCCGACCTCGACGACGCCATCATCGCCACCGTCGTGCCCGCGACGCTGTTCGACCTGCGCGCGCTGTGCCGCACCTATCTCAAATGCGAGCCTCTGATCGTCGACAACACCATCGTCGGCATCGGCATCAATGCCGACCGGCCGGCGGCCGTCGGCGCCGACCGGCTGTGCAATGCGGTCGCGGCGCATGAGCGCTATCACGGCGCAGTGATCGTCGTCGATTTCGGCACCACGACCAATTTCGACATCGTGGCCGGGAACGGCGATTTCGACGGCAGCGTGCTCGCGCCCGGCGCCAATCTCTCCATCGAGGCGCTGCATCAGGCGGCCGCGATGCTGCCGCGCGTCGCCATCCACCGCGCAACGAAGGTGATCGGCCGCGATACCGTGCCTGCGATGCAGTCGGGCATCTATTGGGGCTATGTCGGCCTCATCGGCGGGCTGATCGATCGCATCAAGCAGGAATATGCAAAGCCCATGACCGTGGTGGCGACGGGAGGCCTGGCGCATCTCTTCCAGCCCGACATCCCGGCGATAGAGCACATCGATCCGGACCTGACGATCCGCGGGCTGGTGCTGATCTACAAGCGCAACGCGAGGAAGCCCCCGGCGTGACGGCGCGCGACGACGAGTTGGTCCTTCTCCCGCTCGGCGGCGCGGGCGAGATCGGCATGAACTTCAACGCCTATGGCTTCGGGCCGCCGGACGCGCGCAAGTGGATCGTCGTCGATTGCGGCGTTCTGTTCGGGCGCGAGACGACGTCGCCCGGCGTCGACGTCATCATGCCCGACATCCGCTATCTGGCCGAGCGCCGCGGCGACGTCCTCGCCATCGTGCTCACCCACGCGCATGAGGACCATATCGGCGCCATCGGCCATCTGTGGCCGATGCTGCGCTGTCCCCTCTATGCGACGCCGTTCACAGCGCGGCTGATCGAAGGCAAGCTGGAAGAGGCCGGGCTTCGCGACCGCGTCCGCGTGCGCAGCGTTCCGCTTGGCGGCCATATCGATATCGGGCCGTTCGGGATCGATTTCGTCTCCATCACCCATTCGATCCCGGAACCCAACGCGCTCGCGATCAAGACGCCGCTCGGAACGGTCGTGCATACCGGTGACTGGAAGATCGACCCCGATCCGATGCTGGGCACGACGGCCGACATCAACGCGCTGCGCAAGCTGGGCGACGAGGGCGTGCTGGCGACGGTCTGCGACTCCACCAACGCGCTGGTGCAGGGCCATTCGGGCTCCGAGGCGCGGGTGCGCCAGGCGCTGTCCGCGCTCATCGGATCGCTCAAGGGCCGCGTCGCGGTGACGGCGTTCGCCTCCAACATCGCGCGCATCGACTCCGTCGCCAAGGCGGCGCGCGAGCACGGCCGCGAGATCGCGCTCGTCGGACGCTCGATGCACAAGCTCGTCGCCGCCGCAAAGGAGACGGGCTATCTCGCCGATTTCCCGCCGACGCTCGATGAGGCGGACGCAGCCCAGCTTCCGCCGCGCCGCGTCTGCTACATCTGCACCGGCAGTCAGGGCGAGCCGCGCGCGGCCCTGGCGCGCATCGCGGCCGGCGATCATCCCAACGTCGCGCTGGGCTCCGGCGACGCGGTGATCTTCTCCTCGCGCATCATCCCGGGCAACGAGCTTGCGATCTTCGAGCTGCACAACAAGCTCTCGGCGCTGGGCGTGGAAGTGCTGACCGAGCAGGACCATTTCGTCCATGTCAGCGGTCATCCCTGCCGCGACGAGCTGGCCGAGATGTATCGCTGGACGCGCCCGCGCATTGCCGTGCCCGTGCATGGCGAGTTGCGCCACATGAGCGAGCACGCCAGGCTCGCGCGCGAGCTTCAGGTGCCCGAGGCGGTCGTGGTCGAGAACGGCCACATGCTCAGGCTTGCGCCCGGCAAGGCCATGATCGTCGACGAAGTGCCGTCGGGCCGCGTCCATCTCGACGGCAAGGTGCTGGTGGAAGAAGGCGCGGGGCTCGCGCGCGCGCGCCGCGCGCTCGGCTTCGCGGGCATCATCGCGATCACGCTGGTGCTGGACTCCAAAGGCCGCGTCGCGACCGACCCCGCGTTTGTGATCGATGGCATCCCGGAGCCCGTCCATGCCGCGATCCGCGACGCGGCGGCGGAGGCGATCAAGCGTCACAAGAAAGGCGACGAGGAAGCGCTGCGCGAGAGCGTCCGCCGCGCGGCGCGCCGCGCCGCGTCCGACGCCTGGGGCAAGAAGCCGGTGACGCGGGTCGAGATCGTCTGGGTGTAGTGTCGCGTTTCTCGTGATACGTTGGCGCTCGGCCGTGTATCGTTCCAATGAGGGAAGACCATATGGTAAATCGGATGTTGGGCTTGGCCGCCGCCGCATTCGCGCTGTGCGTGGTTCTATCCGCCGGGAGCGCGCAGGCGTCGAGCGGCAAGCTCCTCTACTCGTTCTGCGCCGCCGCCAGCTGCGCGGACGGGATCGAGCCCCAAGGCGTGCTGGCGATGGACAGCGCGGGCAACATATACGGGACGACGTCCGGCGGCGGCGCGCACGCGGGCGGCGCCGTCTTCCGCGTATCGTCCGCCGGTAAAGAGACGGTGCTGTATTCGTTCTGTACAAAGACGAATTGCACGGATGGGAAACAGCCGACCGGCGGCGTTGTCTTCGACAGCGCCGGAAACCTGCTGGGGACCACCAGCGGCGGCGGCGCTTCGGGCAACGGCACGGTTTTCGCGCTTTCGCCGACAGGCGTGCTGACGGTGCTCTATTCCTTCGCCGGCGGGAAAGACGGCGAGGGGCCGCTGGCCGCGCCGTTCATCGGGTCCGGCGGCACGCTGTACGGAACGACCTATGAAGGCGGCGCCGGGGCGAGCTGCGGCAATTCGTTCGGTTGCGGGACCGTGTTCAGCCTGTCCTCCACTGGAAAGGAGACGGTGCTGTACGCGTTCTGCAAGCTCAAGAACTGCGCAGACGGCGCCGGCCCCGCGGCGGCACCGATCGCCGACAGCAAAGGCAACCTCTATGGGGATACGCTCTTCGGCGGAAACGGCAGCCTGAACGTGTTCAGCGGAGACGGCGTGGCCTTCAAGCTTTCCAAGAGCGGCCAGGAAACGGTCCTGCACGCCTTCTGCGCCGAGAAGAACTGCACCGACGGCATCACGCCGAACGGCAGTCTGGTGGCCTCGGGCAAGAAGACGTTTTTCGGCCAGACGATAGGCGGCGGCGCGTCGGAGATCGGCACGCTCTTCAAGCTGACGTCGAAGGGCAAGGAAAGCGTCGTATATGCGTTCGATCGGAGCGACGGGCTTTGCCTTCCCGAAGGCAATCTCGTCATGGACAAGGCGGGAAACTTCTACGGCAAGGCCGTCTCTGCGAATTGTACGTCGGAGGGCGACGGCACCAACGTGTTCGAGGTCACGCCGTCTGGCCAGGCGAAGATTCTCTATTTTTTCTTCCTGAGCGAGGACGGCGGCTCTTTCCCGCAAGCAGGTCTTGTTCTCGGCAACGACGGAAATCTCTATGGCGCCACGCAATTCGGCGGCGCCAACAGCGGGGGAGCGGTGTTCGAGGTCGAGAAGTAGCCGCGCTCGCCGCCGTTTTCCAAGATCGGCCCAGGCGCTATATCATGACGGGCCCGTCAGTTGGACGTTGGCCCCAGTGGAGTTGATATGGCTGTGAGTTTGATCGCCGCCGCGGTTCTGGCTGTTCCGATGCAGGCCTCAGGCGTCGAGCCGCGTTGGCCGCGTCTCACGCAGTTTCCGGACGCCGCGGTGATGGCGCGCGTCAACGCCGCCATTGCCGCGAAAGAGGATCAGAACCACGCCGACTATCAGGAATGTTTGAGCGATTTGCGGCATGCGGGCGAGAAGCCCGACGACGACACGTGGTCGGTGACCGTCAAGGTCGGCTATCTCTCGCAGCGCTACTTCTCGCTCCAGGTGACGAGCTCCAACTATTGCGGCGGCGCCTATCCCAACAACGGCATAGAGACGCCGGTCACCTTCGATCTCACGACCGGCCGCGAGGTCGACTGGAAGACGGTATTCAAGCCGGGCTTCATGCTCGAGGGCCTGACAAAGCTTTACCGCGCGCACTATCCCAGGGATGCCGATCCCGACTGCCGCAAGCTGACGATGGCGCAGGACCCGTTCGAGAGCGCCGACGACGCGATCTTCCGCCTGCAGTCGGGCAAGGGGCTCGTGGTCGCGCCCGAGCTCGCCCACGCCACCCAGGCCTGCGCCGAAGAAGTCGCATTGCCGGCGGCGAAGCTGAAGCCGTATCTTGTGGACGCGCAATTGCTCGACGAGCTCGGAGTGAAGAAATGATCGGACGCCTGAACCACGTCGCCATCGCGACCAGCGACATCAAGAAGGCCGCGAAGATCTATCGCGACACGCTGGGCGCCGAGGTCTCGGGCGAGGTGCCGCAGCCGGACCACGGCGTGACCACGGTGTTCGTCGATCTCGGCAACACCAAGATCGAGCTGCTGGAGCCCCTGGGCGAGAACTCGCCCATCGCGAACTTCCTCAAGAAGAACCCGTCCGGCGGCGTGCATCACGTCTGCTACGAGGTCGAAGACATCATCGCCGCGCGCGACCGCATGCGCGCGGAAGGTGCGACCATCACCGGCACCGGCGAGCCGCGCATCGGCGCGCATGGCAAGCCCGTGATCTTCCTGCATCCGAAGGATTTCGTCGGCACCCTCGTCGAGCTCGAACAGGCGTGACGATCCTCATCGTCCATTGGGCGGTCCTGGTCAGCGCGTTCCTGATCTTCTGGTTCCTGGCGCTGTTCTGCCTGCTGCCCGTTGGGCTCGGCGACGTCGACCCGGAGACGGGCGCGCCGCTCAACCCGATGCTCGGCCGCAAGGCGCTGATCGCGACGGGCGTGGCGGCGGTGTTGTGGATCGTGTTCTATGCGTTGATCCTGTTCGGTGTGCTGGATCTCTAAGCAAAATTTGTCATCCCCGGCCGAACGATGCCGTCGGCATCGCGAGGGAAGGGGATGACAAGCGTGGTTCACCCCACCGCGATCTTCGCCGCGAACGCCAGCGCGATGATCGCGACTGCGGCGTTCACCTCGCGCCAGCGGCCTGACACGAGCTTGATCGCGACGTAAGAGATGAACCCGATCCCCATGCCGGCGGCGATGGAATAGGTGAAGGGGATCGCGAGCGCGGTAAGCAGCGCCGGCGCGGCCTCGGTCAGGTCGTCCCAGTCGATCTCCTTCAGGCCCTTCGCCATCAGGGCCGCGACGAAGATCAGCGCGGGCGCGGTCGCGTAGGCGGGAACCGCGGCGGCGAGCGGCGCGAAGAACAGGCTCAAGACAAAGAGCGCGGCGACGACGAGCGCGGTCAGGCCGGTGCGGCCGCCGGCCTGGATGCCGGTCGCGCTCTCGATATAGGCGGTGACGGGCGATGTCCCGAGCGCGGCACCCAGCATCGTGCCCAGCGCGTCCACGGCGAGCGCGCGGCGCGCATGGGGCAGGCGGCCCTCGGCGTCGAGCATGTTCGCCTGATGGGCGACGGCGGTCAGCGTGCCGGAGGTGTCCAGCATGTCGATCAAGAGGAACACGAACACGATCGTGGCGACGGCGGCGGCCGGCGCGCCGGTGAAATGCATCTGAAGGAACGTCGGCGCGATGGGCGGCGGCAGGCTGACGGCGCCGCTGATGGCATTGGGCGGCATCGCCTCGCCCAGGACCGTCGCCACGACGATGCCGATCAGCACGGCGCCGACCACGCCGCGGGCCGCGAGCGCGAACATCAGGACGAACGCGCCCGCCGCGATCAGCACCTTGGGATCGGTGAGCGTGCCCTCGCGCAGCAGCGTCACCGGGTCGGCGGCGACAAGGCCCGCGGCCT
This sequence comes from Alphaproteobacteria bacterium, assembly GCA_021325375.1. Taxonomy (GTDB): domain Bacteria; phylum Pseudomonadota; class Alphaproteobacteria; order Micropepsales; family Micropepsaceae; genus Rhizomicrobium. The sequence continues at coordinate 68,657 of JAJPHG010000039.1, read as the reverse complement.
CGAAGCCGATCAGCGCGAGGAAGAAGCCGATGCCCGCGGCGATGGCGAGCTTGAGGCTCTTCGGGATCGCGTTGATCAGCCATTCGCGCGCCGGCGTCAGCGACAGCACGACGAAGAGGATGCCCGACAGGAACACGCAGCCGAGCGCCAGCCGCCAATCGCCCTTGAGCGCGGGGACGACGGTGAAGGCGAAATAGGCGTTCAGCCCCATGCCCGGCGCCAGCGCCACGGGAAGCCGCGCATAGAGCCCCATCAGCGCCGTCGTCAGCGCCGACGCGGCGCAGGTCGCGACGAACACCGCGCCCTGGTCGAGCCCCGCGGCCCCCAGGATCTTCGGGTTCACGAACATGATGTAGGCGAGGGTGAGGAACGTGGTCGCGCCCGCGACCATCTCGCGGCGGACGGTTGTGCCGTGTGCGCCGAGCGCGAAAAGTTTCTCCAACATTCCCCGCCCCCTCAAATGTCACGGCCCGGTCCATAGCGACAGCGTATGGACGCGGGCCACCCAGTTAGGTTCTGCACGATAAAAGGATTCGCACGCGGAGACGCGGAGTGCGCGGCGATCAAGTTTGTCTGCGCGAACTCCGCGGCTCCGCGTGATCCATTGGCGAAAGAGTTGCAGACGTCGCCTGGGTGGCCCGCGTCCATACGCTGTCGCTATGGACCGGGCCATGACGAGTTCTGTAAGGTTTTGAATCAATTGGAAAAACTCGGCGAGGAAACCATCCTGCCTCCAACCGCCTTGACTCCTCCCCGCCCGCTCACGACCGTGGGTGCGTGGTGGGGAAATGGACGATAGCGGCGCTGGCCGCGGCACTGTTTTGCGCGTCCGTGGCGGGCGCGCAGGCCTCGTCATGGCGCATCCTCAAGGATCATTGGAGCGCGGAGGACGAGGCCGGCTTCGGGCGCTTCGTCACGGCGCTGGGCGAAAGCAATTGCAGCTCGTCGGAGAGCTGCCTGCGCGATACCTCCAACCCGTTCCGCAAGACCGACCAGCATTTTCTCGACATCGACGTCGATTGCGCGAAGTGGCCCTATCTCCTGCGTGCCTATTACGCGTGGAAGAACAACCTGCCGTTCTCCTATGTCGACGGGGTGAGCGGCGAGGGCGGCGACCTGCGCTTCACCAAATCGGCCAACCGCCCGACCGGGCGCCACGACATCATAGACCGCGGCGGCGGCATCGAACCCACGCCCGCGATCATGCAGATGCTGGACACGGTCTTCTCCGGCACCTATCGCACCGATGCGTCGGAGACGCGCGGCGTGCAGTCGGATTTCTACTCGCCCGCGCTGCAGCCGGGCAGCGTGCGGCCGGGCTCGCTCGTCTACGACGTGAACGGCCACGTCGCCATCGTCTACAAGGTCGACGAGGACGGACGTATATTCTACATGGACGCCCATCCCGACTTCACCATCACGCGCAGCGTCTACGGCGCGCAGTTCGGCCAGAGCCCGGCGAGGCTCGGCGGCGGCTTGAAGAACTGGCGGCCGTTCAAGCTCGTGGGTGCGCATCGCGACGCGGGCGGGCATCTTCTCGGCGGCCACATGGCGTTCGCGCAGAACGACCAGATCGCCGATTTCTCGCTCGTCCAGTACGTCGGCACCGAGCCCAATCCGAAGCAGGACGTGAAGAAGGCGCGCTTCGCCTATAACGGCGCGCCGCTCGGCTTCTATGAATATGTGCGCGTCGCGGTGTCGGGCGGCAAGACCTCGCTGACGCCGCTCTACGAGCTGCAGGCGACGATGAAAACGCTGTGCAACGACCTCAACGACCGCGCGCAGTACGTCGACCTCGACATCAAGGACGGCATCGCCGCCAAGGATCACCCCCACCGCCTGCCCGACAACATCTACGGCTCCGACGACAAGGAGTGGGAGACCTATTCCACGCCGTCGCGCGACGCGCGCATCAAGACGGCGTTCGCGCAGTTCTACAAGGACCTCCAGGAGATGATCGGGTTGTGGGTCCGCCGCGACCCGCGCATCGTCTATGACGGCAATTTCCTGCAGAAGGATCTGCGCGAGACCTACGAGGCGCAGTCCAAGGCCTGCACCATCACCTATCTCAACTCCGCCAAGCAGCCGGTGGCGATGACTTTCGACGACATGATGCGCCGCCTGTTCAAGCTCTCCTTCGATCCCTATCACTGCATCGAGCTGCGCTGGGGCGCGGAAGGCGCCGAGCGCGCCAGCTGTCCCGACCCGAAGGTGAAGCTCAAATGGTACGAGGCCGAGCAGCGCTTGAGGAACCAGCCCGACCGCACCTACGACCTGCAGATGGGCTTCGACATCGACGAGCTGAACCATCGTGTGAAGGGCAGCGGCCTCGACACCCCGCCTCCCATCGACATCAAAGCGCTGATCGACGCCATGCCCGACCAGGTGGCCTTCACCCCGATGAAGCCAGGGGATAGGTGACTGCCGTGATGCGTTGGCTGAAGCGCACCGCGTTCGTGCTAGCAGCTCTGCTGGTCGTTTGCGCTGCCTACGTCGCCGTCGTGTATTTCTTCGGCTCGGAAGATGCGCGCGGCCGCCTTGATCTTTTCTATGCCGCCATCATGGCCAATCGCCATCCGCCGCCGATTGCTGCATCCGGCGTGATTTCGAGTGGCAGCGACTGGATGATGCCGGAACCGGCCAGCACGAAATTCACGGCGATTCTCCGCCGGAATTTTCCACCGGGCTCCGACGAGCAAGCCATGAAAGTCGCTCTGATTTCACAGGGGTTCAAGCCCGAGAAAATTGCCGATTGCGGCCAAGGAAATGGTGTGGTCGCAACCCAAACCGACAAACATCGGTGCCAGGTTCGCGAAGATACGCAAGCGCTGCGCTACGATTGGGGCGGCGCACCCTGCGACATGCGGCTCGCGGTGCGCTGGGTCGCTGATCGCAGGGGCCGCCTCACAACTATAGAAGGTTATTACAGCGCCGAATGCCTTTGAACGGGATCGCGGCTAACCCCAACGAAGTCGAGCGACCGCTTTGACGTCGGAGCGAAATTGCTTTACATACTGTTGGTATGCAAGATGTCGGTGAATCTGTTTCGAAAACGACGCGAGTCTTCCGCGACGAAGAGGGTTTGGCTGTCTATATCCCTGACGAGTTCGCTTATCCCGATGGAACTGAACTCACAATCCTACGCTCTGGCGATGTCATCACCATCCATCCGATAAGGCATCCAACTCAAACTGGGTCCGGCAAAAGCTCGACCAGCAGCGATGAGTAATGGATCAACGGATAGCGTGTGCGTTTACCCTTGGGCGCTGATCGACGCCATGCCCGACCAAGTCGCCTTCACCCCGATGAAGCCGGGGGACAGGTTGAGCCGGCCGTGCGGGGCGGCCCCATCAGCCGCGTTTACGGAAGGTGCGGTGTCGGCGCCGGTGGCGCTTGCCGTACCGGCGGCGGCGGAATAGGGAACCCTCCCGGAAGAGTCGGAGCGTCCGCGCCGTCGAGCGTGCAATGGCCCGACCACCAGGTTGTCGTGAACCGCAGCACTCCGAGAAAGGCGCTGCCCATCTGATCCGCCACCGACTGGTCGCCATCGACCTGGAAGCATCTCGGAAGAGGCTTGCCCTGCGCCTGCGCCGGATTTGCCGCGAGGAGGAGGATCGCGCTCGCGGCGCAAAGGGCGGCGGGAATGCGCCCTCTCGCCGCCTTGCGCATCGGCACGCTGGAGACTTCGCGCATTTGTCACTCCATCTAATGTCGCGCGACGCAATAGGCGATCACGCCGAACACGTTGGCTGGCCCGAACACGGCCAATTGAGCGAGGAAGAGAAACAGCACGACCGCGCCTGACACGAGCAATCGCGCCCAGCGGCGGCGCGGCGCGATCAGCGGATCGCCCTTCGCGGGCTTTCTGCTCAGCGCATAGTAAAGCGCGACACCCACGAGGATCAGCTCGACCGCGGCGTTGAAGAACAATCCTGTCCAGCTCGTGCAAAGCGGACTGGCGGGATGGACGGGGCTGTCGAACAGGAAGTAGAGGAGAGAGGCGAATTGGCAGCCGGCCGCGCCTACCGCGAAGGCGGGAGGAAACACCGACAACGTGACCGAGAGCGCGGAGAGATAGCGGACCCGCCCCGCCATGCTGGCCAATGCGTAGATGACGATGCTGAACAGCACCCAGATCCACAGCTCGCTGTAGAGCAGCTTGACGAAGGTGTCGTTCCTGAGGAATTCCAGCCAGGGTATCTTGTCGCTGTCGCCCGCGAGGTTCGCCTTGGCGAGCTGCTTCGTGCTGGAAAGCACGTTGGAGATGAAACTCTGCTGGATGAAGACGCCCACCACCAGGTTGATCAGGGCGTGGGTGATGATCCGGCCGTCCTCATCCTCGATGCTGTCCGCGGCGAGCGAATTGTCTCGAAAATGAAAAAAGCTGACCAGGTACAGGATGTAGTCCCTGGCATATGCGTTTATCGATCTAAGGAATGCGTCCAAATCCATCGGGCGCCCCGAGCCGTGGATTTTTCGAGGCTATTGCGAATACAACCATAAGTCAATATCGCGCGTGAATTCGCCATGCGCGTTCGCATTGCCCTGGTCTCCCAGTTTCCGTAAGAAGGTCAGCGACATACAAGCGGAACCCCCATGCGCCTTTCCCGCTATTTCCTGCCGCTCCTCCGGGAGACGCCGTCCGAGGCGCAGATCGTGTCGCACCGGCTGATGCTGCGCGCCGGCATGATCCGCCAGGAGGCGGCCGGCATCTATGCCTGGCTGCCGCTCGGCTTCCGCGTGCTGCAGAAGATCGAGCAGATCGTGCGCGAGGAGATGGACCGTGCGGGCGCCATCGAGATCCTGATGCCGACGCTCCAGCCTTCGGACCTGTGGAAGGAGACCGGCCGCTACGACGCCTACGGGCCCGAGATGCTGCGCATCAAGGATCGCCACGAGCGCGAGCTGCTCTACGGGCCCACCAACGAGGACATGATCACGGAGATCTTCCGCGCCTATGTGAAATCCTACAAGGCGCTGCCGCTGAACCTCTATCACACGCAGTGGAAGTTCCGCGACGAGGTCCGTCCGCGCTTCGGCGTGATGCGCGGGCGCGAGTTCCTGATGAAGGACGCCTATTCCTTCGACATCGACCAGGAAGCGGCGCGGCGCTCCTACAACAGGATGTATGTCGCCTATCTGCGCGCGTTCACGCGCATGGGCATCACCACGATCCCGATGCGTGCCGAGACCGGCCCCATCGGCGGCGATCTCTCCCACGAGTTCATCGTGCTGGCCGAGACCGGCGAGAGCGAGGTGTTCTGTCACAAGGACCTGCTCGACATGCCGGTGCCCGGCGAGGACGTCGATTTCAACGCAGACCTCGAGCCCATCGTGCGCCAGCGCACCGCGCTCTATGCCGCAACCTCGGACGTGCACGACGCGGCGCGCTTCGAGGCGGAGGTGCCGCCCGAGAAGCGCGTCACCGCGCGCGGCATCGAGGTCGGCCAGATCTTCTATTTCGGCACGAAGTACTCCGTGCCGATGAAGGCGGTCGTCACCGGTTCCGACGGCAAGGACGTGCCGATCCATGGCGGCTCCTACGGCGTGGGCGTGTCGCGTCTCGTCGGCGCGATCATCGAGGCCTGCCACGACGACGCCGGGATCGTGTGGCCCGCGCCCGTGGCGCCGTTCGACGTCGCGCTGATCAACCTCAAGAGCGGCGACGCCAAGACGGACGCCGCCTGCAACGAGCTCTATGCCAAGCTCACCGCCGCGGGGAAGGACGTGCTCTACGACGACACCGACGACCGCCCCGGCGCCAAGTTCGCGAGCATGGACCTGATCGGCCTGCCGACCCAGATCGTCGTCGGCCCGCGCGGGCTTGAGAAAGGCCTCGTCGAAGTCAAATCCCGCGCCACCGGCGCGAAGGAGGAGATGAGTCTGGAGGCAGTGTTGAATAAGGTCACTGGCCCTTGACCTATGTATCCTATAGGATACAATAATGTTTCGCATCGAGCAGACCGATGGGTTCGCCAAATGGCTCTCCGGGCTACGCGACGGACAGGCACGGACACGGATTTTGGCGCGCATCGACCGCTTAGCGCTCGGCAACTCAGGCGACGTAAAGCCGGTCGGTGCCGGTGTTTCGGAGATGCGGATCGACTATGGACCGGGATATCGCGTGTACTATTTTCGCCGCGATCGGGTCCTAATCGTTCTGCTGGCCGGCGGCGACAAGCGCACCCAGCAGCGCGATATCGCCCGGGCGATCACGCTTGCGAAGAGTGACGAGGAGTAAGTATGGCGAAATTGAAGACGCGTCCTTACGATTCCGCTGACTATCTGAAGACCGAACAAGATGTCACTGACTATCTGGAGGCTGTCTTCGCAGATGGCGATCCGGCACTGGTGACGCATGCGCTTGGTGTGATCGCCCGCTCGAAAGGCATGGCCAAGATCGCGGGGAAATCCGGGCTTGGCAGGGAAAGCCTTTACAAGGCGCTTTCCAAAAAGGGAAACCCGAAGATCGATACGATCATCAAGGTCGTTCACGCTCTCGGCATCACATTCAAGTTCGCCGCCTGATGGCCTCCGCGACCCGGCCCTTTTCCCGTTTCGAGTGGATGCTCGCGGGGCGCTATCTGCGGCCGACGCGGAAGGAAGGGTTCGTCTCGATCATCTCGATCCTGTCGCTGCTCGGCATCGCGCTCGGCGTCGCGGCCTTGATCATCGTGATGGCGGTGATGAACGGGTTCCGCCACGACCTCCTGTCGCGCATCCTGGGGCTGAAGGGCCATATCATGGTCCAGGGCGTGCAGGGGGCGCTGCCCGATTTCGACCAGATCGTGAAACAGGTCCGTGCCGTCCCCGGCGTGACGAGCGCGGCCCCCGTCGTCGAGGGCCAGGTGATGGCGAGCGCGAGCGGCGCCTCGCTCGGCGTCGTGGTGCGCGGCATCCGGGCCGAGGATCTCAAGCGCATGACGGTCGTCTCGAACTCGCTCGATCCCCGCACGCTCGGCGCGTTCAAGGGCGACGACGCGGTGATCATCGGCTCGCGGCTGGCGGAGCGTCTGCGCCTTGCGCCCGGGATGGGCATAACCTTGATCGCGCCGCGCGGCAACGTCACCCCGTTCGGCGTCACGCCGCGCATCAAGACGTATCGCATCGCCGGCACCTTCAGCATCGGCATGTCGGAATACGACCAGAGCTACATCTTCATGCCGCTGGAGCAGGCGCAGCTCTATTTCAACATGGGGGCCACGGTCAGCGGCATCGAGGTGATGACGGTCGATCCCGACCGCGTCAAAGAACTTGCCGCGCCGGTGAGCCAGGCCGCGGGCGCCTATGCGCGCACCTACACCTGGCAGGATATCGACTCGAGCTTCTTCGACGCCATCGAGGTCGAGCGCAACGTGATGTTCATGATCCTGACCTTGATCGTGCTGGTCGCGGCCCTCAACATCATCTCCGGCCTCATCATGCTGGTGAAGGACAAGACGCGCGACATCGCGATCCTGCGCACCATGGGCGCCACCAGCGGCGCGATGATGCGCGTGTTCATGATCGCGGGTGCCAGCATCGGCGTCGCGGGCACCTTGATCGGCTTCCTCATCGGGGTGGTGTTCTGCGCCAACATCGAGTCGATCCGCCAGGGCCTGTCGAAGCTCACCGGCACGACGCTGTTCGACCCCACGATCTATTTTCTCGAACGCATGCCGGCGCGCATGGAGACGGGCGAGGTCGCCTCTGTCGTGATCATGGCGCTGAGCTTGTCGTTCCTGGCGACGCTCTATCCCGCCTGGCGCGCGTCGCGCCTCGATCCGGTGGAGGCGCTGCGCTATGAGTGACGCGCTGGCCGATGCCGCGTTGCGCCTCGACAAGGTTGCGCGCCGCTATGCGCAAGGCGAAAGCACGCTCGAAATATTCCGCGACGTCAGTCTCGCGCTCAAGGAGGGCGAGGTCGTGGCGCTGGTGGGGCAGTCCGGCGCCGGCAAGTCGTCGCTTCTGCACATGGCCGGCCTGCTCGAAGCGCCGTCGAGCGGCGAGGTGATGGTCGGCGGCGCGCCCGCCTCGAGCCTTTCCGACGCCGAGCGCACGCGTCTTCGGCGCGACACGATCGGCTTCGTCTATCAGGCGCATCATCTGCTGCCCGAGTTCAGCGCGCTCGAGAATGTCGTGCTGCCCCAGCTCATCGCCGGCAAATCGAAAGCCGCGGCGGAGGCCGAGGCGCGCCGGCTCCTCGACATCATGGGCTTGAGCGCGCGGCTCAGCCACCGCCCGGCGCAGCTCTCCGGCGGCGAGCAGCAGCGCGTCGCCATCGCGCGCGCGCTTTCCAACCATCCGCGCGTGCTGCTGGCGGACGAGCCGACCGGCAACCTCGATCCGCGCACCGCGGCGGGCGTGTTCGACGCGCTCATCGCCATCGTGCGCAAGGAGCGCACCGCAGCCCTCGTCGCCACCCACAATCTCGAACTCGCCGCCCGCCTCGACCGCGCGCTGATCCTGCACGAAGGCAAGTTGCTCGATGGTGGAAAACTCGGAGCGAAATCATGAGCCGGAAGCTTTGGGAAGACGTCGACGCCTATTTCGAGAGCGTGCTGATCGGCGACGATCCGGCGCTGGACGCCGCGCGCAAGGCGGCCGCGGCGGCGGGGCTTCCCGACATCGCGGTGGCGCCGAACCAGGGCAAGCTGCTCAACCTGATGGCGCGGATGATCGGCGCGCGACGCATCCTCGAGGTCGGCACGCTCGGCGGCTACAGCGCGATCTGGCTGGCGCGCGCGCTGCCCGAGGGCGGCGAGCTCGTCACGCTCGAATACAATCCCAAGCACGCCGAGGTCGCGCGCGCGAACGTCGCGAATGCGGGGCTCGCGGACAAGGTGACGGTCATCACGGGTGCGGCGATCGACACGCTGCCGAGGTTGAAAGGTCCGTTCGATTTCTCGTTCATCGACGCCGACAAGCAATCCAATCCGGATTATTTCCGCATGTGCCTGAAGCTGTCGCGCAAGGGCAGCGTCATCGTCGTCGACAACGTCGTGCGCGAGGGCCGCGTGCTCGATACGAAGGGCGGCGATGCGAACGTCGAAGGCATCCGCCGCCTTTATGAGATCATGGCCGCCGAGCCGCGCGTATCGGCGACCGCGCTCCAGACCGTCGGCGTGAAAGGCCATGACGGCCTGGCGGTCGCGCTGGTGGTGGCGGATTAGGTCGCCACCTAGATGATCAAACCACATTTGTCATGGCCCGCGAATGCGGGCCACCCAGGGGACACCGGCTCGGTCTAAAAAATCGCACGCGGAGACGCGGAGTCGCTGAGAAGAAAAGGACCTCCGCGGCTCCGCGTGAATCTTCTAAAGATCATGCAGAACCCAACTGGGTGGCCCGCATTCGCGGGCCATGACATTTAGATTTTGGGACGCCGAAAGCATCTCAAAGATCGCATCGGTGCGGCCTGCACGCGCCGCGTGCATATCCCTTGTTTAACCGTACACGGACCATCGGAACCGATCGCGCTTTGCGAAGTTACCCCCGCATGGCAGCGGTGCATCACTTCGAAATCCTTAAGGATACGGCCCAAAGCCGTTTTGTTCTCTGGCTTAAGGATTTGGGCGCGGCGTTAGGACTTGTGGCGTTCATCGCGTCCACTTCCGTGCTTATGGACGCGCTGAGCGCTTTGTTCTCCTAGCCCTGCACCTTCTTGCCGGTCGTCTTGGCCTTCATCGCGCCGTCGCGGTTGCGCATGGCTTCGGCGTAGCCGGGCTGGATGCGCAAGGCGGCGTCGTAGTCGGCGATCGCCTGGTCGAACTTGCTCATCGCGGCATAGGCGTTGCCGCGATTGTTGTAGATCCGCGCGTCGTCGGGCGTGAGCTTCAATGCGGCCGTGTAGTCGTCGATCGCGCGCGCGAACTGGCCGAGCGAATGATACGCCGCGCCGCGGTTCATCAGCGTCGAGGCGTCCGGCGCGGCCGCAAGCGCCGCCGTGTAGTCGTCGATGGCCTTGGCATACTGACGCGCCGCGAACAGCGCGTCGCCGCGCTTGCGGTGCGCCGACGGATCGCTCGGGTTGGCGGCGAGCATCTGGTCGTACCCTGCCATCGCCTGGTCGACACGGCCGAGCCTCGCATGGGCGTTCGCCAGCCCCGCCGTCGCGTTGGCGTCGCCCGGGCGGTATTTCAGCACCGTCTCGAAATCGGCCGCGGCGAGATCGAACTTGCCGAGCGTGCTGTAGGCGCCGGCGCGGTCGACATAGGCGGTGACGTAGTCGGGCTGGAGCCGGATCGCCTCGTTCAGATCGGCGATCGCGGGCTCGCTCCTGTTCATGGAAATGTAGACGACCGCTCGTCCCGCGTAAGCCAGCGCGTTGGGCTTCATGGCGATGGCGGCAGAGAACTCGGCGAGCGCCTCGTCGAAGCGGCCCTTCACGCGCAGCGCATTGCCGAGATCGACATGCACGCCCAGGTCATGGGGCAGGGCGGCCGAGGCCGCGCGGAAGTCCGCAATCGCTGCGTCCGCGTCGTTCCTGGCGAAATGCGCCGTGCCGCGCAGCTTCAGCGCGTCGCCATAGCCCGGCCACAGCTTGACCGCCTTGTCGGCGTCCGCGATCGCGTCGTCGTAATCGGCCTTGGCGAGATACATCCCGCCGCGGTCGTAATAGACGGTCGCCAGCGTCGTCTCGCCCAGCTCGTGGGAGTTGATCGCGTCGGTGAGGAGGCGGATCGCATGGTCGGTATCGCCGGCGCGGAAGGTGGCGAGGCCCTCATTGACGGCTTGGCGCGCGTCGTCGCCCGCCTGGGCGGCGGAGGCGGCCACAAGGGCGAAGACAAGGGCGAAGGGGCGGAAGCGGCGCATATCGGACGCTATTTCGCTCCGAGCGCACCCGCCAAGGGGGCGGGGCTCACAATCCGGTGTGATCTCGTTTTGTTCTTGACGAACAATACAAGAACAAATACGGTCGCCGCTCTTTTGGACGGGAGTGGACCATGGCTTGGCTCAAGGATGCGGCGGCGGGGATCGGGCTTTTGTGCTTCATGGCGTCGTCTTTCGCCCTGACCGCGGCGGCGCAGGCGATTTTCGCGGGCTGACGGGCCTGTGGATGGAGCGCGCGGGGCTCTCGCGCGTGCGGCCCCGCGCGGGATACTGGCTGCCTTGTCGGCGGCGAATCGAGGCGTGAATGGCGGAGGACCGCAAACGGGCGGGCTTTGTGCACCTTCGGGTGAAGAGCGCCTATTCGCTGCTCGAAGGCGCGATCCGGGCCAAGGAGCTCGCGAGCCTGGCGCATGACGCGGGCATGCCCGCGGTCGCGGTCACCGACGTCAACAATCTCTTCGGCACCTATGAGCTGAGCGATGCGCTCGCCAAGGCGGGCGTCCAGCCGATCGTGGGCTGCCTGCTCTCGGTCGAGCTCGAGGACGCGGCACCCGCGAATGCGCTCGCCACGCGGCGCAAGCCGCCGGGCCTGCCGCTGCTCGTCCAGAACGACGCCGGCTACCGCAACCTGACCAAGCTTCTCAGCGCGGCCTATCTCGGCGCCGAGCCGGGCGACTGGCCGCATGTGAAGGCCGCGATGCTGGCTGAGCATTCCGAAGGCCTGATCGCGCTGACCGGCGGCCCCGGCGGGCCGCTCAACCGCCTGATCGTCGAGGGCCAGCCCGACGCCGCTTGCGCGATGCTGGACCGGCTCGCGGCGATTTTCCAGCATCGTCTCTATGTCGAGCTACAGCGTCACGGCCTCGCCGAAGAGCGCGCGGCGGAGGACAAGCTGATCGAGCTCGCCTATGCGAAGTCGCTGCCGCTGGTCGCCACCAACGACGTCCATTTCGGCGGCGCCGACATGTACGAGGCGCATGATGCGCTGCTCTGCATCGCCGATGCCACCTTCGTGAGCCAGGACGATCGCCGCCGCCTGACCCGCGAGCACCGCTTCAAGACGCCGGCCGAGATGGCGGCGCAATTCGCCGACCTGCCCGAGGCGCTGGAGAACACGCTGGAGATCGCGCGCCGCTGCGCCTTCCGCCCCAAGAAGCGCGATCCGATCCTGCCGAAATTCGTCCCCGAATCCGGCCGCACGCCGGAGGACGAGATCCGCTTCCAGGCCGAGACGGGCCTGGCAGAGCGTCTGGCGCGGCACGGCCGCCACGCCGAGGAGCAGGTCTATCGCGACCGGCTGGAGTTCGAGCTCGGCGTCATCCTGAAGATGGGGTTCGCGGGCTATTTCCTCATCGTCTCCGACTTCATGAAATGGACGCGCGCGCACTCCATCCCGGTCGGCGTGCGCGGCTCGGGCGCGACCTCGCTCGTCGCCTGGGCGCTCGACATCACCAACCTCGACCCGATCCGCTTCGGCCTGCTGTTCGAGCGCTTCCTCAATCCCGAGCGCGTCTCGATGCCGGACTTCGACATCGATTTCTGCCAGGAGCGGCGCGACGAGGTCGTGCGCTACGTGCGCCACAAATACGGCGAGGACCGCGTAGCCCACATCATCGCGCTGGGCTCGCTCCAGGCGCGCGCGGCGGTGCGCGACGCGGGCCGGGTGCTGCAGATGCCGCTCGGCCTCGTCGACCGCATCGCCAAGCTCGTGCCCAACCCGATCGGCGGCAAGACCGTCACGCTCAAGGAAGCGGTCGAGAGCGAGCCGCGCCTGCAGCAGATCGCGGAAGCAGAGCCGATCGCGCAGAAGCTCTTCTCCATCGTGGAGAAGATCGAGGGCCTCTACCGCCACGCCTCGACGCATCCCGCCGGCGTGGTGATCGGCGACAAGCCGCTCGACGAGATCCTGCCGCTCTACCGCGACCCGCGCTCCGAGATGCCGGTGACGCAGTTCGATTACGAGGACGCGGAGAAGGCGGGTCTCGTCAAGTTCGACTTCCTCGGCCTGAAGACCTTGACCGTCATCGCCAAGGCCGAGGAGCTGCTCAAGAGGCGCGGCATCGAGATCGACACCCAGAACATCGATTTCGACGACAAGGCGGCTTACGAGATGCTCGCGCGCGGCGACAGCGTCGGCGTGTTCCAGCTCGAAGGCCAGGGCATGCGCGACCTGCTGCGCCGCATGAAGCCCGACCGCATCCACGACCTCATCGCGCTCGTCGCCCTCTACCGCCCGGGCCCGATGGACTCGATCCCCAAATACATCGCCGTCAAGAACGGCAAGGAGCCGCCGGAATACCTCCATCCCAAGCTCGAGCCGATCCTGAAGGAGACCTTCGGCGTCATGACGTACCAGGAGGACGTCATGAACATCGCCCGCGAGCTCGGCGGCTATTCGCTCGGCCAGGCCGATCTGCTGCGCCGCGCGATGGGCAAGAAGATCAAGTCCGAAATGGATCCGCATCGCGAGAAGTTCATCGCGGGCGCGAAGAAGAACGGCGTGTCGGAAAGCGTCGCCGAGCAGATCTTCGAGCAGGCCGCGAAGTTCGCGGGCTACGGCTTCAACAAGGGCCACGCCGCGGCCTATGCCCAGGTCGCCTATCAGACGGCGTATCTCAAGGCGAACTATCCGGTCGAGTTCCTCGCCGCCTCGATGACGCTCGACATCGGCAATACCGACCGTCTCAACATCTTCCGCCAGGAGGCGCAGCGCCTGGGCGTCAAGGTGCTCCCGCCCGACATCAACCGCTCCGAGGCCGCGTTCGCCTGCGACGCGGAGAAGGGCGTCGTCTATTACGCGCTCGCCGCCGTCAAAGGCGTCGGCCGCCAGGCGATGGACAGCGTCGTCTCCGAGCGCGAGCAGAACGGCCCGTTCCGCTCTGCGGGCGAATTCGCGCGCCGCGTCGATCCCAAGCTCGTCAACAAGCGCGCCTTCGAGAGCCTGGCGCGGGCAGGCGCGTTCGACGCGCTGAATCCCAATCGCCGCCAGATGGTGGAGTCGTCCGACATCCTGCTCTCCAGCGCCCAGCGCAACGCACGCGAGCGCGAGAGCGGACAGACGACGCTCTTCGGCGGCGCGGTCGAGACGAATGAGGACGTGCGCTTGGCTGCGACCGCCGACTGGCCGGTGCATGAGCGCCTGGGCGAGGAGTTCAGCGCCATGGGCTTCTATCTCTCCGGCCATCCGCTGGACTCTTATGCCGCCGCGCTCAAGCGCCTGGGCGCGGTGAGCATCGCCTCGCTGCTCGAGGACCGCCGCCGCTCCGGCTTCAAGGCGGTGCTCGCCGGGACCATGATCAAGAAGCATGAGCGCCGCAGCCGCAACGACCAATCCTACGCGTTCGTCTCGTTCTCCGACGCCAGCGGCATGTTCGAGGTGATGCTGTTCCCCGAAGTGCTCGCCGCGTCGCGCCCGCTGCTCGAGGCCGGCAAGTCCGTCCTCGTCACCTGCAGCGCCGAATGGGACGGCGACGACCTCAAGCTGCGCGCCGCCTCGATCGCCGACCTCGACGCCGCCGCCGCGAACGCCGGCGAGGGCCTGCGCATCCACATCGAAAGCGAAGCCGCGCTCGGCCCCATCGCCGCGCATCTGAAGCAGCCCGGCAAGGGTTTGGTGACGCTGGTCGTGCCCGGCGCGAGCGGCGAGGAAGTCGAGATCGCGCTCCCCAAGCGCCACATGGTCTCCCCCGCGCTGAAGAACGCGATCAAGACCATGCCCGGCGTGGCGATGGTGGAGTCGGTTTAAGATCCAACCCTCCCCTTGAGGGAGGGTCGAAAAATGCGAAGCATTTTTCGGGGAGGGGTTTCGGCGCTTGCGGCTTTACCCCTCCCCGAAATTTGCTTCGCTGCGCTGCGCAAATTGTCGACCCTCCCTCAAGGGGAGGGTGGGGCTTTAGATCGCCCCCGCGATCCGCTTCAGGCCTTCCGCCAGCCGCGCCGTGTCCTGGGCGAAGCAGACGCGGATGTAGGAATCCGCCGCCGCGTCGCCCGGCGAACTGAACGCAGAGCCCGGGGCGACGCCGACGCGGGCTCGCAGCAACAAATCTTCCGCAAAGGCGAGGCTGTCGGTCATGCCGTCGATCTTCAGGAACCCGTAGAACGCGCCTTCGGGCCGCATCCAGCGGATGCGGTTCTGGCGGTCGACGAAATCCTGCACCACGTCGCGGCCCTTGCGGCAACGCTCGAGCATCGTGGCCCGGAACGTGTCGCCCTCCGGCGACAGCGCGGCGACCGCGCCGTATTGCGCGAAGCTCGTCGGCCCGGTGTTGTTGGCGATGCAGATCACCTTCATCTGCGCGTCCAGGCTCTTGGGATGCACCAGCCAGCCGATGCGCCAGCCCGTCATCGCCCAGGGCTTGGAGAAGCTGTTGATCACGAAAAGATTGTCGTCCTCGCCGGCGATCTCAATGAACGAGGGCGCGTGCTTGGCTCCGTCGAAGACCAGCGTGCCGTAGACCTCGTCGCTGACGATGGCGATGCCGCGCAGCCTCGCGAAGTCGAGCATGGCGCGCTGCTCGTCCTGCGTCATCACCCAGCCCGTGGGATTGCCCGGCGAGCAGACGAAGATCGCCTTGGTGCGCGCGTCGCATTGCGCGAAGAGCTTGTCGAGGTCGAGGCGCCAGCGCCCGGCGTTCCAGTCTTCCTCCAGCCGCGCGAAGCGGATCTCAGCGCCGACCACCGCCGCGGCCTCGAAGGCGCTGGGCCAGATCGGCGACACGATCACCACATTGTCGCCGCTCTCGACCAGGCATTGCAGCGCGGTCACGATGGCGAGCGTGGCCGCACCCGGTACCGAGATGCGCTCGACCGCGATGTCGCGGCCTATGGTGCGCTTGTGGAAGTCGCGGATCGCCTCGCGCAGGGGCAGGGTCCCGCGCTGGCCGCTATAGAACGTCTTGCCGTCGTCGAGCGCCTGCTTGGCGGCGTCGCAGATGAATTTCGGCGTGGCGAGATCGCTCTCGCCGAACCACAGCGGAACGATATCGGGATCGCCCAGCCCCAGCCCCGCCACCTGGGCGATGCCGTTGACGGCGAGGTTCAGGATCGCGGGGCGGATCGGGCTCATGAAGGGCAGTTAGCATATTCCCCCAAAGGCCGGGAACTGTGACATTCCGCGGGTCTGTGATGCTTGCACAGTCACGGCCGACCCCCTATAAGCCCCGCCATCTCGCACGCGCGGGTGGGTTTCAGGAGGTGTTCTCCCGTCCCCGTCCGGTGTCTCCCTCGGGAGATGACCCGCGCGTCTGGCTAACCGGTAAAGGAGACTGACCCCATGGCTCTGCCAGACTTCACCATGCGCCAATTGCTGGAAGCGGGCGCGCATTTCGGCCACCGCAAGCAGCGCTGGAACCCGAAGATGGCGCCCTTCATCTACGGCTCGCGCAACGACATCCATATCATCGACCTGACCCAGACGGTGCCGCTGCTGCACCAGGCGCTCGTGGCGCTGCGCGACGTCGCGGCCGGCGGCGGGCGCATCCTCTTCGTCGGCACCAAGCGGCAGGCGTCCGAGCCGATCGCGGCCGCGGCCAAGCGTTGCGCGCAGTACTACATGAACCAGCGCTGGCTCGGCGGCACGCTGACCAACTGGCAGACGATCTCGCACTCGATCAAGCGCATGCGCCAGATCGAGGAGACGCTGGAATCCGCGCAGACCTCGGGCCTGAAGAAGAAAGAGCTGCTCGGCCTGCTTCGCGAGCGCGACAAGCTCGAGCGTTCGCTCGGCGGCATCCGCGAGATGGGCGGCCTTCCCAACATGCTGTTCGTGATCGACACCAACAAGGAAGCGATCGCGATCTCGGAAGCCAAGAAGCTCGGCATCCCGGTCACCGCCATCCTGGATTCGAACTGCGATCCGGACGGCATCGCCTATCCGATCCCGGGCAATGACGACTCGGCCCGCGCGCTCGTTCTGTATTGCGACCTCGTCGCGCGCGCGATCATCGACGGCATCGGCCAGGGCCAGTCGGACGCCGGCATCGACGTCGGCGCCGCCGAGGACGTGTCGGAAGCTGCGCCCGTCGTGCATCAGGCGTCGGAAGAAGTCCAAGCCAGCGCCTAAGTTTTCCGGAGAATGCACATGACGACGATCACCGGACCGATGGTGAAGGCCCTGCGCGACAAGACCGGCGCAGGCATGATGGACTGCAAGGCGGCGCTGACCGAGACCGCGGGCGACATGGAGTCCGCGATCGACTGGCTGCGCAAGAAGGGTTTGTCGAAGGCCGCGAAGAAGGCCGGCCGCGTCGCGGCGGAAGGCCTGATCGGCGTCGCGGTCGGCGGCGATGCCGGCGCGCTGGTCGAGGTCAACGCCGAGACCGACTTCGTCGCGCGCAACGACCAGTTCAAGGACTTCGTGAAGAAGACCGCCGACATCGCGCTCAAGGAAGCCGGCGATCTCGACAAGCTGCTCGCCAAGCCGATGGACGACGGCGCCACGGTGCAGCAGACGCTGACCGGGATGGTCGCCAAGATCGGCGAGAACATGAGCGTGCGCCGCGCGGTGATGCTGGGCGTGTCGGAAGGCGTCGTCGCCTCCTACGTCCACAATGCCGCGGCGGCCGAGCTCGGCAAGATCGGCGTGCTCGTCGCCGTCAAGTCGTCGGCCGACAAGGCGAAGCTTGCGGCACTCGGCAAGCAGCTCGCGATGCACATCGCGGCCGCGGCCCCGCTGGCGCTCACCCCCGAGCATCTTTCCAAGGACGTGGTCGAGCGCGAGCGCGCCGTCCAGAGCGACATCGCGCGCCAGTCCGGCAAGCCCGAGAACGTCATCGAGAAGATGCTCGAAGGCCGCATGCGCAAGTTCTACGAGGAATCGGTGCTGCTCTCGCAGACCTTCGTCATCGACGGCGAGACCACGATCGCCAAGGTGCTCGAGAAGGCGTCCAAGGATCTCGGCACCAAGGTCGAGATCGAGGGCTTCGTCCGCTTCCAGGTGGGCGAGGGCATCGAGAAGGTCGACAGCGACTTCGCCGACGAGGTGAGCAAGCTGACGAAGAAGGACGACGAGCCCACGTCCTAAGGGAGAGGGTTTGGGGGAAGGGGCTTGACCCCTCCCCGAAATCTTCTCTCACTGCGTCCGTACGATTTGGGGAACGGAGCGACGATGCCAGACCAGCCCAAATACGCCCGGGTCCTGCTCAAGGTCTCCGGCGAGGCGTTGATGGGCGAGCGCTCCTACGGCATCGACCTGGAGACCGTCGACCGGATCGCGGGCGACGTGAAGGCGGCCTACGATGCCGGCACCCAGATCTGCATGGTGATCGGCGGCGGGAACATCTTCCGCGGGCTGTCGGCGGCGGCCCAGGGCATCGACCGCGCGACCGCCGACTATATGGGCATGTTGGCCACCGTCATGAACGCGCTCGGCATGCAGGCGGCGCTGGAGCGGATCGGGGTCGCCTGTCGGGTCCAGTCGGCCATCCCCATGGCGTCGGTCTGCGAGCCCTATATCCGCCGCGTCGCCATCCGCCACATGGAGAAGGGCCGGGTCGTCATCTTCGGCGCCGGCACCGGCAACCCGTTCTTCACAACGGACACCGCGGCGGCGCTCCGGGCGGCCGAGATGGGCTGCGACGCGCTGCTCAAGGGCACCCAAGTTGACGGCGTCTACAGCGCCGACCCCAAGAAGCACCCCACCGCAGAGCGTTTCGAATCCTTGAGCTATCACGAGGTCTTGGCCCGCGACCTTCAGGTGATGGATGCGTCGGCGATCAGCCTTTCGCGCGAGAACGGCATCCCGATTCTGGTATTCTCCATCCACGACAAGGGCGCGCTCGCAGCGGTCATGCGCGGCGAGGGACGCGCCACGATCATCGGCGGCAAGGGCTAGCCCCGGAGGAAGACATGGCTGACACCTATAGCAAGGACGAAATGAACCGGCGCATGAACGGCGCCATCGGGACCCTGAAATCCGAGTTCGCGGGCCTGCGCACCGGCCGCGCCAGCCCGGCCCTGCTCGACCCCGTGAGCGTCGACGCCTACGGCCAGCAGATGCCGATCAACCAGGTGGGAACGGTCTCGACGCCGGAGCCGCGCCTGCTCACCGTCCAGGTCTGGGACAAGGGCCTGGCCAAGGCGGTGGACAAGGCGATCCGCGACGCGGGTCTGGGCCTCAATCCGCAGATGGACGGCCAGCTCCTGCGCATCCCGATCCCGGAGCTCAACGAGGAGCGCCGCAAGGAACTGGCGAAACTCGCCTCCAAATATGCCGAGCAGGCCCGCATCGCCGTGCGAAATGTGCGCCGCGACGGGATGGAGGTCCTCAAAAAGCTCGAAAAGGACCACAAGATCGGCCAGGACGAGCATCACAAGCTCGGCGACGAATTGCAGAAGATGACCGACGCGCACATAAAAGAGATCGACCAGGTGCTCCACGGCAAGGAGCAGGAAATCATGCAGGTGTAGGCTGGTCCTCCCGGAGATTGGTTAACGATGGCCGCTGTGCCGCCAGACGCTTCGAGCCTACCGCGTCACGTCGCCATCATCATGGACGGCAACGGACGCTGGGCGCGCAAGCGTCACCTGCCGCGCCAGGCGGGGCACGTCGCGGGCGTGGCCGCGGTGCGCGAGATCGTGCGCGCGGCGACGGATGCGGGGCTGCAGAACCTGACGCTCTATGCCTTCAGTTCCGAGAACTGGAAGCGGCCACCGACCGAGGTCGGCGCGCTGATGGGCCTGTTCCGCCTCTACTTCCGCAACGATCTGGAGGAGATGGTCGCGCGTGGCGTGCGCGTGCGCATCATCGGCAACCGCTCGCGCGTCGCCACCGACATCCGCCAGATGATCGAGGAGATGGAGCGCCGCACGGTCGGCAACACCGGGCTCAACCTCACCTTCGCCTTCGACTACGGCGGGCAGGAGGAGATCTGCGCCGCCGCGCGCGAGCTCGCCCGCGCCGCGAAGGAAGGGCGCCTGGATCCCGAGACGATCACGCCGGAGCTGTTCGCGACGCGGCTCTTCACCAGCGCGCTGCCCGAGCCCGACCTTCTCATCCGCACCAGCGGCGAGCGGCGCTTGAGCAATTTCCTGCTCTGGCAATCGGCTTATGCGGAGCTGCTCTTTGTCGACACGCTGTGGCCCGACTTCACGCCGGAGAAGTTCCTCGAAGCGCTCGACCAGTTCGCCCGCCGCGAGCGCCGTTTCGGCTCGCTGCCGGAAGCGGTCGCGTGAGCCTCTCCCGTCCCGTGCCTTCGAACGTGCGGCACATCGCGCGCCGCGAGGTCAAGGTCTCGCGCGACTGGATCATGCGGCCGCTGTTCGGCCTTCTGCTCGCGGGCATCGCGGTGGAAGCCGATTACGGCGGGACGCAATATTTCGCGCTGTTCGTCGGCCTGGGCGCGCTGCTGGCCGTGCGCGAGTGGCACCGGATGGTGGCGACGGGCACGCGCTCCATGCGGATCGAGTCGGTGCTGGCCGGGCTTTCCATCGCGCTGGCGCTCGCCGCCGTCACGCTCAAGCCTCATCTCTGGTACGGCTGGGGGATTCTCGGCGCGGGCGTGGTGCTGGTCGCGGCGCTCGCGGCGCTGCGCGGCGAGATGCCGCTTTGGCAGGGCGCGGGCGTTCTCTATATCGGCGGGCCCGCGCTCGCGCTGGTGGCGTCGCGCGCGATCCCGCCCGAGGGGGCTGCGATCGTGATCGGCCTGTTCCTCGTCGTTTGGATGACCGACACGGGCGCGCTCGTCGCGGGCAATCTGCTGAAAGGTCCCAAGCTTGCGCCCGTGCTCTCGCCGAACAAGACGTGGTCTGGAACCGCCGGCGGTATCCTCGCCGCGGCCGTGGCGGAGGCGATCTTCGTGGGGCTTCTCGGCGGCAGTGCGTGGCGCGCGGCGCTCTACGGCGCGGGACTGTCGGTCGTGGCGCAGCTCGGCGACCTGTTCGAATCCTTCGTCAAGCGGCGTTTCCACAAGAAGGACAGCGGCACGATGATCCCGGGCCATGGCGGCGTGCTCGACCGCATCGACAGCATGCTCGCGGCGTCGGTCGGCGTGGCGGTGCTCGTGCTCGTGCTGCATGTCGACGCGCTGTTCGGAGCCTCTCCATGAACGCGCTCGCAGCCATCCGCAAGGATTTCGCGCTGCCGGCGCTCGAGCGGGTGGCGGCGCGGCGCGTCACGATCCTGGGCTCGACCGGCTCCATCGGCGTCAACACCTTGAGCGTGATCGCGCATGCGCGCGAGATCTACGGACCGGACGCGCTCGGCATCGAGGCGCTCACCGCGGGCGGCAATGTCGAGACGCTGATCGAGCAGGCGCGCGCGTTCAAGCCGAGGCTCGCCGTCATCGGCGACGAAAAGCTATTGCCGCGCCTCAAGGAAGGTCTCGCCGGAACCGGCATCGAGACGGCGGCGGGCAGGGCGGCGGTGATCGACGCGGCGTCACGTCCGTCCGACGTGGTGATGGTGGCGATCATGGGTGCCGCGGCGATCGAGCCCGCGCTGGCTGCGATCGCGCGCGGCGTGACGGTCGCGCTCGCCAACAAGGAATGCGTGGTCGCGGCGGGCGCGGTGTTCCGCGACGCCATCGCGCGCTCGGGCGCTTCCGTGATCCCGGTGGACTCCGAGCACAACGCGGTGTTCCAGGTGCTGGGCGGCGCCGACACGGCGCAGGTCGAGCGCGTGACGCTCACCGCGTCCGGCGGCCCGTTCCGGGAGTGGTCGCTGGAGCGCATGCGCGCGGCGACGGCGAAGGAAGCGGTCGCCCATCCCAACTGGGCGATGGGCGCCAAGATCTCCGTCGACAGCGCCAGCCTGATGAACAAGGGGCTCGAGCTGATCGAGGCGCATTTCCTCTTCGCGCTGCCGCCGGACCAGCTCGACGTGATCGTGCATCCGCAATCGGTGGTGCATTGCCTCGTCACCTATGGCGACGGCTCGACGCTTGCTCATCTCTCCGCGCCCGATATGCGCACGCCCATCGCCCACGCGCTCGCCTGGCCCAGGCGCATCTCATCGCCGTCGAACAAGCTCGACCTCGCCAAGGTGGGCGGTCTCACCTTCTTCGCACCCGATCACGAACGCTTCCCGTGCCTGCGCATCGCGCTCGACTGCATGCGCGCAGGCGGGCTCGCGCCGACCACGCTCAATGCCGCCAACGAGGTCGCCGTCGGCGCCTTCCTCGAAGGCCGTATCGGCTTTTTGGATATCCCCGCGGTGAACGAAGAAACCCTGAACGCGGCAGAGCGCGCCAACGCGGCGGAAGCCGCGCTTGACGGCGTCCTCGCCGCCGACGCGCGTGCGCGTACACAGGCGGCCGAGTTCTGCCGCCAGCGGAGTAACAGATGATCGAGACAGTCTATTGGATCGTGCCGATCCTGTTCGTCATCACCGTGATCGTGTTCATCCACGAGCTCGGCCACTATTCCGTGGCGCGGCTGTTCGGCGTCAGGGTCGAGACCTTCTCGCTCGGCTTCGGCCGCGAGATCATCGGCCGCACCGACAAGCACGGCACGCGCTGGAAGATCGGCTGGCTGCCGGTCGGCGGCTATGTGCGCTTCTTCGGCGACGCGGATGCCGCCAGCCGTCCCGACAGCGAGGCGGGCGAATCGATGACGCCGCAAGAGCGCGCGGTCGCGCTCCAGTTCAAGCCGCTCTGGCAGCGGTGCCTGGTGGTCGCCGCCGGGCCGTTCGCGAATTTCCTCCTGACCATCGTGATCTTCACCGCGACGCTGCTGGCCCTGGGCCGTGCCGTCATGCCCCCGGTGATCGGCAGCGTGCAGGCGGGCAGCGCCGCGCAGCAGGCCGGCATCCGCCCCGGCGACGTGATCCGCGCGATCGACGGCACCGCGATCAACGACTTCTTCCAGATCCCGGAGATCATCCAGACATCGGGCACCCAGACGCACGTCATCACCCTGGCGCGGGCCGGGGAGAACTACACGATCCACATCACCCCCAGAATCACCCAGCGCAAGGAATTCGGAAGCCAGGAGGCCGTGCCCCTTCTGGGCGTCGGCGCGTCGGACAAGGTTAAGCCCGTGATCGTGCGCTACGGGCCGGTGGAAGCCCTGGGCGAGGCCTGCCGCCAGACCTGGACGGTCATAACCGGGACCCTGAAAGGCTTTGGACAGCTTCTGCTCGGCCGCTCCGGGCCCCAGCAGCTTCACGGCACGGTCAGCATCGTGGTAATCACCAAGAATGTCGCCGAGCTGGGGATTCTGCCTCTCATCCAACTGATAGCTGTACTATCTGTAAGCATCGGGCTGATAAACCTTTTTCCGATTCCGGTGCTCGACGGGGGACATCTTCTGTACTATGGATGCGAGGCCGTCCTGAGGCGGCCGCTCGGTGAGCGGGCTCAGGAGGTCGGATTTCGGTTTGGGCTGGCGTTGATTCTGGGTTTGGTGCTCTTCTCTCTCTGGAACGACTTGGCTCATCACCTGAATCTTTTCTGATTTTTCGGCTGGTTAACGCACGTGGGTCCTTACGTGCCTCAAGAGACGAGTGGATGAGCGTGAAAGCCCTGTTCGCCCGAGTGACGCGCACGGCTTCGGTCGTTCTGCTGCTCACCTGCACCGCCGCCGCACCCGCTTCGGCCCAGGCGCTCTCGGGCCCGAACGCCGCCCCGCCCCCCGCCGCCGCGACCGACATTCCCCCGCCGGCCCCCGCGCCGACGATCCTGCACATCGCGGTCAAGGGCACGCAGCGCATCGAATCAGGCACGGTGCTCTCCTACATCTCGCTGCGCGAGGGCGACGCCTATACGCCGGCCGCGTCCGACCGCGCTCTGAAGGCGCTGTTCGCGACGGGGCTGTTCTCCGACGTGCGCGTCAACTGGGACGCGGGCACGTCCACCTTCACGGTGCACGTCGTCGAGGCGCCGATCATCAACCAGATCGACTATGAAGGTAACAGCAAGGTCTCGACCAAGGACCTCGAGAAGGAAGTCCAGCTCAAGCCGCGCATGGTGTTCACGCGCACCAAGGTCCAGTCCGACGTCCAGCGCATCATCGAGGTCTATCGCCGCAACGGCAAGTTCGGCGCCACCGTCGACCCCCAGATCATCCAGCGTCCGCAGAACCGCGTCGACCTGATCTTCTCGATCCATGAGGGTCCGACCACCGGCGTCGCGCGCATCGCCTTCATCGGCAACAAGGTGTTCGACGACGACACGCTGCGCGAGCAGATCGCGACCGAGGAGTCGAGCTGGTGGCGCCTCTTGGCGAGCAACGACAACTACGATCCCGACCGGTTGACCTTCGACCGCGAGCAGCTGCGCCGCTTCTACATCAGCCACGGCTATGCCGACTTCCACGTCGTCTCGGCGGTGGCGGAACTGACGCCTTCGCACGACGCCTTCTTCGTCACCTTTACGGTGGACGAGGGCGACCTCTATCACTTCGGCAAGGTCGAGATCGATTCGAGCATCAAGGAGCTCGACCCGCTGGCGCTGCGCCCGCTGGTCAAGATCAAGGACGGCGAGCTCTATGACGGCGAGAAGATCCAGAAGGCGATCGACGCGCTGACCAACGCCGCCGGCACGCGCGGCTACGCCTTCGCCGAGGTCCATCCGCGCATCAAGCGCGACCACGACGCGCGCACCATCGGCGTCATCCTGAAGATCGACCAGGGCCCGCGCGTCTATGTCGAGAACATCAACATCACCGGCAACAACCGCACGCTCGACAAGGTCGTGCGCCGCGAGTTCCGCCTGGTCGAGGGCGACGCGTTCAACCGCGTGCTCGTCGACCGTTCGCGCACCCGCATCCGCAGCCTGGGCATCTTCAAGGACGTCGACATCAAGCAGTCGCCCGGCTCGCAGCCCGACCGCGTGAACCTGAACGTGAAGGTCACCGAGCAGTCGACGGGCGAGCTATCGATCGGCGCCGGCTATTCCTCGACCAGCTCGCTGGTCGGCGAGTTCAGCTATACCGAGCGCAACCTGTTCGGGCGCGGCCAGTACATGCGCGCCAGCATCTCGATCTCCGAGATCAGCAAGCAGTTCCAGTTCAGCTTCACCGAGCCCTATTTCCTCGACAGGCCGCTTTCGGCGGGCGTCGACCTCTACAAGGTGCTGACCAACTACCAGCAGGCGACCTATCAGGCCGACGTGACCGCGATCAACCTGCGCCTCGGCTTCCCGACCTCCGAGTTCGGCTCCGTCGGGCTGCGCTATACCTTCCAGATCCAGGACATCACGCCCTATCCGGGCGCGCCGCTGGAAGTGCTCGACGCGGCAGGCACGACGACGACCTCGGGCGTCGGCTTCACCTTCGCCTACAACACGCTCGACGACTACATCAAGCCGACGCACGGCCTCGCCTTCTCGCTGTCGCAGGACTTCGCCGGTATCGCCGGCTCGGTGAAGTATTTCCGCACCGAGACGACGGCCACCTACTACAAGCGCGTGCTCTGGGATTCGATGGTGGGCTCGTTCGGCGTGAACGCGGGCTACATCACGCCCTTCGACGGAAGCGCGCTTCCGATCAACGACCGTTTCTTCAAGGGCGGCGACACGTTCCGCGGCTTCGCGCTCGCCGGCATCGGTCCGCGCGACCTGAGCGTGAACAAGGACGTGGGCGCGCTCGGCGGCGACGTCTACGCCATCGGTACCGCGGCGGTGAGGCTGCCGGATTTCCTGCCCGAGGATTACGGCATCAACCTCTCGCTGTTCAGCGACTTCGGCACGCTGGGCCGTGTCGACGACAAGGCCCAGGTCTGCGCGCGCTATATCTCAGTCCATCTGACCTGCCCGATCGTGGACAACCTCGCCTTCCGCGCCTCGGCGGGTCTCTCCGTCGGCTGGAAGTCGCCGTTCGGACCGATCCAGGTCGATTTGGGCATGCCGTTCATCAAGACCAGCTATGATCGGCCGCAAATCATTCACTTCAGCGCTGGCACGGGATTCTAGACCAATGACTAAGCAATCGCTTTCGCTCCTTGCGGCGGTCGCCGCGCTCACGCTCGGTTTCGCCGCGCATGCCGCGACGCCGGAGCCCAGGCTCCTCGTCATCGACAGGTCCGAGGTGCTGCGCGCATCCAAGGTCGGCCAGGACGTGGTGCGTCAGGTCAACGCCTACAGCCAGCAGGCTGAAGCCGATCTCAGGGGCCAGGGTGCGGCGCTGCACCGCGAGGGAGACGCGCTGAAGCAGCAGCTCGCGATCCTTTCGGCCGACGTGAAGTCGCGCAAGATCAAGGATTTCCAGGCCAAGGAAGCCGGCCTTCAGGGCCTGGCGCAGAAGAAGCAGAGCCTGATCCAGGGCGGCTTCATCAAGGCGCGCATGACGATCGAGCAGACGCTGGGCCCGATCCTTCAGGGCATCATGGTCGAGCGCCACGCCAATCTCCTCGTCGACAAGCAGATGGTCCTGATGGGCACCGATCCCACGCTCGACATCACCCGCGTCGCCGTGCAGCGCCTGGACGCGAAGCTGCCCTCGCTCAAGGTGGAGCTCGTGCCGCCGCCGCCGGGCATGGTCCAGCAGCAGCAGCAGCAGCAGCCCCAGCAATAGGGACGCAAGCACCGGTAGGGCTCGCATGGCCGACCCGCGTTTCTACGACAACAAGGGACCGTTCAGCTTAAAGCGGATCTGCGAAGTCGCCGGCGCAGGCGCGCCCGCCGACGGCGACGCGCTGGTGCACGACATCGCCAGCCTCGACGGCGCGGGACCGGCTCATCTCAGCTTCTTCACCGGCGCGGGCGCGGCCGAGCAGTTCGCGAGCACGCAGGCCGGGTTCTGCTTCGTCTCGAAGAACGAGAAGCGCGCCGCGCCGCAAGGCTGCGTCGCCGTTCCTTGCGCCTCGGTGCAGCATGCCTTCGCGGCGGCGGCAACGCTCTTCTATCCGCAGTCCGGACTGGCGCAGTGGGCGCAAGCCGAGGCCATCCACTCCACGGCCCGCATCGGCGAAGACGCCGTTCTCGCGCCGGGCGTCGTGCTCGGCCCGGACGTCGAGATCGGCGCGCGCACAAGGATCGGCCCCAATACGGTGATCGCGCGCGGGGTCGCGATCGGGCGCGACTGCGAGATCGGCAGCAACGTCTCGATCAGTCACGCCTATATCGGCGACGAGATCCTGATCCTTCCCGGCGCCCAGATCGGCGGACCGGGCTTCGGCTTCGCCTCCAGCTCCAAGGGCCACGTCAAAATCCCGCAACTCGGCCGCGTGATCGTGCAGGACCGGGTCGAGATCGGCTTGTGCACCGCGATCGACCGCGGGGCGCTCGGCGACACGGTCGTGGGCGAGGGAACCAAGATTGATAATCTGGTGCAGATTGGGCACAACACCAAGATCGGCAGGCACGCCGTCATCGCCGGCCATGCCGGGATCGCGGGAAGCTGCGAGATCGGCGATTTCGTGATAATGGGCGGGCAGGTCGGGATCGCCGACCACGTCCGCATCGGAGACGGCGCAAGGCTCGCGGCGCGTGCCGGCATCATCGGCTATCTTCCGGGCGGCCAGGACTATGGCGGCATGCCGGCCAAGCCGATAAGGGAATGGGCACGGGAGATGGCAGCGGTGAAGATGTTGGCGCAACGGGACAACAAGAAGAAGACGTGATGGACAAGACCGCCTCCGACCTGACGCTGGACGTGGAGGACATCAAGAGGCTCCTCCCCCATCGCGCGCCGTTCCTGTTCGTCGAGCGGCTGAGCGACATCGTCCCGTTCGAGAGCGCCGTCGGCCACAAGGCGGTGAGCTTCAACGAGCCGCATTTCCAGGGGCACTTCCCCGAATTCGCGGTGATGCCGGGCGTGCTCATCGTCGAGGCGATGGCGCAGACCGCGGGCGCGCTCGTCGTCCATTCGCTGGGGCATCCGAGCCCTTCGCGGCGCGTCTATTTCATGACCATCGACAAGGCGCGGTTCCGCAAGCCCGTGCGCCCCGGCGACATGCTGCGCTTTCCGGTGAAGGCGCTGCGCCACCGCGGCCCGGTCTGGCGCTTCGAGGGCCAGGCTTTCGTGGGCACCGAGCTCTGCGCGGAGGCGGAGTTCAGCGCCATGATCTTCGACGGTGAAAATGACAGTTCATCCAACGGCGGTGGTTGAGGACGGCGCGCGGCTGGGCGCGGGCGTCGAGATCGGTCCGTTCTGCATCGTGGGCGCGAACGCCGTGCTCGGCGACGGCGTGCGTCTTCTCGGCCACGCGAGCGTCCTGGGACACACCAGCATCGGCGCGCGCAGCGTGCTGCATCAGGGCGCGGTGCTGGGCGGCGTGGCGCAGATCCGCGGCGACGACGCGCCCGCGGCCAGGCTCACCGTCGGCGAGGATTGCGTCATCCGCGAGCATGTGACGATGAACCTGGGAAGCGCGCGCGGCGGCGGGCTCACCAGCGTCGGGCGGAGCGGCTATTTCATGGCCTACAGCCATGTCGGTCACGACTGCCATGTCGGCGACGGCGTGACCTTCGCGAACGGCGCCCAGCTCGGCGGCCATGTCGAGATCGGCGACGGCGTGATCATGGGCGGGCTCTCCGCCGTGCAGCAGTTCGGCCGCGTGGGCAAGGGCGCGATGATCGGCGGCGTGACCGGCGTCAACACCGACGTGATCCCTTACGGCATCGCGGCCGGTGACCACGCCGAGCTCGGCGGGCTGAACCTGATCGGGCTGAAGCGCCGCGGACTGCCGCGCGCCTCGATCAACGCCTTGCGCGCCGCGTTCAAGCTCATCTTCCTCGACAGCGAAGGCTCGATGGCGGATCGCGCCCGGGCCGCGAAGGCGAAATGGGCGGACGTCGCCGAAGTCGGCGAGATCGCGGATTTCATCCTCGCGCCCGCCAAGCGGCCGATCTGCCTTGCCCGCCGCCGCGCGCGCGCGGACGCGGACGAATGACCGGCGCGCTCGGCATCATCGCGGGCGGCGGCGAGCTGCCGCGCGCCATCGCGATGAGCGCGCGCGCCGGCGGGCGGGTCGTCTTCGTGCTGGTGCTCGCCGGCATGACGGACGAATGGGCGAAAGAGTTTCCGCATGAGAGCGTGGCGCTGGGCGAGCTGGGCCGAGCGATGAAGGCGTTCAAGGCGCATGGCTGCTCGGACGTGACGCTGGCGGGCAAAGTGCAGCGCCCGAAATTCTCCGAGATCAAGCTGGACACGAAAGCGATGCTCGCGGCACCTCGCGTGATCGCGGCCGCGCTCAGGGGCGACGACGCGCTCTTGCGCGCGGTGGTCGACATGTTCGAGCGCGAGGGATTGCGCGTCGTGGGTGCCGCCGAGGCCGCGCCCGATCTCATCGCCAAGCCGGGCGTCATGGGACGCGTGATGCCCAATCCCGAGAACGCGAGCGACATCGTGCTCGCCTTCGAGATCGCGCGCGCCATGGGCGAATTCGACGTGGGGCAGGCGGCCATCGTCTGCGCCGGGCTCCCGCTCGCCGTCGAAGCCGCGGAAGGCACCGACGCGACGATCGCGCGCGTGGCGCATCTGCCGGAGCATTTCCGCGGCGCGAAAGGCAAGCCGCGCGGCGTGCTGGTGAAGGCGCCCAAGCCGATCCAGGACGGCAAGACCGATCTCCCTGTCGTCGGCGTCCAAACCGTGCGCAATGCGCATGCGGTATGGCTCGCCGGCATCGCGGTCGAAGCGGGCGGCGCGCTGATCGTCGACCGTGACGCGGTGGTCGCAGAGGCCGACAAGCTCGGCTTGTTCCTCGTGGGCGTGCCGCGTTGACGGCGAGGCTGATGCTCGTCTGCGGCGAGCCGTCGGGCGACCTGCTCGGCGCGCAATTGATGGCGGGTTTGAAGCAGGCGTCGGACGGCGATGTCGAGATCACCGGCGTCGGCGGCCCCGCGATGGGCGCCGAAGGCCTGAAAAGCCTCTATCCGCTCGACACCACGGCGGTGATGGGGCTGCGCGAGGTGGTGCCGCGCATTCCCGCGATCCTGCGCCGTGTGCGCGAGGCGAGCGATTTCGCGCTTCTGACCCGTCCCGACGCGGTGGTGCTGATCGACAGCCCGGATTTCACGCATCGCATCGCGCAGCGCCTCAAGCGCATCGATCCCACCATCCGCACGATCAACTATGTCGCGCCCCAGGTCTGGGCGAGCCGCGCCTATCGCGCGCGGAAGATGGCGCGCTATTTCGACCTCGTGCTCGCGCTGTTGCCGTTCGAGGCGCCGTTCTTCGAGCGCTACGGCCTGCGCTCCATCGTCGTCGGCCATCCTGTGATCGAGCGCGCGGCGCGCATGACGGGCGGCACCGGGTTTCGCGTCCGGCACGGCATCGCCGCGGACGCGAAGCTGCTCGCGGTGCTGCCCGGCAGCCGCACCAGCGAGATTCGCTTCATCCTTCCTGTCTTTCGCGACGCGGTCGCGAAGATCGCCGCGCGCGTGCCGGGATTGATCACGGTCCTGCCCACGGTGCCGCATGTCGCGGCGCGCGTCCGCGCGGCGACGCAGGACTGGCCGGCGCCGCTCGTCCTTCTGGAAAACGACGACGAGAAATATGCGTCCTTCGATGCGGCCGATGCCGCGCTGGCGGCGTCTGGGACCGTGACGACCGAGCTCGCGCTCGCCGGCACGCCGATGGTGGTGGGCTACAGGGTGGGCTCGCTCACCTACGCGCTCGCGTCTCTCATCATGAACGTGCGCTACATCACGCTGGTCAACGTGCTTCTGGGCCGTGAGGCGGTGCCGGAATTCGTGCAGTCGCGCTGCACGCCGCAGAATCTGTCGGATGCGGTCATCGAGCTCTTGACCGACAAAGGCGCCGCGCTCCACGAGCGCGCCGATCTCGACGAGGCGGCCGTGATGCTCGGCAAAGGCGGCGAGGCGCCGAGCCTGCGCGCGGCGCGGGCGATATTGGAGTTTGTGGGAACGAACCGACCCTCCCCTTGAGGGAGGGTCGAAAAATGCGAAGCATTTTTCGGGGAGGGGTCAACGCCTAGGCGAATACCCCTCCCCGAAATTTGCTTCGCTGCGCTCGCAAATTGTCGACCCTCCCGCAAGGGGAGGGTGGACTCATCTTTTCGCCAGCGGCACGTAGTCCCGCTTTGCCGCGCCCGTATAGATCTGGCGCGGGCGGCCGATCTTCTGCGCCGGGTCCTCGATCATCTCGCCCCACTGCGCGATCCAGCCGACGGTGCGCGCGAGCGCGAACAGCGCCGTGAACATGCTGGTCGGGAAGCCCAGCGCCTTCAGCGTGATGCCGGAATAGAAGTCGATGTTGGGATAGAGCTTCTTGGAGACGAAATAGTCGTCCTGCAGCGCGATGCGCTCGAGCTCCATCGCCACTTTCAGGATCGGGTCGTCGCCATGGCCGACCTCTTCCAAGACCGCATGGGTCTGGGCCTGCATCGCCTTGGCGCGCGGGTCGTAGTTCTTGTAGACGCGGTGGCCGAAGCCCATCAGGCGGAAATTGTCGTTCGGATCCTTGGCGCGCTTGATGAACTCCGGGATGCGGTCGACCGAGCCGATCTGCTCGAGCATCTTGAGCGCCGCCTCGTTGGCGCCGCCATGCGCGGGGCCCCACAGGCAGGCGATGCCGGCGGCGATGCAGGCGAAGGGATTGGCGCCCGACGAGCCCGCGAGCCGCACCGTCGACGTGGAAGCGTTCTGCTCGTGATCGGCGTGCAGGATGAAGATCGCGTCCAGCGCGCGCGCGAGCACCGGATTGACCTTGTACTCCTCGGCCGGGACCGAGAACGTCATGCGCATGAAGTTCTCGGTGTAGCCGAGATTGTTCAGCGGATACACGAAGGGCTGGCCGATCGTGTACTTGTAGGCCATGGCCGCGATCGTCGGCATCTTGGCGATCAGGCGGTGGCTCGCGATCTCGCGCTGGCGCGGATCGTTGATGTCGGTGGAGTCGTGATAGAAGGCGCTGAGCGCGCCGACCACGCCGCACATCACCGCCATCGGGTGCGCGTCGCGGCGGAAGCCGCGGAAGAAGGTCGACATCTGGTCGTGCACCATGGTGTGCATGGTGATCGAATGGGTGAAGGTCTTGCACTGCTCCTTGCTCGGCAACTCGCCATGCAGCAGGAGATAGCAGACCTCCAGGAAGGTCGATTGCTGCGCCAGCTGGTCCACCGGATAGCCGCGATAGAGGCAGATGCCCTTGTCACCGTCGATGAAGGTGATGTCGCTCTCGCAGCTCGCCGTCGAGGTGAAGCCGGGATCGTAGGTGAAGACGTCGGCGTCGCCGTAGAGCTTGCGGATGTCGAGGACGTTGGGTCCTTCGGTGCCCGAAAAGGTCGGAAGCTCGAAGGATTTGTTCTCGTAGATCAGCGTCGCCTTGCCTGCCGGTTTCAGCTTGCTCTGCTTCATCCCTGTGCTCCTGCTCGCATTGTTTTGCACTGCACAATCATACGCCAGTTCGGTTAACGCCGTCATCACTTTTGCGCGTTTTTCGTGCGCCGGGCGACAACGGCCTCACTTGGCATAAGCCCTTAATCGGACAAGAGATTCTTCCCGCCCCAGCACTGCCATCATGTCGAAAAGCGGCGGCGAGGCGGCTTTGCCGGTCAGTGCCGCCCTTAGGGGTTGGGCGACCTGGCCAAGCTTGATTCCTTCCGCATCTGCGAAGGCGCGCGCGGCGGCCTCCAGGGCAGGCGCCGTCCAGTCCGTCGCTTCGAGCTTGGGCAGCACCCTGGCGATCGTCTCCGGCGCGATGTTCTTGCGCGCCGCCTCGTCCAGCTCGCGCGGCCCGTCGGTGAACAGGAACTCTGCCGCCTCGCCAAGCTCGACCATCGTCTTGGCGCGCTCCTTCAATCCGGGCATCGCGGCGACGAGGCGCGTCATCGCCGTCGGGCTGAGCGCGCGCGTGCGCGCGATCATCTCAGCGAGCACGCGGTCGTCGAGGCTGCGGATGTAGTGGGCGTTGAGGTTGTCGAGCTTCTTGAAGTCGAGGCGCGCTGGGCTGCGTCCGATGTTCTCGAGATTGAACCACTCGATCGCCTGCGCCGTCGGGATGATCTCGTCGTCGCCATGGCTCCAGCCCAGCCGCAGCAGGTAGTTGCGCATCGTCTCGGGCAGATAGCCCATGTCGCGATAGGCCTCCACGGCGAGCGCACCGTGGCGCTTGGACAGCTTCGCGCCGTCGGGCCCGTGGATCAGCGGCAGGTGGCCGTAGATCGGCTCGGGCCAACCCATCGCGCGGATGATCTGCAGCTGCCGCGCGGCGTTGTTCAGGTGATCGTCGCCGCGGATGACGTGCGTGACCCCCATGTCGAAATCGTCGACCACGACCGCGAGCATGTAGGTCGGCGTGCCGTCGCTCCTTAAAAGCACCATGTCGTCGAGCTGGTCGTTGCCGAAGCGCACGTCGCCCTGCACGACGTCGTGCACGATGGTCTCGCCGGTTTGCGGCGCCCTCAGGCGGATGACGAACGGCGCGCCGGCGGGCGCCTCGTTCGGATCGCGGTCGCGCCAGCGGCCGTCGTAGCGCGGCGGCTTTCCTTCCGCGCGCGCCTTGTTGCGCATCTCCTCGAGCTCTTCGGCGCTGGCGAAGCAGCGATAGGCCTTGCCTTGGCTGAGAAGCTGCTCGGCGACCTCGCGATGCCGTCCGGCGCGGGCAAACTGGTAGACGGTCTGGCCGTCCCAATCGAGGCCCATCCATTCCAGGCCGCCCAGGATCGCGGCGACCGCTTCGGGGGTGGAGCGCTCGCGGTCGGTGTCCTCGATGCGCAGCAGGAACGTGCCGCCGGTATGGCGGGCATAGAGCCAGTTGAAGAGCGCGGTGCGCGCGCCGCCGATATGCAGCATGCCGGTGGGCGAGGGCGCGAAACGCAGGACGGGTTTCTTTGTCTCGGTCATGGTAAGGTTGTATGGGCCGGCGTTGGGCGGCCGTGGTTGCGAGGGGCTTCTAGCAGGCCCGTTCCCATGGTGGTAGGTCCGTCGATCACGGTCCGGCGCGCGATGCCGGGCGCTTCACGCTTCGCGCCGTCGTTGCGCGCGGCCTGGCGCGCGGTCCCTGCGCATTTCCTCGCCGAGCGCGAGCGCTGGCCGCTCTGGCTGCCGGCGGGGTTCGGCGCCGGCATCGCGGTCTATTTCGCGGTCCCCTTCGAGCCTTCAGCGGCGACGGCCGCGTCGTGCGTCGCGGCGGGCGTGCTGTGCGCCGCCCTCGCGATCCGCTCGGCCAATACCGCGCTCAGGGTGCTCCTCGCCGCGGTGGCGGCGCTGTCGCTCGGCTTCGCGCATGCCGCGTTCCGCAGCGAACGCGTCGCAGCACCCGTGCTGGCGAGGAAGACCGGCCCTGTAGCGCTCGAAGGCCTGGTCGAATCCGTGCAGGCGCACGGCAAGGGCATGCGCGTGGTGCTGACGGAGCTGAACGCGCCGCGCCTGCGTGCCGCGGTGCCGGCAAAGGTGCGCGTCTCCATCCGCGCCGCGAACGACGCGCTCGTGCCCGGCAACTGGATCCGCGTCACCGCCGTCCTGATGCCGCCGCCGGGACCGGCAGCACCCGGAGGCTACGATTTCGGACGCGCCGCCTGGTTCGACCGCATCGGTGGCGTCGGTTTTGCCTATGGCAGGGCGCAAACCATCGCGCCGCCGCGCGCACCCACGCTCGTCGAGCGGATGCAGACGGCCGTCGCGCGCCTGCGCTGGCGGATGACGCAGCGCATCGATGCGGTGCTCCCGGGCAGCACGGGCGGGATCGCGGCGGCGCTGATCACCGGCGAGCGCGGCTCGATCTCCGATGAGGACGAGGCGGCGCTGCGCGACGCGGGGCTGGCGCATGTGCTGGCCATCGCGGGACTTCACATGGCGCTGGTGGGATTGGGCCTGTTCTGGGTGGTGCGCGCGATCCTGGCCGCGATCCCGGCGGTCGCGCTTACGCGGCCGATCAAGAAATGGGCGGCGCTGGCGGCGCTTTCGGGCGCCACGTTCTATCTGATCATCAGCGGGGCCGCGACGCCGGCGACGCGCGCCTATATCATGCTGGCGGCGATGCTGGCCGCGATCCTGTTCGACCGGCCGGCGTTGTCGATGCGTTCGGTCGCGCTCGCCGCCACGATCATCCTCCTCTTGCGGCCCGAGAGCATCACCGAGCCGGGCTTCCAGATGTCGTTCGCGGCGGTCGTGGGCCTCGTCGCGGTGGCGGAGTGGGAGCAGAAGCGCCGCGCCGCGCAGGAGCAGGACGGCCCGCGCCGCTTCGCGTCCATCCGCCGCTATGTGCACGGCATCGCGATCACGAGCTTCGTGGGAAGCGTGGCCACCGCGCCCTATGCCGCGTTCCATTTCGACCGCGCGACGCATTACGCGGTCCTGGGCAACCTGCTGGCGATGCCGGTGATGGGGTTCGTGACCATGCCCGCAGCCGCGCTCGCGGTGATGGCGATGCCGTTCGGGCTCGAGGAATGGCCGCTCAAGCTCATGGGTTTCGGCATCGGTATCATGTTGAGCGTGGGACGTTTCGTGTCGGGGCTTCCAGGTGCTACGTCGGCCGTGCCCGCATGGCCGGTGAGCGTGCTCGTGCTGATCACCTTCGGGGGATTGTGGACGGCGCTGTGGCGGCGGCGATGGCGTTGGCTTGGCCTGGTGCCCGTGCTTGCCGGCGTGGCCGTCGCGCTGACATGGCGCGGCCCCGACATCCTCGTCGCGCGCGACGCCCAAACCGTGGCGGTGCGCGGCGATGACGGCGTGCTTCGCCTGGTGCGCAAGGCGAGCGACGCATACTCGGCCGACGAGTGGCTGAAGCGCGACGGCGATGCGCGGCTCTCGGCCGAGGCGGTTGCGGCCGCGGCCGACGGCGTGCGCTGCGACGCCTATGGCTGCATCGCGACGATGAGGGACGGCATCCGCATCGCCGCCACCGCACGTATCGACGCGCTGGAGGAGGATTGCGCCGGCGCCGCGATCGTGGTGAGCGCGGTGCCCGCGGGACGGAACTGCTTTGGCCCGCGCCTCGTCATCGACCGCTTCGACGTCGCGCGCGAGGGCGGATATGCGGTGTGGCTGGGCTCGACGATGCGTGTCGAGACGGTGGAGGGAGAGCGGGGGCGAAGGCCGTGGGCGGCAGCAACGATTTCCAGTTGCTCGAAATATTGTCATCCCCGCAAAGCATCGACGCGATAGCGTCGATGCGAGGGAAGGGGACCCAGGCGGCTAGTCCAGACTCGATCTCTCCATCTGGGTCCCCTTCCCCTCGCGCCGCGTTGCGGCGCTCGGCCAGGGATGACAGTTAGTACCGCCGGATCAAACCCACCAGCTTGCCTTGCACGCGCACCCGGTCGGCGCCGTAGAGGCGGGTCTCGTAGGCGGGGTTCGCGGCTTCGAGCGCGATGGAGTCGCCGCGGCGGCGCAGGCGCTTGAGCGTCGCCTCGGATTCGTCGACGAGGGCGACGACGATCTCGCCGGTGTTGGCGCTGTCGGCTTCCTGGATGATGACGGTGTCGCCGTCGAGGATGCCGGCATTGATCATGGAATCGCCGGTGACCTCGAGCGCGTAATGGTCGCCGCGGCCGACCATGCCGCTCGGTACCGGCACGTCGGAGATGCGGTTCTGCAGCGCCTCGATGGGCGTGCCCGCCGCGATGCGTCCGACGAGGGGCACGTTGACCGCGCCTTCGGCTTCGCCCATGGCGCGGCGCGGGCTGCCCGCGACACGCGCATCGGTCGCGCTGCGGACGTCGACGCGTCCGTGACGGCTGCCGGCCGGGCTCAGCCGCTGCGCCTGGCTGCGGGTGGTGGCGGGCCGCAAGGTTTCGGAGACGTTGTCGGGGAGCTTGACGATCTCCAGCGCCCGCGCCCGCTTTTCCATGCGGCGCAGGAAGCCGCGCTCCTCCAGCGCTGTGATCAGGCGGTGGATGCCCGATTTGGACTTGAGGTCGAGCGCGTCCTTCATCTCGTCGAAGGACGGCGGGATGCCGCTCTCGCGTACCCGCTCATGGATGAACATCAGAAGTTCGTATTGCTTGCGGGTCAGCATCGCCCACATCTCCTCTTTCCGCGCTCGCGCGAACAAATCCGAAACATGGAGAATCGTTCTACTTTAGTTCCTGTAAGGCGTCAATGTACTAAATGTTGGGTTCAGAGCGGGATGACGGCGACTCGCTCGCCTGCGGCCGCAGCGGGCGCGTGGGGCGCGCGCACGATCAGCGCGTCGGCGGTCGCCAGCGCGCTCAGCATCGAGGAGTCCTGGACCGTGAAAGCCTCGACCCACGGCTCGCCGTCGCGCGTCGAGAGCTTGGCGCGCACATAGTCCTGGCGCGTGTCGTTGGCGCCCAAGCCACAAGCAAGACGTGCAGTCATGTGTGGGACGGCCGTCGACGTGCCGAGCAGGGCTGCGATCGCCGGCTGAAGGAACAGGATCGCGCAGATGAGGGTGGAGACGGGATTGCCCGGGAGGCCGAGCAGGGGCGTGGCGCCGAG
This sequence comes from Alphaproteobacteria bacterium, assembly GCA_021325375.1. GTDB lineage: Bacteria > Pseudomonadota > Alphaproteobacteria > Micropepsales > Micropepsaceae > Rhizomicrobium. The sequence goes on along the minus strand of JAJPHG010000039.1, from coordinate 31,605 downwards.
CCGGCCGAAGATCAGCGGCTTGCCGGGCCGCATCGCGATCTTCCAGAAATCGAGCGCGAAGCCTTTGGGGCCGAGCGCTTTCTGGATCAGGTCGTGATCGCCGACCGAGGCGCCGCCCAGGGTGACGACGAGATCGGCGTCCCCGGCGCGCTCGGCGATGCGCTCGATGGCCTCGATGCGGTCGGGCAGGATGCCGAGATCGACCGGCTCGCCGCCCCAGCCTGCCACCATCGCCGACAGTCCGTACCCGGACGATGCGACGATGCCGCCGGGGCCGCGCGGCTTTCCCGGCGGCGACAGCTCGTCGCCCGTCGCGGCGATCGCGACACGCGGCCTGCGGCGGACACTCAGCTGCGCGACGTCGCCGGCCGCGATCAGCGACAGGTCGCGCGCGCTCAGGCGCCTGCCCGCCGCCGCCAGACGATCGCCCTCGCGGAAATCCATGCCGGCGGCGCGGATGTGCTTGCCGGGCTTGGCGGTGACCTTCATCGCGACGGCGTCGCCGTCCGCCGACGTATCTTCCTGGATGACGATGCCGTCAGCGCCGTCCGGCACGATGCCGCCGGTGAAGATGCGCACCGTCTCGCCGGCGCCGACGCGGCCGTTGAAGGGATGTCCGGCGGGCGAGCTTCCTATCACGCGAAGGGTGCCGGGGACATCGCTCGCGCGCACCGCATAGCCGTCCATCGACGAGACCGGCGCCGGCGGCTGTGTCATGCGCGCGTGGACGTCTTGCTCCAGCACGCGTCCCGCCGCTTCGCCGATGGCCACGGTCTGCGCTTGGGTCGGCGCGAACGCCGCGACGATGCGTTTTGTCGCGTCGTCGACGGAGATCACTTGAACATGTCCTCGACGCGCACGCCCGCGGCGCGGGCCAGCCGCTCCGCCGTCTCGCGTCCGAGGCTGCGCGAGCGGCCCGTGAGGTACGCGTAGATCTCACCCGCGCTGACGCCGGCGTCCTTGGCCCAATCGGTCGCGCGCAGGCGGCGCGATGTCATGAACGCGCGCAACGCGCTGCGCTCTATGCTCGGATCGGGTTTCGGCGCGCTCACTTCGCCGATCAAGGTCTTCGGCCGCGCGAGGCCGCGCGGCGCCTTGGGCGAGTCCATCATGCCGGCGGCGCGATAGGGGCCGCTCTTGCCGCCGGACTTGGCGAGCAGGCGCACCGCCTCGATGGTCGTTCCTTTGTCGAGCGCCTTGACCATGTCGTAGATCGTCAGCGCCGCGACCGAGGCCGCGGTCAGCGCCTCCATCTCGACGCCGGTCTCGGCCCTGGTCTTGACGCTCGTGGTGACGCGGATCGCGTGCGTCTCGTCCAGCCATTCGAATTCGACGTCGATCTTGGACAGCGCGATCGGGTGGCAGAGCGGGATCAGCTCCGCCGTCTTCTTCGCCGCCATGATGCCCGCGATGCGCGCCGTGCCGAGCACGTCGCCCTTGGGCGCGTTGCCCTCGCGCGCCGCGGCGAAGGCTTCCGGTGACAGGCGCACCAGGGCCTCGGCGCTCGCCTCGCGCGTGGTGGCGTCCTTGGCCGAGACGTCGACCATGCGCGCGGCGCCGTCCGCGTCCAGATGGCTGAGCTTGCTCATGCCCCGATTGTACCGCCGATCAGCGCGCGCGTCGCCTGGGCCACGTCCGCCTGCCGCATCAGGCTCTCGCCGATCAGGAAGGTCGTGACGCCGATCCCGGCAAGGCGTTTCAGGTCTTCGCGCGTGGCGAGCCCGCTTTCGGCAACGACGAGCGTGCCTTCGGGGATCATCGGCGCCAGCCTCAGCGTCACGGCGGTGTCGGTGACGAAGGTGTTCAGGTCGCGGTTGTTGATGCCGATCATGTCGGCTTCCAGCGCGATGGCGCGCTCGAGCTCGGCCTCGTCATGCACCTCCACCAGCACGTCCATGGCGTGGTAGTCGCGCGCGAGCGAGAACAAATCCTTCGCCGTCTCGTCGTCGAGCATCGCCATGATGAGCAGGACGCAGTCCGCGCCCCAGGCGCGCGCTTCGGTCACCTGATAGGGATCGAGCATGAAGTCCTTGCGCAGCGCGGGCAGAGCGGTCGCGTCGCGCGCGGCGGTGAGGAATTCCGGCGCGCCCTGGAACGAGGGCGCGTCGGTGAGCACGGAGAGACATGCGGCGCCGCCTTCTTCGTACGCACGCGCGAGCGCGGGCGGATCGAAATCGGCGCGAATCAGGCCTTTCGAGGGACTCGCCTTTTTTATCTCGGCGATCAGGCCGTAGCGGTCCGCTTCCCGCGCGCGCAGCAGCGCGTCGCGGAAGCCGCGCGGCGGCGACTGCGCCCAGGCGCGATCGTCGAGGGCCGCGTCGCTCAGAAGCGCCTTGGCCGCCGCGACCTCCTCGCGCTTGTATTTTGCGATGTCGTCCAGGATGGTCATGACGCAAGCCTATCAAGGACGGCCCGTGCCCGCCCGCTGTCGATGCTCTCCGCGGCAAGGGCCATGCCGTCCGTGAGCTTTTCCGCCTTGTCCGCGACCATCAGCGCGGCGGCGGCGTTCAGCAGGACGATGTCGCGGAACGGCCCCGCTTCGCCACCGAGCAGGCGCAGGATCGCGCCCGCATTGTGCGCGGCATCGCCGCCGATGAGATCGGCGAGGGTGGCGCGCGCCAGGCCCGCGCTCTCGGGCGTCGCGGCACTGGTCGCGATCCGGTCCCGCTCGAGCGTGGCCACGAAGGTCGGGCCGGTCGTCGACAATTCGTCGAGCCCGTCGGCGCCATGCACGACATAGGCCTTCTCGGAGCCCAGCGCGCGCAGCACCTCGGCCAGCGGCTCCAGCCAGTCGCGGGCATAGACGCCGAGCAATTGCCGCTTCACCTGCGCGGGATTGCACAGGGGGCCGAGCAGATTGAAGATCGTGCGCCGTCCCAGCGCCCGGCGCACCTGAACCACATGCTTCATCGCCGGGTGATAGAGCGGCGCGAAGAGGAAGCAGAGCCCGATCTCACCGAGCGAGGCCCGTGCTGCGTCCGGCGAAAGATCGATCGGCACGCCCAGGACCTCCAGCACGTCGGCTGCGCCCGCGCGCGAGCTGGCGCTGCGATTGCCGTGCTTGGCGACGGTAACGCCGCATCCCGCGACCACGAACGAGACGGCGGTCGAGACGTTGAGCGTGCCGTGACCGTCGCCGCCCGTGCCGCACAGATCGATCGCGCCCTCGGGCGCCTGGATCGATCGCATATGCGCGCGCATGCTCCGCGCGGCGCCGATGATCTCCGCGACGGTCGGCCCGCGCGCCGCTTGCGCCGCGAGAAAGGCCTCGAGCCGCGCGGGATCGGTTTCGCCGGACATGATGCGGTCGAACACCCGCGCCGACTCTTCGGCATCGAGCGAGGCGCCCGCGATCACGCGCGCGAACAAATCCTTTACGTTGTCAGTCATACGCGCGCTGCCTGCCGCTTTCCGTCGATCATGAGACGCATTCCTTCCTATACATTTTCGTGACGGGGTTTGCACGCCTTCGTGATTTGCCTCGCGCGTCGCGCGAATACGTAATGCGCGTCATCCGATATTCGTGGGAGGATTTCATGAAATTGTCGCGTCTCGCCTTGGCAGCCGGTGCTGTGATCTGCATGACGCTTCCGGCTGCCGCAGCGAAGCTTCCGGACGGTTCGTTCGAGGATCCGCAGATCGATGCCGGCACGGCGCAGGTCGTCAACGTCGGCGGCACGATCGGCCCGTGGACGGTGATCGGGCAGGGCGATGTCGTGCTGATCGGCGCCAACTATTCGATCGGCGATCTGTCGCTGCAGGCCAAGAACGGAGCGCAGTTCGTCAATCTCGCCGGCGACCAGCATCTTCAGGCCGGCCTCGCGCAGACGTTCAAGACGATCCCCGGAAAGCAATACATATTGTGGTTCAGGATCGGCACGGCCTTCTCGCGCGAGCTGGGCTTCGGGCCCAACAGCACCGTGACCCCGACCGTCGACGGCGTGCCCCAGGGTATCTTCACGGTGATGGGTCATCCCAACGGCAAGGATCAGACCGAAATCGTCTGGGGCCGGGCCGGCTTCGTCTTCACCGCGACGAACGCGCAGACGACGATCGCTTTCATGAACGGCGACGCGCCGGGTGACGGCTTCTGCGGTCTCGACGGATTGCACTTGAGGTCGTTCGGCGAGCCTTAGGCCACCTGCCGCGCACGCGCGAGTTCCAGGAAATTCCTGAGCAGCGCGTGGCCGTTCTCGGATGCGATGCTCTCGGGATGGAACTGGACGCCGTGCACGGGATGGCTCTTGTGCATCACGCCCTGGATGACGCCGTCGTCGCTGTTGGCGGTGACTTCGAGGCTCGCCGGCATGCTCTCGGGCGCGATGGTGAGCGAGTGGTAGCGCGTCGCCAGGAAATCGTGGTTCAGCCCGCGGAAGACGCTCTTGCCGGTATGGCGGATGCGGCTGAGCTTGCCGTGCATGGGCTCCGGCGCGCGCACGATCCTGGCCCCATAGGCCTCGCCGATCGCCTGATGGCCCAGGCACACGCCCAGGATCGGCACGCGCCCATCCGCCTGTTTGATGACATCGATGCAGATGCCCGCCTCGCGCGGCGTGCAGGGACCGGGCGACAGCACGATCGCGTCCGCACCCATCGCCAGCGCCTCGCGCGCGGAAAGCTCGTCGTTGCGCTTGACGACGACCTCGGCCCCCAATTCCCCCAGATAGTGGAACAGGTTGTACGTGAAGCTGTCGTAGTTATCGATCAGGAGGAGCATGGGTTCCCTATAGCACAACGCCGGGAGGCGGCTACACACGCGCTGGCCGCCGGGCGTCCGGTCTTCTGGACAAGATCGCGCGGGCTGAGTAGTTCTCGCCCCATGGATACGCAGCAATTCAACAACCGCGACATACTGTCAGGCCGCGCGCCTGCGGATACCGCGGTCACGGTCAAAGGCTGGGTTCGCACCCGCCGCGACTCCAAGGCGGGCATCTCGTTCGTGCAGCTCTCGGACGGATCCTCGTTCCATCCGGTGCAGGTCGTCGTGCCCAACACGCTGGCCAACTATGCCGGCGAGGTCCTGAAGCTCACGGCCGGTTGCGCCGTGGAGGCGGTGGGCACCATCGTGCCCTCGCCGGCGAAGGGCCAGCCCTTCGAGATGCAGGCGAGCGCGGTCAGGGTGATCGGCTGGGTCGAGGACCCGGACACCTATCCGATCCAGCCCAAGCAGCACACGCTCGAGTTCCTGCGCGAGGTGGCGCATCTGCGCCCGCGCACCAACGTGATCGCGGCGGCGACGCGCGTGCGCCACACGCTGGCCAAGGCGATCCATCGCTTCTTCGACGAGAACGGGTTCTTCTGGGTCAACACGCCGATCATCACCTCGTCCGACGCGGAAGGCGCCGGCGCGATGTTCCGCGTCTCGACGCTGGATATTGCCAACCTGCCGCGCACAGCGGAGGGTGGAATAGATTTCGCGAAGGATTTCTTCGGCCGCGAGACGTTCCTCACCGTATCGGGCCAGCTCAACGTGGAGTCCTATTGCCTGGCGCTCTCCAAGGTCTACACTTTCGGGCCGACGTTCCGCGCCGAGAACTCCAACACCAGCCGGCACCTCGCCGAGTTCTGGATGATCGAGCCGGAGATCGCCTTCGCCGATCTTTCCGACAACGCGACGCTGGCGGAGCGGCTGCTGAAATCTTCCCTGAAGACGCTGCTCGACGAGCGGGCCGAAGACCTCGCCTTCTTCGACGAGCGCATCGAGAAAGGGCTCGTCGCCAAGCTCGAGGGCATCGTCGCTTCCGAGTTCGTGCGCATGGACTACACCGAAGCGGTCGCGGTGCTCGAGAAGGCTCAGGAGAAATTCGAGTTCCCGGTGAAATGGGGCATCGACCTGCAGTCGGAGCATGAGCGCTATCTCACCGAGAAGCATGTCGGCAAGCCCGTGATCGTGATGAACTACCCCAAGGACATCAAGGCGTTCTACATGCGCGTCAACGACGACGGCCGCACCGTCGCCGCAATGGACGTGCTCGCGCCCGGCATCGGCGAGATCATCGGCGGCAGCCAGCGCGAGGAGCGGCTCGACGTGCTGGATTCGCGCATGGCGCAGCTGGGCATCGACGTCGAGCACTACGCCTGGTACCGCGACCTGCGCCGCTACGGCACCGTGCCGCATGCGGGCTTCGGCCTGGGCTTCGAGCGCACGATGGCTTACGTCACCGGCCTCGCCAACGTCCGCGACGCGATCCCCTTCCCGAGAACGCCGGGCCACGCGAATTATTGAATTTTACAAGCACGATTTGGTCGGGACGCAAGTCGCGACATACCAATAGATCAAAAGCGCGGGGCCGAGCGCGAACGGCGCGCCGATGAGAAACCACAGGCTGCGTCGTCGGAAAGCAATCACCGCCACGACGAACAATGCCAGCCAAGCCGCGGCGGCCCAGAAGGGATAGATGATCGGACCGCCCATGCCCAGCTTCACCGCGGCACCGGCTATCACGAAGGAGAGGAGCAGCGCGGGAATGAACAGCCTTTGCATCCATGCTCCAAACCGAGCGGCTTCTTCAGCCTAGTCCTGCGCCGCGGGAATTCCCAGGCTTAACAGGCGCGTTGACACTCGCTCCCGTTGCGGCAGTACATGCCCATGCACCGGCTGCGACCGATTCGACGCGCACGGCGGCGGATATCGCCGCAAGTGCTGCGCGTGGCGCATGGCGCGTTCTGGCTGGTGTTCGTGAGCGCCTGCGCGATCGGCGCGAACGCGGTCGCGACCGGCGTCCCGCTGCTGGTGCGGCTCTTCGTGCCCGCGTTCCAGGCCGAGGCGGGCGTGGCACAGCACTTCGTGCGCATGCCGATCCTGACCGATCAGGTGCCGGAGCTGCGCCTGCGCACCGAGATTTCCGAAGACGTCGCACCGCTTCCAGGCCCACCCGTCATCGCCATCGTGATCGACGATCTCGGCGGCGATGTCGCGCACACGCGCCGCGCGATCCGGTTGCCGCGCAAGGTCGCGCTCGCCTTCCTTCCCTATCCGCGCGATACGCCCGCGCTCGCGCGCGAAGCGGCGCGGGCTGGGCACGAGGTGCTCGTGCACCTGCCGATGCAGGCGGAGGGGCCGCACGATCCCGGACCGATGGCGCTCGGCGTCGCATTGCCCGGCGCAGAGAATGTGCGCCGCCTCGACTGGGCACTGTCGCGGGTGCCGGATTTCGTGGGCGTCAACAACCACGAGGGCAGCCTGTTCACGTCCAATGCGGACGCGCTGGCGCCGGTGATGCGGCGCATCGCCGAGCGCCGCGTCTTCTTCTTCGATTCCCGCACCACGGCGGCAAGCCAGGTCGTGAGCGTCGCGCGCGCCCATGGCGTGGAAAGCTCCGACCGCGACGTCTTCCTGGACGACATCGCCACCATCGACGGCGTCGATGCCGAGCTCCATGCCCTCGAAGCCAAGGCGAGAGCCCGCGGTGCGGCCATCGCCATCGGCCATCCGGGCGAGATCACGCTGGACGCGGTGGCGTATTGGGCAGAGCACGAGCAGGGCTTCGAGCTCGTGACGCTGAAGACCGCGATCCGCGCGAAAACGGAGCGCGCGCTGCAGGCGATGCGGTGAACCTGTCCTCTTGAGTGTGACGCGTTGACACGGCTGCTATTGGAAGTGGTAGCATCGAATCATGGTGCGCGGGCAGGACATCCGGAACGCCCAAAAATCCGTTCTGGAATGGGGGAGATGGGCCGTTGGCGGAATGCAGGCGGCCGCCTTTCCTTTATCGAAACGCAAGAATCGCGCCTATAGGCTTGGTTCGTCCTATCGTTGGCGTGTTATTAGGTTCGAAGCGGCGACCGTTGCTCCTGTCACTTGCCGACTCCTATTGGCGTACAATCCCGCCAAGGAACAATTTCTTGCCACGCTGGCAGTGGAGAATGATCGGGACATGAGCGTCGTCGCGTCATACGAGTTTCACGGTACGCATCCCGGCTGGCACCTGCACGCCGCTTGCGGTCACGTGGAGACGATACCGACAGGATCAATGCGCGGCTCATGGCAGAAGCGCATACCTGGTCCGCGCGATTTTCACCGGCGGAAAGACTATGGCATTCGCAACGACGACGATGCGATGCGTGTTGCAGGCGAATTCTTTCTTCTGCACAAAGCGGAAGGATTGCTTCTATGAAACATGAACTTTGCAGAGCCTTCTGTGACTATTTGACCATGCGTGAAGTCCCCGCGGGATTAGCTGTCAGTACAGCATTTACGTTCTCTCAAACGGAACCTGTGGGCTTTTATATAGTCGGTCCAGATGCGTTGGGTCGCTATCGCATTGAAGATGACGGCACGACAATTCCGCTAATAGAGGCAGAAGGTGTTGATCTTGACACCAATACGCGACAGGAAGCCCTTGCGTCACTGTTAGCAGAATATAACGCAAACTATGACGCGGAGCGTGGTGAGCTAACGACGGCTCCCCTACCGGAGAGCCAGATTCCCAGTGCGTCGCTGAAGTTCGTTGCGTTGCTGTTGCGCTTGCAAGATTTGATCTTGCTGACTCCTGAGCGTGCGGCCAGCAGCTTCAAGGAGGATGCGACAAAAGCAATTCGTGATTCGCTCGGCAGCCGGGCTGAGATCAAGGAGAACGAACCAATCACTGAAGGCGTAGAATTTCCGGCTGATTTGATCATTCATTCGCCTGGACGCGATCCCGTCGCAGTATTTCTTGCCATGTCGGAACAGCGAGTTCTGGAAGCGGTCGTCGCGCAAATGGCTGTGACCTATGAGGCTCACATCGCCTGTTCAGTAGTGGCGCTGTTAGAAAAAGACTCGTCTGTAACCCGAAAAATGCGGACCCGTGCTTCTAATCGACTGGCGGCAATGCCGATTTTCGAAGGAGATCAGCGTGCGGCGATCCAACGTATCGAGCGTGAAGTTCTAGGCTCTCGTGCCGCAATGCATTGAAAGTTTTTAAAGATCTCCACAGTTGAGTCCTGAATGTTCTAGATCGTGTCTCTTTGGGAAACTCACTGCCCCTTCTTTCCCATCGACGCATACCGCACCGCTTCGTCCGCCGCGGTCATCAGCGCTTTGGCCTTGTTCACCGTCTCCTGGTACTCGGCCTCCGGCACGCTGTCGGCGACGACGCCGCCGCCGGCCTGGACGTACATGGTGCCGTCCTTCACCAGCGCGGTGCGCAGTACGATGCAGGTGTCCATCGAGCCGTCGGCGGCGAAATAGCCGACCGCACCGGCATAGACGGCGCCGCGCTTCTCCTTCTCGAACTCGTCGATGAGCTGCATGGCGCGGATCTTGGGCGCGCCGGAAAGCGTGCCGGCGGGCAGGCCCGCGGCAAGCGCATCCACCGCGTCGAGGCCGTCGCGGATTCGGCCCTCGACGTTCGACACCAGATGCATCACATGGCTGTAGCGCTCGATGAAGAAGCTCGCGGTCACGCGCACCTCGCCGGTCTTCGCCACGCGCCCGACGTCGTTGCGCCCCAGGTCGACGAGCATCAGATGCTCGGCGCGCTCTTTGGGATCGCTCATGAGCTCCTCGGCCAGCGCCTTGTCCTCTTCGTCGGTCTTGCCGCGCACACGCGTGCCGGCGATGGGGCGGATGGTGACGGTGCCGTCGCGCAGGCGCACCAATATCTCCGGGCTCGATCCCACGATGGTGTAGTCGCCGAACGCGAGATGATAGAGGAACGGCGAGGGGTTCAACCGTCGCAGCGCGCGATAGAGCGCGAAGGGCGGCAGCGCGAACGCCTTGCGGAAGCGCTGGCTGGGCACGACCTGGAACACGTCGCCGGCGCGGATGTACTCCTTCGCGCGCTCGACGATGGCGAGGTACTCATCATGCGTCGTGTTGGAGTGGATCTCGGCGATAGCGGGCAGGTTCTCCGGCGGACGCGGGCTCGCCGGCGCCGGCCGTTCGAGATCGCCGACGGCATCCATCAGCCGCTCCGACGCGCGCGCGTAGGCGGCGCGCGCATCCAGCCCTGCTTCGGGCCACACCGGCGTGACGATGATGATCTCGTCGCGGATGTTGTCGAAGATCGCGGTGATCGTGGGGCGCAGCAGAACCGCGTCGGGCAGGTTCAACGGATCGGGCGGCGGCGGGCCGAGGCGCTCGATGAGCCGGACCATGTCGTAGCCCAGGTAGCCGAACAGGCCCACCGCCATCGGCGGCAGGCCCGCAGGCAATTCCATGCGCGTCTCGTTCACCAGATGGCGCAGCGAGGCGAGAGGATCGTCGCCCAGCGCGTCGGGCTCGAATTCGTGCGGCGCGGCGCGGGCGTTGCGGTTGATCTGCGCCTTGCCGTCCCGGCAGCGCCAGATGAGGTCGGGCTTGAGGCCGATGATCGAATAGCGCCCGCGCGTCTCGCCGCCCTGCACGCTTTCGAGCAGGAACGCGTTGTCGCGGCCTTCGCCGAGCTTCAGGAACGCCGAGACCGGCGTCTCGAGATCGGCGATCAGCCGCGTGTAGAGCGCCTGCGCGCGGCCGCTGTCATAGGCGCGCGCGAAGGCGGCGAAGTCGGGGAGGGGGGCCATCGGTCGCTCACTGCGCGTCGCCGCCGCCCAGCGCCTGGTCGAGGAGCTTCTGGTTGGTGGTGACCTTCTCCCGCACCTTCTCGTCGTTGGCGAGCGCGACGGTCAGGTCCTCGCCCATCTGGTTGGCGAGCTGGCCCAGGCCCTGGCGGTAGCCCGGGCTCGTCTTCGGGATCGGCGGATGCATGACGCCGGTGACGCGCGCGATCACATAGCCGTCGCCCTTGGCCGTCGGCCCGGACACCACGCCGCCGCCCGGCACCGAGAAGATCTTTTCCATCAGCGCGGGCGAGAAATTGTCGTTGCCCCTCTGGCGTGACAGCGCGACGCCCGCCTGCACCGGCGCGCCGATCTTCTGCGCGACGTTGGCGAGCGTGTGCTCATGCTCGGCCTCCTTGGCGAGCTCGTCCGCGCGCTTCTTGAGCAGGGTCTGCGTCTGTTCGTTGGTCCAGGCCTGCGTGGCCTGGACGCGCGCCTGATCCAGCGTCTTGGGCCTGGGCGGCGTCACACCTTCGACCGCGACCGCATAGACGTGGTTGGTCGCGGTGATGAACGGATCGCTCGGCTCGCCGACATCGGCGGCGAAGATATGGGCGATGAGGTCGGGATCGGCCGGCAGGCCCGCCGCCGGCTTGCCGTCGGGGCCCAGCCCCTGCGCATCGACCATCGCGCGCACGACATGCATGCCGGCGGCCTTGGCCGCGTCGGGCAGCTCGGACGCGTGCCGGCTCGCATCCGAGAACGCGTTCTGGACGTCTCCGAGCTTGGCCTGGACCATCTGGTCGGTGAGCTTCTTGACGATCTCGGGCCTGGCCTGGTCGAGCGTCGTGGTCTTGCCGGGCGCGATCTTGACGACGTGGAGAAGGACCCAGCTCGCGAAGTTCTTGACCGGCTGGGTGACGCCGCCCTCGGGCACCGAAAAGGCCGCGTCGCCCAAGGGGCCCAGATCCTCTTTCGACACCGCGTTGCGGTCGTCGACGGTGAGCTTGGCCTGGAACGCGGTCGCCTCGAAGGCCAGGCCGCTGTCGATCTTGGCGCGCGCCTGCTTGGCCGCGTCTTCGGTCGGGAAGGTGATCTGCTGCACGTCGCGCTTCTCGGGCACGACGTAGGTGGCCTTGTCGTCGCTGTACTGCTTGGCGATTTGCGCGTCGCTGACCTTGAGGGTGGGCGCGATGTCGTCGCTGCCCAGCATCGCGACCGAAACCGAGCGGAACTCGGACGTGCTGAACTGGTTCGCGTGCGCCTTGATATAGGCCGCGAGCACCGTGTCGCTCGGCGGCTCGATCTTGCCCAGCGCCTGCACCGACACGGTGACGTATTCCGCCGCGCGCAGCTCGGTCGCGTAGGTGAAGAGCGCGTGGGCGTAGCCGTCGGGCACGCTGAAGCCCGCCTCGACCGGCGCGAGAAGCTGCCCGCGCGCCACGTCGCCGCGGATCGCGGAGATGAAATCGGCCTCCGTGTAGCCGCGCTGCTGCAGGGTGGAGAGGAAGACGTTGCGGTCGAAGGTGCCGAGCGGGCCGTTGAAGGCCGAGATCTTGTGCACGCGCGAGACGACGTCGTCGTCGGCGACGGTCAGCCCGAGCTCGTTCACCAGATTGTCCATGGCGAGCCTGGTCACCATCTGGTCGAAGACCGCCTGGCCGAGGCCCGATTTGCGCGCGTCCTCCGGCGTCACCTGACGGCCGGCGCGGGCGCTCTCGTTGCGCAGGACGTTGCGGTAGTCGCGCGTGAACGAGTCGTAGGAGATTTCCGACGACCCCATCGTGACGATGTTGGTGTCGACGCGGGTGCGGAACATGTCGCCGATGCCCCAGGCCACGAAGCTCAGCGCGATCAAGCCCAGGAACAGGTTGGCGACCCAGGACTTGGTGAAGGTCCGCATTTGCTGAAGCATTGAGTTCCTCGAAGGGTGTTGGCGGCAAAAGGCGGCGGATGATAGGGAGGGGGCCCACGCGGGGCAAGGCGGGTTCTTCTAGGGGTTTTCATGGCCGAGTGGTCGGATTTCTTCGTCGCGGAGGTGGGCGCGTCGGCGGCGCTGGCCGGCTTCGTGATCGTGGCGATCTCGATCAACCTGGCGCGGATCATCGCCTATCCGTGGCTGCCGGGCCGCGCGGCCGAGACGCTGGTCGCGCCCACCGGCGTGCTGATCGTGTCGAGCTACATGCTCGTGCCGCGCCAGCCCCCGGGCCAGCTCGCCGTCGAGGTGATGGCGACGGGTGCGGCGATGTGGCTCGTGCCGCTCGTCATCCAGCTGCGCACGCTGGGGCGCCAGAAGGGCCTGGTGCCGAAGCGCTCGCTCTTCACGCGGCTCGCGCTCACCCAGATCTCGAGCCTGCCGATCGTCACTTCGGGCGTGCTGATGTGGGCAGGTCGGCCCGACGCGGTTGCCTGGATGGTGCCGGGCGTGATCGCCTCGCTGATCGCCACCGTGATCAATGCCTGGGTCCTGCTCGTCGAAATCGTCCGCTGAGGAAAACATGCGCCAACTGATCGCCGGCAATTGGAAGATGAACGGGACGGGCGCCTCGCTCGCCGAGCTGGACGCGATCCGCGAGGCCAAGCCCGCCGATGCCGACATCCTCATCTGCCCGCCAGCGACGCTGATCGCGCGCGCGGCCGCGAAAGGCGCCGTGCCGATCGGCGGACAGGACTGTCGTGCGCAAGTCTCGGGCGCGTTCACCGGCGACGTCAGCGCTGAGATGCTGAAGGACGCGGGCGCCGTGGCCGTGATCGTCGGCCATTCCGAGCGCCGCCAGCATCACGGCGAAAGCGATGCCGTGGTCGCCGCCAAGGCGCGCGCGGCGTGGCGCGCCGGGCTTCTCGCCATCATCTGCATCGGCGAGACGGAGGCCGAGCGCCTGGGCGGGCATGCGCTCGACGTCGTCACGCGCCAGATCGCGGGCAGCGTGCCGGACGGCGCCTCGCCTGAGAACACCACGCTGGCCTACGAGCCCGTCTGGGCCATCGGCACGGGGCGCACGCCGACCAATGCCGAGATCGTGGAGATGCATGGCCATATCCGTGCCCGGCTGGCGGCGCGCTTCGCCGATGCGGCCGGGATGCGCATTCTCTACGGCGGCTCGGTCAAGCCCGCCAACGCGCGCGAGATTCTCGCGCTCGCCGATGTCGACGGCGCCCTGGTGGGCGGCGCAAGCTTGAAAGCACGGGATTTTCTCGCCATCGCGGCGGCAAGTTCTTAACCAATCGTCGCCACCGTTCCTTAACGCCCCGCATGGCATTTTTTACGCGCCGTGAACGATTGCGCGCGTGCATGATGAGGCTCTCCTACGATACCGCTGAGGCGTTGGTGTACGATCCCATCGCGCCCAACCGCATGGCGACGCGCGCGGTGCTCTACACGCTGGGCTTCCGCAAGATCGAGACCGTGCCGACGGCGAAAGCGTTCGGCGAATATCTGCGCAAGCGTCCGCCCGACCTCGCCCTGTGCGAGATGCAGGGCGCCGATTTGGAGCTCTGCGCCACGATCCAGGCGCTGAGGCAGGGCGGCGAGGGCCATAACCCCTTCATCGTCATCATCGCCACCGCCTGGGAGAAGAACGCAGCCCTGATCGCCCGCGTGGTCAATTCCGGCGCCGACGACCTGCTGCTGCGCCCGTTCTCGACCGCGCTTCTGGGAAGCCGCATCGAGACCCACATCCAGCGCCGCAAGGGCTTCGTGGTCACCACCGACTATGTAGGCCCCGACCGCCGGCGCGACCAGGCGCGTCCCTCCAATGCCGAGCTGTTCGACGCGCCGAACTCGCTCAAGATGAAAGCGCGCGACCGCCTCACCCCCGAGGAGACCGCCCAGCGTCTCGAGCTCGAGCTGCGCGCGGCGCGCGAGGTGCTCAACAGCGAGAAGATGCGCCGCGACGCGTTCCAGGCCTGCATCCAGTGGCGGCTGATGCAGGACAAGATCGCCGGCCGCGGCACCGCCGGGGAGGAGCTCAGGAAGATCGCGGGCCTCGCCGGCGCCATCGCCAAGCGCGCGCGCGCTGCCGATTTCGACCAGGCGGTGGGCTGGTGCGAGTCCATCCAGGCGGCGGTGGAGGGGCTGGAGCTGGGCGTCGACCGCAACGCCTCGATGCATCTTCTGGGTCACGCGGCGCTGAGCCTCAACCAGCTCTTCCGCCCCGAGAGCTCGCCCGACGAAAGCCTGCGCGAGATCGACGCCACCATGGCCCTGATCCGCGCGCGCGAGGCCGAGAAGCTGGCGTCGTAGATTGACCCTCCCCTTGCCGCCTCCGCTTTCAGCTTCGGCGTGCCGGAAGAATCTCATGCCGCGGCGTAGCCGAAGGCGGAGCCGGGAGGGAGGGTCGAAGAAATCGAGCGAAGCGAGGATTTTTTCGGGGAGGGGTAGGCTTGGCAAAGGCCCCTCCCCGAAATTCGCTGCGCGAATTTCGACCCTCCCTCAAGGGGAGGGTGGAACTTGCCCCCGTTTTCCTCTAAACCCCGCGCCCGAATGCGGAGTTCGTCATGCAGACGCTTTTGATCCTTGTCGAGTTGTTCGTGTCGATCGGCCTGATCGTCGTCATCCTGCTGCAGCGCTCGGAAGGCGGCGCGCTGGGCATGGGCGGAGGCGGCGGCGGCGGCCTGGGCGGGCTGTTCTCGCCGCGCGGCGCGGCCGACACGTTGACGCGGACCACGGGGATCCTGGCGATCTTGTTCTTTTTGACCTGCCTCGGCCTGACGCTGCTCTCGCTGCGCGGCCGCGACGAGCACTCGATCCTCGACACCACGCCGCCGCCCGCGTCCAGCACCACCAAGGCCCCCGCCAAGGCTCCGGCGATACCGCTGCCGCGGTAGCTAAACGACCCTCCATCGAGGAAGGGTCGGGCTCAATTTATCGTCCTGAACTCCACCTCCTGCTCCACGATCGCCTGCAGGATCGCGCGGTCGAGGCGTTCGAGGCTGTCGAGCGCTTCGGTGAGGCCGTAGGTCTTCAATCGCCTGCGGATGCAGGCGAGCAGGATGCGGTAGTCCGAAAGCTCTTCCGTGTCGTCGTTCATCGAAAGCCCCCCAAGGCCCTCTTCTTCATCCGGCGCCGTTATGCGGCATCGTCCTTGGTGCGGGCCGTGACGGCGCGCACGGTGTCGATGCGAAAGATCTTGCCGAGCGCGTTCTCTTCGGGCCCGCGATCGGCCTCGCCCAGATGGTTGAGCCATTTGAGGCCGCCCAAGGTGCCCGCGGTCGCGTAGATCGGAAGCCCGCCATAGCGTTGGGCGCCGAGCCCGCGCGCGACCAGCATCTCAGCCAGCACGCGCACCTTCCGGGCGATGCCGGCCCAGACATAGATCGCGGCCGGCCGCTCGCCGGCAGCGGCAAGGAGCGCGAGGTCGGGCGCGCGTCCGTTTAAGCTGCGCGCCTCAAGGGCCCCAAGACCGGCGGCGTTGAGATGGAGGAAGCCGAAATAGCCCGCCAGGCGGTCGGCACCGTCCGGCGGCGTGCGGCGATGGATCGTCCAGAGGCTCTCCGAGTTGTGGCGCCATACGCGCTGCATGGCTTCGCAAGGTGCAACCGAGGGGCCGATCTCGCGGACGGTCAAGGCATGGAGAGCGCCGATTTCGTCATATCGCGCCATACGGACGACGATGATGTCTCCATCCGGATGCATTGCGGATTTTTCCCGCTTAGCGGGAGTTGCGCCCAGTCCTTTGTTTTCGAAGACAGTTCCGACCAACGCCACACGCCCCCCGGCGGTACTGCCGGTTTGATATTCGCCTTAAGGGCGTGTTAGACCGGCATTGCACCGACATAGGGTTGCATCATGGCCCGCGGGCTACATACCGAAGAAAATGAATTGCGTTATGCGGGATCTTTGGATGAGGACCTGCCGCAGGGGCTGTCCTGGGACGACTTCCGCATCTTCCTGGCCGTGGTCCAGACGGGCAGCGTCAACCGCGCGGCGCTGCGCCTTGGGTTGAGCCAGCCGACCGCGAGCCGCCGCCTGTCGCGCCTGGAGAAGCGCCTCGGCATCCGCCTGTTCGACCGCGACCGCACGGGCCCGAGGCTCACCCATCACGGGCGGCGCATCCTCAACGACGTGACCGCGGCGGGCTATTCGCTGGCGCGCGCCTCGCGCAGCGTGGGCACCAACCAGGGGCGGATAGAAGGCGATTGCCGCATCGTCATGGGCGACGGGCTGGCGACCTATTGGATGCCGCGCTTCCTGGGCAAGTTCTACGAGCTGCATCCCAACATCGAGCTCAAGCTGTTCGTGTCGCACGACTCGACGGCGGGCAAGAACGAGTCCTTCGACATCCAGTTCCACTACTACGAGCCGGTCGAGGTCGATCCCGTCGCGATCCGCGTGGCGATGATGCATTTCGTGCCCTTCGCCTCGCGCGCCTATCTTGCGTGCCATCCCGCGCCCAGGACCATCGCCGACCTCGCCCACCACCGCATGCTCGAGATGAGCGCCTATCGCGTCGACAAGGGGCCCTGGTCGCATTGGCTGAAGGGGGCGCCGCTGCAGACGGCGCCGCTGCTCACCAACCAGAGCGGGCCCTTGGCGGAAGCGGTGCGCCAGGGCGTGGGCATCGCGCTCTTGCCGACCTATGTCATGGCGATGGGCGACGACTTCGTGCCGCTGGATCTGGGCCTGCACCTGCCCGCGCCGGTCTTCATGAGCTTCCAGCGCGACGTGGCCAAGAAATGGTCGGTGCGCGCGGCGATCGATTTCCTGCGCGATACCGTCTTCCAGCGCAAATCCATGCCCTGGTTCCACGACGAGTTCCACTTCCCCACCAATTCCTGGCGTACCCACTTCGCGGAAGGCACGCCCGCGATACAGAATCGCGAAGCCTATCCGGCCGAGCGGCGCGCGGTGTGATTCTGTGCCGGGGCGCGGCGGACCCGCCCGCGTTAACGCTCGAAACCGTTGCATATCAGGCGTTTCGCGCATCGAAACTTTGCGCTTGAGTGCGCGGATCGTTTTCGACATGGTGGCCTTCCATGGCGCGGTTGATCTTCATCACCGGCGGCGTGGTCTCCTCACTTGGGAAAGGTCTCGCTTCCGCGGCTCTCGGAGCCCTTCTGCAGGCACGCGGCTTTTCCGTGCGCCTGCGCAAGTTGGACCCCTATCTCAACGTCGATCCTGGGACCATGTCGCCGTTCCAGCACGGCGAGGTCTACGTCACCGACGACGGGGCGGAAACCGACCTCGATCTCGGCCACTATGAGCGCTTCACTGGCGTCTCGTCGTCCAAGGCCGACAACATCACCTCGGGCCGCATCTACAGCCAGGTGATCGAGAAGGAGCGCAAGGGCGGCTATCTCGGCCGCACCGTGCAGGTGATCCCGCACGTCACCGACATGATCAAGGAATTCGTGATGTCGGGGACCGAGGATCTCGACTTCCTGCTGGTGGAGATCGGCGGCACGGTCGGCGATATCGAGGGCCTGCCGTTCTTCGAGGCGATCCGCCAGCTCGGCAACGATCTCGGCCGCGACCGCACCGCGTTCATCCATCTGACGCTCGTGCCCTATATCGAGGCGGCCGGCGAGCTCAAGACCAAGCCGACGCAGCATTCCGTCAAGGAGCTGCGCGCCATCGGCATCCAGCCGGACATCCTTCTGTGCCGCGCTTCGCATCCGATCCCGGAGGACGACCGGCGCAAGATCGGCTTGTTCTGCAACGTGGCCCCGGAGCGCGTCATCCCCGCGCTCGACCTCGACACGATCTATCGCGTCCCGATCGCCTATCACCGGGTCGGTCTTGATACCCAGCTGCTCAGGCATTTCCACATCGACGACGCGCCCCAGCCCGATCTCACGCGCTGGGAGCAGGTCGTGGAGCGGGTGAAGAAGCCGCAGGGCGAGGTGCGCATCGCCGTCGTCGGCAAGTACATCCAGGTCAAGGACTCGTACAAATCCCTGAGCGAGGCGCTGACCCATGGCGGCGTGGCCAACAACGTGAAGGTCCATCTGGACTGGATCGACAGCGAGATCTTCGAGCGCGACGACGCCGCTGCGTTCCTCGAGAACGTGCACGGCATCCTCGTGCCCGGCGGCTTCGGCGAGCGCGGCGTCGAAGGCAAGATCGAGGCGGTCAAGTTCGCGCGCGAGCGCAAGGTGCCGTTCTTCGGCATCTGCTATGGGCTGCACATGGCGGTGATCGAGACGGCGCGCGATCTCGCGGGGCTGGAGGGCGCGGGCACCAGCGAGAACGGCACGCCCAAGCATCCCGTGATCGGGCTGATGACCGAATGGGTGAAGGGCAACGCGCTCGAGAAGCGGGAGAAGAACGGCGACCTCGGCGGCACGATGCGGCTGGGCGCCTACGACACGGTGCTGACGCCGGGAAGCCGCGTCGCGGAGGTCTACGGCACGACCGCCATCAGCGAGCGCCACCGCCACCGCTATGAGGTCAACACCGAATACACGCCGCTATTGGAGAAGCAGGGCTTCAAGGTCTCAGGCTGGTCGCCCGACAAGCGCCTGCCCGAGATCATGGAGATCCCGGATCACCCCTGGTTCATCGGCGTCCAGTTCCACCCCGAACTGAAGTCGCGCCCGCTCGAGCCCCACCCACTCTTCACCAGCTTCATCGCGGCGGCGGTGCATCAGTCGCGACTGGTGTGAGATTGCCAGGCTGCTTCGTATTCAACTCGATGCAATCAAATTGAATGTCATGGCCCGCAAATGCGGGCCACCCAGGTGGGTTCTGCACGCTCTCAAAAACAAAATCGTCATCGCCCGGCGCGCACGCGTCCGGGCGACCCATCTTGGCAACCAGCGCAAAATTGGATCACCCGGATCGCGCGAAAAGCGCGACCGGGTGATGACGATTTTTTTAAAATGAGGAGAAGACGTCACCTGGGTGGCCCGCATTCGCGGGCCATGACACTAGGGTGGATGAGCGTTCATCCCGAAGCCGAACTGCTGCGCCGCTTTTTCGCCATGCGTTTCTTGCGCATCGCGCGCCGCTTTGATGCTCTGCGGTGTATGCACGCGATATTTGGAGATGTCCGCCTCGCCCCTGACGTAAGCGAGTGCTTGTTCCAGGCCGCGTAGAATGCCGTCCGCGACTTTCTTGCTCATGAGCGCTGCATCGCCTCGAAGACCGACGAAAATATATCACTTTTTGGACGGAACTTGGTTAGTCCCTGTACGTTCTCCCTCGTTGCGAAGGGCTGTAGGCAGAAGGCTGGCGTAGTTAATGGCATCGATGGGCGGGGGCGGAGAAGAAGCCAAAAGGCTCGAAATCCTGCTCCGGGTTGGCAAGGAGATCGCCTCCGAGCTCAATCTGGAGCGCGCGGTCCAGGTCGTGACCGACGCGGCGACGGAGATCACCGGCGCGGCCTTCGGTTCGTTTTTCTACAATGACCGGAACGCGGCGGCCGAAAGCTCCATATCTTGCGCGGCGAAGGAAGGGGGCCCGGCCTTCCAGTTGCCGCGTGACGCGAAAGTGTTCGCGCCGACCTTCGCGGGCAAGGCGGTTGTCCGCTCCGACGACATCACCAAGGACGCGCATTACGGCGAGGGCTGTCCCGCGGTGCGCTCCTATCTTGCCGTGTCCGTAGTGTCGCGCTCGGGCAAGGTGGTGGGCGGATTGTTCTTCGGCCATCCGCAACCCGGCCGCTTCACCGCCGAGCACGAGATGCTCGCCGAAGGCATCGCGGCGCACGCCGCCATCGCCATCGACAACGCGCGGCTCTATCGCGCCGCCCAGGACGAGATCGAGCGCCGCAGGAGGGTCGAGGCGCTCCTGCGCAGTGACGGCGCGATGCTCGCGAGCAATGCCTCGGCGCAAACCGCGGAGACGAAGCAGGCGATCGCGCAGCTTCGCGACAGCGAGCGCAATTTCCGCCTTCTCGTGGAGAGCGTCACCGACTACGCGATCTACATGCTCGATCCGCAGGGCACGGTGGCGAGCTGGAACGCAGGCGCCGCGCGCATCAAGGGCTATACCGCTCAGGAGATCGTGGGGAGGAACTACTCGGAGTTCTTCGCGCCCGAGGACCGCGAGGCCGGCGTCCCGATGAACGCGCTGCGCGTCGCGCGCGAGTACGGCCGTTACGAGACCGAGGGTTGGCGGCTGCGCAAGGACGGCAGCCGCTTCTGGGCCTTCGCGGTGCTCGACGCGGTGCACGACGAGGAGGGCAACCTGCTCGGCTTCGCCAAGATCACGCGCGACATGACGGAGAAGCGCGAGGCCCAGCTTCAGCTCGAGCGCGCCCAGGTGCAGCTCGCCCAATCGCAGAAGATGGAGGCGATCGGCCATCTCACCGGTGGCGTCGCGCACGATTTCAACAACCTGCTGATGATCGTGAAGGGACAGGTGCAGCTCATGCGCCTGCGCGCCGGGGAGGCCAAGAATGCCAAGGACGTCCGCTCGCTCGACGCCATCGAGCAGGCGGCGCAGACCGGCGCCAACCTCACGCGCCAGCTCCTCACCTTCGCGCGGCGCCAGAGGCTGGAGAACGTCACCATCGACCTCGCCGAGCGGCTGAGTTCGGTGCGCGACCTGCTCGAAAGCTCCGTCGGCGGCGCGATCAGGCTCGACATGTCGATTCCGAAGGATACCTGGCGCGTGGAGACGGATCCGAGCGAGTTCGAGCTCGCGCTCGTCAACATCGCCGTCAACGCGCGCGACGCGATGCCGAACGGCGGCACGCTCGGCGTGCGGGCGCAGAACCTCGTCCTCGACGGCAGGGCGATGCCTCTAAACGGCGAATTCGTGGCGCTGTCGCTCGGCGACACCGGCACCGGCATCGCCCCCGACGTGCTGGCCAAGGTCTTCGAGCCGTTCTTCACGACCAAGGAAGTCGGCAAGGGCACCGGGCTCGGGCTTTCCCAGGTCTACGGCTTCGCGCGGCAGTCGGGCGGCGACGTGCACGTCGCGAGCAAGCCGGGCGAGGGCACGACCGTCACGCTCTACTTGCCGCGTTCGCAGGCGAGCGCTGTGCCGCCCGACCTGCCGGTGCCCATGGGCGACGCGGTGCGCGGCAAGGGGCTCGTGCTCGTCGTCGAGGACAATACCGAGGTCGGCGAGGTCAGCACGCTGATGCTGGAGCAATTGGGCTATCACGTGGTGCGCGCGGACCGGCCTGCCGCGGCGTTCGACATCCTGGCGCGCCGCGACGATATCGTCCTCGTCTTCAGCGACATCGTCATGCCGGGCGACATGGACGGGCTGGCGCTGGCGCGGACGATGCGCGAGCGCTATCCGCGGCTCCCCGTGCTGCTCGCCACCGGCTACAGCAGCGCGGCCGAACGCGTGGGCCACGAGTTCCCGATCATCCGCAAGCCCTACGACTACAACGCGCTCGGCGCCGCGATGAAGGTCGCGCTGGCCCGCGCCGCAGTCAGGTCGTCCGCCGGCGCAGCTGCACGATCGCGATCAGCGTGACGACGAGGGCGAGCCCGAGCGCGCCGCACTCATCCGCTGCAGTCTATCGACGTTCAGTTCTGCCCGAGGCCGAACACCCTTCGCAGGCTGGTTTGACGACACATATGGTTCTCAATTATAAGTAGCTATTGTTCATTTCGCTCGGGGGTGTTGAAATGGCGAAATCCAAATTCTGGAAGTCCCTGACAACGGGGTCCAACAAGGAAAATATAACATTGTGGGCGGCCGTCATCGGCTTCGTTCTATCAACGGCGAATGGCGGTTTCACGGTTTACGACAAAATTATTTCTCAGCCTGAGGAGCAGCAAGACAAGCAGTACCGTGAATTCGAAAGTGATGTTCAGCAACTCACTTCTTTGATGCCGCTCATACAAGGGGGCCTCGACGGCCCGCTGCAGAAATCGATGGCGGCCCAGGCTCAAGCTATGAGCGTTGCCAATGATGCGATGAATTTGCTGCCGTCTGTAAAAAAACGCCTCGGCACGGCAGATTTCGTCGTCTTATCAACGTTCGAATATCAGATAGATCCCGCAGCCTCGCTGGCGCTGGCCAACGATGCGGTCGGCGTCGCGCGCGGCACCTACATGACCGTGGAAACCTTGCGAATGCGCGCGAAGGCGCGTGCCCAATTGGGTGACGCGGATGCGATGCGCGACGTCCGGAACGACTTCCAGACAGCGCTCGGTAAAGCAGATTCCGACGCTATGCAGGTCGAACGCATATTGATCTTAGGCGATTGGATGGTGACCGAGGGGACCTATGGGCAGTGTAGCGGTCTTGACGGCATTGTCTCCCGATGGTCTCACGAACTTGTCACTCTTCCGATGCCTCCCTATGTGCGTGCCGCGTACTTTCAGCCGGGAGCTGTTTGGCTGAACGCTCAGAATCGATGCGCATGGAACCACGCGCTGCTTGCGCCATTGCTACTGCCGTCCGCACCGGCCTCTTCAACGCCGCCGGATAAATGAGACAGGTCGGCTAGTTGAAGGTGATTGAATTGCCGTAGTCGAAGTGATCGACGAAGGTCTGATAGGGAAGTTCATATCTTCCGTACGTCAAGCGCCGGCCGCCGGCCTGCACATAGGGAACCGCGAACCCCGGATAGGGGAAGGGATCGTTTATGATCACGTCGAGATTGTCGGCATCGCCGTCGTAGCCGACAATGACGACCGCGTGCTGGCTGAAGCCCAGATTTGGCGGGAACGGGATGGTGGGCGAGATTCCGGCGATGATCGGCGCGTTTGCATCTATGGAATCGATGATTTCCTGTTCCGACAGAACGCCGACCGCGGCTGGACTGAAGTCCGAATTGCTGTAGTGCCGAAGCATCTGCGCATAATTCTGATACGCCTGAATAACCGCCGCGATTCGATCCGTCGTCCCTCCGGCGTTGAGGCACATTGCGCAACTCGCCGCGCAATATCCGCCCTGTGCGCCGACAACGCCGCATTGATAGTTGCCCGCCGGGTTCAAGTTTGGAAACCTGTAGTACTTCAATACCATCTCGGAAGATGCGGCCCAGCACCATTCCGGTGTCTGTTGCATGACGGGGGGGATGTTCAACGTCCGCGGTGAAGCGGAGTTCGCCGAGAGCACCAGTCCGACTGCGGCGACGAACGACAGAAATCTGCACGAGATTGAACTATGCATACCGCCCCCCGATGCGAATATATGAGGAACACTACCAAAAGTTGCTTCGCCAATCAACCTGGGGGTTAAACAGGCCGCAATGAGCGCAGCCGCACGATTGCACCCAGCGCGATGACCAGCGCTGCACCTAGTGCGGTGCATTCAATGCAGAAATTCTGATCCATGCCGGTTTCGGAGATCGGGCGCTGCGAGAATGTCCCCAGGATCTGCGTCCACCAATAGGCGAACAGGCCGATATCCATGATCGTGTGGCCGATCATGCCGAAGACGAGGCTCTTCGACGCCCAGGCGAGCGTGCCGTAGAGCACGCCCGCGACGAAGACGATCGGCACCATCCCGATCAGCGACCAGTCCTTCGTCAGATGGATCGCCATGAAGAACAACGAGGAGATGAAGATCGCGACGAAGGCACCGTGGCGTTTCTCGATCGGCACCTGCATATAGCCGCGGAAACCCGTCTCCTCGCAGATGCCGGCAGACGCGGCTGAGACGACGCAGGCCAGAAGCTGCATCTCACGCGTCGGGATGAAGGAAAGGTCGTAGCCGCGATGGAACGCCGCGGCCGGGAAGGGGACGAGGCGGAACAGGACCACGATGGCCGCATGCACGCTCGCAGCGATTCCGACCGCCGCGATCAGCCCCCATGTCCAGTCGCGCGCGGAAAGCTTGCGGCTGCGGAAGTTCTTGGCGCGCGCCGTCTTCCACGACCTGGGCGGCCCGCCGCCGCGGACCCACCAGACATAGACGGCCAGGAACACCGCCTCGACCGCGGCCGCGGTGGGCATGCCCAGCTTGAACAGGAAGACGGGCCAGAGATTGGCCGCGATGAGCCCTACCAGGATGCCGGTGACGACGGCTCTGACGATGACCGGTATCCGATTCCACATGAGGATCCGCCCCCGCTTCCCGCGGGGGATTGGCGCCTCATTTCGGAATTAATGCAAGCGCGTCAGATATTTACAGAAGAAATTGTCACGGCCCGCGAATGCCGGCCGCCCAGTTGAAGCTGCTTGGCCTGGCGAAAGCTGGGCTGCGTCACCTGGGTGACCGGCATTCGCGGGCCATGACAGGGAGGCTGTGGAAGGCCCCACAAAATGCGTCAATTCCGATTATTGCCTCGCGCGCCCGCTTTTGGCATACGTCGCGCGCCCTTGAAGCGGTAGGTCCATTCCGGCCGGCCATGGGGATCGGCGGCGAACGCCGTCCGGGTCAGTATCCGAAAATCCGCTAGGCAGGGATCAAGAACATGGGTCTGGAGCTAGAACTCATTTTGGGAGCGGGCGTGCTGGCGCTGCTCTACGGCGTTTGGACCATCCGGTCCGTCCTCTCGATGAGCGCGGGCAACGCGCGCATGCAGGAGATCGCGGCCGCGATCCAGGAAGGCGCGCGCGCCTACCTCAATCGTCAGTACATGACGATCGCGATCGTGGGCGTGGTGATCTTCGCGCTCGCCTTCTGGTTCCTCGGCTGGCAGGAGGCCGTCGGCTACTTCATCGGCGCCTTCCTTTCGGGCCTGGCCGGCTATGTCGGCATGAACGTCTCGGTCCGCGCCAACGTGCGCACGGCCGAAGCCGCGCGTCACGGGTTGGCGCAGGGACTGTCCGTCGCGTTCCGCTCGGGCGCGGTGACCGGCATGCTGGTGGTGGGCCTCGGCCTGATCGGCGTTGCGGGCTACTACGCGTTCCTGACCGGCGGCCTGCATCTGGATCCCAATGACGACCACCAGGGCCGCATCATCGTCGACTCGCTCGTATCCCTCGGCTTCGGCGCCTCGCTGATCTCGATCTTCGCGCGTCTGGGCGGCGGCATCTTCACCAAGGGCGCCGACGTGGGCGGCGACATGGTCGGCAAGGTCGAGGCGGGCATCCCCGAGGACGACCCGCGCAACCCGGCGACCATCGCCGACAATGTGGGCGACAATGTCGGCGACTGCGCCGGCATGGCGGCCGACCTGTTCGAGACCTTCGCGGTGACGACCGTCGCCACGATGGTGCTCGCCTCGATCTACTTCGTCGGCTCGCTCAAGACCGCGCTGATGATCTATCCGCTCGCCATCGCGGGCATGTGCATCCTGACCTCCATCATCGGCACGTTCTTCGTCCAACTCGGCAAGTCGAACAACATCATGGGCGCGCTCTACAAGGGCGTGATCGCGACCGGCGTGCTGTCGCTCGTGGGCCTGTGGCCGCTGACCGAATGGATTATCCCGGGCGGCATCCACGCCGTGCTGACGACCAGCGGCGGGCTGGAGTTCACCGGCATGAGCCTGTTCGAGTGCGGCGTCGTCGGCCTCGTGGTGACGGGCCTGCTGATCTGGATCACGGAGTACTACACGGGCACGAACTACCGCCCGGTCCAGTCGATCGCCAAGGCCTCCGTCACCGGCCACGGCACCAACGTCATCCAGGGCCTCGCGGTGTCGATGGAATCGACCGCGATGCCCGCGATCGTGATCTGCGTCGGCATCGTCGTGACCTATCTGCTGGCGGGCCTGTTCGGCATCGCCATCGCGGTGTCGACGATGCTCTCGCTCGCCGGCATGATCGTGGCGCTCGACGCCTTCGGTCCGGTCACCGACAACGCCGGCGGCATCGCCGAGATGGCGGGCCTGGAAGGCGACGTGCGCAAGACCACCGACGCGCTCGACGCCGTCGGCAACACGACCAAGGCCGTGACCAAGGGTTACGCCATCGGTTCCGCCGGCCTCGGCGCGCTGGTGCTGTTCGCGGCGTATACGGAGGATCTCAAGTACTTCGCCGCGCATTCCGACATCTACTCGTATTTCGCGGGCCTCAACATCGAGAAGATCAACTTCAGCCTCGCCAATCCCTGGGTCGTGGTCGGCCTCTTCTTCGGCGGCCTGCTGCCCTATCTCTTCGGCGGCATGGGGATGACGGCGGTCGGGCGCGCGGCGAGCGCGGTGGTCGAGGAAGTCCGCCGCCAGTTCAAGGCGATGCCCGGCATCATGGCGGGAACGCAGAAGCCGGATTACGGCCGCGCCGTCGACATGCTGACCAAGGCCGCGATCCGCGAGATGATCATCCCGTCGATGCTGCCGGTGCTGTCGCCCGTCGTGCTCTTCGTCGTCGTCTACTTCGTGACGCACGACAAGGCCGAGGCGTTCAACGCGCTGGGCGCGATGCTCATGGGCGTGATCGTCACCGGCCTGTTCGTCGCCATCTCGATGACCTCGGGCGGCGGTGCGTGGGACAACGCGAAAAAGTACATCGAGGACGGCCATTACGGCGGCAAGGGCTCCGAAGCCCACAAGGCCGCGGTGACGGGCGATACGGTCGGCGATCCCTACAAGGACACCGCCGGTCCCGCCGTCAACCCGATGATCAAGATCACCAACATCGTGGCGCTGCTGCTGCTCGCGACGCTGGCGCACGCGTTCTGAAATGAGTCGACCCTCCCCTTGAGGGAGGGTCGAAAAATTTGAGCGCAGCGAAAAATTTTTCGGGGAGGGGTCTTGCACCAACCCCTCCCGAAATCTGCTTCGCAGATTTCGACCCTCCCTCAAGGGGAGGGTCGTTTTGTTTACGGATACCCGCCGCCGCCGCCGCCGCCACCCGGCGGACCGCTCTGGCCGGGGTTCTGGTTCGGCGAGCCGATGGGCACGCCCGGCGTTGCGTTGAAGAGCTGCTGCAGGAAGGTCAGCTCGCGTCCGCGGCTCGGCGTCTCGCGGTTCTCCAGCGCGAAGACGTGGCCGTCCTGGAGCGTGAAATGCTTGATGTCGGTGACCTTGCCGTTCTTGTCGAAATAGATCGCCAGGATCGCGCGCGACTCCACCGTCGGGTGGAAGAAGGCGATTTGCTTTTCGACGCTTGAGATATAGTACCAGGCGTCCGAGGTGAACGTCGCCTCGGTGGACGGGTAGCCCAGTCGCTGCTGGATGGTCGTCTTGGTGTCGCTCGATGGGTCGATACCGGCCTCGTTGTCGAGGTCCTGGAGATAGCCGCGCTGGCTGACGACGGGCACGCATCCCATCAACACCGCGCAGGCGGCAATGCAAAGAATTGACGCTCTCATGGCCGAAATCCCAAACCTCGTCATACCGGTCCGCTGTGCTAGCCTCAGGCGTGGGCGGATTCAAGACAAAGCCGCCCCGGAAGTGTCGTCATGCTGAATATCGCTGGCAAGTCCAGGGCCTGGCGGAAAGCGGCGGCGCGCCTCAACGCGGGCATCGTGTCGCGGGCGCGCGAGCCGGCTTTCTACGCGAAACTGGGCGTCGCGGACACCGTAGACGGCCGTTTCGACCTCATCGTGCTGCATGCCTGGCTGGTGCTGGAGCGGCTGCGCGCCCAGCGTCTTAACGATTTGTCACAGGCGCTCACCGACGCGCTGTTCGTGAGCTTCGACGAGGGGCTGCGCGACCTCGGTGCCGGCGACATGGGGCTCGGGCGGCGGATGAAGGCGATGGCCGACGCCTTCTACGGCCGCCTCAAGGCCTATGGCGGAAGCCCGGACGAGGGCGCGATGACGCAGGCGCTGGGGCGCAATCTCTATCGCGGCGCAGCGGACGGCCACGCCGCGGACGTCGCGCGCTATGTGCTTGTGGCGAAGGCGCGCCTGGCCGAGGAAGACCTTGCCTCCGGCGACGTCGATTTCGGGCCGCTGCCATGAGCGATTTCCCGATCGCGCAACCTTATGAGCTCGGCCGGCTCGGCCAGGCGGACGACGAGGTCGTCATCGCGCCCGGCGACGAAGAGCGCGCGCGCATCGCGCAATGGGCCGGAATCGACGCGCTGGACGCTTTCCGGGCGAAGATCGACCTGCGCAAGGTGACGCCGACGCGCTTTTCCCTCGACGCCGTGCTCACGGCCGACATCGTGCAGAGCTGCGTGGTGACGCTCGAGCCGGTGAAGAGCCATGTCGAGAGCAGCTTCACGCGGGACCTCTTCCTCACCCAGGTGAAGTCCTTCGACAGCGACGTCGCGCCGGTCGACGAGGACGGCCGCGAGGAGATCGCGAGCCTGCACTACGACCTCGCGGTGCCCGTGCTGGAGGAGCTGGCGCTCCTGATCGATCCCTATCCCCGCTGTCCCGGGGTCGAGTTCGAACCGCCCACGGACGGGACGGACGAGGACGCCCACCCTTTCGCTGCGCTGGGGAAGCTCAAATAGACCCATCTCGTCAAGCCCGGCCATGACGAATGAGGAAAACCCAGGGAATCCCTGGATTTTTGCAGCTTGAAACCGGAAACGGTTTCCTGTTCACTCCGCGCCTTGTTTTGCCCGCCCCGCAAGAGGCCGAAAAGCGCGTCAAACCCGTCGCGCAAAAGGACGATTCGACCCGAAGCGGGGCAAATCAGGAGTTTCCGCGATGGCGGTCCCCAAACGAAAAACCTCTCCGTCCAAGCGGAACATGCGCCGGTCGCACCACGCGCTGGCCCCCGCCAACTATGCGGAATGTCCCAATTGCGGCGAGCAGAAGCGGCCGCACCATATCTGCGGCGCTTGCGGCCACTACAAAGACCGTGAAGTGATCAAGGCCAAAGCCTGACAGTTGTGACATAATCGTCGGCCCGAGAGGCTCAAGCGATTTGGCGCGTGAACTGACAGTTTCCATCGATGCGATGGGCGGCGATGCCGGACCCGGCGTGGTCATCGCCGCGCTCGGCCGCTCGGTGCTGCGCCATCCGACCGCGAAGTTCATCCTGCACGGCGATGAGACGCAGCTCGCGCCGCTGGTCGCCAAGCACGCCAAGCTCGGCCCGCGCGTCGCCATCCGCCACACCGCGGAGCAGGTGCGCATGGAGGACAAGCCGAGCATCGTGCTGCGCCGCGGCCGCAACACCTCGATGTGGCGCGCGATCGAATCGGTGAAGAACAAGGAGGCGGAGGTCGCGATCTCCGCCGGCAACACCGGCGCCTTGATGGCGATGTCGATGTTCCAGCTCGGCGTGCTCGAAGGCATCTCGCGCCCCGCCATTGCGGCCATCTGGCCGACCAAGCGCGGGCAGAGCGTCGTGCTCGACGTCGGCGCCAACGTTTCGTCGGATGCCGAGCAGCTCGTGGACTTCGCCGTGATGGGCGAAGCCTTCGCGCGCGCGATCCTGGGGCTGGAGCGACCGAGCGTGGGCCTCCTCAATGTCGGCTCCGAGGACGTGAAGGGGCATGACTCGGTCAAGTCGGCCGCCAACATCCTGCGCAATGCGTCGCTGCCGATCGAGTTCCACGGCTTCGTCGAGGGCGACGACATCGCCGAGGGCACGGTCGACGTCGTGGTGACGGACGGTTTCACCGGCAACATCGCGCTCAAGACGGCGGAGGGCACCGCCAAGATGTTCGTCGGCTTCCTGCGCGCGGCGTTGACGCGCTCGCTGCTCGGCCGTATCGGCGGCCTGCTCGCCTCGGGCGCGCTGAAGGCGCTGCGCCGCAAATTCGATCCGCGCTCGGCGAATGGCGGGATATTCCTGGGCCTCAACGGCATCGTCGTGAAAAGCCATGGCGGCACGGATGCGATGGGCTTCGCCAGCGCCCTCGACATGGCCGTCGACATGGCGCAATCGGGCATCATCGCCCGCATCGTCGCCGACCGCGCGCATCTAGGCCACGCGGTGCCCGAGGCGGCCGCTTCGTGATCCGATCCGAGATCATCGGCACCGGCATCAGCCTGCCTGACAACGTCGTCACCAACGACGAGCTCTCCAAGCGCGTCGACACCAGCGACGAATGGATCCGCGAGCGCACCGGCATCCGCGAGCGCCGCATCGCACTGCCCGGCGAGACCACGTCGATGCTCGCGGTCGCCGCCGCGCGCGCGGCGCTCAAGGACGCCGCCATCGACGCGGGCGAGCTCGACCTGATCGTGGTGGCCACGACGACGCCCGACGAGACATTCCCCGCGACCGCGACCGTGGTGCAGTCCCGGCTCGGCATGTCGCGCGGCGCCGCCTTCGACGTCCAGGCGGTGTGCTCGGGCTTCATCTACGGGCTCTCGGTCGCCGACAATTTCATCAAGGCGGGGCAGGCCAGGACCGTGCTGCTGATCGGCGCCGAGACGATGTCGCGGCTTCTCGACTGGACCGACCGCACCACCTGCGTCCTTTTCGGCGACGGCGCCGGCGCCTTCGTGATGCAGGCCCGCGAGGGCGAGGGGACCAATGCCGACCGCGGCGTGCTCAACACCAAGCTGTTCTCGGACGGGCGGCTGCATGACCTGCTCTATGTCGACGGCGGCCCCTCGCTGACCCAGACGACCGGCCATCTGCGCATGAAGGGCAAGGAAGTCTTCAAGCACGCGGTGACCAATATCTCGGCCGCCATAGAGGCCTCGGCGGCGGAAGCCGGCCTCGCCGTCGCCGACATCGACTGGTTCGTGCCGCACCAGGCCAACCAGCGCATCCTGGATGGGACGGCCCGCAAGCTCGGGATCCCGCCCGATAAGGTCATCTCGACGGTGGCGGTCCACGGCAACACCTCCTCGGCCTCGGTGCCGCTGGCCCTGCAGACGGCGGTCGAGGACGGCCGGATCAAGCGCGGCGATTTGGTGCTCCTGGAGGCCATGGGCGGGGGCTTCACCTGGGGCGCCGGACTCGTGCGCTGGTAATCCCCAGCTCAACTTCGCCCCCCAACCCTTTGACGTTGACGGCAAATTCCCTTCCCCCTAACTTCGAGGCCGAGGAAGGGAGTCGCCCGCCAACATGTCCGCTAACACGCTCACCCGCGCGGATCTGACCGAAGCCGTCTTTCAGGCCGTAGGCCTGTCGCGCAACGAGTCCGCGCAGATGGTCGAGGACATCCTCGAAGAACTCTGTTCCGCGCTCTCGAAGGGCGAGACGGTCAAGCTCTCCTCGTTCGGCACCTTCGCGGTGCGGCAGAAGTCGCAGCGCATGGGCCGCAATCCCAAGACCGGCGACGAAGTGCCGATCGCGCCGCGCCGCGTGCTCGTCTTCCGTCCGAGCCATGTGCTCAAGGCCGTGATCAACGGTCAGGCGCCGCCCGAAGGCGGTGACGACTGATGGCGATGCTGGCAAGCGCCGTCCTTCGCGAGAAGTCGCCGGAAGCCTTCCGCACGATCAGCGAAGTCGCCCTCGAGCTCGACATGCCGCAGCACGTGCTGCGCTTCTGGGAAAGCCGCTTCGCGCAGGTGCGCCCGATCAAGCGCGCCGGCGG
>JAJPHG010000038.1 GCA_021325375.1 Alphaproteobacteria bacterium | reverse complement strand
TTCCGCACGATCAGCGAAGTCGCCCTCGAGCTCGACATGCCGCAGCACGTGCTGCGCTTCTGGGAAAGCCGCTTCGCGCAGGTGCGCCCGATCAAGCGCGCCGGCGGCCGGCGCTACTATAGGCCCGAGGACGTCGATCTGCTTCGCGGCATCCGCACGCTGCTCTATCGCGAAGGCTTCACGATCAAGGGCGCGCAGAAGGTGATGCGCGACCGCGGCCAGCGCTATGTCGCCGAGCTCGGCCGCGCGGCCTATGCGAGCAGCGCGCCGCCGTCGAACATCGTGGTGTTCGAGAATCCGCGCGAAGACGACGCGCCGCGGGAAATCGAGTTCGAGACGCCGGCCGACGACGAGCCGCGCTACGCCCGCGCCGCCCAGGCGATGGTCGAGCGCGCGCATGGCGAGATGACGTCGGCGTCGCTGGCGCAGGAAGAGCGCGCCAAGCTCGAAGCGCTTTTGGGCGAGCTGCTCGACATGAAATCGCGCCTGCACGCGGCGCACTGATCATTCTCCCCCGTCCTTACGGAGAAGGATCGACGTTGCATCAATAATGCGGGACCGAGTCGGCGCCGTGCCGGTTGGGGCCGATGGTGCCGCGCAGGCATCCGAGCTCGATGAACGACCAGACCGCGCCGACGATCGGGATCAGATTGATCAGCACGAACCAGCCGCTCTTGTCGTGGTCGTGCCAACGCTTCACCTGGATCGCCAGGTTCGGCCAAAACAACCCGAACAAAAGGACAAGCGCGCCGACGATGGCGCCGCGGGAGTTGGGGTCGTCGGGGCTGTTGAGGTTGATGTTCCCCAGGGCGCCGTCGATCATGACGCCGACGACGATGGCGATGCCCCACAAGAAGCCGCCGAGCAGCACGCCCTTCAACCAGTATTCCGACCGGCTGATGCGGCCGTGGAACGAGAACAGCACATGGCCGAGGCTGCCATTGTGCGGCTCGACCTGCGGCGCGTAGCCGGGCGGCGCGAAGCCGGGCGCATAGGCCCCCGGCGACGGAGCGTAGGGCTGGCCGTAAGGCGGAGCCGGTTGTGCGTAGGGCTGGCCCGGCTGCGGATAGGGCTGCTGCGGCTGGCCGTAGGGCGGCACCGGCTGGCCGTAAGGCGGAACCGGCTGCGCGTATTGCGGCGGCGGCACGTATTGCGGTTGGGGCGGCGGGACGTATTGCGGCACCGTCTCGACGAACGGGAAGACGTCCTTCGCGGTGCCGTTGTCGATCTGGAAATCGACTTCCGTGCCGGGCCGCGGATCGCCGGTGCCGCGCCAGTCGGAATCGACGAAATCGTAGCGCTGGCCGTCGTGGCCGCTCAGCACGCCTTTGAAGGTTTCGGCGTCGTAGCCAAGAATCCTGCCCCTCATCTCGCCCTCCAGGCTGTCGAAGCTTCAATCTCTATCAAAACCGCCCGAACGCGCCGGCCGGATTTCGCGAACTATTGCGGGCACTGCCCCATCTCGGACGGCGCGACCTTCAGCAGCTCGACCTCGAACACCAGCGTCTGGTCGGGCGGGATCGTGCCGTCGGGCGTGCCGCCTTTGCCGTAGGCGAGGGCGGAGGGGATGGTCAGCTCCCACTTGTCGCCCGCGCGCATCATCTGCAGCGCCAGCGTCCAGCCGGGGATGACGCCGCCGACCGGGAAGGTTACCGGCTGGCCGGGCTTGGACTGGTCGAACACCTTGCCGTCGATGAACGAGCCCTTGTAGTTGACCGTGGCGCAGTCGCGGCGGCCCGGCTGCGCGCCCTTGCCCGAGGCGAGGACGCGGTATTGGAACGCGGTCACCTGGACGACGCCCTTCTTCTTCGCGTTCGCAGCAAGATAGGCCGCGTTGGCTTGGGCGGTGGGCGCGGCGGTGGCCGAGAGGGCGGTAAGGGACATGGCGGCGCCAAGCGCGGCCGCGGTCAGGAAACGCATATCGGTTCTCCGAAGATTGTGCCGGGTCGAGAGGCGGGATTTGTGGCACAGTCCGCACTCCGATGCGACCCCGGGAGGGAGGCCATCATGAAATTCCCGTTTTTCCCGATCCTGATATCGATCTTGATCGGGGCCGCCTCCGCCGCGCATGCCGGCGACATCGACTGGCCGCAGTTCCGCTTCAACGACGCCCATACCGGCGTCAACAAATTCGAGAAGACGCTGGACAGGACGAACGTGCCGCGGCTCGAGCAGGCCTGGCAGGCACAGCTCGGCGACATCGTCGACTTCTCTTCACCCGCCGTCGCGGGCGGCGTCGTCTATATCGGCACGATCGACGGCACGCTGTGGGCCTATCCGGCGGACGGCTGCGGCGCGAGCTTCTGCGACACGCCGCTGTGGCAGTCGACCAATCTCGCGCAGATCATGGACTCGCCCACGGTGGCGAACGGAATCGTCTATGTCGGATCGCAGACCGATCCGGACAGCGCCGCCGGAAAGCTGAACGCGTTTGCGGCCGCGGGCTGCGGCGGGTCGGTGTGTGCGCCGTTGTGGCAAGGCGTGGCGGGAAGCCAGTCCATCCTGGAATCCTCGCCCACGGTCGCGGATGGCGTCGTCTATGTCGGCGCGTTCGACGGCAGGCTCTATGCGTTCAACGCCGACGGCTGCGGCACGGCGCAGTGCCAGCCGTTGTGGGTAGGCCAGACCGCAGGCTCGATCGAATCCACGCCGCTCGTCGCCAAGGGCTTCGTCTTCGTCGGCTCCGACGACGGCAAGCTCTATGCGTTCAAGGCCAAGGGCTGTGGCGGCAAATCCGTCTGCAAGCCGAAATGGACCGGCGATCTCGGCAGCGCCGTGTTCCAATCCTCGCCCGCGATCGCGAACGGCGTCGTCTATATCGGCTCGCAGCACGCGATCTCCGCCTTCGATGCCAGGGGCTGCGGCGCCAGGCAATGCGCGCCGCTCTGGCAGGGCGTCGACAACGCCGATTTCTTCAACGGCTCGCCCGCGATCCATGGCGGCCACGTCTATATCGGCTGGGAGACGAGCCTTGCCGCCTATGCCGCGGACGGTTGCGGGCAGGCGACGTGCAGCAAGGAATGGGTGCTCTTCGGCGACGGTTTCCAGGCCGACGTTTTGTCATCGCCCACCATCGCGGGCGGCGTGGTCTATGCCGGGCGCAATACCGGCGAGGTGCTCGCGTGGAAGGAAGGCCCATGCGGCAAACCGTCTTGCTCCAACATCTGGAGCGGCACGACGAACGACGAGATCGTCAGCTCGTCGCCCGCGGTGGTGAACGGCAAGGTCTATATCGGCAGCGCCGACAAGCTGTTCCCGCAGAACATCTCGGGACGCATTTACGTGTTCTCCCTCCCACGTTGAATCGTCGCGTCAAATCGCCCGGCACGCTTGTGCGCCGATAGAGCGCCCGATAGCGTGGCCGAAATCGCGCAAAATCTTTTGGGGGGAAACATGCGCAAATCTTCGAAACTCGCCACGCTTTTCGCCGCGCTGCTGGGAACCGCATCGGTCCAGGCCGCGACGCTCATCCCGGTACCATCCGTTCCGGGCAGCGCCGTCACGGCCGTGCAGGCCATCAACGACAACAACGTGATCGCCGGCTACTACGACAACGGCGACGGGGTGCCGCATGGCTTCTATGGAACGCTCGACGGCAACTACACGACTTTCGACTTCGACAATGTCAACGATCCGGGCACGGAACTGCGCGGCATCAACGACAAGGGCGTGATCGTAGGCATCGCGAACCAGGCCGCCGGAAACACCTTCGAAGTGCTCGAGTTCGAGCGCTACGCCGATGGCACCGTGAAGGTCATCGCGAACGCCGGAACGCCGGTGCACGGAACCGTGGGCGACATAAACGCCAAGGGCATCTTCGCGGCGGAGAATTTCAACGAGGATCTATCCGTCGACGGCTATACGGGCAAGAAGGCCAAGGTGAAGACCACGGTCGATCTCGGCTTCACGGCAATCCGCGTGAGGCCGCGCGCCGTGCTCCAATCCGGCGACGTGATCGGCTACACCAAGGTCGACAACAGCACCGGCTATCAGGGCTTCATCCTTCACGACGGAACCGCGGCCCTGATCGACTATCCCGACCCGAACGCGCTGCAGACGCTTTTCGAAGGCGCGAATTCGAAGGGCATCGTGTCCGGCATCTGGGAGGATTCGAACGGCGACGAGTTCGGGTTCATCTACGATTCCCGCAAGGCGGCCTTTACGCCTTTCGCGATCCCCGGCTATCCGCAATCGGCTCCCTTCGGCGTGAACGCGGCGGGCATGATCGCGGTGCAGGGTTACACCTCGGACTTTTCGCAGGTCGCGTCCTACATCTATTGTCCCAAGAAGCCGAGCAAGTGCCCGGCGGGCGGCTTCGAGGTCGCCGACGCGAAGCCCGTCGCGATGGTGCCCGGGTTCAAGCCGCGCGCCGCTTCGAATCCGGCCGTCGCGATGCCGGCGAAGATGAGGCTCCTGAGGGACCGATAGGTCAACTGCTAGTTGTTCCGCCGCCGTTCCGGCACGCCGCGCGCCATTGTTGGCGTGCCGGGCCGGCGGTAGCCTCTCGGGTCGGTTGATTTGCGGGAGAAATCATGCGCACGGCGCTCTTGACGGGTTCGCTCTTGCTGGGCGTAACCGCGGCCTCGGCCGCGACCTATGTGCCGGTCGTGCCGCCCGCGGGCAGCACGAACACGAAGATCCAGGGGATCAACGACAGGAACGAGATCGCCGGCGGCTACTATACGGCGGACGGCATCGAGCACGGCTTCGCGGGCACGACCGACGGCACCTATCAGACCTTCGATCTCGGCGCGCGCTTCACCGAGCCGCATCACATCAACGACATGGGCATGATGGTCGGAAACACCGACGACGGCCAGAACGATGGCATCAATTTCGCGTTCGAGCGGTCGCTGAAATCCGGCAAGACCTTCTACATCAAGGTCGGTCACGTGGTGATTCAAGACGGCCAGGCGTACGGCATCAACGATCCGGGTGTCGTCGTCGGCTATGGCCTGAACCCGGACACCTCCGGCTACTATGCTCAAAAGGGCAGATACACCGGCGACCTGACGATATCGCAGAGTTCCCTGATCGAGCCGCGCGGAATCAACGCCTCGAACGTGGTCGTGGGGACCTATCTGGATTCTGCCATCGGCTATCCCAGCCACGGCTTCATCCTCCAGGGCGGCGTCTCCACCCAGATCGACTATCCCGACGCCAGGGCGGTCGGCACCGAGCTGAACGACATCAATGATTCCGGCATGGCGGTGGGCGAATGGCTCGACGCGCACCGCCGCCCGCACCCGTTCGAATACAATACGGCGACGTCGACCTTCAAAGCGCTGCGTCCGCCGGGGTCGGGCTATGCGCAGGCCTGGGCCATCAATGGCCACGGCCTGATCGCGCTCTACGCGGAGGATGCCGGCGCCTCGTTCATCTATTGCCCGAAGATCACGGGCTGCCCGACGGGTGAGGCGGCGGTGCGCGGGCGTTAGGCCCTAAACCGAAAAGCTCGTCCCGCAGCCGCAGGACGAGGTGGCGTTCGGGTTGTTGATCTTGAACGCCTGGCCGATCAGGTCGTCGACGAAATCGATCTCGGCGCCTTTGAGGAAATCGAGCGAGACGGGATCGATCAAGACCGTCGCCCCGTCGCGCTCGACGACGAGATCGTCGTCCATGCGCGCGTCGTCGATGGCGAAATTGTACTGGAAGCCCGAGCAGCCGCCGCCGGTCACCGCCACGCGCAGCATCGCGGCCCCCGGCTCGCCCTTGAGGATCTGGGCGATGCGCTTGGCGGCGCGCGCGGAGACGGTGACGGGCAGGGCGGCTTCGACGTCGGTCATTGTTCCTCGGCGGTCTTCTCGGGCTGGCGCAGGCTGCAGGAGGTCTTCCCGAAGGCGCCGAAGCAATCGATCTTCGGCTCTTTGCCTACATACACCCGGTAGCGGTCGAAGAATATGTAGTCATCGTAGGTGTCGTTTCCAAACACCCCCGTGACGCGGGTCGCCACCGACCCCACGAAGCTCGAATTGTCGGCATATTGCGTGGCCGCGCCGTGCAGATCCTCGCGGCTGGGCTTGGTATAGGCCGCCCCGGCCAGAATCAGCGCCAGGACGACCGCGGCACCTATGATCTTCAGCATGTTTCCCTCCCGACCCGTGGATGTACGTTATAGTTACCGTCATGCGGCAAGATTTTGACCAACCGCCGGGCCGGCTGCTGGGCCCCCTGTTCCAGCCTCCGCGGGATCCGGCGCCTTTCGCGCTCAGGCCGGAGGAAAGCCGCGGCCGTTTCCATGCCGAGACCGAGAGCGCCACGCGCACCTGCTTCCAGCGCGACCGCGACCGCATCATCCATTCCACCGCCTTCCGCCGCCTCAAGCACAAGACCCAGGTCTTCGTGCAGTACGAGGGCGACCATTACCGCACCCGCCTGACCCATTCGCTGGAGGTCGCCCAGATCGCCCGCTCGCTCGCCCGGGTGCTGGCGCTCGACGAGGACCTGGCCGAGACCGTCGCGCTCGCCCACGACCTCGGCCATACCCCGTTCGGCCATGCGGGCGAGGACGCGCTGAACGCAGCGACGGCATCCATCGGCGGCTTCGATCACAACGCCCACGCGCTCAGGCTCGTGACGAAGCTCGAGCACCGCTACGCCGCGTTCGACGGGTTGAACCTGACCTGGGAGACGCTGGAGGGCCTCGTCAAGCACAACGGGCCCCTGACGCCGCCATACGCGGGTCCGATCGCGAGCTTCGACCGGCGCTGGCCGCTCGATCTTTCGACATGGCCCGGATTGGAGGCGCAGGTCGCGGCGCTGGCGGACGACATCGCCTATGTGAACCACGACATCGATGACGGATTGCGCGCCGGCCTGTTCGGCGTCGACGAGCTCGCCGAGGCGCCGCTCGCGGGCGCGCATACGAAAGCGGTGACAGCGCGGTTCGGGGAGCTGGATCTCGGCCGCTTTACCGGCGAGATGGTTCGTACACTGATGAGCTCGCTGGTCGAGGACCTTCTCGCCGAGACAGGGCGCCGGATCGCGCAGGCCGGCCCCAAGAGCGCGGCCGAGGTCCGCGGACAGGGCAGGGGCCTGGCCGCCTTCTCGCCGGCGATGGAGGGCTGCGTGCGCGCGCTCAAGGATTTCCTCTTCGTGCGCATGTACCGTCATCCGCGCGTCATGGCGACGATGAACCGCGCCAAGGACGTCGTGAGCGAGCTGTTCGAGGCGCTCAGCCGCGATCCCGGGCTGCTTCCGCCCGACTGGGCGCGCCAATGCGGCGCGCCGGGGGATGCGGTCACGGGCGGGGTGGTGCGCGACTATATCGCAGGCATGACCGACAGCTTCGCGCTGGCCGAGCACGCCCGCGTCTTCCACAGGGAAATTGCCCTGTCCGCGCCATGATTTGGGCGCGGCTTGGTGCTAAATTCGATCCTTCAGATTCGGAGCAGTTCCATGCCCAGCATCGGACGCGGCACCTACGAGCCGCCTGACGACGTCCATATCTACAGCGCGGAAGAGGACGACGACGCCGAGGGTTCGCGGCTTCCGCTGCTGATCGTCATCGCGCTCTTCGTGCTGGCCGCGTTCGGCGGCGTGGTGTGGCTTGCCTATACCCAAGGCGTCGCGCGAGGCCGCAACGACGCGCCCAAGACGATCGTGGCCGAGGCCGGTCCCGCCAAGGTCGCCGCCGACGGCAGCGAGAACGCGACGCCCAACAAGGGCCTCAAGATCTATCAGGACGCAGCCCCCGCCGACGACCAGTCCGACAAGCAGGCCGCGCCGCCGCCGTCCAACGCCGCGCCCGAGACCGACGTCGTCACGCCGCACGCGCCGCCGCCTGCCGCCAAGTCGGACGCCGCTTCCAGCGCAAATGACGCCAAGCCGGCGCCTGTGCCCGTGGAGGTCAAGAAACCTGCGCCCGCCGTCGCAGCACCCAAGGCCGCGCCGCCGCCGCCGCAGATCCGCACCGCGACCAACACCGCCACCGTGCCCGAGCCGGAGGCGACCGCGCCGCCGGCGCCGCTTGGCCCGACGGCCGCGCCCAGCCATCCGGTGGCGGGCGGTGCCTATCTCCTGCAGATCGGCGCCTACAAATCCGAAGCCGAGGCCGACGCGGCATGGAGGATCTATCAGTCGCGGCACACAGCGACCCTGCAGGGCTATGCGAAGGACGTGAAGCAGGTCGATCTCGGCGCCAAAGGGACATGGTACCGGCTGCGCGTCGGCGGCTTCGCGAGCAAGGAGCAGGCCGCGCAATTGTGCGGCAAGCTCACCGCCGAAGGCGGAGCGTGCTTCCCGGCGAAATAACTCGGCCGGGAGCGAGCGGGGAATGGGGATGCGCACGCGGGCGATCTATGGCTGCGCGGGGACGGCGCTCGGCGACGACGAGCGCGCGTTCTTCCGCGATGCGAAACCGTGGGGCTTCATCGTCTTCGGCCGCAACGTCGCGGACCCCGATCAGCTCCGCGCGCTGGTCGGCGAGTTGCGCGCGACGGTCGGCGATGACAGCGCGCCCGTGCTGATCGACCAGGAAGGCGGCCGTGTCGCCCGTCTCAAGCCGCCGCATTGGCGCGCGCGGCCTGCCGCTGCGCGCTTCGGCGCTCTGCATGACGCCTCCGCAGAGGCCGGCCGCGAGGCGGTCTATCTGAACGCACGGCTCATCGCGCACGATCTTTGCGAGCTGGGCATCAATGTCGATTGCCTGCCCGTGCTCGACGTGCCGGTCGACGGCGCGGACACGGTGATCGGCGACCGCGCCTTCGCGCGCGATCCCTCCACGATCATCGACCTCGGCCGCGCCGCCATCGAAGGCCTGATCGAGGGCGGCGTGCTGCCGGTGATGAAGCACATCCCCGGCCACGGACGGGCGACCGCCGACAGCCATCTGGCGCTGCCGCGCGTGGCGACCGGGGCCGAGGAACTCAGCGCCACCGACTTCGTCACCTTCCGCAGCCTGAACCATTGCCCCATGGCGATGACGGCGCATGTGATCTACGAGGCGCTCGATCCCCAGCGTCCGGCCACCACCAGCCCGAAGGTGATTCGGGACGTGATTCGCGGCGAGATCGGATTCGATGGCCTTCTGATGTCCGACGACGTGTCGATGAACGCGCTTTCCGGGCCCATTTCCGTGCGTGCAAAAGCCGCTCTGTTCGCGGGCTGCGATGTCGTGCTTCACTGCAACGGGAAGATGGAGGAAATGCGCGAAGTGGCCGAGGAAGCCAAACCGTTGGAAGGTGTGAGCCTGAAGCGCGCCCAGGCCGCGCTCGCCCATCTCGTGCGGCCGTCCGGGTTCGACCCCGAAGCGGCGCAGGCGCGCCTCGCCGAGCTCCTGGGGGACGCATGAGCGAGATCGGCGATGCGTTCGGCGCCTTCGAGAACGCGCCCACGGCCGAAGAGGCGCTGGTCGTCGCCGTCGACGGCTTCGAGGGGCCGCTCGACCTCCTGCTCACGCTGGCGCGCAACCAGCGCGTCGACATCGCGAAGATCTCGATCCTCGACCTCGCGGACCAGTATCTCCTGTTCATCGAATCGGCGCGCGGCAAGAACCTGGAACTGTCGGCCGACTATCTGGTGATGGCGGCGTGGCTGGCCTTCCTCAAATCCAAGATGATCCTGCCGCAGCCGCCGAGCGCGGACGGCGAGCCGACCGCCGACGAGATGGCCGCGCGCCTGCGCTGGCGCCTGCAGCGGCTGGAGGCGATGCGCCAGGCGTCCGTGCGCCTGATGGGCCGCGACCGGCTCGGCCGCGACGTCTTCTCCCGCGGCATGCCCGAGCCGGTGAAAGTGGTGAAGCTGCGCACCCATACCGACACGCTTTATGACCTGCTCACCGCCTATGCGACCGAGCGGGCGCGCAAGCTGGGCGGCAAGGCCTACAAGCCTAAGCACATCCCCGTGCTCCTCATCGAGGAGGCGCGCGAGCGGCTGGAGCGGATGCTGGGCAAGATCCCGGACTGGAGCGCGCTGACGCGGCTCCTGCCGATCGACTGGTCGGCCGGGGTGCGGCGCCGGTCGGCGCTCGCCAGCACCCTGCTGGCCTGCCTGGAGCTGGCCAGGGACGGCAGGGTCGAGATACGGCAATTGCGGCCCTTCGACGAGATCTACGTCAAGGATCGCCTGACCGCCCAAGAGGCCATAGCATGAGAAACGTCGCCCGCCTGATCGAAAGAATAGAAGACGAGATGAGCACCGAAAAGCCGAGCGGGGAGATCAACGCCGAGCACTTGCGCATGGCGGAGGCGCTGTTGTTCGCGGCCGAGGAGCCGCTGGACGCGAAGGCGCTGGCAACATCGCTGCCCGAGGGCGCCGACGTGACCGCGCTGCTCTCCGAGCTTCAGGGACAGTATGAGAAGCGCGGCGTAACCCTTTTGTGCGTCGCGGATAAATGGCAGTTCCGCACCGCGCCGGACCTGGCCTTCCTTCTGCGCAAGGAGAAGCCGGAGCAGAAGCGCCTGTCGCGCGCCGCGCTGGAGACGCTCGCCATCGTCGCCTATCACCAGCCCGTCACCCGCGCCGAGATCGAGGACATCCGCGGCGTCGCCCTCTCCAAGGGCACCATCGACGCGCTGATGGAGGTCGGCTGGGTGAAGATCCGCGGCCGCAAGCGCACGCCGGGCCGTCCCGTGACCTACGGCACCACCGAGGCCTTCCTGGTCCAGTTCGGGCTGGAGAGCGTCGGCCATCTGCCCGGCACCGACGAGCTGAAGGCGGCAGGCTTCCTCGACGCCATCCCGCCGTCGGGCTTCGACGTGCCCAATCCGACCGATCAGCTCGGCCCGGACGAGGATCCCTATGTCGAGGGGGAAGAGGTCGAGGAGCTGGCCACGGGCGAGGGCGAGCTGTCGTAGCGCAAAACTGTCATCCCCGGCGAGCATCGACGCGATAGCGTCGATGTGAGGGAAGGGGACCCAGGTGGATAGACCGGTCTCGATCTATCCGCCTGGGTTCCCTTCCCTCGAACCGCTCGCGGTGCGAGCGGTTCTCGCCGGGAATGACAAGAGCTACTTTACGATCTCCACCTTCACCATCATGCCTTTGTCCTCGTGGTTGAGGATGTGGCAGTGCATGACGAAGAGACCGTCGAAATCCTCGTAGCGGCTGCGCAGGACCAGCGGGTTGTCGGGCGTGTGCTCGTCATTGCGCACCAGGATCGTGTCCTTCCAGACCTTCTCCGGCCGCCCGTCGGGGCCCGTGCGCGTCATCTCGAACGGATTGACGTGGATGTGGAAGGGGTGCTGCGCCGAGCCGGAATTCGGATCGGTCGAAACCCTCCATTCCGAGGCCTTGCCCAGCGGCAGCGTCCATTTGACCTGATCGGTATAGGGCAGGTCGTTGATCATGAACCGGTTGGCGCAGTTCGGCTGCCCGCTGGTGCAGGGCGTCGTGCAGCGCTCTGTCGGCTGGGCGGGGTCGCAGATGCGCCGGCCGGAGGCGAAGACGACCGTCTTGTCGAATTCGTGGTCGATCTCGTCGTCCTCGATGTCCTTGAAGGTGCGGAACGGCGCGAGCTGGGCATTGGTCGGCAGCGCCATGTCGTTCGGATCGCCGCTCACCTCGATGAAGACGACGTTCTGTATCGGATCGACCTCGTCATAGGCCTTCTTGACCTGGGCGGGGTTCGCGTCGTCAGGACCCGGGATCAGGGCCTGCAGGCGCTCGGTGCCCGACACGGCCGCGGTGGAGAGCGTGTAGTACCGCTTCTCGCCCGGCGCCAGCGTCACCATCGGCGCCTTGAACAGCACGTCGCTGCGATAGCCGGGCTCGAGATCGAGCACCCTGTTGCGCCAGGCGTCGAGATGGCCGAGCGCGTTGCCGTCGGTCGCGATCTCGTTCAGCGCCACGCGCTCGCCGGTCTTGTTGTCGTAGACGTAGAGCATCATGCTTTCCGAGATGCCGGCGTCGATCAGCCGCCAATATTGCACCTCGCCGGGACGCATCTTGATGACCGGCTGGACCTGGCCGTTGACGGTGATGGAGCGCTTGTACGTCTCCCAATCGCCGATGTTGTCGTAGTTCTCGATCACGCCCTTGTCGTTGTAGGAGATCTCCTGCAGCACCATGATCTGCTGCTTGGCGGCCCTGATCTCGGGGAGATTGTCCTGGCCGCCTTCGACGATGAGCCCGCCCTCGGCGCCGCTCGCCACCTGCAGCGCGGTCGAGCCGTGCATGTGCGGGTGATACCAGTTGGTGCCCGGCGGCTGGAGCGAGCGGTTCTCGCCGAGCTTGAACTGGAACGGGAACTCCTTCGGCCCCTGCGTCCCCGGCGGGCAGATCTCGACGAAGACGTTGTCGCTGTTGCCCTTGGGCGAGACGTGCAGGCCGTGGACATGCAGATTGGTGATGTCGAAGCCCATGCCCGGCGTGTTCGAATGCTCCTCCATGGGGCAGGGATTGCTCATCAGGGGCGCGATCGCGTTCCGCACCGTCACGTCCATCACCGTCGTCGGCTTGACGAACATCGTGGGCCCCACGAGGCGGCCGTTATAGGTGCGCAGGTGGACGTCGCATCCGGCGATCCGCGCGTTCGTGTAGGCGATGGTGAGCGTCGTGATCAGACTCGAGCTGCCGTCGGGCGCGACCGTGGCGCGGACCTCTTCCGGGTTCTGGAAGTCCGGGGCTTTCGTCGGGTCGACCACGATGTCGCGATAGGAGCAATCGCTCGGCGGCGTCAGCGAATTGGCCGCCATTGCCGGCGTGAGCTTGCCCTTGAGGTGGTGCGTCGGCGTCGCCGCGGACGCGCTCACGCCCAGCGCCATGGCCAAAGCCAGCACGAGCGTCTTGAAAGCGCGCATGGAAGCCCCCTCGCCGAATGCAGCAAGGGACTTCTATCTCAAATGGAATTCTCGGTAAATGCGGAAAACTCGCCCAAGGTGCATTGCTTCAGGAAAGCGCGCGCAAATCGGCGCGGAAGCGGTCGGCGCCGCGCAGCAGCGGCTCGAGAGTGCCGTGGGTTTCGCGCCACGCCGGAAATGCCGCGGCGAGGAGCTTGCGCCCCGAAACGGTCAGGGTGACGACGCGGCCGCGCCGGTCGTCCGGGTCGACGGCAACCTTCACCAGGCGGCGGCGTTCAAGCGGCTTCAGGTTGGCGGTGAG
This sequence comes from Alphaproteobacteria bacterium, assembly GCA_021325375.1. Taxonomy (GTDB): domain Bacteria; phylum Pseudomonadota; class Alphaproteobacteria; order Micropepsales; family Micropepsaceae; genus Rhizomicrobium. The sequence continues at coordinate 41,540 of JAJPHG010000038.1, read as the reverse complement.
CGTCGTGCGGTCCATCGCAAGCAGCTTGGCCACGGCGCTCATGGGCGCGGGCGCCGGACGGTTGAGCGCGGTGAGCAGCGAGAACTGGCCGTTGGTCAGCCCGTAGGGACGCAGCGCCTCGTCGAAGCGGCGCGCCAGGGTCCGCGCCGCCCGCTGGACATGAAGGCACAGGCAGGTGTCGCGGATGTGATGCGTCTGGGCCGTGGAGAGCGAATCGCGTTTTGACATGGGGTCATTACTGTTGATATCAACCTAACTGTCAAACCCCCGGCGAGGCGGAAGATGGCGGATCACGACGTCGTTTCGGAACAGGACTGGCTCTCGGCGCGCCGCGCGCTGCTCGAGCGCGAGAAGGCGCTGACCCGCCTGCAGGAGCAGGTCACGGCGGAGCGCCGGGCGCTTCCCTGGGTGAAGGTCGAGAAAGCTTATACCTTCGATACGCCCGAGGGGCGCAAGACGCTCGCCGAGCTGTTCGACGGGCGCAGCCAGCTCGTGGTCTATCACTTCATGTACGGGCCGCAGATGAAGACGGGCTGCGTCGGATGCTCGTTCCTGGCCGACCATGTCGACGGCGCCAACCAGCATCTCAAGCACCACGACGTGACCCTGATCGCCGTGTCGCGCGCGCCGCTTCAGACGCTTCAGGCCTATAAGAAGCGCATGGGCTGGAAGTTCCCGTGGGTGTCGTCGGAAGGCGGCGACTTCAACTACGACTTCCATGTCTCGTTCACCAAGGACGAGCTCGCCAAGGGCGCGGTCTTCTATAATTTCGAGATGACGAAGAACGAGACGATGGAGGATCTCCACGGCACGAGCGTGTTCTTCAAGGACGGGGACGGCGGGATTTATCACACCTATTCGGCCTATGCGCGCGGCGACGAGCGCGGCCTCGGCACCTATATGTGGCTGGACATCACGCCCAAGGGGCGCGATGAGGGCGCGGGCGGCAATCTCACCGACTGGGTGCGACGCCACGACGAATACGAGGACGCGAAATGAAGCAGAAATTGACCCCCTGCCTTTGGTCCGACGGCAAGGCGCTGGAGGCCGCGGAGTTCTACGTCTCGATCTTCCCGAATTCGAGGATCACGCAGACCTCGTATTACAGCGACGCCGGGCCGATGCCCAAGGGCACGGTGATGATGGTCGCCCTCGAGCTCGACGGCCAGGCGTTCACCGTGCTCAACGGCGGGCCGCAATACAAGTTCACCGAAGCCGTGTCGTTCCAGATCGATTGCGCCGACCAAGCCGAGGTCGACCACTACTGGAACGCGCTCGTCGCCGGCGGCGCGGAGAGCATGTGCGGCTGGCTCAAGGACAAGTACGGCCTGTCGTGGCAGGTCGTGCCCCGCCGCCTGATCGAGCTCATGACGCAGCCCGACGCCGCCCAGGCCAAGCGCGTCGCCGAGGCGATGTTCACGATGAGGAAGATCGACATCGCAAGGATCGAGGCAGCGGCGAGGGGGTAGGGCGCTGATGTTCTCCTCTCCCCTTGAGGGAGAGGAAGAAAAATCATGGGTTTGGGCGGAGCGTTAGCGGAGACCAAGCCCTTGATTTTTCAGGTGAGGGGTGAGTCGCCGGAGCCAAGACTGGTTCCCCCTCACCAGCAAAATCTAACGCTTAGCTGCGCTTCGCTCCGCTAAACGTAAGATTTTGCGTCCTCTCCCACGAAGGGGAGAGGAAAAGATGTCACTCGTCCTCCAGCTCCACCACCACGGCCGCGCCGTTCTCCAGCGCGATGGCGAGTTCGCCTTTGCGCAGCGCGAGCGCGTCGTGGCCGAAGACTTCGGCGCGCCAGCCGTGCAAGGCGGCTACGCCTTCGTCCTCATGCGCCGCGAGCTTCTCGATGTCGTCGCTGTCGGCGATGAGGCGCGGCGCGACGCCGGCCTCCTCGGCCTTCAGCCTCAGCAGCGTCTTGAGCAGGTCGATGGCGCCGGGCGAGGGTTCGCGCCGGCGCTGCGGCGCGCGCGGCTCGATGCCGTCCGGCGCGGGCGCATGGCGGCCATGCTCGATCGCCTCCAAGAGCCCCTTGCCCATGCGCGACGCGGCGAAGCCTTTCGGCACGGCGCGGATGCGTTCGAGCCCTTCGGCGTTCTCCGGCGGATGCGCCGCGATCTCGGTGAGCGCCTCGTCCTTGAGCACGCGCCCGCGGGGCATGTCGCGCGTCTGCGCCTCGCGCTCGCGCCATTCGGCGAGCGAGGCCAGCATCGCCAGGAACCGCTTGTTGTTGCTACGCGGCTTGAGGCGGCGCCACGCCTCCTTGGGATCGAGACGATAGAGCGCCGGATCGCGCAATGCCTGGATCTCCTCCTCGACCCAGCTCGCGCGGCCCGAGCGCGCCAGCATCTTCGTCATCGCCTCGTAGATCGTGCACAGATGGGTCACGTCGGCCATCGCGTATTCGAGCTGGCGCTTGCTCAAGGGCCGATGGCTCCAGTCGCTGTAGCGCGCCGATTTGTCGATCTCGGCCTTGGCGATCTTGCGCGCCAGCGTCTCGTAGGACGCGGCGTCGCCGAAGCCGCAGACCAACGCGGCGATCTGGGTGTCGAACAGCGGCTCGGGGATCACGCCGCCCTGCTGGGAGAATATCTCCATGTCCTGACGCGCCGCGTGGAGCACCTTCACGACGCCCGGCCGCGCGAGCATCTCGTAGAACGGCGTCAGGTCCATGCCTTCGGCCAGCGGATCGATGATCGCGGCCACCCCGCCCGGTGCTGCGATCTGCAGCAGGCAGAGCTTCGGCCAGTAGGTCTGGTCGCGCATGAACTCGGTGTCGAGGGCGATGTAGGGGGCGTGCGAAAGCTCGGCCGTGAGGGCCCGCAGATCCGCGGTTGTCTGGATGATCCGCATCCTGAGCGCTATAGCGGATTCGCGAGGCCCGCGCAGGAATTTCAGCGGCCGTCCAGCCCCACCGTCCTCCCGGGGAACCCGGCCGCGTCGAAATAGCGCGTATCGCCGACCTTTTGGCTGTCCAGCACGGTCTTTTGGCCGTTCGCCGCCGGGCTTGAGACCTGGCGTGCGCGCGAGGCCGCGACCGGCTTGCCGCCCTTCAAGGCCTCGCCGATCACACGCCCGCCGAGGCCGCCTTTGGGGACGATCGTCAGTCCAAGGACTTTCGCCAGGGTGGGATTGATGTCGGCGTTGCTGACCGGCGCCCTGTCCGCGAACCGGGCTTTGAAGTCGGGGCCGATGGCGGCCATGAAGTTGCGCGTGTCGGCGCGGCTGAAGGTGCCGTGCATGCCCTGGCCCGATTCGAGGGAGGTGTCGGCGACCTCCGCCGCGCACATCAGCGCGGGCTTGCAGCCCGGCACGAGATGCGAGGCGAAGCTCACCACGATGGAGGGGCGCGGCGTCAGCGCCGTGCCGCGCCAGTTGATCGCGCTCATCGGCAGGCTGCCCGGGATGTCGCCCAGATCGTCGTCGACGAAGATGCCGCTGATGTAGTCGAGCCTGGTGAGCGCATCGACCACCGCGGCCGCGTTCTTGCCGCCGTCGAGATAGATCAGGTCCGAGCCGCCATTGGCCACCACGCGGGCTTGCGGAAACGCTTTGAGATCCTTCGCCAGGAAGCCGGAGGCGAGTTCCGCGCCGCCGACGTGCTTGTCGATGGTGGAGAAGCCGTGATCGGCGGTGACAAAGACGTCCGTCGTCTTGTCCAGCCCGTTGTCCCTCAGCCAGGCCAGCAGCGCCGCGAGCGTGTCGTCGGCGTCCTTGATGCCGGCCTGGCCCGTGGCGCCGTTGATGCTGCCGTCCTTCTCGAGATGCTGGCTGAGATCGGGATCGCGCGACCAATAGAGCATCGCGAACGGCAAGCCGGACGCCGCGAGCCGGGGCAGCACGACGGTGGTCGCGAGCTGGGCCATGTATTTCTGCTGCTCGACATTCGGCGCGTTGGGCTTCGGCGCGGGTGTCGCAAGGCCCGCCTTCTTGATCTCGTCGAGCACGCCGGGCGAGATCGTGATGCCATAGGCGTCGTCGATCAGGATCGTGGGGCCGGTGCCGTCGCGGTCGGTCACGTCCTGGATGGCGGTCGGCCCGACCTTGCCCATGACGGCGGTCGCAAAGCCTGCGTCGCGCGCCGCGGCGATCAGCGAGGTCTCGTTGAGGTAGTTGCCGCCGAACTGCGCGTTCGCTTGGGCCAGCTGGGCATCGTCCTCGAGCTGGATGATGCCCTTGCCGGACCAGATCGTGTTGCCGAAATCGCCGGTGTCGCCGATGTAGTGCCCGGTCGCGATGGCCGACGCGTTGACGGTGGTCAGCGTGGGATAGAGCGAATGGCTGTTGGTGAAATCCACGCCTTCGCTCTTGATCCGCCACAGCGTGGGCGCCGTCTTCGGCGTCACGCTCACATAGCGCAGCCCGTCCGCCACGAAGACGAGCACGTTGTGCGGCTTGGGCGCTGCCTGCACCGGCGTCGCGACGAGAAGGGCAAGCAAGGCGAAGCGCGGCGCTTTCATCGGGGAATCTCCTGGAGCGCCGTGAGCTTACGCAAGGTGCAGGACGATGATCTAGCGCCGGCCGGCCCAGATCAGCGCACCGCCCACGGCCACGAGCCCCAGCCCGAGCCAGGTGAACGTCATGTTGTAATCCATGATCGTGCCCGCGGGCCAAGGCAGCCAGCCCGTGCCCTGACCGATCCAATGCAGCCCGTAGAGCAGGACCAGGACACCCAAGATCGATAGCGCCACCTTCATCGAACCCCTCCCAAACGGCGTGTTTCCATGGAGTTCGCGCGAAGCCGCCGCGCGGTTACGGCGCCCTTGACTAAGGGGGGCCGCCCCGCCACAACCGCCGCGGTTTTCGAAGGTTTCTCAAGGTCATGCACGCCTATCGCACCCATACCTGCGGCGAATTGCGCAAAGAGCATGTCGGCCGGACGGTGAGGCTTTCGGGCTGGGTCAACCGGCGGCGCGATCATGGCGGGCTGCTGTTCATCGACCTGCGCGACCATTACGGCATCACCCAATGCGTCGTGGAGCCGGACGGCAAGGCGTTCGCCGCCGCCGACCAGGCCCGCTCGGAATGGGTGCTGACGCTCACCGGCCGTGTCGTCGCGCGCACGGCCGGGACGGTGAACGAGGACATGCCGACCGGCGAGGTCGAGATCCGCATCGAAGATGTGTCGGTGCAGAGCCAGGCCCAGGAGCTGCCGCTGCCGGTGTTCGGCGACCTCGACTACCCCGAGGACACGCGCCTCAAATACCGCTTCCTCGACCTGCGCCGCGAACGGCTGCACAGGAACATCACGCTGCGCTCCAGGGTGATCTCGACCATCCGTAGACGGATGATCAGCCAAGGCTTCACCGAGTTCCAGACGCCGATCCTGACCGCGTCGTCGCCGGAAGGCGCGCGCGACTTCCTGGTGCCGAGCCGCCTTCATCCGGGCAAGTTCTACGCCCTGCCGCAGGCACCGCAGCAGTTCAAGCAGCTCATCATGGTGGCGGGCTTCGACCGCTATTTCCAGATCGCGCCGTGCTTCCGCGACGAGGACGCGCGCGCCGACCGCTCGCCCGGCGAGTTCTACCAGCTCGATCTCGAGATGAGCTTCGTCACCCAGGACGACGTCTTCGCCGCGGTCGAGCCGGTGCTGCACGGCACGTTCGGCGAGTTCGCGGACGGCCGCGATTGCGGGCCCGCGAATTTCCCGCACATCACCTATCAGGACTCCATGCTCAGATACGGCAACGACAAGCCGGACCTGCGCAACCCGCTCGTCATCGCCGACGTCGGCGACGTGTTCGCGCGCGACGACGTCGCGTTCAAGGCGTTCAAGGACAAGACCGTGCGCGCGATCCCGGCGCCAGGCGCCGGCGCGCAGCCGCGCTCGTGGTTCGACAAGATCGACGGCTGGGCGAAGAGCGAGATGGGGGCCGCGGGGCTGGGCTACATCGTGCTCGGCGACGACGGCGGCAAGGGGCCGATCGCGAAATTCCTACCCCAGCCCGCGCTGGAAGCGCTGGTGGCGAAATGCGGACTGAAGCCCGGCGACGCGGTGTTCTTCTCGGCCGACGCCAAGACGGAGCGCGCCGCGATCCTCGCCGGCCACACGCGCACGCGCATCGGCCGCGATCTCGGGCTGATCAACGACAAGGAATTCCGCTTCTGCTGGATCGTCGACTTCCCGATGTATGAGTGGAACGAGGACGAGAAGCGCATCGACTTCTCGCACAACCCGTTCTCGATGCCGCAATACGCGCGCGAGAAGTTCCTCAATCTCGACAAGGGCGACAAGGACACGATCCTGGGGCTGAAGGCCTATCAGTACGACATCGTCTGCAACGGCATCGAGCTATCGTCCGGTGCGATCCGCAACCACGATCCGGAAGTGATGCTCAAGGCGTTCGAGATCGCGGGCTATGCGCGCGAGGAGACCGAGGTGAAGTTCGCCGGCATGCTCAACGCGTTCCGCTACGGCGCTCCGCCGCATGGCGGCACCGCGCCCGGCATCGACCGCATCGTGATGCTGATCGCGGGGGAGGAGAATCTGCGCGAGGTCACCATGTTCCCGATGAACCAGCAGGCCCAGGACCTGATGATGAACGCGCCGAGCGAAGTGTCGGCGAAGCAGCTGCGCGAGCTGCACATCCGCACGGTCGCGCCAGAGTAGAGTTATAACGGTTCACGTTCACTCCCCTGTCATCCCCGGCCGAGCGCTGCGACAGCAGCGCGAGGGGAAGGGGACCCAGGTGGAAAGAGCGAGACAGGTCTAGCCACCTGGGTCCCCTTCCCTCGCATCGACGCTATCGCGTCGATGCTTGGCTGGGATGACAGGGGAGTGAATTAATTCAGCTTGCTGTCGAGATCGCCGATCCCCGCGTCGATCAGCGCCGACGCCTTCGCGTCGTCAAGTCGCGCGGCGATGAGCTGGCCTGCGGCAGCGGCGGCGGCGTCGGCGGCGAGCGCGCGGATTTCGGCCATGGCTTGGGCCTCGGCACGAGCGATGCGGTCCTGCGCCATGCGGGCGCGGCGCTCGATCAGGGCCTGGAGCTGCGCCTCGGATTCCTTGGCAAAGCGCTCGGCCTCTTCCTTGGCCTGGGTGAGGATGGTCTGCGCCTCGGCCTGCGCGTGGCTGGCGCGCTCGGTGTAGCGCACGAGCACGGCTTCGGCTTCCTCGCGCAGCTTCTTGGCCTGCGTCAGCTCGTTCTGGATCGCCGTGGCGCGCGCGTCCAGCATCTGGCCGATCATCGCGGGCACGCGCCGCCACAGGATCAGCGCGACGACGATGGCGAGGCCGAGGCCTTCCCAGAAATCCGTCTCGGTTACGAGCTCCTTGATCCAGTCCACGTCACGCCTCCTGCGCCGCGCGGACGGCGGCTTCGGCTTCCGCGTCGGAGATGCGCTCGCCGGTCAGCCGCGAGACGATCTCGATGGCGGCATCCTTCGCCGCGCCCGCGATATGCGTCTTGGCCTCGGCGCGGATGCGGGCCAGCCGCGCCTCCGCGTCGGCGGTCGCGCGCTCGGCATTGGCGTCGGCTTGCGCTTCGGCCTTCTTGACGTCTTCCGCCGCGCGCTCGCGGTACTGATCGTTGATCGCGCGCGCGCGCTCGCGGGCCTCGAAGAGCGGGGTCTCGTAGGCGACGGTGGCGGCTTCCGCCTTGCGGCGGTTCTCCTGCGCGGTCTCGATCTCTTTCTGGATCATGCCGCGGCGCTCTTCGAGCGTGCCTTTGATGCGCGGGCCGGCGAAGCGCCAGAGCACGACGAACAGGAACGCCATCGTCACCACGAGCCAGAAGATCTGGCTCGGGAACGATTCCGTCTTGAACGGCGGGAAGCCGGCGCCGGACGGCGCTTCTGTCCCGGTCGTGGTGGCGCCTTCGGCCATCATGCTTACTTCGCGTAGAGGATGATGAGCGCGATGACGAGGCCGAACAGGCCGGTCGCCTCGCACAGCGCGAAGCCGAGGAGCAGGTTGGTCGTCTGGCTCGCCGCCGCGCCCGGATTGCGCAGCGCGCCTTCCAGATAGCTGCCGAAGACGTTGCCGATACCGATGCCGGCGCCGACGAGCGCGATGCAGGCGAGGCCCGCGCCGATCATTTGTGCTGCTGCAAGACCCATTGTTCAGTTCCTTTTCAGTGGTGATCGTGGAGGTGAAGCGCTTCGTTCAGATAGATGCAGGTCAGGATCGCGAAGACGTAAGCCTGCAGGAACGCGACGAGGAGCTCGAGCGCGGTGATCGCGACGATGAGGAACATCGGCGCCGCGGCGAGGGGCGCCAGAAGCCCCGCGCCGCCCAGCGCGATCACGAAGCTCGCGAACACCTTGAGCAGCGTGTGGCCGGCCAGCATGTTGGCGAAGAGACGCACCGACAGGCTGATCGGGCGCGTGAAGAACGAGATCACCTCGATCGGCACCAGCAGCAGCAGCAGCAGGAACGGCGCCTTCGGCACGAACAGCTTCAGGAAGCCGATGCCGTGCTTCAGGAACCCGGTCACGACGACCATGGCGATCACGAAGCCGGCCATGGTGAAGGTGACGATGATCTGGCTCGTGACCGTGAACGACCCGGGCAGGAGGCCTAAGAAGTTCGAGAACAGCACGAACATGAAGATCGTGAAGACGAAGGGGAAGAAGCGCAGGCCGTCCTCGCCCGCCGCGCCGCCGACCATGTTGGCGACGAACTCATAGGAGATCTCGGCCATCGACTGCATGCGCGACGGCACCAGGGCGCGCCGCGACGTCGCCATCGTCATGAACAGCGTGATCGCGCCCACGACGATGCACATCCACAGCGACTGGTTGGTGAAGGAGACGTCGTAGTGGCCGATGTGCAGGGGCACGATCGGCTTCACCGCGAACTGCTCCATCGGGTTGATCGCCAAGTCAGTCTCCGTCTTTCTTCGCCATCTCGGCGTTCAGTTCCCGGGCCGCGCGGATGACGTTGAGGATACCCGCCGCAGCCCCCAGGATGAAAAACACGATCATGCCCCAAGGCTTGGTATGGAACGGCAACCAGCGCCCCGTGGCCCAGTCGATCGCCCATCCCAAGCCGCCGCCCACGATCAGCCCCGCGACCATCTCGGTCGAGAAGCGGAACGCGACACCCAGCGAGGTCGGCGGCGGAGCCTTGTCCCGCGCCGCATTCGCCTTTTGGACGGCGTCCAGCCGGTCGCCCAGCGAGCGCAGATCCTCAGGTTTCCGAGCGGTCATCGCACACCCGCAATTCCCCGCGGCCCCCGCCAAAAGCGCGCGGACCATAGGGGCGACGCAATATTGTGTCAAGGAAGCTGGAGTGGTTCTAAGCTATTGATTACATTTGGAAAAGGCAGGCGCGGCGAAATGCGCGTGAGCTGCCGCGACAGTGGCGTCTCATGTCAATCAGAATCGAAACGTCGTACAGGCGCCGATCCTTCGAACACGCAGACAGCGTAAGCGAGGGCAGCGCGGATGTCGTCCGGCTCCAGATAGTCGAAATCGTCGAGTATTTCGGACGGCGTCATCCCGGCCGCCAGCATCTGCAATATGTCTACTACCCGCATGCGCATTCCGCGGATGCATGGCTTACCGAAGCATTGGTCGGCGCGGATCGTAATACGGGATAGAAGTTCTGACATCCCCGAGACGTTATCATACTTTGTATATTACCAACAATTTGATACTGGCTCGCCCCGGCGAATTTTGTTCCCAAACGTGTCATGGCCCGCTTTATGCGGGCGATCCAATTTGGCCAGCGGATAAATGGATCGCCCGGACCCTATCGGGCCGGGCGATGACATTTTTTTTGGAAAGAGAAAAGCTACTCCGCCGCCACGCGCTCGGCTTCGGCCAGCGTCACAGAGACGAGCTGGCTGACGCCGCGTTCGGCCATGGTGACGCCGTAGAGGCGGTGCATGCGGCTCATGGTCAGCGCGTGGTGGGTGATCACCAGGAAGCGCGTATCGGCGAGCTCGCACATCTGGTCGAGCATGTTGCAGAAGCGCTCGACATTGGCATCGTCGAGCGGCGCGTCGACCTCGTCCAGCACGCAGACGGGCGCGGGGTTCGCCAGGAACACCGCGAAGATCAGCGCCATCGCGGTCAGCGCCTGCTCGCCGCCCGAGAGCAGCGAGAGCGTCTGCAGCCGCTTGCCCGGCGGGCGGGCGTAGATCTCGAGGCCCGCTTCCAGCGGGTCCTCGGACTCGGTGAAGGTGAGCTTGGCTTCGCCGCCTTCGAACAGCTTGGTGAACAGGTCCTGGAAGTTCTTGTTCACGCGCTCGAAGGATTCCAGCAGCCGCTCGCGGCCCTCGCGGTTCAGCGTCGCGATGCCGCGGCGCAGGCGCTCGATGGCGCCGGTGAGATCGTCGCGGTCGGTGGTGAGCGTGGTGAGGCGCTGCTCCTGCTCGGCCGCTTCCTCTTCGGCGCGGAGATTGACGCCGCCGAGCTGCTCTCGCTCCTGCTTGAGCTTCTCGACGCGCTTCTCGGCCTGGTCGAGCGGCGGCAGTTCCTGCTCGTCCTTGAGCTCGGCGCGTTCGGCGAGCTCTTCCGGCACCGCCTCGAGCTCGTCGCGGATGCGCGCGCGCAATTCTTCGATACGCGTGGTCTCGGATTCGAGCATGGCCTCGGTGCGGGCACGCTCCTCGCGCGCGGAGGAGAGCGCGGCTTCGGCAGTCTTGGCCTGCTTGTCGGCTTCGGCGAGATGCGTCTCGGCCTCGGCGCGCGCGTCGGCGGCCTCGGCGCGGGCGGCTTCCGCGGTCCCGATCGCATCCAGCAGCGCGCCGCGCTTCACCTGGAGCTGGGCGGGAACGGCTTCCGCCTGCTCGAGCGCCGCGCTCAGATCGTCGCGGCGGCGCGCGAGCTCTTCCATCTGGGCGGCGGCCGCATCGCGGCGCGCCTGCCAGCGCAGGCTTTCATCGGCGATCGCGGTAAGACGGCGCTCACGCGATTCACGGTCGCGCTTGAGACCTTCGACGGCCGCGCGCGCCTCGCTGTTGGCTGTGCGCGCGTCCGCGGCCTGCTGGCGCGCGTCGATGACGGACTGGCTGAGCCCTTGGCCGTCGCCGAGCTCCTCGAGCTTCTGGCGGGCCTGTTCGGACGCATCGCTCGCCGCGTCGCGCGACGCGGTCAGGCGGCGGATCTCGGCCTCGAGCGAGGCGAGCCTGGAGGCGCGCTCGGCGGCGGCGCGCGCGGCACGCGCAGCGTCGTCCTGCGCCTCGATCAGGCCGCGCTCGGTGCGGCGGTCCTCGTGCTCGGCGTCGTGCTCGGCGGCGCGGGCGGCGTCGGCCGCGTCCTTGGCGGCGGAATAGCGCGCGAAGGCGTCGGCGCGCTCTTCCTTGGCCGCGGCGATGTCGGTTTCGAGAGCGGCCAAGCGATTGCGTTGCGTCAGGCGTGCCGCGGCAGGCGAGGGCGCATCGGCCGACGCCGCATAGCCGTCCCAGCGCCACAGATCGCCGCGCGCCGAGACGAGGCGCTGGCCGGGCTTGAGCAGCGCCTGAAGCGCCGCGCCCTGATCGGGGAACACGACGCCGGTCATCGTCAGGCGGCGGTCGAGCGCCGGCGGCGCCTGCACGAATTCCTTGAGCGCCTTGGCGCCATCGGGCAGCGGCGCGCTCTCGTCGAACGCGCCCAGGTCGCGCCAATGGTGCGGCGCCGCTTCGTCGAGCGGCGCGTGGAGATCGTCGCCCAGAGCCGCCGCGAGCGCGCCTTCGTAGCCGGGCTGGACCGCGACCGCGTCCACCATCGGCGGCCACAGGCCCTGGCCCTCGGGCTGGAGCAGATCCGCGAGCGCTTTCGCCTCGGCGGAAAGAAACTGCACCCGGCGCTCGGCCTCTTCGAGCGGAGCGCGCGCTTGCGCTTCGGCCTGCTCCATATCTTCGAGAGCCTGCCGCGCGCCGGTAAGCGCAAGACGCGCGGCATCGGCCAGCGTGCGCGCCTGTTCGGTCGCGCTCTGGGCGAGCAGGACGTCGGGCATGTCGATGACGCCGGCCATCGCCTGCTCAAGACGGGCCTCGGCTTCGCTAAGCTGATGCCCGCTCGTCTCCTGCAACGCCGAGGCGACGTCGCGCGCGCGTTCCTGGCTCGCTTTCGCCGCGTTCCATTCCGCGAGCTCGGCGGTGAGGCGCTCCAGCATGCGCTCGCAAGCGGTAAGCGCGTCGCCGAGCTCGACCGCGCGCGCATCCGCGTCCGCAAGCTCCTCGACGGCGCGCGCGGCGGCTGCTTCCAACTCGCCGCTCTCGCCGGACAGCGCGCCAAGCGCGGCCGCGGCATCGCCGTCATGCGCGCGCTCGCGCTCGTTGTCCTGGTCGATCTGGACGATGCGCAGGCGCAGGCTCTCGGCGGCGTCGCGCGCGCGCGCCTCTTCGGCGTCCAGCGCGTCGCGCTCGACGATCAGGCGATGGAGTGCCGCGGATCTCGCCGCTTCGGTGTCGCGCAGCGGCGGCAGCAGGCTCGCGGCTTCGGCTTGCACCGTGGCGGCATGCGATGCGCGCTCGCCGCATTCGCCGACCGCGGCGGCTGCGGCGGCGAGCGCTTCCTCGGCCGCGCGCGTGCGCAGCTCCGCCGCCGTCCAGCGCAGATAGTGCGCCAGCGCTTCCGCCTTGCGGATATGGCCGGAAAGGTTGCGATAGCGCGCGGCCTGGCGCGCCTGGCGCTTCAGGCTCGCGAGCTGGCCCTCGACCTCGCGGATGATATCCTCGAGACGGCCGAGATTGGTCTCGGCCGCGCGCAGGCGAAGCTCGGCCTCGTGGCGGCGTTGGTGCAGGCCCGAGATGCCCGCGGCCTCTTCCAGGATGGCGCGGCGCGCGAGCGGCTTGGCGCTCACCAGCATGCCGATCTGGCCCTGGCGGACGAATGCGGTCGATGCCGCGCCCGACGAGGCGTCGGCGAAGAACAGCTGCACGTCGCGCTGGCGCACGTCGCGGCCGTTGATGCGGTAGACCGATCCCGCCTCGCGCTCGATCTTACGCGAGACTTCGATCTGGTCGTATTCGTTGTGAGGCGCGCCGGCGCTGCGGTCGGCATTGTCGACGAACAGCGTCACCTCGGCGACGTTGCGCGACGGACGGCCCGCGGAACCCGCGAAGATGACGTCGTCCATCTCCGAGCCGCGCACGGAAGTGGGCCTGGTCTCGCCCATCACCCAGCGCAGCGCGTCGAACAGGTTCGACTTGCCGCAGCCGTTCGGGCCGACGATGGCCGTGAGCCCCGCCTCGATGAAGAGCTCCGTCGGCTCGACGAAGGATTTGAAACCGGAAAGCCTGAGCCGGGTGAATTTCAATTTGTGCGCGCCGCCTTGCGCTGTTGAGCGGACCTATTTTTTCTTTTTCGCCAGGATGCCGTCGAGGGTCTGCCGCAGGTCGTCGGGCGTGACGACATCACCGACCTCGTGGACCACGCCGTCGATGACGAAGGTGGGCGTCGAGGTGATGTTGTACCGGGTCTGACCATCCTGAGCGACCTTGTTGATTCTAGCCGCCGCCGCCTTGTCGGCGATGCAGCTATCTACCTTGTCAGGAGTCATTCCTGCGAGTCGGCCCATTTTGACAAGGCCGCCGTGGATGTCCTGCACTTGGTATTCCCAGTCCCATTGAGGCTGATTCCGGAACAGCAGATCAATGAATTGGAAGTATTGATCCACAGGCAAACAGCGCGCCATCGCCTCGGCCGCGCCGTCGGAGGGGTGCAGCGGGAAGACGCGGAAGACGTAGAAGACCTTGCCCGTGTCGATGTAGTTCGCCTTGAGCGTCGGGAAGACGGTCTCGTTGAAATGGGCGCAGTGGGGGCAGGTGGGGGCGGCGTATTCGATGATCGTGATCGGGGCCTTGCGCGAGCCCAGGGTACGGTCGTCGGCCGCGATCGTGAACCCCGGCGCGCCGCCGGCCGCCGCTTCGGGGATCGTGTCCGCCGTGCTGCTGCTGAAGGGGTTGTAGAGGTAGAGGACGATGGCGGCGACGATGGCCACCGCGGCCACGGCGACGATGATGAGCTGATTGCGGGTCACGTGGGGCCACTCCTCAAAACTGCGCGTCCTGCTTGTGGCAGAGGCGCGGATTTCCTTCAATCCTCGGTGCGTTAATGGGCGGGCTCAAGGCGAGCGGCGGGCCTGGGCGAGCTTGAGCAGGGCCTCGCGAAGCCCTTCCGGGCCCTCATATTTCCGGGCCGGATCGGTCGCCGGGACCGGGGCTTTGGCGGCAGGCCGGACGGGGAGCCTGGGCCGCGGCGCGATCGGTCCGGGCACGAATTTCAGCCGCGCGACCGCCCGGCGCCCCAGATAGGTGTTGATTCGCTCGCACAGCGTGCGGCTCTCATGCTGCAGGAAGACGGCCGCGCCCGGCTCGGCGCGCAGGGTGAGCACGCCCCCGGACGGCCCCTCGCTCAGCTTAAGCGGACGGGCAAGGCGGGCGGTCTCGGGTCCCGCGATCTCGTCCCAGCGCAGCACCAGGGTGGGGTCGGCGAAGCCCGCCCGGTCGAGCGCGCCCTGCGCCACGGCGCGCGCGTCGTCGCCCAGCGCTCCGGCGCGGCCGCGGCGGGGAGGCAGCGGCAGTTCCGGTTGTTTGTCCTTGGGCCTTTGCGCCATGGTCCTGAGTATGCCCCCGAAGACGCCGGCGCAAAAGCTCCTCGCCTGGTACGACATGCATGCGCGCGTGCTGCCGTGGCGCGCCCGCAAAGGCGAGCGCGCCGATCCCTACCGCGTCTGGCTGAGCGAGATCATGCTGCAGCAGACGACGGTCCAGGTGGTCGCGGGCTACTACCGCAAATTCCTCGAGCGCTGGCCGACGGTGCGGCATCTCGCCAAGGCGCCGCTGGACGACGTGCTCGCGGCCTGGGCGGGGCTCGGCTACTACGCCCGCGCGCGCAACCTGCACAAGACGGCACAGGCCGTGGCCGGCGAGCTCGGCGGCAGGTTCCCGGACAGCTTCGAAGGCCTGCGTGCGCTGCCCGGCATCGGCGAGTACACGGCGGGCGCCATCGCCTCGATCGCGTTCGATCTTCCCCACGCCGCGATGGACGCGAACGCCGAGCGCGTGGTCGCGCGGCTGTTCGCGGTCACCCAGCCGCTCGCGAAAGTGAAGACGCGCATCCGCGCGCTCGGCCAGTCGCTGGTGCCCGCGAAGCGCGCCGGAGATTTCGCGCAAGCGATGATGGACCTCGGCTCCGCGATCTGCACGCCCAGGCGTCCCGCCTGCATGAGCTGTCCGCTGTTCGAGGATTGCGAAGCGCGCAAGCAGGGCATCCAGGAGACGCTGCCGGTGAAAGGCGAGAAGGCGGTGCGTCCCTTGAAGCGCGGCGCGGCATTCGTTGTCCGCGACCGGAGCGGCGCGGTACTCCTGGTGAAGCGCCCGGAGCAAGGACTGCTTGGCGGCATGATGCAGCCGCCGCTCGGTCCGTGGGCGGAGGATTTCCCCTCCCGCGCCGAAGCGATGAAGCAGGCGCCGTTCGCCGCGGACTGGAAGAAGCGCGTCGGCATCGTCCGCCACGGCTTCACGCATTTCGAGCTGGAGATCGAAGTGTATGCGGCGCAGGTGAGCAAGCGCCCGAAGTTCGAGGGCAAGTGGGTCAGCGACCTCGCGAACGCCGCGCTGCCGACGGTGATGCGCAAGATCGTGGCGGCGGCTGAATAATCCAGCTCCCGATGTCATGGCCCGCGACTGCGGGCCACCCAGCTGGGTTCTGCACACTCCAGAAATGATTCACGCGGAGGCGCGGAGCCGCGGAGGTTCCTTCCTTCTCCGCGACTCCGCGTCTCCGCGTGCGACTTTTTGGAGTGAGCCGGTGTCGCCTGGGTGGCCCGCAGTCACGGGCCATGACACTGAGATTATTTCTCCGGCAGCGTATCGTCGTCGTCGACGTCGCAGGACAGCACCGCGCCGTCCTTCTTGGCGACCTGGACCTTGATCGTGTTCTGGCCGTTCGCCCAGTAGACGTGCCACAGATCGGCATGCAGATCGGCTTCCCAATGCGCGGGATCGCCGCTCTCGAGGCCGCAATTCATGCCGATCTTGATCGCGTCCGCCTCGGTCTTGACCCTGTCGGTCGCCAGGATCGGGCCCGGCGGCGGCACGAAGGTGTCGTAGGTCGCGCAGGAGGCGAGACCGAGAACCAACAGGAGGATCGTGCGTCTCATTGCGCTCCCATCATGTCGGCGCGCAGCTTCTGGCGCAGCACGTCGATGGAGATGAGGTTGCCGTTGTGCTCGTACTGCCAGAAGGTCCAGCCGTTGCAGGCATCGATGCCCTGCACATGCGCGCCCATCTGGTGGATCGAGCCCTTCGCGTCGGCGCAGACGAGCGTGCCGTCCGCGCGCACTTTCGCAGTATAGCGCTTCTGCGGCCCGCGCAGCACCGTGCCGGGCGGCAACAGGCCGCGCTCCACCACCCAGCCGAAGGGGATGCGCGGCTCGGAGCGCTTGGACTTCGTGATCTCGATCGCGTCGGTGTCGGCGGGGGTGACCTCGGCGATGCGGCGGCGCGCGACCTTCACATATTCCGCGTCGCGCTCGATGCCGATGAAGCGGCGGCCAAGACGCTTGGCGACCGCGCCCGTCGTGCCGGAGCCGAAGAAGGGATCGAGCACCACGTCGCCGGGTCTGGTCGACGACACGATGACGCGGTGCAGGAGGCTTTCGGGCTTCTGGGTCGAATGCGCCTTGCCGCCGTCCTCGCCCTTGAGCCGCTCGTTGCCGGAGCAGATCGGCAGGTTCCAGTCCGAGCGCATCTGAAGGTCGTCGTTCAGCGCCTTCATGGCTTCGTAGTTGAAGGTGTAGGCGTGCTTCTCGCCCTTCGCGGCCCAGATCAGCGTCTCATGCGCGTTGGTGAAGCGGCGCCCGCGGAAGTTCGGCATCGGGTTGGTCTTGCGCCACACCACGTCGTTCAGGATCCAGAAGCCCAGATCCTGCAGCGTCGCGCCGACGCGGAAGATGTTGTGGTAGGAGCCGATCACCCAGATCGCGCCCGTGTCCTTCAGCACGCGGCGCGCGGCGGCCAACCATTCGCGCGTGAAGCGGTCGTAGTCCGCGAAGCTGCTGAACTGGTCCCAATGATCGTCGACGGCATCGACGCGGGAATTGTCCGGGCGGCGCAGCTCGTTCTTGAGCTGAAGGTTGTAGGGCGGGTCGGCGAAGATCAGGTCGGCGCAGCCCGCGGGCAGGGCGCGCATCGCCTCGATACAGTCGCCTTGGATGATGTCGTCCAGCTTGAGCTCGGCCATGTCCCGCCCGTTTGTCCACAACGGGAGGCACAGTGATTCGTCGCGACTCACAGGTCAAGAGTCTTGAAGAGTCAAAGTGTTACGGCAGAATCCTCAATTTGCTCCACACACAAAATCGAGTCTGTGGATTTTTCGCCCCACAAGATGTTGTGAACCGGGGCGAAGCTGCGGCGGTGGTGGCGGGTGACGCCGTGGCGGGAGAGCGCCTGGAGATGCTCCGCCGTGCCGTAGCCCTTGTTGGTGATCCAGCCGAACTGCGGGTGCTCCACATGCAGCGCGTCCATCATCCGGTCGCGCGTGACCTTGGCGATGATCGAGGCGGCGGCGATGGAGACCGAGCGCGCGTCGCCGTCGATCAGCGTGTCGCACGGGCAGGGCAGCGCCGGCGCGTCGTTGCCGTCCACGAGCGCGAAGGCGGCCGCGACGGAGAGGGCGCGGACGGCACGCGCCATCGCCAGATGCGTCGCCTGGCGGATGTTGACCAGGTCGATCTCGTCGACGCCGGCCTCGCCCACGCCCACGGCAACCGCGAACTCCATGATGCGGGGGAAAAGATCCTCGCGCGCTTCCGCGCTGAGCTGCTTGGAATCGTTCAGGCCTTTGGGGATGCGCCCGTGCTGCAGGATCACTGCCGCCGCCACGACCGGCCCCGCGAGCGGGCCGCGCCCGGCCTCGTCCACGCCGGCTATGGGTCCCGGCGCGGTCTTGAGGTATTGCAGCTCGTAGCGGTAGTGCGGCATGGCGGGCGCACTTCACCTCAAGCGGGCTGGAACCACAACGGCACGTCGTAGTCGATGGTCAGTTCTTCCCCAACTTCGATGTCGCGCAGCGCCTCGACGCTCATCTCGTTGTCGTCGTAGTGGCGGATCAGTTTCGCGTTCGACGGCCTGGCATGGTTGTAGAGGCCGAGATAGCCCAACGCGATGGCGCATTCCTTGCCCGGCTCGAAGCCCGGCACGTCCTCGCCCCAGGCATACGCGTAGTCGCTGAGACCCGGCTTCTCGGAATCCTCGATCGCGATGGGGATGACGGGCGAGCGCTCGACGATTTCGCCGCGCGCGATGGGCTTGACGGCGACGACGCCGCGGCCTTTGCCGGCGATGGCGCGGTAGGTGATCTTTTCCATGGCCGCGCTTTTACAGCGCGAATTGCCATTCGCGAAGACGCTGCTCGAAGGAAATCGTGAGGATCAGCGCCGCGGCCGCGATCGAAAGCGCGACCGAATTGGCGATCAAGGGCGTCAGATGGGACGCGGCCTCGGCGATCTGCGCGCCGGGAAGGAAGGGGACGACGGCGGCGGTCGCGGCGATGGGCGCGTAGGTCGTCAGGCGCTCCCGCCAGCCCTCGCGCTGCGCGACTGCCAAGGCGACGCGCTTGGAAAAGCCCGCATCCGCGACATCTCCGAGCGGCGTGCTCAGAAGTGCGTCGAGATCGCCGTCGTTCATGATTCCGCCTCAAGCATGGCTTTCAGCTTCTCGCGTCCGCGCAGGACGTGCGATTTTACCGTGCCGAGCGGCAGATGCAAAATCTCCGCCGCCTCGCCGTGGCTGTGGCCGAGCGCGTAGCACAGGGTCAGCGCCGCGCGCTCCTCGGCCGACAGAAGCGCCATGGCGCGCTCCAGGTCGAGCCTGGCCGCGCTCGCCGGCGCCGGGTCGGGGGAGGCGCTTTCCGGCAGTTCGTCCAGCGGCTCCTCCTTGCGCTTGCGCCGCTCCATGAGGAAGCGCGACCAGGCGATGCCGCAGAGCCAGGAGCCGAACGATCCCTCGCCGCGATACTGCGCGAGCTTGCGGTACGCCTCCAGGAACGTCTCCTGCGCCAGGTCGTCCGCCAGCGCCGCGTCGCCGCGCGTCAGGCGGCGCAGGAAGCCGCGCACCTTGGACTGGTGCGCGCGCACCAGCGCGCCGAAATCCGTGTCCGTGCTCATCGAGACCCGGCATCTTGCCTCACATGGTCTTTCACCTGGGGGGATCGCGCGGCCGGTCGAAGAGCCCGCCCAGGAACCGCGCCAGTCCCACCATGAACGGGAAGATGCCGATCACGGGCAGCCAGTTCGGTATGTGGTTGCCCTCGACGAGGTTGCCGCCGCCGCCCATCGCCCAGAAGAACACCGCGAGCGCGATGCCGATGCACATCATGAAGATGCCGGACTGGATCGGGCTCCTGTTGCGGTAGTAGTCGCGGCCGTTGACGACGAAGTCGGGCGGCACGGGCTGGCCCTTCTCGGCCAGGGTCTCCATCATGCGATGGCGGCTCTGCTGGTTCTTGAAGGAGAAGTAGTTGGAGACGACGACGATGATGACGATGGCGCCCCAGAAGACCAGCGTCGAATCCAAGCCGTGAAGATCGAACATCACTCTCTCCTTTGCGCCCCGTTTCCGCCTGGATGCGGCGGGGGCTCGATTTGGATGCAAGCCGGGGCAAAATAAAAGTGCCGGATCGCGGAAATTGCCAGCACCACCGCTCCCCAGAGCGCGATCGTGCCATCGAACCACAAAAACCCATGCATAGCCGCCTCCTGGCCTTGACCCTTCTGGGATGCGGCGGGGAGGAGGATTGGATGCGGGGGAGCGCATTTGGCGCAAATTTTCTTGTCATGGCCGGCGAATGCGGGCCACCCAGCTGGGTTCTGTACGATTTAAAAGGGTTCACGCGGAGCCGCGGAGGCTCTTTTTCACTCCGCGTCTCCGCGGCTCCGCGTGCGATTTTTCCAAGAGCGCGGCTGCGTCACCTGGGTGGCCCGCATTCGCGGGCCATGACATTGTTTCCCGAAATTGGGGGAGACGCAGCCGCATGACCATTTTCGAGCATCTGAGCGTGCTGCTGTCGCTGATCCTGTCGCTGGGCATCGCGAGCCTGCTGCTCGGGGCGGCGCGGTTGGCGCAGGAATGGCGCCGCGTGGTGTTCTCCTGGCCGCATGCTTTGTGGACGCTGGCGATCTTCCTCTCCCAGATCCTGTTCTGGCTCTATGCCTTCAGCTTCCGCGGCTTTTCGAAGACGAGCGTGATCGGGCTGGCGATGCCGATCGCCATGGTGACCGCTGTGTTCCTGCAGGGCGCGCTGGTCACGCCGAACATCGATCCCGCCGGCCCGATCGACCTCAAGGCCTTCCACGACACGCACCGCTTCCAATATCTGGGCGCGATGCTCGTCTACTACCTGCTGTTCGAGGCGTGGACGGTGCACATGGCCTCGCTGCTGCCGCTGCAATGGACGTCCTATGTCCTTCCGGGGATATTCCTGGCAACGGCGCTCGCGGCGCTGATCTTCAAGGCGCGCTGGGTGCAGATCGCCGCGGCGCTGCTGCAGATCGCGCTTCAGGTTGCGGCGTTCCCGCAGCTGGTGGTGGCGCTCAACCGCTGATCCTGGCGACGATGCCTTGCGAGGCCTTGGAGATGCCCTGCATGCCCACGACGGAAAATCCCGCGCGCTGAAGGGCGGTGCAGGTCTCGGCGATCTCGTTGCCGGTGCGGCTGAGCGGATTGGGAATCCATTTGGGCGTCCTGCGCCCATGCACGCGCAGCACGAGGATCAGCCGTCCATCCGGCGCCAGCCTTTCGCGCGCGCGCCTGAGCGCCGCTTCGGGATCGCTCCAGAACTGGAACGAATGCAGCGCCGCGATCACGTCGAACGGCCCCTCGGGCAGCGCGGTGTCGTCGCCCATGCGGATGTCGAGCGCGGTCTTCTTCGCGAGCCGCTTCATCCGCTTGCGCGCCGTCTCGACCATCAGCTCGGACGGATCGACGCCGCTCGCGCGCTCGAGCTTGAGCGATTTGACCGCCGTCTTCAGCAGATGGCCGGTGCCGAAGCCGATCTCGAGGAAGCTTTTCGGGTTCGCCGCGCGCGCCTGCGCCACGGTCCAGCGATAGGCGTCCCTGTTCAGCCGCGCCATCACCCAGCCGAACACGCGCCCGACGCGACCGCTGGGCCGCATCGCCTGAGGCAGCTTTTTCTTTGCCTGCGCCATGGCGGGAATTTAGCAAGACCGCGCGCGGCGAGGGAGTGCAGCGCGGACACACGGAAATTCTAATGTCATGGCCCGCGAATGCGGGCCACCCAGGTGGGTTCTGCACGATTTTTGAAGGACTCGCGCGCAGGCGCGGAGGTCGCGGAATTAAGCTTGTCCTCCGCGATCTCCGCGCCTGCGCGTGATTTCCTTGTGAAAGTGCAGCAGGTGTCACCTGGGTGGCCCGCATTCGCGGGCCATGACAGTTGTGTTGCTAAAGCAGCGACAGCTGATCGCCGGGACGCGGGGGCTTGCGGAACTTGGAGATGTCGAGCGGGCGCGAGGGCTTGTTGAGGCCCAGGCGCTTGACCGCCATCTGGAAGCGCCGCGCCATCATCTCGGCATAGGCGCCGGTGCCGCGCATGCGCGTGTGCCACTGGCTGTCGTAATCCTTGCCGCCGCGCATCTGGCGCACCAGCGACATCACGTGCTTGGCGCGGTCGGGCACGTTGGCCTCGAGCCATTCGCGGAACAGGTCCTTGATCTCGAGCGGCAGGCGCAGCAGCACGTAGCCCGCGCTGGACGCGCCCATCTCGGACGCCGCGCGCAGCACCGCCTCCATCTCGCCGTCGTTGAGCGCGGGGATCGCGGGCGCGAACATCACGCCGGTGCGGATTCCGGCCTCGCTCAGCGCCTTGATCGCCTGCAGCCGGCGCGCGGGCGTGCCCGCGCGCGGCTCCATCATCCGCGCCAGCTTGCGGTCGAGCGTGGTGACCGACAGCGCGACCTTGGCAAGGCCCATCTGCGCCATCTCCGACAGGATGTCGATGTCGCGCAGGATCAGCGGCGATTTGGTGACGATGCCGACTGGGTGGCGGAACTCGCGCAGCACTTCGAGGATGGAGCGCGTGATGCGCATCTTCTTCTCGATCGGTTGATAGGGATCGGTGTTGGTGCCCATCGCGATCGTCTTGACCACATAGCCCGGCGCCGACAATTCCTTCGCCAGCAGCGCCGCCGCGTCGGGCTTGGCGAAGATGCGCGACTCGAAATCGATCCCCGGCGACATGCCGAGATAGGCGTGCGTCGGCCGCGCGAAGCAATAGATGCAGCCATGCTCGCAGCCGCGATAGGGATTGATCGAGCGGTCGAAGGAGATGTCCGGCGAATTGTTGCGCGCGATGATGGTGCGCGTCGCGTCGCGGATCACCTCGGTGCGCAGGGGCGGAGGCACCAGGTCGTCGTCGCGCCAACCATCGTCCCAACCGTCATCGACCAGCACGCGCGTCTGCCGCTCATAGCGCCCGACCACATTCGAAAGCGCCCCGCGCCCCCTGGCCCTCTCCGGATCTGCCGTTCGTTCTAGGACGATTGTCATAAATAGGAATATAGGAGGCTAATGAGAACAAATCAAGTACAAATATGATAGCGGCGATTATCCAGACTTGGCAGTATGAGAAATCAATGGGTTAGCTTCGCCCTGACTATGATCCTTTTTGAGTTCCTAGCAATTTTCTTGTTTGCTGGATTGGCCGGATCGGCGCGCGCGTCAGTTGGCGAACGCTGTGCGTTGTCGCGGACAATACGCGAAAGTGTAAGCGTACTCGGTCTGGTTCGGGAGCAATTTATTTTCAGCCCCCTGCTCCTGCTTGAATGGTTTTACGTAGAAGCAGAAGGCGGTTTGGTGCGGCGCCTTAAAGGTGGTGTAAGAGAGACAGCCCTCAAAGTAGAGGACGATCTCGCCCGCTGCAGTGCGTGCAAAAAGTGCCTTCCACTGTTTCGCGTCAACCGGGATTATGAGCTTGTCTGGCGGAGCATTGGCCGCGCCCGGCCACGCAATTACGCCCCGTGGCATTGGCGGTTTGCAGGTCTGGTTCTCCGGGAATGGAATCTCAGACGCGCTCACACGATTGACTGGCCCTTCAATAACTCCAGGCTTTGCACCCAAAACAATATCTTGCGCGGGTTCGTGCCCCACATTGTCATAAAAAATGTCGAAAAAGTCTTGGTCGGTGGTGCTGATATCAGTGTCCTTCTTCATACCGCGCACGGCGAGCCAAGCTCGGTTAGCGTCGACGGTAGCCTCTCTAGCGTCGGTCAACGTAACTTGACTGAGACTAGCGAGTCTGTCGGCTTCGTACCCGGCATAGAGAGCAGCGAAAAGCGCACCTATCAGGGCCACGAGCGTGGCGTAATCAACCCAATCGCGCTTTGGCTTTTTAGAGCTTTTTTTGGAACCGTTGGAATTATCATTGCCGTCGTTGGAACGAACCGTTTCGGTCCAACTTGCTTCTTCTTCGGAATATCGCTGCTCTGCATCGGCTTCTTCTTTGGAGCCTTCGCCTATACCACCGCTCGACATTTGGCTCCCCGAATAGCCTCTCCGAAGATATCAGGGTTCAGCCTATTGTTGTACCGGAACTGCGCTTCCGCGACGTAGAGCGGCAGGTGCTTGGCGCTAACTTTGTGGAAGCTGCCGACGATGGAACGCTTGAACAACGACCAGAACCCTTCAATGGTGTTCCTGTGGATCGTGCCGACAACGTATTGCACGGCACTGTGCTTCACATGCCCGTGCGGGGTGACCATCAGGCGGCTTTGCGGAGCTTACCGAACGTGGCCGGCGCTTCCTCTTGGACGCGCTGCGCCGCGGCCTTGAAGAACGCGGCGTTCATCTCGCTCGCATAGGCGCGCCGCCTCGCCTTGAGCGCCGCCACGGTGGCGGAGAAAAGCCCGCCGAAGGGCTCCCAAACGACGTCGGCTTCGTCGGTGCACGACCGGATCTGGCGCTCCATCAAGGCGAGCGGCTTCTGGTTCGCGTGCAGATAGCCTGTTTCGTTCTTCGCCTTGATGCGCTCCGTGCCGTGAACCGGCGGTTCCGTCCAGACATTGGTCAGGCCATGCGTATGGTTCCACTTGGCCCGCATCCGCTGCCATTGCGCGGCGCTCGGAGGGTTGATCCCGTCCAGGGAAAAATACGGCCTGGCCGCCGGCGCGCCGTGCCTCTCGCAATAGGCGGCCATGCGCTCGATCGCGTCAGGCGGCGGGAAATACCACAGATGGCATTTCGTCAGGTATTTCCGCGTCGCGGCGTTCGCCACCCCGCAAGCTTTGTTCGCAAGGTGCATGGGCAGGCCGCTTCTGAGCCATTCGGACCGCACCCAATCCTTGAGATCGAGCGGCGCGCCGTCGATGCCGGAAAGCGCGGCGCGGCGGGTGTAGCGCACGGCGACCTCCGTCACGACGGGGACGCCGCGTATGGTCTTGCTGTTGCAGTTGCCGGCGACGTGCGCGATGCCCTTGTCCCAGACGCAGCATTCTTCGTAGTGCCAGCCGTGAAGGGCGAGAACGGGATGGACGGTGGCCCAGCCGATCTCACTGTTCCAGAACCACAGCGTCGTATCGGGTCTGGCATGTTGCGACCAGGCGGCGATGTGCGGTGCGTACCACTCGCCAAGCTTATCGGGCGTGACGGGCTCGCCCGGATACTTTCCCAATCCGTAGGGGCCGTCCGAGATTATGCAGGTCGGCTCTTCCCATTTTCGATAAAGCTCCAAAGCGTCGCCACGGTAGAGCGACGCGAGTCCGATGCGGACCTCGCCGCCTTGTTCGAGCGCTTTGGTGGGACTCATTTCGCCGTGATATTCGATTCTCGGACAGGGGCATAGAGTCGCCGCGACTCAATCCGTCAGCCCGAACACCGTCACCGTCTTGTACGCGGGCACATAGACCCGGCCGTTGGCGGCCAGCGGGCTCAGATAGGCGCGGCTGCCGTTGGACCAGACGCCGGCGTTCGCCTGGAACAATGGGCTGCCCAGGCTTGCGGCATCGTAGGCCTCGAGCTGGACCGTCGAGCCGCGGCGGATGAGCCAGACGACGCCGGTGTCCGCGCTCGCGCCGTTCGAGGACACGATGGGGAAAGAGCCGCCGAAGCCCGCGCTGCTCGTGCCGCTGATCGTGTTGGTGAGAGACGGCACGGCACCCGTGTTCACGCTGTAGCCGCGCAACGCGTCGCCGCTGCCCTGGTAATAGACGATGCCGCCCGACGGACCGCTGTAGTAGGCCGCGCCGCAGAAGCAGCTCGCCTCGGAGATCTTCTGCAGCGGCGCGTGCCCGCGGCGCTCCAATCCGCCGAGGTTGGCGGCGTTGAGAAGATAGATCGTGCCGTCCTTGCCTTCGCCCACGCCCATCGGCGGCGCTTCCTGTCCGTCCACGGGCGGGATCAGCATGAAGCCGCCGGAGCCGAAATCGGCGTCGTCGTTGTTGAGCTGCTGGAACTCGGCGGGCGTGAACGTGCTCACCGGCTTCTTCAGGTCCGGCCTGAGCGCGATGACGCTTTCGCCGTAGCCCTTCTCGTGGTGGGCCGCGCTGTAATAGCCGTTGCCGGTGATCGCGAAGACGTTGCCGCTCGCGTCGATCGCCGGCGCATAGCCACTCATCCAGATCGACGACAGCTCGTATCCGGCCTGCGCGCGGATCGTGTTGAAGGCGCCGGTCTGGTGCAGGTCCGTCGTGCTGTAGCTCAGCATCCAGCCCGAGATGCTTCCGGCGCTGTTGTCGCAATGCGAGCCGACGCCGACATAGACGTTGCCGTTGGCGTAGGCGAGGCTGACGCGGTTCCACTGGTTCTGCGGATCGAAATGGATCTTGCCGCCCGTGGCCAGCCTGCCCTTGGGATGGATCTCGACCGCCTTCATCAGGTCCTTGCCGGTGCCGAGGTCGAGGGCGTGGACCTGGGTGTGGAACGAGAAGCTCGCGGGCTCGGTCGCCGCCACGAGATAGATCGTCGCCTGGTTCGGCGCGCTGCGCAGGATCACCGGCGTCGACGAGATGCCGTATTCGGGCTGGATGTCGCCGCAGCCGACGTCGTTCGAGGATTGCGGCTTGCCGAGGCGGCGCTTCCACAGAAGCGAATAGTCCTGCGCATCATAGGCATAGACCGTGTCGTGCCCCGTCGCCACGATCAGGACGTTGTGGATCGAGCTGTCCGGCATCGTGAAGTTCGAGACGATCAGCGGCTGGGCGAAGACGTTGCCGTCGACGTTCAAGGTCGTGATCCGGCCGAAGCTCTCCGAGGCGACCGCGGCGGGCGTGAGGTCCGTCTCGCTTTGGTTCCAGCCGGTCGGATAGTTGTCGTAGTGATAGTTCAGCACGTCGATCGGCGTGCCTGAATAAGTCCGCCTGAGTCCCTGCGCCGCGTGCGGGTGCAGGCCTCCGTCGGGAAGCGGCGGCGGCACGGCCACGGGGACGAGCGCCGTGATGTGTGAGGCCTTGGTTTGCTTCACGCCGTTGCGCGCGGTGCTGTCGGCGGGAAGAGGCACCGCGCCCTGGGCGATCTGGGACAAGGCCAGGCATGCGGCCACGCCGAGCAGCAACCGACGCAATACCATGAACCACTCCTGCAATGGGGGTAACCGAAGCGTAATGCGCGAGATGCGCCTGTGGAACCAAACGGCGCTGAAGCGGCACTCCGGCGGTGAATAGGTGATATGCATCGCTGTGTCCGTCCTGCGTCGCGGCCGAAATATTGTTGCAGCGCTCTCGCGGTACCCCTGTGAAAGCTGTAGCGTCGGTTCATTACGGGACGACAATTTGTGACAATCTCGAAAAAACTTCTGGCCACGGTGTCTCTGACGATCCTGGCGGTCGCGGCTCCCGCGCTCGCGGACCAGGTGCCGGAGACGGTCGTCGTCACCGCGAGCCCGCCCGATCCGGTCGGCAACGACGCGTTCTCCTTCGTGCGCGTGACGCCGAAGCAGTTGCGTGCCTCGCATCAGCTCGACGCATCGCTGAAAGAGGTACCGGGGCTTTCCCTGTTCCGCCGCGACTCGTCGCTTTCCGCCAATCCGACGGTGCAGGGCGTGACGTTGCGCTCGATCGCGCCGTCCGGAGCGGGCAGGGCGCTGGTGACCTTGGACGGCGTGCCGCAGAACGATCCTTTCGGTAATTGGGTGATCTGGAGCGCGATCCCCGGCGAGGATACGCGCGCGGGACAAGTCGTGCGCGGCGCGGGCGCGGGGCCTTACGGCGCCGGGGCGCTCACCGGCGTCATCGCGCTCGACGAGGCTGTGGGCACGGGCCTTGTCGCCGCCGACGTCTCGGGCGGCACGCTCGGCGAGCGGCGCGCGGCCGCGTCGGGCGGTGCGGACCTCGACCGCTTCTCGTTTTTCGCCAGCGCTTCGGGCGAGCATTCGGATGGATGGATTCCCGTCTCCGCCGCGCAGCGCGGCGCGGCCGACGACGCGCTGACGCTCGATGCGTGGAACGGATCGCTGCGAGCAGAGACGACGTTGCCGGGCGACACGCTGATCTCCAGCCGCATCGGTGTCTATCACGAGGCGCGCGACTCCGGTCTCGTCGGCGCGGAATCCTCCGCCGACGGAAAGACGGCGAGCGTGACCATCGCCCATCCCGAGAGCGCGGGCGATCTGGGCTGGCGCATGCAGCTTTGGATGCGCGACGTGGGGCTGACGAACACGTCTGTCTCCATCGCCACCGACCGCGCGAGCACGACGGTCACCAACGACCAGTACGCCGTCCCCGCCACCGGCTGGGGCGGCACCGCGGCGCTGCGCGGGCAGTGGGACTGGCTCAATTGGGAGATCGGCACCGACGCGCGGCTGGCGGAAGGCGAGTCGCGCGAGCTGTTCAGCTCGGGTCTCGCCTCGCGGCGCATCTCCGGCGGCACGAGCACGGTCGCGGGGCTCTATGCCGAAGGCGCCGCGCGGATGGACGGCTGGCTCCTGACGCTGGGCGGGCGCGTCGACGGCTGGCAGACTTCGAACGGACATCTCATCGAGAGCACGGTGGCGACGGGGGCCGTCACCAAGCAGCAATTCTATCCCAGCCGCAGCGGCACGCTTCCGACCGCGCGCGCCGGCGCGCGCTACGATCTGAGCGACTCTCTCTATGTGCGCACGGCCGCGTATGAGGGTTTCCGCGCGCCGTCGTTGAATGAGCTTTACCGTCCGTTCCGCGTCGGCCAGATCACGACGCTGGCCAATCCGGCGCTTAAGCCCGAGGAACTTTACGGCGTCGAAGCCGGTCTGGGTGGCGTTTGGCAATCGATCAGCTGGGACGCGACGGCGTTCTGGAATCAGCTGCACGATCCCATCGCCAACGTGACCCTGCCGCCGCCCGCGACCAACTTGCAGATGCGCGAGAACGCCTACGACATCAACGCGCTCGGCGTCGAGTCCGAGGCGCAGTGGAAGCTCAACGACTGGGCGGCGCTGCGGGCGGCGTTCGATTTCGTCGATGCGCGGACGAAGGTGGTCAACGCGACGACCCTGCTGCTGACGCCCGCGCGACCGGCACAGGCGCCGCGCTGGACCGTCACGGGCGGCTTCGAGCTCACACCGCTGGCGCGCCTCACCGTCGATGCCGATCTGCGCTACGAAAGCCAGCGTTTCGCGGACGATCAGAACACGCCAAGCCTCGCACTGGCGGGCGTCACGACCGCCGATGCGCGGATCTCCTATGCGCTGACGGAGAAGCTGTCGGCCTATGTCTATGGCGACAATCTGTTCAACGCGCGCGTCGGCTCGACGGCTGCGTTCCAGCCGCTCACCAACGGATCGAACGGTGTGGTCACGAACTATGCCGCGCCGCGTATCGTCGGCGGCGGGCTGAGCTTCGCGGAATGACTCACCTCCCCCTTGTGGGGAGGTCGAAAAATGCGAAGCATTTTTTGGGTGGGGGAACGGTGCGGGGCGATGGCCCCCACCCGAAAAACCGTCTCGCTTCGCTCGCCGCTTTTTCGGCCTCCCCACAAGGGGGAGGTGAATCTTCCCTAAGTTCTAAAAATAAACCGCCGCTTTGGAACCTACTTTCCTTGATCCCCGCGCGCGCCGCACCAGATACATGTGACGATGTGCGCGAACCATGCTGTTGCACCACAAGTCCACTGCCGGAAGAGACCGTTCCGGCCGCGCAAACGCGTGCTGTCTGCGAGGGCGAATGGAAAACCCGATCAATCGCTTAAGACGGGTTCCGCCGAGGTTGAACCACGGTTACACGAAAATTTTTCGCGCAAGCCCAAAGGCGGCGCGCCGCGCGGCAACACGAACCGGCTCATCCACGGAAAGTATACGCGCGAGCGGCGCGCGCTGTTCGCGGCGATCCGGGCGCATATCAAGGAAGGGCGGGAGTTGATCGCTTGGGCGGCGCTGGTGAAGGCGCAGCGCGATCTTCGATCGGCCTTCCTGCAAGAGGAGAGGTTGGCTTTATTCCAACACCCCATCCAGGAAATCGAACACCGCCGCCTTGAACAGCGCATGCGGGATGGCGGAGAAGTGATCGCAGCCGGGCAAGCTCACGGCTCGGGCGCCGGGGATCAGGCTCGCAAGTTCCTGCGGATTGCCTGCGAGGTCGTCGCGGTTTCCCGCGACAACGAGCGCGGACACCGAAAGCGTCGCCACCTCGTCGCGCGTGAAGGACGGATCCGACGAGCGCGTCAGAGCGGCGAGCGCGAGGCGGTCCTCGCCCTGCTCGTCGGCGAAGCGGCGGAAGCTCCTGAGCATATCGTTGGAGATCGTGTCCGGATCGGCGGCTTCCATCGCCTCGGCCATCGGGTTTCCCGGCGGACGCGGCTCGAACAGCTTGGACCCGATGCCGCCGAGTGTGACCAGCGGGAAGCGCTTCGGATGCGCGAGCCCAGCCGCAAGCGCGATGCGCGCGCCCATCGAATAGCCGACGAGATCGGCACGCTCCGCGCTCAGATGATCGAGCAGCCGCACGATGTCGCCCACCATCGCCTCGCGCGTGTAAGCGGACGGATCGTGCGGCTTGGCGCTCTCGCCGTGACCGCGGCAGTCGAGCGCGGCGAACTGCATGCGCTTGCGCTCGAAGGCACCGTACCAGCCCAGGCGCCGCCAGTTCTCGTTCCGGTTCGAGGTGAAGCCGTGGATCAGGATCACCGGCCGCCCTTCGCCCGGAAAGTGGTCGTAGGCGATCGCGACGCCGCCGGAGTCGAATTGCGCCATCAGCGGTCGACCATGCGCATCACGTCGGCGCTCGCGCCCGTTGGTGCCGCGACCTCGACGATCGGATCGGGAACGTCGTCATACTCCAGGCGCAGCGCCTTGGAGATCACCGCGTGGAAATCGTAGAGCGCGGTGACATAGGTGAATTCCAGGATCTCTTCGTCGGAGAGATGTTTCTTCAGCGCCTCGAACACGCCGTCAGCGACGCGTCCGCCTTGCAGCACCAGCGCGTCGGTATAGGCGAGCAGCGCGCGCTCCACGTCGCTGTAGCAGGAGCACGCCTGCCAATGCGCGATGCCCGCGATCTTGTCCTCGCCGAGCCCCACGCTGCGCGCGGCCTTGCAATGCTGCGAATAGACGAACTTGCTGCCGCGCGCCCAGCCCGCCCGCAGCTGGCCGAGCTCGCGGTATTTCGGGTCGAGCTTGCGGTTCGGGCTGCGATAGAGCTGGAAGCCCGCGACCGCGTGGTCGAAGACGTCGGGCACGAGCGCGAAGACCGTCCACCAGTTCCCCGGCGTGCCGGTCTGCGTGCCGGGCTCGACTATCGGGTCCCGCTCGCCGAACAGCATCTTGTAGACGGTTTGCGCCGTGGGATGCGCCTGGTCGCGTCCGACTTGCCTCAGCCTGGGCATGGAAAGCCTCTCACGTTTCGTTGTCCGAGTAGCGCTTGGCCCGCGCGAGATATTCGGGCAGGCCGACGATGTCGTTGTAGTGCGCGAAGCTCGCCCGTGCGCCGTCGAGGGTTGCGGGCTCTCCCGACAGCAGCGCGGCATAGATCTCCTCCAGCCGCCGCGTCGCCGCGAGCAACGCCGAGACGGGATAGAGGATGATCCTGTAGCCGAGCGCTTCGAGGTCTTTCGGCGCGAGCAGGGGCGTCTTCCCGTCCTCGACGAGGTTGGCGACGAGCGGCGTGCCGGGGAACGTGCGCGCGACGGTCTCGAGCTCCTTCTCGTCGCGCGGCGCTTCGACGAAGAGGATGTCGGCGCCGGCTTCGAGGAAGTCTTCGGCCCGGCGCAGCGCCTCGTCGAGCCCGTGCGTCGCGCGTGCGTCGGTCCGCGCCATGATGAGGAAGTCGCGGCTCGCGCGCGCGTCCACCGCGGCGCGGATCTTCGCGGCCGCTTCCGCGCGCGGCACGACCTGCTTGCCGTCCATGTGCCCGCAGCGCTTCGGCAGCACCTGGTCCTCGAGCTGGATGCAGGCGGCACCCGCGTTCTCGTAGGCCCGCGTCAGACGTGCCGCGTTCAGCGGCCCGCCATGGCCATTGTCGCCGTCGGCGATCAGCGGCACCGGCGCCGAGGCGGCCGCGAGCGCGCGGACCCGTTCGGTCATCTCGCTCGCGCTCACCAATCCGATGTCCGGCACGCCGAAGCTCGCGCCCGCCACGCCGAAGCCGGTCATGTAGACGGCCGCGGCACCTGCCCGGACGGCAAGCCTCGCCGACAGCGCGTCGAACGCGCCCGGCACGATCACGCTGCCCCGTTTGAGGACCTCGCTCAACATTGCCTGAGCCTAGGGGATTCCATGCAACATCAAAAGCCTTTGTATTCAATATGTTACGCAACGTAACGCGCGCGTCACGCAAACTCGCTACGCGCTTATTGGCTTCCTTAACGTCCTCCCCATATTACTTGAGACGCGAGACGCTGCCGCTCGCCTTGAAAAGGGTTTCTCCATGGTTGGTTTTCTGCGCTGGCTCCGGTCGATCGCGGTCGGGACGCTGAACGGCATCGTCCGCTTCGTCTTCCTTTTGATCCTCATCTTCGTGGCGTTCGCCGCGATCGGGCTGATGGTGGGCGACGGCTTGCCGAAGAACATGGTTCTGGCGCTGGACCTGAGAGGGCCGATCGCGGATTCGCGGCCCGCCGCGTTCGCCTTCGGCGCGCAACCGGTGACGGTGATGGACATCGTCCTCGGCCTCGACGCCGCCGAGCGCGATCCCCGCGTCAAGGGCGTGGTGGTGCGCCTCGGCAGCGCCAACATCTCGATCGCGAACGCCGAGGAGATCGGCACGGCGCTGAAGCGCTTCCGCAAATCCGGCAAGTTCGTGATCGCGCATGCGATGGGCTTCGACGCGCCGGGGCTGGGCGACTATCTGACCGCCGCCGCCGCCGACGAGATCTGGATGCAGCCCAAGACGCCGTTCAGCGCCTCGGGCGAGGGTGGAGGCGAGATCTTCCTGCGCGGCCTGCTCGAGAAGATCCAGGCCGTGCCGCAGATCGCCAAGCGCGCCGACTACAAGAGCGCCGCCGACATGTACATGGAAAAGAACATGACGCCGGCGGACCGCGAGCAGATCACCCAGCTCATGCAGTCCTGGTACGACACCGCCACCAACGACGCGGCGGCGGACCGCAAGCTTTCGCCCAAGGCGCTCGCGGCGGTGTTCGAGGCCAGCCCGCAAATGACCGATGACGTCAAGAAGGCGGGCCTGATCGACAAGATCGGCTATGACGACGACGCGATGCAGTCCGGCATCGAGCGCGCGGGCGGCAACGCCAAGGCCGTGTCCATGGCGGAGTTCGTCTACGCCAAGCAGGACATGAACGAGATCGGCAAGGGCACGCATATCGCGCTCGTCGAGGGCGCGGGCGAGATCGTGGAGGGCACGTCGGGCGACGGCCTCTTCGGCGGCGACCAGATGATGGCGGGCGACGACATAGCGCGCGCCATCCGCCAGGCGACCAAGGACAGCTCCATCAAGGCCATCGTGCTGCGCATCGACACGCCGGGCGGCTCGGTCAGCGCCTCCGACCAGATCCTGGACGCGGTAAGGAAAGCCCAGGCCAAAGGCATCCCGGTCGTCGTCAGCATGGGCAACGTGGCTGCCTCCGGCGGCTATTACATCTCGACCTCGGCCGACAAGATCGTGGCCGAGCCGGGAACGATCACGGGCTCGATCGGCGTGCTCACCGGCAAGGTCTCGCTCGGCAAGTCGCTGGGCATGATCGGCGTCGGCACCGATGAGGTCGGCGTCGGCAAGAACGCGCTGATGGATTCCACCATCACGCCCTACACGCCGGAGCAATGGGCGAATCTGAACGCGCAGGCCGACGCGATCTATGCGGACTTCAAGCAGAAGGTCTCGGCGGGGCGCAAGCTGCCGCTCGACAAGGTGCAGGAGATCGCACGCGGCCGCGTGTGGTCGGGCAGCGACGCCAGCACGCGCGGGCTGGTCGACAAGCTCGGCGGCTTCTGGACGGCGGTCGACACCGCCAAGGGGCTCGCCAAGATCGGCGCCAACGACGAGGTCGTGTTCAAGCGCTTCCCGCGCCAGAAAGGCTTCTTCGAGGCGCTGAACGAGACGTTCGGCGGATCCTCGGCGAGCATGCGCGCGCTGCAGGGCTGGGTGACGCTGATGAACTCGCCCACGATGCGCGCGGTGATCGGCGCGAGCGGCGACCTGCCGCGCGGCGGCGTGGAGATGCGCGCGACCAACCTGCCGCATTAGGGAGCGTCCCATCTGTCATGGCCCGCGAATGCGGGCCACCCCGGGTAACGTCTGCTCGGCTTTAACAGAATTGCACGCGGAGACGCGGAGAAAAAACCTCCGCGGCTCCGCGTGAGTTATTTTCGGGAGCGTGCAGAATCCAGCTGGGTGGCCCGCATTCGCGGGCCATGACAGATTTGCTTGCGATTCCAACCAATCACAACATGCTCTAGAACATCTCCATGCCCATCAGCCTTGACTCCCTCGCATCGAGCGCCGCGCTCTATCCCTTCGCGCTCGACGTCGCGCGCGACCGCGTCTTCCTCGCGCCGATGGACGAGGCCGCCTATCGCGCGGCGAGCTTCCTGGACGAGCGCCTGAAGCCGCGCGGCGAATGGGCGGATGCGGCTTCCATCGAGCGGGCGATGTCCGGCGCGCGCGACGTGCGCCGCCTGAATTTCATCTTCCACGCCGGCCATGTCGGCTCGACGCTGCTCAGCCGTCTGCTGGACGAGGCGGGCCACGTGCTTGCGCTTCGCGAGCCACTGGCCTTGCGCGCCCTGGCCGATGCCTTCGATGCCGGCCAGGCGCGGGCCGATGCACGGCTCGAGCTGTTCCTGCGGCTGTGGGAGCGCGGCTTTACGGATACGCAATGCGTGATCCTCAAGGCGACGAGCGCGGCGCAGCGTCTGGCCGCCAAGCTTCTCGCCGCGCGGCCGCAGGCGCGCGCCGTGATGCTCAACGTTACGGCCGAGTCCTATCTGGCGACGATGCTCGCGGGCGAGAACTCGGCGGCCGATCTGAATGCGCTGGGGCCCGAGCGCCTGCACAGGCTCGGGCGCCTGCTGGGCGCCGTGCCCGCGCAGCCCCGGACGCTCGGCGAGCTCATCGCGATGAGCTGGGCGGCCGAGCGGCTGACGCAGGCATCGGCGGTTCGAGAGGCGGGCGGGCGCATCCTCATGGTCGATTTCGACGCGATGCTGGATTCGCTCGTCGAGACGCTGCGGCTCGTGCTCGCGCATTTCGGACTTGCGGCAC
Organism: Alphaproteobacteria bacterium; assembly: GCA_021325375.1. Lineage (GTDB taxonomy): Bacteria > Pseudomonadota > Alphaproteobacteria > Micropepsales > Micropepsaceae > Rhizomicrobium. The sequence continues at coordinate 7,030 of JAJPHG010000038.1, read as the reverse complement.
AGGCGGAGCGGATCGCCGAGAGCGCGGCCCTGTCACGCTACTCCAAGGCGCCCGAACATGCGTACTCGCCGGCGCTGCGGCGCGAGCTTCTGGACCAGGCGCGGCGCGATTTCGGGCCGGAGATTCGCGAGTCGCTGAAATGGCTGGAGGCCTTGAAGAATGCCCATCCCGTGGCCGGCGCGGTCCTGTGACGCAGATCGCGCCGTTCAACCTGCGCTATAGAAACGTAGGTGCCGGTGATGTCGATGCATTGAAACGCCGATTTCCGTGCGTCTTGCACGGCGATTTCTCTACGTAAGGGTGTGCAATTTTTGCCAAAGCAAAAAACCGTGATCGAAACCTGCTTTCAAATTCCGCGGATTTCGGGTTAGAATTGTTCAAGGTCGCAGGGAACGGACCCAGGCCGGGGCAACTCAAAAATCTTAAGGAGTCATGATCGTGCGCAAGTTCGGAATTTTGCTGGTTTCCGTGACGGGGCTGATGGCTTGGGGCGGCATCGCCAATGCCGATACGAGCGCTCCGGACACGCAGATTTCGCAGGTGCTGTGGGGCGCCGGCTCGGTGGCCGACACGACGGGCGCGCAGAGCGCCACGCCGGCGGCGACGGATCCCGATGCCGACAAGGTCGTCTGCAGAAGCATGGATCCGCCGACCGGCTCGCGCCTGGGCGCTCGCCGCGAGTGCCACACCCAGCGCGAATGGGATCAAATGCAGCGGCAAAACCAGCAGGAGATCCAGCGCGCTCAGTCGATGGGCATGACCTCGGCGATACCCGGGCACTAAAGCTTTGTTTTCGGAATCGCAGGGTACTGCCAGCGCCATGCGTCGGGGGTGCCTTGCGTTTTCCGCCGACGGGCTCTCGCGGATGTTGGCATTCTAGTTGGTGCAGGTGACGGCTGAGGATTTTTCGCAGGCGACGCATCTGGCGGCGCTGATCCAAACCGCGCAGCGCCTCATGCGCGAACGCCGACTCGACGAGGCCGCCGCGGCTTGGCAGGGCGTGCTGGCCCTCAAGCCCGATCACGCCCAGGCGCTGTTCCATCTCGGCCAGCACTATCTCTTCCGCAGGCAGCCGGCCGAGGCGCTCCGCCTGCTTGAGCGCGCCGAAGCGGCCGATCCGAAGAACCCCGCCGTTCCTCTCAACGTCTCCTTCGTCCATCGCCTCCAGGGCGATGCGAAAGAGGAAATGGCGGCGCTCGTCCGCAGCCTTGGCGCCGATCCCTATTTCTTTCCGGCGCTGCTCGCCAAGGCCATGCTGCTGGAACGTTCGGGCGACAAGCGCAGGGCCGCGCAGATCTTCAAGGACGTCGTCACCATCGCGCCGCCGCCGGACCAGCTGACGCCGGAGCTGCGCACGGCGCTGGAGCATGCGCGCGCCGCGGTCGACGAGAACGCGGCTGCGCTCGATGCGCATCTCGACGCGGCGCTGCGGCCGCTGCGCGCGCGCCACGCGGACGCGTCGCTGGGTCGCTTCGACGAATGCAAGGACATCTCGATCGGCCGCGCCAAGGCCCAGACGCAGCAGCCGACGCTGCTGCTGGTCCCGCGCCTGCCGGCGATCCCGTTCTACGACAATGCCGATTTTCCGGGACTCAAGCTGCTTGAGGACGCGACCGAGACGATCCGCGGCGAGCTGCTCGCGCTGATCGGCGCGGACGAGGGCGGCTTCAGGCCCTATGTCGACCACCCCGACGGCTCGCCGCTCAACCAATGGTCCGGCTTGAACCGCTCGATGAAGTGGAACGCGCGCTTCCTGTGGAAGGACGGCGAGCGGATCGAGGAGGTGTGCCGGCAGTGCCCCAAGACGGCCGCGCTGCTCGAGAAGGCGGGCATGGCGGACATCCCCGGCTATGCGCCGACCGCGTTCTTCTCGGTGCTGCAGCCGCGCACCGAGATCCCGCCGCATACCGGCGTCACCAATGCGCGGCTGATCGCGCATGTCCCGCTGATCGTGCCGCAGGGCTGCCGCTTCCGCGTCGGCAACGTCACGCGCGAGTGGCGTGTGGGCGAGGCGTGGGTGTTCGACGACACGATCGAGCACGCCGCCTGGAACGACAGCGACGAGATCCGCATCACCCTGATCATGGACGTGTGGAATCCGCTGCTCAGCGCGGCGGAGCGCGAGATGATCGCAGCCCTCCTCAACGCCACGCGCGGCTACTACGGCGAGATCCCGCCGGCGTCGTTTTGAGGTCCGCGCTCAATTGAAAGTTCCGATGTCATGGCCCGGTCCATAGCGACAGCGTATGGACGCGGGCCATGACACCAGAGTTTTCTGTCGCAGACCCTAATACGGCGTGTAGCCGAATTTCTCGATCCAGGGGCGCAGCGTGGGCAGGACCGGGTCGAGCTGCTCGCGATAGTGGCGCCATTGTCCGACGCTGTCGCTGTTCAGGCCTTGGACGACCTGCGCCGAGCTCGGCGTCCAAAGGGCGAGGTCCTTGGCCTTTTGCGCGAAGCCGCGGACGTCCGCGCTCCACTTCAGGCCCAGGAATTCGAGCACGCGGCGCGTCTCGCCGTCGAAGTCGTCGACCAGCGCCTCGTGGCGCGTATCGAGCCAGGTTTGGGCGAATTTCTCGCGCGCCATGGCGGACAGCCGCATGACGGCGGAATAGAAGCGCGCGGCGCCGCCGAGATCGAGGAACTCGTACATCGACGGGTTCAGCAGGAACTGGCGGCGATAGCAGCTCAGGATCACGTCGCGCGGATCGCGGATGGCGAACAGGATCTTCGCGGACGGAAAGAGCTTGGCGATGAGCGCAAGCCGCATCGCGCCCAGCGGCCGCTTGTCGACGAACACCTTGCCGGCGACGTCGCCGGCGAAGCCGGTCACGCGCTCCCAGTAATCGGCGCGCAAGGGGGCGAGCTCCTGCTCGGAGGTCACGGCCAGCCGGTCCAGCCCTTTGCCGTCGGACAGATATTCGCGGTTGGCGGCGGCGAGCAGGTCCTTCTCGTCGAGGGTGACCACGCCCTCATGCGCGGCGAGGACGCTCTCGAGCAGGGTCGTGCCGGAGCGGGCGAAGCCGATGAGGACGACATGGCCGGCGACCGCGGGGCCCTGGCCCGGCGGGGAGGCTTCCGCGACCTTCCATTTCTCGGACGGCGCGCGGTCGAAATAGTCGTTCTGCCACTGCACGAAGCTCGCGGCCGTCTCCTGTCCGGGTGAACCGTATTGGGCGGCGAAGACCTTGCGGCGCAGCGTGTTGGCTTGGGCATAGGCCGCGAAGGCCTCGGCGAAGCGAGATTGCGCGTGCAGGAGGTCGCCCTTGAGCGTCAGCATCATGGTGCGATCGGTGTCCGGCAGCGAGGCGTCGGCCAGCGCGCTGTCGATGATCGTGCCGGCGTCGGCGAATTGCCCCGTGGCGACGGCCGTGTTGGCGAGCGTGGTGAGCGCGAGCCGCTGCTTGGGCTCGACGGCGAGGGCCTTCTCGGCGAGATGCCTGGCCGTGTCCCAATCCGCGCGCCGCGCGGCCTGGTTGGCGAGGGAGGCCAGCGCCAGCGCGTTGTCCGGTTCCGCGTCGAGCACGCGGCGGAACTGATCCTCGGCGCGGGGCAGGTCTCCGGTGCATTCATAGGCCGAGGCGAGGTTGAGGCGGGCCTTCACCAGGTCGCCCTGGTAGCCGAGCACGGCCTGGAATTCCGGGATCGCCTCGTCCCAGCGTCCGAGCTTGGCGAGCGTTTCGCCGTACTGATTGCGCAGATGCACGTCTTTCGGAGAGATCCTCGCCGCTTCCTTGAGGTCGGCGAGTGCTTCCTTCATCCGGCCCTGCTGCTCGAACCCGTAGGCGCGCAGGTTGAGGAGCAGGGGGTGCATGTAGCCGTTGGCCAGCGCCGTGGCGGCCAGCCTGGCCGCGCGCGAAAGATCGCCCGCGGTGACGGCGCCTTTCACGATCTCGAAGAGTTCGTCGCCCGTGAGCGGCCGGTCGGCCGGATTGGTTTTCTGCGTCATGGTTTGCTTTAGCAGATCGCGAGGGGCAAAAAAAAGAGCGGCGGCCTTTTGGGCCGCCGCCTTTTTTGAAGTGCCGGTAAAGGCTTAGTACTTCACGGTCACGCCGAGGAAGATCGTGCGGCCGAGAGCGTCATACACCTGCGGATAGGTGTTGCCGTTGCCGAACGGAGGCGCGGAGACACCCAGCGTGTTCGAGTCGAGGAACGGAGGATCCTTGTCGAACACGTTCTGGACACCGGCGTGGATGCTGATGCCCTCCCGGATCGTGTAGTCGCCCGAGATGTCGAGGTAGTCGTACGAGCTGATCTTCGCATCCGACAGGTCGCAGAAGCCCTGGAAGCCGAGAGCCTGCTGGCAACCCGGGTTCGGACCACCAAGCGCGTCGTCGGGCTGGTTGCCGTCGAACTTGACGCTGCTCATGTGGCGCCAGTCGAGCGACAGGTCGAAGTCCCAAGGCGACGTCCAGGTCACGCGCAGCTTGTGCCTCCATTTCGGGATCGGCGTGCCGCAGGTGATGCCGAAGAGGCCTGCGCACTCGTAGTAATCCCTGGTGAAGACCACATGGCTGCCGTCCGCACTGTAGAAGTTGTCGGCAAAGCCCGGGAACGGCGTGTTGGTGAAGGTCTGCGTCCACGTGCCCAGGAAGTTCGCGGACAGCGAGCCGTTGGCTCCCATGCCCCAATCTTCCAGATGCGTCGTGTAGTTGGCTTCGAAGTCGACGCCGGAGGTGGAAACGCGGCCGGTATTGACGTTCGTCGCAACCACGAAGCCGGCGGCCGCACCCGTACCGAAGATCGCGCCGTTCAGAGTGGGCGAACGGTGGATCAGGTCGCAGAGCGAGGTGATGTCGCTGACCGCGCAGCCCGAGAGGGTGTTCTTCTCGGGGACGACGCCGATGGCGCCTTCCAGCGTGATGTCGAAGTAGTCGACAGTCGCCGTAAAGCCCTGAAGGAAGGACGGCGTGAGAACGATGCCGTATTCCTTCGTGTCCGAGGTCTCGGGCACCAGGTGAAGGTTGCCGCCGCCGAGCTCGCCGCACTGACCCGAAATACACTGCGGGATCGTGTCGGTGGTGCCGCCGTTGCCGTACTCAGCCGCGGTGGCGCCGGTATGCTCGCACTGCGCTTCCGAGAACTGGGCGGGGACCAACACGCCGCCGCTGCCGGTGGTCGGCGCGCACGGATCGGAACCGCTCCACAGACCAAGGCCCTGCGGCGTGAACAGCTCGATGACGTTCGGCGCACGGACGGCGCGCTGGAAGCTGGCACGAAGACGGAAGTCGTCGATCGGCTGCCATTCCGCACCGTACTTGTACGAGTTCACCGCGCCCGCCGTGTTGTAGGACGAATAGCGGTAACCGCCGTTGAGCGACAGGTCCTGGAAGAACGGCATGTCCTGAGCGACCGGGACACGGATTTCGCCGTAGCCTTCCGTCAGGTCGTAGCCGCCGTTCGTGCCGAGCGTCGGGCCGCCCTGGCCGGCGAGGTCGCCGGTCGAGAACTCGAGGTCGGTACGCAGGTTGAGCTCTTCCTGGCGGTACTCGGTGCCGACAGCGAGCGCAACCGGGCTCTTCGCCCAGGGGGACTGGATGCCCCAAGCGCCGAGGTCGCCCGTCAAGCTGGCGCCCGCCACCCATTCCTGGGTCGAGCCTTCCTTCATGCCGGGAACGGCCAGGTAGTTGATCGCGGCAGGCGTGACGCCGTTCGGAACCCAGATGTTCCACGGCACGCAACCCAGATCCGAGCCGTCATCCGCCGACGCGCAATGCCCGTCCGCGGCGACGTCGAGGGAGTGGCCGATACGGGTGATCGACATGTCGTTCAGGTACTCTTCCTGATAAACCGTGTCGCCGTACTGGCCGAAGATGTCGTACGCCCAGCCACCGCCGAGATCGCCCCTCATGCCCACGACCATGCGATAGGCCGTGTGGCGAAGGTCGTCCTGACGGTTGCCGCCTTCGATGTCGCGGCGGCCGATGGTGAGGTGCGTGGTGTCGTTCGGACCCTTGCCGTAGAACGTGCAGAGGTCCGCGACTTCTTCCGCCGTCATCTCGGGGTTCGAGCAGGGCACGTTGAACGTCGTGCCGAAGAACGAGCCCGAAGGCGCGATCTGCGCGACGGTGTGGTCATCCATGAACATCAGCGAGCTGTAGACGTCGATCGCCTTGTTGAACTCGTAATGACCCTGGGCGCCCATCGTGTAGCGCTGGTCGGGACGCTGCAGGTAGTTGAGCGGGGCGAAGTTGAACTTGTCCGCACCGGTGAACGTGCGGAAAGCACCGAAGTTGGCGTTAGACGGATCGACCGTACAGCCGCCGGTCGAGGACAGCGAGCAGGGACCGAAGAAGCCGCCGCCGTTCTTGCCGTTGATGTCCGCGAAGCGGCCGCCGCCGACGTTGCCGTCCTCGACGCGGGCCGCCGTCGACGAACCGGCGCAGATGAAGCTGCCGTTGCCGGTGGTCGCGGTGCCGCAAGCCGAGAAGTCGCGCGTGTCTTCCGTGACCGCGTTCAGGTGACGGAAGCCGCCATACATCGTGATGTTGCCCTTACCGTCCGGGCTGTTCACGCCGATGACGCCGTTCAGGTCGACCGTGTCGCCGTCGAAGACGCTGTTCGGCGCTTCGGGGATCGAGCCGGGGGTCGAACCGCCAAGGCCTTCAGCGACGACGCCGCGCGCGAACGAGTTGGTGTTGTCATGCTGGTAGCCGGTCCACTGGCCGTCGAACTCGACGCCCTCGAAGTCCTTGCGCATGATGAAGTTCACGACGCCGGCGACGGCATCCGAGCCGTACACGGCCGACGCACCGCCGGTCACGACTTCGACGTGATCGACGAGAGCCGCGGGGATCTGGTTCAAGTCGGGCGACGGAAGCGAGGGGTCGCCAGGCATGAGGCGCTTGCCGTCGATCAAAACCAGCGTGCGGTTGCTGCCGAGGTTGCGAAGGTTGACCGTCGCGGTACCGGGCGAACCGTTCGACTCATAGGAGCCGAAATCGGCGAAGGCCGACGGAAGATTGTTCAGAAGGGTTTCGACGTTCGTCGTGCCTTCGTACTTGATTTCCTGGTTGGTAACCGCGGTCAC
>JAJPHG010000029.1 GCA_021325375.1 Alphaproteobacteria bacterium | reverse complement strand
AGCGGGATGTGCTTCCTGGGCTGCTTCTGGAACCAGACCTGGTTCCGCGCCATCGCGGGTCTGGCGGTCGGCTGGGGCCTGGAGGACTTCGTCCTTCCTCAACTCGAGGCCGGCCTCGGCGCGACGGCGGCAGGCGGAATGCAGACGGCGCTCGGCTTCGTGAATGCCGGTATCGCCGGCGGCGCGAGCGGCGCCATAACCACCGGCACGCTCAAAGGCGCCGCATTGGGGGCGCTGGAGGCGGGCCTGTTCCACGAGGCGGGCAATCTGCTGCAGGGCAAGAACGGCTTCACGGTCTTCCAGTCGCACGATGCGGGCGCGTTCGTGCTGCGCGGCCTGGTCGGCGGCATGGCTCCGTCCTCGGCGGCGTTCGGGTATCTGTTCGATGCTGCAAGACATTGTCGCAAGACGCAGCCAAACAATCTCATCCGACCAACGTCAGGTCACTCTTGGCCCTGAGACGTTCATAGGTATAGTCGGGATGGGAGGCGGATGGCGGTGACGAGGCGGCGAATTGCTTCGAGCTTGGGGCTTTGGGCGGCCGCAACCTTTCCGCGCCCGCTTCCCGTCTACACGCGATATGCGCGCGCCAGATTGCGCCGCAGCGGGCGCGGCCACGCGTTCGCGATCGGCTGGGTCGTGGTGCTTCATATCGCGCTGCTTTGGCTGGTGGTGGTAAGCCTGCGCTCCCCTGCATCCCCGCAGTCGCCGAAGGAACTTGTCGTCACCTTTCAGCGGTCCGATCAGGCGCAGGCGTCGAAGATCGCGCCTCCCGAACCCTCCATTCCGGTGGTGACGGCCCCCGAGATCGTGATCCAACCTGACGACAATGCGGCGGCGATCACCTCAGCCTCGGCCACCATGGTGCTTGCGCCGCGCCCCGATCCCACGCATCCAAATCCCGCGCCACCGGCACATGGGAAATCCGCCGCGGCATCCGATGTGCCGGTCCTCTTGAAGATCCTCGTATTGTCGGATGGCAGCGTCGCCGACGCATCGGTCGTTCGATCCTCGGGCGACGGCGAAATCGACGACGATGCCATCGCGTTCGTCAAGACGCGCTGGAAATTCCTTCCCGCGCTTCTCGAGGGCAAGCCGATCCGCTATTGGACGACGGTCGCCGTGCGTTTTGCCTGAAATGAATTCGCAGGCTGGCGCAGAGGTTCCGGCGGCAGCCGGCCCGCTCGGCGAAGCAGGGATGAATCCATCAAAGAAGCGTGGTGGGGCGAATTGTGACGCCGACACCGCGCGCTCTTGCTTTCGGCACACTTTTGCCACTCTCGGCAGGCTTGCTTGTTGCGTCGGACGGACTGCGCCGTCCTGGGGAGGGACAAAGCATGCGGAAATCAGCCATCCTGGCGTTGGCGCTGCTCGCGTCGACGGCTGCCAATGCGGCCCACAAGCGCGCAGGCGCCAAGCCGCCTTCCGCGCCCCCGGCCGCCGCCGCGTCACGATCCGCGTCAACGCCCGCGCAGCAGCTTTCGCTGACCATCTACAACAACGACCTCGTGATGGTTCAGGACATCCGCACGCTGGACCTGCCGGCGGGCCGTTCGCGCATCGCCTTCCCCGACGTGTCGGCCGCGATCCGGCCGGAAACCGTCTCGCTCACCTCCAAAGGCCTCTCCGTCGTGGAGCAGAACTTCGACTACGACCTTCTGACGCCTGCGAAGATGATGGAGAAGCAGGTCGGCCGCGACGTCCAGATCGTGCGCACCAACCCCGCGACGGGCGCGCAGACCACCGAGACCGCGACCGTGCTTTCGGTCAATTCCGGCGTCGTGTTGCGCATCGGCAAGAGGATAGAGGCGCTGCGCGACGACGGCCTGCCCACGCGCGTCGTGTTCGATTCCATCCCGGAGAACCTGCGCGCCTCGCCGACGCTCTCGGTCACCGTCGATGCCGAGCAGGCGGGCCCGCGCCAGGTGGATCTCTCCTATCTCGCCAGCGGGATTTCCTGGTCGGCGGCTTATGTCGGCATGTACGACGAGAAGCACGGCAGCCTCAACCTCCAGGGCTGGGTCACGATCGCCAACAGCTCAGGGACGAGCTTCCGCGACGCCGATGCCGAGCTCATCGCCGGCAGCGTGAACACCACGTCCGGAAACAGCGGCGGGACTTACGCAAACGGCGCGCGCACCACGCCCGGCACCACGGCGCAGCAGGGCGCCAAGCCGCTGGGCGATCTCTATGCCTATCGCCTGCCGGAGCGCGTCACGGTCGCCAACCAGCAGACCAAGCAGATCGCGTTTCTCGATCTCGGCGACGCGCGCGCGACCAAGCGCTACAGCTATGAAGCGTCCTATTTCAACAGCGCCGAACGCGCCCAGGCCGCCACTGTGGGAGTCGATTTCAGCAACGGCAGCGAGGCGATCCCCATGGGCACCGTGCGGCTCTACATGCGCGATTCCAAAGGCGATCCGAAATTCATCGGTGAACAGTTCATCGGCCACGTCCCCGCCGGAAGCAATATCGGCATCGACATCGGCGACGCGTTCGACGTGACCGTGCAGCCTGTCATGGTCTCGAGCGAGACAAGGCAGCACGGCGCGCGCTACGAGATGAAATACATCGTCCGCAACGCGCGTCCCGAGGCGGTGACCGTGCATCTCGTCCAGGACAGTCTCGGCGGCGGCGACATCGAACACGAAAGCCAGAAGAGCGTGCGCATCGACGCAAACCACGCCGCATGGGACGTGCGCGTGCCCGCGCAGGGCGAGACGATTCTCACCGCCACGATCGAGACCGGCTCGTGAAAGCCCTTGCCGCAGCGGCGCTGCTGCTGGCGGGAGCCGCGCACGCCGACATCGTGTCGCCGGCGCCGGATTCCGTCGCGGTCGCGATCTACCATAGCGGCGACGTCGACACGCGCGAACTCATCAACGGAAGCGACGGATGGGATGCGTTCGGCTTCGTCGTCGAGACGCGCACGCTCGATCTGCCCGCGGGGCCTTCGACCGTCCAGTTCCGCGGCGTCGCTTCCACCATCGTGCCGGAAAGCGCGCGGATCGAGGGACTGCCCGGCGGCGGGGGCGAGCGCAATTTCGACTACGACCTGCTCTCGCCCGGATCGCTGCTCGAGCATTCGGTGGGCAAAGAGGTGCAGCTCGTGCGCACCGACCGGAAAACGGGCAAGGAGAGCACGCAGACCGCGATCGTGCGCGCGGCCTCGGGCGGCGCCGTGCTGGACATCGGCGGCAAGCTCGAGGCGCTGCATTGCGGCGGACCGCCGGAGCGGCTGGTGTTCGACGAGATCCCGCAAGGCCTGACCGGCACGCCAACGCTGTCGGTGCGGACGCAGGTTCCCGTCGCCGGCCGCTACACGGTCCGGCTCGCCTATATCGCCATGAAGATGAATTGGTCGGCGGACTACGTCGCGCGCGTCGATCCGGATGGCGGCACGCTTTCACTGACCGGCTGGATCACGCTCGCCAATTTCAGCGACACGAGCTTTCACGACGTGCCGGCGCAGGTGATCGCGGGCAACCCGCGAACGACCGGCGCCGACCGGGCGGTCGAGGCACAGGCGCGCTGGATCGCGCCGCAATGCTGGCCGCTCGACATCGACTGGTCGACATGGCCGTCGTTCCCGCCGCCGCCGCCGCCCCCGCCGCCGCCGATGGGCCTCGTCGAGTCGGTGGTCGTCACCGGTTCGCGCATCCCGCAGAGGGGCGTCTATGCGTCGTCTCCCCTGACGGCGGTGGTGGAGGATTTCGGCGACTACAAGCTCTACACGGTTCCGGTGCGGACCGAGGTCGCCTCTCACCAGACCAAGCAGGTGGCGTTTCTCGATCTCCACGACGTCAAGTTCGAGCGCGCCTATGTCTACGCCGTTCCGGTCGATTGGAGCGACGACATGTTCCGCGAGCCCGAACCGGCACACGTGCGCTATCGCCTGCACAACACGGACGAAGCGGGCCTGGGCAAGCCGCTGCCCGGCGGCACGATGTCGGTGATCGACGGCGACGGGCGCGGCGGATCGGTGTTCGTGGGTCAGGCGCGGCTCTGGGACACGCCGATCGGCCTTCCCGTCACCATCGACACCGGCGACGCGCTCGCCGTGCGTGTCCTGCCGCGCATCGCCTCCCGCGAGACAAGCGGCAAGGGAAGAGATGCCCGAAACCGCGACAAGGTCGAAGTGGAAATCGCCAACGACATGGGCAAGCCGGCCGCGTTCGAGCTTTCCCTAAGTCCCGCTCTCGACGGAACGCAGATCGTGGAAGAGGACACGGCGCACATCCTCGACGACGAGGGAAAGGCGACATGGAAGCTGACGCTCGCGACCGGCGAGCGCAGGATATTCCACTACACCGTGGACTATCCGAATCGCGGGTGAACGAACCCGCGTTCGATACCGGCGGGTAGGGCCCCATGACTGAGTTCAAACGTCATTCGATCTTCACGACGAACTGAACGGGGCCGAACGCGACCGAATCTCCATCGGCAATCGCGACGGGCTGGCCGGGCGACAGAGCCCTGCCGTTCACGCGCGTGCCGTTCGTGGAGCGCCTCATCGCCCGCAGGACCCGATTTGGCCGTGGCTCCAGACCCTGCGATTCAAGCCTCCATGTCAGTTCGATGCGCCCAGCCGTCCCGCGACGGCTTCCTCGACGCTATGGAAAAGATGCTCGCCGCTGAGCTGTTCGAGGATGCCGAAGCGCGCAAGCGCATCCTGTGCCCGGGTCGATTCGAGTCGTGCCACCGCGAAGTCGATGCCGCGATCGCGGCAGTGCTCAAGGATCGCGGCGAGCGCCTGCGCCGCGGTGAAGTCGATCTCCGCGATGCTGCTTGCCTCGAGGACGACGAGTTTCAGGTTCACCCGGCCGTCGATCGCCTCGATCGCGCCGCGCTCGAAATTGTCCGCATTCAGGAACGCGAGAGGCGCCTGGAACGCGAAGACGAGGACGCCCGGCAGCGTCTCGCCCTTGGTGTGCGGATCGGCCGGCCACCACACGGTGGTTCCCGGCACGCGCTCGAACTCGATCGGCCGGGCCCGCGTCATTGTCCACAGGCCGTGCAGCAGCGAGAGCACGATACCGATCCCCACGCCCACCTGGATCGGCAGCACCACGATGGCGGCCATGGTCGCAAGGATCAGAAGGAACTCGCCGCGCGATTCCCGCCATACCTTGATGAAGACGGAAACGCGCAATATCCGCTGCGCGACGAAGAACAGCACGCCCGCGAGCGCCGCGGTGGGAATGCGCGCGAGCAGGCCGGTCCCGAATGCCAGCAGCAATCCTACGGCCGCGGCGGCCATGAGCCCCGCGAATTGCGAGCGTCCTCCGGTCTCGAATACCGCGCCGGTGCGAGGCGGGCTGGCGTTGACCGGAAAGCCGCCGGTCAGTCCCGCGAGGATGCTACCCGCGCCCACGCCGATGAAATCCCCGTTGATGTCGGGCGGACCGACAGGAAATGCGCGCGCGGTGGCCGCCGTCTGAACCATGGTCACGATGGCGACGATGAAGGCCAGCGGCAGAAGGTGGACAACGTCGTCCACGTGCGGGATTGGAATCTGCATATGCAGCGACACGGCCGAGACCGCGCCGATCAGGACCACGCCGTGCCGCTCCAGGCCGAACGTCGCCGTCGCTGCCGCGGCCAGGATCATGGCGATCAGGGCCGCGGGAATTCGGCCGTTCCATTTTTCCAACAGGAAGGTGAGCGCGAACACGCCGATGCTCAGGCCAAACGGCCACAGGCTTCCATGCGCGAAAAGCGCAGGCAATTGCGACAGCACGATGTGGACGGCGATACCGGCAAGAAAGCCGGTCGTCACCGGAATGGAGAGAAGATTGGCGATCCAACCCATGCGGAAAAGGCCCGCGGCGACGAGCGCCGCGCCGGTCATCAGCGCAAGCAGTGCCGCAAGCGCGAAATAGGCCGGCGATCCGCTCGCCGCCAGCAGCGCGAGAGCGCCCGCGAAGATGGAGGTGACGGTCGTGTCGGCGCCGCTCGAGGCGACACGGCTCGATCCGAAGATGGCGAACATGAACGTGGCGGCAATGAACACGAGAAAGCCCTGCGCCGGCGCAAATCCGCCCAGCCGCGCGGTCGCCATCTGCTCGGGGATGGCGATGGCGGCCAGCGTCAGGCCGGCGGCGATGTCGCCGGCCTGCCAACCGCTCAGCGCCCGGAACAAGGGCCAAGTGCGAGACTGCGAACGCGGCGGCATCGTGCTCCCTCCCTGGGCATTCTAACCGGTTTCGCCGGCAACGCAGCCATTGCGCTAGACTGGCTCAGGGACGCAGCGGAGAGGGACATGACAACCATCGAACCGGCGCTGGATCTGGCGAGGATCCTGGACCTGCGGCCAACGCAGATCACGGTGGGCATGCACGAGGTCGCGGAGCGTAGGCGCCGCTGGCACGAAAAGGACACCAAGAAGCGCAAGACCTATCTGGGCACGCATGCAGTGCCGGTGATCCGCGGGTGGAAGGACCGTCTATACGTCGTCGATCATCACCACCTCGCACTTGCGCTCCACGAGGAAGGCGTGAAGGAGATCCTGATCGGCGTCGTCGCGGATCTGGCGCGGCTCGACGAGGACTCGTTCTGGTTCACGATGGAAAACCGGGGCTGGATGCATCTCTTCGACGACAAGGGGCGGCGGCGTTCGCCCTCACAGCTCCCCAGTTCGGTCGACAAGCTGATAGACGATCCCTGGCGCTCGCTGGCGGGCGAGCTTCGACGCGTCGGCGGATTCGCGAAGGATACGACGCCGTTCAGCGAATTCCTCTGGGCGGACTTCCTGCGCCGGCGTGTCAAGCGCAAGCGCATCGAAAAGAATTTCTCCGCCGCGCTCGAGGAGGCTCTGCGCCTGGCGAAAGGCGCCGATGCCGACTATCTGCCGGGCTGGTGCGGCGCGTCGCCGGGCGCGGCTGAGCCGGGCTATCCGCCGAAGCGGTAGCCCAGGCGCACGCCGAAGGTGCGCGGCGGATAGTAGACGAAGTTGTCGGGTTCGATGATCTGCTGGCCGAGCGTGATCGACTGCAACCCGTCGTTCGAGATCACCGCGGTGTTCTCGATGTTGTGTACGAAGAGGTCGCCGGTGTATTTCCCGCTCGCGCTGACCCAGTTCAGGTTGATGTCGGTCTTGCTGTAGGACTTCTGCGTCGAGGCGCTGTAGTTGTCCGGCAGGAACTGCACGTCGCCCGACAGGTAGGTGTCCACGCGCGGCGTGAACGCGCCGTATTCGGTCTTGAAAGTATATTGCAGACCGAGGTCCAGGCTGTAGGGCGGCGTCTGGTTCAGGTCGTTGCCCTTGTAGTTGCACTCGTTGCCGAGGGGGCCGAAGTTGCAGCCCGCCGGCGGCGCGCCGAAGCGGCTGTCGACGGTGAGATACTCGCCGTAATGCGCGCTGGTCAGCGTCAGCGTGGCATTGAACTTCCAGTTGTCGGCGGGGACGTAAGTGAACTCGGTCTCCAGCCCGTTCACCTGGGTGACGCCGTTCACGTTGTTGATGCCGGACTGCGTCGAGCTTTGGATGAACACCTGGAGCCCTTTGATCTCCTCGTGGTAGGCCGCGACGTTCAGCTGGGCGCGGTCGTCGAGGAAGCGCGACTTGAAGCCGGCCTCGTAGGACCACGCGCTTTCCGGATTGTAGAGACTGGCCAGGCCCACGATGTTGCCGCCCGCGAGATAGCCGCGCGACGCCGATGCGTAGAGCATCAGATTGTCCTCAAGCTGATAGGACAGGCCGAACTTGCCCGTCCACTGCGCCCAGCTCTTGTCGAAGGGGGTGTTATAGGTCAGGCAGGTGCCGCCGCAGATGAAGGGCAGCTCGTAGTTCAGGAAGCTGTAGCCGTATTTGTTGTCGTCGCTGTAGCGCGCGCCGAGCGTCACGGTCAGCGGGATGCCCAAGGACGTCTTCGCCAGGTCATAGTCGAGCTGGCCGAAGGGCGCGTAGGACCGTGTCGCCGTCTGGCCGTGATTGAAGTAGTTGAACGTGTCGACGTCGCCCGGAAAAGGGAACACGTCGTTGAAGCCGGTGTCGATGTAGGAGAAATCCTCGTAGTTGCCGGACCAGAAGTAGTAGAAGCCCGCGATCCAGCGCAGCGGATCGACATCGCTGGGCTCGGACGAAAGCCGCGCCTCCTCCGAGATCTGGTGCTGTTGCAGCCGCCACTTGCCGCCAAGCGCGATGGGCGCGTTCGATCCGTCGCCGTCGCTGCTCTGGAACACGTTGCTCGTGCCGTAGCCCGTGACCGAGGTGAGCTGCGCTCCGCCCAGGTTCCAGTCCAGGGTCGCCGAATAGGTGGTCAGGATGTTCGAGGCGCGCTCGGGCGCGTCGTGACAGAACTTCCAGGGATCGTATTTGGCCGCGGTCGAGAAGTCGCATGCCGAGCCCGTCGTGATCGGCGACGCCCCGCCGACATAACGGCCGGGCTGCTCCCACCATGCCGTATTGGGCGACAGCAGGCTCCAATCCGTGCTGCCGCCGGCGCTCAAGAGCAGGCTCACATCGGGATTGAATTTGACGAGTATCTGGCCGCGTCCCATCTCGTAGTCCTGGTTGTTGGGGTCGTGGTTGGCCAGCGGACTCGTCGAGAGGTTCTGCGAATAGCCGTCGTGCTGCGACACGACGCCGGTCAGTCGGTAGAGGACCTCGATGCCGCCGCCGTCGAGGATCGGGCCGGTAACGAAGCCGCGGAAGATGCGCGCGCCGTAGTCGCCGCCGAGCGCGTCCACCGAACCCGAGAAGTCGTCGGACGGCTTGTTGGTGATGACGTTGACCGAGCCGCCGACCGAGTTGCGTCCGTAAAGCGTGCCCTGCGGGCCGCGCAGCACCTCGATGCGGTCGATGTCGTAGAATTCCGGATCGACCGAGGTCGTGCGCTGCAGATAGACGCCGTCGACGCTGTAGGCGACGGGCGAATCGCCGCCGGGCGTCGTGTTCTGGCTGCCCAGGCCGCGCATGGTGATCACGTTCTCACCGCCGGTCACGCCGGAGCCGAAGCGCAGGGAGGGCACCGCGGCGCTCAGCTCCTTGAAGCCGAGCATGCCGTGGGTATCGAGATCGTAGCCGCCGATCGCCGTGATCGCGATGGGGACTTTCTGCTGGTTCTCGACGCGCTTCTCGGCCGTCACCACGACCGTTTCGATCTGTGCAAAAGCGCCGCCGGCCGTGAACCAGACCGCAGCCACGCCGCCCATGAGGGCGATTCCCATCCGTGCGCGCATCGTCTCTCCCCTTCCTTTCCGCGGCAGCCTCGAAGACGTCTTTGCGATGTCGGGCGCCGGGTCTCGGTGATTGAAATATAACGTGCGTTACAATTAATGGCAATCGTCGGAAGGCGCCTGCCGCGCGAACGCCTTCGCTGCACTGCAATAACGCGTGTTATGCAAACCTAGATAGAAAGCCGGCCGAAACGGCCGGGGGCATGCCGAAGGCCGTCGTTGCGCGGTATTATAACGAAGGTTATAAAAAATCCGGCCTCAGGGCATCGCACGAAGCGCGACATGCTCTACGAGGTGTCGGATCGCATTGGGGACGCCGATGGGCCGGTTGAGCGGAAAGCGGGCATTGGTGACCGGGGCCGCAAGCGGGATCGGACGCGCCTGCGCGCTCGCCATGGCGCGGGAAGGCGCGGAATTGATCGTGACGGATGTCGATGAAGCCGGCGGCTGCGAGACCCTTGCGATGATCGCAGGCGTGGGTGGCCGCGTGCGCTTCCATCTTCACGACGTCGCCTGCGAAGAGGCCTGGAAAGGCGTTTTGGCCGACCTGGACATGCTCCATGTGCTCGTGAACAACGCCGGACAATGCATCGCGTCGCCTCTGGCGGAGACGACCTATGAGGTTTGGCGGCGGCAGCTCGCGGTCAATCTCGACGGTGTCTTTTTCGGCACCAAGCTTGCGATGCCGCTTCTCGCGCGATCCGGCGCGGGGTCGATCGTCAACGTGTCGTCGGTCGCGGGGCTCAAAGGGATCGCGGGCCTTTCCGGCTATTGCGCCAGCAAAGGCGCGGTGCGGCTGTTCACCAAGGCGATAGCGCTGGAATGCGCGCAGTCGCGCAACGGCGTGCGCGTGAACTCGGTCCACCCGGGCGCGATCGAGACGGCGATCTGGGCGAAGATGGGCCATGGCGGATCGCCGCCCGCCGATGCGCGGCGCCGCCGCGAAGCGATGGATTCGGCGCGAGCGGCCTCGGCGACGGCGACGCCGCTCGGCCATGCCGGCACGCCCGACGACATCGCGGCCGGCGTGGTCTTCCTTGCCTGCGACGAATCGCGCTTCGTCACCGGGACCGAACTCGTCATCGACGGCGGGGTGATGGCGGGCTAGGGAGCGCGCGTGTGGGCTTCAGCCAAAGCGTGATCCAATCGTCGATGATGGCGCGCTGCTCGCCGGGCGGCAGCGATTGGCCGGAACGCAGCACCTGGATCGCGATCCCGTCGATCAGCGCCACGCAGGCGCGCGAGGCCTCCTTCGTGTTCACCTTGGGCGAGATGTCGCCCGCGAGCTGCGCGCGCCGGATCAGCCGCGCCGTGCGCTTCAGCCATTCCGTGTAGCGCAGATGGGTCACCTTGCGGACGGCGCGGTTGTAGACCGAGCGCTCCCAGAACCCCAGGAAATAGTTCCAATTGCCGCGCTTGTCCGCGTCGCTCGGCAGCGCGAGATAGAGCACCTCGCGCAGCGACAGAAGCGCATCCTCCAGCGCCTCGGCCGCCTCCATCTTGGCGCGGACGTCGCGCGCGGAGAATTCGGACGCCTCGACCAGGAGCTGGTCCATCGAATCGACGTAGTGCACCAGCGCGCCGGTCGTGAAACCCGCTTCCTTGGCGACCGAGCGCACCGTCACGCCGGCGAAACCCTCCCGTTTGATGACCCTGTACGCCGCGCGCAGGAACGCCTCGCGGCGCTCGGTGTGGTCGACCTTCTTCGGCATGCGCGCTTTTGCCCCCTGGGAACTCAGTGCACAGACAATGCCTGCCGCGGAAGCCGAGATCAACCTGTGCGGATGCCGGCCCCGCGCCGGATTTCCCGGCCGGTCGGGACGATTGCCATTTTGCATAACGCTTGTTACATTAAACATCGAACGGCCCCGCAAGGCGCAAAAGGCGGAAGACATGAGCGAGAACTGGTCCCTCCAGCATTTCTATCACACCGTCATCAACGTGCGCGATCTCGACGAGTCCGTCGCCTTCTACAAGCTGCTCGGCTGGGAGGTCCTGAACGACCGCCGCGACGTGGAATGGCCCGACTTCGTGTCCACGCTGTTCGGCATGAAGCGCGCCAAGGGACGCGGCGTCTTGATGAACCTGCCCGCCGATCCGGACGGGCCGATGCTCGACCTCATCCAGTGGCTCGAGCCGCAAGCGGCGTTCCCGGCGGTTCCGTTCGACGATCATACCGTTCCGCGCATCATCGCGTTCCGAACCCGCAACGTGCATGCCGCCTATGCGGCGCTGAAGGCCAAGGGCGTGCGCTTCACGCGCGAGATGTTCTCCCACGCCGAGCTCGGCGTCGTCGGCAGCTGCTGCTGCTACGATCCGAACGGCAACCTCGTCGAGCTCATCGAGCTCAACCCCGGGCAGCGCCATTCCAAGGCGAACGAAGCGCTGCTCGAGACGATCAAGGAATAGGCGCCGTGGCCGCTCCCGCGAGCAAGGACGACATGCGGCGGATCTTCGATGCCGTGTCGAATTGGGGCCGCTGGGGCCACGACGACGAGCGCGGCACGCTCAACTATCTCACGCCCGATCGCGTCGCGGCGGCCGGCAAGCTGGTTCGCAGCGGCCGGCAGGTGAGCTGCGCGCGCGACTTCCCCGTGATGCCGGGGCCGGAGAACCCCACGCCCGCGCTGCATCACATCGTCATGGGCGGCGACGACCCCTGCGCGCACGGCGTGCCGGGGCTCGAGGTCTCGCTCGACTTCATCGGCATCGCCTATCACGGCCTTGCGTCCAGCCACATCGACGCGCTGTGCCACGTCTTCGTCGAGGGCCGAATGTACAACGGCCATCCGGCGACCGACGTGCGCTCCACCGGCGCGCGGCGCAACTCGATCATGGCGACGAAAGACGGCATCGCCGGGCGCGGCGTGCTGCTCGACATCCCAAGGCTTCGCGGCGAGCCCTTCGTCGCGCTCGACCGCCCGGTCACCGCCGCGGAGCTCGATGCGGCCGAGGCCGGCCAGAACGTGAAGGTCGGGGAGGGCGACCTGCTTCTCGTCTCGGTCGGCCGCGACGCCCAGAAGCGGCTTCAGCCGCACAAGCCAGGCGAGGAATACGCGCTCGCCGGCCTCGACCCCGATTGCGTTGCCTGGCTGCACGCGCGGCGCATCGCGACCCTCGGCTCCGACGCCGTGCATGATCCCTCGCCCCCTGTCCGTCCGATCGAAGGCTGGCGGATCCCCGTCCACATGTGCGCGCTCGGCGCGATGGGTCTGCATCTGCTCGACAATCTCAGCCTCGTCGCGCTCGAAGAGATGTGCGCGGCCGAGAAGCGTTGGGAGTTCTTCCTTGCAGTGGCGCCTCTGCGCATCGCACGCGGTACCGGCTCGCCGGTCAATCCGATCGCCATCTTCTGACAGGAGCCCCGAGGTGAAATTCGACATCTTCTGCGAGATCCAGCGGGCCGACATATCGACGCCGGAAGAGGAGCGCAAGCTGCTCGCCGACACGATCGAAGAGGCGCGCGTCGCGGACAAGGCCGGCTTCGACGTCTGGTGGCAGGTCGAGCATCACGGCGCGCCGGAGTTCAGCTACAGCGCGGCGCCGGAGCTCGTGCTGGCCACGATCGCCGCGAACACCAAGCGCCTGCGCGTCGGTCATGCCGGCGTGCTGGCGCCGTTCCGCATCAACGGACCGCTGCGGGTCGCCGAGCGCGGCGCGACGCTCGACATCTTCAGCGCAGGGCGGTTCGAGCTGGGGCTGGCCAAGTCCGGCGGCAAGGAATGGGAGACCTTCGGCGTCGATCCCGAGACCGCGCGCGACGAGCTGCGCGAGGCGATCCAGATGATCCCCAAGATGTGGAGCGAAAAGACGTTCGGGTGGAACAGCAAGCTCTTCAACATGCCGGAGCGCGAGGTCGTTCCGCGTCCGCTGCAGCGCCCGCATCCGCGGTTGTGGCAGACCGCGAGCAGCCCGGATTCGTTCCGCATGGCCGGCGAGCTCGGCGTCGGCGTGCTGGGCACCACGCTTCTCAGTCCCGTCAGCCTGATGAAGTCGCTGCTCGACGAGTACGATGCGGGTTTTGCCGCCTGTAGGACACCTGCGGGTAGTCTGCCCAACCGCCAGAAGGGCGTCTTCACGTTCGTGCACGTCGCCGAATCGCGCAAACAGGCGATCGCCAACGGCGCCGCATGGTCGGCCCTGTGGTACGTGCATTTCGCGCCGGTCGCGTTCAAGGTCCCGCGCAACATCTGGTACGACGCGATCCGGGCCGGCATGAACCCGCATCTGGTGCGCAAATCGGCCGGCGAAATCGCAGCACTCACCGGCGCCGATCCGACGAGCCTCGACATCGCCGCGGACGAGATTCCCGTGATCGCGCTGCTCAAGCGCATGGCCAAGGGCGAGCACGTCTCGAACGAAGAGGCGCATGAGACGCTGGAGGCGCTGGATTCCGTGATCATCGGCGACGTCGACCATTGCCGGGCGAAGGCCGCCAAATACGAGTCGATCGGCGCCGACCGCCTGTTGTGCCTGATGCAGTTCGGCTCGATCCCGCACGAAGCCGTGAAGGCGAGCATCCGGCTCGCGGGCGAGCATATGATCGCGCATTTCGCGCAGGCGCGCGAAGCGATGCCCGCCTGATGAGGACGCTGACCGTCGAGCGCCGCGGGCGCGTCGAATGGCTGACGCTCAATCGTCCGCAGCGGCTCAATACGATCACCGGCACGATGACGCAGGAGCTCTGCGACTATTTCCGGGGCTTGAGGCAGAACCACGAGGTGCGCATCGTCGTCATGCGGGGCGCGGGTCGCGCCTTCTGCGCCGGTCTCGACATCAAGGAGTACACGACGCCCGGCGGCGACCGCACGCCGGACGGCGCCGGACGCGCCCGGCCCGGCGATCACCTGTTCGACATCGTCGAGCTGATGCGCGCCTGTCCGCAACCGGTCATCGCGCTTGTCCATGGGCCTGTCTGTGGCGGCGGCTTCGCGCTGGCGCTGGCGGCCGATATCCGCCTCGCCGGCGCGTCGGCGCGGATGAACGACGCGTTCGTGTCGCTCGGCCGTTCGGGCTGCGAGCTCGGGCTCACCTATTTCCTGCCGCGCATCGTCGGGCTCGGGATCGCGGCCGAGCTCATGTACACGGGCAGCTTCATCGATGCGGCGCGCGCCGAGCGTGTCGGGCTGGTGTCGAAGGTCGTTCCCGACGCGGAGCTGGAAGCGGCGGCGTCGGAATACGTCGATGCGATGCTGCGCACCGCGCCGTTCGGCCTGCGCATGACCAAGGAGACATTGAACACCGCGCTCAAGCTCAACGACCTGCGCGCCGTCATCGATCTCGAGGAGCGTGCGCAGATGCTCTGCGGCCGCGGTCCGGACTTCGAGGAGGCGATGAAGGCCTTCCTGGAAAAACGCATTCCAAATTACGCCTGAGCATCGTTTGTCGCGGATGGCCGACGGCGCCGGTCCGCGGGCTTCCGCACATGGCTTCTAGCCATGACCGAACCGACCCTCCTTGTGAAGCTCGCGGCGGACACCCGAGAGCAGATCCTGCATATGGATGAGCTGCGGCTTGCGGATCACCGCCTGCATGCAGGCATAGCGCAGGACGTTGACGATGCCGCCGCCGGAAAGCTCGAACTCGCGTGCCAGGCGCGCGAGGTCCGCGTCGCGCGCCAGCCGGAACCGCGCGCCCGCGAAATGCGCCCTCCATAGCTTCAGCCGCTGCTCGGCATCGGGCAGGCGGAAATGGATCTTCGACTGGAAGCGCCGCGCGAACGCCTCGTCGATGTTGCTGTCGAGGTTGCTCGCGAGTATGGCCACCCCCGGGAAATCCTCGATGCGCTGCAGCAGATAGGCGACCTCCTGGTTGGCGAAGCGATCGTGCGAGGTCGAGGTCGCGGTGCGTTTGCCGAACAGCGCGTCCGCTTCGTCGAAGAACAGGATCCAGTCGCGATGCTGGGCGCTGTCGAACAGCCGTGCGAAATTCTTCTCCGTCTCGCCGATGTACTTCGAGACCACGAGCGAGAGGTCGACGCGATAGACATCGCGCCCCGCATGCTTGCCGACCAGCGCAGCGGTCAGCGACTTTCCCGTGCCGGGCGGTCCGTAGAACAGGCTGCGGAAGCCGGGCTTGATCCGCCGCTTGAGCTCCCAGTCCTCCATCAACGTCGTGCCGTGCCGAATCCAGGTCACGATGTCCTCCACGTCCTGGAGCACGGCGTCGTCGAGCACCAGGTCGCTCCACTCGTAGGACGTGGTGATCCGCTGGGCGGGGAATTCCGCGCTGTGCGGCGGATGGTAGGGCCTGCCCGTCGACAATCGCTCGACGAATTCCGGCGCGAGCCGCAGCGGCGTCGAATGCGGCGGCTCGCCCGGCGGTCGGTTGTCGGGCATCAGCACGCCGAGCGTGCGGAAGGGATGCTGGTGCGAGAACATCTCCTGCGCGCGCAGCCGCGCCGCCATGTCGTCGCCCGCCAAAAGGAACAGCGCCGTCTGCACCGTCGGCGGGAACCCGCCATGGGATGCCTGCACCTCGCCGCCGAACTCGGTGAAGCGCCGCTGCACCGACTGGTTCTGGATGAGGAAGGGATCGAGCGCCTCGGGCCTCACCACCGGCGCATAGGCGAGGATCACGACCAGACGCCCCGCGGCGTCCATGTCCAGCGACCGTATGGCATCGCCATAAGGCGTCGGCTCCGCGGGCAGGAGCGGCGGCGGCAGTTCCTCAAGCAATTCCGTCTCTGCGGACTTTTCGGCGTGGAGGTGGAAGCGCCGATCTATCACGCGCTGCAGCCAGGCGATCTCGTCGGCGATCAGGTGGGCGTTGCGGTCGAGCGTGTTCACGGGCCTCACCACGTCACGTAGAGGGCGCTGTCCATCCACGGCGCGAGCACCGTGTGGACGTTCCACGGCACGCGGTCGACGAGCACGTCGAGCGTCTTGCGCTGCACGGTCAGCTTCCAGCCGCCGCCTTGGCGCTCGAGCTTGCCGTCGCGCTGCAGGAAGGCCTCCCGCAGGCCGGCGACCGACGTGCCGCTGAGCGCCGTCCAGTTCTGGAGCATCGCCTTGAGCAGCCGCTCGCAGAAGTTGGTTTCGCGCTCGCTCATCTCGATGCCGCGCTCCACCGGCCATTCGATGCGGCCGCCGCACAGGATCTTGTTCAGCGGCAGAAGCGGCTCCGGCGCGTCGCTGCGCATGTCGACGAGGTATTGCAGGAGATGCACCGCGCGCGAGAAGACGGCACGGTCCTTGAGCCGGTCCTTCCCCTTGTCGTCCTTCTCGGTCAGGCCGAGTTGGCCGAAAAGATAGGGCAGAAAGACACCCGTCAGCACCAGCCCCGCATTGGCGATATAGACCGCGTCCTTGCCGTTTTCGGCTTCTCGTCCGCCGCTTCGGCCGGGTGCCGGGCGGCGCTGTGTCCGCGCCGCCATGCGCGCGGGCGCGCCGGCGATTCGCTCCGCTACCAGCGCCGCTTCGAGCCCGCGATTCCCGGCGCTTTGAGCAAGCCGGCCGGCAGCGGCCTGGAACCGCGGCACTGCATCCGCCTCTTCCTCGCGCAGGCGCCTGCCATAGGCCGCCGTATAGCCGCGCACCGAGCGCTCGGTGTTGCCGGACAGGTAATCGAACAGCGATGTCCACAGCGCCGCGCGTTCGGCTTCGGGCCCGAACCCCTGCCGGACCTCGCGCGTGGCGGCCGACAGCACTTCCGCCGTCCCCAGCAAGGCGCGATGCAGGGCGGGCTCGAGCAGATGGACGAACCGCGCCAGCACCGCGTCGGGCAGGAGTGCGAGCCAGCGCGCGACGATGTCGGGGCTCGCGGCACCGCTGCGGACCGTCCCGGCCAGCGTCGCCGGCGCCTCCTCGATCATCGCAAGCAGAACATGGGTCAGCGCTTCTCCACCCAGCGTCGTCATCTCGGACGGCGGCGCCCGCCCGAGCAGGATGTCCGTCGCCGCCGCCCACAAATCGCTCGATGGCGCGTGCTGCGGTCTCGCCGCCGGGACGGTTCGCGGCGCTCCCGTCCGGTGTTCGGTCTCGAACAGAGCGGCCGTCGCCGGATCGCCGAGCCGTTCAAGCAGCGGCCTGAGCTTCGCGATCCGGAGGCGGCGCAACAGTCCGGCGCGCAGCGCCGGCGCGCGGCCGACGGCGCGCAGGAAGACGATGGCATCGGCGCGGAAGCCCGCAATCAACGATTCGAGCAACCCGCGCGGCGTGCTCGAAGCGGTCGCATGCGTGTCGCTGCTCAGGATCAGCGTCGTCAGGTCGGCGAGCAACTCCTGCGACGATGGTGTCGGATGCACCGTTCGCGCCGCTTGCATCCGCAGGGCGCCCAAGCCCGGGTCGTCGATCGCACCGCCCCGCAGCGTCGCCGCCAGCGCGCGCGCGATCCCCAGCCGGCGCTCGTCGGACCGGATGCCGGCTTGCAGTGCCAGCGTTCGGACACGCTGCGCGTCGGCGCTTCCCGGTGGGAGAATCCGCGCCGCCACCTCCAGCAGGCCCGTCTCGTCGAGTTGTTCGGCGGCCGACGCGATCAGGCGGTCGCGCGTTTCATCGTCCCGCACCGCGAAGAGCGCGCGCAACTGCGCCGCGGGCAGCGTCGCGATGCCGTCCAGGACGGATTGAACGCTGAGCGCGCGATCCTGCAATCGCGCCCGCCACGGCAACCGCCCGAACAGCAGCACATGACGGGCGGCCTCCATCCGGTCGTAGCGGCTGAAATCGGCGACAACCGGCACGGTGGCGTGATCCTCGCCGGCCTGAAGCGGGCTTTCGTGGAAAGCCTCCGCCGCCCGCGCCGCCAGAGCGGATCGCGAAACGCGCGAGGCCGGCATTCGCGCAAGATAGGCGATCGCCGCCACCGCCGCGCGCCGCGCCGGCGCGGAAAGCGCGCCGCTCGCGGCGATGTCCGCAATGCTCGTCAGCGCATCAAGGAATTCGCCATGACGGCCGCCGGACAGCACGCGCAGCAAGCCCTTCGGCCCGACGTCTTCGAGCAGACGCCGGATCGCGGCCGTCGCAGTCTTGCCGCCGCCACGCGCGAGCCTGCGGATCGATGCCGCCGCACCTTTCGGCGCGGCTTCCAATACCAGTCTCGACAGCGCGGTCGCGTCTCCGGCCGGTGCCTCTGCACCGGGCCAGGGTGCGAGCAGCAGCCCGCCCGACAGGTAGCTTTCGAACCATTCCAGCGGCGACCGCGCGCGCCCGCGCGCTACGCCGAACACGGCGATGGCCCGGCGCAGCGTTGCGGCGGGGGGCTCATCTTGCGGCGCCGCATGATCCGCGGCTGCCATCACGAACTCTTCCGGCGTCCACGATACCGCGCGGGCCAGTGCTTCCACGATCTCGCGCAGAAACGCATCCTGCGCGAAACCTGTCTGCCGGAGCGCACCGCGAAGCGCCGCCTGCCAGACCGCCGCGCTCGCCGCCGCCATGTCGACTTCCCGCACGGTCTCCCGGAGCGGCCAGCGCAACACCTCTTCCGCGAGCCCGGCCGTCGCCCTTTCGCCGGTCAGCAGCGTGACCAGCCGCGCCACGACACGCTGCTCGAAGCCGGCCGTGATGCGCTCGATACGCGCGTCCGAACCGGCCTCGGCCCGCAATACGCCCGCGAGCCTGTCGGGCGCGCGCCGGAGCAGGAAGGCGACCGCCTCGCGAACGGCTTGCGGGTCCTCCTCCGCTTCAGGATCGCCCGTCAGCCATCGCGTGAACGCAATCAGCGCCCGTGCAACCGCATCGTCGATCGGCTCCATCCGGTGCATGGGCGCATCGGATTCGTCCGTGAGGACGACGCTTTCGGCGGCCAGGGGGCCGTCGGACACCTCGCGCAGCAGAGTTTCGACGATCGCCGGCAGCGACGAGGTGATCTTCATCCGCTTCGCCGTCTTGCGCAGGCTGAGGCCGAAGGCCTGCACCAGATCGGCATAGGCGATCATCTCGCTTTCCGCGATCCCCTTGAGCACATGACGCATGAAGGCCCGGCGGTTGAACTGCGTGCCGGGATCGCGCAGCACATAGGTCAGCACCACGGTCCAGAGCAGGCGGGAGAAGGACGCTTCCGGCAGCGGCAGCGGCGGGTCGACGCGATAACCGAGCCTCAGGTCCGATATATAGGCGAGGGTGAGCGCCGCATGCTCCGGCTCGAGCGTCTGCAGCAGCCGCGCCAGTTCCGTGTCCGTGAGCTGGGCGACGATTCGGCCGATGAAGCCGCGGTCATGCGCATGCCGGCGCAGCATCTCGTCGAGTGCTGCCGGCTCCGCGTCTGCGAGCATCGCGACGGCGTCGCCGGGGCGGAAGCCTTCGCCTGAAATGCCGAAGGGCAACGCTCCCCGCAACAGGAAATGCTCCAGCTCCGCCAGGCGCGACAGCGATCGCGTCCGCACCTGCTCCCGCGCCAGATCCCGAAGCGCGCGCTCGATCGCTTCGCCAAGGCTCCGCGCCAGGCGCCGCTCGGCCTCCTCCTCGAAGCCCTCCGCCGGCAATTCGCCGAGATCGAGCCGGATCGGCGGCAGCGTGATGTCGAGGCCTGCCGGTGCCTGCCGGTCGAGCACCCGCGCGATGATGGGCATGAAGCGCTGCCGGTTGATATCTGCCAGCCTTGGCCGGAGCCAAAGCGCCGTCGCCTCGCTGACGACATCGACGAGGAGTCTCTGCGTGGCGACCCGGTGCGCCGCGCCTGCCATCACGCCACCTCCGGCTCGGGCGAGCGGTGCGCCGCCAGAAAATCCCTGAGGATGATGGATGTCGCTTCGATCCCAGCCGGAAACCCGGAATGGAGAGCAAGCTGCCACGCGCCGTAAGCGGCATCGAACAGGAGCCCCTGCGCCGGGTTGAGGAAGCAGTATTCCACCAGCACCGCCGCCGGCGCGTTGGCGCTTACGACCTGCCGCACCGCCGTCTGATAGTCCTGGTCGCCCACCAGTCCGAACGACGCCACAACCACCGCGCTGATCGTGAAGCTGTAGGAGAAGTCGTCGCTCCCCGAAATCCCGCGCGCGGAGCGCAGCAGGATATGCTCCACGACCTGAAGCTGCCGGGTCGGATCGGACAACGCGCTCGCCACCTGCGCCAGCCGCGTCGCCGCCGCGCCGGCGCTTGCCTCGTCGGCGAAGCGGCCGACCATCCGCCAGGGTTCGCCGGCCGATGCGCGGCAGACGAGCGCCACGCCCCGGCCGCCCGCGAGCGGCCCGACGCGATAGTTCGCCACATCGGATGCCGCGCGCAGGAATTCGTCGGTCAAGCGCTGGCCCTGCAGGACCGACGGCCCCTCTCCCGCATCGCCTGGCGGCGTCACGGCGCGGAACCCGTCGCGGATCGCGTCTTCGTCGCCGGCAAGCGGTTGTCCGATCGTCGCCTCGGGATCGGTCGCCACGATCTTCGCCGCATGCTCGGCGAGAAGGTCGGCGCGCAGCCGCTGCGGCAACGGGTCGAGCCCGAGCTGGATGCGCGACTTGATCAGCATGCCCGCGATGTTTCGCGTCCCGGCCGGCGCCCGGTAGTCGAAGCCGCGTCCGCGCCCGCGCGTCGCCGCGACCAACGCATGAAGAAGCCGCAGCTTCGCGGTCTGCAGTCGCGTCAGCTCTTCGGAGTCGCTCGGCGTGCGGCCCGGCCGGGTGACGAGCATCGACGCGTCCAGCATCTCGCCATAAAGGGCAAGAAGGAAATCCAGGAAGCGATTGCGCCGCTCGAGCACCGGATCGCTGGCGCTGACGATGCGGTCCAGACCGGTCTTGTAGCCTGCCGTCAGGATGGGCTCGACCTCCGGCACCGATTTGTCGAGGTATTGGAGGAAATAGGTCTGTGAGAGCGGCTCGATGGAGAACAGCCGCTTCGCATTGGCGAGCTGGGCGAGGAAATTCGCCAGGATCTGCTCGGCGGCGAGGAGATAGCCTTTGAGCTGCTTGGCCTGGCCGCGCCGCGCCGTGCCCGCCTCGGGCGGCACGCCCTGCTCGTTGATGCCGTAGACCGCGGGATACTGGTTCTGGATCGAATAGTAGCTCTTCAGCTCGTAGTGGCGCCCCTTCGGCATGCCGAAATAACGATCGTACTGCGCCGCCAGCGGATAGGTGCGTGCCTGCTGCGCGCGCAGGCGCTTGAGCTCGCTGTGGACCCGGCGGATGTCCGGCTTGACCTCGACGCCCTTGCGCAGCAGCCGGATCGTGTATCCCTTCGGCGTCGGCTCGGTGTCCATCACCAGGATGGCGTCCGCGGGCACCGCGACGTTGCCGCCGGAGACCGGCGGGTTGTCGCCCGCCTTGACCGTGATGTTGCGCACGCCCGCCACGCCCGGCGTGCGCGCGATGGCGCGGGCGACATAGGACACCGGAATGCAAGGCGCCATCGGCTGCAGCTGGTCGTTCGAGATGAAGCCGTTGCGCAGGACCGGCCCGTCGAAGATCTCCGTCGCGGTCTTGCCCGCGTCGATGAGCGCCGAGAGCGGCATGCGGGTCGGCACGGGCGCGAAGACGTTGGCGGCGTTGAACAGGATTGCGGCCAGGATCGCCTCCGCCGCGCGCGTCGAATCGATGGACACGGTGGCGGTCACGACCGTCCGCACGGGACCCAGCAGCACGACGTCGTCCACGTCTTCGCACAGATCGCGATAGGCGCAATAGACGTCCTTGACCGTCTTGCGGATCCGGTCGGGCTCGTGGTGGGGTTCGCAGCCGCAGGGATCGGCGCCGGGCGCGAATACGCAAATGCGATAGAGGCCCACGAACCCGTCCGCCTCGTCCGGCGTCAGCGGCGTCAGCCAGGCATTGGCGATCTCCGCGATGCGGTCGACGAGCAGCTTGCGGTAGTCGTTCACCGTCACCGGATTGCACGACAGGATGCGCCGTGCCGTGAACAGCGCCTGCGCGTGCGCGTCGACGGCGCCGCGCGGATCGGCCAGGAGGTCGGCCATCGGGAACTCGGCGCGGTAGGAAAGCTCGGTCAGCGCGTAGCAGAGCTGCTCGAGCGTCGTGACGCCGGGATCGTGCTCGTTGTAGTCCGTCCAGACGTTGCCCGCGAGAAGCTGGATGATGTCGACGCCCCGCGCCTTCAGCCAGGCGAAGTCGAGCCCGTGGTTGCTCGGCGTCGCGGCGGCGTTGATGACGGCGCTGTCGGCCATGGTCCGTCAGCCCTGGTTCGCGATCTGGGTGCACTGAAACCGCACGCCGGCGTTCCATTCCTCGAGCGTATGGCATGTCAGGCTGATCATCTCCGCCGCCGGGATCGCGTAGCAGCTCGTGCCGAACATCAGCAGCCTCAGTTGCTCCACCACCGATGCGCCGCGATAGCGCGCCAGCAAACCCGGACGGTCGGGGACGACCGCGGCGAGTATTTCGCGCGGCAGTTCGAGTCCTCTGGTCAACCATTGTGTGAATTCGCTTTCGGTCGGCGTCGGCAGCACTGTCGCTTCGCTGTCCTTGGAATCCTGCCGCCTCAGCAATTCCTCCTGAAAACCGCGCGCCAGCACGGCGTGGTTCTGCAACACCCTCAAGAGCTTCTGACGGACGGCAAGCGGCAACTCCTCGGCGGGGGCGGCGGCGCGCCGCTTCCAGCCTGAAATTATCTCCATGATCTGGTTGCTCCAGACGCCGGCGTCGGTCCCGTAACGTTCGAAGTTCTGCTCCCGTCCTTCAGAGCGCGAGCTGCTGAGGATTGCGGCGCTGCGCGGATTGATCTGCTCCATCGTGGCGATCAATGCCCGGATTCCCGCCTCGTTGTTCACGCCGGCGGCGCGAGCCAAGCCCATGACGTCGTAGTAGAGAACTCGCGCATCCGTGCCCGCGACCAACTCACGGAGACCGTCGTCGCTCAGGATGCTGCTGATGGAGTTCTCGATCACGTCGATCGGCGACTGTTCCTGCAGCGCATTGACCAGACCGGCGTGCTGCGTCCTGACATTGCCCAGGCCGATCTCGCGCACGATCCCCTCGCGCTTGAGCGTGTCCATCACGCCCCAAGCGGTTGCGACAGCCTCATCGCCGCCGCCGGCATTGTGGATGATGAGGGTGTCGATGCGGCCTTCGAACATGCCGGCGACCCGCACGAGCCAGTCGTCGAGCTCCTCGGCGGTTTCGCCGGGCTCCACGTCGAATTTGTAGATGATCTCGTACTCACTGCGGTCCAGGTCGCTGTCGTTCAGCACGGCGGAAAGCAGATGCGCCGTATGATAGGACTCCGCGGTGTCGAAGCGGCGGTAGCCGATCCGCACGGCGTCGCGGATTTCCTGCTCGCTGCGGCCGTCGGTGCCGAAGACCAGCCAGGGTTCGACGTCCAGCGCGTCTTCGCCCACATCCTCGATCGTGTCCTCGCGGATGTAGGTGTCCGGCGCGGCCGCGATGCCGTTGATCGTGCGCACGCGGAACCACTCATAATGCTGCGGTCCGTCGCGGTCCTCGGTCTCGCGGAAGTCTTCCTGGTTGGGCCCGCGCCGCGAGAGGTAGACGTCGTTCTCGTCGATGTCGACGATATCGCGGTCGTGCAGTTCGGCGACCTCATCGCCCTCGAACACGGAATCGTCGCGCGCCTGGACGAGATGGGTGATGCCGGTGACCTGCTTCTTCACACGCTGCACCACCGCCGCGCCGCGCGCGACCGAGGAAAGCGCGCGGCGCTGCACCGGTCCGTTCAACGCCCTGCCGCCCATGACGTCGGCCTCGTGCTCCAGCGCCGCATCGTCGTTCAGAGGCTGGCCGGCGACGGTGCCGGTCGATTTCACGCGGCCCTGCTTCTGTTGGACGACATGCCAGGCCTCGTGCGCGAGGTGGCGCTCCTGGCCCGGCGCGAGATGGATCTCGCTGCCGCGCGTGAAAGCCGCCGCCTGCAGCGGCGCGGGCGTCGTCGCGTTGTAGTGGACGCGCACGTCGTCCAGCGAAAGCCCGGACAGCTCCTCGACGCCGCTCTTGAGCGCGTCCGGCAGGCCGGTGCTGTTGACTTGACGCTGCACCGGCGGGTTCAGCGTCGCGCGCAGCGCCTGCTGCGCGGCCGCCCGCGGGCCTTCGTTCATCACCCGCGCGAGCCCGGACGCTGCTCCCGCGAAGGCCTGCGCCGCTTCGGGTTCGGTCTCCCGCGGCACGCGCGTCTGCTGCACGACCGCCTTCATGCCGGCACCGGCGCGGGCAGCGCCGTCTCCAGCGCGCAGGGGCCGACGTCGACCGCCGTCAGATCGTGCTGCGCCGCCGAGGTCAGGAAGCACCAGCGCACGCTATTCAGGTCCGGCAGGTAGGTCAGCGACAGCGAGGAAAGCGCGTCGACATAGGGCCGCGTCTCGATGAACTCGGCGATGGCGTCTTCCGTCACATAGTTCGCGCCCAGCGTCGCGCGCTCGGTGTCATAGAACCAGGGCGACAGATATTCGACGAGCTCGCTGTTGAGCTGCCCCACAAGCGCACCGCCGTCGCCGTCGGCGGCGAATTGCACCGCGGCGCTGACCTTGATGCGCACATAGATCGGATTGGCTATGCGCAAGCCGCCGAACGGGCTCACGACGAAGGGCGTGATGACCTCGCTCAGCATCGCGTCGATCTGCGCCAGCAGGTCCGGGCTCGCATAAGGGATCGCCGGTTCCATCGTGCCGCTGCTTTCCGGTCCCGGCACCACGACGACCAGGATGTGCCCCGGCACCGTCTCGCCTGCGGCGTCCCGCGCCGGCAGCGCCTGCACCTTCCAGATCGCGGGAAAGGCTTCCAGCACCAGCCGCTCGATGTCCCAGCTCTGGATCGCCCGGTTCTTGTGACGGAGCCTCTCGCCAAGCCAGGTCCGGAACACATCGCCGGTCTGTGCCGGCCGCCCGCCGAACGACGCCGCGGGCTGCAGGATGGCTGCCACCAGCGGCAGGTCCTGCACCGAACTCTGGATCGTCCCCGCCGGCAGGGGTCCCGCAAAACGGTCGGCGCCGTCGGCGCCGCGGCAACGGGCGGTGAGCGCGTTGGCGAGCAGGGCGCCGGTCGTCGGATGAGTCTGCGGGCTTGCCGCGCCGACATGCAGCCAGCGCGCGCCGGCCGGCATCACCGTGCCCGGCGCGATGTCGAACGCCGGCAGGCTCAGCGCGACGATGCCGGAGTTCTGCAGCGAATTGGTGCCGTCGGCGAGGATCTGCGCATCGCTCAGCGTCTCCCAGTCGTTGCCGGAAAGGACGGCCCAGCTCACCGCCGCGCCGGGATCCGGCCAGGCGCCGCCGCCTGCCGTCATCTGGAAGAACAGCGTCTGGGTCTGCTGCGGCAGGAGCTTGTCGAGCCCGATATAGAGATTGCCGGGATAGGGGTAGTCGGGCAGCAAGGGCTCCGGCGCGTCTTCGCTCGGCATGCTGACCGCGATGCCGGCGAAGGGCAGAAGGTAGAAATAGGTCCCATCCCCGTCGGTCGCACGCGCGGTGTAAGTGATGTCGACGGCCGTTGCCTGCGGCAGCCATGGCTGGTTGGGATAGTTGATCACGTCGCCTTCGGTCTCGGTCGTCACCGTCGTCTCGGTGGTTTTCGTCTGGCTTTGCGTCGTGGTGGTCGTGACGTCGCCATTGGCCGTCGCGGTCGCCGTTGCGGTCGTGTTGCTGTCGGCGGTCGAGGTGCTGTCCGGGCTGATGTCCGACAGCACCGAGGCCAGCACGTTCACCGCATAAAGGCTGTCGCCGAAGGCATAGCTCGGTGCGGACAGCGCGATGCGGATCGCGCTGGCGGCCGGATCGTAATAGGCCGGCGCGTCCGCCGCCGTCACGCTCAGGTCCAGGAACTCGGTCGTCCGGCACGGCGTGCCCTTGAGCGCCGGCGGCGTGACGCAGTTCACGCCGTCCTCGGTGCGGAACAGATAGCTCTGCTCGGCCGTAAGCGTCGCCAGCGTCCAGGGGCCGTGGTTTTCGACCGTCATGCCGACGGTGAAGGACGTGTTGTCGAGAAGCTGAGTCTGCTGCTCCTTGCCGTCGAGACCGACGGTGTAGTTGCGATACCAGCCGGTGAAACCGTCCGTGTTGGGCGGCAGCGCGAACCAGCTCAGCGCCACCGACAGCGTCGCCGGGATCTTGACGAACAGTTCCGGCGCGCGGATGTCGAGGAAGGATCCCACCACCGGCGCCGCGCCGAACGCGACGAAGGGCTTGCTGGGATCGATCTCGCCGTCGGTGCTGGCGAGCGCCGCGACCGCGAAGCCGGTCACCGAGACGTCGATCGACCATGCGGTCATCCGCAGAGGCTCGAGCAGCGAGAGCGGATAGACCTCCACCGTCGCGCCGGCGACCTGCGTCGTGCCCAGCGCGACCGCCTCCTGCCGCAGATACGCGCGCAGCGTCGGCGCTTTCGGCGAGGGGTTGGGGCCGTCGTCCGGCGAGACCGCGTCCGGCGCGGGATCGAACGGCGCAATGCCGTCCGCCTGTTCGTCCAAGCCGATGACCAGCGAGAAGCCGTCGCCGCCTTCCGGCAGCGTCACGTCGTAGCTCTTGACCGCGAGCCAGCCGTCGACCGTCGACAAGGTGATCGCGAAGGCGGATTCGAGCACCGCGACGAGGATCGCCGACTGCTCCATGCCGGTCGCTTCCGACAAGGCCGCCAGCAGCGCGTCCAGCGCCTGCGCCGACTCCTGCGAATAGCTGATCGTGAGCGTGATCTTGCGTGTTCCGCCCATCAGCATCAGCGTCGGCGACGAAATCGCGAAGCCGAGCAGGGCGAGCGTCGAGATCTGCGTCGCGCTCTCGCTCTCGACCAGCGGCCCGAACGTCGTCCATGCGTCCGCGACGTTCTGCACGGGCGCCGTCGCGGCGGCGGAGGTCAGGATGCGCCGCGTCACCACGCCGCCGGGATCGCCGCGCTTGGGGATCAGCGGTCCGTGCTCGACGCGCAGCGTGCGGATGTCGGTGACCGCCGCCGCCGTGACGGTCAGGCTCTTCTCGGCGCCGTAGAGGATGTCTTCGCCCAGCGCGTCCTGGCCCGCGGGAAACAGCGTGTCCGCCGGAACCACGCTGCTCGTCGCGTCCTCGTCGTCGGCAAGGGTGAAGGTCAGATAGACGCGGTCCGGCGCCGCCTTGCGGTAGTCCTCGCGCAGCACGTCATGGTAATAGAAAGCGGCATAGCGCTCGGCCATGGTGTTGATCGTGTCCTGCGCCGTCGCGAACAGCTTCAGGAACGCGATGTAGAGCGCGAGGTGCGGCTTGTGGTTGCCCGTCGCCAGCGTCGCGTCGAGGTCGGACGCCGCCGCGCTCGCGAGATCGCCGAACCCGTCCATGGATGCGTCGAACACGGCGCGCACATGCGTGAGCGCGCCGTCGATCCTCTGCTGCCGCGTGCGGCCGTCATAGATCGAGCCGTCGGCCCCCGCGTCGCCGGCGTCCCAGATCGCCGAGAAGCCGGAGAGATCGAGCGGCACGGTACGCCGCAGCGCGCGCGCGCCGTCCGCGCCTTTGGCATAGCCGGCGAGCAGCGCGAGTTGTCCCTTGAGCCCGTCCTCGATCGCGGCCGTCACACGCGTGCGGAACGCGAGCGCCGCCTCGTCGTGCATCTCCGTCGAAAGGCCCCGGAGGCAGCGGTCGACGTCGCGCGCCGGCTCGGCCGCCGCGGCGAACATCTCGGTGAAGGCTGCGAACTTCGCTTGGAAATCCTCGGCCTGGGCGGTGCGCTGCTCCAGCGCGCGGAAAGCCTCCGACCGCGCCGCCATATCCGCCGCCGCGAGCCGCGAAAGCGCCAGCGACGCGTCGTAGACGAAGAAGTCCTCCCAGGTCCCGTCCGGCCGGTCGTCGAGGTCGTAGAAGAGGATCAGCTTGCCGAACTCCGCCGGGAAGGCGAGGAGCGCCGCGAGGCCGCGGCCATCGACCTCGGCATGCTCGCCGGAGACGGCGTCGATCCGCCGGTCGAGTTGGCTCGGCGCGCCGTTCAGGATGATCGGGTCCTGCGCCATGGCGTCACGCCGGCGGCTGCGGCAACGTCATCTCCTGCTTGTAGTAAGGATAGACGAGATTGTTGCGCGCGTTTGTCTTGTCGATCACATAGCTGATTCCGATCAGCACCTGCCCGTCGAGCGTGCCGTCCGGCGACACCGTCACGCTTTCCACGGTGATGCGCGGCTCCCAATAGAGCACCGCCTGTTGCACCATGTCGGCGATCTGGGTCCGCAGCGTCGTCGTGAGCGCGCGGAACACCATGCGGTAAAGGTCGGTGCCGTAGGTCGGCACCATCACGCGTTCGCCGAGCAGCGTGGAGAGCAGGATCCACAGGCTTTCGCGGATGTCGGCCTCGTCCTTGACCATCAGCACCGAATAGTCCGTGCGCATGAAGGTCGGCGGGAAGCTCCAGCCGGTGCCGAGGAAGGAATTCTCGACATTGGCCATGGCCGGTCAGCCTCCGATCATCACGGTGGGGAAGCCGACCATGATCGTGCCGCCATGCGCGGTCTTGTCGCCCATCCGCGTCGCCGGCATGCCCATGACCATGACCGTCATCGATCCCTTGACGATCGCGTCCGGCGGCCCGACGCAGACCGCTATGTCGCCGACCTTCGCCGCCGGCAGCCCGCCGATCAGCACCGTCGGCGCGCCGGGCCCCGCGATGGGCCCGCCGACATGCGGGATCGGCGGCACGCCAGGCGTGACCAGGGGACACTGGTGGAAGTCGGTCAGGCGCGCGGCTGGCGGCATCGGCACATCCCTCAATTGATTTTCACGATCGCGCCCTGGACCGTGACCATGGCGGAGGATTTGAGCTCGGCCTGCGCAGTGCCCTGGGCGGAGAACTTGGTCTTCGCCGTGTGCGTCACCTGAAGGCCTTCCAGCGTCGCGTTCGCGGCCGCCTTGAGCGCGACGTTGCCCTTGGCGTCCAGCGTGATGTTGCCCTTGGCGCTGATCGTGACGTGCGCGGCGCTGTCGATCGCGACGCCGGCGCTGGAGAAGGTCGCGCTGTTCTTGTTCATGTCCGCGATCTTGATGGTCTTGCCCGTATCGTCGAGCACGATCGTGTTCTTGCCGGGCGTCGCGATGGTGATGATCTTCTTGTCGTCGTCGAAGGTGATCTCGAGCTTGGCTCGCGTCAGGACGGTCTTCTTGGTGTTCTTCTCGTCCGGCGGCAGCGGCGGCGGCAGTTTCTTGCTGTACACGCTGCCGAGGATCACGGGATAGCGCGGGTCCTCGTTCATGAACGCGATCACGACCTCGTCGCCCACCTCCGGATAGAACTCGGCGCCGAACTTGTTCGAGGCATAGAAGCTCGCGAGCCGCGCCCATACGCCCTTGGCGTCGTCGCCGAGCAGCGGCAGCGACACGAACACGCGATACTCGCCGCCCGGGTCGGGCGCCACTTTCTTCACGACGCCCGTCTGCAGCCCCTTCGCCGCCGGCATCTGGCCCGACGTGCCGGGCGCGGCGATGTTCGGCGTATCCGCGGCGAACCATGTCGGCGACAGGCCGAAGGTCGCGGCCGTGGTCCAGCGCCCCTCGCGGATGCAGTGCTGCACGCCCGACACGTAGACGTTGCCGTTGAACCTCGTGCCCAGCCCCGCCAGCGCGATCATCTTGCCGACCTGCGCCAGCGCGCTGCCCTGGAAACTCACTTGGCCGCGAATCTTGGACAGCTTCGACTTGAGCATCTCGCCCGACGACCATTGCTGCAGCGAATCCTTTTCGATGGGCGCGCCGGTGACCTGCGGATAGGTCTTGACCGCGAACACCTTGGCGAGCTCGGCCGAGGAGAGATTGCCGGCCTCCTGCACGTTCACCGTGCCCGGGCCCGCGGTCATCAGCGTTTGCGTCGTCGCATCCCAAGCCGAGCTCTTGATGGCGGAGGAGGCGAACTGCGTCGCCGCATTCATCTCGGCCTCCAACTCGTAGATCGCGTCGCCGAAGCCCGCGGTCAGCACCGGCGCCGCGCTGGTGTCCGGCGGCTTGACGCTCACCTTGCCGCCTTCAGCCCAGGCGACGAAACCGTTCATCTCGGCCCGCATCAGCATGAGGTCCCAGTCGCTCGCATAGAACTGCACGATCTCCTCGTGCACCAGTGCGGTGGGGCTCACGTCCTTGGAAAGCCCATTGGCGGTGATCAGCTTGCCGATCAGGTCGCTGTCGGTGGTCTTCTCGTAGATCGCATTGGTCCGCTCCAGCGTCATGCTGATCGCGGGATCGACGATGTCGACGACCAGCTTGGACGCGCTCTTGGCGTCGATCTGCAGGCTCTGCGCCGCGACCACACCGCTGAAGATCGGCTTGTTGGTGTTGTCGTAGCCCGCCAGGATCTCGATCTTGGCGCCGGGCACGAAGGTCGGCGCGCTGCTGACCGCGAAGGTCTGCTCCGAGGCCGAGCCGTCGAAGATCACCAGCCGCGCCTTCGGAACCTTGCCGACCTCGTTCCAGGTCTCGATGGAATAGACCTGGATCGCGCCGTCGATCTCGTTGCCCTGCGACGTGATGGCGAAGGTGCAGAGCGAGCCGGAGACCGTCAGCGGGGAGGGCGCGCTCATGCGGCCGAATCCTGAAGCGGCGGGAAGAGGAGCTGCATGCCCGGCACCAGGCGGCGCACGTCGGCGAGGCCGTTCGCCTGCGCGACCTCGAGGTAGTAGACGCTGCTGCCGTAGATCGAATAGCAGAGCAGGGGCAGCGTATCGCCGGCCTTGACCGTCACCGCGCGCGACAGGTCCGGCGACTTCTTCTTGGAGGTCAGCGCCAACGTCGTCTCGTCGACATAGGACACGAAGTTGCAGTTCGCCCGGGCGCGCAACGGCGTGCCGTCGGGCTTGAACAGCGTGTACTTCATGTCCAGCGTCTCGAGCCGGCAGCGGAAGATCAGCGTCGCCCAGCTCAGGATCAGGTAGTTCGGGCTGTGGATGTCGCCGTTGAAGGTGAAGACGAGGTTGAGGAACGATTTGAGCTGCGCCGCGATGCCGTCCTCGGTGAACGGCACGACCCCGGGGATGCTCGTCGGGATCACGCCGGTGCCGTCGAACACCAGCTCGAACTTCACCGACTGCGAAGGCGTCTGGTTGTAGTCCGGCGAGCCGCCGCTGCTGCCCTGCGCCTGCTTCTTGTTGTAGAGGATCTGGTAGTTCTGCGAATAGGACTCCGGATTGATCGGAACCTGCTGCTCGCCGATCTTCGTCTTGAAGGTCTTGTCGCGATAGGCCATGAGGTTGAGCTTGCGCAAGGCTGGCGAGAAGCTCATGTCAGCGGGCCTTCCGGGCGTTCAGCGCCGCAAGGACGCGCCGCACGCATTCTTCCACCAGTTCGGTCCTTGCCTCCTCGGCCGAGCCTTCCCGCGCGCCGCCGGGACCAGGTCCGCCGCCGGCCGTACCGTCGCCCGGTTGAGGCGCCGCGCCGTCGCGCACGCGCATCTGGATGGCGATCTCGCTGATCTCAAGCGCCATCTTCCGCTCCGCCTCACACGCCCGCGGCGAGCCGCGCCGCCAGGCTCGCGACCTTCACCGCCGCCGACGCCGCGCCGCCCAGGTTCAGCCGCTCGAAATAGTTGTACGAGAACTCCATCGATTCGATCAGGACCTTGTTCTCCTCCGAATTGAGCGCAGAGATCTGCGTCTTGACCGGATAGGCGTTGACGAAAGCCCATGCGATCAGCGGTATCTTGTTCTCGCTCAGCAGCGTCACCAGCAGGTTTTGCGTCAGGATCGGCACGGTGAGCGACGAGCCCACCGTCAGCCCGGTCCACTCGACCAGGAACGAATCCCCGGTGACGGCACCGCGCTTGAGGATGAGGTTCGAATACTTCGTCGCCTTGGGCAGGCGGTGCATGAAGCGGTTCTCTCCGCCCTCGACCAGCTCCTCGGCGCCGGACTCCGCCTCGATCCCCGAGATCTCCTGGAAGCTGGCGTCGATACTCGTCAGAAGGCTGAGCGCGGTGGCCGAGCCGAGCACGCTGAGCGAGAAATAGAATCCCGGCGGCGGATAGTAGTTCTCGCTCATCGTGCCCTTGCCTCGCTAGGTCGCCGCGACCGTCAGGGTCTCGTAGGCTATGTCGACCGCTTCCACCGCGACCTCGTTGCCTTCCGACTTGAGGTCCGTGCCGGTGATCTTGGTCGGCCACGCGTTGTTGAGCGTCCACACCATCTTCGGCGTGCCCGTTTCGTCGAGCAGATTGATGACGACCGTGCGCCGCTTGATCGTGTTGAGCTTGATCTCGTTATACCAGTTCCACAGCTTGGAATCGGTCACGAAGATGCCCTTGCGGAGCGTCACGTTCCCCACCTTCTGCAGACCGGGCATCTTGAGCGGCGCGAACACCGGGCTGTTGCCGTGGCGGTATTCGATCGGCTGGGTTTCGCTCTCGAGGCCTGTGACCTCCTGGAAGCTGACGGTGTTGTCGTCGCCGAGCTGCACCGAGAAGTAGAATTTCGGTAGCGGCCAATTCTGGTCCTGGACTTCGCCTGCCATGTCGTTCTCCTGTTCCTTTCCTTGTCCGTGTTCGCTTCGCGCGGCCGCTTAGGCGACGCCCTGCATGGTTTGCTTGAAGGTGAGCTCGATGAATTCGGCCGGCCGGATCATCTGCAGCGTGACCTGCACGATCATGTAGCCGTCGAGGATGTCGGTGCCCGTCATCGTGCTGCCGAGGCCGCATTGCACGGTGAAGGCGTCCGACGCCTTGTCGCCCAGCAGGCCGCCCTGCGCCCACACATTGGTCAGGAAGGCCGACACCATCGCGGTCACCGCCACCCAGGTCTGCCCGTCGTTCGGCGCGAAGACGAACTGGTTCAGCGACGTCTTGATGGACGTCTCGATGTAGACCAGCGTGCGGCGCACCTGGATGTAGCGGTAGTCGAGGCTGTTGGCGTCGAGCGTGCGGGCACCCCACACCACCGGCCCGCGGCCGACGAAGTCTCGGATGACGTTGACCGACTTGCCGTTGATCGGCGCGTTGATCGGCCCCTGCTGGTCGGAGTTCACCGGAACGCTCGGGCCGACGGTCGTCGCCACCACGACGTTGGCCGGTGCGTTCCACACCCCCGCGCTGGCGTCGTTCAGCGTGTAGATGCCCGCCATCGCGCCGCTCGCCGGCAACAGGTTCGACTGGTAGGCGACGATGTTCTCCATCTGCTGGAGCACCGGCACCGCATTGACCAGGTTCTGGTTCAGCTTGGTGATCGCCGCCTGCCCGGCGTCGGTCGAGGTGTCCATCGTGGTCGGCATCTTCTCGATCTGCGCTTTGATGCTCTGATAGGTCGGGTTGTCGTTCTTGGTCGGATCCGCGTTCGCCGGGTCCTTCGGCGGATAGCTGTAGGATGCCTGGTCCTGAAGGATGGTCGTCAGCTTGGTGATATTGTCGGAAACCGGCGGCGTGCCGCTGTCCGGCGGCGCGTTGAAGTTCGAGTAGTCGATCTCGCTCGGGGCGACGACGGTGGTGACGAGGAACGGGAAATACGCCATGCCGTAGTTCAGGTTGCTCTCGGCGACGCCTTCCTGGAAGTTCGCGATCACCTGCGTCATGTCGAGGTCGAGCTGGACGCGGTCCACGGTGTCGATCGCCTGGGTGCCGTAGACATCGATGATCGCGACGCGATCCTGCAGGCGCGCGCATTCGGACAGCATCAGTTGGGTCAGAGCGTTGAACGCCGTGGAGGTCGGCATGGTGCCGGCCGCAGCCGTGTCCGCCGCGAGCAGAACCGCGTCGGGGATGAGCACGATCGTCGGTCCGACCTGCTCGCCCGCCGCCAGCAGGCCGGAGGTCAACAGATCGGCGTCGATGGTTGCAGTGCCGGTCGTGGCGTCCACCGCGTCGGCGTAGCTGCCGACGGAAACGACGTAACAGGTGCCGCCGCCGTTGTTGTAGAAGAGCCGCAGGCTGTTGTAGAGGTTGAACGTCGCCAGCGGCGGCTGCGGGACCGAAACGACGGCCTGCACGCCGTTTTGGTTGACCTCCTTCGTCTGGACCGGCTGCTCCGTCGTCAGCAGGTAATAGGCGGGCACGTATGAGCCGCCCGCGGTGGTGTTGGCCGCATCCGCCACCCATTGCATCGCGCTGACGTCGTAGTCGTCCGAGGTGCCGTCCTGGATCAGGAATTTCGGCTCGTAGCCCGCGCCGAAAATCTGCTGATAGGCGGCGAGCGAATTGATCAGCACCGGCGTGTTGAACACCGGCTTGCCGCTGATCGTGGCCTTTTCGGTGTAGCCGATGAAGACCGGGATCGCGGTGGCGACGCCCCGGATGGAGGGCGGAAACGCGCTCAGCTCCGTCACATAGACGCCGGGGGTGGTTCTGTTCTTGTAGCCTGCCATGGGTTGCTCCTGAGAATGGTTGCCTGGATTTGAGCTGTTGGGATTCCTGCGATCAGACGTACACGTACATGGTGGAATTGGCGTCGAAGACGGGCGCGATGGCGCGCGTGCCGGCCGTCGTCTCGGAATTCGCCGCGGGCGTCACCTGAGCGGGCGAGGAGACGGGCATCCGCTTCAGCAGCTCCTGCTCGCGGCGGGAGCCGCGCGTGTGGCGTCCGAGCAGGCGGAAGTGGTAGGGCGACTGCTGCTGCATGACGAGAGCCTGCTTGCTCTGGAATTCGGTCGCCTCGTCGCCGTTCGGCAGCACGGCCGCATGGGGGCCCGAGAAGGTGACGTCGCCGCTCTCGCTTTCGATGCGCAGCTTGTCGAACGGATCACTCGCCGCCTGCTGCACGACATAGTAGCGCCACTGCGTCCGCCGCGCGTCGAAGGCGAGGGTGTAATCCTTGGGCGCGATCGTCCCGGTCGCCGGGGAACCCGCGAACTGGACGGGGTAGACGCCGCCGGCCCCCGCATAAGGTTCGCTGAAGAGGAGATCGACGAAGGCGAACGGCATCAGCGAGTCGTCGGCATAGACGCCCACCTGCCACGGCTCGAACTCGCCGGCATTGGTGACCCTGCCGATCGTGTACTTGCCCTGCCGCACGGTCGAGAAGTTGAGATAGACCTCGTTCAGCTGCTGCGTGACGGTGCGGCCGTTGCCGTAGTCCCGCGTCGGCCGGCACGGTTCCTGGATCGCGGTCTCGCCGGAGATGGTGCGGGCCTCGACGTATTTATACCGGACGTCCACCGGCACCACGGTCTGCTGCGCGATCACCGGCAGGAGCTCGTCGGCGGAGACGGCATCACCCGTGTTCAGCAGCACCGGTGCCGCGCCGTGCGCGTCCATGTTGGCGAAATAATAGCGCCAGTCCGTCGGGCAGGCATCCATCGGGATCGCGCTGATGCTGGCGAAATAGGGGTTCCGCGACAGAAGCAGGAAGGAGAGCCTGGTCCAGTACTCCGGCAGCAGGCTGCTCACCTGCCTTCCCTGGCGCGCAAGGTAGTTGCACAGCGCAGCGGCGTTCTTCTTGTCGTAGAGTACGGCGAATCCGGTTCCCTCGTCGCGGAACAGGAGCGAGAGCGACTTCATCAGCGCCGCGGTCGTGATCGTGGGCTGCACGCTGAAGTCGGGACAGGCGCCGTCGGCGAGGTTGTAGTAAGGGTGCTCGAACGACACCCGCATCAGTGTCTCGTAGAACGCGCTTTCCGGCTGGCGCGCGCGAAAATTCTGCTCCGGCCCGGCGCCACGGCGCAGCGGGATCAACGATACCTTCATAGCCCCTCCGGCCGCCGCGCGGGACGCGGCGGTACGAGCACAAACCGGCTGAGGACGCAGCCGTGATACGCGTCACGCGGTCCGCTCAGCCGAAGGCGGCAGCGGAGCCGGTTGTCCGGGCGCCTGCACGCCCTGGGCGGCCGGAATGGCCGCCTGCATTGCACTGCTGACGAACGGGATCATTCGCAGCTTGTAGAACACCGATGGCAGATACTTCACGCCCATCATGCCCATCAGGTAGTTGGAGTTGATCATGTCGAGATTGGTGAACTCCATCAGGATCTTGTCGACCGCCGGATCTAGGCCGGGCGTCGTGTCCCGCGTGATGGCGGGGTTCTGCTGGAAGTAGCTGATGGTGCGCGAGATCGAGCGCAGCCCCTGCACGTAGTTCGCGTTGCTGAAGTTCGCATAGAACAGGACGAACAGGTCGATGTAGAGCGGCGGCGGCACCGCGGCGTAGCTGCCGGAGCCGGTCCGAACCGCCGGCGTGTAGGTCGAGATGACGGTCTCGTGCGCGATATTGGCGAGGAACATCACGATCTTGTTGTCGGTCGCGCCGTAGAATCCGCCCTGGTTGTCGAACACGTTCGACAGGATCACCCAGTCGTCCGAGCGCCGGCTGACGTTCTGGAAATAGGAGTCGAGCTGCTGGCGGATCAGCTCCAGGACGTTGGCGATTGCCTCCATGCCGTTCCTGCGTTGGACCAGAGCCCCTA
This sequence comes from Alphaproteobacteria bacterium, assembly GCA_021325375.1. Classification (GTDB taxonomy): domain Bacteria; phylum Pseudomonadota; class Alphaproteobacteria; order Micropepsales; family Micropepsaceae; genus Rhizomicrobium. The sequence goes on along the minus strand of JAJPHG010000029.1, from coordinate 59,353 downwards.
AGCACGCCGAAAGCCCCGCAAATCTTTTTCCCGAATTATGGTAAGCACATATTCTATCACATGGCGAGTTGTATTTTACAATTGCTAAGGTTGTATGCGTGAAATATTGGCCACACGCCCCTTCATCTCGCGGAAACGCGCAACGGTGCGCATCGGGGATGCCCGGTGTCGAAGACACGGCCACCGTTTCGGTCCAAACTGACGGGTCGCAACGCGGAACATCGCATGGCCTCGCAGCACTCTTATGACGCGGTCCTGATCGGAGGCGGCCATAACGGCCTGACCTGCGCCTACTATCTCGCGAAAGCGGGCTTGAAGGTCTGCGTTCTGGAACGCCGTGGCATCGTCGGCGGCGCCGCGATCACCGAGGAGTTCTTTCCCGGCTTCCGCAATTCCGTCGCCAGCTATTCGGTGAGCCTGCTTGATCCGAAGATCATCCACGACATGGAGCTGGCGCGCCATGGGCTCAAGGTCGTGCTGCGCCACATCTCCTACTTCGCGCCGCTCGACGACGAGCGCTACCTGATCGTCGACCGCGACGCGGAACGCACCTTCCGCGAGGTCTCGAAGTTCTCCGCCCGCGACGCGCAGGCGCTTGCGGCCTATCACGACCGCCTCGACAGGATGGTCGACCTGTTGCGCTCGATGCTGATGCAGACGCCGCCGAACGTCGGCGGCGGCGTCCGCGATCTCCTGACCGCGCTGACCTTAGGCAACCGCGTGCGGAGCTTGAGGATCGAAGGTCAGCGCGACCTCCTCGACTTCTTCGCCAAAAGCGCGGGCGACATCCTGGATTCCTGGTTCGAGACCGATGCGCTCAAGGGCCTGCTCGGCTTCGACGCCATCACCGGCGCCTATGCCAGCCCCTATGCGCCCGGCACGGCCTATGTCCTGCTGCATCACGTCTTCGGCGAGGTGAACGGCATCAAGGGCGCATGGGGCCACGCCATCGGCGGCATGGGCGCGATCACGCAGGCCATGGCGAAGGCCTGCGGCGAGGCAGGCGTCGATATCCGCGTCGGCAACGCGGTGCGGGAAGTCCTGCTGGACAAGGGAAAGACGAGCGGCGTCGTGCTGGAGGACGGCTCGAGCGTCCGCGGCCGCGCAATCGTCTCGAACATCAATCCCAAGCTGCTCTATGGCGGTCTCATCCCGGTCGGGGCGCTGCCCGATGACTTCATGGAGCGCATCCGCAACTACAAATGCGGATCGGGGACGTTCCGCATGAACGTCGCCCTGTCGGAGCTTCCCAACTTCACCGCCCGGCCGAGCACGGACACGATGGACCATCACGGCGGCAGCATCATGATCGCGCCGTCGCTCGGCTATCTCGACGAGGCCCATGCCGATGCGCGCCGTCACGGCTGGGCGCGCAGGCCGGTGATCGAGATGCATATCCAGAGCGTGCTGGACGACAGCCTGGCGCCGCAGGGCCGGCATGTCGCGAGCCTGTTCTGCCAGCACGTCGCGCCGGTCCTTCCCAATGGCGCGAGCTGGGACGACCGTCGCGAGGAGGTCGCCGATCTCGTCATCGACACGATGACGCGCCACGCGCCGAATTTCCGCGCCTCGGTGGTCGGGCGGATGATCCTGTCGCCGCTCGACATGGAGCGCAAGCTCGCGCTCACCGGCGGCGATATCTTCCACGGCCAGCTCAGCCTCGACCAGCTCTACAGCGCGCGCCCGGTGCTCGGACACGGCGATTATCGCGGACCGCTCAAGGGACTCTATATGTGCGGCGCCTCGACCCATCCGGGCGGCGGGGTGAGCGGTCTTCCCGGCCACAATGCCGCGCGCGAGATCATCCGCGACTTCCGCCGCGGCCGCGTGCCGAAGGCGGCCTAGCGCCGCTCTTCGAAGACGCGCCGCGCGTCGTCGATGTGGCGCATCACCGCATCGCGTTCGGACGCGCTGTTGTAATCGCGGTTGGCCGCCGCGGACGCTTTCACCTTGTCGATCCATTTGAGGAAGAATTCGGCGTCGGTCCTCGATCGAGTGGGTTTGCCGCCGACGGTGACGAACACCGGATTGGTGGTGGCATAGGGATATAGATCGAATACGACCGGCGTCGCATGCTCGTTCCAGGCGCGCAGCAGCAGCCAGCCGCTTTCGCCGATCCGGATATGGCCCGCGAGGTCGGCCGTCGTGCGGTCTCCCGCGAGCGCGACCGAGCTCACGATCTTTCCGTTCAGCACGACCTCCAGGTGATCGATGCCGGTCAGCGAGCGCAGCCAGCCGCTATAGGCGACCTCGCCGCCGCCCTGCGGCAGGTCGATCTCGCTGCCGGGCGGCTTGTCGTCGACCATAAAGCCGAGCAGCGGTCCGTTCGTCGCCATGCTGCGTCCGGCTTTCAGTCCCGCGAGCCACGCCTTTTCGCGCGCCGCGGGACTTCCGTCCGCGGACGCATCGGGCAGCACATAGACGCGCGCCAGCCCGACGGGGCCGCGCAGCGAGGCGTAATTCGTCATCGCATCCGTGCCCGCGGCGGCGGGCAGGCGGAAGCCGCAATTGAGCAGGCGGTACCAGATCGACGCACTTTCGCGATGATTGCTGAAGCCGACGACCTCGTAATAGTCGACCTTGCCGAGCGCCACATCGATGGGAAGCTCGTCGGTGATGACGGCGTCGTGGTCTGGATCTGGCGCTACGTCGAACGGATGGACGTAGCCGACAAGCGCGTTCTGCGCGTGGGCGAGATCGGCGACCGCGGCGTTGTCGGGATAGAGACTCGCCGAGCCGGTATACGGATAACCGGCATAGCCCGGCACGATGTAGTGATCGTCGAGGGCCAGGATGCCCAGATGCCCCCAATAGCTCGAATGATATTCCTGCGAATGGGCCAAGAGCACCTCCGGCGTCGAAGCCGCGTCCGGCACGCCAGAGAAATAAGCGATGTCGGGAACGCGCTGCTCCTTGTTCACCAGAAGGTCGAAGATGAGATCGAGGTCCTCGGCCTTCGCCTGCGCCACGAGGTCCTTCGGCTCGGTGCGATAGGTGCCGCCGTAGTTCATGTGCACATGCACGTCGGCGCTGCGCCAGGCTGCGAAGGAGGCGGGCAGGTCGAGCTTGTGCACAGTGATCTTCAACGCATCCGTCTTGTCCGCGGCGATATCGGCGCTCATGCGCGCGATCGCGTGCTCGTCGCCATACCAGACGGTGACGGACGCCCTCCCGGTGAGAAGCGTGACGCGCACGGGCGCTGCCGCGGTCTGGAAATAGTGCGTCTCGAATTCCTGGGCGGAGCGGTCGAAGGAATCGTCTCCGCGCACATTGGCAGCATCCGGCGCGTAGGAGCGGCCGTCGCTTCCCAATATCGCGATGCGAGCCGGAACCGGCTTACCGCTTTCGTCGACGATCGAAAGCTCCAGCGTGCCCATCGCGTGCTTGTAGATGCGTTGCGCGACGTCCAGCTTGCGGCGCGCGCCGCCGATCGCATCCTGGATCCAGATCTCGGTGTTCTTGTTGCGGTTCGAGATATAGGCGATGCGGCTCGCATCCGGCGACCAGCGCGGCCGCGTCGTGTCGTCCCCGCCGAAGGTGAGCGGCAACGGATAGTCGTCGCCCGTTTCCGTTACGGTCCAGAGCTGGTTCGATTGCCGCCCGGCATAGGACGAGAAGATCACGCGCTTGCCGTCCGGTGACCAGTCAGGCGCGGCTTTCCAGTTCGTCTCCTCGCGATGCAGCAGGTGCGCGGGCGTTCGCTTGTCGATCTGTCGCCGCCACAGCGAGCCGCTGCCGTATCCGGTCTCGGGATTGTCGACATAGACGAGCGCGTGCCCGTCGGGCGACCAGGCCGGGCTCAATTGCTGATCGAAGGGGCTGTAGTAGTATCGCGCGATCCTGCTCTTGCGCTCCTTCGACCATGGCGCGGCGGTGAAACCGGCCTGCGCCGGCTTACCGATGAAGATGTGGAAATGGCCCGTACCTTTGGTCGACACGAAGGCGATGTGCTTGCCGTCCGGCGACCAGCGCGGCTCAAGATTGACGTCGCCGCCATGCGTCCATTGCGTTACCGCGCCGCTCTTCAGATCGAGCGCGCACAACTCCATCGCATCGTGCAGGTATCGGACGAACACGACGGTGTTGCCGTCGGGCGACCAGTCCGGCTGATAATCGTAGCCGGGCCCGGTGGTGAGTTCTTCGGCGGTCGTGGAGTCTATGCGCTGTCGCCACAGGCTGCCGGCCATGGAATAGACGAGCGATCGGCCGTCCGGCGACCACGCGGCGGCGCTCGGCCCGCTGGTGAGCTGCGGCAGGTACATTTCGCGATAGTAGTAGTCGTGCGGGACTTTGATCTGCTTCAGCACCGGCGCGCGATCCGCGAGCGCGGTCGAGCAAACAAAGGCTGCCAGCGCCGCGAGAACCGCTCTCATAGCTTCGCCAGCGTCGAGAAATGCGCGCCCTCCAGCACGAGCGTCTGCTCGTTCGGTGCCGTGAAGCCGAGGCGTCCATAGAAGCCGAGCCCCTCGTCATTGCCGACATCCACCGAGAGCCGCATGTAGGTGGCTTCGCGCTCGGTCGCATGCACTGCTACGGCGGCGAGAAGCCTTCGCCCCAATCCGCTGCCGCGCAGCTCGTCGTCGACATAGAGGTCCTGGATATAGACGCCCGGACAGCCGCGCCAGGTTGAGAACTCGTAGAAGAACAGGGCGAGCCCGACCGGCGTTCCGCCGCGTCTTGCCAGCACGGTTTCGAAGACGGGAGAGGGTCCGAAGCCGTAGCGCGCGATGTCGTCGGGCGTGCTTCGCACGTCATGCGGCCGGTCGAGCGCCCGGCTCAGCGCGCGCAGCAGGGTATGGATCGCCGGCGCGTCTTCGCGCGTCGCGCGTGCGATGACGATGCCGTCCGCTTTCGGATTGCCGCCCATCGAATATCCCCATCCGCCGACGATGAAGTTTCCCATCTTTCCGGCTATCTTGCCACTTCGATATCGCGGGGCATTCACCTCATGGGCGGCGGCGCAGACTGGCATCCCGGACAGACTTCGAACCTGTTCTATCAATCGCGCTCGCGCCGGCCGCTGCTCGACCGCGCGGAAGGCATCTATCTGTGGGACATCGACGGCAAGCGCTATATCGACGGCTCCAGCGGCGCGATGGTCTCCAATATCGGCCACAGCAACCCGCGCGTGCTGGACGCGATGCGCCGGCAGATGGAGCGCGCCACGTTCGGCTATCGGCTGCATTTCGAGAACGAGCCGGCGGAGCGGCTGGCGACGCAACTCGCGCATCTGGCGCCGGAGGGCCACAATAAGGTGTTCTTCGTCTCCGGCGGATCGGAAGCGGTCGAGAGCTGCCTCAAGCTCGCGCGTCAGCACGTGGTCGCGATCGGCGAGGGCGCGCGCTGGCGCGTGATATCGCGCATGCCGTCCTATCACGGCTCGACCTTCGGCGCGCTGGCGGTGACGGGATACGGCCCGCTGAACGAGCCCTTCACGCCGATGCTGCGCGGGATGCCGAAGATCCCGGCGCCGCGCTGCTATCTCGACCGCGACAATCTCAGCGACGCGGAGCGCGGCATCCGCTATGCCGACATGCTGCGCGACAAGATCTTGGAGCTGGGACCCGAGACGGTGCTCGCCTTCATCATGGAGCCGATCGGCGGCGCGTCGACCGGCGCGCTGGTGGCGCCGGACACATATTATCCGCGCATCCGCGAGATCTGCGACGAGTTCGGCATCCTTCTCATCTATGACGAGGTGATGACGGGCGCGGGTCGCACGGGAAAATATCTCGCCGCCGAGCATTGGGGGATCAATCCCGACATCATCGCGCTCGCCAAGGGATTGGGCGCGGGCTATGTGCCGCTCGGCGCGATGCTGGCGCATGAGCGCATCGTCGAGCCCGTCCTCGACAGCGGCGGCTTCCAGCACGGCTATACTTATGCCGGCAACCCGCTGGCCTGTGCCGCGGGACTGGCCGTCATCGACGAGATATTCGCCCATGACCTGATGGGCAACGCCGCCGCGATCGGCGATCTCCTGAAGGCCGAATTGGAGAAGCTGAAAGAGGCGCATCCCATCATCGGCGACGTGCGCGGCAAGGGTCTGCTGCTCGCCTTCGAGCTCGTGTCCGATCGCGAGACCATGCAGCCATTGCCCAAAGAGGTGAACGCCTATCTCAGGCTGGTCGAGCTGGCCTATGAGCGCGGGTTGATCCTCTATGCGCGGCGCACGCGCGGCGGTGCGGAAGGCGACCACTTTCTCGTCTGTCCGCCGATGATCACGACGGCGGTGCAGGTCGGCGAAATCATGGGCTTGCTGAAGGAAGGCCTGACCGCGCTGGAAGCGGAACTGCGCTGGCCGTCCGGTGCGGGGCTCTGAAAGGGCCGCGAGGACGCCGGTCCAGGGTCCGAAAGGCGCGGAGCAAGGCTCGCCCTGACGGCCCCAGCGCCATTCGGTCCCTGCTTTCATGCCTGTGCATATTGACCGTCGCCATGACCCGCCATTAGGTAGGGCCATGGCCGGTCCTTCGAACTCGTGCGCATCTACGGTGGTCTGACGATATGCAGGGCCTGCGGCAAGTCTCCAGTCTGCAGAACGACACCATCAAACTCATCCGCTCGCTCGAGATGCGCAAAGCGCGCCGCGAGACCGGCTTGTTCCTCGCGGAAGGCGCGGGCGTTCTCGACGTCGCGCGCGCACAAGGCTGGGTACCCAAGATCCTGCTGGTCGGCCGCGGCGCAATCGAGGTCGCCCACACGCGCGCGCTTGTCGAATGGGCGCTGGCGAAGGGCGCCGAATGCCTCGACGTTCCCGACCAGCTGCTGGCCAAGGTGTCGGAGCGCGACAATCCGCAAACCTTGGTCTGCGCGCTGGAGCAGCGATGGACCGAAGCGCCCGAGCCGTCGCGCGAGCCGGCCGAGACGTGGCTGGCGCTCGAATCCGCGCGCTATCCGCGCAATGTGGGCACGATCATGCGCACGGCGGCAGCGGTCGGCGTGCGGGTGATCGTGCTCGTCGGCGAAAGCTGCGATCCCTTCGCGATCGAAGCGGTGCGCGCGTCGGTCGGCGCGATCTTCCGCGTGCCGCTCGCGCGCATGAGCCAGGACGATTTCCTCGCACTGATGCGGCGCTGGCCGGGCGAGTCGATCGGCACGCATGTCGCCACCGACACCGACTATCGCCGCGCCTATCAGGGGCCCGCGCTCGTCGTGATGGGCACGGAGCAATCGGGCCTGTCCGCGCCGGTGGCGCAGGCATGCTCGCGCCTCGTCAAGATCCCGATGGTCGGCGGCGTGGACTCGCTGAACCTCGCCACGGCGGCGGCGCTGGTGCTTTACGAAACACGGCGTCCCTACATCGCCATTTAGAGGCCTACTCGGCAGGGGCGATGGAGATGCCCGAGCTGCGGAAGACGGCCTTGAACAGCGTCGTGCGTCTTCTGTATCGTCGCGTCATGGATGAACCAGCCCATTTCGCAGATCGTCCGCGAAATGCCGGCTCCGGCCCCGGGCACGCCATGAACGCTCCCAAGATCGCGCTGCTCGATGCCGGCCGCTGGAGCGACTACGCGCTGCTCGACACGGGAAACGGCAAGAAGCTCGAGAAATTCGGGCCGTACCGGTTCGTGCGGCCGGAGCCGCAGGCGCTATGGACGCCGCGCCTCGACGAACGCCAATGGGCGCAGGCGGACGGCGTGTTCGTGAGCGGCGACGACGAGGACGCGGGCAAATGGCGCCTGCGCGACGGCGTCGAAGAGCGATGGATCATGGAATATCGCGGCCTGCGGTTCTGGGCCCATTGCACGCCGTTCCGCCATCTGGGCTTCTTTCCCGAGCAGGCGGTGCAGTGGGATTGGATCGAGGACAAGATCGCAGGCGCGCGCAGTCCGGTGCGGGTGATCAATCTCTTCGGCTACACCGGTGTCGCGTCATTGATCGCGGCGCGGGCCGGCGCGGACGTCACCCATCTCGATTCCTCGAAGAAGGCGCTGACCTACACGCGCGAGAACCAGGAAGCGGCCGGGCTGGAAGGCAAGACGATCCGCTTCATTTGCGACGATGCGATGAAATTCATGGCGCGGGCGGCGCGACGCGACCAGAAATACGACGCGATCATCGTCGATCCCCCGAAATTCGGCCGCGGCGCCAAGGGCGAGGTCTGGAAGCTGTTCGACGATCTTCCCGAGCTGTTGAAGCTCTGCCGCGAGGCGCTGAGCGACAAGCCGCTCTTCGTCGTGCTCACGACCTATGCCATCCGCGCCTCGTCGCTCGCGGTGCGCTATGCGCTCGAGCACGCCATGTCCGACCTGGGCGGCCATGTCGAGGGCGGGGAGATGGTGACGCGTGAAGCCGATACCCAGCGCCTTCTGTCGCTGGCGCATTTCAGCCGGTGGTCTCGCTGATCGGCCGGCCCAGAAATCCCAGGCACGTCCTTGAGATCGCCAAGCTCGTCCGCGCAGGCGCGGACTTTCGCGAATGCCTCCGCGATGTCGGCCTCCGTTCCGAGCAGGGGGACATGAAGGAAACGGGATTTTTTGCGGCTTGAGCGGCTCAACCGCGGCTTCTGGTCAGCCGCAGCACGTCCGGCAGGATGCGGCCGACGATGATCCGCACGCCGGCCGGGTTGGGGTGAATGCCGTCGGCCTGATTGAGCTTCGGATCGAGCGCGACGCCGTCCAGGATGAACGGGTAGAAGAGCACGCCGTATTGTTTGGCGAGCCTGGGATAGATCGCGTCGAACTGCGCGGCATATTCCGGGCCGAGGTTGCGCGGCGCGCGCATGCCGCAGAGCAGAACCGGGACGTGCGCGGCCTTCAACCTCGAGAGAATGGCAGCCAGGTTCTTCTCGGTCTGGGCAGGCGCCAGGCCGCGCAGCGCGTCATTGGAGCCGAGTTCTATGATGGCGGCGTTGGGATTGTCGGCCAGCGACCAGTTCAGCCGCGAGAGCCCGTCGGCGGAGGTGTCGCCCGAAACGCCGGCATTGATGATCGTCGCATCCACCCCGGCCGATTTGAGTTTTTCCTGCAGAACGGTCGTGAATTCGGTGCCGGGGGGCAGGCCGTAGCCCTGCGTCAGGCTGGTTCCCAGAGCGAGGATCTTCACCGGCGCGCAATCTGCCGGACGGGCCGCGAGCGTCAGCGCGGCCATGGCGGCGAGCGCCGCACGGACAAGCTTGAAACCCGCGATTTTCATGCCATATCGCCTAGAGTGCCCTGCCAGCCTATCACGGGAATCACTTCATGCAGCGTTCGGCGATCGATCTGGAAGACGTACGCCTGGCGCTGCCCAACGCCGCGGGATTGGTGAACATCCTGAACGGCGTGTCGCTGAAGGTGGATGCCGGCGAGTCTGTCGCGCTTTTGGGTCCGTCGGGTTCCGGCAAGTCGTCGCTTCTGATGATCGCGGCCGGCCTCGAGGCCGCCACCTCGGGTCGCGTCGCGGTGACCGGCGAGGACATCACGCGGCGTTCCGAGGATGAGCTGGCGCGTTTCCGCCGCGGCCGCGTCGGGATCGTGTTCCAGTCCTTCCACCTGATCGCGACGATGACGGCTCTGGAGAACGTCGCGGTGCCGCTGGAACTGGCCGGGACGCAGGGCGCCTTCAAGCGCGCCAAGACCGCGCTCGACGCCGTCGGTCTCGCGGTTCGCGCCGAGCACTATCCCAGCCAGCTTTCCGGCGGCGAGCAGCAGCGCGTGGCGCTGGCGCGCGCCATGGCGGGCGAGCCCGAGCTGCTGTTCGCCGACGAGCCGACCGGCAATCTCGACGGCACGACCGGAGCGGAGATCGCCGACCTCATCTTCGCCCTGCACGCCCGCGCGCGCACGACCTTGTTCCTGGTGACGCATGAGGAGGCGCTCGCGCGGCGCTGCGGCAGAATCGTGCGGCTGATGGACGGCCGCGTCGTGGCCGACAGCCGCGCATGAACATCGCGCTCGCCTTCCGACTGGCGCGCCGCGAGCTGCGCAGCGGTCTTTCCGGATTCCGCATCTTCTTCGCCTCGCTGGTCCTGGGCGTGATGGCGATCGCCGCAGTCGGATCGCTTTCCGAGGCCTTCCTGACCGGCATGTCGGAGCAGGGCCGCGTGCTGCTCGGCGGCGACGCTTTGGTCAGTCTGGTGCATCGCGAGACGACGGCGGCCGAGCACGCGTTTCTGGCGCGCACTGGGCGCGTCTCCGAGACCGCCGCGATGCGCGCCATGGCCTATGCGATCAGGAACGGCGCGGAAGGCGAGCGGCAGCTCATCGAGCTGAGGGCCGGTGACGATCTCTACCCGCTCTACGGCCACGTGCAGCTCTCGCCCGACATGGCGTTGCGCGACGCGCTGAAATGCGACGGCAAGATCTGCGGCGCGGTCGCCGAGGAGACGCTGTTCGACCGCCTGCACATCGCGCGCGGCAGCACCGTGCGCATCGGCACGCAGGATTTCCGCATCAACGCGGTTCTCGTCGCGGAGCCGGGTCGCGTCTCGGGCGGCTTCAGCCTCGGTCCGCACCTGTTGATATCGAAGGACGCGTTGCAGCGCACCGGTCTGGTGACCTTGGGCAGCCTCATCGAATACGGCTATCGCATCGCGGCGCCGCCGTCGTTTTCGACCGAAGAATTCCGCCAGGCGGCCATCCGCTCGTTCCCCGACGCGGGCTGGGAAATCCGCACGCGCGAGAATCCGGCGCCCGGCACGCGCAGCTTCATCGATCAGGTCACGATGTTCCTGACACTGACGGGGCTGACCGTTCTTGCCGTCGGCGGCGTCGGCGCCGGACAGGCGATTTCGGCCTTCCTCGACCGCAAGCGTGACGAGATCGCGATCTTCAAGAGCCTGGGCGCGGACGGCGGGCTCATCTTCATGGCTTTCTTCATCCAGATCATGACCATCGCGGCGCTGGCGGTCGTCGCCGGTGCGATAGGCGGCGCCCTGGTGTCGTTTCTCATCGGGTGGCTCTACGGCGCCAGCCTTCCCCTGCCGACCGTGTTCGCGATCTATCCGAAACCGCTTCTGCTGGCCGGTGCGTTCGGATTGCTCGCGGCGGCAGCGTTCGCAGTCCCGCCACTGGCGCGGGCGCGGGCGATCACGCCGGCCAGCCTGTTCCGCGATATCGTGGATCCCAGCCGCGCGCGAATCCGCTGGCCGTATTGGCTCGTTTCCGGGAGCGCCGGTATCGCGGTCCTGCTTCTGGCGCTCGCGATCGCGCCGTCAAGATCTTTCGCGGTGGAATTTCTCGGCGGCATCGCGGGAGGCCTGCTGGTCCTTCGTCTGATCGCCGGCGGATTGCGCTGGGCGATCGCGCGATTGCCGCGCGCGGCCGACACGAATCTTCGCCTGGCTCTCGCCAATCTCGTGCGGCCCGGCGCGGGAACGGCCGGCGTGGTCACGGCGCTCGGCCTGGGTCTCACGCTGCTCGCAACCGTCACGCTGCTCGGCCATACCATTGCTGCGCAAGTTCGCGACGAGCTCCCCGAGAGCGCCCCCAGCTTCTTCTTCATCGACATCCAGCCGGACCAGGCGAAAGCGTTCGATCGCATCGTATCGCGCTTTGCCTCCGCACAGGACTACCGGCGCACGCCGATGATCCGCGGAAGGATCGTCTCGCTGAAAGGCGTGCCGGCGCGCGATGTGAAGGTCCCGAGCGGCATGCGCTGGGTGCTGAGCGGCGACCGCGGCATCACCTATGCGGCCGCGCCGCCGAAGGATACCGAAATCGTCGAGGGCAAATGGTGGCCGGCAAGCTATCGCGGCCCGACGCTGATTTCCCTCGACGCGGACGTGGCGCATGGCTTGGACCTGAAGATCGGCGACGCCATCGGCCTCAACGTGCTCGGGCGCGAGATCGACGGGCGCATCGCCAATCTGCGCGAGGTGAATTTCAGCAACGGACGGCAGAACTTCGTTCTTGTCCTGTCGCCGGGCCTGATCGACAAGGCGCCGCACAGCTTCCTGGCCACCGTGCGCGTGGCACCAAAGGACGAGGAGCCGCTCTACCGCGCGGTCACCGATGCTTTCCCGAATGTTTCCGCGGTTCGCGTGAAAGACGCCATCGCGCAGGTGAGCGCGATGCTGCAGCAGTTGAGCGTCGGCATTGACGCGGCTGGGCTCGTCACGATCCTCGCAGGGCTCTTGGTCCTGGCGGGCGCCATTGCCGCCAGCCAGCGCGCGCGGCTGGCGGCCGCGACCATGCTGAAAGTTCTCGGCGCCACGCGCGGGCGGATTTTCGCCATCTATGCCATCGAATACGCACTGTTGGGGGCGGTCTCCGGCGTGCTCGCGATCGGCATCGGAACGGCGGCAGCGTGGGCGATCGCCGGGAATGTCTTCGGGCTGCCCTTCGTCTTCGATCCCGGCGCCGTCTCGCTGACCGTTCTGGGCGGTGGTGTCGCGGCCCTGGTGATGGGCTTGGCCGGCTCTTGGAGGGCGCTCACCGCCCGGCCGGCGCGCCAGTTGCGGGAACAATAGGCGGTTGATGCGGCGGTTCTCCTATATCTGTCGACGCTCCTATATCCTATAGTCCGCCCGGGGGTGGGTGGGGCGTTTGATGTCGAGGATCTGTGCACGGCGCGCGGGCTTGGCCGCGCTGTTTGCGTTGTACGCATGCGTTTGCGCCGCTGATGAGCATTCAAGCGGGCAGCCCGCCGCGCCGATCGATTCCGCCGCCGCAATTCTTTCCGATCCGGACATCCGCTTCGGTGTCCTGCCGAATGGATTGCACTACGCCGTGATGCGCAACGCCACGCCCGCAGGGGCTTTGTCGTTGCGGTTGTCGTTCGACGCCGGCGCTTTCGACGAGGAAAAGGGGGAGCGCGGCGCGGCCCATTTCGTCGAGCACATGGCGTTCAGCGGCGGACAAAACGCCCATGAGGCAGGTCTCGAAACGCAGTTCGCGAATGCCGGGGTCGAATTCGGCCGCGATCAGAACGCGAGAACCGATCTTTTCTCGACCACCTACAGTCTCGATCTGCTCAACGACCAGCCGAGCTCTCTCGACCTCGCTTTCACATGGCTGCGCAAGGTCGCGGACGGCACGGCCTTCTCGCAAGACGCCGTCGACCGGGAGCGCGCCATCATCCTGGCCGAACGCCAGGTGCGGCTGGGTCCCGAGCTCGTGGCGCAGGAAGACGCCCAGCGATTGCTGACGCCGGGCTTGCGTTCGACGCGGCCCGATACGTTCGGCAGCCCCGATGAATTGCGCGCGCTCACGGGAACGTCGCTGCAGAATTTCTATCGCCGCTGGTATCGGCCCGACAACGCGTTCATCGTCGCGGTCGGGGACGAACCGCAGGATCAGCTCGAACAGCGCATCCGCGACGCGTTCGCGAGCTGGCGCAGCGACGGACCGAAGCCTGTGCGCGTGGGGTTCGCAAAGCCCGACGAGCGGCGCGGCCTCGACATCCGCACGCGCACCGAAACGAGGCTGTCGGCGCGGATATCGGTCTGCCGCGTCGGTGCGGCGCATCTCGAACCCGTCGACGACGTGACGCGGCTTCGCGACACGATGCTCACCAAGCTTTGGACCGGCATCCTCAACCGCCGGCTCGCCGCCGTGACCAAGCCGGACGACGCCCCGTTCCTTTCCTCCGAGGCGTTTTCATCCAACGACCTGCGCGAAGCGCGGGTGAGCTGCGTCGACACCGTCCCGCTCCTGGGCGGCTGGAACCGTGCGTTGCGTGCCTCCGAAGCGCAACGGCAGCGCTTTTCCGAACAAGGGCCGACGCAACAGGAAGTCGACGATGCCGTCGACGCCGAACGCGCCAGGCTTCGCGGCGGCATGCGCGCCGCGGCGACGCGAACGTCGGGCGAGCTTGCGGTCTTGATCGCGGACAAGGAAGCTGCCGGCGATGTCGTGGCCTCCCCGACCGAAGCGTTCCGCGCCTTCGACGCCGCTGTCGAGCGCATCTCGCCGCGCGACGTCGCGGATGCTTTTGCGAAGGACTGGTCCGGCGGCGGCCCGCTGATCATGCTGTCCACCGAGGACCCGGTTTCGCCCGACGCGGTGCGCCAGGCGCTGGAGACCGGCGGGCGCGCGCCGCCGGACGCAGCGGCGCGGCCGGCGAAAGCTGCCGCTTGGGCCTATGCCGCGTTCGGAACCCGCGGCGCGGTCGTGAAGCGCGAAGCGATCGCATCGCCGGAATTCGTGCGGGTGACGTTCGAGAACGGCGTCGTCCTCAATTTCAAGCACACGGATTTCGAGCGCGATGCCGTGAAGGTCCACGTGCGTTTCGGAGCCGGGCGCCGCGAAATTCCCGATCGCAAGCGCGTTGCCGCCGAGTTCGGATCGCAGTTGTTCGCCTATATGGGGCTTGGGCGGAACGACATCCAGGACATGCAGGAACTCTTCTCGCAGACCGGATGGGACGCGGCGCTGGAGATCGAAGACGACGCGTTCGTTCTCAAAGGCGCCACGAGCCAGCGCGGTCTCAACATCCAACTGCAGATCCTCGCCGCCTTCGCCACCGATCCCGGCTTTCGCGAGACGTACAACGCGCGCATGCCGACGCTGATGGACTACCTCTACCGCAGAGCTCGCTCGGAGCCCGAGCTGGTCGCTCGCTATGCGCTGGAATCCGCGGTCGGCAGCGAGGGGCTTGCGCCGCGGCGGGAACTGCTTGGGCTGCGTGCCGCAGATATCGCGCATTTCCTCAAGCCCGCGCTCACCGACGCGCCTCTTGAGGTCACGATCGTCGGCGACGTCGACGAGGCCGCGGCGACGGAATACGTCGCGGAAACCTTCGGCGCGCTGCGGCCGAGGAAAGCCGGCAACCGCGACCGCGGGGATGCATCGTTTCTGCGCTTCCCCGACCATCCGATCGCGCCGGTGCGGACGACGCGGGAAGGTCCCGCCGAGGTGGCGGTCGTCGGCGCCGATTGGCCGCTTTACGTCGCCGTGCCGGAGCGGCGGCGCGAGGAAGTCTCGCTGATGCTCCTGCGAAAAGTCTTCGACAACAAGCTGCGCCACCGCATACGCCAGGAGATGGGAAAATCCTACGCGCCGGAAGTGGAAATGTTCACGCCCGACAACGCCGATCAAGGCTACATGCAGGCGCTCGTGGAGACGTCGCCGCAGGACGCCGATATCGTGCGCGCCGAGATCCGCGACATCGCCGCGCGGATGGCGCAGGGCGAGATCACCGACGAGGACGTCGAATCGGCCCGCAAGCCTATCCTCGCCGGCCTCGCCGCCCGCCAGAAGACCAACAATTGGTGGATCGGCGGGCTTGACGGTTCCGCGCGCCAGCCGCAAAGGCTCGACGAAATGATCGTGATGATTCCGTTGTTCACGGGCGTGACGCTGCAAGAGGTGCGAAAGGCGGCCGCCACCTGGCTGGCCCGCGCTCCGCTGGAAATCATCGCCCTGCCGGAGGTGCACCATGGCTAGGAAAAGGGGAATAGCATGAGCGCTGTCGCCAAACGGCTTGCCTCGCCGGGCTGCTTGAACCTCGCGTCGGTCGCGATCATCTGCGCCGCGATGCTGTCGCCCGCCCGCGCGGATGTGCCGTCTCCGGCCGCCGCGAAGGCGTCGGGCGCAACGGTTTGTCCGGATCAGCGCGCAGACGTCGCCGACCCGGAAGAGGCCATTGCCTTCTGCACGCACGTCATCGACGGCAAGCCCCAGGATTCGAAGCAGCTCGCCAACGCCCTCGTTTCCCGCGGCAAGGCGCAATATGTGCAGCAGAATTACGACGCCGCGCTTTCCGACGCCAACGCCGCGATCCAAGCCGATCCGAGCGACGCTGCCGCGTTCACCCTGCGCGGGGATGTCGAGGACGACACCGGCAAGCACGACGCGGCGATCGCGGATTACGACGCGGCTCTGAAGATCGATCCGCGCGATGCCGTCGCGCTCACCAGCCGCGGCGGCACCTGGTACTATTCGATGCACGATGTCGAAAAGGCGCGAAGAGACTACGACGCCGCCATCGCCGCCGATCCGGACATGGCGTTCGCCTACTATCAGCGCAGCCGGCTCGAGACCGACCGGAACGAATACGACGCCGCGATGAAGGATGCGGACGCGTCTCTCGCTCACGGCGCGCGGAACCACGCCGCGGCGGAGCGTCAGCGCTGCGTGATCTTCGAGGCGACGAATCGTTTCGACGAGGCGCTCAAGGTGCTCAACGCGCTGATCAGCGCCCATCCCGACGATTCCGTGAGCCTGGCTTATCGCGCGAATTTCTATGCGCTGACCAAGGACTACAAATCGGCCGTCAGGGACAGCGGCCAGGCCATCGCGCTCAACCCGAAATTCGCATGGCCCTATGTCCTGCGCGGCGACGCGACGCGGCAGATGGGGGAAGGCGACAAGGGCGCGAAGGACTACGACACCGCTCTGCGTCTCGATCCGACGAATCTCGACGCGCTGATCGACCGCGGCAATCTGCGTCTGGACAGCGGCCAGACCGATCTGGCGCTCGCCGATTACAACGCCGCGCTGGCGCGGGACGACGGCAATTCCGCGGCCCATTTCGATCGCGGCCTCGCCTATGAGGCCATGAAGAATCATGCCGCGGCGCTCGACGATTTCACCAAGGCCGTCGCGCTCGATCCTTCGGATGCGGACGCGCAGTACAAACAGGGCGCGGAGCTCAAGGCGCTGGGACGCGACGAGGACGCGCTGAAGAGCTTCGACGCGGCCCTGAAGCTGAAGCCCGATGACGTGGACGCCATCGTCGACCGCGGCAACGTGTATCTGGCGCGCAAGGATTACGACCGGGCGCTCGCGGATTATTCGCTCGCGGTGAAGCTGGATCCAAACAGCTCCGCGGCCTATTTCGACAGGGGGCTGGCCCGTTCGGACAAGGGCGATCAGGCCGCGGCCATCGCCGATTTCACGACCGCGCTGCGCCTGGATCCCACGGACGTGACGGCCATCGACGATCTGGGCGAGGCTTATGCGGCCACCGGAGACGACGTGAACGCGCTTCGCCGTTTCGAGGAAGGGCTGAAGATCGATCCCAAGGACGTACCGCTGCTCATCGATCGCGGCTTGGTCGCGCAACGCAGGAACGATGACGCTCACGCGCTCGTCGATTTCAACGCGGCCCTTGCGATCGAACCGGAAAATGCCGCCGCGCTCTACGACCGAGGCTTGTCCCTCCATGCGACCGGCAAACATGCCGAGGCGCTGAAGGATTTCGAGAAGGCGGCGACGCTCGAGCCGAACGATCCCGACAATCTCTACGAGGAGGGGAAGGTGCTTCACGCCCTTCAGCGCGACGACGAGGCGCTCAAGTCGCTCGACGCGGCCCTCAAATTGAAGCCGGACCATGTCCACGCGCTCGTCATGCGCGGAAACGTCTATCTGGACAAGGACAAGAACGATCTCGCGCTCGCCGATTACTCGGCTGCGTTGGCGCTCGATCCGAAGGACGGGATCATCCTGTTCGATCGCGGCCTGGCCTATGCGGACAAGGGTGATCTGACCGCCGCGATCGCCGATTTCACGGCGGCGCTCAGCATCGATCCCAAGGACATCGATTCCATCGTCCATCTCAGCGAGGTGCTCATGGACAAAGACGATCAGGCCGGTGCGCTCAGCCGCATCGAGAGCGGATTGAAGATCGATCCGAAGAACGTCAGCCTCCTGATCGATCGCGGACTTGTCGAATGGAGATCCGACAAATACGACGCCGCGATCGCGGACTACACATCCGCTTTGCAGAGCGATCCCACGAACTGGGCCGGCTTGTACGACCGCGGGCTGGTCCTGCACCGGCAAAGCCGCTACGACGCCGCGATCCGCGATCTCGATGCCGCCCTCGCGTCGTCTGCGAACAACGCCGAAGTCCTGGAAGAGCGCGGCTCGGTCTACTTCGACCTGGAAGACAACACCCGGGCGAAAGCGGATTTGGATGCCGCCATCGCGGCCAAGCCCGGCTACGCGGAAGCGTTCAAGAAGAGGGCGTCCGTAAGGGAAAAGCTCGGCGACGCGGCGGGCGCGGCTGCGGACCGCGCCGAAGCCCAGCGCCTGGACCCCGCTGCCGCGCCGGCCGGCAAATAGACCCGGAGACGTCTGCATGCGCCTATTCCGACCGCAAGACCGAAGAGGACGATGCCTGCGGCTGCGGCCCGGCCGCCAGCGAGGAGGCTGCAACGACGCATGATCGGGCGAGCGCGGCTTTCCGAGCGGTATTTCGCAAGGCATGCGAACGAGGTGGCCGTATCGCTGATCGGCGTGGTCCTGCTGGTGAACGGCGTCGGCGGGCGGATCGTGGAAACCGAAAGCTACGATCCCGAGGATCCCGCCTCTCACAGCTATCTGTATCGGCGCACGGCGCGCAACGCCGTCATGTTCGAGCGGCCCGGGCTCGCTTACGTCTATCGCTCTTACGGGCTGCACTGGTGCCTGAACTTCGTTTGCCGCGGAGGGAGCGCGGTCCTCATCCGCGCGCTCGAGCCGGTGGAGGCGCTGGCTGCCATGCAGCGCCGGCGGGCAACGAAAGACTTGCGCAAGCTTTGCGCCGGCCCCGGCCGGCTTTGCCAGGCGCTCGCCGTCGACGGTTCGCTGAACGGCGCCTCGCTGCTCGCAAAGCCGTTTGCCCTTTACCGGCGTCATGGTGACGTCGAAATCGTATCGGGGCCTCGGATCGGCATCAGCAAGGCTCGCGAGGCCTTAAGGCGATTTGGCGAAAAGGACTCCCCGTTCCTCAGCCGTCGCTTTTCACCCGGCGCGCAAGCCGTCGGCCGTCAGCCTCTTCTTCGAAAGTAGAAGAACACGCCGGCGCCGGCGCCGCAGATCGCGGCCAATCCCAACAACAACCACGTCCATGGGCTCGACAGGAAGGCGAGGGGATTTGGCGCAGGAGCGGGAGAAGGAGCCGGCGCCGGGGACGGTGCGGCATCGGCGGTTTGCGTGGGCTCCGTCGCTCCGGGCGGAAGGTGACGCTGGGCGTAGACGTCATGGGGCGGCGAAGACCAGTTCGGATAGTTGCCGGCGCTTTGAATGTCGTTCAGATAGGAACCCCAGTGCTCGTCGAGAGTGCTGTCGAACTGCGCCGAGCGGATTGCGTCGTTGAGGAACTTTTTTTCGTTCTCGGCGGCGGCATCGTGATTCTGGTCGAGGAGGGCCAGCGCCGCGTTGAAATCGCCCGTCGCCTGGTCGGGTTGATCCATGGACTGCCGAAGCCTTCCGCGCGCGTAATATCCGTTCCAGTTGTTCGGATCGAGGCCTATCGCCGAATCGAAATCCGCGCCCGCCTCGTCGAGACGGTCGAGCACCTCGTATGCTTGTCCGCGGCTCATATAGGCCAAGGCCAGATTTGGGTTCGCCTGGATTGCATTCGAGTAGTCGATGACGGCCCGATCATAGTCGCCATCCGATTCGTGCTGGTCTCCTTGCGCGATGGCGGCGTAAGGGCCCGCCTGTCCGGTCCGCGCCTCCTGCAGGAAGGGGGCCAGCTTGTCGTTCGTCGCCGGGTCGAGCGCAATGGCTTGCTGAAAGTCGCTCGCGGCGCGGTCATATTGCCCACCCGCAAGATTCTTCATCGCACGTTTTTCATAAGCTTGCCCGAAGTCCGCCTTGAAAGCCGCCGCGAGATCGGGTTTCAGCTGTGCGGCCTGGTCTTCGTCCGCCTGCGCCTGCGCGTCCTGCCCATCGGCAAGGCCGGTCGCCGCGCGCGCCGCATAGGCGAAAGCGAAATCCGGCTTGAGGGTCGCGTCGAGGTCCGGCTTCAACGTGTAGGCCTGGTTCATGTCGGACAGCGCCATGCCGGCGAACCCCGGATCGTCGGCGACCTGGTTGACATAGGCGAGACCGCGAAAGACATAGGCTTCGGCGCTCGGCCTGCCGCCGATGACCGCCGTGAAATCCTTCACCGCGTGATAGAAATCGTGCTTGTTGAAATAGGCTCTGCCGCGCAGGAATTCTGCGCTGATCGCTTGATCGCCGGTCGCCGTGGCGAGATATGTCGTGCATCCGTCGATCGCCAGGTTGGGATCCGCCGTCTGCTGACAGTCCTGCGCGGGATCGGCGGCCGCACCCGCGATGCCCAATGCGCAGCACGCCATGAACGCGCCGAGTGCTGCTGCCGGACGCAGCCGGTTCATCCCGGATTCCCCGATTCGATCGTGGTCGCCAGCGCGTCGAGATTCACGTTTGCCTGCTTCAGCGAGCGCAGGACCGCGGCGGTCTCGCCGTCGGCGAACACGGCGTTTATCAGGGCTTCGTTGCGGAAATACGCAACATTGTCCGTGAGGATGCGGGCGTTGGCGACAAACGCGCCCGGCGGCGTCCAGCCTTTGTCCATCGCGTTGTAGTCCGGCAACAATTGTCCGGTCGGCGACTGCGCGGCGGAGGTGGGCATCATCCGCACCTCCAGCGAAGAGCTCACCAGGGAGAGTTGGCCGTCGTCCGCCCCAAACTGAAAGTTTCCGAACGAGAACCGCACCAGCATGCTGGACTTGATCGCGGCCGGCACCGGCGCGGAGCCCGGAAATCTGTAACCTTGAGTCCACGAATGGTTCTGCCCGAAAATCACGTCGCCGAGAAACTTGTCGGCCATCATCAGCTCATAGGCGAGGTCCGTGCCTTTGTAGATCTCCGGCTTGTCGCCGAATGTGAGACCGTCGATTCCGGTTTCGGAAACTCCAAGCAACGCATTCCTGTCGGCGCCGATCTCGCGGCACATGGTGGCGAGAGACCACGGCGGGATTTTCACGAAATAGACGAGGTCGCCGTTGAGCACGAGCGCGTTGATGCTGCCGTCATAGGTGGCGCTCGACACGGGGGCAAGCCCGCCGGCCGCTCCTTCGAGCATGATCCCTCCGCCGACGCCGTGATCCTGGTTGGAAATCTTCGTCGCCGCCTCGACCGTCGTGGGCGTGTACGCGCTGGACAGTTGCGGTTGCACGATCGCGCTGGGCGGCAACCGGCCGGCCAGCCCGAAGAAGCTCGTGTTGGCTCCGGGGGGCGCCGCGGCGCCGAGAGCCGCATTGCTCACGGCGTTCTGATTGTCGAACGCTCCGAACCTGGTTTGGAAATCCTCCGCGCTGCCCAGCTTCTGCAGCACGGCTTCCACGCGCGATGCCGGGTCGATGCGGAGATCCTTCGAGACCGCGCTTTCGTAAGCGTGCGTGGCCGCGATCGCTCCGCTGGCCGTCTTGAGATAGGATTCCTGATCGGCTCTGGTTTGCGGCATGGGACGCGCGAGAAGCTCGTCCGTTTCCGCGATGACCGATTTCAGTTTCTGGAGCTTCCGCTCCACGTCCTGAGCCTGCTGCGGCGGAAGATTTGCCGAAGCCTTCGCGGCTTCCAGCTCCTGCTCCTTGCGTTTGGCCTCAGCCTGATGTTCCTCGCAGCTCTTCTTTATCAAGGCGAGCTGGGCCATCATCTTCGCGTCGTCGTCGTCGGCGAAGGCCGGCGCGGAGACGAGCGCAAGACAGAGAAGCAGAGATATCCCGAGCGTGTTCGTCCATCGGTTCATCGCACCGCCCCCTTGACGTCGCGCTAAGGTCCACCCGCAATGCTGGCTGCTTCATCGCGCTGTTCCACCAGGATCTTGCGCTTTTGAACGAGGTAGTCCATTTCGGCTTTCGCGATCACGCGCTGGCTCTCCGCGGCTTGGGCAAGACTTGAGAGTCCGTCGACGTTTCGCGACAGCTGATTGAGATTGCCGAACACCTGCCCGATCTTGACCGTATCCTGCGAATAGCCGAGGACGCCGTTCAGCTTCACGATCTCCTGCAGGCTCTTCACCGATTGATCCTTGGCGATGCTCAGGCCGGTGACCAGGGCGCCATAGGCTTCATCCAGGACCTTGGAAGTCGTATCGGACTTGATGCCCGCGACCTTGTCGATGTTGTTGGCGGCGAGCTCTTGCGATGTGAAGTTCACGGCCTTGATCCGGTCCGTCAGGCGCCTGGCTTGCTCGAGCTTTTTCAGGAGAATGGCGCGCGCTTCCCGCTTCGACTTGCCCCGCAGTTCGGCCCTCATTTCCGCGACGAACGCGCCGAGCTCGCCTCTTGTCGCGCGCCTCACGTCCTTGCCGCCCTGCATCATCTTTTCGGTGGCATCGATCATGTCGATCTGCTTTTCCGGCGCCCAATCCATGATCTTGCCCGCGGCGGCTTCAGCGAACGTCGCTTCGGCTTCCGTTTCGCCTTCCTTGATCTCCTCGCCGAGCGCCTCGCTGGATCGCGCCTGCTGCTCGAAGGCCGCGGCCAGCTTCTTGAAGCGTTCGATCTCCGTGTCGATGTGTCGGTCGATGTCGGCGATGCGGGCATCATAGCCCTTGATGTCGCAGCGCGACATCGCCTGCGTTTCGACGATCGCGAGTTGCGGCAGCTGCGCCTGGCATTCGGCGCAACTTTCCTCGCGCTGTCTTTCCGCGGCGATGATCTGCTCCTTCTTTTCCCGGCAGGGCAGCACGACGCTGGCGTAGACATCGCCGGACTCGTTCTCGACGGCGGCCACCAGCGACCCGGGCCGGGATTCACGCACGGAGGCTCGCGAAACGACCGTTCCGTCGGAGGCGTCCTGGGATGAAGCGGGGCACGCGACAAACACGCCGGCCGCCACAGCGACCGCCGGGATTGCAAGCAATGGCGCGAAAAGGCGCATCTTCATGCGCACCGCCCCCCTGCTTGAATATTCGCACCATTCAACCTGGGGGTCAAATTCCCCCCGGCGCGGAGCCGCAGCTCATTTGCTCCAGGACCAGTCGGAGGGCGCGGCGCGGCATCCGCCGCCGGGCGCGCCGAGCCATGCGCGGCCGTGCACGAACCGTCCCGTCGCGGCCCCGGTCGCCTTGCCGTCCTTGAATGCGAAGGCGCCGTTCACGAGCACGTCCTCTACGCCGACGGCGAGCTGATGCGGCTTCGCATAGGTTGCGCGGTCGGCGATCGTGTTCGGATCGAACACGACGACGTCGGCGTAGTAGTCCGCTTTGAGCAAGCCGCGATCGGACAGCGACAGGTTCTGGGCCGGAAAGCCCGTCAGCCGCCGCACCGCGTCCTGCAGCGTCAGATCGTGGTTCTCGCGCACATAGTGCCCCAACAGCCGCGCGAAATTGCCGTAGGCGCGGGGATGGCTGTTGGCGAGCAGGAAGACGCCCTCAGGCGCCGGCGCCGCCTCGTCCGAGCCGAAGCTCATCCACGGCAGCGCGACCTCGCGCCGGACGCTGTCCTCGCTCATCAGGAAGTACGCGACGCCCACGCGCGAGCCGTCCTCGATCACAAGATCGATCGCCGCGTCTTCAGGGCTTTCATGGCGTTCTTTGGCGACATCGGCCAGCGTCTTGCCGGTGAGCGGCTTGAGCTTGGGATTCTTGAACGCCAGAAGCAGCGTGCCCTCGGGTCCCGCTCCCGCATAGAGGTTTTCCCACGTCTTGGGATGCGGGTTCAGCATCTCCGCTTTCACCTTGGCGCGGATGGCGGGGTCCTTCAGCCGCGCGATCCATTTCTCCAGCCCGCCGTCCTGCACCCAGGACGGCATCGCCGCGTCGAGGCCGGTGGCGCCGGCGGTATAGGTGTACATGTCGGCCGTGATGCGCACGCCTCGCGCGCGCGCCGCGTTGATCATGCCTATGATCTTGTCGAGCTTGGGCCAGTTGGAGCGCCCGGCCTGCTTGAAATGATAGATCTCGGCAGGCGCGCCGGAGGCTTGCGCGATATCGATGCTCTCCTGCACGGCGTCCTGGAGCCGGTCGCCTTCGCTGCGGATGTGGGCGATGTACATTCCGCCGCAGCGCGCCGACACTTTCGCGAGCGCGATGAGCTCGGGCGTCTTCGCATAGGTGTTGGGCGAATAGATGAGCGCGTCGGTCAAGCCCAGCGCGCCTTCTTCCATCGCCTGTTTGACGAGACCCTGCATCGCCTCGAGCTGTTTCGGCGTGGGCTGGACGTCGGCCTCGCCGAGCAGGTTGGCGCGCACCGTCGCGGCACCCACGAAGGACGCGACGTTCGGCGCAATCCCCTTCTTCTGCAGCATGCCCAGATATTCGCCGAGCGTCGTCCAGGTGATCTTGTATTTGATGTCGCTCTGGCGTTCTTCGCCGAGCTTCTTCATCTGCGGCGTCAAGGGGCCCATCGAATCCTCGCCCATCACCTCCAGCGTCACGCCTTGCGCGAGGTCGGACAAGCCGCGTCCGTCCGCGATCAGGCTCTCCTCGGGATGCGCCAGCATGTTGATGAAGCCCGGCGACACCGCCTTGCCGCGCGCGTCGACTTCCACCTTGCCGCGGCCGGCGAGATGCGGCGCGATCGCGGCGATGCGGTCGCCCTTCACCGCGACGTCGCCGACATAAGGCTTGGTCCCAGAGCCGTCGACGATCGTTCCGCCTCGGATCACCACGTCGTAGACGGGCCCGGCGCTCGCGCTGCCGCAAGCCGCGGCGGCGAGCGTGCTGATGAGAGCTACAACGTAAAATCGGTGCATGGTTTCCCCCCAATGTCGACTGACACTAGCACGATCGACGCCGATCCTTGAGCCCGCGATTTTGCGATACCGAACTCCACATGATATCCAACGGTTATGTGGGGGAAAACCGGCTCGGGCACGCGCAGCCTTTTCATGTTCGCGGACCGTCGCAGCGCGCTCGGCTTCTGGCTGGGCTCGGGCGTCGTCACGGCGGGCGTGCT
The DNA here is from genome assembly GCA_021325375.1 of Alphaproteobacteria bacterium. GTDB lineage: Bacteria > Pseudomonadota > Alphaproteobacteria > Micropepsales > Micropepsaceae > Rhizomicrobium. Next base: position 34,848 of record JAJPHG010000029.1, on the reverse strand, counting down.
GCTGCATCTTCCGATGTTCTGGATGGCGCGCAACATGGGTTTCGTGCTCGCCGGCATGCCGATGGACCCCGGCATGATCCTAGGGATGGCGCTGATCGTCTCCGGGATCGCGGCCGCGGGCTACGGGCTGCTGCCGAGGGCGGTGAAAAGCAACGAACCCTTCATCGCCATCGCGCCGCCCGAAGACGCGCCGCTGACCGCCGCGCACTGGATGCTGATGGCGGTCCTTTCCGTGGCCCTCATCATCGACATCATGAAGCCCGCGAGCCTGGGCTTCGTCACGCCCGGCATGCGCAGCGAATACGCCATCGGCAAGGCGACGGTGGCGATGCTGCCGTTCTGCGCCCTGGTGGGGACCGCGGTGGGATCGTTCGTCTGGGGCGCGCTCGCCGACATCTATGGGCGGCGCGCCACGATCCTGTTGTCGTCGGTGATGTTCATCGGCACCTCGATCTGCGGCGCCATGCCGTCGTTCTGGTGGAACCTGGTGATGTGCTTTTTGATGGGGGCCGCGGCGGGCGGCATGCTGCCGGTGACCTATGCACTGCTCGCCGAGCTGATGCCGACCAGGCACCGCAGCTGGTGCCTGGTGCTGGTCGGCGGCGTCGGCGCGGTCGGCGGCTATCTGGCGTCCAGCGGGTTGTCGGCGCTGCTCCAGCCCCTCTTCGGCTGGCGGATCATGTGGTTCCTCAACCTGCCGACCGGCCTCATCCTGATCGCGCTCAGCCCGTTCATTCCGGAATCGGCGCGCTTCCTGGAGATGATGGGCCGCATCGGCGAGGCACGAAGCGTGCTGGCGCGGTTCGGCGTCTCGCTGACGCGCTCGACCGAAACGATCGAAAAGGATGCGGCCGAGGATCATACGCCCCTGCCGCCGGTCGATCACGGGTTCCTCGGGACCACGGTGGCGCTGACGCTTGCCGCGCTCGCCTGGGGCTTCGTCAATTTCGGCGTGTTGCTGTGGCTGCCGGCCACGCTGGTGGCGGAAGGCCGCAGCGCGGGCGCGGCCAGCGCGCTCATCGCCAAATCGGCGCTCTTCGCCGTGCCGACGGTCGCGCTCGTGACCTGGCTCTACAGCGCCTGGAGCACCAAATGGTCGCTCGTCTTGATGATCGCGATGACGGTCCTGGGGCTTGCGGCGCTGCTCCTGCGCGCCAGCGGCGGCGATCCGCTCGTGCCGGTCGCTCTTCTCATCGTCGGCTCGACCGGCGTGATCTCGATCCTTCTGCCTTACGCGGCCGAGAACTACCCCTTGCGCGTGCGCGGAAGGGCGACGGGCTGGGTGGCGGGCTGCAGCAAGGTCGGCGGCCTCATCGCGCAGGGCTTGGGCGCGCTGGCGCTGGTCCCGGCGCTGGGCCTGGCCGCCGCCATCGTCGCGGTGCCGGCGCTGGTCTCGCTCGCGCTCATCGCCTGGTTCGGCCGCGAGACGCGCGGGCGCGATCTGCGCGAGCTCGAGAGCCCCTGAACTTCAGCGATGCATCATCTGCGAGGTCGGGACCGTGTCCTCACGGGCCGCGATGGTGGCGCCGCCGCGCGCGGCTTTCGGCCTGAAGCCGTTCGCGTAGATCTCGTCCAGCAGCGCACGGTGATCCGGCAGCGCCTTCAACGCCTGCTGCGACGCGGCCTGGACGCGGCGGAACTCGCGCCGCGCTTCTTCGCCGAAGGGATAGGCGGACTCGTTGCCTTCCATGTCGGGCCTGAAGCCGAGACCGAACAGGATGTATTGGTAGCTCTGATATTTGAACGCCTCATAGGTCGTGTCGAAGTCGAGTGAGGTCGGCGGGCGCCGCCGCCAGAGCTCGATCTTGTCCTTGAGCGCGTCGCTTGCGGTCTCGGGCCTGGCGTTGTCGATCCAGAACGCATGATCGGTGCGCTTGTTGAGATAGTAGTGCAGCTTGATGAAGTCGACCGCGAGCTCGAAGCGCCGCCGCATGATGGTCGAGAAATGCGTCGCCACGCGCTCCATGTCGCCGTGGCGCGGGAAGTATTCGGCGATCATGTGCGCCGCCGCCTCGATCTGGATGATGCCGGTGGATTCGAGCGGCTCCAGGAACCCGGCCGAAAGCCCGATAGCGACGCAGTTCTTGACCCATTGCCGGTCGCGATAGCCCACGCGCATCTTCAAGCGGCGCGCGTTGCGGCCCTCCGCGGGCGCGCCGATATAGCCGCGCAGGATCTCTTCGGCGCGGTCGTCGTCGGTGTATTTGCCCGAGTAGCAGAAGCCGATGCCGCGGCGCGTATCCAGGCCGATGTCCCAGGTCCATCCCGATTCATGCGCGCTCGATATCGTCGCCGGGAAAATCTGCGTCTTCTCGCTCGCGTAAGGCACCTGCATGGCCACGGCGCGGTCGACGAAGAGCATGTTCGTCACGTCGCGCCAGGGCTCGCCCAGCGCGCGCCCGATCAGCACGCCGGCGAAGCCGGTGCAGTCGACGTAGAGGCCGGCTTCCAGCGTGCCGTGCTCGACGGTTTCGAGCCTGGCGATGACGCCCTGCTCGTCGAGCACGACATTGGCGACGTTGCCGATCAGGTGCCGCACGCCCAACTTGACGCCGGTGTTCTTCAGAAACACGGCGAGCTTGGCGGCATCAAGATGATAGGCATAGTTCATCGGCCCGTCATAGGCCGCGTCGTCGATGCGCTTGGGCGCCTTGAGGGCGTCGACGACTTTATCCTGCAACGTGGTGGCGTCGGAGAACGGCACGTCCTTGCCCGCCTCGCCCAGCGCCCAATAGGGCGCCATGTCGGCCCCCATCGCCATCAGATGCGGAACATTGAAGGGATGATAGTAATGTGTGTGCCGGCCGTTCACCGGCGCGCGCTCCCAGTCTACGAAGCGGATCGCCTGCTTGAACGCGGCCGAGCATTCGCGCATGAACTCGGCCTCGCCGACGCCGATGGTGCGCAGCGTGCGGCGGAAGGTCGGGAACGTCCCTTCGCCGACGCCGATCGTGCCGATGTCGCTGGATTCGATCAGCGTGACGCGCACGCCGTTGGGCTTGTCGGCGCCGAGCCGCTTGGCGAGCAGGGCGGCGGTCAGCCAACCCGCCGTCCCGCCGCCCACGATGACGATGCTGTCGAGCGGCTTCACTGCGCCGCACCCGGCACCGGCGATCCGGTCTGCGTGAAATCGCCCAGATAGCAGACATTGCCCTGGCCGAGCACGCGGATGCGCTGCTGGTTGGAGCAGATGTAGTTGTCGGTCGTGGCGAACGAGAAGCCGTCGCGGATCGCGAGCCCGACACAGGGCTTCTGCAGCGTGTTCTTCCAATAGGTCCCGTCGTTCATGCGGAACACGATGGTCTGCTTGTCGACGATGGTGCGGCCCCGGATGCGGTCGGCGCGCAGGCAGATCTGCGAGCCCTGCACGATCGCCGCGGTCGATTTGGGAAGCACGTCGCCCTGCGCCTGGGCCGCGAGCGCGGTGAGCAAGGCCGCCAACGCCAGAGTTCTCATGTCGATCTCCTTCATGGATGCCCCGCCGCATCCGATTTTATACTTGGTGTCCGCAGGCGGGAAGCAGCGCGCGCCAGCTCGGCGATTGCAGACCAATTCTTCTCCGCGATGAGGTTTTCCGGCGCAATCCAGGTGCCGCCGATGCAGACCACATTGGCGAGCGCCAGATAGAGAGGCGCGTTGTCTTGGCTGATCCCGCCCGTCGGGCAGAACCGGACCTGCCCGAACGGACCCGCGAATGCCTTCAGCGCACGCACGCCGCCCGAACTCTCGGCCGGGAAGAATTTGAAACAGGTGAGGCCGAAGTCCAATCCGCGCATGATCTCGCTCGCGGTCGCGATGCCGGGCAGAAGCGGAAGCGGGGATTGGGCAAGGCCGTCGGTGAGGCCCGGGCTCACCGCGAAGCGCGCGCCCGTGTCGTGCGCCCTCGCGCAATCGCGCGCGCTGAGCACCGTTCCGGCGCCGACAATCGCATCGGGCATTGCGCGCGCGATCGCGGAAATGCAGTCGAGCGCTTGCTCCGTGCGCAAGGTGACTTCGAGGACGCGCAACCCGCCGCCGAGCAGCGCCCGCGCCAGCGGCACGGCGTCGTTTGCATCCTCGATGGTCAGCACCGGGATCACGGGCGAAAGCGCAAGGATTTCGGCGATATCGCTCACAGCACGCTCGCTCCCATGTCGGCGCGGCCGACGAGAGCGCGGAACGGCGCGAACAACTCGCGCCCCATGCCGTAGACGCCGTCGTCATGCGCGGCGGCTGGACGCGACATCAGAACCTCCGGCTCGACCTTCGCTTCCAGCAGGTTGCGTTCCGCATCGATGCGGATCACGTCGCCGTCGCGGACACGCGCGAGAGGGCCGCCGTCCTTGGCTTCCGGCGTCACATGGATGGCCGCGGGGATCTTGCCGGACGCGCCCGACATGCGCCCGTCGGTGACGAGGCCGACCGCGAAGCCTTGCGCCTGCAGCGCGCAAAGCGGCGGCGTCAGCTTGTGCAGCTCGGGCATGCCGTTCGCCTTCGGACCCTGGAAGCGCAACACGGCGATGACGTCGCGCGCGAGTGCGCCTTGCGCGAAAGCGGCGAGGAATTCCTCCTGGGCATGGAACACGCGCGCCGGCGCTTCGACGCGGCGATGCCGCGGCGCCACGGCGGAGACCTTGATCACGGCGCGCCCCAGATTGCCCTTGAGCAGGCGCAATCCGCCTTCGGCGTCGAACGGATCGCAGGCGGGCCTCACCACGTCGGGATCGAAAACGCTGGGCGCAGGGTCGCGCCAGGCAAGGCGCCCTTCGGCGATATGGGGCTCGCGCGCATAAGCGTGCAGGCCCGGGCCCGCAACCGTCTGCACATCCGCATGAAGCAGCCCCGCGGCGACGAGTTCCCGCACGATGAACGCCATGCCGCCGCTCGCCTGGAAGCGGTTCACGTCGGCGCTGCCGTTGGGATAGATGCGCGCCAGGAGCGGGACTACGCGGGAAAGGTCGGCGAAATCCTCCCATTCGAGGATCAGGCCCGCGGCGTGCGCGATCGCCGGCAGGTGCAGCGTATGATTGGTCGAGCCGCCCGTCGCCATCAGCCCGACCACGCCGTTGACGATCGCGCGTGCATCGACGATCTCGGCGAGCGCGCCGGTTCCATCGCGCGCGAGCGTGCAGGCCCGTGCCGCCGCCGCGCGCGTCAGAGCATCGCGCAGCATCGTTCCCGGAGGGACGAAGGCCGTGCCCGGAAGATGCAGCCCCATCACCTCCATCAGCATCTGGTTGGAATTGGCGGTGCCGTAGAAGGTGCAGGTGCCCGGTGCGTGATAGGACGCGCTCTCGGCCTCCATAAGCTCGGCGCGGCTCGCCGCGCCCACGGCATGGGCCTCGCGCACGCGCGCCTTCGCCGAATTGGAAAGGCCCGACGGCATGGGACCCGCCGGCACGAACAGCGTCGGCAGATGGCCGAAAGCAAGCGCGCCGATCAGCATTCCCGGCACGATCTTGTCGCAAACCCCCAAGCACAGCGTCGCGTCGAAAGCGCCGTGGGAGAGCGCAAGCGCGGTCGACAGCGCGATCACGTCGCGCGAGAACAGCGACAGCTCCATGCCGGGCCGGCCTTGGGTCACCCCGTCGCACATGGCAGGCACGCCGCCTGCGACCTGAGCGGTGCAGCCCTCTTCGCGCGCCGCGTCCTTGATGATGTCGGGGTATGCGCCAAGCGGCTGATGCGCCGAGAGCATGTCGTTATAGGCGGTGACGATGGCGAGGTTCTTCGCTTCGCCGAGGCGGATCGCGCGCTTGTCGTCCGCCGCTGCGGCGGCGCACAGATGCGCGAGGTTGCCGCAATCCAGCCGCGCGCGGCCCACGCCTTGCGTCCGCGCCTCTTTCATGCGCGCCAGATAGCGCGCGCGGCCATCGCGGCTGCGCGCCTCGATGCGGGCGGTGACGGCGGCGACGGCCTCGTTCACGCCGGACATGCTCAAGCGTCCGACGCGCGGCCGGCGATCCAGGTTTGCATGACGTCGAAGCCGTCCGTCATCAGCACGAGGTCGGCCCGCTTTCCCGGCGCGATGCTGCCGATCGAGCCCGAGAGTCCGAGGAACGCGGCGGGATTCAGGCTCGCCATGTTCGCGGCCTGCGCCAGGTCCTGGCCGAGCAGCTTGACCGCGTTGCGCACCGCGCTCGCCATGTCGAGATCGGAGCCCGCCAGCGTACCGTCACGCGCCACGCACACGCCGTTCTCGGCGACGATCCTGTGCCCGTCGAGCATGAAGGATTTCGTGTCCGATCCCACGCTCGGCATCGCGTCGCTGACGAGCATGATGCGCTCGGGCCCTTTGAGCCTCAGCGCCAGCCGCAGCATCACCGGATCGACGTGATAGCCGTCGACGATGACGCCGCACCAGCTTGCCGTGTCTTCGAGCGCCGCGCCGACAGCGCCGGGCTCGCGTCCCTGCATCTGCGACATCGCGTTGAAGAGATGGGTGAAGCCGGTGACGCCGTGATCGAGCGCCGCGCGCGTCTCGACATAGCTCGCATTGGTGTGGCCGGCGGAGACGATGATGCCTGCGCCTTTGAGCCTTGCGATCATCGCGGGCGTCGTCTCTTCGGGCGCGAGCGTCACCAGCGTGCGGCCGCGCCTGGCCGAGGTCAGAAGACGGAACGCGTCCTCGTCGAGGATGCGGAAGCGCGAGGCGTCGTGGATGCCCTTGCGCTCGGGGCTGAGGAACGGGCCTTCGATGTGGATGCCGAGCACGCCCGGCATGCCGCTTCCGATCGCCTCGTCCACGGCGGCGATGGCGCGCGCGATGCGCTCGAAATCGGCGCTGATGATGGTGGGCAGGAAGCCGGTCGTGCCGGTGCGCCGATGCGCCCGCGCGATCACGCCGATGGCTTCGGCCGACGGCTGCTCGCCGAACAGCGCGCCGCCGCCGCCGTTGACCTGGATGTCGACGAAGCCGGGCAGCAGGATGCCGTCGGCGAGATCGATGCCGCCGGGGATTTCGCCGTCTGCGGTCACGGCCTCGATGATTCCGTCCGCGATCACGACGGCGAGGCCGCGCTCGATCTTCGAGCCGGTCAGCACGCGGGCGTTGCGCAGGACCTGCCTCATCACACGGTCTCGGTGATCTTGTTCAGCAGGGGAGGGCGATCGGGATCGGCGCCGCGCGCGAAGGCCAGCGCATTGGCGGCGCGATAGAAGCTCTGCGCGATCAGGATCGGCTGCAGCACCGGATGCGCGCGCAAGCTCGGCAGGACCAACGCGCCCGCGCACGCCACACCCGCCGTCATCACCGAAGCGTGCGCCTTGACGAAGCTTTCGGCGGCCTCGGCCACGCCCTCCATCGTCTCGTCGTCCTGCGCGAAGACGAGCACCGGGAAATCCTCTCTCACCAGCGCCATCGGGCCGTGACGGACCTCCGCCGCGCTGAATGCTTCCGCGTGCAGGCCGCAGGTCTCCTTGAGCTTGAGGGCTGCTTCCTGCGCCGTCCCGAAGCCCAATCCGCGGCCGACGACATAGAGATCGTGAGCGTCTTTCAATCGATCGGCCACGGCGCTCCAGTCGAGCGACCAGGCGCGTTCGAGAAGCGCGGGAAGTGCCGCGAGCGCGGCGTCGAGCTCGCCGTCGCCGCTCCACGCCGCGACGAGCTGGGCGATCGCTGCGACCGAGGCGATCCAGGTCTTCGTCGCCGCCACGCTGCGCTCGGGTCCCGCATGCAGCGGCAGGATCTCGTGGGCGAGGCCGGCCAGCGGCGCGGTCTCGTCGTTGACGATCGCCACGACGAACGCGCCGGCCTCCTTCGCCGCCTCGACCGCCTTGAGCAGGTCCGGGCTCTTTCCCGATTGCGAGATCGCGAGGAACACGGTGCCGTCGAGCTTGGGATGGGTGGTGTAGACGGAGCTGGTCGAAAGCCCTGCCGACGAGGTCAGCGTGCCGGTCTTGGTCTCGATGAGATATTTGGCGAAGGTCGCGGCGTTGTCCGAGCTGCCCCGCGCGCCGGTGACGACGGCGTGGGGTGCCTGCGCGCGAAGTCTCGCTGCCAGGCGCGCGACCGCGGCGCGGTTCTTCTCGAGAAGACGGGCCACGACGCGCGGCGCCTCGGCGCTTTCCTGGAACATCGCGGAGGCTTCGTGCCGCATCTCTATTCCAGTTCGGACGCGTTCAGCTCGGCGACGAAATCGTAGATGTCGCCGCGATAGTAGGATTGCGAGAACTCGACGGCGCGCCCGTCGGGAAGGAATCCGCGGCGCTCGACGAGCAGCCCCGCATCATGCTCGTGCGCGCCCAGAAGCTCGGCCTGCTCGGCGGTGAACAGCACCGCGCGCAGCCGCTGCAGCGCGCGCGTCGGGCGGTGTCCGGCCTTCTCGAGGGCTGCGTAGAGAGAGGATTCCACCGCATCGGCCGACGGCAGGCAGAAGGCGGGAACGGTGCAATATTCCAGCGCCATCGGCGCGTCGTCGGCGAAGCGCAGGCGGTGGAAGCGATAGACCGGTGTGCCCGGCGACAGGCCCATGGTCAGCGACTCCTCCGGCGTGACTGTGCCTTTGGATTTGCGCAGCCACGAGCTCCTCGGCGTGCGGCCGCGCGCGATCATGTCCTCGGTGAACGAGGTCAGCTTGGAGAAGTTCTTCTCGACGCGGCCGGAGATGAACGTGCCCGAGCCCTGCTTGCGCGTGAGCAGACCTTCTGAGACCAGGCCGTCGAGCGCCTTGCGCACCGTGATGCGCGAGACGGAGAACTGCTCGGCGAGATCGCGCTCCGGCGGCAGCGCGTCGTCGGGACCAAGCAGCTTGTTCTCGATCGCCTGGCGCAGGCCGCGCTGAAGCTGCTGGTACAGCGGCAGATTGTTCGTCTCGTCGAGCCGTCCGATGAGCGCCGCCAGCGAGTTCACCGCTATCTCCTTGACGCCGATTGCCTTTTTCGGCTTGCGAACGGGCCGCAAGAGCCTCGGGACCGGCTGGTATAAGACCAATTGCATACCACATAACCACTATGTCCCGTCAACCGGATTTTTTTTGTGACAAAATATGGCTTGACAGAAAGGACCATCGCGATGAATGGTATTACATTGGCATTGTAATGGTGCTATCGGGATGCGATAGGCCGTGCGGGCCAGGAGCGATTTTCGTCGCGGGGAACGCGGCGCGTAGCCAAGGAGGGGGACTATGTCACTGAAAGCGGTATTGGCGGGTTCGGCGAGCATGCTGGCTCTGGTGGTCGCGGCGGGACCGGCGATGGCGCAGAGCCAGCCGGCCCAGAGCGGCGGCATCGAGACCGTCGTCGTCACCGGCATCCGCGCGTCGAACCAGCGCGCGATCGACATCAAGCACCAGTCGGTGACCATCGTCGACGCCGTCTCGGCCGAGGACATCGGCAAGCTGCCGGACAAGAACGTCGCCGACGCGCTGCAGCGCGTGCCCGGTGTGACCACGTTCTCGTCCTCCTCGGGCGAGGGCGGCTTCGACGAGAACAACCGCATCGCCATCCGCGGCACCAATCCGAGCCTGACCCAGACCATGGTCGACGGCCACACGGTGGCGACGGGCGACTGGTTCATCCTCGACCAGTTCCAGACGGTCGGCCGCAGCGTCGCGTTCGATCTGTTCCCGGCCGAGATCGTCGACAGCGTGAAGGTCTACAAGAGCCAGCAGGCCGACATGGTCGAAGGCGGCACGGCCGGCAGCGTCGACATCATCACGCGCAAGCCGCTCGACTTCGCGTCGGCCGTCACCACCGAAGCCTCGGCGCAAGGGGTGTATGCGGACCTGCCCGGCAAGATCGACCCGCAGGTCAACGCGTTGATGGCCTGGCACAACGACACCGACAATTTCGGCATCGTGGTGCAGGGCTTCTACGAGGAGCGCCATTTGCGCCGCGACGGCCAGGAGTTCCTGGGCTACAACACCACGACGGCGCTCACCGGAAAGCCGGTTCTCTATCCGACCCTGATCGGCTCGGCGCTGTTCGAGCAGCACCGCAAGCGGGCCGGCGGCGACTTCAACGCGCAGTGGCGGCCGAGCAATTCGTTCGACGTCGATTTCTCGGGCTTCTATTCGCATCTCGACGCCGACAACACCAACAACAACTACATGGCGTGGATCCAGAACGAGATCGCCAGCGGCAACACGCCAACCAGCATGACGATCAAGGACGGCACGCTGGTGTCGGCGGTCTTCCCGAAGATCAATCCCAATACCGGCAACGTGGTCGACGGCGTCGTCGAGGATTCGATCTACCGTCCGGGCGCCGCCGCCTCGACCTGGTATCTCAACGCCGACGCATTGTGGCTGCCGGCCCAGAATTGGAACGTCCATTTCAAGGTCGGCTACACCGAAGGCGAGGGTCTCACGCCTTCGCAGCCGACCTGGGAGAGCGACGGCCAGACGGGCGTCGGCTTCAACTTCGCCAATGGCGGTCCCGCGGCGGTTGCCTTCCCCGACATCAACACCGCCGACGCGGCCCAGATGAACAACGACTGGGCGTGGAGCGACAAGTTCACCGCGATCGACCAGGAGTTCTATTCCCAGGCCGACGCCACTTACGACATCGGCATGGGCGCGCTCGACTCGATCGAGGTCGGCGGCCGCTATTCGCAGCACATCCGCAACGTCGTCGGCTACGACGAGGGCACCTGCGCCTTCGCCTGCCCGGCGACTCCATCCTCGGCGGTGTGGTCCGGCGCGCTCTATCCGGCAGATTTCGGCAACACGATCAGCGGCGGCAACAACATCCTGGGCAACATCTGGCTTCCCGACTGGTCGAAGATCCAGGCGCTGGTGATGCCGGCGGTCACGCCCTACAGCCCGCTCGCCTTCTACTGGCCAGGCAGCTTCAAGACCAAGGAGACCGACACCGCCGCCTATGCCCAGGCCAATTTCAAGGGCTCGCGCTGGCGCGGCAATATCGGCTTCCGCTTCGTGCAGACCGACGAGGATGTCTCGTCTTACGTCAGCAACGCGAACGGTACGCCGAACAATTACGGCGCGTTCAGCCTCGACGAGATCAAGCACACTTATGACGACCCCTTGCCGAGCGCGAACCTGACCTACGACCTCACCGAGGATGCGCAACAGCAGCTGCAATTCGCCGCTTCGCGCGTGATCTCGCGGCCGGATTACAGCGCGCTCGGCGGCGCGGTGTCGCTCACCGACTCGATCCTGACCGGCACCGGCGGCAATCCGGACCTCAAGCCGATCCGGGCGTGGACCTTCAGCGGCGCGTGGAACTGGTACTACGGACAAGCCTCGCTGCTCTCCGTCGGCGTGTTCTATATGGACCTCACCTCGTACGTGAACTTCGGCGTCCACGACGCGGTCTATCTGAACGCGACGCTGACCGGGCAGACGGGCCAGCCTGTCTACTCGACCTACGCCATCACTTCGCCGTTCAATACCTCAGGCACCGACGAGGGCATCGAGCTCTCCTGGCAGCAGCCTTTGTGGGACGGCTTCGGCGTCATGACCAACTACACGCTCGCGGACGGCGAGCAGGCCGATCACGGCGGACCGCTGCTGGGCGATGCCAAGCACACCGCCAACGCCACGCTCTACTACGAGCAGGGCCCGTTCAGCACCCGTCTCGCCTATACCTGGCGCTCGAGCGTGCTTGTCGGCCTCGACCGCAGCACGCAAGAGCACCAGGCCTCGATCGGCAATCTCGACGCGTCGGCGAGCTACGACCTCAACGACCACCTCGCGGTGACGTTCGACGTGCTCAACCTCGACGACGAAACGCTCAAATACTACGCCAACACGCCCGACCAGCCGCGCGCCTTCTATTCGAACGGGCGGCAGTTCTTCCTTGGTGTGCGGGCGAAATACTGATCCCCGTTGGAACTGGATCCGGGTCCCCTTGACCCGGATCCTTTTTTTCCGCGGATGCTGCTATGACGATGGGCGGGGCGCGTGACGGTCGCTCCGCCCATTTTTGCGAAGGGGCTTTCGCTCTTGAAATTCCCGTCCGCCCTTGCCGCCCTGCTCCTCGTGCCGACGCTGGCGATGGCGGCGCCCTCCGTGATCCCGCTGCCGGCGCATATCGTGCCCGCCCAGGGCCGGATCGAGATCGCGAACGGTGCTGCGGTTGCCTCCGCCGATCCCGGGACGGCCGGCTATTTCATCGATCTGGTCCGGCGCATGCGCGGGTTGACGTTGCGTTCCGTGCCCGCGGCCAAGCCGGCCGCGATCGTCTTCAAGCGCGATGCCGCGATTGTGGCGGAAGAAGGCTACGCCATAGACGTCGCGCCCGAGCGCGTCACCGTCTCCGCGCGCACAAACACAGGCCTGTTCTACGGCGCCGTCACGCTGGCGCAATTGATGACGCAGACGCCCTGCCGCGGTTGCCCGGCCGCGCTCGACGCCATGCACATCGACGACGCGCCGCGCTTCGCCTGGCGCGGGCTGCTGCTCGATTCCGCACGCCATTTCCAGTCGGTCGCGACGGTGAAGGCGCTGATCGACGCGATGGCGCTGCACAAGCTCAACGTCCTGCAATGGCACCTGACCGACGACCAGGGCTGGCGCATCGAGATCAGGAAATATCCCCGGCTGACCTCGGTCGGCGCCTGGCGCGGCGCGCATTATGGCGGCTTCTACACCCAGGCCCAGATCCGCGACGTGGTGCGCTACGCGGCCGCGCGCAACGTCACCATCGTTCCCGAGATCGAGATGCCCGGCCATGCGATGGCGGCGATCGTCGCTTACCCGAAGCTGGGCTCGGCCGAGGCGCCGCCGTCGCGGGTCACGAGCGACTGGGGCGTGCTTCCCTATCTCTACAACACCGACGATGCGACTTTCGCCTTTCTCGAAGACGTCCTCGACGAGGTGATGGCGCTGTTCCCCGGTCCTTATATCCATGTCGGCGGCGACGAGGCGGTGAAGGATGAGTGGAAGGCCAATCCCGCCATCCAGGCGCGGATGAAGTCGCTCGGCCTCTCGGATGAGAACGCGCTGCAGAGCTGGTTCATCGCGCGGATCGGCGCCTATCTCGCCCATCACGGCCGCAAGATGATCGGCTGGGACGAGATTCTCGAAGGCGGCATCCCGCCGGACGCCACGATCATGTCCTGGCGCGGCATCGATGGTGCCGTCACCGCCGCGAAGGCCGGACACGACACGGTGCTGTCGCCCGCCCCGATGCTCTATTTCGACAACCGGCAAGGCCCAGGCGCCGATGAGCCTCCAGGCCGCGGCCATGTGCTGACGCTCCAGGACGTCTACGCCTTTGATCCTTTGCCTGCTTCTCTCGACGCGCAGGCGCGCAGCCATGTCATCGGCCTACAGGCCAATATCTGGACCGAGCACATCCCGAGCGATGCGCAGGTGGGCCACATGGCGTTCCCCCGCGCCGCGGCGGTAGCGGAGCTAGGCTGGTCGAGCACCCATGACTGGAACGATTTCCGCGACCGCATGGCGCCCGAGCTCGACCGCTATCGCGCGCTCAAGATCGGCTTCGCGCCCAGCGCGTTCGAGGTGAACGTCGCGGCCGCGTTCGAAGACGGACGCGCCGCCGCCCTTGTGTCGCTTTCGACCCAGTCGGGCCTCGGCGAGATCCATTTCACGCTGGACGGCAGCGCGCCGAAGCCGGGCTCGCCGTCTTATGGCGGCCCGTTCGCGGTGAAGCTGCCCGCGACCTTGAAGGTCGCGGCCTTCGTCGACGGCCGTGCGCTGACCGCGCCCACCGTGCACGAGCTGGACACGCTTTCGCTGCTGCACCGCGACAGCCGCGAGCTCAAGCTTTGCAGCGAGCGTCTTCCGCTCGCGCTCGCGGGCGGGCACGACGTCTTCCTGGTCGATATCCTCGATCCCTGCTGGATCTACGAGAAGGCCGATCTTGGCGGCATCGCCGGCGTCGAGGCGGGCGCCGTGCAGCTGCCGTTCAATTTCAGCATCGGCGCCGATCGCGACAAGATCGCGTTGCGTCCGCCGCGCACCAAGGCGGGTGAGCTCGAGGTGCATCTGGACGGCTGCGACACGGCACCTGTCGCCGTCGTGCCGCTTGCTCCGGGCGGTGCGCCCCAGAAGCTCTCCGCGCCGCTGACGGGACTGAGCGGCGTCCACGATCTGTGTTTCGTCTTCACGCAGAAGAGCGTCGACCCCTTCTGGGCGCTGAACTTCGTGCAGCTTGTGCCCCGCCCATGACGAACCTCGTGCTCGTGGCGCCGATCGACGGCTGGGTGAGCGCGCTCGACGAAGTGCCCGATCCCGTCTTCTCGCAGCGCATCCTGGGTGACGGCCTGGCCATCGATCCGACGGCTGCGTCGGTGCGCGCGCCGTGTGACGGGGTCGTGATCTCCTCAGCCAAGCACGCCGTGACCCTGCGCGCCTCGAACGGCGCGGAGATCCTCATCCATGTGGGGCTCGAGACGGTCGCGCTGCACGGCCAGGGTTTCGTCGGCGAGACCGCGGAGGGCCGCTCGGTCAAGACGGGCGATCCGCTGCTGCGCTTCGACCTGGATTTCGTCTTCGAGCGGGCCAAGAGCCTGATCTCGCCCGTCGTGCTCATCAACGGCGACAAGTTCCGCATCGTGCGCAAAAGTCCCGCACGCCGCGTTACAGCGGGTGAATTCCTGATGGAGATCGCGCCGCTTGCGGACCTTGCCGTCGCCGCGCGGAAGGATAAGGCGCAAGAAGCCGGCCGCGATGTCGCCGTCATGCTCGCCCATGGCATCCATGCGCGCCCCGCCGCCGTGCTCGCCAACGCCGCCAAGCGCTTCGACTGCGATATCCAGCTCGTCCGCGGCGCAAAGCGCGTCAACGCGAAGAGCGTCGTGGCGCTGATGTCCCTAGGCGTCAAGCATGGCGAGCGCGTCGGCATCAGTGCTGTGGGCGGCGACGCCGAAAAAGCCGTCGCGGCGCTGTGCGAGCTCGTCACGGCCGGGCTCGGAGAGACGCCGGCGAAAAGCGCCGCCGCCGAGCCCCGCTCGCCCGCTGAACCTGCCGCGGTCTTGGGAAAAAGCCTGCGCGGCGTTTGCGCCGCGCCGGGCATGGCCATAGGCCGGGCCGTCCAGTTCAAGCCCGCGGAGATCCCAGTCGCGGAAGAGGGCGCCGGCATCGCCCGCGAGAGGGCGGCGCTCGACGGCGCGCTTGGCCAATTGCGCGCGCGGCTCGAAGCACAGGCCGCCGGCGACGATCCCGCGCGTCGCGGCATCCTCGGCGCCCATGTCGCGTTGCTCGACGATCCCGAGCTTCTGGACGCGGCGCGGGTCATGATCGAACGCGGAAAGAGCGCGGCGTTCGCCTGGCGCGCGAGCCTGCGCGACGCGGCCGCGGCCTTGCGCGCGATGGACAATGCGCTGATGCGCGAGCGCGCGCAGGATCTTCTCGACATGGAGACCCAGCTTGTCGGGATCCTCACCGGCGCCGAACCGCCGGCGCCGGACCTGCCGCCGGATGCGATCCTGCTGGCGGCGGATTTCCTGCCCTCGCAGCTCATCACGCTCGGACCGGGGCGCGTGGCGGGATTGTGCTCGGCCGGAGGCGGGCCGACTTCGCATGTCGCGATCCTCGCTGCCGGGCTCGGCCTTCCCGCGCTTGCCGGCGTGGGAGCCGCTATCACGACAATCGCCGACGGTACCACGCTCATCCTCGACGCCGACAATGGCGTGCTGCACGTCGCTCCGGAAGCGTCCGAGCTCGCGCAAGCGCGCGCGGCGCTCGCGGTCTGCGCGGCACGGGGACGCGAGGCGCAAGCGCATGCTCTCGAAGACTGCTTCACCGCCGACGGCACGCGCATCGAGGTGTTCGCCAATCTCGGCAGCGGCGCGCAGGAGGCCCGCACCGCGGTCGCGCTCGGCGCGGAAGGCTGCGGCCTGTTGCGCACCGAGTTCCTGTTCCAGGATCGCGACACGGCACCATCCGAAGACGAGCAATGGGAGAGCTATCAGGCCATCGCCTCGGCGCTCGACGGGCGGCCGCTCATCATCCGCTGCTTCGATATCGGCGGCGACAAGCCGGTGCCTTATCTGCGGCTGCCCAGGGAGGACAATCCCGCGCTCGGGCTGCGCGGCATCCGCACCGGGTTGTGGCGGCCGGATCTGTTGCGCGCCCAGCTCGCCGCGATCCTGCGCGTGCGGCCGTGGGCGCGGGTGATGCTGCCGATGGTGGTGTCGCTGTCCGAGCTCAGATCGGTGCGCGCGATGATCGAAAGCCTGAAGCGCGAATGTGGCATGGAGGAGAGCATCGCGCTCGGCGTCATGGTGGAGACGCCGGCCTCGGCCGTGCTCGCCGACCAGCTCGCGAGCGAGGCCGATTTCATCTCCATCGGCACCAACGACCTCACCCAATACACGCTGGCGATGGACCGCTCTCATCCGCAGCTTGCGTCCCAGATCGACGCGCTGCATCCGGCGGTCTTGCGGATGATCGCTGCGGCCGCGAAAGGCGCGCGCGCGCATTCGAAGAAGGTCTGCATGTGCGGCGGTCTCGCGGCCGATCCGCTGGCGGCGCCGATCCTGATCGGGCTGGGCGTCGAGGAGTTTTCCGTGCCGCCCTCCGCGATCGCCGCGACCAAGGCGGCAGTGCGCGTGCTCGATATCGAACGCTGCCGCGCCGTGGCGGCGGAAGCCCTGCAGCAAACCACGCCCGAGGCCGTTCGCGCCGTGGCCCGAAGGGAGGCTTAGATCATGAGAGCTTTCGCCGAAAGCCTGCAGCCGCTGGGCCGCGCGCTGATGCTGCCGATCGCGGTCCTGCCGGCGGCGGGTCTGCTCTTGAGGCTTGGCCAACCCGACCTGCTCAATGTCTCCTTTATCGCCGCGGCGGGCGATGCGATCTTCGCCAATCTCGGTCTTCTGTTCGCGATCGGCGTCGCGGTCGGGCTGGCGAAGGAAAATCATGGTGCCGCGGGCCTGGCCGGCGCGGTCTGCTTTTTGGTGGCAACCAAGGCCGCCGCCGCGCTGATGAGCGTGCCGCCGCAAGCTTTGACGCAATACGGTGCGGCGGCGCGCGATCTGGCGGCCCAGGCGTTCAAGGAGCAGGCGCTCGCGAAGCTGAGCGTGCCCACCGGCATCGCATCGGGCCTGATCGCGGGATGGCTGTACAACCGCTACCGCGACATCCGCCTGCCGGAATATCTGGCCTTCTTCGGCGGACGGCGTTTCGTGCCGATCGCCAGCGGCGTCGCGGGGCTTGGCCTCGGCGCCGTGCTGGGCTTGAGCTGGACGGACGTCTCCGGCGGCATCGACACGGCGAGCCACGCCGTCATCGGCGCCGGCCCCGTGGGCCTCTTCATCTACGGCGTGCTGAACCGGCTTCTGATCGTCACCGGCCTGCACCACATCCTCAACAACATCGCCTGGTTCATCGTCGGCGACTATCACGGCGTCACGGGCGATCTGAAGCGCTTCTTCGCGGGCGATCCGACGGCGGGACGGTTCATGTCCGGCTTCTTCCCGGTGATGATGTTCGGCCTGCCGGCGGCGTGCCTGGCGATGTACCGCTCGGCCAAACCCGAGCGGCGCAAGGCCGTGGGCGGCGCGCTTTTGTCCATGGCGCTCACCGCCTTCCTCACCGGCGTCACCGAGCCGATCGAGTTCAGCTTCATGTTCCTCGCGCCGATGCTTTACGCCATCCACGCGCTGCTCACCGGCGTCTCGATGGTCATCATGGACATGCTGGGCGTGAAGCTCGGCTTCGGCTTCTCGGCCGGTCTGTTCGACTATGTGATCAATTTCGGCAAGGCGACACGGCCCTGGCTGCTCCTGCCGGTGGGCGCGGTCTATTTCGCGCTCTATTACGGGCTGTTCCGCTTCGCCATCCGCACGTTCGATCTCAAGACGCTGGGCCGCGAGGATGAGGGCGAGGCTGTGGCCGATGCGGCGGTCGCGCGAGGAACGCGCGGCGCGCGGTTCGTCGCGGCGCTTGGCGGGTCCGCCAATCTCGTCAGCGTCGACGCCTGCACGACGCGCCTGCGGCTGATCGTGAACGACGCGTCCAAAATCGACGAGGCGCAATTGAAGGCGCTTGGATCGCGCGGCGTCGTGCGGCCCTCGGCAAAGGCTCTCCAGGTCGTGCTCGGACCCGTGGCCGATCAGGTCGCGGGCGAGATCCGCGACGCCATGGCGGCCGGTGAAGCCGCCCCCGCGCGTCACGACATCGCCGACGCGGACGCGCTGCTTGCCGCGCTCGGGGGCGGCGGCAACGTCCGCGCGGTCGCGACGGGCGCGAGCCGGCTGCGCGTCGACGTCGCCGATCCCGCGATCGTGGACGAAGCCCGCCTGAACGCGCTCGGCGCCCGCGGCATCGTCAGGCCCAAGCCGCGGAACGTCCATGTCGTGGTGGGCCCGGACGCGGCCACGCTGGCTACGCGTCTTCGCGCCCTGCTCGCCGCTTGAGGGCTGCCGTCACGGCTTCCTGCTCTGGTCGTAGACCTCGCGGATGGCGCCGACGACGAAGCCGGGATCGTCGAACGGGATATATTCCGAGCTCTTGTGCGTGAACATCTGCTTCGCGTTCGTGGACAATGGGAGCCAGCGCGCCTGTGCCGCCTGGACGTCTCGCTCGTATGCGAGCTCTTGCGCGGTCCACACCCGCTTCGGGTCGAAGAAGCCGTGGGCGTGATAGCCGGTCGTGAGCACGCGAAGGGGACGGTTGCCCAGCGAGCGGACGTTCTTCGTCAGGAAATCCTCGTCGCGTGCCGTCTCCTCCATTTCGGAGGCGTAGGCGTCGTACATCGCGACCTTCGTGTTGGCGATCTCCATCAGCTTCGCGTTGAGTTCGGGCGACCATCGCGCCTCCGGCAGGCCGCGGAAGAATTGCTGCGCGCAGGTTTGCGTGCTGCCCGAACCGAGCAGCGGAAGCGGCTTGTGCCGGGCGATGGCGTCGCGGCAGGCGCGCAATTCCACGGGCAGATCGGCATGCCCCTTGTGATCGCGGTCCTGCCTCTGCCGGGACATGAGTTCGGTGGCGTCGGCCTCGACAAGAACCAGTCCCGCGACGTCGGACATGAAGAGATCGGCGAAGGCGCGGACATTGTCGCCGCCGAACGCATGGCCGACGAGGATATACGGCCCCGCGACGCCCACACTATTAAGCGCGGTGTGGAGCTCGGTCGCGATTCGCGCGCTGGTGCGCGGCATCGGTCCGGCCTCGCTGAAGCCCGCGCCGGCGCGATCGTAGCTGCAGGCGCGCGTCCACTTGGCGACCTGCGGCTGCACGATCGCCCAGACCGGCGCCCAATCCTCCCAGCCGGAGTCGAACACGACGGCCGGCGAGCCGCGGCCCATGCAGACGAAATTCAGCCGCGCTCCGTCGCCGGCGGAAACGATCCGGCCGGCGCGCGCATAGACGCCGTCGCCGGGCGCGGCCTCAGCCGTTGCGATGGACGCGATGAGGACAATGATCGCGATCGCGAACGGCTTCATGCGCTCCCCCGACGGTCAAAAGCGGGCGCATGATCATCCCTTGCGCTGCGCTTTGGAAGCGCTGCGCCGGCATATCCCGTCTATTTGATCAGGAGCGCGTCGCGTGAAGGCTCTGCCACGCCTGGGCGCATTGGCTCGACACTTCGGACTCATGCGCCTTCAAGCATTGCATCGGACGCCCGCACCCTTTGGGCACGTTTGCACAGTATTTCGCGAAGTCGGCGGCGCAGGCCTGATGCATCGCCTGCCGCGCGGCGGCGTGCTGCGGCGACGCGGTGCGTTCATGGCCTTGACGCTGGCAGGTTTGCGGCATGGGCTGCGCCAGCGCCGGCCCGGCAAGGAGCATGACGACGGCGACGCAGAGGGATCTGGACAACATGGCGCTCTCCCGAAGGGCTTCGCGGCAAGAGTGCCACCGGCGGACTGCCCCCAGGCGTGAATTCGCAGACATGAAGCTTCGGTAAGCCGCGGAATTCGGGCACAATCGGCCCGAGCGCGCGTCCCGCGAACGTGCTATACCCTCGCGGGAACCGCAAAGGGCGGAGGCGAGATTCATGAATCCCCAATCGGCATCGTCCATCAAGCTCGGGCTGGCGCTTGCCTGCGCGGCCGGGCTCGCGATCCCTGGTGCCCAAGCGCAGAGCTTGAGCGTCGTCCACAATTTCACCGGCGGCAGCGACGGCGGCAATCCCGTCGACGGCTTCGTGATGGGCCCGACGGGCAATCTCTACGGCACGGCCGTTTCGGGCGGCGATTCCGGCAACGGCGTGGTCTTCAGGGTCACGGGCAATGGCCGCGAGGTGGTGCTGCATAGCTTCGCCGGCGGCTCCGACGGTGCCGCACCGAATGGCGGCGTCATCATGGATTCGAACGGCGCGTTGTTCGGCACGACCACTGCCGGCGGCGCCGCGGGGGTGGGAACCGTGTTCCGGGCGAAGGGCGGGATGGAGAAAGTCCTCTACAGCTTCGCGGGCGGCACGGACGGCGCCGATCCCCAGGCCGGCCTGACCATGGACGCGGCGGGGAATCTCTACGGCACCACGGCCGCGGGCGGGACCTCCGGCAACGGCACCGTGTTCGAACTCGTCGCGCCCGTGAAAAAGGGCGGAGCGTGGACAGAGGTCGTGCTCTACAGCTTCGGCACGGGCACGGACGGCGCGGCACCGCTCGCCGGCGTGACCTTCGACGCGGCCGGCAATCTCTACGGCACGACGTCGGTCGGAGGCGATGCCGGGTTCGGCACGATCTTCAAGCTGGCGCCCGGGCCTGCGTGGACGGAGTCCATTCTTCACAGCTTCCAGAACGCGGATGACGGCGCCTATCCCTATGCCGGTTTCGTCGCCGATGCCGCCGGCAATCTCTACGGCGCCGCGACGCAAGGCGGCACGGCCGGCGGCGGCACGGTCTTCAAGCTCAAGAAGGGAAGCCTGAAGTTCACCGTGCTCGCCAGCGTTCCGGGATGGGGCATCTCGGGAAGCTTCCGCAATCTCCTGCTCGACGATGCGGGCAATATCTTCGGCACGACGCATTGCGACGGCGACGACAGCGCGGGAACGATCTTCGAGCTCACGCCCATGCACGGCGCCTGGAACTACAAGCTGCTCTACACCTTCACCGGCGGCAGCGACGGGCAGTTCACGATCAGCAATCTGGTCTTGAAGGACGGCAAGCTCTACGGAACGACGCAATATGGCGGCGCAAGCGGCGCCGGCGTCATCTACACGCTCACGCCTTAAGCGCCGGACGCGAAAGCGGCTTACAAGGGGTGCGAGGGCAAGCCTCGCGCCCCCAATTCCTTTTCGAATTGTCGTTCGCTCAATCCCTCGACGTATTTTCCGTCCCGTGTGTCGAATATGAAATATCCAAAACGTCTTGAAAGCTTCGGGCTCAATTCCGCATCATTCCTTTCTCCTACGACGAAATCGCCGACGAGTGCATACCGCTTGACGTTCGGTTCGACGGCGACCTCGTGCGTGGCGTCGGCGACAATCATGCCGTTCACACCGTCGATCTGCACATAGCTATATCCATGCGGAAGCCGGCTTATCCCCTGATCACAGCCGCACAGCACCAGCGCTATTGCGGCGAATCTCCTCATGGCGTTCAGTGCCTCAGCGACTTGTCGTTGGCCAGCGTCAGGGTGACGGCGGCGACGGCTTTCGACACGAAGTCGAACACGAAGGCGTCGTTGTTGGAGAGGTTGTCGCACCAGCGGTGCGGGTTGTCGACGCAGCCGCCATTGTGGCCGGGCACCTTGCCTTCGTAGTTGCCCAGGAACCCGCCCCACAGGCTCGTCTCCCAGCGCTTCTTGCAGCAATCCTGCTGGGTGAGGATTCCGCTGTTGGGCACGCCCACCAGGCTGAAGGCGTTGGAATCGGTGCCGTCATTGCCGAAGCCCGCCACGCGCGAGACGATCCCGGCGGAGCGGAAATAGTCGGTGAAGGCGCGGTTGCCGATGCGCGACCCTGGCACGACGTCGGGCGGAAACTTGTCCACGTTGCGCGCCTTGGCGGGATCGGCGATCAGCACGTCGAAATTCGGCGTCGCTGTCACGTCCACGTCGATGTCGAAGGCGATTTTGCGCAAGTCGTCGGCGCTCAGCGTCTTCGTGTAATAATGCGAGCCCAGAAGGCCGAGCTCCTCGCCGCCGAACCAGATGTAGCGCAGCCGGTTGTGCGTCTTGGTGTGGGCGAGCGCGAGTGCGATCTCCAGAATCGTCGTCGAGCCCGAGGCGTTGTCCAGCATGCCGGCGCCGTAGATCGAATCGAGATGGCCGTCCACCACGACGGTGTGCCGGGCGTCTCCGAACCGCGAATCGGCGATCAGATTGTAATCGGTGTCGGATTTTCGCTGCGTCTGGACGTCGATCCGCGCCTCGCGCGCCGCGCCCAGCTCATGCGACACGGCAAGCACCGGAATGCCCGCCGACTCGGTGAGCCGGACCGCATCGCTGCGCCGTCCGCGTTCCTCGCCGCCGTAGAAGATGACGGCGCCGGCGCCCGCGTCTTGCGCATTGGCAACCTGCGTATCGGGTTCGCACGGCCCGCGGCGAAGCAAGGCGACTCGGCCGCGCACGAAGCCTGCGAACTCCTGCGCGGCGCAGCCGCTGCCGGAAGCGGCAACGGCCTGCACGCCGGCCGTAAGCGTTCCACTGCCGGACAGCCGGACGACGGACCAGCCTTCTTCGACAGCCCGTCCGCCGATGTCGAAGCTCGGCGTGCCCAGGATGTCGAAATGCTTCCACTCATAGGGCTGGATCGTCACGCGATAGCCGGCGCCGCGCATCAGCCGCGCGACATAATCGACGGAGGCAAGATAGCCGGGCGTGCCGGTGTCGCGATTGCCGTGGCCGTCGCGGTCCGGATTGGCGTCGGCGATCTTCTGGAAATGCGCCAGATGCTTCCACAGCGAACGCCCGCCGATGCATTCCAGGAGCTTGGCCCGCGTATCGTTGGCGCGCGCCCGGCATTGCGACGGCGAGGGCGCCGCCGATGCCGCCGCGGCGGCGATCCAGCAGGCGGCGAGCGCGATGAGGAGTGCGGGTCTGGTCACGGCGGGTTCCCTTTTGGGCGTGCCCATCATAGCAGAGGCGTCACGGGACACACCGGCGCTGACGGGTTTGCGCGAAGCCGTCGGAATGGCGTGATGAGGCTGGTTGCGACCCATTTCGGCGCGGGGGAGGTGCTTTCTTCCGGCCGCCACGGCAGGACAATCACTCGCCGTCGCGCAAGGCCTATGTGAACTTGATTGATCGCGCCCGGTGCGCGCGATACGTTCCAGCGCCCGGCGAGGCGCCGGCAGAACGCGTGTCGCGGGGTCTGCTTGTCCGACAAAGCTGCATCGGGAGATCTGTTCGAAGACGCCAACCGGCTGTGGAGGGAAGGCCGGTTCGCCGAAGCCGAGCGCGCTTATCAGGAAATCCTGGAGCAGAAGCCGGACTCCGCCTGGGCGATCTATCGCTTGGGCGAGCTGAAGCAGCGCACGGCCGACCACGAGGGCGCCGGCGCGCTGTTCGAGCGTGCGCTTGCGCTCAATCCTTCGCTCGCGAAA
Organism: Alphaproteobacteria bacterium; assembly: GCA_021325375.1. Lineage (GTDB taxonomy): Bacteria > Pseudomonadota > Alphaproteobacteria > Micropepsales > Micropepsaceae > Rhizomicrobium. The sequence goes on along the minus strand of JAJPHG010000029.1, from coordinate 11,504 downwards.
AGTCACGCGGATACCGACTTCCGGCAGCGCTTCAAACTCGCCGACGGCCTTCTGAAGCAGCGCAACCATGTCGCCGCCGAGCGCATCTTTCGCGAGCTGCTGGCGCAGGACATCGATTGCGCGCCGGTGCTCGCCAAGCTTGGCCGCATCGAAGGCGAGCAAGGCCGCATCCAGGAAGCGCTCGCCTTCTACGACCACGCGATCTGCGCCAACGGTTCCCATGTGTGGGGCCATATCGGGCGCGCGGAGATGCTCGTTGCCGCCGGCGACCTCAGTGGGGCGGCGCGCGTTCTGCAATGCGTGCTCGAGCGCGAGCCGGGTATGACGCTGGCGCGGGATAGGCTGGACGCCCTGCGTCAGCTCCAGCTTCAGCGCATGGCGGCCAAAGGCGCGTCGCCCGAGCCACGCTGACGGATGTCGCCCAAACGATCTGCGAACCAGGAGCTTACCCCGGCCGGACGTCGGAAGACGTCTGTTGCCGTGGGTCACCTGCCTGAAGCGGGCGAGGACGATCTGTTTTGAGTTTGGCGCGCGTGCTCGCGAATTGCTGCAAAGTGTATCAACGATTTTTTCAAGCTTGCTCTTGCATGTCGCAATTCGGTCAAGGTTTGACGGTTTTTTTCTACACGACGCCGAGCACGGTTTTCGGCGTTGAAAGTGGTGCTGGCGAAGCGATCTTCCAAGGTTTTTGAGTCCTGAACGGGCTGTGCCGGATGCGGCAGGGTCGCGGGCGACGATTGCCTTGGGATGCTAAGCTGGCGGCGATTTGAGAATCGGGGCGGGCGACCGTCTCAAGGGGGCGTTATGGACTTGATTCGATTCCTGGCGATGCTGCCGGTGCGCGCCGCGCGCTGGACCTATACGTTCCTGGCGGATTTGCTGCCCAGGATCTTCGGCCGCGTGGCCTGGACGCCGCCCGCCTGGGTCGGCAAGGCGTCGTCCTCGATGAGCGCGAATCCGCGCCAGTATCTGGGCGCCACGCTCAGCGTGGTTGCGCTGGTGCTGGGCGGCTATTTCGGGGTGCTGTGGTACTTGCACCTGCCGCGCCCGCCGGAGCCGGACCGCATCACCTTCGAGGTCCAGACGCCTGCCATCACTTATTACTATGACGACGCCGGCCCCAAGACCGTCATCCATCCCCTGACGGTGAAGTTCTCGGGCTCGGTGGCGCCCCTCGCGCTCGTCGGCAAGCCCGTGAAGAGCGGCATCACCATGGACCCCGCACTCAAGGGCGCGTGGAGCTGGAGCGACGACCGCACGCTCATCTTCAAGCCGGCGCAGGACTGGCCGGTGGGCCTGCACGAAGAGGTGCAGTTCGATCCGGCGCAGGCCTTCGCAGCCCATGTGCTCGTCGCCGACGACCATTTCACCTTCGACATGCCGGGCTTTTCGGTAAGCGAGGGCACCAAGGAGTTCTACCAGGACCCTGAGAACCCGGCGGCGAAGAAGACGATCATGCAGCTCACCTTCAACTATCCGGTCGATCCGGCGGAGCTGGAGAAGCGCGTCGCGCTCAAGCTTATGGGCCGCGACACGACGGGCGCGCTCGCCACCCCGCTCGGCTTCACCGTCACTTACGACACGACCAAGACCCACGCCTGGGTCCATTCCGAGCCCCTGGCGCTGCCGCATGACGACGACCAGGTTCAGCTTTTCCTGAGCGAGGGCGTGCGCAGCGCGCGCGGCGGCGATCCGACCAAGGATACGCTCACCATGGGGGTCGCGGTGCCCGGGCTCTACAGCCTGAGGGTCACGGAGATCACGCCCACGCTGGTCAACAACGACCGCTACGAGCCCGAGCAGGTGCTGGTGCTGGGCCTCAGCGACGCTGTGAAGGGCAGCGATCTCGCCGCCGCGACCGAGGCCTGGGTGCTGCCCAAGCGCAAGAAGGGTGTCAGCCAGGACGACGACGATCCGCCCTATGGCTGGTCGACGGGACAGGTGAGTGAGGACGTGTTGCGCCAGTCGCGGAAGATCAAGCTCGATCTGGTGCCGACCGAGAAGGAATTCTCCGAAGCGCAGAGCTTCAAGTTCCACGCCGAGCCCGGCCAGCGCGTCTTCGTGCACGTCAATGCGGGGCTCAAATCCTTCGGCGGCTATATCTTCGGCTACAAATACCGCGACGTGGTCGAGGTGCCGGACTATCCCAAGCTCCTGCACTTCATGGCGGACGGCTCGCTGCTGTCGCTGAGCGGCGACAAGCGCGTCTCGGTCGTCTCGCGCAACGTGCCGGGCATGAAGCTCACCATCGGGCGCGTGCTGCCCGACCAGCTCCAGCATCTGGTGAGCTTCAACGACGGCACCTATTCCAAGCCCGACCTTTCCTATCGCATGGGCGAGGACCATATCGTCGAGCGCTTCGAGAACACGCGCGTCTTCCCCAAAAGCGATCCCGGCAGTGCGCATTACGAGGGCGTCGATCTCGGCCAGTACCTGAAAGAGGGAAAGCATGGCGTCTTCCTGCTCCACCTCGCGTCCTATGCGCCGCCGAAGAAGAAGGCGGAGGCGAGCGACGATACGACGAGCGACGACGACGCCGATTCCGAGACCAGCGACGATACCTCCGGCGACGCCAGCAGCAGCGACGAGACGTCGGACACCCGCCTGATCGTGGTGACGGATCTGGGCCTTCTCGCCAAGAAGGCGCTCGACGGCAGCCGCGACGTCTTCGTGCAGTCGATCCGCACCGGCCAGCCGGTCGCGGGCGCTACCGTCTCCATCCTGGCGATAAACGGTCAGACGCTGTTCAGCGAGACGAGCAGTGCCGACGGCGTGGTGCATTTCCCAACGCTGAAAGGTCTGGAGCACGAGAAGAAGCCGTCCATGTATCTGGTGACCAAGGGCGACGACCTCTCGTTCCTGCCGATCAACGGCAGCGACCGCAAGCTCGACTATTCGCGCTTCGACGTCGGCGGCGAGGCCAATGCGCTGAACGCAGGCGAGCTGTCGGCGTACCTGTTCTCAGACCGCGGCATCTATCGCCCGGGCGACCTGTTCCATATCGGCCTCATCGTGCGCACGGCGAGCTGGGCCAAGAGCCCGGCGGGGGTCCCCCTTGTGGCGGAGATCGTCGATCCGCGCGGCGTGACGGTGAAGAAGCTTGTCGTGACCGTCGACGCCTCGGGCTTCAGCGAGCTTTCCTATCAGCCGAGCGAGACGGCGCCCACGGGCACCTGGGCGGTGAACCTCTATCTCGTGGGCAAGGACAAGGACGAGATCTCCATCGGCTCGACCACCGTGTCGGTGAAGGAGTTCCTGCCCGACAGCATGAAGGTGGATGCGACCCTTTCGGCGCACGTCGCCGACGGCTGGGTAGCGCCTGGCCAGCTCAAGGGCATCGTGGATGCGCGCAATCTTTTCGGCACGCCGGCCGCAAACCGGCGCGTCGAGGCGACGCTGACGCTCAATCCGACCTTCCCTGCGTTCCACGGCTGGCCGGACTATCATTTCTACGATTTGCGCCACGCCAAGGACGGCTATACGACGCAGCTCCAGGACGGCAAGACCGACGACAAGGGCCATGCCGAGTTCGATCTGGCGCTCAAGAAATACGCCGACGCGACCTACCGCCTCGGCTTCCTCGCCAAGGTCTACGAGGCCGAGGGCGGGCGCAACGTCGCGGCGAGCGCCGAGACGCTGGTGTCGAGCAATTCCTGGCTGGTGGGCTACAAGGCCGCCGACGATCTCTCCTATGTGAAGCGGGGCAGCCCGCGCGCCGTGCATCTGATCGCGATCGATCACGAGACCAAATCGATCGAGCTCAAGGGCCTCACCGCGCAGCTCATCGAGCGGCGCTACATCTCCGTCCTCACCAAGCAGGATTCCGGCGTCTACAAATACGAGTCGCGGCTGAAGGAGATCCCGATCAGTTCCGCGGCGCTCGTCATCCCCGCGGGCGGGCTCGACTACGCCTTGCCGACCGACAAGCCGGGCGATTTCGCGCTGCTCGTGCGCCAGGGCGATTTGGAGGTGAACCGCGTCGAATATTCGGTCCAGGGCGACGCCAATCTGTCGCGCTCGCTCGACCGCAACGCCGAGCTGCAGATCAAGCTCTCCAAGGACGATTACGCGCCCGGCGAGCCGATCGAGATCTCGCTGCGCGCGCCGTATGCGGGCAGCGGCCTCATCACCATCGAGCGCGACAAGGTCTATGCCCATGCCTGGTTCACGGCCAAGACCACGAACTCGGTGCAGCACATCTCGGTGCCCGCGGGCTTCGAGGGCAACGGCTACATCAACGTGCAGTACATCCGCGATCCGTCCTCGGACGAGATCTTCATGAGCCCGCTCAGCTACGGCGTGGTGCCGTTCTCGGTGAACGTCGATGCGCGGCGCAACGCGATGACCATCGACGCGCCGGAGCTCGTCAAGCCGGGCACGACCGCCACGTTCAAGCTGCACGCGGCCAAGCCCGCGCGCGTCGTGCTGTTCGCGGTGGACGAAGGCATCCTCCAGGTCGCGCATTACAAGCTCGGCGACCCGCTGACGTTCTTCTTCCGCAAGCGCATGCTCGACGTGCAGTCGTCGCAGATCCTCGATCTCATCCTGCCCGACTTCAAGAAGCTGATGGCCGCGGCCGCGGCGCCCGGCGGCGACGGCGGCGACGCGATCGGGCGCCAGCTCAATCCCTTCAAGCGCCGTAGAGACAAGCCCGTGGTCTACTGGTCCGGCATCGTCGACATCAACGGCGAGAAGGATTTCCAATACGCGGTGCCGGATTATTTCCACGGCAAGCTGCGCGTGATGGCAGTGGCGGTGACGCCCGACCTCATCGGCACGGCGGAAGGCTCGTCCACGGTGCGCGGCGATTTCGTGCTCTCGCCCGATGCGCCGACGACGCTGGCGCCCGGCGACGAGGCCGAGATCGGGGTCGGCGTCTCCAACAATATCGCACGCGCGGGGACCGCTGCGATGCCGGTCATGATAGCGCTCAAGACGGGGCCGCAGCTTCAGGTCCTGGGCGGCAACGTGCAGAAGCTCGCCATCGCGCCGATGCATGAGAGCGTGGCGACGTTCCGCGTCAAGGCGACGGGGACGCTGGGCTCCGGCGCGCTGATCTTCACCGCGAGCGCGGGTGCGAAATCCGCGAGCCAGCGCGTCGACGTCTCGGTGCGCCCGGCCGCGGCCTATCGCATGCAGGTGAGCTTCTCGCGGCTTGCGCCGAACACGGGCAAGACCGTCGCCGATCTGCGTCATATGTACGATGCTTACGCGACGCGCGACGCCAGCGTCTCGACGGTGCCGCTGGCGCTGTCGCAGGGGCTGACGAGCTGGCTCGTCAACACCGACAATTATTGCACCGAGCAGATCGTGAGCGCGTCGATGCCGCGCCTCGTCGCCAGCAAATGGTCTTCTGTCCCTGCCTTCGCGCGCGCGTTGCAGCCGGGACTTGGCGGCCCGTCGAAAGGCGATGCGCTGGCCGGGCAGATCGACGCGATCCGCTCGCGCCAGAACGAGCAGGGCGGCTTCGGGTTGTGGACCGCGACGCCGGATTCCGAGCCGTTCGTCTCGGCCTATGCGATGCATTTCCTCATCGAGGCGCGCGACCGCGGCGTCGCCGTCCCGAAGGACGTCATCGACAACGGCAACCGCTTCCTGCAGCTCCTCGCCGACGACGACAGCGCGACCACGCTGTACCGCCTGCGCGAGCGCGCCTATGCGGTCTATCTGCTCACGCGCCAGGGCAACGTCACCACCAACGACATCGCCTCGGTGCAGAAGCGGCTGGAGGAGGCCTATCCCAACACCTGGCGCACCGACCTCGCGGCCGGATGGCTGGCGGCGTCCTATGCGCTGCTCAAGCAGGACGATCAGGCGGGCAAGCTGATCTCGCCGCTGCAGGCGCATCTCGAACGGCGCACGGATGACGGCAGCTACACTTACGCCGATTACGACGATCCGCTGATCGACGATTCGACGGTGCTCTACCTGCTCGCCAAGCACTTCCCCGACCGGGCGAAGGCGCTGCCGCCGCGCGCGATGGAGAACGTGGCAAAGCCGCTAGAGGTCAACCAGTTCAACACGCTCTCGGCGGCGATGGCGATGCTGGCCTTCGATGCGTATGCGAGCTCGAGCGCAAGCGCGGTCGACAAGCTCTCCATCGCCGAGATGCATGCCAACGGCGCGCAGTTCGGGGTCACCAAGCTGCAGAACAACATGCTGCAGGCGGGAAGCTTCAGCGGCCTGGCGACGGGCTTGCGCGTCAACGACGCGAGCCCGCTCCCCGCCTGGGCGATGGTGGCGCAGGCGGGTTACGACCGCGACGTGCCGACCACCGAGATCAAGAACGGGCTCGAGATCCTGCGCGAATACACCGACACGAAAGGGGGCGCGCTCGACAAGATCACGCTCGGCGAGGAGATCGACGTGCATCTGAAGATCCGTGCCACCGGCGACAAGGGCGAGAGCGATCTCGCCATCGTCGATCTCTTGCCCGGCGGCTTCGATCCGGTGCTCACGAGCACGCTGCGCCAGCCGACCTCGACCTGGACGCCGGCCTACAGCGACGTGCGCGAGGACCGCGTGGTGATCTACGGTTTGGCGACGCCCGACGTGCAGGAGTTCGTCTATCGCATCAAGGCGAGCGCTGCGGGCCGCTTCATCGTGCCGCCCGCATACGGCGAGTCGATGTACGACCGCCGCATCCAGGCGCGCGCCAAGGGCGGCGACATGCTGACGGTGGTGCGTCCGTGACACGGATGCTCGTCCGGTTCGTGGTGCGATGGCAGAACTGGCTTGTCGGCCTTCTGCTCATCGTAGCGATCCTGGCGGGCATCCGTCTGTGGCCGCATCCGCCGCTGTCGAGCTGGAAGCCGTCCTCGGTCGCGGTCACGGACGCCAAGGGCAGGTTGCTGCGGCTGACGCTGGCCAGCGACGAGCGCTACCGCCTCTGGGTGCCGCTGGAGGAGATGTCGCCCGATCTCGTCGACGCGGTCCTGCTGCGCGAGGACCGCTGGTATTGGTGGCATCCGGGTTTCAACCCTTACGGCCTCACACGTGGCGCGTTCGTCACTTACGTCCGTGGCGGCGCGCGCCAGGGCGGCTCGACGATCACCATGCAGCTTGCGCGCCTGCTGTGGCCGATCAACACGCGCACGCCTTTGGGCAAGCTCGAGCAGGTCGCGCGCGCAGTGCAGCTCACGCTCTTCTATTCCAAGCACGACATCCTCGAAGCCTATCTGAACGAGGCGCCGTACGGGCGCAACGTCGAAGGCGCCGGCGCCGCCAGCCTGATCTATTTCGGCAAGCCCGTGCGCCATCTCACGCTTCCGGAAGCCCTGACGCTCGCGGTCATCCCGCAGGACCCCGTGCGCCAGTCGCGCGCCACGCCGGCGCAGTTCGAGAACAAGCGGCTGACGGCATCGCGCGACCGTCTCTATGCGCATTGGCTGAAAGGTCATCCGAAAGACGCGGCTCTGAAGCCGCTCTTCGCGCTGCCGATGACGATCCGGCCGCTGAATTCGCTGCCCTTCGAGGCGCCGCATGCGGTGGAGCAGGTGCTCGGGGCGGGCCGCATGGCGGGCGAGAGCGGGCCGCGCGTGACGACGACGCTCGATCTCGACCTGCAGCACCTGCTCGAGCGGCAGATCGCGAACCACATCGCGCGCAGCGCCTCCAGCGGCATCCGCAACGCCTCGGCGATCCTCGTCGACACGCGCGACATGAGCGTCAAGGCATTGGTCGGCTCGGCGGATTATTTCGACAAGGAGTTGAAAGGCCAGGTGAACGGCACGCTCGCGCGGCGCTCGCCGGGCTCGACGCTCAAGCCCTTCATCTACGCGCTCGGCTTCGACCAGGGCATCGCGCATCCGCAGACCGTGCTGCGCGACGTGCCGACCTCGTTCGGGCCCTACACGCCGGAGAATTTCGACGGCCGGTTCTTAGGCCCCATCACCGCGACCGACGCGCTCAACCGCAGCCGCAACATCCCCGCGGTGTGGATCGCGGCGCAATTGCACGGGCCCGATCTCTATCAGTTCCTGCAGGAGGCCGGCATCGGGCACATGGCGAGCGAGGAGCATTACGGCCTCGCGCTGGTGCTCGGCGGCGGCGAGGTCAGCATGCAGGAGCTGGCCGGCATGTACGCGATGCTCGTCAACAAGGGCCGGCTCAAGCCGCTCAGGCTGAACGCATCCGATGCCCAAGCCCCCGGCACGCAGCTCATCAGCCCCGAAGCGAGCTACATGGTGATGGACATGCTCGCCCAGCACGTGCGCCCCGACGAGAGCGCGGGCGCACAGCCGATGCATTCGCCCGTCGCGTGGAAGACGGGAACGTCCTGGGCGTTCCGCGACGCGTGGACGGCGGGCAGCTTCGGGCCTTACGTGCTCGTGGTGTGGGTCGGCAATTTCGACGGCTCGGGCAATCCCGCCTTCGTCGGCGTCGACGCGGCGGCGCCGCTCTTCTTCGAGATCGCCGACGCGGTCGAGGCCGACAGGCCCGAAGCGGTCCGGCCCGCCCCGCCTCCGCCGAAAGGGCTTGCGCGCGTCGAGATCTGCCTGGCCAGCGGCGCGCTTCCCAACCAGTGGTGCCCGGAACGCGGCACGACCTGGTTCATCCCCGGCAAATCTCCCATCCGGGTGAGCGACGTGCACCGCCCGGTGATGATCGACGACGCGACGGGGCTGGCGGCCTGTCCGCCTTACGACGGCAAGCGCGTGCATCAGGAGATCTACGAGTTCTGGCCGTCCGACCTGCAGCAGGTCTTCATCGAGGCGGGCATCCCGCGCCGCAAGCCGCCGCGCGCGGAGGGCTGCGCCGATGCGGGGCGGCCCGATGGCGCCGCGCCGCGGATCACCTCGCCGCTGCGCGGCAGCGCCTATGTGCTGCGCCTCAAAGAGCAGGCGAGGGAGCGCCTGGCGCTGAACGCCACCACCGACGCGGACGCGCACGCGCTCTATTGGTTCGTCGACGACGCCTATGTCGGGCGCAGCGCCCCGGGCGAGCCGCTCTATTGGCAGCCGGCCGGGGCCGGCCAGTTCCGGGTCCGCGCCGTCGACGACCGCGGCCGCAGCGACGAGCGGCCCCTGGACGTGCGCCTGGTCGAGTAGGCAGCGGTTGTGGTGACCCGCGGATGCAGCCCCAAGGCCTTAATTAATAAGGCGGATTGCGGGCACGGTCCGGGTACGCGGCGTGGCGCCGTGACGCAACGCGATCGGCGGGGACAGGCTTAAAATTCCGTTTATTTCCAAGGCTATTAGACATTTAATGACAGAAAATTAATGTAATGTCCATGGCTTCCGTTAAACAATCTTTCCAGTACATTAGATATTACAGGCCGTCACGCCGAGCTGGATTCGGCGACGCCGTGGCGTTCGTCCAGAGAGACGAAGCCGCGAGGGCAACAGAGCGCGCATGCGTGCGCAACAGGGGCATCAAATGACGAACAACTACACGGTCGCGTTTTGGGAAGCCAACCAGTCGACGCTGGACGCCGGCCCCAATTTCAACATCGACGACTCGGCCGCGAACATCCAAGCCGCGCTGAACGCGCTCAACGGCGATGCGCATATCAGCCAGATCATCATTGCCGATAACAGCCCGATCACGCTCAACGTCGCCAAGCTCACCACCGACGCCACCGCCCTCAGCAAGCTCATCAATCAGGACAGTTCGCCCGCCCAGCTCACCGTCCGCGACACCGCCGCCCATATCGGCAACAGCTTCGCCACCATCGGCGCCAGCTCCCAGGTCACCTCGGTCGTCATCTCCGACAATGCCGTCGTCACGCTGACCGCCTCGCAGGTGGCGAACAACCAGAACGTCCTCGGCGAGCTCGTCAACGCCAACGCGACCGCCGCCAACGTCACGCTCAAGGACAGCGCGGCCCACATCCAGGCCGACGGAACCCTCGACACCGTCGAGGCGCATCTTTCGACCATCACCTCGATCGTGGTCTCCAACAGCGCCGTCATGACGCTGACCGCGTCGCAGATCGCCAACGACGCCGGCGCGCTCGCCATTGTCACGAACAACAACAGCGGGCCGGTCTCGTTCAGAGTGTCGGACACCGGCGCGAACATCTCGGCCAATCTCGACGCGCTCCAGGCCAACACCCACATCACGGTGATCACCGACAGCGACAATTCGGCGATCAACCTCACCATCGCGCAGTTCACCAGCGATTCCGGCGCCCTCGCCAAGGTCGTCAACGCCAATGCGAGCTCGGTCTCTTTCCACGTGAACGACACCGCCGCCAACATCTCCTCGGCCTTCGACTCGCTCAGCGCCAACAGCTCCGTCACCAAGATCACGGTGACCGACAGCGGCAGCAACGAGGTGACCATCACCGCGGCGCAGGCCGGCTCCGACACCGCCGCACTGGGCGAGCTGTTCCTGGCGAACGGCACCACGCCCGCGCACGTCAAGGTCTCCGACACGGGCGCGAACATCTCCTCGGCGCTGGACGCGCTCAATTCCAACACCCATGTCGACAAGATCGTCGTCACCACCGGCTTCCTCACGCTCACCGCCGGCCAGGTCGCGACCGACACCACCGCGCTCGGCGAGATCCAGGGCTCCTACACGATCCACGTCTCCGACACCGCCGCCAACGTCACCACGAACCTGGACGCCCTGCAGACGAACGGCCATGTGACGGCGATCGTCATTTCCGACAACAACGAGATCACCGTTTCGGTCGTCCAGCTGTTTATCGACAACACGGTCATCGGCGAGATCACCAACCAGAACGCCTCACCCGTCCACATCATCGTCGCCGACACGGCGGGCGCCATCGCCGCCCAGATCGGCAACCTCAACTTCAACACCCTCGTCAACAAGATCGTCGTCACCGACAGCGCCACCAACGAGGTCACGATCACCGCGGCCCAGGCGGCGGCGGACACGACCGTGCTGGGCGAGCTGTTCCAGGCCAACGGCACGACGCCGGCCCATGTCGCGGTCAGCGATACGGCGTCGAACATCGCGGGCGCCATCGACGCGCTGAACGCCAACAGCCATGTCGACAAGATCATCGTCAGCGACAGCGCCACGCATGAAGTCACCATTACGGCCGCTCAGGCCGCGGCGGATTCCGCCGCGCTCGGCGAGCTGTTCCAGGCGAACGGCACGACGCCGGCCCATGTCGCGGTTTCCGACACGGCGGCGAACGTCGCCTCGGCGTTCGATGCGCTCAATTCGAACACCCATGTCGACAAGATCATCGTCTCCAACAGCGGCAGCGCCGAGGTGACGATCACCGCGGCCCAGGCCGGTTCCGACACGACGGCGCTCGGCGAGCTGTTCCAGTCGAACGGCACGACGCCGGCCCATGTCGCGGTCAGCGACACGGCGGCCGCCATCTCCTCGGCCATCGACGCGCTGAACGGCAACAGCCATGTCGACAAGATCATCGTCTCCGACAGCGCCACCAACGAGGTGACGATCAGCGCGAGCCAGGCCGGGACCGACAGCACCGCGCTCGGCGAGCTGGTCCAGGCCAACGGCACGACGCCGGCCCATGTCGCGGTCTCCGACACGGCGGCGAACATCTCGTCCGCCTT
>JAJPHG010000010.1 GCA_021325375.1 Alphaproteobacteria bacterium | reverse complement strand
GACTCATAGGAGCCGAAATCGGCGAAGGCCGACGGAAGATTGTTCAGAAGGGTTTCGACGTTCGTCGTGCCTTCGTACTTGATTTCCTGGTTGGTAACCGCGGTCACCGGGCTGGAGCTGTAAACGCCAACCTGCGGAATGCGCGAACCCGTCACACAACGGTTTCGACTTGCTCTTGCGCCATGGCCGCACTTGTGAGGCTCATGGCTGTCGCGGTCGCTGCTCCGAGGAGCAGAGCCGTCTTCAGACTGCTCTTGCTGTGGATTTGAAACACTTGGGAACCCCCTTGGTTCTGTCGTAACGACGTTCGCTCGCGGGCACGCTTTGACGCCGATTGGCGGCAACTTCTCGCCCCGCAAACGTCCTGCGGCACGAATTTACCCGTTCGCAGCGAGGTTACGAGTCTGAGAGGCTGGGGTCAAAACGGAATCGCCCCCGCGGAAGATTCGCGCTGCGACTGTGGTATTTTGGTGTCATCGATGCGAAGAATTGTAATATATTGCTCCATTGCGGGAGATTTTGATAATTTAGGTTCAAATCTATCGCATGAATTGAACTTATGTATCCAAAAGTGGCCAATCCTGGGCAGTGCGTTTTGCGGAACACCAGGGCTCACAGCACCACAAAATCCCGTGAGCGTGGCATTTGAACCGCAGCGGTCGCGACCATGCTTCGAAGTTGGTGCTATTCGACGTCCATGAGCACGGGATTTCCATCCGATTCCGCGGCCGCCGCGCGAATCGCGGCGGGTCTGCAGAATGCCGAGCGGGCAAGGCGTGCCGGCCGGCTTCCCGAGGCCGAACGCATCTGCCGCGCGCTGCTCAAGGAGCAGCCCGACGCGCCGGCCGCGCTCAACTACCTGGCCCTGCTGCTGCGCGACCGCGGCGAGCTCGACGCGGCGCGGGAGATTTTCCTGCGCGCGATCCAGGCCGCCCCGCGCGACGCGCCGCTTCACAACAACCTGGGCAATCTCGAGCGCAGGCGAGGCGATCTGGCCGCGTCCGAGAAAGCGCTGCGCGCGGCGCTCGCGCTTCAGCCGGTCTATGCGCAAGCGCATTACAATCTCGGCGTCGTGCTCGGCGAGCTCGGCAGGCGCGAGGAAGCGTTGCCGCATTTCCGCCGCGCCGTGGAGCAGCGGCCGAACTATGTCGAAGCGCTGACGCAGATCGGCGTGGCGGCGAAGGACGGCGGCGATGCGCTTGAGGCGCTGCGCGTCTTCGATGCCGCGATAAAGCTCGATCCTCGATACTTCGATGCGCGCTACTATCGCGGCATGGTGCTCACCGCGCAGGGTCGTCTCGACGAGGCGATCGCGGAGCTGCGTGCCGCGCTCGCGCTCGCGCCGGACAATCCGAACGCGCATTACGCGCTCGGCAACGCGCTCGAGCGCGCGTCGCGCGAAGGCGAGGCGCTCGAGGAATTCGCCGTCGCGGTGGAACGCGGCCCGGCCGTCGTCGAAGCGCATCGCCGTCTCAACGCGCTCGCATGGCAGATGGGGCGCAAGGATATCGCCATGGCCTCCTACGCCAGGGCACGCGCGCGCGTCGGCGACCGGCCCGAGCTGCTCGTGGCGGAAGCGGAGCAGCGGTTGATGCTGGGACAAGCTGCGGCGTCGGAGGATCTGCTGCGCCGCGCGCGCGACGTCGCGCCGGCGCGCGGCGGCGTCACCGAGCTTCTCGCCCGCGCACTCATGCAGCAGAAGAAATACGACGAGAGCATCGCGCTCTTCGAAAGCGCGATCGGGGACGAGCCTCGAGCCGTCGCGCATCATCAGGGGCTGGCCGAGACGCTGCTGCTCGCGGGCAGGCCGGCAGACGCCGCGGCGCTGATCGAGCGCGCGCTCGCGATCGCGCCATACGACCAGATGCTGCTCGCCTATCAGCTTCTGGCGTACCGCGAGACCGGCGACGGCAGGCTCGGCGCGCTCGGCGACCTCGAGCGTCTCGTCGGCGTCTACGAGCTCGCGCCGCCGCCGGGCTATGCAAGCGTCGAGGCCTTCAATCGCGCGCTCGCCGAAGAGCTCGCCGTCCGGCACACGCGCAACGCAGCACCGCTCGATCAGACGCTGCATGGCGGCACGCAGACGCCGGGCTATCTCTTCGACCGTCCGGGCAGGGCGGTGGAGGGCCTGAGCGGGCGCATCCGCGAGGCCGTCACCGACTACGTGCGCGCTCTGCCCGACGATCCCGCCCATCCCATGCTCGCGCGCAAGGACGCGACGTTCGATTTCACGGGCGCCTGGTCCTGCCGGTTGCGTTCGAGCGGGTTCCATTCCAATCACGTCCATCCCAAGGGCTGGATCAGCTCGGCGTATTACGTCGCGCTGCCGGATGCGGTCGCGGACGAGGCCGCGCAGCAGGGCTGGCTCAAATTCGGCGAATCGAACATCCAGCTCGGCGAGCGTGACCGGGCCGAGCGCACGGTCAAGCCGGCGGTCGGCAGGCTCGTGCTGTTCCCCTCGTATTTCTGGCATGGCACGGTGCCGTTCGAGTCCGAGGACGCGCGGCTGACGGTTGCCTTCGACGTGGTGCCCGGGCAGTTCAGCGGGCCGCGCGGCACGCCAGGTTATTGATCTTCATCCGCAGCAGCAGGAAAGCCGTTCAACGTCATGACAGAAAAGCAGAAAGCCAAGCCCGTCCCCGTGGAGACATTGAACTTCGAGCAGGCGCTCAAGGAGCTCGAGGAGATCGTCGCGCGGCTGGAGCAGGGCGAGGTCGATCTCGAGGATTCCATCGCCCTCTACGAGCGCGGCCAGGCGCTCAAGGCGCATTGCGAGAAAAAGCTCAAAGCGGCCGAGGGGCGGCTGGAGAAGATCGTGCTGGGCGCCTCGGGCCCGGCCGGAACCGAGCCCATGGACGCGGGGTAGGGTCCGGACGCACCCAACGAACTCCATTTGTCATGGCCCGCGAATGCGGGCCACCCAGCTGGGTTCTGCACACTGCTGAAGTGATTCACGCGGAGGCGCGGAGCCACGGAGGTTCTTTTCTTCTCCGCGACTCCGCGTGCAATTCTTTTGAGATCGAGCAGATGTCACCTGGGTGGCCCGCATTCGCGGGCCATGACACCGGTTGGTTGATGACGGATCAGGCCTGGCTGAAAACCTCCCCCGGGGCGAACCGGGGGAGGCTGCAGTTCGATCAATCCCTGTACGAGACGCCGACCGAGAAGAAGCGGCCGACGATGCCCGCCTGGTCGAAGGTCGGGTTGTAGTTCACGCCGGCATAGTCGATCACGTCCAGCGGCGGCTTGGCGTCGAAGACGTTCTTGATGCCGACGAACAGGTCCATCTTCTCGTTGAAGTGCCAGCGGCCGGTCAGGTCCACGTCCCAGAACGAGCTGACGTAGCAGAACTTCCTGGGCGGGTTGGGATAGAGGTCGCAATTGTTGTCGCCGGTGGCGTCGACCGTCGATTCCTTCATGCCGCTCGTATAGTAGACCGTGCCGGTGACCTCGAAATCCTTCGTCTCGAAGGTGTTCGCCCACGAGGCGCGGGTCCTTGGCGTGCCGGCGCCGGAGGAGAGGATGTAGGGCGACTGCGTGCCCACGAACTCCTCCTTGTCGCCCGGCGCGGGCTCGAAGGTGTAGGCGAAGATCTGCGTCGCGTTGATATCCGTGGACCAGTGCACGCCGCTGTCCCACAGATCGGCGCCGGCCGTCGTCTCGAGGTCGAGGCCGTCGGTCTTGAGCGACGACGCGTTGATGTAGGGCGCGCCGATCGTCACGGGCTTGGGCGGAGCATTCGGGAACTCCGGATCGGGCGCGTCGAACACGACCGAGTAGCCCGGAGGAATGGGCTGGCCTTCGAACGCGGCGATCAGCGCCGGCGTCGGATCGGCGGGCCCGATCACGTTGTGCTTGGAGATGTTGTAGTAGTCGATCGTCGTGGTGAAGTTGATGTCCTCGAACGGAGTGACGATCGCGCCCAGCGTATAGTTGTCCGAGGTCTCAGGCCTGATGTTGGGATTGGCCGTGGTGAGCAGGCCCAGCGCGTAGGTCTTGGTGTAGTCGTCGTTGTTGTGCAGCGCCGCCCAGTCCGGGAACGAGACCTGCGGATCGAACGAGATGAAGCCTTCCGACTCCGCCGAGCCGTTCTCGGAGAAGCTCGGTGCGCGGAAGCCCGTCGAATAGGTGCCGCGGAACGAGACCTGCTGGATCGGCGTCCACTTCACGCCGAATTTCGGATTGGCCGTGTTGCCGAAATCCGAATAGTGGTCGAAGCGCCCCGAGATGTTGGCGTCGAGGCTCTCCAGGATCGGCAGGTCGATCTCGGCGAAGGCCGAGAAGATGTTGCGCGAGCCGATCGTGTGCGCGACGCCGAGGCCCTGGGCCGCCAGGCTCGGATTGAGGTCGGGATCGAACGTCGCCTCGTGCCGCCCCTCGAGCCCGAGGCCGAACTCAGCCTCGCCGCCGGGGAGCTTGAAGACGTCGCGCGAAGCCCGGATGTCAGCCGAGTCCATGTCGGTCGTCGAGGTCTTGATCAGCGGCGGCGCAAGTGACGCGCGCGTCGAAGCCGAGTTGTTGCTCGGGTTGAGGAAGTCGTAGGAGCCGTCACGAACGTCCGTGATGAGCTGGGAATAGTTGAGAAGGCCCGCATTGGTGTCGCTCAGCCATGCATGCGCAACGATGGCCGCGGTGTCGACGTGCCAGCCCCAGATGTCGTCCTTCACGCCGATCGTGGCGCGGATGACGTGGTTGTCGAGCGTGCTGATCGCGGGAATGTCGCCCGCGGCATAGCGGATCAAAGCGTCCGTACACGGAGTGACGCCCTCGGTGCCCGTCGCCGGGCAACTCGCCGCGAAGATGTCGTTCGGGTTGCGGTCGCCGTTGATCAGATACGCCGGCAGCGCGAGGTTCGTCGTGATGTTGGGGAAGGTGTTGCGCACCGAGGCGGGTCCGCCCGGCACCTCGACGCGGTTCTCGAAATAGCTCGCGTCCACGTAAGCCACGCCGTCACCGGGAAGGCGGAACGACGCCTTGCCGTAGGCGCCGTAGCGCGTCTGCATCGGCTGGTCGACGCCGTAGAGCGCGGTGTCCTGCTCGCAATAGGTGCCGGGCAGGAGCACGTCGGTCTGGGTGATCGCCTTGGGGCCGCAGCCGCCGGGATGGGCGACGGAGTTCACGCTGCCGGGCAGCGCCACGCCGGTGGTCGGATCGTTGGGATCGCTCAGCTGCGCCGGCCGCTCGACCGCGTAGATCGTGTTGAGCGAATTGTCGTCCTCGCCGCCGATCGAGGTCAGGTCGAAGGTGTTGAACGGGAAGGGGCGCGCGCCGACCGGGATGTCCTGGTCCTGCTCGTACTCGACGTTGAAATAGCCGTTGAAATGGTCGGTCGCGAGATCGCCGTAGCCGAACGTCGCGGTCGCGCGCGTCATAAGCCCGCCGCCATGCTCGCTGGTGCCGGCTTCGAGTTCCGCGCCAACGCCTTGGTAGTCGTTCTTGAGAATGACGTTCACTACGCCCGCGATCGCGTCGGTGCCGTAGATCGAGGACGCGCCGTCGCGCAGCACCTCGACATGGTCGATGACGTCCAGCGGGATGGTGTTGAGATCGACGAAGCCGCGCTCGCCGTCATCGGCGAGGGGATAGTTGGTGCTGCGCCGCGAATTGATCAGCACCAGGGTGGAGTTCACGGTCAGGCCGCGCAGCGCCACGCCCGAGGCGCCGGCCGCGAAGCCGTTGCCGAACGCGGTGGGGATCGTGCCGCTGTTGTCGGCGCTCAGCGAGCGGACGACGTCGGCGGTGGAGGTCAGGCCCGAGGCCTTGATCTGCTGCTGGGTGACGACCGTCACCGGGGACACCGATTGCGGGCGCTGCAGCAGCGTGCCCGTGACCACCACGGTCTCGATTTTCTGATCGTCCGCGAGCGCGGCCGAGGCGGCCAGCGTCAGAGCGGTGCCCGCCAGCAGCGCGGACAAAAGTGATTTCCTGCCGGAATGTGAATGCGCCATGAGAACCCCCTTGCCGATGCGGCTGGGTCCCGCCGGGCGATGGCCGGCGTAAAACCCAGGTCGTAGCTGCAAGTTTGCCCGGCGATCGGGTTGTTTCATAGCCGGTTTGAACTACACGCATCGCTCCGTATTTCCGAGAGTTTCGCTGGTTTTTTCGCGGTTCGCGCGGGGGAATTTGGGCTTACAGGATATATCGATACAATTTTGGGATGCAAAAATTGCTTGACTGTCACTTTGCCGCCTGAGCGCGGAAATTTTTGGTTATTTGCGGGCGAATCCGCAGGCGCGCCGAGCGCCTTGATTTATGCCCGGAAAGGGCCGAGTTTTGCGCAGTGCAGCAAGGCGTAGGTCGTAGGGGCGCGGGTCGCGGCCCGGGCGAGTGTGGGTTTTCATGACTGTTTCATCAAAGACACCGTTGCTCGACGGTATTGGCGAGCCGCATCAGCTTCGCGCGCTGCCCAGGGGCGACCTGCGCCAGTTCGCCGACGAGCTGCGCGCCGAGCTGATCGATGTCGTCTCAGTCACGGGCGGCCATCTGGGCGCGGGGTTGGGCGTTGTCGAGCTGACCACGGCGCTGCACTACGTCTTCAACACGCCCGACGACAAGATCATCTGGGACGTGGGCCATCAGGCCTATCCCCACAAGATCGTCACCGGCCGGCGCGAGCGCATGCGCTCGCTGCGCCAGGGCGGCGGGCTTTCCGGCTTCACCAAGCGCGCCGAGAGCATCTACGACCCGTTCGGCGCCGCGCATTCCTCGACCTCGATCTCGGCGGGCCTCGGCTACGCCGTGGCCCGCGACCTGAAAGGCGAGAAGCGCAACGTGATCGCCGTCATCGGCGACGGCGCGATGAGCGCGGGCATGGCCTATGAGGCGATGAACAATGCCGGCGCGATGGACGCGCGGCTGATCGTGATCCTCAACGACAACGACATGTCGATCGCCCCGCCCGTCGGCGCGATGAGCGCGTATCTGGCGCGGCTGGTGTCGAGCCATACCTATCGCGGCTTAAGGAAGATCGGGAAGAAGATCGCCCATCTCCTTCCCAAGCCTATGGAAAAGGGCGCCAAGCGTGCCGAGGAATTCGCCCGCGGCATGGTCACGGGCGGCACGCTGTTCGAGGAGCTCGGCTTCTACTATGTGGGCCCGATCGACGGTCACAACCTCGATCACCTGATCCCGATCCTGGAGAACGTGCGCGACGCCGAGAACGGCCCGATCCTGGTCCATGTCGTGACCAAGAAAGGCAAGGGCTACGCTCCGGCCGAGGCCAGCGCCGACAAGTATCACGGCGTGACCAAGTTCGACGTCATCACCGGCGAGCAGAAGAAATCGAACTCCAAGGCGCCGCAATACCAGAAGGTCTTCGGCGAGTCGTTGATCGCCGAGGCCAAGAAGGATCCGCGCATCGTCGCGATCACGGCCGCGATGCCGTCGGGCACGGGCATCGACCTCTTCGCCAAGGTCTTCCCCGAGCGCACCTTCGACGTCGGCATCGCCGAGCAGCACGCGGTGACCTTCGCCGCCGGCCTCGCGGCGGACGGCATGAAGCCGTTCTGCGCGATCTATTCCACCTTCCTGCAGCGCGCCTACGACCAAGTCGTCCACGACGTCGCGATCCAGAACCTGCCCGTGCGCTTCGCGATGGACCGCGCCGGGCTCGTCGGCGCCGACGGGCCGACGCATGCGGGCTCGTTCGACATCGCCTATCTGGGCACGCTGCCGAACTTCGTGCTGATGGCGGCGGCCGACGAGGCCGACCTCGTGCACATGGTCGCCACGCAAGTCGCCATCGACGACCGTCCGAGCGCGCTGCGCTATCCGCGCGGCGAGGGCATGGGCGTGGAGCGTCCGCTGGAAGGCAAGCCGCTCGCGATCGGCAAGGGCCGCATCCTGCGCGAAGGCTCGTCCATCGCGATCCTCTCCTACGGCACGCGCCTGGGCGAAGCGCTGGCGGCGGCCGACAAGCTCGCGGGCTACGGCCTGTCCGCGACGGTGGCCGATGCGCGTTTCGCAAAGCCCCTCGACACAGATCTTGTCGACCGTCTCGCGCGCGAGCACGAGGTGCTCGTCACCGTCGAGGAAGGCGCGGTCGGCGGTTTCGCCGCGCAGGTGCTCCAGCACCTCGCGATGGCGGGCGCGCTCGACAAGGGCCTCAAGATCCGCCCGATGATCCTGCCCGACCGCTTCATCGACCAGGACACGCCGGAGAAGATGTACGAAGCCGCCGGCCTCGACGCGCGCGGCATCGTCGCGACCGTGCTGGGCGCGCTCGGCCGCGAGCAGGAAGCGGCGGCGGCACGCGCGGCGGTGTCGGGCTGACAGCGCGCGGTCTGCGTGCTATAATCGACGGATGACCAAGAAGCCGCCCAAGAAAGGTCTGTCCGAGTCGGAAGTCGAATACCGGCACGACGAAGACTTGACCGACGCCGAATGGGACGCTTGGGGCGAGCGCAACAAAGAGGCGCTCCAGGAGAGTTTTCGCAAGGCGCGTGAGCAACTCGCGCGCGGTGAGGGGCGTACACTCGACCAGGTGATGCGCCGGGTCCGAGCGACGATTGACCGCGTTGCGAAGAAGGACTGACCGGCGATGTCGTCGGGACGGCTTGTCGTCTCAGAAGAGGCAGAGGCCGATTTGGATTCCATCGCAGCCTATATCGCAGAGTACGACGGTCGTCTGCGTGCGATAACCATCGCCGACCGCATTCGCAAAGCAATGGATAGCCTTGCCTTCATGCCCGGGATGGGAGGCCGTCGGTACTATCTGAAGCGCAATCAGCGCGCGTTTTCCGTATCGCCGTGGACGATCTTCTACGAGGAGCTTCCCGAGCGAGAGGGCATCAATGTGGTGCGCGTGGTTGACGGGCGGCGCAATTTGCCGGCGATTTTCGGCAAGAAAAACCGATGAGCACCTCCAACCGCGCCGATGTGTTCCTGGTCGAGCACGGCTACGCCAAGACGCGCGCTGAGGCGCAGGAGGCGATCGCGGCGGGGAAGGTGTTCGACGGCGGCAGGCCGGTGCTCAAGCCCTCGCAGCGCCTCAACGAGACCTCGCGCATCCGCTATGAGCGCGCCCATCCTTTCGTCTCGCGCGGCGCGCTCAAGCTCGTGGCCGCGCTGGATCGTTTCAAGCTTTCGCCGCAGGGGCTGGTCTGCCTCGATCTCGGCGCGTCGACGGGCGGCTTCAGCGAGGTGCTGCTCGCACGTGGGGCCAGGCGCGTCTACGCCGTCGACGTCGGGCACGGCCAGCTCGATCCCGGGATCGCGGGCGACGCGCGTGTGGTGTCGATGGAGCGCACAAACGCGCGCGATCTGAAGACGTTTGCCGAGGCGCCGCAGGCGATCACGGCCGATCTGAGCTTCATCAGCCTGAAGCTCGCACTGCCGCCGGCGCTCGCGATGACGGCGCCGGACACATGGCTGATCGCGCTCGTCAAGCCGCAGTTCGAGGTGGGGCCCAAACATGTCGGCAAGGGCGGCGTCGTGCGTGACGAGGACGCGCAGCGTGGGGCGCTTGCGGACATCGAGGCGTGGATGGCTTCTGTGGACGGGTGGACCGTTGCCGGCGCGATGGAAAGCCCGGTCAAGGGCGGCGACGGCAACCGCGAATTCCTTCTGGCGGCGCGAAAAGCATGAGCGCTCTCTGCATCCATTTCGGCACCTGCGGCGGCTGCGCGACGCAGGATCTTCCGCCGCAGGAATACCGCACGCGCAAGCGCGACATCGTGGTGCGCGCGCTGGCGCGTCACGGCGTCGAGGCGCAGGTCGCGGAGATCTTCGCGATCGCGCCCGGCACGCGCCGGCGCTGCGTCTTCAAGATCAAGGACGGCAGGATCGGCTTCCACGCGCGCGCCAGCCACGACATCGTCGACATGCGCGAGTGCCGCGTGCTGACGCCGGGTCTGTTCGGGCTGGCGCAGGATCTGCGCGATATCGCGAACGAGATCGGCACCGCCGAGCTGCACGCGACCGAAGCCGACAACGGCTTCGACCTGATGCTGCGCTGGAGCCGCAAGGCGCGGCCCGCGCTGATCGCGAAGCTCGCGGACTGGGCGGCGCACAGCAAGGTCACGCGCATCACCGCGGGCGGCGAGATCCTGGTCGAGCTTGCGGCGCCGATGTGGCGCGGCGTGCGCCTGCCGCCGGGCGCGTTCCTCCAGCCGACGCGCGAAGGCGAGGCGTTCCTGCAAGCCGAGGTCGCGGCGAGCGCGGCGAAAGCGAAATCGGCGCTCGACCTGTTCGCGGGCTGCGGCACGTTCGCGCTCGCCTTAGCGCCGCGCATGAAGGTCCACGCGGTGGAGCACGACGCCGCCCAGCTTTCGGCGCTCGCCCAGGCCGCGCGCGCCAGGCCGGGGCTGAAGCCGGTCACTGTCGAGAAGCGCGATCTTTTCAAGCAGCCGTTGAGCGCCAAGGAGCTTGGCGTCTACGATGCCGCCATCCTCGATCCGCCGCGTGCGGGGGCTGCGGCGCAGATCGCCGAGCTCGGGAAATCCGGGCTGAAAAGGATTGCCTATGTGTCATGCAACGCGGACAGCTTCGCCCGCGACACGCATGCCCTGTTGGGGCATGGCTGCAAAATCGGTATTGTCAGGCCCGTGGACCAGTTCCTCTGGTCGGAGCATATTGAGCTTGTGGCCTCTTTCACGCGTGACTGAGCGGGGATCTATGCGTCTGGGATCGATAGCGGCCGCCGTTTTGGCCGTGTTGTTCTGCCTTGCGGGGCGCGCGGCCGCCGCGGGCTATGCGGATTGGGCGGCCGTCGTCGTGGCGGGCGACTTCCACGCCCATTCCGGCGCCGAGAGCGAGGTGTTCGACAACGCGCGGCGCGACATCACGAACGACCTGGAGGGCGTCGGCTTCCAGCCCAACAACATCATGCAGTTCTCCGTCCGGCCCGCGCTCTATCCGCTGCAGCATCCGCGCCATTCCGACGGCCAGACGGTGTCGACTTCGCTGTGGGACCTTTCGAACGGCACCAGCGGAGGATGCTTCGCCTATTTCACCTCGCACGGCTCGCCCGACGGCATCCTGATCGGCGACGACACGCTCACGCCCACGACGATCAACCAGACCATCTCCAACGCCTGCGGCGACCGTCCGACGGTGGTGTTCGTCTCGGCGTGCTATTCGGGCGTGTTCGTGCCGCTGCTGGCGGGCCCCAACCGCATGGTGATGACGGCGGCGAGGCGCGACCGCACCTCGTTCGGCTGCGGCGAGAGCGACCGCTACACCTTCTTCGACGCGTGTTTCCTGCAGTATTTCAAGAATGCCGGCGATTTCCCGAACCTGGCGAAAGAGGTCGAGGCCTGCGTCTCCGAGCACGAGACGAAGGAGAAGGTGAAATACCCCTCCGAGCCGCAAATCTCCATCGGTGCCAACGTCGCCGCGCAATTGCCGCGATGGAAATAGGGCGGTTGGAGCGCGATTGCCGCGCTTGAAGCGGATACTCAATCGTCATGGCCGCCCTTGTGGCGGCCATCCATATTCCCTGGTCTCGCAGTGAGTGTATGGATGGCCGGGACGTGAAGCATGTCCTCGGGCCGCGCCTTCGGCGCGGTCCCGGGGGCCCGGCGATGACGGAATTGGTGGATCAGCTCAATCGGGAACGGCTCTAACGAAGCGATTCCGCATAGGCCCGGCTCAGCTTCTTCGGCACGACCTGCGTCCACGCTTCGAGCGTGAGCGCTTCGGCCTCTTTCTTGGTGAGCTTGCCGACGTCGACATAGCTCCAAATGCCGCCCGTGCCGACCTTGCACGGCGTGAAGGTGTCGGAGCGCACATCGAACAGGAACTGCTGATGCTCGCGCTCGAGCTTCATGATCGCGAGGCCGCGGTCCGCCGACCACAGGGCAAACGTCTTCTTGCCGACGACCAGCCAAGACTGGCCGAAATGAATGACCTCCGCCGCGCCGGGCAGCGTCAGGCCGAAGCGGCGAATCTGTACGTAGCTCGCCATGCTTCTATTCCGGGCAGCAGTATCTCATCATGGAGTTCGATTCACGAGGAACGCCCAAGCCAGCAGCGCCGAGCCCAGAACAACCCATCCGATGGCGTATGCGATGCGCGCTCCTCCTCGGTAATGACCGGTCAATTCCGCAAATTTCTCATTCGGCTTTATTACGAAGCCGCCCACGCCGCAGGCGATCCCGAACCCGCCCAATGCGATCAGAATCGTGTGCTGCGGCCATCCCGATCTCGTCATCTGCAGGTACAGAGCTATCAACAACAAGCCGATAGCCGCTTCCGTTATCAATCTCCGCTTCCAGCGCGCCATTTCACCCCTCCGATCCTAAGATCGGCCTTCGACAGCCTTCGCTTTCCGGACCGCGGCCTATTTCTGCGTCGCCTCGCTGCCGGTGATGATGGCGCCGCGCAGCTGCTCGACGAGCTCGCTCATGCCGGCGGGCGAATGCGGCATCAGGATGACCTTGCTGCCCGAAGAGACGCCGATCTCCTTCATGGTGTCGAAATACTGCGTCAGCAGGACGAGGTTCAGCACCTCGTGCTCGTTCACGCCGCCGACCTTGTCGGTGAACGCCGCGATGCTCTCGCGCAGGCCGTCGATGATGGCGCGGCGCTGCTTGGCGATGCCTTCGCCTTGGAGATGCTTGGATTCGGCCTCGGCCTCGGCGTTCTTCACCACCAGGATCTTGTTCGCCTCGCCCTTGGCGGATGCCGCGACCTGCAGGCGCTGCTGCGTCTGGATCTCGTTCATCGCGGCCTTGACGTTGTCCGCCGGATTGACGTCGGTGACGAGCGCGTTGGGGATCTCGAAGCCGTAGATCTTCATCGCCACGTCGAGCTCGCTCTTCACCGCGGCGCCGACGTCGTCCTTTCTCTCGAACACCTCGTCGAGGTTCATCTTCGGGACCTTGGCGCGCACGACGTCCAGCACATAGGACTTGATCTGCTCGATGTGGTCCTGGAGCTTGTAGTAGGAATCCGCTTCGCTGCCCTCGACGACGCGGAACTGCACCGCGACGAACAGCTTCACGAAGACGTTGTCCAGCGTCTTGGTCTCGACCTCGACGATGAGCTGCTGCACGCGCAGCGAGACGCGCTGCACCACGGCCTCGATATAGGGGAGCTTGAAATTGAGGCCGGGCGTCGCGGTGCGCACGTATTTGCCGAAGCGCTCGACGATGGCGCGGCTCTGCTGCTGCACCGTGTAGAAGCTGCCGAGCACCAGCCCGAGCAGGAAAAGGACGATGATCGCGAACAGGACCATCCAGACGATTTCCATGACTTAGTCCCTTCGTTGAGTTAGCGATTATCGGTCGAAGCCCGGCGAGGACGTCCGGGGGAGCGGCGCGCGATCGGGCGGTAGTGTGCCGCAAGCACTGTGGGGTCGCGCTGCATGCGTCGCAATGCGATGGCGACGGGCTGCGGCAGCGTGCTGGCCTGGCGGTAGGCGCGGATAGTGCGTTCGGCGACATCAAGAAGCGCTGCGGTCTCTGCCGTATTCAGGCCGAAGCGGCTTTCGAAGTCGACCAATTGGTCTCCGCCGGCGGGCTGTTGTTCGTCGGCGAGCATCCTGAGCGTATCGGCGCTGTAGTCGAGGCCGTTGTCCCATTCAATCCCGCCGCCGAACTCCGTCGGTCTCACCTTGCGAAACGCTTTGGAATCGTCGGCGAACACCCTGAAATGCCGCGAGCTGTGGACGAGGCCGGTGAGATCGACCCGCGATGCCGTCCCATCCGCCCATCGAACGTTCAAGGTGAGCGGCGAACGCGCTGGTGAGACTGCAACCACCTTCGGCAGGCTTCTGTCCAGCGCGGAATTCATGACCCTATCTGTCCTCTATGCCGGAGCGCGTGATCCGCCAGGACCAGCGCCATCATCGCTTCGCCGACGGGAACGGCGCGGATGCCGACGCAGGGGTCGTGGCGGCCCGTGGTGCGTATATCGGTATTGCGGCCCGCGATATCAATCGTGCGGCGCGGCGACAGGATGGACGAGGTAGGCTTGACCGCGAAGCGCGCCACCACCGGCTGGCCCGACGAGATGCCGCCCAGGATGCCGCCGGCGTGGTTGGAGAGGAATTTCGGCCTGCCCGGAGCGCCTTTGCGCATCTCGTCGGCATTCTCCTCGCCCGACATCGCGGCGGTGGCGAAGCCGTCGCCGATCTCCACGCCCTTGACCGCGTTGATGCTCATCATCGCCGCGGCGATATCGGCATCGAGCTTGCCGTAGACCGGCGCGCCCAGCCCGGCAGGGATGCCTTCCGCGACCACTTCGATGATTGCGCCGACGGAGGAACCTTTCTTGCGCACGCCCAGGAGATACTCCGTCCACGGAGCGACTGCCTTGGGATCGGGACAGAAGAACGGGTTGCGCGCGATCTCGTCCCAGCTCCAGCGCTTGCGGTCGATCGTCTCGCTGCCCACCTGGATCAGCGCGCCGCGCACCTTCACGCCCTTGTAGAGTGCGGCGAGCACCTTGCGCGCCACTGCGCCCGCCGCGACGCGCGAGGCGGTCTCGCGCGCGCTCGAGCGTCCGCCGCCGCGATAGTCGCGCACGCCGTACTTGGCCCAATAGGTGTAGTCGGCGTGACCGGG
>JAJPHG010000018.1 GCA_021325375.1 Alphaproteobacteria bacterium | reverse complement strand
AGGCGCGCGCGCCGAAGACGTCCGGCAGCGTCTCGGTGAACGTCTTCGGCCGGCCCTTGTCGCCGCCGCCCAGGCCCCGCGCCGCCCACTGGTCCGGCTCCAGTGTCACGAAGCCGGCCTCGCGCAGCGCCGCCGCATAGCCCGCCTCCCGCGCCGACGGCCCGGCAGAGCCGTGCAGGATGACGACCGCGGGCGCTTTGCCGCCGTTCGGCGCGGGCCCGCTCAGGCGGCCTGCGATGGTGAGCGGCTTCTCGTGGAGCGAGGCAAACGCGACATAGGAATGGCCGGGGATCGGGTTCATTCCGCGATGCTAGCGTCTTGGCCCCCTCACGGAAACCAAAGCCTTATTTTAGCTGTTGAATCCTTCGTTCCCCTGGGCCATAACGCCCGCCCAACCTGGATAAGCGGGCGTAGCTCAGGGGTAGAGCATAACCTTGCCAAGGTTAGGGTCGACGGTTCGAATCCGTTCGCCCGCTCCAGGTTTTCCCAGTAAAAACAGCGTATTAGGATTCTCTGCGGAGTCCGCTGGCGGGCGCTATTTTGCTGCGGGCCACAACAAGATACGTGGGGGTTACGGCATGGATTTAGCGCTCGCGCTCAATATCGCGACAACGGTTGCCGTTGTCGGCGGGGTCATTTTCGGCGCATGGCAGATCCGTGTGGCAGCCAAGGCGCGGACCACGCAGGTTTCGCTTCATCTCATGGAGATGCTGTATTCGCGCGATCTCATCGAGGGCCTGAGCGCCCTGCACGATGTGCCCGAAGGCTTGTCGTGGCGGGAATTGCAGACACAGCTGGGCCACCGCTGGACAGCCGTCTTCACTCTGATCAACACGCTCGACGGCTTGGGGATTCTCGTTTTCCGGAAAGAAGTCGCGCACGACGTGGCGGACGATTTTTTCCACCATGCGGTCGCAATCGTCTGGCAGAAGACAGGCGCGGCGATTGTCGAGCGGCGGCAAGAGCCCGGACGCGAGACCAGTTTTCGGTTTCTCGAATTGCTGGCGACGGCGCAAGCACGCGAGATCACTCTCGATCGATAGAGGCAGACGTCAGTGCATATCGACCGCGGATGATCCGTCGGACCATTTCGCGAGCGGGACGAAATACATCGTGACGGGATCGCCTTCGCCGGAAAACACCGGAGAGCCGGGCAAGTCCGCGCCCCAGTCGGCCGCCTTGGCATGGGCCTGGTAGAACATCAGATGCGGGTGCCAATGATGCGTGCCCTGGTCCGACACGTATTGCTCTTTCGACATCATGTAGCCGAACGTGCCGGGCTCCGGCAGCCTGTTGGCGGCGACGCTCGTCTTGGCGCGGCTCTGCATCTGCGACTTCGAGACGCCCGCGAGCACCCACTCCGTCCGCTCCAAGACCAGCGGCAGCACCGAGCGCACGGCGGCGGGGTTGTAGCAGACCGGCCCGCGGATCTTCGGATTCCAGAAAACCGGATCGTCGAAATTCGCCGTCCATCCGCGCAGCACCATGCATACGAACCCGTTCTTGCCCGTGACCGCGGTCTCGTAACCCTTGGCGCCGAGAACCATGACGCTCGCGCTGCCTGAGATCGAAACCGGCGCTGCCGAGCGTGCCATCGCGATCTCATCGGCGGGACTGGCCATCCGGTACTGAGCGACCGGCGCCATCGCGGGATAAGTGGTCGCCGGAGCGGCGGCCCAGGCGGGCGCGCCCGCGCAAAGCCCTGTCGCGAGAAGGATAACCGCACTCTTATACGAAGCCATCGTCCAGCCCCCGCGCTGCATTTCGATCAGCCTTCTCCATCCTTGGCGATTGTTCAACGCCCATGGCCGCGGCTGACGCAGTTGTGAACCGCTCTTGTGCGCGCCCGACGGATTAGGGCAAAAATACCGGCACGCCCTCGCTCGAACCAGCCAAACCGGAGGATTTCACCATGGTTTCCCGCGCCAAGACCCAAGGAAAGAGCCTCCTGCAGCGCCTGACGGCGGCCCTCGTGCTCGCCGGCGCGGCGCTGTTGGCGCAGAGCGCCGCGGCGCAGACCGGCTATGTCGGCATCCTGGGCGGCGGCCCGGTCTACAAGAACGACGACAAGACCAACATCAAGGAGCTGAAGACGGCCGGCTTCACCGAGCTGCTGGTGTGGAGCGTCGAGGTCAACGCGAGCGGCGATCTGAACCTCAACGGCGAGTTCCCGCTGACCTCGGGCGGCAAATATATCGGCGACCAGACCTGGCCGAAATTCGCCAAGGCGCTGAAGAACATCAAGACGGGCAAGGTGACGCGCATCACGCTCAGCATCGGCTCGTCGAATTTCGGCGATTTCGAGAACATCAAGGCGCTGATCGATTCACAGGGCACCGGCAAGAAGAGCATCCTGTACAAGGATTTCGCGGCGATCGCGAAGGCGCTGCCGATCGACGCGATCGATTTCGACGACGAGAACAGCTACGACAGCGAATCCACGGTCAAGTTCGCGCTGATGCTGGGCGGGCTCGGCTATCACGTGACGATGAACCCCTACACCAACAACACCTACTGGACGTCGGTCGTCTCGCAGATCAACACCCAGATGCCCAGCCTGGTGGACGGCATCCATCTGCAGACCTTCGCCGGCGGCCAGGGCAACTCGCCGTGCTCGTCGGAATGGGATTTCGGCGACGTGCCGGTCTTTCCCGGCCTGTCGGACCAGCCCGGCGCGCCGCCCTTCAAGACGCCCACCGCGGCGGAGGCCCAGCTCAAGACCTGGCACAGCCAATGCGGGATCACCGGCGCGTGGCTGTGGATCTTCGACCAGATCGCGGGTACCGATCAGGTCAAGGAATACGCCAAGGACATGACCAAGGGCGTGAACGGCGAGTAGAGTTCAATACCGCAGATAGGCCCCGCGTTCGGCATCCCATGCCTGCTCGTCGGGGAGCGTGAGCGCGTCGAGGTCGGCGGGTGTCGCCGAGGCGTCGTCGACCCATTCACGCAGCAAGGGGCTACCGTTGATCACGTCGATGGCGAGCTTGCCGTGCTCGTATTCGTAGGCGAAGTCGCGCCACAGCGGGTAGTCCGGATAGAGGCGCCGGATCGCCTTGAACGCCAGCGCCTGCAGGCGCCAGGGCCGGAACGCGGCGTGGCCGTAGCTCGCATCCTCGGTGTGGATCTGCACGCCGTTGCAGAGCCGGCCCTTGTGCTTGTGGAAGGTGGGCTCGAACCAGCATTCGCGCAGGCGGCAGCCATCGAGCCACTCCGGCGCGAGAGCGCGCATCTCGGCCAGCACGCGGCGCGCCTCGATGTCGGGCGCGCCGAACAATTCGAGCGGGCGCGTCGTGCCGCGGCCTTCCGACAGCGTCGTGCCCTCCAGCATCACCGTCCCCGCATAGGCGCGCGCCATCCAGAGATTGGCCGCGTTGGGGCTCGGATTGATCCAGGCGCGCTCGCCGAGCGGCCAGCCGTGGCCGGGTGCTGCTTCCGGCTGCCAGCCTTCCATCTCGACGACGCGATAGTCGACGTCGAGCTTGAGCGTGTCGATGAACCACAACCCCAGCTCGCCGAGCGTCAGTCCGTGGCGCATGGGAAGAGCTCCCGCGCCGACGAAGCTCTCCCAGCCGCCGCGCAGCCGAAGACCTTCCACCGGCCGGCCGGCGGGGTTGGGACGGTCGAGAACCCACACCGCCTTGCCCTTCTGGGCCGCGGCCTCGAGCATGTAGCGCAGCGTCGTGACGAAGGTATAGATGCGGCAGCCGAGATCCTGCAGGTCGACGAGCACCACGTCGAAAGTGGAGAGCATCTGGCCTGTCGGCTTGCGCGTCTCGCCGTAGAGACTGAACACCGGGATGCCGTGCACGGGATCGTCGAAGTCCGCCGACTCCACCATGTTGTCCTGCTTGTCGCCGCGCATGCCGTGCTGCGGACCGAAGGCCGAGGAGATCCTGACGTCGCCCAAAGCCATGAGCGCGTCGAGCGAATGGGTAAGGTCCCTGGTCACGGAGGCCGGGTGTGCGACCAGCGCCACGCGCTTGCCTTTGAGCGGCGCGCGCAGCGAGGGCTCTTCGAGAAGGCGGTCGATGCCGAATTTCATCGCGCGCACGCTGCTGGAAGTTCGAGCGCAAATCAATCGGAATGATGGAAATCGGGTTTGCCGGCCGGATGGGCAAACGCCCAGTAGGACCGCGCGCCGCTGCGTTCCTCGATCACCGCACAAAGTCTCAGATACAACGGGCCGTCCGGCACCGTCAGCGTCGCGCGCAGGACGAGGCTTTCGGCGCTGCGTTCGATGTCGATGACGGGCGGCGGCACGTCGGCGTCGCGCATGCCTTGCCGGATGTCGTCGAAGTGATAGGCCGCCCAGCGCGTCGACGGCGCGAGATTGAATTCGAGATAGGTCGTGCCCGGCATCGGGTGCACGAACACTTCGAAGCAAGTGTGCTGCCAGAGCTCATTCACGCGCTCAGGCGCGGCGATGGCAGGCAGTGCGAGCGCCCCGACATCGCCGGTGAGATGATAGTCCACCAGCAGCGAAGTGCCCGTGCCCGCGATGTCCGTCGTGAGCCGCTCGACGGCGGCGCACGGGAAATCGGGATGGCGGATCAGGTCGCGCCGCATGGCTCAGCCCAGCAGTACATCGCTCACGCTCCGCGTCATGTTCTGCGTGCTGAAGCGCTCGCGCACGAAGGCCGCACCCGCGCACGCCGCGCCCTTGCGCCAGTCCGGATCGCCGATGGCGCGCAGCAGTGCGGCGGCAAGCGCCGCGGCGCCGTCCTCGCGCACGAGGATGCCGGTCTCGCCGTCGATCATCGTCTCTGCGATGCCGCCGACGTGATAGGCGATCACCGGCACGCCGCAGGCCTGCGCCTCGAGCAGCACGTTGGGCAGCGCCTCCGAGCTCGAGCACAGCATGAAGAGGTCGAGCATCGGCAGCCAGCGATTGAGATCGGGCACGAGGCCTGGGAAAACGAAACTCGCTTGCGCGCCTTTCGCGGCCGTTAGCTCCCTGACCGGCGCCAGCAGCGGCCCGTCGCCGAACATCACGAAGCGCACATCGGCGTGCTTCTCAAGCACCTTGAGCGCCGCCTCGACCCAGAGCGCGGGACGTTTCTCCTCGCGGAACTTGAACGCCGTGCCGATCACGGGCGCGTCGCGGCCGATGCCGAGCGCGGCGCGCAGCCGGGCTGGAATCTGCGCATCGGACGCCGGCTGGAATTGCTCGAAATCCAATCCGTTGTAGACGGTGTGGAGCTTGTCCATCGCGCCGAGCCCGATCCAATCGGCGTAGTCCTCCATCGAGGCCCGCGCGCAGCCCACCAGCCGCACCTCCGCGCGCGCGAGCATGGAGCGGTAGCAATCGCGCCAGCGCGGCGGCTGGGGCGCGCCCGGATAAAGATCGGTGGGCCGCATGTTGTGCGTGTGCAGGACGATGCGCGGCACGCGGGCCTTCAGCGCGGCGAGCCCGGCGGTGAGCGTCAGCGGCTCCAGCGACGCGTGCACGATGGCGGGCTTGTCCTTCACGAGCTGGTCGTGGATGGCCTGCGCGGTGCGCGCGGCGTCGAGGGCCAGGAAGTCGAACGGCTCCTCTATCCTGCAGCCGCGGTCGAGGAGCACGACGTCCGCGCGGTCGATGCCGGTCAGCGGCAGATAGAAGTCGCTGCCGTCCGTCTCGGAGAGATTGAGCAGATAAAGCTTGACCCAATCGAAGCGCCCGCTCTCGCGCAGGTGACGGAACAGGGTGGCCACGATCCGCTCCGCGCCGCCGGCGGTGAGCGAATGGGCGATCATCGCGAGCCCCTTGCCGCGTCCGCTCTCGGGTGCGGCGGGCTTCTCGTCCGCCACCAGCGCGAAGACGCTTTCCGGCGAGCGCACATGGGCGAAAGCGCCGCTGTCCGCCGCGGCCTTTCCGAGCGAGCCGCCGAACGCGCGCAGGAGCTTGTCCGCCCGCGCGATCTGCGCGCGCAGGTCTGGCGCGTCGAGCGACACGGAAACGGCGTCGTAGATCGCGCCCGCGTCGCGGCCCCAGAAGCCGAGCGCCAGCGCCGCCGCGGCACGTGCTTTGCGCAAGCCCCCGTCGTTCGGCCAGCGCGCGAAAGCGGCGTTGAGCTCGGCGAAGGCGGCTTCGTCGTCCTGCTCCATCCTGAAGAGATGTGCGCGCCACAGCGAACCGGCCAGATCGTCGGGCAGCCAGGCGAGCAGATCGGCGCGGGCGCGCGCGATCTCGTCCCTGTCGCCCGAGAATTTCGCCAGCGCCTTGAACCAGGCGATGCGCGTCGCCGGATCGTCCTGCCGCTCGACGAGCGCCTTGCGCGCCTCGTCCAGCGCGTCGCCGCCGCGGCCGGCCGCGATGAGCGCGTTCAGAAGCTGCGGCTTGCGGCCCTTGTCGAGCTTGGCTGCCCGCGCATAAAGCCTGAGGCTCTCCTCGGCGTTGCCGAGACGCGCGTGAAGCTCGGCGGCGCGCGCGGCAAGCTGCGCGTTGGCGGAATTCGCGTCGGCCAGGGGCGCCAGGATCGCGAGCGCCCGCCTGTGGTCGCCGCAGGCGGCCGTGGCATTGGCCAGCATCAGCGCGATGGAGCAATCCTCGTCGCGCGCGATCGGGCGGGCGAACTCCAGAAGGTCGCGCGCCGCCGAGGACGCGTTGGTGCGCATCATCAGGCGCGCTAGGCGCGGTATGGGATGGGCCTCGTCCGACTGCCTGGCCCAATGCCGCGCCGCCGGCGCGAGCGCGCGCAACCGGTCGGAGTCCACGAACGCGCCGGCGTCGATCCTCTCCTCGAGGACGATCAACTCGGCGCGCAATTCTTCAAGGGTGGCGATCGACATGGGATGGAGGCCGCAGGCGTGAACCAGTCTATCAGCAATACGCCCCCACCGAAAATTACTACCATAAATTGACCTGCCGCGCTACGCCCGATCGCCGCGCTTCATGCTAGTTTCCCGCCGATGAGCCTGGATCAGCCCGCGCCCCTCAAAGATCTCGAAGCCGAGGCGATGGCGCTCGTGGAACGCGAACCCGGCCGCGCCGGCGAGATGTTCAAGGACATCCTCACCCGCGAGCCGAATCGGCTCACCGTCCTGCGCCCCCTGGCGCGTCTTCTCATGCGGCAGGCCCGTTTCGAAGAGGCGCGCGCATATTGGGAGCGCATCGCCGTGCTCGCGCCGAAGGACGGCGAGCCGCGCATGGCGCTCGGACGCGTCCACGCGCGCGCAGGCCGAACGCCGGACGCGCTGGACAGGCTCGACGAGGTCTTGCGCATCAATCCCGCCAATGACGACGCCCGGCGCCTGAGGGCCAAGGTCGCGGCCAAGGAGATCGCAGACCTGTCCGCGAGCATCGGCGTGGCGAACGCCGACGAAATGGCGTCGCGCCTCGAGGTGCTGGACAAACGCCTCGCGGGCGATGCGAATTTCGAGCGGCTGAAGACCTACCACGCGCTTCTGCGCGCCGAAGACGCGGCGGACGAAAGCGGCGCGCTGGCCTTCGAGGATTCGAGCGAAAGCGAGTCGCTCGAATTCCTGAGCCAGCTGAACACGATCGGCGATGCTCCCTCGACGGACGCGCTCGAGGAGATCGAACGCAAGAGCGGGCGGATCACGGCCGGAAATCCGATGCTCGCCAGGACGCTCGCCCAGTTCCATTTCAGGCGCGGCGACACCGAGAGCGCGTTCAACGTTTATCGCAGGCTGAGCGCGGATGGCGACATCGCGCAATTGTGGCTCGAGGCGGCGGGGTTCGCCGCGTCGTGGAACCAGCGCGAGGCCCTGGTCGAGTTCTGCACGCGCGCGGTTCGCGCCCCCGACGCCGATCGCGCCGTAGGCGTGGAGGCCGTGGCGATGCTGTGCGAAGCCGGCGCGCACGAGGCGGCCGTGGCGCTGCTGCGCGGGACACCGGACTATGAGGGCGACGCCGATGCGCGCCGACGCGTCGTTCGCGTCCTTTT
This sequence comes from Alphaproteobacteria bacterium, assembly GCA_021325375.1. GTDB lineage: Bacteria > Pseudomonadota > Alphaproteobacteria > Micropepsales > Micropepsaceae > Rhizomicrobium. The sequence goes on along the minus strand of JAJPHG010000018.1, from coordinate 204,837 downwards.
CGAATCCGGCCGCGACCGCGAGGTGATCGCCGAGGCGTTGGATGCGCTCGAACGCCATGTTCCGAGCGCCAAGCTCGGCGAAAACCAGCTTGCCCCGATCGTCGAGATCGTGCGGCGTCTGCGCAGGGCCGCATGGCGCGCCCGCGTCGCGGATGGTGTGACCGCTCGCCTGGCCGCGCTCCGCGCGGGAAGCGACAATTCCGCGATCATGAACTGGACGCTGGGCATGCTGGCCAGCGCCGCGCTCGACGTGCCGGCTGCGGCAGCGCATTTCGAGACTGTGCGGACGCAAGACCTGCCCAAGAGCCTCAAGATCGATCCCGCGGCCGAGATCGCGCTGCTGCACGAGCGCTTCTATCGCTACGGCGAGGCCTATGGGGCGATGCGCGCCATCCGCGATCCCGCGACGCTGGCGGGCGAATACGCGGCGCTGCAGCGCGTGCGCAGCGTCGTCGAGTTCTGCGGCGCGGAGGCGGGCTTGCGCTTCCCCGAATGCCTGATCGACGTCATCTTCGAGGAGATCGCGCGAAACGGCGGAATCGGATACGCGCCGCGCCGCGGCCACCTGCTCACCGTGAGCTCGTCGCTTCGCGCGGGAGGAAGCGAAAGGCAGACCGTCACCGTCGCGGGCAAGATGGCGGCCGAGCCGTGCCTGACGAAGGTCGTGCTCGCGCTGCGCCAGATGGACGACGCGGACACCTCGTCGTTCCTGCGCGCGGCGCGCGACACGCCGGCCGAGATCGTGCATTTCGGCGCCGACTGGAACAGGCGCTCGAACGTGCTGGCCGAATTGCCCGCGCTCGAGAGCCGCGAGCGCCTGGTGCGCGCCATCGACCTGTTGCCGCATCTGCACCGCGAAGAGCTGATCCGCGTCACCAAGCTGATCCTGGAGCGGCGACCGCAGGCGGTGCATCTGAGACAGGACCTTTTCATCGCGGGGCTAGCCTGCCGGCTCGCGGGCGTGGACAAGTTCCTCATCCATCGCGGCTCGCTCTCGCCCAATCTGTGGGGCCACGGTCCGCTGGAGACGAGCCTCTTCCTGCGCCCGATGCGGCACACCTACCGCCGTCTTCTCGCCCATCCCGGCTTCTCAATCGTCAACAATTCGCGCGCCGGCGCCGATTCAGACCGCGACTGGACGCAGTGGCCCGACACGGCGCCGTTCCGCGTCGTCTACAACGCCGTCGAGTTCGCCAAGCTCGACCGCGAGCCGCAGGCGGATCTGCGCGCGCAGGCCGGCATCCCGCGCGAGGCATTTCTCATCGGCGGGATCTTCCGCATCGAGCCGGTGAAGCGTCCGCTGCTGTGGATCGAGGCCGCGTCGCTGGTCGCGGCTGAGTGCCCGCTCGCGCATTTCGTCGTGCTCGGCGACGGACGCATGGCCGAAGAGATGCGCGGCTTCGCGCGCGCGCGCGGCTTCGCCGAAAGGCTGCACATGCCGGGCTTCGTCTCGAACGTCGCCGACTGGCTGCGCGTCATCGATCTCAATCTCCTGACCTCGGACCGCGAGGGGCTGCCCAACGTGCTCATCGAGGGACAGCATTTCGGCGTGCCGGCCGTCTCCTCCGACGTCGGCGGCGCCTTCGAGACCATCGAGCCCGGCATCACCGGCCACCTCGTGCCGGTGGAGGCCGGCGCCGATTCCTTCGCGGACGTCATCTTGAAGGTCATCGCCGACGAAGGATGGCGCCGGACCGCACGCGCCCGCGCCCCTGCCTTCGCGCACGCCAAATTCGGCGTCGAGCGAACGATCTGCGAACTGTTCGCGTCTTTGGGTATCGAGCGTTAAGAAATTCTATCGCGGCTTGAGCCTTCTAACCGAGCCGCAAATGCTATACAGAGGTCGATGTCGATAAGGCTCCTTGGGGCGGGGAGCGCATGCCGGGGAGCGACGGCGGCACTTGAACCTGCCGCGGCGATATATGAATATGAGTTATCTGGTCACCGGTGCCGCCGGCTTTATCGGATTCCACGTCGCCAAACGCCTGCTTTCCCGCGGCGAAACGGTCATCGGCCTCGACTGCATCAACGACTACTATTCGGTCGCGCTCAAGAAGAACCGCCTGAGCGAACTCGCCAGGCACGAAGGCTTCAGCTTCCACCAGACCGACCTCGCCGATTTCACCGCGCTTTCGAAAGCGCTGAGCGGCGTCAAATTCCGCCGGGTCGTGCATCTGGCCGCGCAGGCGGGCGTGCGCTACGGCATGGACCACCCGCACGCTTACGTACAGTCGAATCTCGCCGGACACCTCAACATGCTTGAGCTGTGCCGCCACCAGGACGGCTTCGAGGTCATGGCCTATGCCTCGTCGAGCTCGGTCTATGGCGGCAACACCAAGATGCCGTTCTGCGAGACCGACAAGGTCGACACGCCGATCTCGCTCTACGCGGCGACCAAGCGCGCGGACGAGCTGATGAGCAACGTCTACGCCCATCTCTTCGCCATGAAGCTGGTGGGCTTGCGCTTCTTCACCGTCTACGGGCCGTGGGGGCGCCCCGACATGGCGATGTGGCTGTTCACAGAGGCGATCATCAAGGGTCAGCCGATCAAGGTCTTCAATCACGGCAGGATGAAGCGCGACTTCACCTATATCGACGATATCGTCAACGGCGTCACAGCCATCGTGAGCGAGCCCGACAAGGCGTTCGGCGAAGGCGCGCCGCACCGCATCTACAATATCGGCAACAACCACCCCGAGGATCTTCTTCACATGATCGGCGTCCTCGAGAAGACGCTCGGACGGGAGGCGAAGAAGGAGATGCTGCCGCTGCAGCCCGGCGACATCGCCGAGAGCTTCGCCGACATCGACGCGATCCGCCGCGACTACGGCTTCGAGCCCAAGACGCCGATCTCCAAGGGCATTCCCGCCTTTGTCGAATGGTACAAATCGTATCACGCATGACGGACACGGAAGAGCAGTCTGCCGGAACCGCCGAGATATTCCTGCGCCTGCGCGAAGCCTATGGCGCGGGCGATTGGGCGGCGTGCCGCGCGCGTCTCGATGAAGCGGGCGCGCGCGATCCGGATTCGATGGAGCTCAAGCGCTGGAAGGCACGGCTCGCCTGGCGCGAAGGCGACTGGCGGATGCTGGGCGAAGCGGCAAAGGACTATCTCACCTTTCACCCTCATGACCGGGAGATAGCGCAGCTCTGCGCGCGCGCCTTCAGCAATTTGAAGCAGTGGAGCGTGGCCGCGGATGCCTGGCGGCGCGTCGCCGAGCTGCGTGCGGACTGGCCCGAAGCCTGGGCACAGCTCGCGCGCGCGCAATTGCGCGCCGATCTGCCGCATGCGGCGGCGGCCTCGGCGCGGCGCCTGGCCGGCATCGCCGGAACCGACGCCCTGCTCGCCTCCGCCCGCCTCGCCGTCGAGCGCGGACAGATGGCCGAGGCGGCCTCCCATTTCGCGCGCCTCGCCGCCGAGGCGCCCGATCGCGCGATCGAGGAGCTGCGCGCCTATGAGAAGAAGGCCGATATCCGCGCCACCGCGCTTGCCGCTTGCGCCTTGCGCCAGGGGCGCGACGGCGAAACCTGCAAGGCGATCGTCAAGACCATCGCGGACGATCTCCTGCCGCGCGCGCTCGCCGGCGAGCGGCGCGGACGCATCCTCGACGCCCATCTCGACTATACGGTCCTGGCGCAGATCGAGCCCGACGACGTGATCGCCAAGACAGGCCAGCGCCGCACGCTGCAGGCGCTCCAGGATGACGCCAAGGAGCGCATGACCTCGGATCGCAAGCGCGCGCAGAAGACCTGGATGCAGATCCTCTATCTCCAGCCACGCGACGGCCGCGCGCTGACCGCGCTCGGCCAGATGGCGATGGCGGAACAGGACTGGAGCAAGGCGGCCGGGCTGTGGGCATCGCTGCTGGAGGCGGCTCCGCAAGACGCCAGAGCCCTGGTCCAGCATGCGCGCGCGCTCGACCGCGCGCAGGAATTCACCCGCGCGATCGCGGCGTGGCGGGCGGTCCTGTCGGCGGAGCCCGAAAACGTCGAGGCGCAGCTCGCGCTGGCCAAGCTTCCCTCCCGCATCATCAAGGCGGGGCGCGAGGCCGTCGAGGCGCAACGCCATGTCGAGGCCGTCGCGTTCTTCCGCGCCGTGCCGGACGATTGCCCGGAGCACGACGACGCCGGGCGCCGGCTGGAACAGACGGCGCGCTATCTGCGCCGCGACATGCGCGCGGCCTACAAGGCGCGGCGCTACGAGCAGGTGGTGCGCTTCGGCGCCGCCGCGGCGAGTGCGGCCCCCGGCAATGAGGACATCCAGCGCCTGCTCGCCCAGGCCGCGATGCGCACGCACGACTACGCGATCGCCGCCCCGGCATGGGAAAGGCTCATGGCGCTGTCGCCCGAGACGCGCGAGACCGCCATGCCGCAGCTCGCGCGATGCCGCCAGCGCTTGGGCGAAGCGGAAATGGCTGATATAGAGCCGCGGAGCGCGGCTTCGCCGATCGAGAAAAATCCCTGAGCGCCCCCGTGTCCGAGAAACCGACAGCGATGGCCCAGACCGGGCGCGTGCCTTTGAGTGTCGCCCTCATGCAGGCGCGAATGACGCGCGACTTCGCCGCCGCCGCGCGTCTCGGCGAGACGATTCTTGGTACCCAACCCGGCAATGCCTTCGTGCGCCGCGCGCTGGCCAGGCAGTTCGACGAGCTCGGAGAGAGCGGCAAGGCGCTGCCGCATTGGGCCGCCCTGCGCGAGCAGGACCCCAGGGACTTCGAAGCCGCGTTCCATGTCGCGCAAGCCATGCTTCGCGACGGCGCGACGCTCGACGGCGCGGTCGGGGCCGCATCCGCCGGCACCGCCGGCGCGTTCGCGGACAACCTGCGCGCGGTCCTGGCAGCGCCCGCTTCCCCGCCGCCACGCGAAGGCGTGCGGCATGTCGTGATCTGCGGCGTCTCATATTGCGGCAGCACGCTGTTCGACCGCCTGCTGGGCTCCCTGCCCGGCGCCGCCAGCATCGGCGAGTCGCATTGGCTGGTGAAGGGCAAGGTTCCCACCGGCGGCTACGACGTGCTGAACTTCGAAGCCGACTTTGCCGGCGACATGGTGAAGTGCAGCGTATGTGGCAAGAACTGCGCCGCGCTGACGGCCGAATTCCGCCGGGCGCTCGCGGCGGACCGCACCAACTGGTATTTTCGCGTCGCCGAGCGGCTTGGGACCAGAACGCTCGTCGCTTGCGACAAGAACCCGGCCAAGATCGTTGAAAACGACCCGCTTCTGCGTTTCGACGCCCTGGTGCTGTTCAAGAGCCTGCCCCAGGCGTGGTGGTCGGAGCTGCAGAAGCGCAAGCCCGGCCAGGACGAGGCCTACTACTTGGCCGAATGCGAACGCTATGTCGCCACATGGAGCAAAAACTACGACATGTTCCTGGAGAGCTTCTCGCCGCAGGGCAAGGTAGTATTCCTCTCCTTCGAGGAGTTCGTGCAGGCTCCGCCGCAAGTGCTTCGCGCCGCTTGCGAGGCACTATCGCTTCCCTTCGATGAAGCGGTGCTCAAATTTGCTCGCCCCGGCCACGCGATCGGCGGCAACGACAAGGCCGTGCGCCGTCTCAAGAGCGCCGATTATGCGCCGGACATCTCGCCCCTCCAGCCGCCGCCGCTACCCGAAAGCCATGCGCGTGTCATCGCTGAAAGCGCCATGGCGAAGCAGGTGTTCGAGCGTCTGCAAGCGGCTCACGACCAGACCATGAAGCGCCCGCGATAAACGGGCAGTGCCTGGCCGCGCGTCACCTGACGCGGGCCATTTCCAGATTTCGAAACGAAAAGAGGCTTCGTGCCTCGTCATAGGATTCGGCGAATTGGTGGATCTTCTGCTTGGCTTCTTCGGACATGTGTTCCCGGTTGATGTTGAAGTACATGACGTGCTCGGGAAGCATGAAATCGGAAACCAGGTTGTCCAGGAAAAATAGCCACTCCCCCCATGTCCATGGCCTGGTCCCGCCCTCCGGCGTCGCCACGGCGCAGAAATTCCCCATGAGGCAGGTCAGGAACCGGTAGCGCCGCTCCGACTCCATTTTCTGCAGGCTGCGAACCTCCTGGATGACGCGCTTCACGTGAAAAAATTCTGTCAAGTCGTCGAATACGTGCCGCCTCGTTCCGCTCCAAGGCTGCAGCGGCATCTCCAGGCCCCAGTAGTCGCAGCCGAAATAGTTCGCGACCAGGCCGAAATGGCCGGGTCCCGCCCCGATGTCGAGGATGGATTCGCCCGCATAGTCCTGGAGTTGGAGGTCGACGGCCCTCTTGAACTTGCTCCTCATCCAATAGGGGAAGTCCAGATATTTGTGCTCAAGGGACTTGTGACCCTTTCTTTTCATCCGCTCCAGGTTTTCCGGCGACAGGTGGTGTCTCTGGATTTCGGCATACTTCTCGTCAGGGAAGTTCGCCTTTACATGCTCCAGGAACTTGACGAGGGCATGCTTGCCCGGCAAGCCCGTTTCCGCGACAAAAGAATCGATCATTTCGCTCAGCGGCAGAACCATGCGCGCGGCGTGGGGCGCCAGGGCGGGAAAACTCGCGATCTCCGTTACATTCGCAATCATTCTCTTCAGATCGCTATCTTCATTACCGGCATTATCTTGACAGCCCAGGTATTTTTTCCCAATAAGCGCGGCGGCGCTCAATTCTCTTGCGGCAAGGATAGCAGTTCAAGTGCCCGGCCGCGACGCTTTCATGCCATATGATCCCCAAAGATCGGGAAGAAGGAAAAGCGAGAGCGATGACGATCAGTGAGTTCAATCGCCTCGGCATTGAAGAGGTCCCTCTGCGCAAGGTCCGGGCCGAGCATCTTCCAATCATCTATGGCGACTTCCGCGAGATCATCGAGACGCGGATCGCGAAGGTGTCGGGAAACGACTACCAGAACAGCGAAACGCGCCGCTTCTTTTCGTACCTGCTTTCGGAAGTGGGCGCGAACGACTACCGCCGTATACAGCTGCACTATCTCGATCCGAACATCGTCGAACGGGACTCCGATGTCGTGAAGTATCTCGACCCGATCCTGTGGTTTGAGAGCAAGCTGCGGCTGGCATGGATGCTGAACCTCGACAAGAAGCCGCCGATGCGCATCCTGGATTTCGGGACCGGGCCCGGGCATTTCCCCTTCGTTGCCCGCTTCTACGGCCATGATGTCACAGGCACGGACCTTCCGCCGCGTATCGGACCCTTCGCAGGCACGACGCATCTATACGATGCGCTCTGCGCGCTCTATGGCGTAAAGCGGATTGGACATTGGATCAAGCCGAATGCGCCGCTCGAGGGCTTGGACGGCCGGTATGATCTGGTCACCGCATTTCTCGCCGCGTTCAACGTCGACGAGAAATTGCAGCCTTGGACGGCGGATCACTGGCGGGTCTTTCTCAAGAGCCTGAAGCGCGATGTGCTCAATGAGCACGGCTTCCTGTTCATGACGCTGGCGGACGGCAAGCTTACGCCGGAAAGCTGGTCGTATCTCGTCTCACTGGCGGAATGGTCGTTCGAGAAGAGCAAGCATATCAGGATCACGAACTTCGACGCGTTGGGATGAGGCGATGGTTGAGCGCAAGGGCCGTGTCGACGCGATAGAGGATTTGGGCGCGATGGACCTCGTCGCCTTCAATGGCGGCGTCAATCCCTGGGGCAACCCCTTCATCACGGCCGGGTTCAGGCCGGGCGCCGCCCATCACCGCTCACTGGTGGAGAAATGGGGCTTCACCGGTTTCGACAAGGTGGCCGATGTAGGATCGGGCTACGGTCGCTGGAGCGTGTTTCTCGGCGAGGTGAACGGCCTCATCTGCGGCTATGAGCGAAATGCCGGCGCGGTCGAATTGTCCCGCAAGCTGGCCGATTATTTCGAGCTGCCGAACCTTCGTTTCGAAGTGGGCGATGTGACCAACATACCGGCGGAAGACGCCTCCTTCGACGCCGTCTGGTGCAACAACGGCTTGCATCTGTTTCCGCGCGCGAAGTTCCTGACCGAAATGCGGCGGATATTGAAACCCGGCGGGCCGCTTTTCCTCGGTCAATATATCGGGCTCGGGACCTCGCTTGCCAATTTCTGCGCGGGGTATGGGAAGGGCGGACTCGGCGATCATCTCACCAAGTTCGGGCTTGGAACGATGAAGGAGGCCGAGTCGATCGAGACCAACGGCCTCACCTACTGCCCGCCGGACCACATCGGCCGGGTGCTCGAGGCCTTCGGCTTCGAGCTGTCGCGCGAGCATCCGATGGAGCCGCAGATGCGCGCGGGCGCGCAGGCGTCGGACATGTTCGCCGACGAGATGCGCGACATCGCCGCCTTCGCCCGGCGCCTCGAAGAGGACGAGGCGTTCCGCAACGAGTTCGTCCGCTACCCCGACATCGCCAACCGCTATCCCGTGAACATGAACGTGCTCGCGGTCAAGCGCTAGACCTGTCCGAGCTCTTGCGGCTCAGTTCCAGGTTCATCACATCGCCCCGAAGCTCGACCAGAGGGCCGCGGCGGTCGTAGATCTTTCCTCCCTCGCCTTCCGTCCAGACGTTGTAGATGCCCTCCGGCAGCTGCGGGAAACAGAACCAGCCGCGCTGGTCGACCGTCGTGGAGACGGCGCCGGACTTGCCTTTCGCCTGCGCCCAGACGCCTTGCTCGGGCTTGAATTCCGGCACCACGCCGCCCAGACAATAAGACGGCGCCTCGCCGTGATTGAGCGAGGTCGCGCGCGGCCGCAAGAGCGCGAGATCGCCGAAATCCGCATAGGCGCCGCGCCCGCCCGCGCAATGCAGCGTGATCGAGGCGAGCGCATGGCTCGGCAGCGGCCCTCCGGTGGCGGAGCCTTGCGCCCAACGCATGCAATGGAACGGGGCGGCGATATTGCGCAAACCCGTGCCGCGATCGTGCTCGAAGATGTAATGGGCGGTGACGGGCTCGATCGTGTCCAGAAGCGCGCGGTCGCCGAAGAAGAACTTGCCACCGCTTACCGTCTCGAGCACGAGTCCCATGCTGCCGCTCTTGCTGCGCCGGCCGATCACGCGGAGAAGCTGGCTTCCCACGGCGCTCCAGCCGTACATTGGGATCTGCAGGCTGGCGCTTTGACCGCGCGAAACGCTCAGCCGGCCGAAAGCAGGCGCCTGCTTCTCCGCGCGGGTGAAGCGCCAATTGCCGCCGGCGAGTTGCGCCTCCAGCCCGGCCTTCTGAAGCGGATCGAGGGCGTCGAAGACGAGATGGCGGATCTCGGCCTCGCAGATCGTGACCGAAGGGCGCCCCGTCTCATCGGCTTGGTTGCGGGCGAGAAGCCGAATCGGTTCTCCGTCCAGGAGGACTTTCGCGCGCGCAGGATCGGCGACATAGAAGGTGAGGCCGTAAAGCTGCGCGGGCGAGCGCGGCAGCGTCTTGTTCAGCACCGGATCGTGCCAGGACGCGATCCTGACGGTGTTCGCATCCGTCCACGTCGCGTGATCGGGAATGGAACGGTGGATCAACGCGTAGTCGTACAGTGTGGAGGCGCGCACGGTCCAAATCCGTCCGTTGGGCGCGACATTCCCGGAGATGTTGAAGGTTCTGTCCTGAAGACGATGGAGCGCGTCGCCCTGGAAATAGGGAGACGGCAGATTGGCGTCCGCGATCTGCACCCCGATGCCGCCGAGATGCGTGTAGATCGGCCAATACAAGCCCGGATTCGCCGACGAGGCATCCAACACCCTATCAAGCCGGGTTGGGAAATTCTCACTGAGGCTTTGCGTGCCGTCGAACAGCGCCTTACCCACAGGCTCGGTCAGGTTCGGCAAGGTGCGATGAACTTGATAAACGACCGTCCCGGCGCGCGACTCGAACGGCTGCACCATCTTTTCGGCAGACCAGCCCGTGTTGCTCGTCGCCGCCTGAGGCACGACGAAACGCACCTCGAAATCCGCGGACAGCTCGGGCAGAACGCGCGCCACCGAGCGCGGGTCGTCGGCGTCGGTCGAAAAGACCAGGCCGTCCTTTTCCGAGCTGTGCGCGCCGTTGAACGCGGCGATCCGCCCGGGATTGTTGGCGATGTATTGATCCTGCTCGCCGTCGCGGCGTTGGCGCATCCAGATCGAGCGCAGATGCTGGCCGCCGTGCTCCACCATCAGCGGCGTCTCGACGTTGAAGCGCTCGCGCAGCACGCGGATGCGGTCGAACAGGATCGAGGCGGGCGAGCTCGCCAGCAGGACCCTCGCGATCCGCGACGCCGCGCCGGCTTCGGAGAATTCGACCGACACGCGCGCGATCTGAGGCAGAAGGGGATGAGCAGGGTTGTCGTCCACGCCCGCATCGGGAACGAAGCACAGGACGGTCTCGCCCGGCTCGGCCGCGGGGCCGGAGACGGCGCGCCCATAGCGGGTCAGACGGCCGTTACTTTCGGCGACCACGATGTCGGCGACATCGGGTGCATTCTCGCCCCGCATGACGACGCAAACCATCTCGATATAGATGTCGCCGCATCGCCAAAAGCCCGCAGTCTCGAAGTCCGTCAGTTCGAATTCCACGCCTTGCGCCGTAACCGTGCCTCCTTCGAGCACGGCGACGCGTGGACCGCGATTCACGAAGGCATGGAAGTGATCCAGATTGCCGAGGTGATACTCGCCGAGCGATTCAAAAAACGTACGCGTCCGCACGAAGGTTCGCTCGACATCGTCGCCGCCAAATCCGAAATACCGCGAAAAAAATCCCAATCCATGGGAGATCGGGATCCCGGCGGCGACCGTTTCGCACGACATCCTCAACCACGTCGAGTCGCCGAAATCGAGACCGTGCTTGCGCACGATCTGGCCGACATAGCCCTCGTAGCGGGCCTTGCTGGCGCCATCCACGTCGCTCACGATGGAGAGCGCCGAGGCGAAAGGATAGGGAAAGGGCCGTATCTGCACGTCCGCTCCACATTCGTTACAATTGCCCAGCATAAGGCGTGTCCGCGAGCCGCGCGACCACCTCGCCAAAATTCTCGATCGCGTCCTCGAGGCGGTTCGGCGTCGCCTTGTCGAACGGCACCTTGTAGGACGCCTGGGGAACGCCAAGATGATCCCGCACGCGTCCGACCGTCGCGTCGAGCGCTGTGTTGACGTCCTCGTAGTCGATGTCCAGCACGCCTGATGCCTCGAAGGCCTGCATCAGGCGGCGGTCGCATTCTTCCATGATGCCGATGCGCTTGACGAGAAGCTCGGGGTCGATCGGCGCGCGGCCGAGCGTGGGCCGGCCCTTCTTGATCGCCCAGGGACGCTCGCCCGTCTCGGCCGCCATCTTGGCGGCATATTGCTCGGCGCGGATCTGCGAGACCGCGGCCTTGACGAGATTGGCGCGCCGCAGCCGCACCACGCACACCCCGGCCGCTCCGATCATGCCCGTCATCGCGGCATCGTCGCGCACCGCCAGCATGTTCTGCTTGGAGCCGATGAAGGCGTGGGCGGGCGTCGCGGCATCGGTCTCGTAGAATTCGCGGAACCAGGCCGCTTGCGCGTCCGCGGTGCGGATGGAATTCAGGCTCTCATTGGCGAGCTTCATCGGCGCCGATTGGCGAAGGATCGCGAAGAGCAGGTTGCTGCCCACGCGTCCCCACGGCATCAGAAGCATAAAGCGGACGGTTTGCATGACGGGGCCAGGGGCTTGTTGCCACGGGGGCGCGGGGCTTGCAACGCGGGCAGCCGGTCAATCCCCCACAATCGCGAGGGGTTTGCGCCGCCAGGATTGCTTTATGCCAGCCCTCTTGAAACGATATGGGCCGCCGGCGTTCCTCTTGGCGTTGTTCTGAACGATTCCCACATTAGATCGTTGTCACATTCGCCTCGGGCGTACGAAGGGTTTTGGAAGATGTCTCCCAAGGGCAGTCTTGAACCGGCACGGGACCGGCTGGGAATCCTTGCCGGACGCTATGCCGCCGTGCGGGCGCACAGCGAAAGCCTGGCCCATCCGCTCTCGGCCGAGGACCAGTGCGTCCAGTCGATGCCGGACGCGAGCCCCGCCAAATGGCACCTCGCCCACACAACCTGGTTCATCGAGCGCATGATCCTGCGCCGGTCGCAGGCTTATACGGTCTTCGATCCGGATTATGACGCGCTGTTCAATTCCTACTATCTGGGCCTGGGTACGCCGTTCACCCGGGCGCGGCGCGGGCTGCTGACACGTCCCGGCGCCGGCGAGGTTATGTCCTATCGCCGCCATGTCGATGCCGCGATGGAGCCCGTGTTCGCCGACCCAGCCCTGCACGCCATGATCGAGCTCGCCCTGCAGCACGAGCAGCAGCACCAGGAGCTGCTGCTCACCGACATCAAGCACGCGTTCTGGTGCAACCCGCTCTTGCCGGCCTACACGCCGGGCCCGCTCGCCGCCTTGCGCGACGCGGCGCCGCTCTGCTGGATCGCGCATGAGGGCGGCCAGGTCGAGATCGGACATGACGGACAGGGGTTCGCCTTCGACAATGAGGGCCCGTGCCATGTCGTGACCCTGCGCCCGTTCCGCATCGCCTCGCGGCTGGTCACCTGCGGTGAATATCGCGACTTCATCGCGGATGGCGGTTACGAACGTGCGGAATTCTGGCTCTCCGACGGCTGGGCGCTGGCGAAGAGCGAAGGCTGGCATGGCCCCCTCTATTGGCTCGACGAGGGACGCATGTTCACGCTGAACGGCGTGCGACCGCTCGACCCCTCCGAGCCCGTGACGCATGTGAGCTTCTACGAAGCCGCCGCCTACGCCGCCTGGGCCGGCAAGCGCCTACCGACGGAGTTCGAATGGGAAGCGGCGTCGGCGCTGGCGGGCGTCACGCAGGCGTTCGGCGAGGCATGGCAATGGACGCGTTCGTCCTACGACCCTTATCCCGGCTTCAGGCCGTTCGACGGCGAGGCGGTCGAATATAACGGTAAGTTCATGATCGGCCAGCTCGTGCTGCGCGGCAGCTCCTGCGCCACGCCGCAAGGCCATGCCCGGCCGACCTATCGCAATTTCTTCCCGCCGGCGGCGCGCTGGCAATTCAGCGGCATTCGCCTGGCGGAGGACGCATGAGCAACGCCCATCTTCTCGCTGTTGCGCCCCAGAGCGCACCCGAAATCCATGGCGAATTCGCGCGCGCGCTGATCGAGGGCCTGAGCGCGACGCCGAAGACCCTTCCCTGCAAATACTTCTACGACGCCGAAGGCTCGGCGCTGTTCGACCGCATCTGCGCCCTGCCCGAATACTACCCGACGCGCACCGAGCTCGGCCTGCTCGCGCGCCATGGGGCCGAGATCGCGCGGTTGCTGGGCGAGGAGGTCGCGCTGATCGAGTTCGGCGCGGGCTCGCTGACCAAGGTGGGCCTGCTGCTCGACGCGCTCGCCCACCCGCGCGCCTATGTGCCCATCGACATCTCGGGCGACTATCTGGGCGCGATGGCGGCGCGGCTGAGGGCGCAGCGGCCGGCCCTGTCGGTGCTGCCCGTGGTCGCCGATTTCACCAAGCCGCTCGCGCTGCCGCTCCTGCCAGAAGACGTGCGCCGCATCGGCTTCTTCCCCGGCTCGACCATCGGCAACATGGATGGTGCGGAAGCGCTCGCCTTCCTGCGCAAGGCGGCGGCGATGCTCAAGGGCGGCGGGCTTCTGATCGGTGTCGATCTGGTGAAGGACCCCGCGATCCTGCACGCCGCCTACAACGACGCGGCCAGGGTGACCGAGGCGTTCAACAAGAACCTGCTCGCGCGCGCCAATCGCGAGCTGGGCGCCGAGTTCGACCTCGACGCCTTCGCGCACTATGCCTTCTACAATCCGCATGCGCGCCGCATCGAGATGCATCTGATGAGCCTCGTCCCGCAGCGCGTGCGTGTCGCCGGCCACGAGATCGCGTTCGCGCAAGGCGAGACGATCCACACCGAGGTCTCGCACAAATACACGGTGGAGGATTTCCGCGCGCTGGCGCAGCAGGCCGGCTTCACGCCCAGGCAGACCTGGTGCGACGCGGACAAGCTGTTCAGCATCCATTGGCTGGAGTGTTGAGCTCCATCCTGATGGGTCATCCTTCGAGGCTCGCCTGTCCATACGCTGACGCTATGGACGGCTCGCACCTCAGGATGACGCGCTGGTATCTATCAGTAGGCACGTCACCCTGAGGTGCGAGCGTAGCGAGCCTCGAAGGGCGACGTGCCGCCTCGCCGTCAGAACTTCAAATTCGCCCCCGGCCTGGAATCGCCGGTCCATTCGATCGCGCCGGTGCGCTGGTAGTCGCGCAGGGTGAGGCCGCTGCCGAAATGGAACTTCATGCCGAGATACACCGCCGCGGAATCGCCGCCATGGGCGTCATGCGCCTTGGAGATGTTGGCGTAGTCGTAGCCGACATAGAGGCTCACCGGAACGCTGTGGAACGGCAGGTACTCGACATTGCCCTCGATGCCCGTCCAGTCATGGCCCGAGCTGTAGGTCGTGTAGTTGTACTCGGCGTGGACCGCGAGATCGGGATCGTCGTACCAAGTGAGCCCCGCGGCGCCGTAATAGCTCTGCAGGCCGACGCCGCCGCCTTCCGTGCCGCCGCCGCGCGCCTGCAGGGTGAGGTCCTTGATGATGTAGTATTCGCCGAAGATTCCGTAGGTCTCGACCGAGGTCTTGCCGGCGAACAAGGGCGCCGCGGGCGCGTCGGTGGAGAAATAGCTGCCGCTGAAGCCGAACGTGCCCTTGTCGTCGCGCCAGAACGCGCTGCCGCCCGCCGACCACAGATGGGCGAGCCGATGCGCGACGCCGTAGTAGAAATCGTCCGAGACATCGACCTGCACCGCCAGGCCCGGATTGTCGAAAGTGTAGAGCAGGTCGCCCTGCCCGACATACTGGTCGGAATCGAGCACCGCGCCGCTCGCGCGCACCCGCGCATAGACGAAGCCGCCGTCGACGAGGCCGCCGAAGCCCGTCACGTCCGGCGCCGCCGACGCGGCTTCCGCCAAGAGCAGGCCTGCAAGCCCCGCAAGCGCCGCGATCCATCGTTTCGAGTTCATCGTCGACCCTTCTCTAACGTTCGCGCATGCCGCGCCGGAACACGCTCGTGATCGGCTCGATGAAGTATTCGAGCGCGGTACGCGAGCCGGTGTCGAGCGACACGTCCACCGGCATGCCCGGGATCAGCTTGATGTCGGCATAGTCCTTGATCTGGCTGCGGTCGACCACGACGACCACGGAGAAATAGGCCTGGTTGGTGTGCGGGTCGACAAGGCGGTCGGCGGAAACGGTCTTGACCACGCCGGTGATGAGCGGCAGGCGGCGCTGGTTGTAGGCGCCGAGATTGACCTTGGCCGTCATGCCGATATGGACGTTGTCGGCGTCCTCGGGCCGCACATGGGCCTCGACGTCGAGCTGGTCGTTGACGGGCACGATCTCCATCACTGTGTCGCCGGGCCGCACCACCGCGCCGCGCGAATGCACCGAGAGGCTCACGACCTTGCCTGCGACCGGGGCGCTGAGGCGCAGGCGGGCTACGATGTCCTTGGCCGCGTGCAGGCGGTCCATCGCCTCGAAGCGCTTGGTCTGCACGTCGCGCAGGTCCTTGACCACGTCGTTCATGAACTGGTTGCGCAGGTTGACGATCTGAAGCTCGTCCTCGCCGGAATCGAGATTGACCTGCGCCATCTTCTCCGCGACCTGGCCGTGCTGGCCGGTCAAATCCGCCGCTTGGCGCTTGAGCTGCAGCAGGCGCGGCAAGGTGGACAGGCCCTTGTTGTAGAGCTGCTCGACGCTCTGCGATTCCTGGTCAATGAGCGCGCTCTGCTGGTCGATGGCGGTCTGCTGGCTCGTCAGCCCCCCGACGATGCGCTTGTTCTCGTCGATGCGCTGGTTGTAGATCGCCTGCTGCTTGGCGATCGTGGAGCGGTGGGTATCGAACGTGCTCTGCTCGCCGCGGATGGCCTCGGCGACCTTGGGATCGTCCCGGCGCGACAGCAGATCCTTCGGGAAGGAGATGTGGTCGACATTGTCGCGCTCGGCTTCCAGCCGCGCCTCCTCGGCCGCGAGCGCATCGGCTTCGCCGCGGATGAGATCCAGGCTCGCCCTGCTCTCGGTGTCGTCGAGCTGCACCAGAGGCGCGCCGGCCGTCACCACCTGGCCGTCGCGCACATAGATGTCGCGCACGATGCCGCCTTCGAGATGCTGGATCGACTTGCGGTGCGTCTCCACCACGACGATGCCCTGCGCCACGATCGCGCTGTCGAGCGGCGCGAGCGCGGCCCAGCCCAGGAACCCGATGATGAACACCGCCACCACCGCGCCGCCGGTGCGCACCAGCCGTCCGGGATTGAGGAAATCCTTCTCCGGATCGTCATAGACGGCCTCGTCCTCCGGGAAGACGAACTTGATGACGCGCGCGCCGGTCGGCGATCTCGCGATGCGCGCGCCCAGCCGTGCGAGCCAGTTGGGCGCGGCGGGCGGCTTGGGAGCGGCGGCGTGCGCTTCGTCGGTCATGTCTTGACCACCTGGGTCGGCGGGGCGGCAGGCTGGGCCGGCGCGGGCTGGGCCGGCTGGGCTTGGGGATTGGCTCTGCGGGTGAACTGCTGGACGACCTCGGCGCGCGGGCCGAAGGCGTCGACTGTGCCGTCGGGGCGCAGCGCCAGGATCTTGTCGACGCCGGCCAGGATGCTCGGGCGGTGGGCGATGACGACGACCGTCACGGCGTCCTTCTTGAGGGCCGCCAGCGTCAGCAGCAGCGCCTCCTCTCCCATGGAGTCGAGATTGGAATTGGGCTCGTCGAGGACGACGAACCTGGGATCGCCGTAGAGCGCGCGCGCGATGCCGACGCGCTGCGCCTGGCCGCCGGAGAGCCGCGTGCCGCGGGTCCCAAGCTCGGTGTCGTAGCCCTTGGGGAGCTGCAGGATCATGTCGTGGGCGCCGGCGCGGCGCGCGGCCGTCACCACCGCTTCGGGGTCGCCCGCGTTCATGCGCGCGATGTTCTCGCGCACGGTGCCCGAGAACAGCTCGACGTCCTGCGGCAGGTAGCCGACATAGCGGCTGAGCTCGGCGCGCGGCCAGGAATAGATGTCGGCATTGTCGAGCCGGACATTGCCCGCCGCGCACGGCCACGCCCCGATGAGCAGGCGCGCCAGGGTCGACTTGCCCGACGCCGAGGGCCCGATCACGCCGACGGACTCGCCCGGCAGCAGCTCGAAGGAGATGTTGGCGAGGATCGTCCGGCGCGTCTGGGGATGGACGAAGCCCGCGCGCTGGGCGCTCAGCCGTCCCTTGGGCGCGGGCAGCGCCATGCCCTCGTCGCGCCGCGGCGCGGTGTTGAGGATCTCGTCGAGCCTTATCCAGGCGAGCCTGGCCGCGATGTAGCTCTTGTAGGTGGCGACGCCGGCCTCGATCGGCGCCAGCGCGCGCGCGCCGATGATCGAGGCCGCGATCATGATGCCGCCCGTCGCCTGCAGGTCGAGGATGAGGAGCGCGCCGACGCCGAGCAGGAAGATCTGGATCAGCAGGCGCACCGCGCGCGACATCGAGGTCAGCTTGGAATCGCGGTCGGCGGAGATCGAGCTCTTGCGCATCGAGCCGATCCACTGCTCGTGCCAGCGGTCGACGAAGGTCTGCGACATGCCCATGCCCTCGAGCACGTCGGCGTTGCGCAAGCCGTCCTCGGCGAAATTGTGCGTGCGCGCCTGCAGCTCGATCGACTGCACCAGCGAGGCGTTGGTCACCCGCTGGCCGAGCAGGGCGAGCAGGATCAGGATTCCCCCGCCCGCCACCACGATCAACAGCAGCGCCCAGTGCAGCGCCAGAAGCACCAGCAGGAAGACCACCGTGAACGGCGCGTCCATCAGCGTGTTGATCGCCGGGCTGCCGATGAAGTTCTTGACCGTCTCCAGGTCGCGCAGGCCGTTGCGGCTGACGCCGCCGCCGGTCTGCGAGGCCGAGGCGACCATCGCGCGCAGCACGCGCTTGCCCAGCGCGTCGGCGGTGCGCAGCGCGATGCGCTGCACCAGGCGCAGGCGCAGCGAATCGAGCCAGCCGAAGACGCCGATGGCGCTGAACGCGATCAGGGTCAAAAGCACCAGCGTCTCGAAGCTGCGGCTGGTCAGCACGCGGTCATAGACCTGCAGCATGTAGAACGAGGTCGTCAGCGCCAGAAGGCTCATCGCCGCGCTGAACGCGAACGCCATGATCATCAGCCGCCGGTTGGCCATCACGGCGTCATAGAGCGGACGCGGGCGCGTCTGCGTCATCGGCCGTGCTGCTCCCGAACTGCTCATCGCGCCCTCAATCCCCGAAATCGATCCAGCTCGACGAATGCTCGTCGTAATACTGGTTGGGATCGTAGATCTTGACCCTCAGCATCAGATGCTTGGCCGTCAGCTCCCCCGACGCGGCCAACAACTGATACGCGGTGACGACCATATCATGATGCGAGGCGGCGGAGGCGAGCTCGGCCTGCAGCCGCTCCTGCTCGGCGTTGAGGATGTCGATGATCAGCCGCTCGCCCTGGTGCTGCTGCTGGATGACGCCGTTGAGCGCCAGCTCGCTCGACTTGACGCGGCTCTGGTTGTAGGCCGCCGCCGTCTGCGCCGAATGGAACGCCGCCCACGCGTCCTTCACCAGCTGCCGCGTCGCCTGATCCGCATCGACGATGCCAAGCGTCGTCTGTGCATGGGCCTGCTTCGCCTCGCGGATACGCGCGTCCTCCGAGCCACCTTGATAGAGCGGGATCTGGATCTGGCCGATCACGTCGAAGGAGGTGGCTTTGGTGGTTTGGCCTGTAAAACTATTTGTGACGCCAAAGGGGCTCTGCAGCGATTGGTCGAAATAGTTCATGTCCGCCTGGATCGACGCATGCGGAAGCAGCGCGCCCACGGCGTTATCGACACCGTATTGTGCTGCCTTATCGTTTGCCTGAGCGCCTTGGATGCGCGGCGAGAGCTTAAGCGCGAATGCAAGCGCCTGCTCCTGCGTGCCGGGCAAATGTGGCAGGGGCGGCGCTTGTTCCAGCGTCTCGGGCGGACGGCCAATGATACGTTCGAAATTGTCGCGGCTTTGGGCAAGCTGAGACTGAGCCTGAGCGAGATCGGCCTGTGAGCCAGCAAGTCGCACATCGACTTCCTGAAGATCGGTCTTGGTCGCGGCCCCCGCATCCAGTTCGGTCTGCGTCGCCTGACGCTGGCGCATCAATACGTCGACGTCGCTACGGTGAAGATTGAGGTTCTCGGCGTCGCGCACCGTATCCATATAGGCCTGTGCGGCCGCGAAGAGGATTTGTTGCTCGGCATTCAGCAGGTCAGCGCGTGCCGAGCGTACCAGCGCGATCGCGCGCTGAACCTGCGCATAAGCTTGACCGCCCGTGTATACCGGCTGGGTAAGCGTCGCACGGCCGACGGTGGGTGTAAATTCTTGTACCGGCCCGGAAGGCAGACGAGCGCCGGCTAACCCGACCTCATTGTTGCGATTGTAGCCGTAGGAGCCGGTGATGCCGACGCTGGGGCGGTAGTTGCCGCGCGCCTCCGCGACCATGTCGTCCGCTTGACGAACTTTGGCGCGCTGGGCTTCGAGTTCGGGGTTGTGCTCGTAGGCCATCGCCAGCGCGTCGGCGAGCGTGAAACGGTCGGCCCATGCGGGGCTCACCAAGCAGGTGCCCACAAGGACCAGCGTCAAGGCGCGAAAAATGCCCCGCATCACCGATATTCAACCCCGACAGCCTAGCCAGCGCGGCGCCCGCACGGCCCCGGCCGTGGGCTCCTATAAGGGTTAAGCCCCTCAAGGATCACCGCATACCTCGCAAGGCCCCGGCCCGACCGGTCCGCCTCGCCCGCAAGTCGAATATACGGGAAAGCGGAAAAAACGTCGAGAGATCAGAGGCCTGCGCGGTTATGGCGCGCTTTCCTACAGGGTGGAAAGGTAAAAAGCAAAGGGGAGATGCCCATTCTTAACCCGATGCTATTGTGCTCGCCATGAACGCTCCCGCCGCGACGCAGCGCGCCTATGTCAACCTCACGCCCGGGGACCCGGCGCCGTGGTTCACGCAGAGGCTGGGCGAGGAGGGGTATGCGCTGCACCGCTCGGGCGGGCGCTATGTGGTGCTGTGCTTCTTCGCCAGCGCGGCCAACGAGGCGGGGAAGGCCGCGATGGCGGCGGCGGCGGAGCATGCGGGCCTGTTCGACGACGTGAAGGCCTCGTTCTTCGGGGTCAGCCTGGACCAGGCCGACAAGGAGCGCCTGCCGGACACTCCCCGCTGGTTCCGCGATTTCGATGGTGCGGCGTCGCGCGCCTATGGCGCCCTGCCGCACGACTTCCGGATCGAGGACAAGAACGTCCCGGCGCGGCGGTTCTGGGTCGTGCTCGATCCGATGCTGCGGGTGCTGAAGGTGTTCCCCTTCGCGCTGGACGGCGCGGACCGGGCCGAGGTGATGGCGTTCGTCGAGGCGCTGCCCGCGCCCGAGCGCCACACCGGCGCCGAGGTCCAGGCGCCTGTCCTGATGCTGCCCAACGTGTTCGAGCCGGAGCTCTGCCAAAGGCTCGTCGGCCTCTATGACGCCCATGGCGGCGACGAGAGCGGCTTCATGCGCGAGGTCGGCGGCAAGACGATCCTCGTCCACGATCCCGTCCACAAGCGTCGCCGCGACTACATCATCCAGGACATCGCGCTGATCGACGAGATCAAGGGGCGCATCCAGCGCCGCCTGATCCCGGAGATCGCCAAGGTCTTCCAGTTCCAGGTCACCCGCATGGAGCGCTTCATCGTCGCCTGCTATTCGGCCGACGAGGAGGGCCATTTCAACCCGCACCGCGACAACACCACCAAGGGCACGGCGCATCGTAGATTCGCCGTGTCGCTGAACCTGAACGACGACTATGAGGGCGGCGCGCTCGCCTTCCCCGAATTCGGACCGCGCCGCTTCCGCCCGCAAGCCGGCGCCGCGGTCGTGTTCTCCTGCTCGCTGCTGCACCAGGCCGATCTGGTGACGCGCGGGCGGCGCCACGTCTTCCTGCCCTTCCTCTACGACGAGGCGGCGGCGGCGTTGCGCGAGCAGAACAACGCGTTCCTCGATCCCGCGATCGGGCAATATCGCAGCGCCTGATCCCGGCTCCCAAACTATTCACGCGAAAAATGCGCCTTCCATCGTCCCGGCGCGTTACCACTGTCGGCAGGATGTCGGCCTTTCGCGACGACGCCATTCTGGGGCCACGTAACATCCGCTGCCATCCGGCAATTTCAGCCTGACATTTCGCCCGGTCTTCCGCCGCCCTCGCCGGTTTGCGGCGGAAGCTGGGCAACGACACATCTCCATGGAGGCTTTCGATGATCGTCAAATCCGCTTTCGGCGCGGCACTGCTGCGCTTTCTGCCCGTACTGCCGGCCGTCCTTCTCTCAGCGCCGCTCGCCCGCGCCGCGGAACCAGCCGCTCCCACGGCGGCGGTGAACCTCGGCGGCGCAGGATATTTCGTCATCCTGTCGAAGTCGGGAATCACCGACGTTCCTGGCTCGGACGTGACCGGAAACGTCGGAACCAGCCCCATCACCGGTGCCGCCGATCATCTGAGCTGCGCCGAAGTCACGGGCAAGATCCTCTCGGTCGACGATGCGGGACCCGCGCCCTGCAACATCAAGAGCCCAGCCAGACTCACGACCGCCATCGGCGACATGCAGACCGCCTACACCGATGCCGCGGGACGATCCGCCACGATCACCGAACTCGGCGCCGGAAATCTGGGCGGGCTCACGCTCGCGCCCGGCGTCTACAGTTGGAGCACCAACGTCACCATCCCGGCGAACGTCGCGCTCAAAGGCGGCCGCAACGACATATGGATCTTCCAGATATCGAAGAACCTCGCCCTGTCCAGCGGCACGGCCGTCATGCTGCGCGGACACGCAAGGGCCCGCAACGTGATCTGGCAGGTCGCGGGCAAGGTCAGCCTCGGGACGACCTCGCATTTCGAAGGGACGATCCTGGCCAAGACGCTGATCTCCATGAAGACCGGCGCGTCGATCGACGGCAGGCTTTATTCTCAGACCGCGGTGACGCTGCAGATGAACAGCGTCGTCGTGCGGTAGAGTCCCGCGAAGCCCCTCATGCTTCGACCCGCCGTAGCTGAAAGCGTAGGCGGGTCGAAGGGTGAGCTTGTCTTGGCGCACACTTCCGTTCTGCTCTAAGCTCGCCTCGCTTCAGGGGGCGTAATGGCGGCGGCCAGGAAAACCAGCGACGAGAGCGTCAGCGCGTTCCTGCGCCGCTCCGAGCCCGCCCGCGGGATCATGCTGCTCACGCCCACCATGACCGCGATGGGGCTGGCGCTCGCGGCGCCCATGGTCCTGCTCGGGCTCTACAGCTTCTGGTCGCAATACGGGCTGACGCTGGACACCCATCTGACCCTCGACCAATACGCCCACGCCTTCGGGCGGGCGAGCTATCGAAGCCTGTTCTACCGTTCGCTCGCGATCTCCTCGGTGGTGACGCTGGTGACGGTCGGCCTCGCCTATCCGATGGCCTATTTCGTCGCCTTCCGTGTCGAGAAGTCGAAGTTCATCTGGCTGATCCTGCTCACCATCCCGTTCTGGACGAGCTATCTGCTGCGCGTCTTCGCGTGGAAGGTGATCCTGGGCTACAACGGCGTGATCAATTCGGGGCTGATGAGCCTTGGGCTGATCCACGAGCCGCTGCAGTTCCTGCTCTACAACCCGACCGCGGTGGTGGTGACCTTGGCGCATGCCTGGGCCGCGTTCGCGATCCTGCCGATCTATGTGTCGCTGGAGAAGATCGACCGCTCGCTGCTCGAGGCCGCGGCCGATCTGGGCGACGGCGCGGTCAGGCGCTTCATGCGCATCACGCTGCCCTTGTCGCTGCCCGGCGTGCTGGGCGCGGCGGTGCTGATCTTCGTGCCGACGACGGGTGATTACGTCACGCCGTCGCTGGTCGGCGGGCCCAAAGGCGTCATGATCGCCAACGTCATCGAGGTGATGTTCGACAAGATCGGCAACTGGCCGCTCGGCGCGGCGCTGGCGATGGCCAGCATGGCGATGGTGGCGATCATCACCATCATCTTCGTGCAGGCGGTTCGCTTGGCCGTGGCGAGGACGAAATGAAGAAGCGCGGTGGGAAAAAGGGTTGGGGCCTCTTCGTCTACGCGATCCTTTATCTCGCGTTCCTCTACATCCCCGTGCTGTTCCTGCCGCTGTTCTCGTTCAACAACTCGATGTTCATCTCGTTCCCGCTGTCGGGCTTCACGACGCAATGGTACGCGCAGATGTGGCACGACCAGGAGGTCCAGCGCGCGCTCGGCAACAGCCTGAAGGTCGGCGCCGCGGCGGCGATCATCTCCACCATGCTGGGCCTGCCCGCCGCCAAGGCGCTGACGCGCTATCCTGTACCGGGCAAGGGCGCGCTGATCGGCTTCGTCAACCTGCCGCTGTTCATCCCCGAGATCGTGCTCGGCATCTCGCTTCTGATCCTGCTCAACTGGGCGGCGATCCCGCTGTCGCTGATCACCGTCGTCATCGGCCACATCACGGTCTGCGTGCCGTTCGCGATCACCGTCCTGATGTCGCGCATGGACGGCTTCGACAAAAGCCTGGAGGAAGCCTCGCTCGATCTGGGCGAGAACGGCTGGATGACGTTCTGGCGCGTGACCTTCCCGCTGGTGCTGCCCGGCATCGTCTCGGCGCTGCTGCTGACCTTCATGGTCTCGTTCGACGATTTCCTCATCGCCTATTTCCTCGCCGGCACGCAGGTGACGCTGCCGATCTACATCTGGGCGCAGCTTCGCTTCCCCTTCAAACTTCCCACAGTGCTCGCGCTCGGCGCGCTCATCCTGCTCGTCTCCTGCGTGCTCGTGGTGACGGCGGAATGGGTCAGGAGCCTCGGCCAGCGCGGCCGCACCGTGGTCGGCGCATGACGGAGACGAGATTGGACGACTTCATCCGCATCCAGAACGTCACCAAGCGCTTCGGCGCCGTCGCCGCCGTCGACGATGCCGATTTCGGCGTCGGCAGGGGCGAGTTCTTCTCGCTGCTCGGCCCTTCCGGCTGCGGCAAGACCACGCTGCTGCGCATGATCGCGGGCTTCGAGTATCCGACCGACGGCGCGATCCTGATCGACGGCGCCGACATCACCGACCTGCCGCCGCACAAGCGGCCGTCGAACATGGTGTTCCAGTCCTACGCGATCTTTCCGCATCTGAACGTCTTCGACAACATCGCCTACGGCCTGCGCAAGCAGCGATTACCGCGCGAGGAGCTTGCGCGGCGCGTCGACGAGGCGCTGGCAATGATCAAGCTTACGGGCTTCGGCAAGCGGCGCGGCGACCAGCTCTCCGGCGGCCAGCGCCAGCGCGTCGCGCTCGCCCGCGCGCTCATCATGCGCCCCAAGGTGCTTCTGCTGGACGAGCCGCTCGGCGCGCTCGACAAACGGTTGCGCGAATCCATGCAGATCGAGCTGCGCCAGCTCCAGAAGACCGTCGGCATCACCTTTGTCTTCGTCACCCACGACCAGGAGGAGGCGCTGTCGATGTCCGACCGCATCGCGGTGATGTCGGCCGGCAAGGTGCTGCAGATCGCCGAGCCGCGCACGCTCTACGAGCAGCCCAATTGCCGCGAGGTCGCCGACTTCATCGGCACGATGAACTTCTTCGCCGCGACGGTTACCGCGCGCGATGGTGCGGTCGCGGTGCTCGACGCCGGCCCGCTCGGCACCTTGCGCGCGACGTCGCCGGAGCCGGTCGGCGCGAAGGTGCTGGTCGCGATCCGCCCCGAGAAGATCGCGCTCGCCGACAGCGGCATCGCAGGAACCATCGCGGCGTCCGCCTATCTCGGCGAACGCAACCACATCCACGTCCTCGTCGACGGCGTGAAGGAGCCGGTCTCCGTCGCGCAGCAGAACCTGGACCGCGCGGGTCAACGTCTCAACGCCGGCGACAAAGTCCATCTGGCCTGGCAACCCGACGCGATGGTGGTGCTACCGGTCTAACCGCATCACCTCGTCAAACGCCGCGCGCGCTTGCGCTTGATGCGCGGCGAGCCGCGCCTCCAGCTCGGCGAAATCCTTCGCCCCTCCCGTCCGTGCCAGCAGCGCCTTCAATCCCGGCGTCGCATGCGCCGGCTCCAGCGTGCCGTCGACGGCGATGCGCAACACCTGCATCAGCGCATGCTGGAACGAGGCGGCCTCGATCACCGCGTCGAGGCCGCCCAGCTTCTCGAGCGCCGCGATGGTGTTGGTGTCGAAGACGCCACGGCGCAGCTCGAGGGTCTGCGCGACGAACTCGATGTCGACGAGGCCGCCGGCTGCGAATTTCAGATCCCAGCGGTTCTTGCCCGGGAATTGGGCGGCGAGCTTCTCGCGCATCTCGCGCGCATCGGCGGTGAGCTTCGCGTCGGAGGATTTCGCGGTCAACGCCGCGCGGATCGCGTCCTCGACTTCACGGCAAAGGCCCGCATCCCCGGCCACCGCGCGGGCGCGGGTGAGCGCGAGGCGCTCCCAGGTCCACGCCTCGCTCTCGTGATAGCGGCGGAAGGATTCCAGGCTCACCGCGACCGGGCCCTTGTTGCCGGTGGGCCTGAGACGCATGTCGACCTCGTAGAGCCCACCGGCGCCGGTCAGCACGGTGAGCGCCGAGATCAGCCGCTGCGCCAGGCGCGCATAGTGCAGCACAGCGGCCGAAAGATCCGGCGCGTCGTAGACGAAGATGAGGTCGAGATCGGACTCCGCCGTCATCTCGCGCCCGCCGAGCTTTCCCATCGCGATCACCGCGAAGCGCCCCCCGTCGGCGCGCGATGTCATCTCGCGCTCCACCGCGTCGAGCAGACCGGTCACGACGCATTCGGCGACGTTGGCGAAAGCGGGCCCGGCGGCATCGGCGCTGGCGCGGCCTTCGATGATCTGCACGCCGACGCGGAATATCTGCTCCTTGGCGAAGCGCCGCGCGGCGTCGAGCTTGGCCTCGGTGCCGGCTGCGCGCGTCAATTGCTCGCCCAGCGTTGCGGCCAGCGCGTCGCGCGACGGCAGCCGGTCGAGGAAATCCGCGTCGAGCAGAGCGTCCAGCGTCGCGGGTGTCTGCGCCAGATGGGCTGCCAGCCTGGGCGCCGATCCGGCGATGCCGGCGACGAGCTTGAGCAGCTCCGGCCGCGCCAGGAACAGCGAGAACAGCTGCACGCCGGCCGGCAGGTTGGAGACGAAACGGTCGAACTGCATGAACGCGGCGCCGGGATCGGCGCTGGCGGCGAGCGCCGCGAGCAGTCCCGGTACGAGCTTGGTAAGCAGCTCGCGCGCGCGGGCGCTGCGCGTGGCGCGGATGCGGCCGTGATGCCAGCCGCGGATCGCGTTCGCCACGTGATGGGCGTCGCGAAAGCCCATCCGGCGCAAGGTCGAGAGCGTCTCGGGGTCGTCCTCGACGCCGGTGAAGACGAGATTGCCGCCCGCGCCCGCGAGCGGTGCCTCGCGCTCGAACAGGCGCACATAGTGGTCCTGCACCGTCTCCAGCTGATGCGTCAGCGCGGCGGCGAAGCTCTCGAAATCCGCGTAGCCCATGAAGCAGGCGACGTGCGCGAGCTCGTCGGACGATTTCGGCAGCGTGTGCGTCTGCTGGTCCTCGATCATCTGCAGGCGATGCTCGAGCTTGCGCAGATATCGATAGGCATCTTTCAGCTCCGCCGTCGCCGCTTCGCTCACCAGTCCGCGGTCGCGCAACGCGTCGAGCGCCTCCATCGTCGCGGATTTGCGAAGCGCCGGATTGCGTCCGCCCAGGATGAGCTGCTGTGTCTGGGCGAAGAACTCGATCTCGCGGATGCCGCCGCGGCCGAGCTTGATGTTGTGGCCCGCGATGGCGATGCGGGCGTGGCCTTCATGGGCGTGGATCTGGCGCTTGATCGAGTGAATATCCTCGATCGCGGCGAAGTCGAGATTGCGCCGCCACACGAACGGCTCGATCGCCTTGAGGAAGCGTGCGCCGGTGTCGGGATCGCCGGCGCAGGCGCGCGCCTTGATCATCGCGGCGCGCTCCCAGTTCTGGCCCATCGCTTCGTAATAGGCCTCGGCCGCGTCGGTCGAGATCGCGACCTGCGTGGCGCCCGCGTCGGGGCGCAGGCGCAGATCGGTGCGGAACACATAACCGTCGACCGTCGTCTCGCTCAGCAGCTTGACGAGCCCCTTGACGATATCGACGGCGGCGCCGCGCGCGTCGTCGCGCTTGCGGAACGGAAAGCGCTGCGCGTCGTAGAAAACGACGAGGTCGATGTCGCTCGAATAGTTGAGCTCGAAGGCGCCGTACTTGCCCATCGCGAGCACGACGAGGCCGGTCTCGGCCTCCAGTGCCGCGCCGTCACCCTCGCCCGCGGCCTTCGCCAAGAGGAAGCGCAGCGCGCCTTTCACGCCCGCATCGGCGAACAGGGTCAGCTCGCGCGTCACGCGCTCCAGGCCCCAGTCGCCCGCGATGTCGGCGAGCGCGATGGCGAGCGCGGCCTGGCGCTTGGCGCGGCGCAGGCGTGCCATCGCCTCGCTCTCGTCCTCGGCGTCCGCAGCGGACAATGCCAGCGCGCGCGCCGCCTCGACCGCTTCGTCCGGCGGCATTCCCAGCATCGCGCGCTCGCGCAGGATGAGACGCGCGAGGAAGGGCGAGTTGCCGCTCGCCGATTCGACCAGCGCCTTGAACGCAGGCTCCAGCGTCACGCCCTCGGCAGCGAGCGCCTCCAGCGTGCGCGCGGCGCGCGCCGGATCGTAAGGTGCGGGAATCGATGGGGCGGTCATGACGCAGAGTGATATTTTAAAAATTTGAATTCAATTCCCCCATGTCTCTTTCAACCTCTTGAAGCCGTGGTGAAATCGCCTTCCTTCATTGCGCCTGCGAAAGCCGCTTTGTGCGATACGCACGCCCAATTGAATCGATCCATGAGGTTCAATTGGGATGCGCGTATGTGCCGTACGAACTCGCATGCACCGCTGCCACAAGGTGGTGCGGAAACGGAAGCGATTCAAGATACGGATGTTCTCTCCACCCACTTATTGTCATCCCGGCCAAGCGATGCGAAGCATCGCGCAGGGCCGGGACCCAGGGCGCAAACGGCACGCTGGGTCCCGGCACTCGCTGCGCTCGGCCGGGATGACAGTTGGGGTTGAGGTTGCAACTACGCCGCCGTCCTCTGCCTCGGCGGCGGCGCGGTCACGGGGCGCGTGGCGGGGGCGCGGCGGGGGAAATGCATCGTCGCGCGCAGGCCGGGGCGGTTGTCGTCGAGCGTCAGCCAGGCGCCGTGCAGGCGCGCGACGGCGGCGACGAGCGACAGACCCAGCCCCGTGCCCGGCGAGTTGCGGCTCGATTCCAGGCGCACGAAGCGTTCGATCACATGCGCGCGCTGCTCGGGCGGGATGCCGGGGCCCGTGTCGGAGACGGTGAGCTCGGCGCCTTGCGGCGTCATCGTCGCCGAGACGGCGATATGGCCGCCCTTGGGCGTGTATTTGATCGCGTTGTCGATGAGGTTGGCGAGCGCCTGGGCGATGAGGCTGTGGTTGCCCTCGATCCAGGTCGCGCCTGCGGGCGTCATCGCCAGCGTCACCCCGTTCTCCTCGGCGAGCGGCGCGTAGAACTCCGCCACGTCGCCCGCGATGGGGGCGAGATCGACGCGCGTCATCGCCCCGCGCATCACGCCCGCATCGGCCTCGGCGATCAGGAGCAGCGCGTTGAAGGTGGTGATGATCTGGTCGGTCTCGCGCATGGCGGCCTCGATCTCGCCCACCTGCGCGCTGTCGGCGGGGAGATGGCGCAGCGTGTCCTCGAGGCGGTTGCGAAGCCGCGTCAAGGGCGTGCGCAGGTCGTGCGCCACCGAATCGGTGACCTCGCGCACGCCGCCCATCAGCCGCTCGATGCGGTCCAGCATGCGGTTCAGGCTGCCGGCGAGCGTGTCGAACTCGTCCTGCGCGCCCGTCACCGTCACGCGGCGGGAGAAGTCGCCGGCTATGATCTGGCCCGCGGTGCGGTTGATCCCGTCCAGGCGGCGCAGCATGTTGAAGCTCATCAGCCCGCCGCCGACGAGGCCGAGCAGCAGCATCAGCCCGACCGTCCAGGGAAGCGTCGTCGAGAACAGCTTCTCGGTCAGATAGCGCTCATGCACGTCCTGGGCGACGAGCAGCTCGAAGCCGCCCATGAGCTGGAACAGCCGCCCGCGCGCGCGGCGGCGCTGCAGGTTGCCCTCGACGCGGCGCTCGTAGTCGAACTCGATCTCGCCGGCCTGGCGGTTGATGTTCTGCGGCATGCCGTCGAGATTGCCCGCGATCGGCTGCTTAGCGCGGTCGAGCAGCAGATAAAGCCCCGGCCCGCCATTGGCCGAGCGGCTCATCACCACGTCGGCCAGGCCGCGAAGCCCGAGCCGCTGGTACTGTTCGGAGAGGCCCGCGATCTCCGCGCCGATGATCTGGTCGGTCTGCGCGTCGAGCGCGCGCTCGGTGTTCCAATAGGTGAACGCGAGCAGCGCCGTCACCGACAGCGCGAACACCGCGACATAGACGAAAACGATCCTGAACGCCTGCGTTCGAAGGATGCTAAGCGTGCGCACGGATCATGTAGCCGGCGCCGCGCACCGTATGCAGCAGCGGCAGCTCGAACCCCTTGTCGATCTTCGCGCGCAGGCGCGAGATGTGCACGTCGATCACGTTGGTCTGCGGATCGAAGTGATATTCCCACACGCTTTCGAGCAGCATGGTGCGGGTAACCACCTGGCCGGCATGGCGCATGAGGTATTCGAGCAGCCGAAACTCGCGCGGCTGCAGGTCGATCGCGGTGCCGTTGCGCTTGGCGGCGCGGGTGAGCAGGTCGAGCTCGAGATCACCGACCTGAAGCCGCGTCTTGACCGAGGACGGCGAGCGCCGCCGCATCAAGGCATCGATGCGCGCGAGAAGCTCGACGAAGGCGTAGGGCTTGGTCAGGTAGTCGTCGCCGCCGGCTTTGAGGCCTTTCACGCGGTCGTCGACCTCGCTGAGCGCGGAGAGGAACAAAACCGGCGTCGTGTTCGAGTGCTCGCGCATCTCGGCTACGACGTCGAGCCCGTCCATCTTGGGCAGCATGCGGTCGACGATGGCGACGTCATAGGGCCGCGAGAGCGCGAGCGTCAGCCCCGTCTCGCCGTCGGCCGCGTCGTCGACGACGTGGCCGGCCTCCTTCAGCCCGTTGACCAGATAGCGTTGCGCCTCGAGATCGTCTTCGATGACAAGAATACGCATGGTGGCTCTCTCCATCGAAGCCGTTGTCGGGTCCGCGCCGGCGGCAACGGGGGGGAAGGGGCCACCACCGGCGCGGGGGCCGGACGCCGCGAAGCGTTCCCGCCCCGCGCCGCCCGGTACGCAGAAAACTCAGGTCTTGCCGATATCCACTGCCACGTAACGCGAACCGCCCGACGTCGCCACGAGCAGCAGCACGGATTTGCGGCCCATGGTCTGCGCCTCGGAGACGCCCTTCTGCACGTCCTGCGGCGTGCGCACATTCCTGTTGCTGACCGACATCACCACGTCGCCCGGCTGCAGGCCCTTGTCGGCCGCGTCGCTGTCGGGATCGACCTTGGTGATGAGGACGCCTTGCGTCGAATCGTCGAGGTTGAAGACGCGCCGGGTCTCGGGCGTGACCGCGGCCAGCCCCAGGCCCATCGCCTCGCCGGTTGCGCCGACGGCGCCCGGCACCGCCTCGCCCTTGTCGTTGGCGGCGAGCTTCTCTTCCTTGCGCGGGGCGATATGGGCCGAGATCGTCTGCACCTTGCCGTCGCGGCTGACGCTGAAGGAAGCGGTCGTGCCGGCGGCGAGCGCGGCCACGCGGCGCGACAGATCGCGGTTGTCCTCGATCTGCTTGCCGTTGACCGACAGGATCACGTCGCCCTGGCGCAGGCCCGCTTTCGCGGCCGGGCCGTCGGGGACGACACTGGCGACGATGGCGCCCTTGGGCTCGCTCATGCCGAGCGACGCGGCCATCTCGGGCGTGATCGCCTGGATCTCGACGCCGAGCCAGCCGCGCGCGACATGGCCGTGCGCCTCGAGCTGGGCGACGACCTCGCGCACGGTCGACGCCGGGATGGCGAAGCCGATGCCGACGCTGCCGCCGGACGGCGAGAAGATCATCGAGTTCATGCCGATGACCTGGCCGCGCAGGTCGAAGGTGGGGCCGCCGGAATTGCCGCGGTTGATCGGCGCGTCGATCTGGATGAAGTCCGTATACGGACCGCTGCCGACGTCGCGGCCGATGGACGACACGATGCCCGCCGTCACGGAATTGGAAAGGCCGAAGGGATTGCCGACCGCGACCACCCAGTCGCCGACGCGAAGCTGGCGGTCGTCGCCGAAATCGACGGTGGGAAGCGGCTTGTCGCTCTTGATCTTCAAGACGGCGACGTCGGTCGCGGCGTCGGTGCCGATGAGATGCGCGTCGAGGCTGCGCCCGTCGGGCATCTTGACGGTGATCTTCTTGGCGCCGTCGATGACGTGGTTGTTGGTCACCACGATGCCGGACTTGTCGATGATGAAGCCGGAGCCCATCGACACCGCCTTGCGCGGCTGAAGCTGGCGGCCCTGGTTGAACTGGTTGAAGAGATCCTTGAACGGCGCGGGCAGGTCGTCGAGCTGCGCCTGCTGGTCGGCGGCGGTCTCCTGCTCGATGGCAGTGATGGTGACGACCGCCGGGCTCACGCGCTCGACAAGATCGGCGAAGCTGAACGGCGCGCCGCTCTCGAGCATGCGCGGCGGCGTGTGGTTCTCCGAAGGCACGGCCGAGACCATGCGCACGGGCTCGGGCCCGCTGTTCGAAGAACTCTCAACGCGCGGCAGAAGGCTGAACGCACCGAGACCAACGACGACGATGACCGCCGCCGAACCAAGCGCCGTAATCTTTGCGTGCTGCTTGGCGTAAGCAACCCACTTCTCACCCAACATCTATATCTCCTGGATTTCCGGGGCAGGCCAGCCGCCCAGCCTCACCCGGCACGGCCTCTCACATAGGCCGCTCAGGTTACGCAACCTTCTCTTGGTGGTTACAAATGCGTAATTATTGTGCCGATGTTTCCCGGGCGCGGGTCCGGGCGCGCAGGACGATCCAGCCGCCTGTGCCGGCCGCCAGCAAAAGGACCACGAACGGCGCGGCCCAGAGCGCGTAAGTGTTTGACTGGACAGGGGGATTCATCAGGATGAAGTCGCCATAGCGGGCGACGAGGTAATGCGTGATCTCGGCGTCGCTCTCACCCCTGGCGATGTGCTCGCGGATCAGACG
The DNA here is from genome assembly GCA_021325375.1 of Alphaproteobacteria bacterium. GTDB lineage: Bacteria > Pseudomonadota > Alphaproteobacteria > Micropepsales > Micropepsaceae > Rhizomicrobium. Next base: position 172,729 of record JAJPHG010000018.1, on the reverse strand, counting down.
GCGCAGGTCGGCGGCGAGCGGCGCCCCCGATTCGTCGATGGATTCGCCCTGGCAGACCAGACAGCGGAACTCCTTCTGCAAGGCCTGGGCGCGGGCTTCCTGTGCGGGATCCGGCAGCGTCTCCGGCGCTCGCGCGCCCAAGGCCGTGCTCGACATCAGGAGCAGTGCGAAGAGGAGCCGTTTCATACGGCCTCCGGCGCGAGCGCGGCCGGCTCTTTGTCTTGTGCGAAGAACATCGCGCGCACGCGGCCCCACAGGCTCGCGAGCCCGCCCAGCGCCATCACGCCGGCGCCGAGCCAGATGAGCGGCGCCAGCGGGTTCACATAGGCGCGCAACGTCCAGCGCCCTTGGCCGCGGTCGTCGCCGAGCGCGACATAGAGATCCTCGAGCCCGGTGGTGCGGATCGCGGTCTGCACCGTCTCCTGGCCCTCGGCGGGATACATGCGCCGCTCGGGCGCGAGATGTCCGGTGACGGCGCCGTCTTTCAAAATATCGATGTCGGCATGCGCGGCCTGGTAGTTGGGGCCCGCGACGCCCTTCACGCCGTCGAAGCGCAGCGTGTAGCGCCCGACGGTCATCGTCTCACCGGGCGCGAGCACTTCCAGCGCCTCGCTGCGCCACAGGTTCGTGCCCGCGACGCCCATCAGCGTGATGCCGAGTCCTGCATGCGCGAGGACCGCGGCGAAGCCCGCAATCGCGAATGTCCGCGCGCGCACGCGAGCCACGAGATCGACCGCGCTCGCGCCGATCACCCAACCCGCGACCGCGAACGCACCGGCGCCAACGAGCGTCCTGGGCGATGCGGCTGCAAGGACGATGACGCCTGCGACCGCTGCAACGCCGAGCGCGGGAAGCAGGGTGCGGAACGCGGCGAGAAGATCGCCTCTGCGCCACGCAAGTCTCGGCCCGAACGGCAGCACGATCATCAGCGCGATGAAGATGGGCGCGAAGAAGAGCTGGAAGTAAGGTGCGCCGACCGAAAGCCTGGTGCCGAAAGCCGACAGGATGATGGGATAGATCGTGCCGACGAAGACGACGCCGAGCGCGGTGACGAGGAAGATGTTGTTCACGAGCAGCGTGGTCTCGCGGCTCGTGGGCTCGAACGCGGTGCCGCTCTCGAGCTTGGGCGCGCGCCAGGCGAAGAGCGCGAGCGCGCCCAATATCGCCACGCTCAGGATCAGCAATATAAAGACGCCGCGCTTGGGATCGCTCGCGAACGCGTGCACCGAGGTGATGACGCCCGAGCGCACCAGGAACGTGCCGATCAGGCTCAGAGAGAACGCCATGATGGAGAGCAGCAAGGTCCAGGTGCGGAACGCGCCGGTGCGCTCGGTCGCGAGCGCGGAATGCAGGAGTGCGGTGGCCACCAGCCACGGCATCAGCGAGGCGTTCTCGACCGGGTCCCAGAACCAGAACCCGCCCCAGCCGAGGTCGTAATAGGCCCACCACGAGCCGCCCGCGATGCCGAGCGTCAGCGCGATCCAGGCGATGAGCATGAACGGCCTGGCCGCGCGCGCCCAGGCGCGGTCGACGTCGCCGGTGAGCAGGGCCGCGGCGGCGTAAGCAAACGTCGCGGACAAGCCGACATAGCCCGTGTAGAGCGTCGGCGGATGGAAGGCGAGGCCGGGGTCCTGAAGCAGCGGGTTCAATCCCAATCCCTCGAACGGCATCGGGTCGAGCCGCGCGAAGGGATTGGAGGTGAGCAGGATGAAGAGGATGAACGCGACCGCGAGCAATCCCTGCACGCCGAGCGCCGCCGATGTCAGCCGCAGCCCCCCGCGCTTGAGGAACGCGATGCCCGCGCCGTAGACCGACAGCACCAGCACCCACAAAAGCATCGAGCCTTCGTGGTTCCCCCACACGCCGGTGATCTTGTAGATCAGGGGCTTGAGCGTATGCGAATTGTTGGCGACGTCGGCGATGGAAAAGTCCGAGGTCACGAAGCCCACGACCAGCGCGCCGAAGGACAGCGCGACGAAGACGAACATGCCGAGCGCCGCGCCCGACGCGACACCCGCCGCGCGCTCGTCCTTCAGGCCCCACAAACCCGCAGCCGCCTGCACGCAGGCGAGCGCGAGCGCGAGGCAGAGCGCGAGCTGGCCGATCTCGCCGGTCATTTGCCTTCCTTCCAGCGGCCGGAGCGCTTCAGCGCGTCGACGACCTCGGGCGGCATGTAGCGCTCGTCATGCTTGGCGAGAATCTCGCTGGCGTCGAAGGTGCCGGCGCCGTCCATCGCGCCCATCGCGACCACGCCCTGCCCCTCGCGGAACAGCGCCGGCAGCACGCCGGCATAGGCCACCGGCACGCGCGTGCGCCCGTCGGTGACCATGAAGCTGATGGCGGCGCCCTTGCCGTGGCGCACGCTGTTCTTCTCGACCAGCCCACCGATGCGGAACGCGACGCCCGGCGCGATGTGCTTGGCCGCGACGTCGCTGGGGCTATAGAAATAGAGAACGTTGTCCTGCAGCGCATAGACGACCAGCGCAGCCGCCCCCGCGCCCGCGACGAGCAGGGAGATCGCAAAGGCAAGGCGGCGGCGCTTCTTGGGAGTCATGGGCCGCGACTATAGGGTCGGCGCCGCACAACTCAAACGCGCTAGTGTCTCACCTCCCCACAAGGGGAGGTCACAAGAGCGCCTGAATCCAGGTGCAGGATTTGTGCTGTTCAAAGGGGGATTTCGATGACAACCATTCGCTTCGCCTGCCTGGGTCTCGCGGCACTTCTGCTCGCCGCCTGCCTGCCCGTCACCAGTGACCATCCCGTCGGCTCGACCGCGGGCTTCAAGCCCGATCCGGCGCTGATCGGCATGTGGAAGGGTCGCGGCGACAACAAGCAGGACAAGGACGGCTATTTCGCCTTCCTGCGCAACGAGGACGGCAGCATAACGGCCATGCTGGTGACGTTCGAGTCGGATGCCGACCAGTGGAACGTCTACGAAGCCGACGTCGTGACGCTGGGCGCCAACCACATCATGAGCGTCCGCGAGCGGTCGGAGAACGGCACGCCCGCGAACGAGGAAGACGCAAGACAGATCATCCCGATCCGCTACGACATCGGCAAGGACGGCAAGCTCACGCTCTCGCTGCTCGACGACAAAGCGACGACGGCGGCGATCAAGGCCGGCAGAATCAAGGGCACGGTGCACGAAGGCAGCGAGGACGACGGCCACATCACCGCCGATCCGAAGGAGCTCGACGCCTTCTTCGCGACCAGGGAAGGCGCTGCGCTGTTCAGCGCCAAGCTGGTGGTGCTGACGAAGGTGAAATAGCAAGCCCAACTGTCATGGCCTGCGAATGCGGGCCACCCAGCTGGATTCTGCACACTTGAAATGACTCACGCGGAGCCGCGGAGGACGCGGAGGTTCTTTTTCTTCTCCGCGTCTCCGCGCGCGATTTTCTAAACCGAGCTGATGTCACCTGGGTGGCCCGCATTCGCGGGCCATGACAGCTTTTTCTAATGCCCGCTCTTTTGCAGGATCTCGCCGGCTAGGCCCGTCTCGTAGTTCAGACCTTCGGCGCTGAGCACGATCTGTCTGGGATAATCCGACTTCGCCAATCCCTTGCGCTCGAGCGCGTGCCAGACGATTTCGTTGTAGAGCCCGGTCGCGTCCTTGCCCGCCACCACCGCGTCGCCCAGATGGAAGTGATCGCCATGCGCCTGCGGGAAGCGCGAGATCGTGGGCTCGCCGCCTTGAGCGTGCGCCATCGCCTGCAGGAGCGTCAGTGTACGCAGCTGCAGCGGGTTGAGCTTGAGCGGATTGTTCCTAGGCGGCATGCATCTCCTCGCGCGTATCCGGCCACAGCGCCCGGTCCGCGCCCGGGACGGGCGGGGCCAAACGCCATTGGGGCTGCGTCTTCGCCATCCGGACCACCGGGCCCAGGAAGTCGAGCCGCCCCTGCGCGGTTTCGCACGATCTCAAGTAACGGTCGAGTCCCTCGGGGACCCAGCTCTGCGGCACCTGCGCGGCGTCGATCTTGCCGAGCGAGGCGAGCCACGTCGCGGTCGCCGACAGCGACACCTGCACGTGCCAGCTCCCGCCTTCGCGGATGCGCCGAAGCAGCGCCGCCGCCGCTCCCGCCGCGGCGAGATAGCCGGTGATGTAGTCGCAAACCGCCGCCGGGATCAGCTCCGGCGCCGGATCGCGCTCGCGCCGGCGTTGCGCGCTGAACTGGCCCTGCTCGTGCGCGAGGCCGGTGGCGGATTGCGCGAGCTGCTCCCAGCCGCGCCGTCCCGCCCACGGCCCCTCATGGCCGTAGCAGGAGACGGAGACATAGGTGATGCCGCGTGCGATATGCGCCAGCGCCGCCGGCGTGAAGCCGAGCTTGGCGAGCGCGCCGGGACGATACGAGTCCACGAATACATGCGCGCCGCGCACGAGCTGGCGCAGGCGCTCGGCATCCGCCGGATTGACGAGATCGAGGAAGGCGGAGCGCTTGCCCTGCCCCGTGTCGAGATCGAAGAGCTCGATCGTGTCGAGGCGCTCGGCACGGATGTTGAGCACGTCGGCGCCATAGGAGGCGAGCGTGCGCCCGCATGTAGGCCCCGCGAGCACGCGCGTGAGATCGAGCACGCGGACGCCGTCGAGCGGCGCATGCGCGTCGCCGAGCCTGAGTGGCGGCGCCTCGCCGATCTTCTTGAGCACGATGGGCGCCGCATTCGCAGCCACGCGGCCTTGGGGGCTCTCCGCCCATTCCTCGCGCGTGCGCGCCACCGCGCCGCAGAGATTCATGAAGGCGAGCGATTCCTCCAGCGCGAACGCGTTCCATTTCGCGCATGCCGCCCCAACCCCCTCGCGCGTGTTCTGCGCGTTGAGCAGGTCGAGCGTGCGTCCCATTTGGCGCGGGAAGCCGCCATGGAGATGGATCCAGCGCCCGTCGCCGCAGCGGTAGAGCCCGACCGTAGGCGCGTCGGCGGCGGGGCGCGGCACCGTCTGGCCGTCGCGCCGCACGAAAGTGAACGACAAAAGCGACGCCGCGGCAGCATTGAGGTCGATGGCGATCGTCTGCGCCTCGCCGCCGCGCAGGCGCCAGATCTCGCCCGCGATGGCGGCGCTCAACCCAAGGGAGGCGCTCGCGGCCTCCGCGGCGCGGAACGGCGTGACCAGGATGGGATCACAGCCTTCGAAGGCGGGCGCGCTCAGCGGCGCAAGTCCCGTGATCCTGTTCAGATACTCGAAGGCCTTGCGGGAACTCATGCAACTCTCCGACAGCCCGGTATAATCCGGACGCAACGCCCCGCAGCGCATAACTCTACCACAACCAAGAGGTTCGTCCATGCCGGGACCATTCGACGGGATTCGCGTGATCGATTTCGGCCGCTATATCGCGGGCCCGTTCTGCGCCGCCCTGCTCGGCGATCTGGGCGCGGAGGTGATCCGCGTGGAGAAGCGTGACGGGCGCGAGGACCGCACGCTGGTTCCCCTGGCCCAGAACGAGGACGGTTCCCCGCGCGAAGGCGCGATGTTCCTGCAGATGAACCGCGGCAAGAAGAGCATGACGCTCGATCCGATGTGCGAGGCCGGTCGCGAAATCGTGAAGAGGCTGGTGCGCTCCGCCGACGTCGTGGTCGCGAACCTGCCGGCGGAAACCTTGAAAGCGATGGGGCTCGACTATGAGAGCGTATCCGCAGTCAATCCGCGTGCGGTGCTCGCGGTGGTGAGCGCGTTCGGGATGGAGGGGCCTTACGCGACGCGCGTCGGCTTCGACGGCGTCGCACAGGCGATGTCGGGCGCGGTGTGGTTCGCGGGCACACCGGAGCAGCCGGTGCGCGCGGCGGCGCCGTGGGTCGATTTCGGCACCGCGTCGTTGCTGGCGCTCGGCGTCGCGGCCGCGCTTCGCGCGCGCGAGACGACGGGGCGCGGCCAGATGGTCGAGGGCGCGCTCTTGCGCACCGCGCTCACCTATTTCTCGCCGACGCTGATCGAGGAAGCCGTGCTCAAGCTCGACCGCCAGCCGACTCTCAACCGCAGCCAGACCGCGGGGCCGTCGGACATCTACAAAGCCAAGGACGGCGTGTGGATCACCGTCGCGGTGAACGGCGACCCGCTCTTCCGCCGCGCGGCGCGGTTGATCGGCGCCGTGGAGTGGCTCGACGATCCGCGCTTCGCGAGCGACAAAGCGCGCGGCGACAACGGCGCGCTCATCAGCGAACGCGTCGCCGCCTGGGTGGCCGAGCGCAGCAGCGCCGACGCCATCGCCGCGTTCGAAGGCGCCCGCGTCCCTGCCGGCCCCGTCTACCGCCCGCGCGAGACGCTTGCCGACCCGCACGTCGCAGCCGGCGATTTCTTCACGGAGATCGAGTTCCCGGGCATCGGCAAGGCACCGGTCGCCGCGACGCCGGTGAAGCTGCACGGCACGCCCGGCGAAGTCCGCGCGCGCCCACCGATGCTGGGGGAGCATACGGATCAGGTTCTGCGCGAGTTGGGCTACTCGGCTGCAGAGATCGCTGCGCTCAAGCAGGAAGGGGCTTGCTAGTCAGAGCTGGCGCTTAAAATCCATTCTTTGGTGCAGGACGCGGACAATACCAACCTTGCCGCCGACGAGGCGATAAATCACGAAGTGTGAACCTGCACGAATTTTGAAATGAAGATCGTCACAGCGCCGGCCGAGGTCAGGATTTTCGGCTACTCGTTCGATGACTTCCCAGATGTTGCGCGTATATTCGATCGCCTGCGCCGTGCCCCATCGGCCCTCGGTGTAGTCCCATATCCCGTCGATGTCGGCGCTCGCCCTGGGACGAAGGACAAAACGCGCCATAAAAGTCTAGGCCACGCGTTCTTTTTTCTTACGCGCGATAAACTCTTCCAGGTCGAACTCTTCCCAATCCCCGCTGTTCTCGCCCTCTTCGATCGCAGCCCGCAAGGCTGCGACCTTCTTCTCGCGTTCTTCCAGAAGCTCGGCGATCGCGCGCACGGCTTCGTCGCCGGTCTTGTAATGACCTTCGGCGATCAGAGCCTCGATGAGGTCGTTGAGCCGGCTGCGCAGTTCGGCGTGCTTTTCCATATGCGGAATATAGCCTAAGGCGGCGGCGATGTCTACGCCGCAGCCGCCTGTGCCGTCGCCGCCCGGGCGCGGCGGCGGAGGAATTCGGACTCTTCGGGGCTGAAGAGGAGCGCGGTCAGTTCGGCGGCGAGCTCGAACTGGCGCTCGAGGACGGCACGGCGCGAATCTTCCGGACCGCGCAGCTCGCGGATGAGGTCTTCGTTGTAGCCGCGCAGATGCTGGCTCGCTTCGTCGTACGCGTCCTTCTGCGCCGCGGCAAAGGAGGCCGCCGCCGCATAAGGTGCGCAGCCGGTGACGAGCCGCGCATAGCGCAGGCCGCGATCGGCCTTCTCGCCGTCGACGGCGCGCGAGAAATCGGCCGTCTTCGGCCCGCCGCCGAAGGCGCCGCTCTTCTGCACCGGAAGCATTGCGACGATCTCCTTCGGCGCGCGCTCCATGAATCCTTCCATGTGCTCTGCGATCGCGGCGCGGTCCTTCAGAAGACGTTTGCCCCATTTGCCGTCGCGGCGGATGTCGATCTCCTTGACGATGGAGCTGGAGAGCTCGGTGAAATGCGCCAGGTGGTCGAGCAGGACATGGACGTCGAACACCGGATGGCGCGCACCCCGCACCGCGCCGCCATGCAGCTCGATGTCGGCGAAGAGAAGATCGCCGACGAGCCCCATGTCGGTGCTGCTGATCAGCGTGTCCTGGGTCTGATGGGTGACGAGCTGCGGCAGCTTCAACGCTTCCCAGGGATGGACGAGCCGGTTCATCGCCACCACCGCGACATAGGGCGCGGCATCGGCCGTGCTCGCGGCCAACCGGTCGTGGATGTCGCGCAACGCGTGGAGCATGTCGTCGGTGAGCTGCGGCACGAGCCTGGGCAGGAGGGACTGGATCGCGGCGATCTCTTGTCCGGCGGACAGGAGCAACGCCATCTCCTGCGCGTCCGCGAGCACGGCGTCGCTCATCAGCGCCATGCGCACCGCTTTGCGGTCGTTCGCGATCGCCGCCGTCATGGCGTCCGCGGCGAGCGTCCAGAACGCAGCCACGCGCGCGAGCGCGTCGTCGAATTGCTGGCGGATGATCAGCGCCCTGACCTCGGACTGATAGGCGGAAGCGGCCTCGGGCAGCAGCGTCCTGCTCAGCCACGTCCACACCGTGACGATGCTGGCGCGCGCGATGCGGCCTTTGACTTTCTCTTTCCGGTTCTCTGGCGGGTTCTCGGGCCGGACGAGATCCTCGAACGGCTTGCAGAACAGGCGCAGCGGCGTCGGCGTGCGCTCGACATGGCGCAGCTTGGGCCGAAGCGCGCCCAGGATCATGTCGTGGGGCAGGACCGTGCCGCCGGCCAGCCGGTCGATCTCCACGGCCTTCGCCAGCCGCGCCGCCGCCGCCTGCGGCAGCCCGCCCAGGAAAGCCTGTAAAAGCGCGGATTTCTCGGTCGAAAGCATCGTAAGACCTGTCCCCACTCCTGGAGGCTAACGTGACAGCGTTAACAACCGCTTGCGGCATTCACGCGATTGCCGGCAAGACCAGCGTCGCGCTCAAGCCCCCGAGCGCGGAGTTTCCGAGCGTGAACGTGCCGCCATAGAGCTTGGCGATGTCCTCGACGATGGAGAGGCCGAGCCCCGAGCCCGGCACGCTTTCGTCGAGGCGCTCGCCGCGCTCCAGCACGCGCTCGCGATCCTCGGGCCTGAGGCCCGGGCCGTCGTCCTCGACCACGAGCTCGAAGCGCGAGCCGGAGATCGCGCGCGCGCTCACCCGCACATGGGCGCGGGCCCATTTGCAGGCATTGTCGATGAGGTTGCCCGCCATCTCCTCCAAATCCTGCCGCTCGCCGCGGAAGTAGAGATTGTCCGCGCAATCGAGCGCGATCTCGATGCCGCGCTCCTCATGCATGCGCTCCAGGATGCGCACCAGATCGCTCAACGCCGCGCCCACCTTCGTGCGGTTGCCGAGCACGTCGAGCGCGCCCGCGGCGCGTCCGCGCGCGAGATAGTGATCGACCTGGCGGCGCATGGATGAGACCTGCTTCTTCACGGAATCGGCGAGCGGCCCGGGCTCGGCATCGGCTTCGCCCGACAGCACCGCGAGCGGCGTCTTGAGGAAATGCGCGAGGTTGGAGACGTGCGTGCGCGCGCGGCCGACCACTTCCTCGCTGTGCTGGATGAGGCTGTTGAGCTCGGAGGCGAGCGGCGCGATCTCGGCGGGGAAATCACCTTCGAGGCGGCGCGCCTTGCCGTCGCGGATGCGTGCGAGCGCCTCGCTCACGCGGCGCAGCGGACGCAGGCCCACGCGCACCTGCAGGAACACGGCGAAGAGCAGCCCGGCTCCCAGGATGGAGAACGCCCAGATCAGCGTGCCGTTGAAATCGCGCGTCTCGTCGTCGACCTCGTTGAGATCGCCCGCGACCATGAAGGTGTAGGAGCGCGTGTCGTCCTTCTGCGGCGTGGCGGCGACGGGAAAGACGATGCGCTGGGCGAGCACGCGCAGCTTCTGGTTCTCCGGCCCCTCGGCATAGCCGAAGATCGCCTGGCCGGCGCTCTTCGGGTTGTCGATCGTGATGTGGTGATCGAACAGCGAATGGGAGAACTGCAGGGGCTCGCCGGCTTCGATCGGGATGATCTCCCAATAAAGACCCGAATAGACGCGCTCGAAGCGGCGGTTGAGCAGGCGCTCCTCCAGCACCACGCCGCCATTGGGATCGGCTTCGGCGGCCGCGATCAGCCCGTCGAGATCGACCTGCAGCGTGGTGTCGAAGCTGTCTTCCACCGCCGAGGTGAAGGCGCGCGACAGCACGAAGCCCCCCAGCGCCAGGCCGAACACGGTCCAGACCAGCGCGCCCGCGATGAGGCGGGCGGCGAGGGAATCAAGCTTCGGCGCGATCCGAAGCGCCCGGAACTTCGAGGCAATAGCCAAGGCCGCGCACCGTCTGGATGAGATTGGGGTCGAGTTTCTTGCGCAAACGTCCGACGAAGACCTCGATCGTGTTGGAGTCGCGATCGAAGTCCTGGTCGTAGAGATGCTCCACCAGTTCGGTGCGCGACACGACCTTGCCGCGGTGATGGGCGAGATAGGCGAGCAGGCGGTATTCCAGGCTGGTGAGCTTGACGGGATTGCCGTCCATCGTGACGCGGCTGGCGCGGGTGTCGATCTGCAGCGGGCCGATCTCGATCTCGGACGTGGCGAAACCCGCCGCACGGCGCAGCAAGGCGCGGACGCGCGCGAGCAGCTCCTCGGTATAGAAGGGCTTGGCCAGATAGTCGTCGGCGCCGGCGTCGAAGCCGGCGACCTTGTCGCTCCAGCGGTCGCGCGCGGTCAGGATGAGCACCGGCATCTTGCGTCCGTCCTTGCGCCATTTCTCGAGCACGCGCACGCCGTCGAGCTTGGGCAGGCCGAGGTCGAGGATCACCGCGTCATAGGGCTCGGTGTCGCCGAGGAAATGCCCTTCCTCGCCGTCGCCCGCCGTGTCGACGACATAGCCCGCGTCGCTCAGCGCCTTCTTGAGCAGCCGCTGCAGGTCGCGGTCGTCCTCGACGAGAAGGATGCGCATGGCGTGTTCCTATCTCGGGCGGCGCGGGCGATCGCCCCACGGCCTGTCGCGCTCGAAGCGGCGCTCCTCGCGGACCACCGGCGGCGGACGCATGCGGTCGAATTCGGGGCTGAGCACGCGGCCGGTGCGCGCGTCGGCGTCGAACCACACGATGCGTCCCTCCGGCGTCATCCATTTCAGGCGATAGCGCCATTGTCCGTCGGGACCGCGCCACGGACCTTCCGCGTCATAGAACTTGCCGGGATGGCGTTCGCGGATTTGCGGGAGGATGCGGTCGAGCGAGGGCGCGTCGGCGTTTTCCCAAGCCGGTGCAGCGCCTGCGGCGAGCAAGCCGAAAATGAAGGCGATACAAGGAATTACACGGCTACGCATGGGCTTTTTCTAGGCTCGTGCGAATGAACGACGAATGAACGCACCGTCCAGAACGCGTTCAGGAGCGCGGTGCCATCTTACGCGACATGGAACGGCGGCTCCAGTCGGACCGCTTCCAACATAGGCCCGAAAAGGCAGAGAGAAGAGGAGATGAAAATGTTTGTCAAAAAGGCCCTGCTGGCGGCGGTCGCGGTGATGACCCTTGCCGGAACCAACGCAGCGATGGCGACCGACCGCAATCACGACGGCGTCCCCGACCGCTTCGAGCACCGCGTCGGCGCGCATGACCGCTATTGGAGGCCCGGCTTCGGCCGCATCGTCGAGCGCGACCGGATCTTCGGCGAGCTGCGCCGCCACAACTATGTGCGCTTCGTCGGCGACCCGTATTTCTATCACGACCGCTATGTCGTTCGTTCCTACGACCGCTTCGGCCGCGTCGTGTTCGTCGAGGTGAACCCTTACACGGGCGCCTTCATCGGCGAGATCGTCCTCTGACGACCAGTTCTTGAGGCGTGCGGTCCGTGGTAAGCCCCTCCCCATAGGGCCGTACGACCTTCAAGCAAGAGCCCGCGCCGGAGAAATCCGGCGCGGGTTTCTTGTTTTGGGGCGGCGCCAAGCGGCCCGTCGCCCTTCGAGGCTCGCTTCGCTCGCACCTCAGGGTGACGGACCTACTCTAACAACCAGCGCGTCATCCTGAGGTGGCCGCGAAGCGGCCCTCGAAGGATGACCCATCAGGTTCAGGCGAGACGGCACCGGGCTGGCCGCCCGGGAACTTTCCCGCGGAATCCCGCCAAAGTTCGGCTCTATACGGAATTGAATGTGGATTTTCGGTCAGCTTCCTGACACCCTGGGGACGGTGAGGCCGAACCGGCCGGTTTTGGGGAACTATTATGGCGTACGCCGCGTCCGATCCGCGCGTCGTTCTCAGGCGCGTTCGCGAGCTCGTGGAGCCGCGCCCGGACCTCGCGGAGCGCTACGAGGCCGCCAAGCAGACCATCCGCGTCTTCCGCAAGCCCGCCTTCTACGAGGTGACCCAGCGCTGCAACCTCAAATGCGAGGGCTGCTACTATTTCGAATCCGGCCTGAAGGAGATCACCGAGCGCCAGGCGGTCGAGGAATGGGAAACCTTCTTCGCCAAGGAGACCGAGCGCCAGGTGTCGATGGCCTATTTCGTCGGCGCCGAGCCCGCGCTGCACCAGGAGCGCCTGATGGCGGCGGCCGGCCATTTCCAATACGGCAATGTCGGCACCAACGGCACGATCAAGATCGACGCCGCCGTCCCCTTCCGCATCTCGATCTCGATGTGGGCGGGCGACGAGGAGACCGACCGCAAGATGCGCGGCGCCGCCGCCTACAAGAAGGCGTTCCGCAACTATCGCGGCGACCCGCGCGCGATCGTCTACTACACGCTGTCGCGCTGGAACCTGGACGGCGCGCGCACCATCGCCGAATTGTGCCGCGACAACGGATTGCCGCTGACCTTCAATCTCTATTCGCCGACGGTGACGTATCTCGCCAAGCTCAGCCATGGCGATGCCAATGACGACCAGTTCTTCCGCGTCAGCCGCCCCGACGACACGCCGATGCTGTCGGGCGAGGACCTCAAGCACGCCGAGCGCACGGTGCTCGACCTGATGGAGGACTTCCCCGAGACGGTCCTCTATTCCAAGAACTACAACGCCTGGTCGACGCGCGAAGAGCCTCTGCATCCGGTCGACGCGAACGGCATCGCGCCCGATTGCGGCTCGCGCATCACGCCCTTGATGCATTATTACGGCGCCGATCTGGAGCGCAAAGAGATCAAGTGCTGCACGCCGGATCTGGATTGCTCGCAATGCCGGATCATGAGCGGCGGCTGGTCGACCAAGCTCGCGCCGCGGCCCGAGGACCTGGCCGATGCCGAGGCGTTCTCTGGCTGGCTCGAGATGATGGAATCGCTGCGCCGCATCTTCGTCTTCGATTTCGCCGCGCGGCAGGCCAAGGCTCCGATGCACGCGGCGGACACCATCGCCGCGCAATAGGCCCAAGCATTGCCGGCGCCCACGACACCCGCACCTGCCATGCCGTCGCTCCAGGAGGCGCAGGCGCTCGCCGACGCCGGCGATCTCGAGGCGGCCCAGCGCATGCTCGCGCAGCTCATCGCGGACGACACGGCCACGATAGAGGCGCGCATCCTCCACGCACGCGTGCTGATGCGCCAGGAGCGCGGCGGCGACGCGCTGGAGGCGGCGCGTGCGGCCCTCGACCGCCACCCCTTCGATGCGCGCACCGCGCAGCTCGTGGGTCAGCTCCTGCTTCGGCTGGACGTGCCGGACGAGGCGCTGCGGCACCTCGACCAGGCGGTCGCGGCGATTCCCAGATCCGCGGCGCTCAAGAACCTGCAAGGCCAGGCGCTGCTCATGACCGGCGACGCGGCCGGCGCGGTCGACGCCATCGACGCTGCCATCGCGCTCGATCCCGACATCGCGCTGTTCCGCGCGGCGCGCGTCATCGCCCTCGTCGCGGCCGGGCGGCTCGAGCAGGCGCGGGAGGAGCGCGGCGCGCTCGAGGACGGAACGGCGGCGCTGCTCGCGATACTGCGCGAATGGATCTTCGCGCTGGTGCGCGCGCGCCAAAGGCCGCTTGCGATCTCCTTGTGCGACGGCGCGGCGGTGCTGCTGCCGGCGCAGGCGGGCCCATGGCTGTGGCGCGCGGAGCTCCTGATCAGCGAGAGCAGCCACGACGACGCGCTGAGCGCGCTGCGCACCAGCGCGCGCGCCAACGAGCCGATGACGCCGGAGGATACCTTCCGTCATGCCCGTGCGCGCGGGCGCGCTCTGCGCGGCGTGCGCGATACCGAGCGCGCCGTGGCCGCGTTCGAGGAAGCGCTCGCGCTTCGTCCCGACGACGAGGCGTCGCTGCGCGATCTCTATGTGCTGCATCTTCAGTCCGGCAATCACGAGGCGATGCGCCAATGCGGCCTCAAGCTCTCGCAGGTCGGCGCGCGCAGCCTGCCGCGCACGCTGGCGGACGGGCTTGCCGCGCTGCGCGGCCGCAAGCCTCCTCCCAACATCTGGAACGAGCGATCGCGCTGGGCCTGGGAGCTCGCCGATAAGTCGGTGTGGACCGAGGACGCATGGCTCGAAAGGCTCCATTGGGGTCAGAACGCCGACGCGCTGCTGCGCGACTGGTGGCTCTCGGCGCCGGAGCGCGCCCATGAGATCGACGCGCTGATCGACCACGCGCCCGAGACCGCTATCGACCGGCTGCCGCAAGGCGCGCGCTGCGTCGTCGTGACGACGCATATGGGACCGCTGGCGGCGGGCGTGCGCTACATGCAGACCTGCGGCCGGGCGTTCCGCGGTTTCGGCTTCGCGGGACCCGATCCGGTGATCGAGGGCGAGGCGCCGATGCGCATCTCGGCGCGCGGCAACGCGTCGTTCCGCGAGCTGTTCAAGCAGATCGAGCGCGGCACGCTGGTCGGCTTCGCGGCGGAGTCGCCGGAGAGCGGCCACAGCCTCGCCTTCGAATTCCTCGGCCGTCCCATCACGCTCGCCACCTTCGTGCCGCGCATCATCCACAAGCTCGGCGCGCGATCCTTGTGGTGGCACGCCACCTGGCGCGACGGACGCGTGGCGATGGAGCTCGAGCACCTGCCGGATCCGGCCGAAGGCGAGAACGTCGACGACTGGTGCCGCCGTTGGGCTTTGGCCTATCTCGCCCGCATCGAGCGCGTGATGCGCGGCGCGCCTGAAAACCTCAACCTCGGCCATGGCATCTGGCGCAACGTGGATTGACGCCGGCCTTCGCAGTTGACCTGTCCAATCCAGTGTCATGGCCTGCGAATGCGGGCCACCCAGCTGGGTTCTGCTCGATCTGGACGGACTCACGCGGAGACGCGGAGCCGCAGAGGTTCGTTATCTTCCCGCGACTCCGCGTCTGCGCGTGAACCATTCAAAAAGGGCACTGCTGCATAACCTGGGTGGCCCACATTCGCGGGCCATGACAATTTTGTTTGCGTCACACGATCAGCATGCAGTCGCCGAAAAGGTCGAAACGATACTCCTTCCGCACGATCTCGCGATAGGCGGCGAGCGTGAAGTCCTTGCCGGCAAAGGCGGCGACGAGCATCAGATGGCTCGAGCGCGGCTGGTGCAGGTTGGTCAGCATCGCATCGACCGCCTTGTAGCGGTATCCCGGGCGGATATAGAGGTCGGACCAGCCCTCGCGCGCGCGGAACGGCTCGCCGCGCTGCGCCACCGTTTCGAGCGTGCGAGTGGACGTCGTTCCCACGGCGACGAGGCGACCGCCGCGCCTGCGCGCCGCGTTGAGCGCGCGCGCGGATGCGTCATTCACCCGGAACCATTCCGCGCCGACCTCATGGTCCTCGACGTCGCGCGCCGAGATATGGCGATAGGCTTCCGAAAGCCCGATATGAAGGGTGATGGGCACGATATCGACGCCCTTGGCGCGCAGCCCGGCGAGGATCGCCTGCGTGAAATGCAACCCCGCCGACGGCACTTCGAGCGAGCCCGGCTCGGTGGCATAGACGTTGCGATAGCTCTGCATGCGCTTGCTCAGGTCCTGCAGCGCGGCCGCGTGGCGCCGTCCGAAGCGCTGCAGCACGTCGTGGAAATCGCCCTCGAACTCGAACCGCACGACCCACAAATCGTCCGCATCCGGACGCAGCAGCACCGCGCGCACCTCGCCGCCGCCGATGCGGATCCGGCGCCCGCGCCGCGCATGCCGCGCGGGGCTTACTTGCGCGAGCCAGCCGTCGGGGTGCTGGCCGAACAGGATGAGCGAAACCCTGCCGTCCGCGCATTCGCCGTGGAGCCGGTCGTGCATGACGAGGCTGTTGTTGACGACGAGCGCGTCGCCCTTGTCGAGCCAGGATTTGAGATCGCGGAACTGGGCGTGCTCGATCCTTTCGCGCGCGCGGTCGAGCACCACCAGCCGCGCGTCGCCGCGGCGTCCGCCGCGCAATTCGCGCGGCCTGGACGGTATCAGCCGCTCCGGCACCCGAAACTCGAACTCCGCCGTCCTCATGCCGCGCGCGCTCATCGATTCGACGCGCAATTACAGAGCAGGAAATGGAAACTACCAAGGGTAGATTTTGTGAAGACTGGCTTGCCGAGCCGGTCGATAGCGACAGCGTATCGACCGCGGCAACCGGTCCGCCTTCGCCCGTCCGTACGCTGTCGCTACGGACGGCTACGGCGCGACAGCCTTCTCTCGCTTCGCGAGCGAAGGCTGGTGCCCGAGGTCGGAATCGAACCGACATGCCCTTGCGGGCGCTGGATTTTGAGTCTGCCGCGTCAAATATCAAGTCTTTGATATTTAACGATTATTTCCACATTATTGACCCTATGTGTAAGGAATGTGAAAGACTCTGCGGTCCGAGACCGAATATCCGGTGCCCGCTTTCACCAGGAATTCCGCATGCATGGGGCGGATCACCAACGGCGAAGATCATCCGCGCCGCACCTCCACTCTGCGCGCGACTCGTCCGGTTGTGAAGATCGATTCGGACGAGCCTGCGCCATCCATTGGCGCGCGGATTATAGGGGCGGATACGACCGCGCCGGGTAGTCCTTCGCCGCAGACCTGAAATTGCGGTCGGTGAGCTGCCGCATGACCTCCGCCGCTACATACTGCGCGCCCATGACGATATGGCCGGTCGCACGCCGGTCCGGCTGGTTCGGCGAATAACGGTTTGGAACATAGCTAGGGAATTTTCCGATCGTCTCCGTTATGCGCTTTCCGTCCAACTTGGGCTCATGCTTTTCCAATTCGGCGGTGAGCGCGCCGAGATCGTGTCCTAGATTTTTGAGCGCTTTGAGGTCGAGCTTGCTGGCGGCAAGGCCGCCCTTCAAGGCAAGCTCGGTCGCGATCAGGCTGCTTTGGACAGCGCCGCGAAAATCATAGGCTCCCGTCACGATCGCCGCCGCTGCCTGAAGCTGAAAGTGGGCGAGGCCCATGAAATTCTTGCATTCGTCACCGACAGACCGGGTGCTGCCTAGCTCCAATAGTCCCCACCCGAAATCCCAAATGTCGGCGAACTGGTCATGGAAAGCGTTGTAGTCCTCCGGACGCGACCGCAGCCAACGTAGTTGCAGTTCGTTCATGTTGGTGTGCCGCAAAGGCTCCACGCGCACTGTCCCATAAGCCAATGCCACGCTGATGCGGGCAAAGACGTCCCGGAACATAAACGTTCCCATATGAATGCCACCGACGGCGATATCTTCGGGCCTGTAGAGTTGTTTAATGATGTTGTGAATGCGCTCGACCGTTGGATGAGTAGCAGTTCCCGCAAAAACAAAACTTTCAAATCCGAGACGCTTCATCGCGCGAAAGATCGTTTGGAGCGATCGCTGTTTCGGATTTTCTCCGGCAAGTAATCCTTCCTCGTCGGCGGCAATGACGGCCTCGAAGATTTCTTTGTCTGAAGGTTCTGACATCATTTTTGATTCCGAACTTTCGTTCGTCGCTTTGCGGGCGTCACAACGCGCTGGAGTAAATTCGCTGACAGGCACTTTGCTCATCGATACGCAGTTTTTCGACATGCGCTATCAGACGTGCATCGGCACAGAGCGCGTGAAATTTCGACGGTAGAGGAGCTAATTGGTTGTGAATGAACAGCGGCTCGGCTTGATCATCGACAAGAAAAAGAACGTCGCCGGCTGCCGTTATGGGGTGGTGCTTCTCGTCAGCGTGGAAAGGCGTGACATCGATTAGACAACCATCCGGAGCATGCCAAACGGCATGATGAACCGCGATCAGGTAGCCAAGCCCGTCGATTTCGGGAACAACCCTATAGTGAAACATCCATCCGAACCGCTCGCGGCCACCGCAGCGTTTCACTTTCATCAGAACATTTGCAAAGCATTGTGTTGGGCGTGCCGTCTCGTCTCGTCGGTAGCGCGCAAGCCCGAGCGGCCCCTTGCTGATGGTCTCGGCAAAAGCTCCAAGGCGAGCGTGAAGGTCAACAGCGGGTGGCATCTGTTTCAAGGCACAAATAAGCGGACATGCCCATCGCTATCTGTCTAGCCACAATTGTCGCCCGACGTAGCGAGCGCGGTTGCTTCGCCGGTTTCAAAGTCGTGATCGAAGTGGTTGAGAAACGTCTCGATCAGATGCCCATGATAGTAGGCGTAGACCGTTGCCGTAACATTGGCGTCCTTCGGTTTTATGATATTGAAGGTGAGCCTCGACGTGCCTACGTTCGGTTTGAACCAAGCCTTCTTCGTCCACTCCTTTGCCTTGTGGGTATAGTATTTTCCGTCATCGCTCTTTTCCCACGTCGTGATTTTTCCGCTCGCTTCTTTCTGCTCGATCTTGGCGTCAAAACTGTTGAGCAGCTTCTGCGGTTTGTCGGTATGAAAAATTACGGCCATGGGTGGGCGCCTTCGTCTGGTTGTTGAACAGGACTCCGTAGTGGGCGAGTCGTCTGCTCGCGAAGATTGTACAATAGAACATTGAGCGAACAAGAATCTAATAAATTGTTTTAGATCAATATCTTATGAAATTCATGGCGAATCGATGTAACAAATCCTATGACATTAGAACTAAGTACCGAGGTTTTGTTACATGCCCAAGGTGGCTCTAACCCAAGCGGAAAGGACGCTCGCGATACTGCGGGAACAAGGGATTGCGCGCCTTAACGAACTCATAGCGGCCGGCATAAATCAAACGACGGTTGCTCGCCTTACGCGTCAAGGCCGCATCGTTCGTCTTACACGTGGCGTTTATCAGCTTCCCGACGCCGAGCTTGCCACTGAGCACGGCTTTGCCGAAGCCTGCAAGCTGGTGCCGAAGGGCGTGATCTGCCTCGTCTCGGCCCTCCAATTCCACGATCTGACCGTACAGCTTCCGCGCGCGATCTGGGTTGCGATTGCCTCCTCGGCATGGATGCCCCAAACCAAGCGGCCTTCCCTGCGCTTCGTACGGTTTGGCGACACTACGCTCGCGGAAGGCGTCGAAAAGCACAAGATCGAGGGCGTAATGGTTCGCGTGACGAATCCTGCCTACACGATCGCCGACTGCTTCCGTTTCCGCAGTAAAGTCGGAACCGACGTTGCCATCGAAGGAATGCGCGAGGCGCTCAAGCACAGGAAAGCGACCGGCGATTCCATTATGCAAGCGGCTCAACACCGCCGCATCTGGACGAAGGTGAGGCCGTATCTCGAAGCAATGCTCGACCATGCCGGATAAAATCGCCAACATCGCCGCGTCCATCCGCCAGCGGCTCAAGAACCTCGCCAATGCGCGAGGCTGGGACTATCAGGTCGCGCTACGGCGTTACGTCCTCGAACGTATTCTTTACCGCCTGACGCTATCGAGCTTCCAAGAGGAATTCGTGCTGAAAGGCGCGATGCTGCAAGCGGTCTGGCTGGAAAACCCGTTTCGCAACACGCGCGATCTCGATCTCCATGCGCGCGGCGAAGAAGACGCCGTTCGCGTCTCTAAGGCCTTTGAAACCATCCTAACGACCGCCGTCGACGATGACGGCGTGACTTTCGACGTGAAAGAGCTGAAGGTCGAGCCTATCCGTGAAAACGTCTCTTATGGCGGCATCCGCCTGAGGACGACGGCCGATCTCGGTGGCGCACGCGTTCCGGTCGTGATCGACGTTGGTTTCGGCGATGCGATCACGCCGAAGCCGGAACTGACCGACTATCCTTCCCTTCTCGATCTGCCGAAGCCGCGTCTCCTTGCTTACCCGCGCGAGACAGTTGTCGCTGAGAAGTTCGAGGCGATGGTTTCGCTTGGGCTTACCAATAGCCGGATGAAGGACTTTCACGACGTGGCCGTCCTCGCTTCTATGTTCGAGTTTGAAGGTTCTTTGCTGGCGAAGGCATTGATGGCCACCTTCAAGAGACGCGGAACGCTCCTTCCGACAGAGCCGCCGCCTGCTTTGACCGATGCCTTTACAAAGCAGTCCGAGGTAGCCTCACGATGGAAAGCATTTGTGACGCGCGAATCCATTCTGGAGGAATACACTGATCTCGATGCCGTCGTTCGTCTTCTCCGCGCCTTCCTTCTGCATCCGGCTGCGGCTGCCGCCGACCTTGCCGACTTCAATCTTCGTTGGCCGCCGGGCGGACCTTGGTCCGAAAGTGGCGCGAAAGCTAAATAGGAAAGGGCCGCCGCAGTTCCGCGCCAACAGCTACCCTCGGGATCGTTACTCCTCCAGATCAAAGCGATTTTTCCGCCCCTAGTGCGAGCGTCAATCGGCGGGACTCGACTAGGCAGTTGAATTGGGCTCGCGCAATCTGCGGGCTTCATCCGGGAAGGATGATCTTCTCTCGCCAAGACCGGCACGGACTGTACTTAAAGAAAACGCTCCGCGCGTGCACGCACGATGTCGGAGAAATTTCCGAGCGCCGCGGCATCGAGCCCAAACTCACCAAGCGCCGCGACGAGACGCGGCGCTTGCTCGGTCACGGCCTCAGCGAGCGCGCGCACGCGCCGACGCGTGTGGGGCGCGCCGATGCCGACATTCTCCGCGAACTGCTCCCATGTGTCGGGCCTGAATTCCTCTAGCGTCGCGCGCTTGGCGACGCGCATCGCGAATTTCGGGCTGAGCTCGGGATAGGCGACGATGCAAAGCAGATCGTAGAGCGGCGTGAGACTCACCTTTCCCCCGGCATAAAGGAGGCTGAAATTCTTACCGTGCGCATCGGCATTCCCGAGGATGACGTTGAAGATCGCGGCATCGAGAAGCGCGAGCAGGGACGGCGCGGGCGGCGTGCAGGCCCGCCGCACGAGGTCGAAGCAATCCTTGAACACAGGTCCGCCTTCGCTCGCGTATTTCTGCTCGGATGGGATGCCGAGCGCTTGGCAGAAATCTTCCTGGTGCAATCGTCGCACGCGGCCATCGGCATCAATCGTGCGGTCATAGCGCTCGACGAGCAGAAAGGGACGCCCGGCAACGTGGCGCGGCTCGACGGCCGCAACCTTCAGCCCAACCGCCTCGGCAAGGCGCATTGCAAAAGCCTCGTTCTCCGTCGTCACAGGAAAGCGCGCGATCGGCGGCTTCAAGATATGCGTAGTCGGTTGTCCCGGCTGGGGCAGCGCGACGCGGCCATCGACCAGCACGACGGGAAGTTTTTGCTGCGCACCCGCGAGAGAAAGGCGGAGTCCGTCGCGACCGGCGAGCATCGGCCGCTTGGGCAGCGCATCCAAAATCTCGACGAGTTCGATTTCCGATAGAGGATGAGCGGTGGAAGTCTCCGGCTGCGCCGGAGGTGTTTCGCCTTCGGGCCAGAGCGTCAGCGCACCCGCAACATCGCCGCCCAGCGCTTCGAGCAGCCGGAAATCGTTGCCTTCCGAGATGCCGAGGCTGCGCGCGACAGCCTCACGCTGTGCTTCTTCCGGAAGAAGCCCGGCGAAGAAAGGACGCGTCTCGCGACGATTGAATGGCTCCGCGCGTTTCGGCAGCGATTGTGAGATCGGCGGACGCGCCGGATCGTCGAGCCAGGCTTGCCCGTAAGCGAAACTAAGATCGCCGTGTCGATCGATGCGCAGCGTGCCGGCCAACGTTCGATCCCACCATACCGAGAGCGCGCGCGTCACAGCTTGCTCCGTCGTTTGGATGTGGCGGTCCGGGGGACGAGATCGCAATCGAGTCCGAGCGCATCGAGGACGGCCAACGTTTTGCCGAGTTGTGCGGTCGGCTTGCCCGCCTCAAGCTCGATCAAGAAACGAAGGCCCACGCCAGCCGCCGCCGCAAGATCGGCTTGCCGGAGCTTTAGTGCCCGGCGCGCATCTTTGATCGAAGTGGCTATATCGCTCGCGGTTGTCATAGAGATATTCCCCATCGGGAATATATCACAAGTGGTGACCGGAAGTCCATAAATTATTCCCGAACGGGAATAATAACGGGATTTTTGTCTGTTTTAAGCAAAATATTACCGATCGGGAACATCAATAGCCGTGGATAGCCGGGCGATTTGGGCGATAAGCCAAGTCAAAACTTCGACCTCGGATGCATGATTTTTCGTTGAAAATTCATGCAGATCGACGGGCGTATCTTGGATCAGCATGTTGTCCGATCGGATCAGCGTCTCACTTTTCAGACGTCAAAATCGCAGTCTTCTTCCTCGCCGAATTCAAGTTCGTAATCCGAAAGTAGGCGCGGTTTGGCTATGAGCGTCGTGAACAGGGCGTGTGCTTCGCGGGTCATGGGATCATGGAAGTCGATACGTGACTTTGCCCAGTCGAGCCAGATATCGACCCGCCGTGGCCGCTCTGCGAGCTCGCCCATCTTTCTTGCGACACCATCCAGGAACTCGCGCAGGATGGTGGCCTCTCGCCACGCGTTGGCTTCCGCTCTGAACTTCGACCACCGGGCCTCTTCCCTATCGGCCAATATGTCCATACGGAGCGCCTGAGCGGCACGCTCCGCTCTTCGGCGGCTCCGCTCGGCTGCCTTGTTCCTGGCGGCGATCGCAAGCGACGCCGCTCCCTCGCACGCGGCAAGCAATTCGCCGATGCGGCCCTCGAAGGGCCCGCCTTTCAATTCCTCGAAGCGGCTTTCGGACTGGTAATCAGCGTCGATGAAAAAGACGAGCGTACTTGTTGGGATGTAGGCGGCTTTCCATTTTCGCCTTGTCACGACGTTGTAAGGCTCCGCAAGCTCCTCTTTCGTGAGCGGCTGCTTTCGGATACGGCTGCGTTCGATCATGCGCCACCGGATGAACTCGCCTCGGATGACAAGCCCGCGCGCATACCATTTCCTAAATTTCCGGGTTTCCTTCTTATAGCCGCGCCCGGCCGCAGCCTGCTCGAAAAGCTCGTTAATCCGGAGCGCACGCTGGTCTACGGCCGGTTCGTCATCTCTTTTCTTCCGGGGTCTTCCGGCAACTTTTTCCGCGCTTGTGTTCTCCTGCGTCTCCATCTTGTCCTCCCGAAGCTAAAGTGGGCTCGAAGGACAATGTCATCGAGCACTGACATTTGCGAAATGTCTGCGTTCGCTTACAGCGGTTCTTGCGGCGATCATCGCCGCTGAAATAGCGATGGATAAACCACTCCCCCGGACCCTCGGGGCTGTTACAAAACGTCGGCAACTAATCGGCAAATGCCGACATTAGGTAACAAGCCGCTATCGATGAACCGCAATAAGCAAAGCCTCACGAGCAAAGCTGGGGATTTTTTCGCGATTAGCGAGCCTAAAAAGTGGAAAAAAGCGACTTTTCCGTAGTTAAGGCACGGCAAAGGCGACTTTTCTGTCGATAAGAAAGGGGTCTCTGCTAAAGCCCTGGAACACCGCGCTTTTTAGTGAATTGCTATCCCGTTTTTTCGGCGGGAGGGCCATGCGCACCGCGGTAATGCTAAAGTGCGCCCTTCAGGTAATGCTATAGTGCGCTCTTCATAAGCTTCAGCGATATTTCAGGTCGCACTTCACGCCGCGACGCCTAGGCGGATTGGGACGGGACGTGACATCCGGGGCTGCGCGCCCGGTCAACTCCAAGCCCGCTTCCCTGAACAGCGTGTAGCGCAATCGGTAGAGAAGCATTCGCGCGAACACCAAAAGCATTCGAAGCATCTCATAGGCAGATCGGCCGCTCGCTGCCCCTATCGGCCCCCGGAGCGGCCTCCTCTGGGAGCCCGTGGCTGGCGGTCGGTCTTCCCGCTCTCCACGCTCTTCGCATTCTCCGAAGAACCGCTCGGCGGTGGCTCCGTCCGGTCTGTGATTTCTTCGACGGCCCTTCGGTCCAACTCGCCCTGACGCATCCGGTGATCTTTCAGCGCGGCGTGCGTCTGGCTGACGTAATCTTCGCCGCGCGAATACATGGATTCCAGCACCGCTCTTTGTTTCTCGCCCGTAGCCTGGCGCTCGCGTTCTTCCGTAAGCTCCTTGGCTGCTGCAATGTCCGGAAGGCTCTCCCGGTCTATCGGGGCCATAAACTCCCGAAGCTCAGCTGCCTTCATGCCGTCGATGCGCCGCGCCAGAGAGTGGATCCCGCCCGCGCGATCCACGATCACGAAGTCGCGCCGGTCTCCTTTGGCGAGAATGTAGCCGCGGTCCTCCAATGCGCACTGAAAAGCTTGCGCATTGTCACTCGCCTTGAAGGCTTCGGTTACGTCTGCCTTCACGTCTCTACCTCTGATGCCGGTGCGTTCCTCTTGCCGAAGCTCCGCCCGCGAGGGCGTGCGGTCGGGCCGCTCCACACCATCCCGTTCGATATGTGCGCCCTGAACCTTCTCATGACCGAAGCGGCGCTCGAGATCGCGCGAAACTTCTTCGTGCTTGCGATAATTATGGCTATCGCTGATGGAGCGCATGTTGTCGAGGTCAATCCGCGACCAGACTACATGGATATGCTCGCGGCCTAATTTCTCATGCATCACGACCACGCGGGCGTGACCGGCGAGCCCGAGCTTTTCTTCCAGCGCCTCAACCGCTTCGGCGCGCTGCTCGGGCGTGAGCCTATGCGGAGGTTCGGGACTCATCGCTGCATGATAGAGAGACTTCTCGCAGCGCGTGCCGACCGCATAGGCGTCCATCTCTATGAGCGCACCGCGCAAATCCTGCGCGACGGTGCCGCGAACATCGACGAGCGAGACCTTCTCGTTTTTCTCGGCGTTGCCGAGATGCGCCGCAAGCGCGGCGGGACCGGCGCGAGACTTGCCCTTGATAATCATGGCGCACGCCCAAGGGCTTTCAGGATCGCGTCCCGCACATCGGCAAGCCCGCGAAGGGCGGCGTCGATCTCGTTTTCATAAACGAGTACGCCGGTATTCGCCGCCTTGGCGAGCTGGTTGAGATTGCCGCCGATTTTGCCGAGTTCGCCCAGGAGGCGGGCAAGCTCCTTGCGCTCAACCGGCGGACGCCTGACCTGTCGCGGTGCCGGAGCGCCGAGAAGCACCTGACGCGCGAAGCTGCCGGGCATCAGCCCGGCACGCTCCGCCGCCGCGTCGATCGCGGCGCGTTCGTCGTCGCTGAGACGAACGGTCAGGTGCCGGTTGCGGACGCGCTTTTCGCTGCCATGACTCATGACGCGTTCCGCATACGGGGATAGGGCGAAAAGGGGCTCGGCCACTTGCGCGTCCGCCGTCGCTGCTCCGCAGCTATGGCGGGACAGGCTGGGGTCTCGGGGAGCAAGGCTCCATGAGCGCGGATTTCCAAGGGGCGCACCCTTGGACCTGAGGTGCCGGAACCGGAGAGTTCCGGCGCTGGGTTTCCACAAGGGAGCAAGGCTCCCTTTGGCCGGGGTGCACGGGGCTGGACAGCCCTTGCCAAGCCGCGCGGCGCGCAAGGAGGATCGGTTTCACCGAGACGACGTAGCGCACTACCGCGCATGGCTTGCCCTCTGCCTTATCTGCTTTTGGTTGCCTTTTTCATCTTCTCTTACGGTCTCAACCCTGCTCTTGGGGGAGACGGGAAGGCAGGGCAGCTGCCTTCCCTCCGGCGTTCGCGCGGAATGAAGGCAACATACCAGACCGGAAATACTTGCGCCGCCGGAAACTCCGTTCCGTGTCGTACGAGCGTATGCAGGGATCGAAAAAGTTCGCATCAATTTCCGATTGAACACACGCGAAGGTGTAATTCTTTTCCGACTCCCGTCATGAGATCGTCCGGTCGCGCTCGTGTAAAGTGGCCGGGGGCTCGACATGACCGACGACCTTTTCGAGCAGGAGCTACGCGACGACCTCCCGCGCGGCCACGGCGAACGTGCCTTGGCGCGCGGCATCGAACGCGGCTTGTTTGCACGCTGGTTAAAGCCGGAAGAGATGCAAGGCCCGAGCTGGAACCCAACGGGCGGCCTTCTGCTTGGCCGCCGCGCCGGACGGCTGATCGGCTGGAACGACGACCGGCATGTCATGACCATTGCCGGCAGCCGCGCCGGCAAGGGTGTCTCCCTGATCGAACCCAATCTGATGTTCTACGAAGGGTCGGCGCTGGTCGTCGATCCGAAGGGGGAACTGGCGCGGCATACGGCCGGACGCCGGGGGCCTGGCGCACGCGGCGGCAAGGGCGGGCTCGGGCAGAGCGTCCATGTGCTCGATCCGTTCGGCGTCAGCGGCCGCGCCGCCTCGTCGTTCAATCCGCTTGCCGAACTCGATCTCGATTCGCCGGACCTGATCGACGACGCCGCGATGTTCGCGGATGCGCTGATTACTCATCCCGAGCATGGCGAAAAGCATTGGACCGAGTCGGCGCAAGCGCTCATACGCGCCCTGATCCTCGTCGCGGTCGCCGACGAGGATCCCGCGCGGCGTAATCTCGTCACGGTGCGGCGGCTCCTGATGCTTACCGACCGAAGCATCCGCGACAAGATCGATTTCCAGACTCCAAGCGATATCGACGAGAACGGGACCCTCAACGCGCAAGCGGCGCTCGTTCACATCCTCAAGGAGCAGGAGGGGCGGCACGCTTCGGTCTGCCAAGGCGTCGCCGAACAGCTCGATGCGATGGGCGATAACGAGCGCGGCTCGGTTCTCTCGACTGCGCGCACGCAAACTCAATGGCTCGACAGCGAGAAAATCGAAAGCGCGCTGTGCCACAGCACCTTCCGGCTCGCGGATTTGAAGCGCACGAGGATGACGCTCTATCTGAGCCTGCCCGCGATGCGCCTCTCGACGCATGCGCGGTGGCTGCGCCTCGTGATCCTGCTCGCGATCACGATCATGGAGCGCACGCAAGGAAAGCCCGAGCCGCCAGTTCTCTTCGTGCTCGACGAATTCCCGGTGCTCGGCCACATGGATTCGATCGAGAAAGCGGCCGGGCTCATGGCCGGCTTCGGCGTCAAGCTCTGGCTGATCGTCCAGAATGTCGGCCAGTTAAAACAGCACTATAAGGAAGCGTGGGAGACCTTCTTCGCCAATTGCGGAGTCATCACGGCGTTCGGCATCAGCGATTCCGAAACGCTGAAGACCCTTTCGGACAGTCTCGGCCGGACCGGCATCGTCGAGAAAGTCCGCAGCGGCGCATCGAACAGCGCCCTCAGCCAGGGCGCGTCTCCGTTGCAGGACGACCGCCGCGAGGTTCCGCTTCTCGCCGAGCACGAGCTGCGCCTTGCGCTCGGCCGCAAGAAGGGCCGCGTGTTGATCTTCAACGCCGAGGACAATCCGGCGATTGCGGAGCGCCTCTTCTACTACAGGGATGCGATGTTCGAGGGTCTCTACGATCCCGACCCAGAATACGCTGCCAAACCGGAGTCCGGCGCGTGATCCACGAATTGCAGATCGGGAAAGACGCGGCGGGATTTCCCGTCGTGTCGTGGTGCGAGGACCGCAACATCGCCTCGCCCGAAGCGATGCGCCGCGCGCGCGTCGAGTGCCGCATAATGAAGGACGCGACGAGCGGCATATTGCTGTTCGTCGCGCGCGGCACGGTACGCCACGGTTCCTTCGAAGAAGGCAAGCCGTGGGAGCATCTGCGCGGTTTCAGCAACCATTCGGCGGACGGCCTCTATTACACGAAGGAAGAGCTGGATGTCCGTCAGCATCTCGGGGGCAAGAGCATCGGCGGGAAGGTCGCGCTGAGCGACAGCGCGCAAGTCCTTTTGGCCGAGTTCGTCGACGACACACCCTTGCACGTCAATTGCGCGACCGCTTCGCCGGTCGAAATCGGGCACCTGCACGTCGCACTGACGCGCGAATTCGTCGGCAATCAGCATATCCTCGTCGGCACCATCTGCCGGGACGCTTTTCAATGGCCCGTCGATGACGACCGGGTACTGACCTATGACCCGGCGCGTACCGCGCCAGACAATCGGCGGCATTCGGGACTTTCCGAAGCGCTCGGCTGGATCGCCGCGCTCGCTTTGGTCGGCGGCGGCGCGTTCTTTCTGTTTCGGTGGCTCGGATTGTAGGCAAGGGAGAAATTCATGACCGATAGTACCGATACGAAGTCCATGACCATCGTTGTTCCCGCCGCGTTGGCCGACTTTATTGGTTCGGTTTGGGGAAAGACGCTCGCGATCCTGACGGCAGCCTCGATCGTGATGGGCATTCTTCTCGAAGCCGAAGGGCTCGTCACCGGGTATTACGTCATGCGAAAGGCAGCTTACGAAGTCGATATCGCGGCATCCGAAGCTCAAGCGGCCCATGGCCGTTCAACGCCTATGCCTAGGCTGCCACGAGACAATTCTCTTTGAACCTCCCTTGGAGTTTTGCTCCGTCGCCAGAACAACGCGATCAACGAATACCGAGAGCCTGTTCCACGTCCGGCATCAAGGGGTTGGACAATCCGGCTTCGCGGAAGCTCAGAAAATCCGCCGCCACGGCCTCGTTCCAAATCAGCTGGTCCTCCGGCTCCCCGTTCGCGCCTATGCGATCCTTGTAGCGAAGGTATATCGTGAAAGCGTCGTCGCGCTTTCCGAGAAACATGAGCGCATGAGCCCGATGCAATTGAGCATCGTAAGTCTCTCCCAAGGAATATTCGTTTCCGGCATTCCCGGCGAAGGACACGGCGCGGTCGGCCGCGTCGAGCGCAACCTTATCGTCTCCCGCCAGCAAGGCTTGCCATGACAGGCGCAGATAATCATGCGCATGGTCCAAATCGCTTTCGTGCGCACGCCCTTCTTTCGCTATGCGCGCCAGCGTCTGAAAAATATTCCGCTTGAGTTGCGGGGACGCGTTGCGGAGTGCCTCCATGTCGCGATGGTGTGCGGCATAGCGGATTCCGGCCTCGGTCGTGCGGCCGCTTTCGGTCACGAAAGTTTTCCGTATCTTGTCTTCCTGCTCGCCGCCGAAGAGCGCACTCACGGCGAAGCCGATCGCGAGCAGAGCCGCAACGGCAATACCGATTGCAGCGGCCCTACCTCTCACAGTTTTCAGCAGGTTCGGTATTGAGGAGGTCATGGATACTTTCCAACGTCTCGTGCATAGGTCGCGTTGATCTCGGAAATATGCGCCTCGGCCGCCGCCTTGCGGATGCCGTAGAATCCCGCGACGACGGACTGAATTTCGAGGATGATCCCGAGCACGATCGACACGGCGGTCAAAATGGCGAGCACCTTCGCCCAAATCGAGCCGATAAAATCGGCCAGCAAGGGAGGCACTGAGATCGTGATGTTTCGTGTATCCTGTTCGTCTGCCATGTATCACTCCCTTTGATCTAATCCGTTACCCACAGGTTCCTTATGGTCGCGCACGATCCGTGCAACGGCGAACCACGCGAAGGGCCATTGCCTATGTCCTGGTCAAACTCTTCCGTAGCTGCTCCATTGTGCCGGCTGATCGTCACTATCGTCGTGTCGACAGATACAATATTGTTTGCATCGGTCGAGATAACGAACCGGTCGCGGGACACGATCAGCTTGCCGCTCGGCGTGAGGTAGGCGCTGTGGTCGATTTGCGGCATGTCGATATTCTCGTGCGACGTTATTCCGTCGCTATCGACAAAATCGCACGAGAACCGCTGCACCTTGTGTATGTCCAAAAAATACCAAAGCCCGCCCGCTACGAGGATGAGGGAGAGGAAAATTCCCGACGCCAGCCACAGTTTCGATATTCGCAACGTCATCTTATGCCGCTTCCATTACATACCGCGCCCACTTGGGCGGCCAGCTCCGGGGCGTGTGGGTCCATCTGGTCGCCGAGGAGCCGCGATTTCGGTCTCTTGCCCCCGCGAGGATTGCGTGCGCTCCGTGCGGTCAAGTGTCTCTTTGATGTCGGGTGCTGCGCCTGCACGCTGCTCGCTGGTGATTGTCGTGCCGCTGAGTACCGCTTGCCTTAAGTCCGATTGCCTCTGCTGGTCCTGCGGCGTTGCGGAGCGGGACGCCTCCTGTACGCGGTCCTCGCCGCGTTCCAGACTTTGCCGCTGCCGGTAAACACTCAAACCCGTCTGCTGGATGCGGCGCGCATCGTTGTCGAAGCTCTCCGCGCGCGGGTCGCCCTGCCGCCGCATGTGCCTGGTCAGGCTTTGCGCCTCTAACCCGACCCGTTCGGCGAGTTGCTGATGCTCGAGCAATGCGCCGCGCGCGTCTCGTGCATCGGAGTCCCGACCCTCTTGGCGAGCAAGTTTCGCGCGACCCTCGGCTTGCACTTTCAGCAAGCCATCGCGCTCACGCAATTCGCTCGGTGTAGGCTCGATACCCTCCGCTTTTCGGATTTCGCCGTAGCGATCCGCCATCTGCTGCAATTCTTCTCTGGAGAGTGGCGAACCAACTTGACCTTTCTCTCCTTCCCTTCGGCCGCGCGTTCCGGCGGGCGTCCCGCGCGTTTGGCGTAACTCGTCGTAGTCGCGGGGCGGGCCGTGAGGCCTCACGCCTTCCATCGGATCGCCGGTTTGAGTCCGGCTCGCCTCCGTTACCGGACTTCCCGTCGGCGGCCCGATCCCAGGCTGTGCTGCTTGAGGGTCGCGATCCACTGAGCGGTTTTGCAAGAAAACGCGCTCTTCTTCATTGCGCAGGTGATCATTGAGCTCGATGGTTTCTTCGCGAGACGGCAATCCCTTCGCTAGGGTTCTCACCATATCGGAGCGGTACTCATAGCTTGCCAAGCCATTGCCATGAGTGGCTGCGTTGACGCGACCTTCAAAGTTCCGGCGCTTATCCTCGGAGAGGCTTGCCAATTTCTTTGCAAGCTCGCTCTCACGCGCCTCCGGCGCGCCGTTGCCTTGGTCGTCGGCGGTCACGGTTGCCCCACCCGGTCTTACGCGGGAGGCACGGTATCATAGAGAAAACTATAATTCGACCGATAGTTGCGCAGCCTGAGTGAGGATTTTAAATAGGGCACTGCATGCAGATCACGATTTGTTGGACTTAACTCGGGCCACTGGTGCGGCTTTCGAGAGCTTCGACCTTCGCCTCAAGTTCCACGAACCGCCAAGTGAAATGCCGGACGTCCTCGATATTGTCTTCCTTCAATTTGGAGTGCTTTTTTTCGAGTTCGGGCAGTCTTTGTTCCTCAAGCGCTCGGACCTTCAATTCAAGCTCGACAAGCCTTGGAACGTGTGCCCGCAGATTTATAA
Organism: Alphaproteobacteria bacterium; assembly: GCA_021325375.1. GTDB lineage: Bacteria > Pseudomonadota > Alphaproteobacteria > Micropepsales > Micropepsaceae > Rhizomicrobium. Next base: position 141,912 of record JAJPHG010000018.1, on the reverse strand, counting down.
TATAGCTCTGCTCTAAATCGGCGTGCTTCTTTTCGAGTTCAGCAAGCCGTCGTTCAAGTTCCCCAATATTCATTGCCCCTCTGTGCTAAGTGAATAATGACGTATTTATAGCATATTTGAACTCGATATTCCACGGAAACTGTTCGGGCTCGCTACTGCACGCGGGCGGCGAGCAGCCAGCCGCGCTCGGTGTTCCTGAAGCGGAAAACGCCCGTCTTGTCGAAACGGTCGCCGACCTTCCTGTCGGTTCCGAACACGTCGCCTACCATGCTTCCATAGCTGGCAAGATCGAGCATTTCTCTCGCGTGCTCTTTCTGGCTTTCGGAGGAATTCGGATCGTTGAGGATGCGCTTTTCCTTCTCGACCGCTGCGGCGCGCGCATCCGCCGTCGATCTCGTCACGGTTTCGGTCCACTGCGCTTCAACGACATAAGCGCCGCCGTCGCTATACCCATTGGCGTAGTTCAGATTGGAAATCGCGACGTTGCCCGAAGCAGTGAGAGATTTGCGGATTTGTGCCAGTGCGCTCGCATGATTGGGCCGAACGGTTCCACGCGCCGCCACCTGAACTACGCCGGAATCGGACTGCCCGGACTGCGCTTGAGAATCCCCGGCTGCCGGATGTTGCTTTTCGGCGGCGATCATCTGTTTGATCAACGAAGGCAAGTTGCGCCAGTTTTGACTGCCGCCTGCTGCCGCTTTCTTTGCGTATGCCAGCGCCAAGGCGGTATCCTTGGGAACGCCGGTCCCTAGGGCATAGTATTTCGCCAGATAGCCTTGCGCATCCGTATTCCCTTGATCGGCTGCTTTCCGAAACCATTCCGCCGCCATTGAATAATCTTGTGCGGCGCCACGTCCTTGGTCGTAGGACTTGCCGACCATGTACTGACCGTTAGCCGCGCCCCGATCGGCGGCCTTGCGATACCATGACAAAGACGTGGCATAGTCCTGATTCACGCCTCGACCTTGGGCGTATGCGTACCCCAAATTGATCTGAGCTTCGACAAGCCCTTGATTGGCTGCCTTCGTTTCCCAATCCACGGCCATGGCGTAATTTTGCGGGACGCCCATGCCGCTATCGTACATGTGGCCGACATCGTACTGACCTGCCGCCGCGCCCTGATCGGCAGCCTTGCGATACCATGAGAATGCCGTTGCATAGTCTTGCTTTACGGCTCGGCCTTTTTCGTACGCGTACCCCATGTCGAGCTGAGCTTCGACAAGCCCCTGATCGGCTGCTTTTCGGTTCCACAGGAGGGCTTTGGCATAATCCGTCGGGCCCCCTTGGCCATGGCCATACATATATCCAAGGAGATATTGCCCACGCGCTTCTCCTTGGTCTGCGGATTTGCGGAACAAGGCCGAGGCCTGAGCATAGTCGTGGCGCTTGTAGGCTGCGCTGCCATCCTCAAACGGTCCGGCTATTGCCGGAACCGTCAAGCTTAGAGATAGGGCGACCAGTATAGAGCCTACGGCAGTCTTCCGATGGCGCATGGCAAATCTCCCGAGCGCTCGGCGCTTCGGGCCTCGATCGCCGGAATCCCGCCGAATTGCCGCCGCCGGCAGCGGCGGCGGGCGTGAACAATTTGCTGTATTCTGTTCACTGGGCCAGAGTGGTGAATTGCTGCCCCTATTTGACTGGGCCGTGATATTTTGCGCGGCAAATGACTGATAACATTGATTCAAGCTGGGAGGACGTACAGGGACACCGATATCCCGGCTACGGCGAGTGCATTTATTGTGGCTCGAATGGCGGAAGTGACGGCCTGCGCGATGAGCATATAATTCCGCTATCGCTGAACGGCGATGCGGTCATCGAGAAAGCAAGCTGCACGATCTGTGAAAAGAGCATCAATCCAGCAGACACTCACCTCGCGAAGTCGGTATATTGGCATTACCGCCTTCACACCGGCTCGAAAACCAGAAATCCGAAAGGTCGGCCTGATACACTGACGGCGGACATCGAGATTGGCGGCGAGCAAACAAAGAAGGAATTCGCCGCCAAGGAATTTCCGTTCTCAACAGCACTTCCCATCTGGGGCGACGCTGGATTTTTCCGCGGCGAGTCAATCGACGCACCGTTTCCTGAGACGTTCTTTCATATCTACCATTGGATGCCGCCAGACATACGGGAAAAGCTAGGACTGTCCGGCGACGAGCACTTCAAGGTTTGGTCGTCTGGTCGTGTCAGCGCAGAATTGTTCGCGCGGGCTATCGCCAAGATAGCTTACTGCCACATGGTAGTGCGACACGGCTTGCATGGATTCCGACGCCTCGCTCTACCCGGAATCATTCTCGGGAAATCGAGGGCTGCGCCGTATTTCGTTGGTGGGCCGTTGCACCTTCCTCCACAGCCGCTTGGCAGCAAAGCGTTACATATGGTTCAGCACGTCGATCTCGCTAGCAAAGCCGGGCCGTTGAAACTTTATATGATCAATGTCCGATTGTTCGCGAGCAGTGCACATAAGGAGCACGGAATGCCGATTTATCACGTCATCGCCGGAGCGCCTAGACGCTCGGACGGCTAGTTCCGCAGCGCGCCTTGCAAAGCCCTCCATGTCCGTCGTGCGAGCGCCCGCTCTTCCTCGCCGATGGCACCAGCATAGATCGCTGTGGTTTCCAATCGGGCGTGTCCCATCCATCGTTGTACGATATTAAGCGACACACCATTTTGACCCGCGTCTATAGCGAAGCCATGTCGAAGCGCTTTCGGCTTGCATAGGCTATCGGCAATTCCGGCGCTTTTCATGACCCGCTTAACATGCTTCCAAGCCATCGTGCGGCCCCACGGCCAAAAACGCGAGCGCGATCTACGCCCTGATCCTTGCGTTGCTCTCAATACCAAATCCACTAATCGCCGAGGTACGGGAACCGCGCGGAACACCCCACGCTTCCGCTGTTTGAGCGTCTCGAACACAATGGCCTCGTTGCTCGCGTCTATGCTTTCTGCGCGGAGAGCCAATACCTCGGATATCCTCGCCCCAGTGAAAGCGAGCGTCAGGCAAAACGCGCCAACAGTTCCGCCTTCGGCTACGGCGGCGGAAACAAACGAGAGCCTTTCGCGAGCGACAAGGTATTTACGGCTTCCGGTTTGGTCGAATAGCGATTGCGTCATTGGCAAGCACCTCGTTCGTCTCGCTAAAAAAAGCGAGCAGAGGCCATTGACGCGGGGAAGAACGAGTGAACAGAATACAGCATTCTGTTCACCGATAGCGCTACCCACTCGATTCGTCGAGATGAGGACAATTGTATGCAATCGGCCGATGTTGCGGCGTAGCGAATTGGCCCACGGCGCGATGATAGGCGCGGCTTTCCGCGATGCCGGACCGTGACGCGCACGGACCCGCGTGACCGTCCGGGTAACGATCACGCGAGCCTGCTGCGAAGGTAAGGCGCTCAAAGAGCGCCCGCCTTCTTCGGCTCGACCGTGCGAAGGACGATTGCCGCGCCTTCGAGCGGACGCGCCGCGAACTGAAGGTTGAAGCCTTTGCCGTCCTTGTGACGCCACGCTGCGCCGATCTCGGCCCAGCTTGCTTTCTTCTCGCCGTTCCTCGCGACGCTGTAGACGCGGAATGCGGGAAGGGTCTTGGCGGTTTGCTTGTTGCTCATGTTCGTTTCCTTTCGTCTGTGAAGCCATGCTTATCGCGGCCTCGATGCGGTTCGACCGCATGCGCGAACAAGCGGCGCGGTCAAAAAGCCGGAGGCTATGCCGTAATGGGTGTCCGAAGGACGGGCCCGCGTTCGGTTTTGACGGCGGCGCACGCGCATGCAGAACTGCGCATCAATTCGGAGGCCGTTTGCGTGGCTGTTTGAACGGCGAAAGGGAGGAGCGTCAAAAGCCGCAGACCTTGCGCGCCCAAAATTCTGGCATGCAGAACGGAAGAAAGAGTGCAAAGGGAGACTGGCGTGAAACGCGGACGGGGATGGTCGATTCGCTATCGTCTTTAATGGAGTGGTTGGTGTGCGTCGTGGCAGGGATGACTCAATCCGAAATCGGAAACTTCAGCTTTCCGCGGAGAAATATGATCAACACGATTGTGCTACACACGACCACCACCAACCAAACTACGACACCGGCGAACGTGACCATGGATAAATCCAACGTGGTATTGAATACGTCCCCGAGACTCTGGCAGTAGCGGTAGGGTTCTCGGATACAGGCCAAACCTTCCTTAACATCGAGAAGCCACAGAACGATTCCAAAGAGACCGCCGCTCCAGCCGGGGCGGTGATTGTGCGGCAGCGGCGTTGAAGTTTGCGGAGCGGTGTGGGCTAACGGCTTAGCTGCGCCTGCGAACTTTGCAAAGCGAAACAGTCTTTCAAAAATACCCATGGCGCTTGCCCTAGGCCGGTCGCGCCACTCGGCAACGATTGTCGAGTTAGCACATGACCGGTACGAGAAGGCTGCCACAGAATCCTAAATATAATCTAAAGTCGCACTGACGGATTGTATCTGCGCTATCGCCTCGCTGCCCTTTGCTCGCGCCGGGCTATTGTGCGCCAAACCTTCGGCGCAACAGGTGCCGGAACAGCGCCAGAAGCCACCATTCTGTCTATGACCTCACTCTTTGTAGGGATATCGAGGCCAGCGGGTAATTTTCCACCATTTTTGTGCAACCACATCTTGAGACTGGTGAGGGCTTGGGGATCGTAACGCCCCAGCTCCGGGCGGGATAAAAGTCCGCGTGATGTCCACGGCCCCCAACCATTGGGGTCTCTGAGATATGAGATAATGTCGTCGCCGCTCCTTGTACGCATATGCTCCGGCCGATCCGCGTATAGGTACGGCGCTTTTCTGGGCAACGGAGGAAAATCGCTCGCCGCCGCTCTCGCGGCAACCCGCTTTAGTTCGGCCAGCGTCGTCTCAATGTTCTCACCGGTGACGATGCGACTGGCGATCATGCCGACAGAGCGTGCGAACTCAGCGCGAACCCGTTTCGATTTCATGCCCGCATTCGATAGAAGCGTATCTAATTGTGTAATATCCACGGTGCCAAAAAAAACGGAGTCACTATGTGCGCCCTCATTTTGCCTGTCGGAAATACTTGCAGCAACGGAATTCGGAGATTCATCAGTTATCCGATTGAATTCCCGTTCAATTTTTCCTTGTAAAGACCTGACTGGATGGTCGTCCGTACCGGGATGATCTGCGGTCTTGGGCGCTGTTTGAGGTTTTTCGAGTTCAGCGACTAGGGACTGGATTTGTGCGAGCTTTGCATTGCCGGACATGCGACTGGCAACAATGCCAGAAAGCGTCCGCAGAAGAGATGTGGTGTCCTCGGGGCGGATTTCGGCTTGCTCAATCCTCGTGGCGATGTTCTGTCGAACCGGCTTACGCCGCTTCTTTCCCTGAGAATACGCCACGCGGTATCTGCCCGATGCGTTGTCGCCGTGCGGGGCTAGGTCTCCTGCAACAGGCGAATCACTCCGACTCTTACAGAATCGAAGACCCGGCCATAAATCAATAGTCGGGGTTTTGATAGTTCGTAGAAATACCTATCCCGTGCGTTTGTGCGTTCGTTCAGCCTGCCTCTCCCTTTGGTTCGGGGTTCCAGCGCAGCGCGCGCGTGTGAACCTCTGCCCGTCGGCGAGACCGGGGTTAGCAAGGGGAAGGGCGAAGGCCGGGAGGGGGATCACCCGTTCTGCACGGAGCGGCTCGTCCGCCGAAGCGTCAGCGCAGGTGGAAGCGGAGGAAGAACGGGGAGACGCGGCCGCAGCCGCGCGGGACGTGCGGGCACCCTTCCGCGCGCGAGGGGCGGAGCCCCTTAGCGACTTCCTTCAACCAGCCGACTAACAAAGGCGAGAGGCGTTGTGCGGCTTCAGCCGCGCGCGCACCGAGCTAGGCTGCCAAGAGACCGTGCGGCAGCGCGGTCGGGAAGCGCCGTCGAGCGCCAGCGACGCCGAAAGGCGCGCGAAGCGGCGCACCCGCAGGAGCCGCGACTTGTCCGCCGAAGCCTCGGCGGAGGCGGATGCGGCGGGACCGAGTGCGATCGCTGGCGCTCTCGATCTCCCTTGCGCGAGGGATCGTCACCCGCATGGGCCGAAACCCTGCGTAGCCTCGGCGTAGCAGGGGTTCGGTGCGTCGCGCCGTAGCGCAGCGAAAGCGGACGCATAGAGCCCGGCCCGAAGGGGCGCGCTCCGACAGGCTCGTGAGATCAAATCAGGCAATTTCGGAGGCTCGCTTCTGAAGTGCGTCCCGAAACTGATGGTGGCTATGCTTAGCCCGTTCGATGAGATCGTCCCATGGAGTGAAGAACACCTTGCCTGTATTTTCCAACGACTCCGCCGTAGATATGGCATCTTCATGCAACCTTGCAGCGATAAGGTGACTCTGGACCTGAGAGTATTTTATCGCCTTTCTGTCTGTAATTTCTTCAAACCGTTTGAGGACATAGTCGCGGTACTTGTTAGCCTGAACGATGTCGGCGAGCTTGGCGACGAATGCTCCGCGCTTAATTTCAACAATGTGAAGCGTTCCGCCAACCGCCACACAGAAAAAATCGGCGCGATCGTCATCTCCCGATCGCTTTTTCCTTTTCATTTTTTTCCCAAATTCACTCTCAATCCAGGTCGCCACGCGGCCTTCCGCTTTGTTGAGCATCCAAGTGGTGTCGATGAGCCAAGGATTGCCTTCTAGATGCTTAGAAAGCACGCCCCGTTCCTTCGCGTCTTGGTGGTGCATTCTTTCGAGCGTCTCGATCGCGGCCAAATTACTTTCGATGATTTGCAGAAGCGTGACTGCCGTACGAATTTCCATTTTTGAGAGAAGATCGTCTAGCTCTCCCAAATCACGCACGTCCGAATCCCGCAGCTTTTGAAGAATACTTCGCAGCGTGGCGTTCTCTAACGCATCTAAGAACCACGAAAGTATGTCTTCAAACTCGCCGGGCTCCATTTCGAGCGATTTGAACTTATCAACGAACTGAAGCGCTACGTCCCGATACGAAGGCGCTAATTGGCTTATGCGAGCGGCGATCGCCGGGCTCATTTCCTTGATGTGCTTCTCACGCAGTTTGGCGCGAAGTTTTGCCCATTCCGCGAGGTGTTTCTTGACTAGCTGTTGGCCCCATTCCTTGAACGCGACACCTTGCGGACTCTCCCACGCTATAGAATCACGCGGCGTGGCGATGAAGTCGGTTTCGTGAATCCCCGCATCGAGCCATTCCGCCCTCACCATACCAACGAGGTAGCGCAGTCCGTGTTGCCCAGTAACGCCGCCGCTTATATCGAAGACCATTGCTTCCTGCGAGATTTTCTTTCTCGTATAGATGAGAATGCCGCTTAGCTGACCTTCGTTTTGCTTTCTGGGCGTTGGTGTGAAGCCAATCCAGTACTGAACCGGTCCACAGCCAGGCACTTCGTCTTTGATCCACCCCTTCTTCTTAGGCCAACGCCACTGAAGCTGGATGTCTTCCGGACGTAGATCCTCGTTGTTGAGTCGAACGCGAAATTTCGGACCGATGAATAGAAAGCGCTCGGCCATGCTGTGGTGAAATAGGTCGGCATTCTGTGCCTTTCGCGCATGCAACTTGCGCAGAATTATGGTCGTACCCTTCCTGGTCCGAGTACCCCGAGGAGCCTTGCTGATCGGACCCGCAAAGATGACGTCCGCCGGTGCCGGTCGCCGTTCGATCGCTTTCAATTTTAATAGGTCGAGCTTGAACCAAATCAGGGTCTTTTCGCGGACCGCTCGATCAGAGTCTTTGTATACCGTCTGCACCTCGAGGACATCGGCGACACCGAAACCGGCCAGTTTTCCGATGCCCTTTCTTCCCTGCAACAAGCGCCCACCCGGCGATTTGTCGGTGTTGTCGGCCTCTCGTTTGTCGCGACCAACATCTAGATACGCGTCGCGTATCATGTCCCATGTCATTCCGTTGCCGTCGTCCACAACTTGAATGATGTGCTCGGGATTTCTCGGGTCCCATGGCTCGCCCATCGGAACACGAACGTCTACGGTTTTGGCGTCGGCATCCCAGGAGTTGGAAATTAGCTCTGCGATGGCAGGAACGGGCCGGCCGGCATACATCTGGACGCCAAGATGCTTGATGATGTTGCCGGCATAAGTGAGGACCAATTCCTTTGGGTCGCGGCCCGGCAGGAGAACTTTCTGCTGCTTAGATGCGACAGCCGCACGACGCTTGACCATGATATGCTCCTTAGCTGGTAAGGGCGTGATTGGAGTAGTTTGCGACGGACGGGCCGACTTTTCACCTATTGGTAGAAAATACCATACCGCTAATCGATAGGATGCATTGGTCAGGCTTGTCCAGCCCGTTCGACTAGCCCGCTACTGGCCGACATGTATGCGTACCCTGACGAACATTCTGGAAGCAATTTTGGCGAGATGCGACGACCGTAAGGGCGCTCTGCTAGATTGGCGTTGTCAATCGTTTGATCTTTCGGCGGACGACTTCTGGCTTCTTGGTTTGGCATTCCCAAATCACCGCGACGCGCCATCCCGCTCGCCGTAGCGCTCGTTCGACCCTATGATCCCTTTCTACATTTCGGTCGAATTTCTCTTGCCAGAATTGCAGGCGCGTCTTCGGCATGGATGCACGCTTACAGTTGGCATGGCGATGCCAGAAACAACCGTGAACGAATACGACGGCTCGGCGGGAAGAAAAAACGAGGTCCGGGCTTCCTGGAAGATCGCGGCGATGCAGCCGGAAGCGCAATCCCATGGAATGCGCCAGACGTCTAACGATCAATTCCGGAGCAGTGTCCTTCTGCCGAACCTTCGACATGCGCGGCCCATGTCTCGACCGCCGTCTATGTGCGGTGGGCACGTTTCCTGCCTTTTATCGACTTCGTCCTCGGTGCGCCGGGATTGGGCTGCTCGGCTATGAGTTTCCGACACTGCCGCGCTAGAACTTCGGCCAACATACAAGGAAGAGCGTTGCCTATTATATTACACGCATCCTCAATACTTCCCGTATCGAACACATAGTTTTTCGGGAACGTTTGGAGCATCGCCGCCTCCCTCACCGAAATCGTCCGATGAGCTTGGGGATGCCCGAAGCGCCCCTTGCTGAATGTCGTGCAGCCGCCAGTGATGGTAGGCGATGCGTCTGCCCAACGCATTCGTCCATAGACACTACCAAATCCCCTATACTCTCGCCCTTTATGGCAATTGGGTCTAAGCTTCGAAGGAATTTTCCACCACTGTCGGCCAACACGGGCCGCTCGCATGCGAGCTTCGTTTTCAGGCGTCATCGTCCTAACGATGTGCCAATCCGTATTCTTCGGCGAAACTTTCTTTGCGCGAAGGTCTGCGTACCGCACAGGCTTCTTCATTCCTCCGATCGCATCCTTCACGGTCTTATATTTGCGCAATCCATCCCCGCCGTTCCTAGAATGCGTAGGCGTAGGCAAGGGAATCTCGAAACCTAGACCAGCAAGTAAGACGAGGCGTCGTCGGTATTGCGGGACGCCGAAATCGGCAGCCTGCAAGATACCATATCGAATTATGTAACCAGCCGCCTCCAGTTCGCGAACGAATTTCTGAAACCGGCGCTTTCCTCTTTTTAGTAGACCTGGAACGTTCTCCATCATTACGGCTCGCGGGCGCAACTCTCGAATGATGCGCAGCATGTCGTTTATAAGTGCGTTCCGGGGGTCATTTTTTTTGTATTTCGCGGTAAGACTCGTAAACCCCTGACAAGGTGGGCATCCGCTTACGAGATCGATGCGCTTCGTTTGACCATGCGCAAGGAGATCACGCCCAGAAACCGTGCGAATATCTTGTTTGTACGCTCGTACGTCTGGATGGTTTGCTACGTAAGTCTCGTACGCACTGGAGTCGACTTCGACGGCGGCTTCCACAAAGAAACCAGCACTTTTGAGGCCGACGGTCAGTCCGCCGCCGCCAGCGAACAAATCTATGGCCGTGAAATCGGTCACGGCGTCTTCCCAATATCACGCGCGATTGACTTTTGACGCTCTGCTTCGTCCAGAAACGCGCGATGCATCTTTCGTGTGCGCATAAGGAACGATCGCCACGCAATGTGATCTAGCTTCCCGTCCTTCTTCATCGCGTCGTAGGATTTTTTCTGCGCTCCGGTCAGAGAAAGGCCATCCGCAACGAGCGTAATTTTGTAGCCAGGCACCAAAGCCTTGAACTCGGCGTGCTTGGGATCGTCCAGAAATGCCTCGAATTGCTCGTCGTAGACGATAATTCGGTCCATTTCGGCGTTTGTGATTTTGTGATGCGGTTTTTTGATTTCGATGATTTGGAGGTAAGTATCCTGACTCGAAAGGACGAAGTCGGGACGTTTCTTCCCGGCGATGAATTCGCCAAGATAAATGTCCTTTCCGGTGTTTTTTTTGTAGAATTTTTCAAACTCACGCCGGAGCGTATTTAGAGATGTGTTCGCGGAGACAGGCGCCCACTGCGGGTTGACTAGCCATGGCGCCTCTTCAATCAACCGCTGGAATTCGTCTTCGTTAGTCTCGTCATCGTCCTTGAGTTGTTCAAGCTTCTCGATCACGCGAATACGATCTTCGGCAATCCGGCCGAAAGAGGCGAGCTCGGCCAACCGAGCGGTGCGAAGAATATTCGAAATTGCCGCCAGAGGTGTTGCCGCGTCGCCGGCGGCCGCGCGCAACATTTCATCGAGCGTGATGTGCGGCGCTAACAGCAGCGTGAGCTGTACGAAGTCTTCCACGACTGCTTCGTCATCAAGATCACCCGGAGATATCGCCCTTCCAAGGGTACGCGCCACCTCAATGGCTTGATCGCGGATGGTCTTCTGTTCGATTCCGGGAAATTCTGCGGCTACGCGCTTCTCCACCTTACCGAGTTCGAAGAATTTATCGATTGCCGTCTTCCGCATCGGATCGCGTGCCAACGTACCAATGCGCGCGACGATTTTCTGTCCCCACTGTTCGAACGCGGTGGCAACCTCGTCGGACCAAAGCAGGTCCCTTCGATCCGTTTGAATGAGGTCTTCTTTCTCGTCTAGCCAATCGGCGTCCAATTGACCAACGAGATAGGACCGGACGTTGTGCTCGCCCGTGAAACCGGCCTTGCGCCCAAAAACGGTCGTTTGGGCCGCGATCTTTCCACGACAATAGATGCGGATGCCGGCCATCAGGTCGTCCTTGTAGGGAACCTTGGAGTAACCAACCCATCCGCGAACGGGATAGAACTGGCCTTCATGGAAGAACCCGGCTGTTAAATCATCGATGGCTTCGCCATCAGGCCCTATGACGTGATATTTGGACGATGCGGCACCGTTTCGGAACGTGTTGTCAGGACCGGAAAATACGATCTTGGTGTTGGGCATCGTGTCGATCTTGAAGTCACCGACCTTCGCCTCGTAGCCCGCGGAACCTTTCGTTTTCGTGTTATCATGAAGCACGATGCTCCAGTTCTTCGTCGGAAGACCGAAGCGTTGAGCTATCTGGCGCGATAGATCATCCATGTCCGGAACCCGCCGATAGGCGAAGCCACTTAGACGTGTCGTCGTTCCGCTCGCTTTGCTGACGGTCCCATCCAACTTCCCCACGGTTGGCTCATAATTCTTGTCGCCGTCATCCACCGCGATTTTCTCGTAATCGAGAATGACGTGTGAAGTGAGGTAGCCTTTCGCCTTTTTACCGTTGGCATCTTTGCCTTCGATGGGATCGCCGCCGGAGCTTATGACTTCGATCGTTCGACATATGCCAAAGGGCGCGAGCTTACCCACGCCTTTGCGTCCCGTAACGTGGCGCTTGAACTTTCTGGAGATGCTACCCTGTTTTGGGTCGTTGCGTCTTTCCTTGCCGACGATGAGGTAGAAATTCTGCAACTCTTGTGGCGTCATCCCGATCCCGTCGTCGATGACGCTAACGCTCAAACCTTTGTCCACAACCTTGCCGCCGACCTGCGTCGCGAGATACTGACCCATCGGAGCATCGATCGTAACGGTAGTGGCGTCGGCATCGTAGGAGTTCGAAATGAGTTCACCGATGACGGCAGACGCGCGGTCGTAAAGCTTGACGCCAAGCTTATCGACCGTGAGGCGCGATATGCGCATGGAGTACTTGTTCGCCATGATCGCCCCTCCTTTCCTGCCTCGTGATTTTCCTTCTTCACCGTTGAGAAGGACAGACGAATTCCCGCTGCTAGCTGTCAGGCCGGTTCTTTCGCAACGCCACGAAGATTAAGTGGTGCCCCAGGTCGGACTTGAACCAACACGCCCGCAAGGGCGCGGCATTTTGAGTGCCGTGCGTCTACCGTTTCGCCACTGGGGCAGCCTGATAAAGCTATAGCCAGAACATGGGCGTTCGCCAAGTTCTATCAGCGGCGCGGCGGGTACCCGCCTTTTCGGGCCGCCGATGGGCGTTTCGCGTTCGCTTTACGCTTAGAGGGGGGGCCGTTCGGCCGGTCCTGTGACCTGACGTTCGTCTTGGTCGTATCGATCGTGTTCTTGATATGGGCGGCGTAGAATTTTTCGATCATCTCGACGCTGGTGCGGCAGTTCTTGGCGATGGCGTAGATGTCGGCTCCTTCCATGAGCCGGAGGCATATGTAGGTGTGGCGGAGAGAATACGCGCTGCGCGCCTGCCCCTCGCGGTCGGATTTCAACCCCATCTCTTCGAGGACCGCGTTGAGGTGATGGGACCGCAAGCCCGGAAACAACAGATCGGTCGGGCCGGGCAACACCAAATCGCTGCGCTGACCCTTGTCACCATTCTGCGCCTCCGAAGGCCCGCCTTTCGACTGGCGCGACTTCGGGTCCTTGGCGCGGAGGCGCTTGCTTAGCTGCTCGAACGGATAGACGGCACCCGGCATGCTCTTGCAATAGCCGACGCCCCTCTTTCCGCGCACACTAATCTCAAGGATCGTCTCGCCCGTCGCGCGGTCCGCGACGATCTCGACATCCCGGAATTCCAGCCGCGCGGCCTCGTCGGGGCGAAGGCCGGTGTTGACCATGAAGACGACGAAATTGTTGAGCTGCTCGCATTCCCACTTCCAGCGCGGCTTGGGCGGGTCCTTCGCGCGGTCGCGCGTCACCCGGCATAGCTCGTTGTATTCTTCGAGCGTGAACCATGCGCGGTGGCTGATCTTGCCCGAGCCGCGATAGGGCGGCGAGAGGTCGGGCACATGCTCGATCCAGCCGAGGCGCTGCGCGGTCTTGAGCACGAGCCGCAACGTGACGATCTCGTGCTTGAGTGTGGAATTGGCCGGGGCCGTCCACGGCTTCTTCGGCGTATAGACTTTCCCCTGCTCCTTCGCCTCCAGTACTTTCTTCGCTTCGAGCGCTTCGCGCTCGAAGGCCTCCTTGGGCTTGGTCTTGCGGTGCACGCGGTAGTCCTGCGCGGCCTGAGCGCCGATGCGCGTCACCGGCGTCTTGCCCAAAAAGGGGAGGAGATGGACACGGAGCCGGTCGCCGTGACTCTTGACGTATTCGGGGTTGCGCTCGCCCGCCGTGAGGGTTTCGTATTCGGGGAGGAATTTCGCGGCAGCTTGAGCAAGGGTAGGGCCACCCTCAAGCTCGCCGGTCCGCTTCTTCACGCGCAGGCCGAGATACCATTCCTGCGCGGCTTCCTTCGCGCGCTCGACATCGCGCTCTTTCGTGGAGACGCGATGATTCCGGCCCGCCATATAGGCCGAGCACTGCCAAACGTCGCTGTTCTCACGCTTGTAGAGGTGGAGCTTTCCGCCCGCGAGATCGAGTGTCCCACTCATCACGCGTACGCATACGCGCTTTTGCCGGAAAAAGCAAGGCTGTGAAAGCTTTGTGTAAGCCTTTGATAATTATAACTATTTGTTTTTGCTGTATTTTTTCGTTCATTTCCTTTTTTGAGTCCAGTGCGTCTACCAGTTCCACCACTCGGGCACGCGGTTTAGCTCTATAGCGAGAGAGGCGGCGTTCGCCAATACTTATCGGGCGCGGCGCCGTGCCCCCTACTCCGAGAACACCTTGATCGTCGCGGTGCGGCCGCGGCGGCCGGCGATGTCGATGGAGACGTCCCGCAAATTCTCGATCAATTCGTCGAGGTTCTCAGGTCTTATCTGGTTGATGTCGAGGCCGACGCCCTTCTCGTGCAGCGCCTCGTTCATCTGCTCGCGCGCGTCGGGGGGAAGGACGCTTGCGAGCTTCACGCCGGCGCGCAGCAATTGCAGCGGCACGCGGATGTTCACCTTGGTGCGCACGTCGCCGCCCTTCGCGTCGTCGGCGTCGATCTGCACGCGCAGATATTTGGGCGCCGGCGCGGCCGCGGCTTGCGCGGGCGAGGCTTGCGCCTCCAGCGCCGCGAGCAGGCGCTCGGCTTCGTCGGCGGTGATGCGGCCTTGGCCAAGCATCTCCAGGATCTGTTTGCGGTTGTCGCTCATGGGCGTCTCCTCAGTAGACGTGCAGCAGGACGAAAGAGCGCCTGCCGCTCAGCTCGATGTCGGTGCCGGAGATCGCGCCCAGCACGCGCCAGTAGGCGGCGACGACGGCGAAGGGCCGGCGCCTCATCAGCGCCAGGATCACGATCACCACCGGCAGCGCCACGATCACGAAGGGCAGCGCGATCAGCCAGAACAGGAACAGCGGCAGCCAGAGCCGCAACCGCCTTCCGTCCCGTCTCATGATCTGAAGCCTGACAAGAAGCGGCGGCATCATGTGAGTCCCCCCAGTTCGGCGATCGCCTCTTCGGCGGTGAGCTCGCCCGCGCGAAGCCGCTCGATGACGTCGCTCTGCGTGGGCTTGGGATCGATGTCGACGAATTCCAGCCGCGCGGCGATGCGGTTCAGCCGCGCCTTGATCGTGGGGTAGCTGACGCCGAAGACGCGCTCCATCTCCTTGATCGAGCCGTGGCTGCGCACGAAGGCGGCGACGAAGATCTGGTCCGAGGCGTCGAGGCGGGCGAGCTGCGGCAGCTCGAAGCTGCCTTCCACCGCGATGTCCTTCTGCGGAAGGCGCACGCGCTCGACCATAATCGGCTGATCGCGGGTGAGTTCGAGGAGTTCTTGCCATTCGCGGGCCATGGCGAAGAGATATATTGATATTCTTGATTTTTCAAGCTTGAAAAATCAATTTTCTTAATTTCCATCACGTTTACAGTTAAGTAACTGTGTTCCTTGACGTTTCGTTGAGCCTCTCCCGCGCATGATCGCCGTCGCGAACGACTGCCGGAGACTTTCATGCTTCAGATTTCGATCACCGACCTACTCTCCGCGCTCGAGCGCCACAACGGCATGGCCCTGGAGACCGTGGCCGTGGATGCGCCCATCGCCCCCGATCCGCTGAATTCTGACGATCCCAAGATCCGCGAGGCCGCCCAAGCCCTGGCCGCCGCCGCATGCGTATCCCAGGTAGCCTGATCTTCCTGATGATCGTCGCCGCGGGGGCGCTGGTCCTGGGGCCCGTCGTGGCCTGGCTGGGCCTCGATCCTCTCCCCGGCGACGTGTCCGTCAACTGGGCCAATCACAAGCTGTTCCTGCCTTTCACCCAATCCCTGATCGCGAGCACCGTTCTCGGCCTTCTCTTTTTGTGGGCGAGGAAGTAAGACCCCGGCGACCTCACGTAAAACCCGAGTCGCCGTCGATGACGCTCCGCCCCATCCGCCGCGCGCTGCTTTCGGTTTCCGACAAGCAGGGCCTCGTCCCATTCGCCCAGGGCCTCGCGCGCCACGGCACGGAACTCATCTCCACCGGCGGCACGGCCAAGGCGCTGCGCGACGCGGGGCTTGCCGTCACCGACGTGTCGGAGGTGACCGGCTCGCCCGAGATGATGGACGGCCGCGTCAAGACGCTGCATCCGAAAATCCATGGCGGATTGCTGGCGCTGCGCGACAAGGACGATCACGCTGAGGCGATGCGCGCGCATGGGATCGAGGGCATCGATCTGCTCGTCTGCAACCTCTACCCCTTCGAGGCGACCGTCGCCAAAGGCGCCTCCTATGACGAGACGATCGAGAACATCGACATCGGCGGTCCGGCGATGACGCGCTCCGCGGCGAAGAACCACGACTGGGTCACCGTCGTCGTCGATCCGCAAGATTATGCGGCCGTGCTGGCCGAGATGGATACGAACAAGGGCGCGACCTCGCTCGCGCTGCGCCGGAATCTCGCGCAGACCGCCTTCGCCCGCACCGCCGCTTACGATAGCGCGGTGTCGGGCTGGCTTGCCGATCAGCTCGACGAGAAAGCGCCGCGGCGGCGCTCGCTCAGCGGTCATCTGCGCCAGGCGCTGCGCTATGGCGAGAACCCGCACCAATCGGCCGCGTTCTACGTGACCGGCGAGAAGCGCTACGGCGTCGCCACCGCCGAGCAGCTCCAGGGCCGCGAGCTTTCCTACAACAACATCAACGACACCGATGCGGCCTATGAGCTGGTCGCGGAGTTCGCGCGCCCCGCCTGCGCCATCATCAAGCACGCGAACCCGTGCGGCGTGGCGCTGGGCCACGATCTCCTCGAAGCTTACAAGAAAGCGCTCGCCTGCGATCCGGTCAGCGCCTATGGCGGCATCCTCGCCTTCAACCGCAAGCTCGACGGCGCGACCGCCGAAGAGATCGCCAAGCTCTTCACCGAGGTGATCATCGCGCCCGACGCCGACGAGGACGCGCGCCGCATCCTGAGCGCGCGGCGCAACCTGCGCCTGCTGATCGCGGGCGACCTGCCCGATCCGAACGCGTCCGGTCTCGCCTACAAATCCGTCGCCGGCGGGTTCCTGGTGCAGACGCGCGACAACGGACATGTCGCCGCTTCCGACCTCAAGGTCGTCACCAGGCGCAAGCCTTCGGACGCCGAGCTCGCCGACATGCTCTTTGCCTTCACCGTGGGTAAGCACGTCAAGTCGAACACCATCGTCTATGTCAAGGACCTGCAGACCGCGGGGATAGGCGCGGGCCAGATGAGCCGCGTCGACAGCGCGCGCATCGCGGCGCTCAAGGCGCTCGACGCGCAGAAGGCGGCAGGCTGGGCCGAGCCGATGACCAAGGGCTCGGCCGCGGCGTCCGACGCGTTCTTCCCGTTCCCCGACGGCTTGCTCACGGTCGCGGAAGCGGGCGCGACCTCGGTCATCCAGCCCGGCGGCTCGATCCGCGACCAGGAGATCATCGATGCCGCGGACAATGCGGGCCTCGCGATGGCGTTCACCGGGATGCGTCACTTCCGGCACTGAACGCCACCCTCCCCTTGAGGGAGGGTCGACAATTTGCTGAGCACAGCGAAGCAAATTTCGGGGAGGGGTACTTGCTCAAGCTAGACCCCTCCCCGAAAAATGCTTCGCATTTTTCGACCCTCCCCTTGAGGGAGGGTCGAATTGGAGAAAAGAATGGGCCAGCTCATCACGATGTTCGTCACGATCTTCATCGCCGAGCTCGGCGACAAGACACAGCTCGCCACGCTTCTCTTCGCCTCCGAGCGCGAGCGTTCGCCGTGGATGGTGTTCGCCGCGTCGGCCGGCGCGCTGGTGCTGGGCTCCGCGATCTCTGTGGTGATCGGCGCGTATGGCGGGCGCTATCTCGAGCACGTGCCGCTCAAGCTGATCGCCGGCATCGGCTTCATCGCCATCGGGGCGTGGTCGCTGGTGCAGTACTGGCGTGGCGCCTGAGACACGCGCTCACGCAAATATTTTCGTCTCCGTGACCCGCGCGCGCGTTAACCACGTTGTGATTCCGCAAGATAGTTAAGCGTGCTCAAGGGCTTTGCTCGAATCGGTCGATTTCGCGGCAAAAAGGCGAATCGCTCCCGCCCTTTTCGGAACGCATTTCACGGCTTAACGTTAACATCGGTCGCGGATCGAAACAGATTCGCGCGTGGCGGGGATATGCCATGGGTGGGACAAAGCGTTTCAAGGCGGCCGGGCGGGCCGCGATCTTCGCGCTGATCGGGATCTCGGGTGCTGTGCTCGGCGCCGCCGTTGCGTCCGCCGACTACACCGACGGCGTCATCGCGCAGAAGCGCATCAGCCAGGAAGCGGCGATCCGCATCTGGCGCAAATCGGCATGGAACGACGACGACTATCTCTCGCAGATCCAGCTCGGCGACGTCTACGGCGCGGAGAACGGCGACAACAAGTTCTACGATCCGGTCGAATCCTATGTCTGGTACTACCTTGCCACGCATTCGGCCCGCGTCTGGGAGCATGTCGGCGACGGCTATGCGCGGCGCGTCGTCTCCAACGATTTCCACCGCGCGCTGGTGCATGAGAACAAGCTGATGGTGCTGCTCTCCGCCGAGGAGCGGCAGGAGGCGCGCAACCGCATCGTCTATATCCTTTCCTGCCGCGGCGCCGACGGCTTCGTGCGGCTGGGCCAGATCCACGCCACCGGCGCCAACAACGCCTACGGCAACGAGTTCGCCAACGACAGCCCGGCGACTTACGGCGGGCTTTCCGAAATGGCGCGCTCCTACGATTCGTTCCGCAGGAATTCGGAGCATGAGTTCGAGTACGGCCAGGAGGCGCAGGCGCGCCAGATGATGGGCGTGGAGTCGAGCTCGGTGATCGTGCGCAACGACGGCGAGGCGCTCACCTATTTCCACATCGCCGACAATATGGGCCATCCGCTGGCGCGCGAATATCTGCGCGGGCTCGAGCGCGGCGTGCGCAGGCAGCGTCCGCTCGGCGACCGCATCGCCGAGGACGCAGCGCAGAAGGCGCGCTATTGGTCGGCGCCGTTCGAGTTCTATCCGGCCGGCACCAACGCCAGCGGCGTTCCGTATACGGACGAGTGCTATGCCGGCCTCGACAAGCAGCGCGCGCTGGTGCTCGCCGCCACGGGGCTTCCGGCCCACGCGGTCGAGCACGCCCTCGTCTTCCTCGGCTGGACGCCGACGGCGCAGGGCGTGCAGCGCTACCAGTCGAGCCTGGTCGACGCACCGACGGGCCGTCTCACCGCACAGGAATCGGTGCGTGCGATCCAGACCGCGGCGATGCGCGGCGACGCCCAGTCCCAGAACGCGCTCGGCGTGATGTACGCGCACGGCATCGGAGTGCTGCGAAACTTCGTGCGCGCCGAGTTCTGGTTCAAGAAGGCGGCCGACCAGCGCTACGGCGCCGCGCTCTATCACCTGGGCGTGCTCTACAAGGTGGGGCCCGACGGTATCCACCAGGACCTGTCGAAGGCCAACGATTATTTCACCGCCTCGGCGCTGGCAGGATTCCGCCCGACGATGAACCAGCTGGGGGACCTGTTGGCGCTCGCCGCCTCGCGTCCGCCGCAGCATTAGGAGACAGCCATGAGAAAGCTTCTGGCCCTTGTCGCGCTCGCATTAAGCCTAACGCTGATCCACGCGCCCGCGGCACGGGCGCAAGTCGCGGTCGACGACACCGTCCTGCTCGATCCCTTCGATCCCGTCCCTGAGATCCAGTTCCGCCATTTCGGCGACAATGGCTGCTGGGACGGCTGCGGCGAATACGACCGCTGCCATTCGGGATGCGGCGAACGGCGCTGCCATAGCGGATGCGGCGAGCGGCATTGCTATCGCGACTGCTACGCCGACCGGCATTGCGATCACGGCTGCCGCAACTGGCGGCGCTGCGACGGCGATTGCTGGCGCGGCATCGGCTGCGAGCGCGATTGCTGGGACGACGGCGACCATGAGCGCCGCGTGGCGCATGAGGAAGAGATCTACCGCCACGACCACAACCGCTTCCGCCACGACGAGGAGCGCTACCGCGAGGACACCGACGTCTACGAGCAGCAGGCGGAAGACTACGAGAACCGCTACGTCGACGAGCATCACCGCCATCACCACCATCAAGACGCCTGGCACGACGAGGAAGGCCCCGACGCCGGCTGGTACGGCGAAGGCGCGCCGTCCGGCGCCGTGATCATCCACGACAACGACCACCATGACGGCGATCACCACGATGGCGACCACCACGATGGCGACCACCACGACGGCGATCACCATGACGGCGATCACCATGACGGCGATCACCATGACGGCGGGTATCATGACGGTCCGCACGGCGACGACCTCCATCACGACGGCCCGCATGACGGCGATCATCACGACGGCGACCATCACGACGGCCAGTACCCGCACTGACCTCGCCTCAAGGCGAAGGCTTCGCGGCCTGCGCCTTGCGTGCGGCACTCTCGCGCAAGGCGGCCGCGAACTCGTGCACCGCGAGCCGGATCGCCTCCGACTTGGACCGTAGCTTCAGCGCCTCGGTCAGAGCCGCGAGATCGGCGTCGAACTGCGGCGTCGTATGGAAATTGATCTGAGGCACGTTCGTTCTCCCTTCTGTACAGAACGCGTTTCGTCTTTTGCGCGGCGTTTCGGGCATAGCTCCGCCGCCCGCGGGAAACCCGTTTCGAAAAAGCCCGACACGGGTCGAAATTTATTTCTGCACCGCGCCGTGAACTTGCGATCTACCGCGCATGCGCCGGCAGACCTTCAAGCAAACGGCACGTCGGAGAACCGCGTCGCGGCCTCCCGAGCTGTCCTCGCAATTGTGGGGATTTAAGCGATGTGGTGTTTGCTGCGTTGCGGTTCAAGGGGGGGTGCTGTCCTAATTTGAATTCCTGACGCTTTGCCACTTTTCTTACTGCGGATCGGCGCTTTACCTCACCGCATGAGCGAGAACCGAATCCCGACCATAAAGTCGAAATGCCGTTGGGGCTGGCATAAGGGCCGGACGCAAAGCGAACGTCAGGGTGAGCCTGCCCTCTATCTGCCGATCACAGCTAAGAGGAGTCCAATAATCATAAGCACGATGCCCGCGAAGGCCCCCGTGCCCGCAAATAGTTCGGATGAATCCGGCCCCTGAAATCTGTCAATGTTTTTGAAGGTGCCCCAGAGCACGCCACCCCCAATAATGAGAAGTAGCAATCCCATATAGCGCGCCCTCACTTGGAGGTTTGCTCAACCAACTCCGTGAGCGTCCACAGCCTATCAGAAACCCCTGCCGCCACGGCAGGGATAACGCGAAGGGTCTTGTGGATACGGACCATGTTGCAATGCGCAAAGTACAGCGACACAGCGGCCTTGAGGTTGTCCAGCTTCTTCGAGAAGCCGTTGGTCAGGCGCGTGAAGCGCCGCATGGACATACGCGGCCCGGCCGCGGCTATAGTGGCCGAGCATAAATCAAGGGGCTGATGATGGATGTCGTCGTCGTAGACAACAAACAAGTCATCAAATGTGTACATTGCAAGGGCACCACCATTTGCCAGCACAGCACTTGGATGGCAGATGGTCGAAACAATTATCGTCGATGTGCCCTTTGCGGCGACGGCGTCACATATTTCCGGAAAGTTTTTGCGCAGGTAAATGAGCCACCGCCGCCCTCTTGCAAGGCGTGTAGTGGACGGGGATACACAGTCCCCTAGTTCAAATCAGGACACTACCAAGAGGGGGTGCTGTCCCTCCGGCTGGCAACGTGCGGAACCCGCCGCGGCCCCACCGGCGGGCAAGGTGAAGGTCAGCCGGATCAGTCCCTTGAGCTGATCGCCGCAGGAGATACGGACGATACGATGCCGGAGGCTCCAGACGATCTCGTGAAGCGCCGGCGCAAACGGCTCGCGTCAGGGACCAAGCTCATGTCTGGCGGCGGCGGTGCTACGCTAGGCAATGCCGACCGCTAATCAGAAGGCCAGTCATGCCCGCTCGCCTAGGTGCAGTTCTGTGTTGTGTTGCGCTGACCTTCGTCAATGCGCCCGCTGCAGCGGCCGATTCGTGGAGCTGCACGTATAAGAATTTGACGATAGGTCCCGACGTACCCGGCGAGGCCAAAATAAGGATCGACGGAGAATGGCTCGACTGGATCGTGGACGTCCCGGTTGTCGGACCTATGGGTGAGCCAGTCCCGGTTCCCGGTCACAGCGGCGAATATCAGCACAAACCCATGACGTTTCGGAACCAGCTTCTCGAAAACAACGATGCCGGAATAGTGGCTGTGACTTCGCAATCCCACCTGGTGAGCGGCATTGGCCCTCTGGTTGGCGCAACAGTCATCTCAATTGGCAAATCAAACGGCGACTTTCGCATGGGCTCCGTCATGGCAGGCGATGTACAGGAACTCATGAGCGGCTACTGCACACCAAATCCGGATACCCCTCGGAACAAAGTAGGGCACTGAGGGCTAGCAGGGACACTACCCGCAGCTGCACGAAGCCACCCGGCCGGTCATTGCGCATGCCCTTTGAGCTTGCTCGACCGGAACGTCATTCGGCGGCGGCGCGCTCTTCGCGCACGAAGAACATCAAGACGAGGCCGATTGCGAGGAACAGCGTTTCTCCGAGCAATCCGATGCGCTGGCTGTGCGAGACCGCCGTGAGCCAGCCGACGAAGCCGGTCGCCAGAAACGTCGTCGAGGTGCCGGAGAGCTGATAGAGGCCGAAGAACTCGGTGATCTTCTCGGTCGGCGCGATGCGGGCGAGCATGGTGCGGCTGTTGGCATAGCCGGCCGTGATCAGAACCGCGGTGAAGTTGACGATGGCGAGGTAGATCACCTCCGGCCAGGTGTTGAAGAACTTGAATGCCCAGATCGGCGCCGCGTGAACGTCGTAAGGGATGAACCAGAGGATCCGGTCGGGCGCCATCGTCAGGCTGGCGAGGCCGGCAAGCGCGGTTCCTCCGATGCTGATGAAGATCGCGCGCTTGGAGCCGTAGCGGTCGTCGAGGAACCCGCCCAGGAACCCGCCGATGACCGCGAAGACGCTGAGCTCGATGCCGTAGAGGATCAGCTGTATCGGCCCCCAGTTGAAGGTCGAAGCGGCATAGATGCCGCCGAAGGTGAGCACCGCCGTCATGCCGTCGTTGAAGAACAGCCGCGCCAGGAGATAGGCGCCGACGTTGCGATAGCGACGCAGGCTTCGCACCGTGCCCGCCACGGAGCGCACGCCGGCGACGGCGGCGTCGAGCAGCTTGACCCTGCCCTTCGGCCGGTCCGGGGTGAACAGGAACAGCGGAATGCCGAACAGCATGAGCCAGATCGCGGAAGCGGGGCCCGCCAGCCGCTCGTCCTCATGGGCCACGATGTTGTCGATGCCGAAGAGCGGATGGGCCGGGATGAAGCTCCAATGCACCTTGCCGGGCAGCGCGAAACACACGAGCATGAGCGAGAGCAGCAGCACGCCCGCGGCGTTGGTGAGCGCGAGCCCCAGCCCCGAAAGCCGCGCGATGCTTCTCTGCGGCGTGATCGTCGGCAAAAGCGAATTGTGAAAGACCATCGAGAATTCGAAGGAGGCGTTGGCCAGGACCACGAGCGCGCCGACGAAAACGAGCTGCCACGGATTGGCATGCGGCATGGCGAACCACATCATCAGCCCCGCGCCGCACAGGATCACCACATAGAACGCGATCCACGGCTTGCGCCGCCCGCCCGCGTCCGCGATCGCGCCCAGGAACG
Organism: Alphaproteobacteria bacterium; assembly: GCA_021325375.1. Classification (GTDB taxonomy): domain Bacteria; phylum Pseudomonadota; class Alphaproteobacteria; order Micropepsales; family Micropepsaceae; genus Rhizomicrobium. The sequence continues at coordinate 118,634 of JAJPHG010000018.1, read as the reverse complement.
GCGCCAGCAGGCCCACGAGCAGGCCGCCGGCCGCCGCGATCGCGCCCCACAGCGCCTGTCCGCGCACCGGATCGCCCACCACGGACTTCGAGAAATACGGCGCGAACAGGTAGATCGTGACAAGAAGGACGTAAGGGTTGCGCGCCCATTCGAACATCGCCCAGGAGAGCTGGCCGAGGCGGCTGGCCGCGCGGTGGCCGGTGACGGAGAGCTCGTCCGGCTCGCTCAGCCAGCTCGCGAGCCCGCCGGCCTGCGCCGGCAGCAGGCCCGCCGGGTCGCCCGAGAGCCCGCCGATCGCGGGATCGCGCGCGGGAACCTCGGCCTCAGTCGATGGTTTCACCCGCGTCCACTCCCCAGATTCTGGTTCTGTCGATCCAGCCTGTCACGCCGCCGGCCGCGATCTTGCAGAACCGAGGCTTGCACGCCTTGAGCTTTCCCACAACGCCGGGCTCGGCGTCGGCCGCGACCGGTGCCGTGGGGGCGGGAGAGGATCGAAGCTGCGCCTTGCCCTGGCCCGTGACGAGCACGGTGCGCGCGTCGGAGAGCATCGTCTGGCTGATCCAGCCGACCGTGCCGTCGACGTCGCGCACGCGCCGCCAGCTTTCATACGCGGCCAGCACCTGCACCGGATAGTCCTTGCGGTGATAGATGAAGAGCACGCGATGCTGATAGGTCGGCCCCTCGCGCAGATAGACCTTGTCGCTGCGCAGGCTCGCATAATGCGGCGGCGGCGCGGGAGCGGCGGCCAGCGCCGCGGCGAGGAGGAACGCGAATCTCACGGAATCTTTTTATGCTCTTTCCTCCCCCATTGTCATGGCCCGCGAGTTCGTAGCGACAGCGTACGAACGGGCCACCCAGTTGGGTTCTGCACCACATTGAAAGGATTCACGCGGAGTCGCAGAGAATGCGGAGGTTCTTTTCCACTCCGCGGACTCCGCGTCTCCGCGTGCGATTATTGAAATTGAGCCGGTGTTACCTGGGTGGCCCGCAGTCGCGGGCCATGACAGTTGGGGCTATTTCCGGGAGCAAATCTCCACAAGCCGCGCCACCATCGCACTCTTCGGATCGGTGAGCGGATCGAGCACCGTGAAATGGTTCGCGCCTCTTACCTCCTCGTAACGCGCGCGCCAGGCCTGGCTCAGCACGCGGCTCTGGCGGCGGAACTCGCTCGACTCGCGCTCGCCCACCACCGCGTCGAACACCGCGGGCGGCGGAAGATGGATCGGCGAGAGCGCGCGGGCGCCGGCCGCGTCCAGCCGCCAATCGGCGTTCTCCGACACGTTGAGCAGCGGCAGGAGATCGAACGCGCCCGAGATCGCCATGCCGCCCACGACCTCTTTCAGCGTCGCCGCCGCCATCGCGGCGAGATGGCCGCCGGCGGAATGACCGCACACGCTCAGCGGCCGCTGCAAAAACAGGCATGCGCGCCGGATCTGCTCGACGATCGTGGCGATGCTCACCGCGGGGCACAGATCGTAGCTCACCACAGCGACGGCTATGCCGTGGGCGTTGAGGCCCCGCGCCATGTGGCTGAAAGACGAGCGGTCGAGCATCCGCCACCAGCCGCCATGGATGAACATCGCCAGCCGCTCGCCCTCGGGAAGGAAGATGTCCATCGCCTGGCGCGCCGTGTCGCCATAGGCCACGCCGAGCCGCGCCGGCGCGGCTGCGCGCCAGTCCGCCGCCTCGCGCTCCCAGCGCGCCAGAATATCGAGATAGTCCGGCACGCCGGTGCTCGGCCTGTATTCGCGCTCGTAGTCGATTTGCGTCATCCGCCGTCCTTGACGCTGGGGGCTTGGGCCCTGCTAATAGCGCCAGAACCGTTCGAGAACCACCGCCATGCCCGCGAAGAAGCCGCTCGTCATCGTCACGCGCAAGCTGCCCGATGCGATCGAGACGCGCATGCGCGAGCTTTTCGACACGCGGCTGAACCACGACGACGCGCCGATGAGCCAGGCCGACCTCATCGAAGCGGTGAAAGCGGCCGACGTGCTCGTCCCCACCGTCACCGACCGCATCGATTCCAAAGTGATCGTGCGCGCCGGCGCGAACCTGAAGCTGATCGCCAATTTCGGCACCGGCGTCGACAATATCGACGTCAAGACCGCGCTCGACAAAGGCATCACCGTCACCAACACGCCGGGCGTGCTGACCGAGGACACCGCCGACATGACGATGGCGCTGATCCTGGCGGTGCCGCGGCGCCTCGTCGAGGGCGTGAAGGAGCTCGAGGCCGACCGCTTCACCGGCTGGTCGCCCAGCTGGATGCTCGGCCACCGCGTGCAGGGCAAGCGGCTCGGCATCGTCGGCATGGGCCGCATCGGCCAGGCGGTGGCGCGCCGCGCCAAGGCGTTCGGGCTTCAGATCCACTACCACAACCGCAAGCCCGTGCATGCCAACATCGAGCGCGAGCTCGAGGCGACCTATTGGGAGAGCCTCGACCAGATGCTCGCGCGCATGGACATCGTCTCGGTCAACTGTCCGCATACGCCCGCGACCTATCATCTCTTGTCGGCGCGGCGCCTCAAGCTGATGAAGCCCACGGCCTACATCGTCAACACCGCGCGCGGCGAGGTGATCGACGAGAACACGCTGGCGCGCATGCTCGAGGCCGGCCAGCTCTCCGGCGCCGGCCTCGACGTCTTCGAGCACGAGCCCGCCGTCAACCCCAAGCTCAAGAAGCTCAAGAACGTGGTGCTCTTGCCGCACATGGGCTCGGCCACGATCGAGGGCCGCATGGACATGGGCGAGAAGGTGATCATCAACATCAAGACCTTCGCCGACGGCCACAAGCCGCCGGACAGGGTGATCCCGGCGATGCTGTAAGCCGACGGCGGATCGTTGGTTGGTTGCATTTTGGCGCCATTTCTGCTCCAATCAGGTGCTGAAATGGAGCTTCCTATGGGCGTCAACCTTTCGATCAAGAACGTTCCGACGGAAAAAGTCGAGCTGCTGAAGCGGCGCGCAAAGGGCAACCACCGCTCTCTGCAAGGCGAATTGCTTGCGCTCATTGACGAAGCCGTGGGCAGGCCCAAAATCTCGATGGAAGAGTTCTTCGCGAAGGTACGGGCCTCGGGCCTGAAGACCGCGGACGAGTCCACGCGCATGATCCGTGAAGATCGTGACCGATAAGGTCATCGACGCGTCGGCATTTGCGGCCGTCGCGTTTGCGGAACCGAAGATGCCGATTGTCGAACAACTCATCATTGGTCACGGCTTGTTCGCGCCCTACGTCTTCAAGTCCGAGCTGGCGAATGTCTGCGTAAAGAAGATTCGCGCGGAGCCCAGGCAGCGCAGCACGATACTCGCGCTGTTTTCGGCGGCCTGGGATACACCCATCAACTTTGCCGACGTCGATCCCATCGAGGTGGTTACCTTGGCGGGACGCCTAGGCCTCTCGGGATACGACGCCAGCTATCTATGGCTTGCGCGGCATTTGGGCGCCGAGCTCGTGACGCTGGACGAGAAGCTGGGAAAGGCCTCGAAGAGGCCTTGATCAGGCCAAAAACCAGAACCGCGCGCAGACGACGAGGAGCACGAGGCCCAGCGCGACGCGTACCACCGTGTCGGAGGTCCGCGCCGAGGCGATGCTCGCGATGACGATCGCGGGCAGCGAGCCGCAGAGCAGCGACACCAGGATGTGCAGGTTGATCGTTCCCAGGATCGAATGGCCCAGCCCCGCGAGCAGCGTCAGCGGCACGGCGTGCGCGATGTCGGAGCCCACGATGCGCTGCGCCGGCATCTTCGGATACAGCATCACCAGGGCGGTGACGCCGATGGCGCCCGCTCCCACCGAGGACAGCGTCACCAGCACGCCCAGGATCGCGCCGGTCAGGATGGTGAGCCGCGTCACGAGCTTCGGATCGGGCTCGCCGACCGCGCGGTCGTACCACGCCATCAGCGGCTTGCGCAGGAAGAGAAGCACCGCGGTCGCGAGCAGCGCCACGCCCAGCGTCTTGGTGATGATGCCCTGCACCATCTTGCTGTCGACGCCCAGATAGTAGAGCAGCAGCACGGTGAGCACGGTCATCGGCACGCTGCCGAGCGCGAGCCGTCCCACCACCTTCCAATCGATCGTCTTGTTCCAGCCGTGCACGGCGGTGCCGGCGGTCTTGGTCGCGGCGGCGTAGAGGAGATCGGTGCCGACCGCGCTTGCCGGATGCACGCCGAAGACCAGGATCAGGAGCGGCGTCATCAAGGAGCCGCCGCCGACGCCGGTGAAGCCGACCAGCGCGCCGACGAGCACGCCGGAGAGCACGTAAAGCGGATCGATATGCGCGAACAAATCCTGCATCGTCACCCCCGTGAGCGGGCCGCTCCCCGGCTTAGCCCGCGCCTTTCGCCGCGGCAAGAGACGCGCGGCGCGAAGGCCGATACACTATTCTTGGAATAATCTCTATAGGCTGGATCGTGTTTTCTCCAGCTTTTGCTTCATATGGTAGGAACGCGGGCCGGCTGCGCTACCTATCGCGCCTGGAAGGCCCAACCGTCGCGGGTAGGGCCGGAGCGGGAATTGGTGCGCAACGGCACAATGCCCGGGCCCGCCGGTCCCTGGCCGAGGAAATCGGCGACGAAATCCGAGGCCGGCCGCGCGCGCAACTCGGCCGGCGCCGCGATCTGCTCGATGCGGCCCTGGTTCAGCACCGCGACGAGGTCGGCGAGCTCCAACGCCTCGTCCTGGTCGTGGGTGACGAAGACGGTGGTCAGCCCCAGCCGCTCGTGCAGCGACCTCAACCAGTGGCGCAGGTCCTTGCGCACCTTGGCGTCGAGCGCGCCGAACGGCTCATCGAGAAGGAGCAGGCGCGGCTCGATGGCGAGCGCGCGGGCGAGCGCCACGCGCTGGCGCTGGCCGCCGGAAAGCTGGCTTGGATAGCGCTTGCCCAGACCGTCGAGCTGGACGAGCGCGAGAAGCTCCTCGACGCGGCGCGCGATCTCGGCTCGGGTGGGCCGCGTGCGGCGCGGACGGATGGAGAGGCCGAACGCGATGTTCTTCGCCACCGTCATGTGGCGGAACAGCGCGTATTGCTGGAAGACGAAGCCGGCGCGGCGCTCGCGCGCGGGCAGCGCCAGCCAGTCGAGATCGTCGAAGGCGATGCGCCCGGCATCGGCGAATTCAAGCCCGCCGAGAATGCGCAGCAGCGTCGTCTTGCCCGAGCCCGACGGCCCGAGCAGCGCCAGGAAGCATCCTTTCGGCGCCTCCAGGCTCACGCCTTTCAGCGCGGGGAAACGCTCGAAGCGCTTGGTGACGTGGTCGATGACGAGCGACATGGCGGCCTCAATGCTTGTGGGTGGCGGCGATCTCGCCGGCGAAGCGCCATTCGAGCAGCGATTTCAAGCCCAGCGTCACAAGCGCGAGCATCGCCAGGAGCGAGGCGACCGCGAAGGCGCCGACATATTGATAGTCGTTGTAGAGCACCTCGACATGCAGCGGCATGGTGTCGGTGAGGCCGCGGATGTGTCCGCTCACCACCGACACCGCGCCGAACTCGCCCATCGCGCGTGCGTTGCACAGAAGCACGCCGTAGAGCAGCGCCCATTTGACGTTGGGCAAGGTCACGCGGCGGAACGTCGACCAGCCCGAGGCGCCGAGCGAGACCGCGGCCTCCTCCTCGTCGCGGCCCTGGTCGGTCATCAGGGGGATCAACTCGCGCGCGACGAAGGGGAACGTCACGAACATCGTCGCCAGCACGATGCCGGGCAGCGCGAAGATGATCTTGATGCCGTGGTCGCGCAGATCCTGGCCCAGCCAGCCCTGGAGCCCGAAGATCAGCACATAGACGAGGCCCGAGACGACCGGAGACACCGAGAAGGGAATGTCGATCAGCGTGACGAGCAGGTTCTTGCCCTTGAAGTCGAACTTGGCGACGCACCACGACGCCGCCAGCCCGAAGACCATGTTCAGCGGCACGGCGATGGCCGCCACGATCAGCGTCAGCCTGATCGCATCGAGCGCGTCGGGCGCGATCAGCGCGTCGCGCGCCGCTTCCCAGCCCTTCGCCAGGGCTTCCGAGAACACGGTGGCGAGCGGCATCACCAGGAACAGCGCGATGAAGACGACCGCGACCGCGCTGAGCACGATCTTGGTCAGCGGGTGATCGTCGGTGGCGCTGCGCGGGCGGATGAGCGGCTTCATCGGCGCGACCCGATCCACGCCTGCAGCCCGTTGAGCGCGAAGAGGAAGAAGAACGACACGCCCAGCATCACCACACCGATCGCGGCGGCGCCGGCGTAATCGTATTCCTGGAGCTTGATGATGATCAGCAGCGGGGTGATCTCCGACACCATCGGCAAATTGCCGGCGATGAAGATCACCGAGCCGTACTCGCCGACCGCGCGCGCGAACGCCATCGCGGTACCTGTGAGCAAGGTCGGCGCGAGCGACGGCAGGATCACGCGGCGGAAGGTCTGCATGCGCGTCGCGCCCAGGGTCGCGGCCGCCTCCTCCGCGTCACGGCTGAGATCGGACAGCACCGGCTGCAAGGTGCGCACGACGAAAGGAAGCCCGATGAAGATGAGCGCGACCATCACGCCATAGGGCGTGTAGGCGACTTTGACGCCGGCTTGCTCGAGCGGCGCGCCGAGCCAGCCATTGGGCGCATAGAGCGCGGAAAGCGCGATGCCCGCGACCGCCGTCGGCAGCGCGAAGGGAAGATCGACCAGCGCGTCGACGATGCGCTTGCCGGGGAAGCGGTAGCGCACCAGCACCCAGACGACGACCAGGCCGAAGATCGAATTGACCGCCGCCGCGATCGCCGACGCGCCGAAGGAAAGCTTGAGCGCCGCGAGCACGCGCGGCTGGGTGATCTCGGCCCAGAACCCGGACCAGCCCAGCTCCCACGGCCTTATGATCAGCGCCGCGAGGGGCACGAGCACGATGGCGCTCAGATAGAACAGCGTGAAGCCCAAAGAAAAGCCGAAGCCGGGCAACGCGCTCCGGCTTCGGAATTTGGGCAGGGGGAGTGCCAAAGTCGCCAAGGGGTCTTACTGCCCCGGCTTGTAGATCTGGTCGAACATGCCGCCGTCCGAGAAATGGACCTGTTGGGCCTTGGTCCACCCGCCGAACACGTCGTCGATCGTGTACAGCGCAATCTTCGGGAAGTCGGCGGAATGCGCGGCCAACACGGACGCATCGCGCGGGCGGTAGAAATCTTTCGCTTCGATCTCCTGCGCCGGCTTGGTGTAGAGGAATTGCAGGTAGGCTTCCGCCACCTTGCGCGTGCCGTGGCGGTCGACGTTCTTGTCGACGACGGCCACCGGCGGCTCGGCGAGGATGGAGTTCGACGGATAGACGATCTGGAACTTGTCGCCGCCGGCTTCCTTCAGCGCCAGATGCGCCTCGTTCTCCCAGGACAGCAGCACGTCGCCGATGCCGCGCTGGGCAAACGTCGTCGTCGCGCCGCGCGCGCCGGTGTCGAGCACGGGCACGTGCTTGTAGAGCTCGGCCACGAACGCCTTGGCCTTCGCGGCGTTGCCGCCCGGCGCCTTCTCGGCGTAAGCCCAGGCCGCCAGATACGACCAGCGCGCGCCGCCCGAGGTCTTCGGGTTCGGCGTGACGACATGCACGCCCGGCTTGATGAGATCGGGCCAGTCCTTGATCTTCCAAGGATTGCCCTTGCGCACCAGGAACACGATCGTGGACGTGTAAGGCGTGCTGCCCTGCGGCAGGCGCTTCTGCCAGTCGGGCGCGAGCAGCTTGGCCTTGGACGCGATGGAGTCGATGTCGTAGGCGAGCGCGAGCGTGGCGACGTCGGCGTCGAGGCCGTCGATGACGGCGCGGGCCTGTGCGCCCGAGCCGCCATGCGACATGTTGATGGTGACGGTATCGCCGGTCTTCTGCTTCCAGTCGGAAGCGAAAGCGCCGTTGATGTCCTTGTAAAGCTCGCGTGTCGGATCGTAGCTGACGTTGAGCAGCGTGACGTTGCCGGCATTCGCGGCGCCCGTACTCAGGAGCGCCGCCGCGAGGATGAGGGTTTTCCGCATCAGCCCGTCCTCAGAGCGCGAACTGAAGGCGCAGCGACACGTCGTCGAGCGTCGCGTCGAGGCTGCCGCCGGTAGAGCTCAGCCGCGACACGTCGACATGCTGATAGTCGAGCATGAAGCGCAGCACCTGGTTCGGATACCAGTTGATGCCCGCCGACCAGATGCGCTGGTCGCCGCCGCGGATGCCGCCGGTGGGCGTCGCCAGGCCGGCCGTGCCCGGGTTGTAGTTCAGGTCCAGATCGCTGTAGCGCGCCGCGAGTTCCCACGCGCCCCAGCCGCCCTTGTCGAGCGTGAAGTTCTGCGCCGGCTTCGGAATGCCGTAGGCGCCGAGCTCGGGCTTGTACTTCTTGGATTCGCCGGTGAGCACCCAGCTCGCCTGCACGTACCAGCCGTCGAAGTTCGGATCGGCGAGCGTGCTCGCATGACGCTCCGCGCCGTAGCCGAAATAGCCGCCCTGGGCATAGAAATTCTTCACATTGCCCGCGGCTTCGATTCCGTATTCCCAGGCGCTGTCGGCGGTAAGCGAACCGGTGTCGATCAGGCGGATGGCTTCGCTGTCGACGTTGAGCTCGGGACGCTCGCGGAAGCGGATGGGGGTCGGCGAATTGCCGCCCGCAGCCGCATCGGCGAATTTGAAGATGTCGGTCGCGTCGGCGCCGAGCACGAAATTTGTGTCCTCGCCCAGATTGAAGCGATAGGCGAGCTTGCCGACCGCGGCCTGCTGCTCGTCGAAATTCGCCGCATCGCCGACGACGCCGCCGGTGTAGGACGCGGCCGCGAAGGCGTTGTCGTCATAGTAGAAGATCGTCGCCGCGTCGCGTCCGTCGGCGCCGGCCATGCTGCGCGCCATGTCGGTCGGCTGCGCGCGCTCGAGGAACAGAAGATCGGACGCCGACGTCGCGTCGTCCAGGCTCTCCGGCGCGGGATAGGCGCCGGCCTTGATGTGCACCGGCCCGAGCCCGTTGTACTGGATATAGGCGGACGCGATGGTCGAGGTTTCCGTGCTCGAGCCGCCGAAATCGTAGATGAAGGTGTAGGACCACACGTCGAACGCCGTGCCGTCGAAGCCGAAGCGCGCGCGGCGGAAATCGTTGCCGCTGGAGAAATCGGTGCCCGCGGGCAGCTTGCCCTGGCCGTAATAGGCGCTGTCGTACTGCACCAGCGAGCGCAGCGCGAAAGTGAAGTCGGGGCCGGTGATCGTGGGCCGCCCGTTGTTGATCGAGACCTTCACGCCGCCGGTGTTGTTCGCGGCCACGGTCTTCTGGACGTCCGAATACTGGTCGGCGGTGCTGCGCTTGAGATCCTGGACCTGCGCGTTGAGGTCCTGGATGTCCTGCTCGAGCTGCTGGATCTTGGCGTCGGCGGCCGCCTGCGAGGCGCCCTGCTGCGAATTGCCGCTCGAATCCGGATGCGCCGCGTTGGCCGCGGTCGCGAACGCAATTGCCGCGGCACCCGCGAGCAGCGTTGTCGTCAATCTTTTCATCTTAAGTCCCTCGTTTTCGCAAATCCGCCCGCAGCCCCGCGCCGCCGGCCTGTCCCAATACAATAGTTTTCAGATATACTAGACCAAGTCAATATAGTATAAGACATTAACGCCTCCAAGGAGTTCCGCCCCATGCTCGCCGCGACCGCCACAGCCGATCACGCATTCACGAACTTCCATATCCAGCCGCTGACCTCGACGCTGGGGGCGAGCATCGAGGGCCTCGACCTGTCCAAGCCCTTGCACCCGAAGGAGATTTCCGCGATCCGGCGCGCGCTGATGCGTCACGAGGTCCTGTTCTTCGAGGACCAGATGCTCTCGCCCGCGCAGCTTCGCGACTTCGCGGCGTGTTTCGGCGAGCTGCACGTCCATCCCATCCGGCCGCATGTGATGGAAGTGCCGGAGGTGGCGCTGCTGCAGAACCAATGGGCCGTCGACGACAGCGGCAATTGGCGCGCCGACGTGACCTTCATCGACACCCCGCCGATGGGCTGCATGCTCTATGCCGAGCACGTGCCCGCAACCGGCGGCGACACGGTGTGGGCGAGCACGCGCGTGGCGTTCGACGCTCTGTCGCAGACGGTGAAGAACTTCCTCATGCCCCTGATCGCGAGCCACGATTTCGAGCGCTCCTACACGGAAGCGCGCTTCCGCCGCATGGATCTGGGCAGCGAGCGCTTCGCCTGGGCACGACGCGACCATCCGCCGACGACGCATCCCGTCGTGCGCACCCATCCCGAGACCGGCCTCGACAGCCTGTTCGTCAATCCCGCCTTCACCACCGCGATCCTGGGGCTCAATCCTTCGGAGAGCCGCAAGCTGCTCGATCTCATCTTCGACCACATCCAGCAGCCGCAATTCCAGGTGCGCCGCCAGTGGAAGCCCGGCACGCTCGCCTTCTGGGACAACCGCGTGACGCAGCACTACACCGTCGCCGACTACGCCGCGGCGGAGCGGGTGATGTACCGCGTGACGATCCTGGGCGATAAGCCGTTCCACAGGCCGGGATAGCGGGGCGGGATCGACAGCCGGCCCGGCCGCCGGCACGAGCCGGAATCACCAACCAAACCTTAACGGCGCGGCCTTAAGCTCGGCCCATGCCGCACGCCTCCTCGCGCGAACGCTTGAGTTACCTGCTCGACCTCGCCGCGCAGGGCGCCGAGGGACGCGCGGCGCTGCTCGACGAGCTTGCCCGCCTGCTCGTCGACTGGCCGGCGGACTATGTCCAGGCGATGCGCGGCCCCTTCGAGGCGCTGTTCGAGAAGACCGCGCGCGAGGCCACGCCCGAGATGCGCGCGGCGCTGGCCGAACGGCTCGCGGATCACGACGAATTGCCGGTCGCCCTCCTCAACGAATTCTTCCTCGACGCGTCGCCCGCGGCGCGTGCCCATATCCTCAAGCGCAACGCCGCGCTCGACGAGCCGGACGGCGCGCCGCCGCGCAAGGCCGATCCGCGCGCCCTGGTCGCGGCCGCGCGCCGCACCGTGAACGGCGCCTTCCTCGACGTCTTCGCTCACGCCCTGTCGCTCCAGCCTGCGCTCGCGGATGCGATCCTGGCCGACGCCGAGGCGATGGCGGTCGCCTGCCGCGGCGCCGGCATCGACCGCGCCGCCTATTCCGCGATCGCGCTCTTGACCGCAAGCGCGCTGGCCGATTTCGAGAACATCCCCTTGAACGCCGCAGCCCGGCTTGTCGCCTTCTGGCAAGCGAGAAACTGAGCCGGCGTGACGGCCGTCACGGCGGGGCCGGACAGCTGTCGTCACTATCTCCCACATCTCCCGAGAGGGCTCCATTTTTGGTTGAGCGACTCCTGACTCGGTGAGATGCTCTCGATCTTGGGAAAAGGGGAACGGACATGCTGAAACAATCATCTGCATTCGCCCTTGCGGCGGGGCTATGCGCCTGCGCGAGCACACCGGATGTGACGTACAATTATTATCAGCCGAAGTCGGCGACGACGATTTCGGTGACGCAGAACCTGCAATGCATCAAGGATCCCAATGCGAAGGATCCCAAGACTCACAAGCCGATCACCAAATACACCGATCTGGACGTCACGACATCCATCGCGACGCCGACGACGAACTACTCGACGGATTTCAGCCAGAGCGCTCAGCAGGTGCGCTTGCGCGATCTCGACGGCACGTTTTCCGACACGGACGCCAGCTTCACCGTCACCGAGGACGACCGGCTGGTGAGCATGAACGCGACCTCGACGGGACAAGCCCAAGCGATCCTGACTTCGGTGATCAGCCTGGCGAGCGCCGCGGCGAAGTTCGGCGCCGTTCTGGGAGCTGCCAGCGACGGAACACATGGTCCGAAGCCGCTATCCCCGGACGAGGTATGCCAGAAACTCATGAGCTGGCCGAACTCGGACAAGCAGCTGTCTCTGACGTTCACAAGCGTCACCGATTTCGGCGCGGCAGCGCTGGAATGGCAGAAAACGAAAATAGGCTTTCCCGCCGTGCTCAATGACGGCTCTCCCGGCACCATCATCAGCGACCGGGGCCTCTACGCCTACCTCGTGGGCGCCGGGGTGAAGCTGCCGCAAGTGACGGTGCGCGTGGGCTTCGCCAGCACCAATGTGCGCGCGGTGACCTACAACGCCTCGACTTCGGGCGACGTCGTCACGCTTCAACTCCAGGATACCGCGAGCGTGGAACTGGACTATAAGGTGGCCGATCCGAAGACCGGCAATGACGTTCCCGCCGCCTACTCGAACACGATCGTGGTGCCGCTCAAGGGCAGCACGTATCCCGTTGCTCTTCCGAAGGGGGCGGCGTTCGGCGCGAGCAAGGTGGTCCTGTCACTCGCGCCTTCCGGGGCGATCACGACGCTGGAATACAGCAAGACGAATGGCGCCGCCGGAGCAGCCGCTGTCGCCACCGCGGCCTTCACCGCGGCCACGCCTGCGTCCACCACGCCGCCGGCGTCGCCGGGTAACACGACCCAGCCCCCACCCAACACCAATCCGAACCCTCAGGGCGGTCCGAACACGAACCCGCACCCCTGAGCCCGCGGATTTGCGCGTGCGGTGCCGAGCGAAGGCACCGCACGCGAGGAACAGAATGAAATGGAAAAGAAGATCATCCGCACTCCACGCGGCACGGAACTCCGCGCCACGGCACGCCTGACGGGCCGCTACATCATGAAGTTCGAGCGCGGCGCCCACGGAAAAGTGAGTGCCGCACTCAACGACGTGGGAATTCCTGGAGCGCGCGAGAAGCCGTTTCGGGCCAAGGTGGCGCGAGCCATGCCGCACGGACGGCACCTGGTTCTGCCGAAGCTGGGCTTCGCGATCGTCGATCCGCACTCCGCCGCCGAAGACGCGCTTCTGCGGCTCGCCGCGAAGCAGGACGAGATCCACGCGCTGGTGCCGGAAGGGCTGGTTCGCCTCGCATCCGGCTCCGCCGATTATGTCAGAGGCTGGCGCGACGCGACGGACGCGATTGCCGCCAAACTGCTCTCCCAACCGGAAGTGTTCAGGATCGCGGGTGCTTCGTTCTCCACCGGCCCCGATTTCACCGCGGCGCTCGCGATCACAGGCGTTTCAGCGAGCCAACTGAGCGGCGCCGGCGTCAAGATCGCCATTCTCGACACGGGGTTGGACTGCAATCATCCCGATTTTCGCGGGCGAGATATCACCTGCGAGAATCTGGTCGGCGACGGCATGGCGTGCCGCGACGCCAACGGTCACGGTACGCATTGTGCTGGTATCGCGGCGGGGCCGCGCAGCCCTGTGCAAGGGCCCCGCTACGGTATCGCGTATGAAAGCTCCCTCTACGCTGCGCGCGTGCTGAACGATGACGGCGGTATCGGATCGGACGGCTCGATTACCCAGGGTATCCACCGCGCCGTCGGACTGGGCTGCGCGGTCATCTCGATGTCGCTCGAGTCGATCTGGCAAGACGGACAAGATCCAACGCAATCGCTTTATGAAGAACTGATCCACGATGCGACGGCGGCCGGGTCGCTGGTCGTCGTGGCGGCGGGCAACCACCACACTGCCGTCGGCGCGCCGGGCAATTCGCCATCCGCGTTGACGGTCGGGGCGATCGATCAAGCGCTTCAGACTGCTTCCTTCTCCAACCGGGCGACAGCGACCGCTTCCGGCGTCAAGGGGCCCGATGTTGCGGCGCCCGGAGTGGGCATCCACTCGAGTTGGCTCACCGGTGCGGGCTCGTACAAATCTCTCGACGGCACAAGTCAGGCAACGGCATTCGTGGCGGGCATCGCAGCACTGTTGGCACAGAGCGATTCCACTCTGCGCGGGCAAAAGCTCAAAGACGCGGTAATCGCCAAATGCCGTCCGCTGCAGGATCCGGTGGGTGAAGTCGGCAACGGGCTCGTGCAGGCACCCTAGTCTTCCACCTGAACCTCGCCGCGCTCTCGGGTCTTGGCGAATTTCACCGCCGGGAATTTGCCGGCCACATAGCCGAGCTCCCATTGGCTCTTGGCGAGGAACACCGGCGCGCTGTCGCGGTCCAGGGCCATCTGCCCGCGATTGGCGGCGGTGAATTTCTCGAGCTCGGCCGGCTCGGCCGCCACCCACCGCGCGGTGTCGTAAGGCGAGGCTTCCAGATCGGCGTCCAGCCCGTACTCCGCGACCAGGCGAGACTTGAGGACGTCGAGCTGCAGCGGCCCCACCACGCCCACCACCCATTGGCTGCCCAGCATCGGCTTGAACACCTGCGTCACGCCCTCTTCCGCGAGGCTGGTGAGCGCGCGCGCCAGATGCTTCTGCTTCATCGGATCGCCAAGCCGCACGCGGCTCAGGATCTCGGGCGCGAAATTGGGGATGCCGGTGAAGACGACGTCGCCGGATTCGCACAGCGTGTCGCCGACGCGCAGCGTGCCGTGATTGGGGATGCCGATGATGTCGCCAGGCCACGCCTCGTCCACGGTCTCGCGCTCCGACGCGAAGAACAGGATCGGGTTGTGCACGCCGATCGACTTGCCCGTGCCGGACTGCTTGAGCTTCATGCCGCGCCGGAACCTGCCCGAGCAGAGCCTCAGGAAAGCGACGCGGTCGCGGTGGTTCGGGTCCATGTTCGCCTGGACCTTGAAGACGAAGCCCGAGACGTCCGCGTCCGCCGGATGCACGGCGCGGTCCCTGGCCTGCTGCACGCGCGGCGGCGGCGCCTCGCGCGCCAATTGATCGAGCAGCTCGCGCACGCCGAAGCGCTTGAGCGCCGAGCCGAAATAGACGGGCGTCAGATGCCCTTCCCGGTAGGCGGCCGGATCGAACCGCGCCAGCCCGCCGCGCGCCAGCTCGACGTCCTCGTCGAGCTTGGCCTTCACGTCTTCGGGCAGCAGGGTTGCGAGCGTATTGCTCCCGACGCGGCCGTCGCCGCCAAAGGGGGCGAAATCGTCCGTATAGAGATCGTATATCCCCTTGAAATTGAGCCCCATGCCGGCGGGCCAGACCATGGGCGCGACCTCGAGCTGGAGCTGGTCGGAGATCTCGTCCAGGAGCTCGAAGGCATCGCGCGCCTCGCGGTCCATCTTGTTGACGAAGGTGGTGATCGGGATGTCGCGCAGGCGGCAGACCTCGAACAGCTTCAAGGTCTGCGCCTCGATGCCCTTGGCCGCGTCGATCACCATGACCGCGGAATCGGCCGCCGTGAGCGTGCGGTAGGTGTCTTCCGAGAAATCCTCGTGCCCCGGCGTGTCGAGCAGGTTGAACACCGCGCCCTCATACTCGAAGGTCATCACCGCCGAGGTGACCGAGATGCCGCGCTCCTGCTCGATCTTCATCCAGTCCGAGCGCGCGCGCCTGGCCTCGCCGCGCGCCTTGACCTGCCCCGCGGCATGGATCGCGCCGCCGAGCAGCAGGAGCTGCTCGGTCAGCGTCGTCTTGCCTGCGTCGGGATGCGAGATGATCGCAAAGGTTCGCCTGCGCCGCGCCTGCGCGGCGGGCGAATTCGACTGCGCGGCTTCGCTGGCTTGTGTCTGGCTCATGGGCGGCGGGGAGTAGCAGGAGCACCACCGTTTGTCACCTCCGGGACCATCGCTACACCACATCCCCGGAAGAGGCGGATTTCCCGGCGATTGTAAGAGCGCGAGCGGCCAAAGCTGGTACTCTCGCATGAAACGCGGGACGCCCGGGAGACGCCATGCCTCACTTTCGCAGCCGTTTGCCGGCAATGGTCCTTGCCGCCTGCGTGATCGCGGGCGGCGCGCGCGCCGTGCCGAAGGATTGCAGCATCGCGCCCATCCCCGACACGCCGGTGGCGGGAACGGTGGGCGGCAAGCCTTTCGTGCCGAACGAAATCACCGTCCATGTCACGCCCAACGGCATGCAGGTGGACGATGCCAAGTTCGACACCTACGAGCTGTCGATCCAGACCGACGGAATCTTCAACGCCGCGACCGTCCATGTTCTGGTGCGTGCGGGGGGGCGTCCCGACGGACATGTCTATCGCGTGCTGCCGACGGATTCGATTTCCGCCCAGCCCGCGGCGGCTCCGGGCACGCCGGAAATCCAGGGCTGGGACCTCGAGCTCGAATCCGCTGGCGTCAAGACGAGCTTCACCCAGGACATCGCCTCGATGCGGCTGGAATTCGGTCCGCGCAAGGCCGGCATGTATCCCGGCAAGATCCATTTCTGCGTGGCGGGCGTGGGGGCGGAGATCGCGGGCGCGTTCAGCGCAAGGCCGGACCGGTAAGTCGGGAAGAGAGACACGGGCTCGGAGAAAACGCCGCCCTCTTTACTCTACTGCATCGTCTTCGTCGTCGCGCCGCAGCCGGCAGCCCTCACACGACCTTCTCGTCGACGAAAGCGCGGCCCTGGCGGTCTTCGATTTCCACGATCCACAGATCGGGATCGTATTTGATCTGGCGCTCGAAATAGGCGGTGACCTTGGCCTCGTCCGCGCTTTCGCCGAGCGGCCGCGCCCACACGCGCTCGCCGTCGGGGCCTGGCGCCTGGTTCAGCACCACGGCCGTGCCGTCGAGTCGCGCGACTTTGATGAACACCGCACCGGCTTCCTCCGAACCCTTGCGCAAGACATAGGCCTGCGCGCCGTTCACCTCCGCGCGCCGGATGAGCGCGCGCACGAAGAGGCCGGATTTGAGACGCGGCTGCATGGCGGTGTTTTAAAGAAGCGAGTGGCGAATAGCGAGTAGCGAAGAGGAGTGCTGTTTGTTCAATTCGCTATTCGCCAATCCCTATTCGCTTTTCTAAGCCGCGCCCTTGAACGGAATGATCTTGGCGTCGCCGGGTGCGACACGGGCGCCCTTCTCGTCGACGGCGGCATAGGGCAAACGCACATGCACCGTCGTGCCGACGCCGAGCGTGGATTCGATCGTGGCCTCGCCGCCATGCATCGAGGCGAGCGCCTTGACGAGCGCCAGCCCCAGGCCCGTGCCCTCCTTCGCGCGCACATGCTCGCCTTCGACCTGCTCGAAGGGCCGGCCCAGGCGATCGAGATCCTTGGTCGAGATGCCGACGCCGGAATCGCTGACCGTGATCTCGACGCCGCGCGAGTCGAGCCCGGCGGTCACGCGCACCTCGCCGCCGCGCGGCGTGAACTTGACGCCGTTGGAGAGCAGATTGACCAGCACCTGCTTGATCGCGCGCTTGTCGGCGAAGATCGTCGTGACCTGTGGCGCGATGGCGAGCTTGAGCGCGACGCCCGCGCGCTCGGCCGGCTGGCGCACGAAGCGCATGCAGGCCTGCGCCGTCTCGTCGAGGTCGAAGATCTCCGGCGACAACTCGAACTTGCCGGCCTCGATCTTGGACATGTCGAGGATGCCGTTGATGAGCTCGAGCAGATGCGCCCCGCTCTCGTGGATCAGCCGCGAATATTCGAGATAGCGTGGGCTGCCCACCGGCCCGAACATCTCGTGCGTCATCACTTCCGAGGAGCCCAGGATCGCGTTCAGCGGCGTGCGCAGCTCGTGGCTCATATTCGCCAGGAACGAGGATTTGGCGCGGTTGGCGCCCTCGGCCTGGTCGCGGGCCTCGATGAGCGCGATCTCGTGGTTCTTGCGCTCGGTGATGTCGCGGGTGACCGCTACGATGTCGGCGGCTTTGCCGTGGATTTGGGCTGCGGGGCGGCAGCGGATCTCGGCCCAGACATAAGTGCCGTCGGCGCGCTTCAGGCGGATCTCGGCCGTCGCGGCGCGGGCGAAATAGCTCGATTCCATGAACGCGGCCTGGATCACGCGCAGGTCGTCGGGATGCACCAGCGCCGCGGGCGCGAGCCCGACCAGCGCGTCGGGCGGGTTCCCAAGCAGGCTCTGCGCCGCGGGGCTGGCGAAACGGATGCGCCCGTCGGCCGAATGGCGCGTGATCAGGTCCATCGCGTTGTCGGCGAGGAAGCGGTACATCGCGGCACCCTCGGCCGCGGCGCGGTCGGCGGCGCGCTGGCGGTCCTGGGCCGCGGCGGCGACGAAGCCCGCCTGCACGACGGCGGCAAAGACCGAAACGGCGGTGAACTCCCAGATCGGAAGCGGCATCCTGGAGGCGGGAAGCATCGCAAGCGCCTGCAGCCCTGCCACCGCGAGCAACGCCAACGCGGAAGCGCCGGCCGCGCGCAGCACGTCGGGACGGCCGCCCGCGAGCGCGGCCTCGGCCGGCACCAGCACCAGCCACACGATCAAGGGCGAGGCGACGCCGCCGGTCAGCACCGCGAGGTAACCCACGAGCCCTGCGAAGATCGCCAGCGACGCCTGCTCGAGCCAACTGAGCGGGACCCGCGTAAACGCTAGTGCCGCCAAAATCGCCGGCGCCGTTAAGCCAATGAGCGCCGCCCACTCATACGCATCCGGGCGCCGGACGAGCACGAAAAACGCCGCTGCCAGCACCGCGCCGATGCCCGCCTTAGCCGTCTGTATACTGACGAAAACCTTGCGCAGCGCGCGTTCCCCGGCGCCGGCGGCAGCAGAAGGGTTATCGTGAATATCCATTAACCGAATGCGCCTTGAATCGCCCGAATGATGCGAGATGGTGGTCCCGCAAACTTAACGAAACTTGAACACCCCAGGAATTCGTTCGTTAATTCGCAAGGTTTGATCGCCCTCGCCTTTACGGTTCGCTAACGATGTTGGCGCGATTCGGGCCGTGCGCGCGCCCCTAACCTTTCGGCAATTCCATTGCGCAACAATCGGGGCGTCGAGTGGGGAACATTCGAGTGCAGAACGCATTGGCAGCGGCCTTCGATTCGGCCGGGCTGGACGAGGCCGCCGCGCCCGCCCTGGCCGAGGCGCTGCATTGCCTGCGCGTGGCGGTGACGCTGTTCGATTCGAACGAGCGGCTCATCTTCTCGAATCAGCACTACAACTATCTCTTCCGCTCGCTTCCCGCGCGCGAGCGCCTGGTGGGGCTCACTTACGAACAGCTCGTGCGGCTGGAGGTCAGGGGCGGCGAGATCGCGGCCCCGGACGCGCGCGACGTCGACGCTTTCGTCGCGCGGCGCAGAGCCCAGCTCAAGGAAGGCGAGTACCGTCCGCTCGACATCCGTCTTTCCGACGGGCGCGTGGTGGAGATCAAGGCCCGGCGCACGCGTCGCGGCTGCTGGATCGCGCTGTGGAGCGACGTCACCTATGCGCGCCGGGCCCAGGCCAGACTGGAGGATGCGGTGGCGCTGAGCGCGGACGCGTTCGCGTTCTTCGACCATGACGACGTGCTGGCGATGTGCAACGACGCCTATGCCTCGTTCTATGGCCGCGCGCATGCATCCGAGATCATCGGCAAGCGTTTCGCGGATATGATCGCACACGCTTACGACAGCCACCTTCTCGCCGCCGGCGAGGATCGCCAGGCCTGGATCGCGCGCCGGCTCGAGGCGCATCGCTCGCCCGCCGGCGTCATGATGGTCGAGCTCGCCAACGGCGAGGCCTATCTGATGCGCGACCGGCTGACGGGCGACGGCGGCCGCGTCGTCGTCTTCACCAACGTCACCGACCGCAGGCGCGCCGAGACCGCGCTGGAGGAGCAGACCCGCGCGCTCGCCGAGACGCGTAGCGCCGCTGCCGCCCAGGCCGACTATCTCGCCGACCTGACGCGGCGCTTCGACGAGGCGGTCGCGGGCGCCGACAACACCAAGACGACGCTGATGCGCACCATGAGCCACGAGCTCAAGACGCCGCTCAACGCCATCATCGGCTTCTCCGACCTGATGCTCACTTTGGGCGACCGCTTCACGCCCGAGCAGGTCAAGGAATATGCCGGCCTGATCCATGACGGCGGACGCAACCTGCTTCGGCTGATCAACCAGATCCTGGACCTCACCAAGCTTTCCGCCGGGCGCTACGAGTTGCGCCGCGTGCGCATCGACGCGGGCGCGTTGATGTGGTCGGCGTTCGGCTCCTACGAGGCGCGCGCGAGCGCCAAGGGCGTGACGATCGACGCCGGCGCGGTGCCGGCCGGGCTGATGGTCGACGCCGACGAGGGCGCGCTGACCTCGATCCTGTTCCAGCTCGTCGACAACGCCGTGAACTTCACCCAGGCCGGCGGCCATGTGCGGCTCTGCGCCCGGACCAAGGACGGACGCGTCGTGCTCAGCGTGTCCGACAACGGCCCGGGCGTCCGCGACATCCAGCGCATCCTCTTGCCCTTCGAGCAGGGCGGCCAGGGCACCACCGACCACACCGGCGGCGCGGGCCTGGGGCTGACGCTGGTGAAAGCCTTCACCGAGGCGCATGACGGCACCTTCGCCATCGAAAGCGCGCCGGGCCAAGGCCTCACCGCGACGGTGACGCTTCCGGCGGCGATCTAGTTAAATCCTCCTAACCATACCTGCAGTGTCATGGCCCGCGAATGCGGGCCACCCAGTTGGGTTCTGCACGATCTAAGAAGGATTCACGCGGAGGCGCGGAGCCGCGGAGGTTCTTTTCTTCTCCGCAACTCCGCGTCTCCGCGTCAATTCTTTTGAGATCGAGCCGATGTCACCTGGGTGGCCCGCATTCGCGGGCCATGACAGTTGGAACGGGTTTGATTCAAATTTGAATCGCATGAGCGCAAAAATTGCGCCTTGTTTTGCGCGAACTGCATCCTTTCGCGAAACGCGGCGTTGTGGCTGAAGTGCGAAACCGCCCGCGTTAACCGCGTCATATCGAATTTTACCGATTGGTTTCAGTGGGCGGCAAAGCGCGCGGGGCCAATGTCCTCGCGTCAGAGAACAAACGGGTCCGCCCATGATCTTCCGCGCGATATTCTGGATCGGCCTGGTGGCGCTGCTGATGCCGCACGAGCCCGATCTGGGCTTCGGCCGCCCGGCGCAGGTCGGCTCCAACGTCGCGGGCGACGTGGCGACATGGGCCAAGGACAAGCTGCAGCCGAACCTGAAGGACCCCGAGAACCTCTGCCGCTACAACACCGACGCCTGCGCCGCGGGCGCGAGCGTGGTCGACAATTTCCGCGCCGCCACGATGCGCAGCCTCGCCGAGGTCAAGGCGGACATAAAGCAGAACAGCCGCAAGACGGTGCTGACGCACTGACGCTGCCCAACCTCCCCCTTGCCGCCTTCGCTTCGCTTCGGCGTGCCAAGGAGAATCTCTTGCCGCGGCGTAGCCGAAGGCGGAGCCGGGTGGGGAGGTCGAAAAAGCGGTGAGCGCAGCGAACCGGTTTTTCGGGTGGGGGTCACAGCCCCGCACCGAACCCCACCCGAAAAATGCTCCGCATTTTTCGACCTCCCCACAAGGGGGAGGTTAAGTTACCCTCTCCGCCATGTCAGACTCTCCCGACCTTGCCGATTGGCGCGTCGTGCCGCTGCGCGGGTTCGACGAACTCGCGCTCGGCGAGACGTTCCGCCTGCCCTCGCGCACCATCGACGCGGGCAATTTCGCGGCGTTCCAGACGGTGAGCCTCGACAACCATCCGATCCACTACGACAGCGAATACTGCAAGCGGCTGGGCCATCCCGGCCCCCTCGCCCGTGGGCTGCAGGTGCTGAGCTTCACGGCGGCGGGCGCGGGGCTTTTCCCGCACGTCATCGGCGAGAAGCTGATCGGCTTCATCGAGGTCAGCGCCAAGTTCCTCAAAGCCGTCCATCCCGGCGACACGCTCTATCCCGCGCTCACGATCTGCGAGCTCACGCGCCAGCGCACCACCGGCATCGTCGCCATGCGCGCGACCGTGCACAACCAGAAGAGCGAGCTCGTGCTCGATGGGATGCACCGCTACCTGATGCGGCTGTGAGTCATTCCATCGTCCAGCTCCGGATCCTGCCGCGCGCGGGGGCGGTGATCACAAGGCCGTAATGCAGCGCGAGGCGGTCGAGCGCGATGCCGAGCACGACCTTGGCCGAGCGGCTCGGCCAGCCGAACTGGGCTTCCGCGCTCTCCAGACCGATGAGCGCGCAGCAGACGTCGTGGAGAAGATCGTTGAGGCCCGGCCCCACCGCCTTCATCGCGGCGGAGAAGCGCTGCTTGGCGGCGAGCACGGTGTCGGCGAGGAGATGCTCGCGCTTCTCGCCCCGGCGGCCGAAAGACGTCTGCGCGCTCAGATCCACGCCGAGCCGGGGCGCGAGCTGGGCGATGGTATAGTCGCGACGCAGTCTTTCACCGGCGGCGAATTGGGCAGCGTCGATGAGCTTGAGCGCATGCAGGCGCGCGAGCGGCGATTCCGCCTGGTTGACCGTCGCCCAGCGTTCGACGCCGTCGGGACCCGCGATCATCTGACGGCGCCGCATCTGATGCTGGGCCGCGTAGGGATCGCCGTCGGCCTCGCAGCGCTTGAGCCACGCGGCGCCCGCCTCGCTCAAGGAAAAGCTTTCCGGGTCGGTGCCGCGCGGCTTGATCCAGTCGCGTGTGCGGAAGCCCGCGACGTACTGCGCGGCGCACAGCCCGTGATGGCTGCGCTCGGGCTTGGCGCCGCGATGGACGAGATATTTTCCGTTCTCGGTGCGCACCAGCGCGGTGCCTTCTGCGAGCAGCTTGCGCAGCACCCGGCGCGCCTCGCGGCAGAGGTCGTGCTCGGCGATCATGCCGGACCTCCGGCCGCGGCCAGCATCGTCTCCAGCGTCGCGAGCGTGCGGTCGATGTCGGGATCGTCGCGCAGATCCTCGACATGGCGCAGCGCATGATACGCCGTCGAGCGTCGGCGCATGAAGGCGCGCGCGACGTCGGCGACGCTGATGCCGAGCGCGGTATGGCTCAAGTACATCGCCACCTGCCGCGCCAGCGCCGCGCGCCGGCAGCCGCGCTTGCAGCCGAGCAGCTCCTCCAGCCGCACGTCGTAGACATGGGCGACGATCGCCTGCGCCATCCCCGCCCGCCTGGGCCCCCAGCCCGAGGCTTCGTCGCCCCTGCTCCTTTCCAAACCAAGCATTCCCGTTCCCCTTCTTGCCTGACCCCAGCCGGGCCTGAAGGAGAATTATCCTATACATCTGGTTGTGTATGATAGAGACGCAACTTTTAATTTGTAGTAAGGTGCGAAAATGGTTTGGCCATAAGAGGTTAAATTGCTTAGGACAGCGGTCCGCCTGTCGCATAAAGCGGCAAAAAACAACCCGCGATGCTATCGCGGGTTGTGGGAACGTTGTCCGTCGGACGGCGTCAGCGGCGCAGGAAGATCGCCCCGAACAGCGCGCCGATGCCCAGCGACAGGAACAGCGCCGAGATCGGCTGGTCGCGGATCGATTTGCGCGCGGTCTCCAGATTGTCGTTCGCCCAATCCTCGACGTCGCCGGCCATGCCCGACGCGGTCTCTTCCGCAAGGCGCAGCGCGCGCAGCGCGATGGCTTCCGCCGTGCGCACCGCCACTTTCGCGCTTTCCGAGCCGAGGCCGACGGTATCCTCGGCCAGATCCTTTACGTCGCTCTGCAGCGCCTCGACGTCGGAGCGGATCGCGTTCACGCGCTTGTCGATGTCGCGCGTCGTCTTGGTCTTGGTACGGGTGGCCATGGTGGTCTCCTTCTCTTGTTTCTCAAACGGCAAGCAGGGAACGCCGGTCGTCCTCGTTGCGCGCCATCACGGCGGCCGCAGTCGCGACGAGCGCGCCGAAGAGCAGCGAGAACGCGATCCACAGGCTCGCATAGCTCGCGACCTTGCGCGCGGTGTCGGCGGCGGCGCGCGTCCTGGCGCGGATATCGACCTGCATCGCGTCGATGCGCATCAATGCGGCGTCATGCGAGAGGCCGGCCTGGCGCGAGACGATCTCGCCCAGGCGCTCGCGGTCGTCAGGCGCGATCTGCTCGCCGCGCGCCAGCCCCGCGTCGAGGATGCGCGCCGCTTCGCCGCGCGCGGCTTCGCTGCCCGGGCTGCCCGGACGGAAAAGCCTGTCGACGAGATAGCCGGTCGGCGTGACGTCGGTGCTCTTCGCGGCAGTTGCGCCATAGACGGCGGCCGCGCTCAAGCCGGAATTGCCTGCCGCCGCGATGCCCGCGATGGCGACGATGACGAGCGTGGCGATCACCGCCACGGCCCAGGACGCGAAGCCGTGCGCCGCGGCGCGGAATTCCTCCTGCGCGTGGCTCTCGGCGATCGGACCGAGCAGGCGGCCGACGAGATGTCCGCCGACCGCGAAGCCGAAGGCCTGGGCGATGAAGAAGTAGATCGCGCCGGCGCTGAGGAACGCAGGCGCCGACGATGTCGGGCGCACGAGCATCAGCCCGAAGCCGGACCCGAGCGTGAGCAGGAAGAAGGTGACGGCGGTCGCGGCAACCGCGCCCGCGAACGCCAGGCCCCACGAGAATTCGCGGCCCGTGCCTTCGTCCTCTTCCGCGATGACGATGGTGTCGCTCATCACGCGTGTCCCGTGATCAGCCACAGGATGATGATGATCGGAATCGGAATGCCGATAAGCCAGAGCAGTATTGAACGCATGGTTTTCCCCAAGGCGGCGGTCTCGAAAGTTAAATGCGCCGCGCGGAGAAAAGTTCCGCTTTTCAGGCGTTTCGCACGCGTTTCTTGGCCTGCTCGAAGCGCTTGTTCATCTGCGCGCGCTTGTCCGCATCGAAGTGCTCGCGCAAATCGGCCCAGATGTCGCGCTCCTCTTCCTGCACGTGATGCTCGACGAGCTCCTTCAGCACCTTCGCGGCGGCGAGGAATTCGGGCGAGCCGGCGTTGGAGATCTTGCCGAGCAGCAGCAGCGCCTCGCCCGCCATCTTGTGCTCGATATAGCCTTCCTCGCCATGCGTCTTGGCGTCCTTCGGCCGAAGCGCGATGACGGCGTCGTAGACGACCTTCTGCTCGGCCTTCATGTGCGGGATGAGCGCGGCCTTGATCTTCTTCACCAGCGCGCGGCGCTCCGACACGCTGTGGCTGTCGACGAGACGCGAAAGCATGGCGCCCACCTCGTCATGCTCCTTCTTGAGCGTGTCGAGGATGTCGGGCGCTTGGTCAGCACCGATCGCACCGGCGATCTCGCGCCCGGCGTGCTTCAAGCTGCGCACAAGGTCCATGGCCTTCCCTGAACTGCGGGGCCTCCTTAAGGAAAACGCCCCCATCCGGCCTTCGTTCCAGGCGTGACGGGAGCCTCGGACCGCTCTAACATCAGCCCCGCAATCGCAAGGCTCACACCAGCATGGTCCGACGTATCGCCGTCCTCGCGCTCGCGAGCCTTTTGATGTCCTGCATGTCGTCCGCGGATCGCAAGATCCAGAAGCTGCCGGATTACCGGCTCGGCTATGACGACGGCTGCGCGACGGCGACGAACCAGGGCGCCAACATGCGCCGCGGCGACATGGTCCGCGACGACAGCCTCTATGACAGCGACAAGGCCTATCGCTCGGGCTGGGCGAGCGGCCATTCCGCCTGCGCCCGCATGGCCCCGGCCGGACAAGCCAACGGCCCCTTGAGCGATCCGATGCTCGGCGGCGGGCACTAGGTCCGCCGCTTTCCATCCTTAACGCCCTGTTAACCATCAGCGCTCAACTTTGCGCGATGGACGGTCATCCGCATTGTGACATGCGGCAAACTGTCATATAATCCGTATACGGTCAGTTCCTCGAAGGGACACTGCCATGCTGGGTCATCTGGTTTTCGGCCGCTATGGAGCGGGGAGCGAGCAGGTCGTCCTGCATGCGCCCGCCGCCCCCGGCCTCATGCGCCGCGTGCTGAGCGCCTTGTTCCGCCGCCGTTAAGACGGACTATTGCAGCACCAGGATCTTGATGTCGCGCGCCGGCGCGAAGTTTTCGCGCGCCGCCTCGAACGTCGTGGGTCCCGTCTTCTTCAGGTCGTTGCCCCAGCACATCGACAGCACGTTTGCCGGCGCCATCTTGTCGACGGTGAGATGGAACTTGCCGATCGGCCCTTTCCAGTTGCTCGCGGTCTTGAGCACGAACTCGGTGCGGTAGGACTGCAGATAGGCGCCGTTGGGTCCGTTCTTGTCGAGGCGCGCGATCCTGGCGCGGATCGCGGCCTTGGTCGCATCGTCGATGCAGAAATTGCCGTTCGCCTCGTCCCACTGCTCCTTTGTGGTGAGCGACAGTTCGCCGAAGAACGACTGGCCGGTGACCGGCTGGTAGCGGTGCTCGATGACGACGGTCTTGCCCGCGGGGAAGACCTGGTGCCACCAATAGCTCGTCTTGGCGATCCAATGCGGGTGAGTGTCGTTGTCGTCGGTCTCGACGATCCCCTGGGCCGCGAGCTTCTTGCGCACATCCGGCGCGAGCTTGGCGACCTTTTCGCCGAGGTCGCTGCCGGCGATGTTGATGGGAAGCCCCGCCGCCTTCACCTGCGCCGTCACGTCCTTTCCGTCCAGCACCGCGCGCTCGTCGAGCGTGGGCGTCACGGATCTGCCGTCGACGCTGAGCACGAAACCCATGAAGTTCTTCGTGCTCTCGAGCGTGGTGCCCAGCGGCTCGTAGAAGAACTCGCGCACGTCGATGTCGGGCATCGGGAAGGCGACGACGGTCTGGACGTCGGCCTTGCCGTCATTGACGAACTCGTAGCGGACCTTCACCTGCTTGGGGCTGATGAAGAGATCCTCCGACGCCATGCGGATATCGGCCTGCTTGGTGAACACCAGCCCGCCGGCGCCGAGCATGGCGGAAGAGTCGTCGGCCAGAGCCGGCGCCGAGATGAGCGCGGCGGCGGCCGCAAGCGCAATTTTTTTCATGATCGTTCCCCATCGAATGGGGACGAGGTTAGCTCGCCCGTATCCGCGACGCAAAGAACGCGACGATCAGACCGAAGACCATCATCGCGGCCATGTTCTCGCAGAACGGAACGACCGCGAATTTGGGCGAGCGGTGCCAGGCCGAAAGCGGCACCACGACGTATTCCATCGTGAAATAGACCGGCACGCCGTAGGCGATGCCGGCAAGCGCCCAATGCTGGCGCAACACGGGCCACCAGCCGCTCGCGATGACGAAGATCGCGGCGATGATCATCGACATCGCCCATTGCAGCACGACGCCCAACGCCGCGCTCTGCATCCCGCCCGTGAGCGCCGCCTTGCCGAGCAGCCCACCCGCGATGATCTGGCTGATGAAGACGGGATCGCGCCCGTTGATCAGCGACGCGGCACCGATGTCGATCGTGCCGGCGACGAAGCCTGCGAGGATGATCGCGGTCAGAAGCGAAAGATTGGTCATGGCGGCTCCCCCTTGATGTCGAAGCGGAGCGTAGACATTTCGGGTAGGGGATGCGCTCACGACTGCGTGACGGCCAGCCCCCTCACGAATACTTCCGCTCCTGCCACCATGGGAAGAACCGCGGCATGCCGTCGGAGACCTTCATCGGAAAATTCGGCGGGCGTTTCTCCAGAAACGAGCTCACGCCCTCGCGCACGTCGGCCGAGGCGCCGCGGGCATAGATGCCGCGACTGTCGACCTTGTGCGCCTCCATCGGGTGATCCATGCCCAGTCCCCGCCACATCATCTGGCGGATGAGCGCGATGGAGACCGGCGCGGTGTTGTCGATGACGTTGCGCGCGATGGCGCGGGCGCGGGCAAGCAGCTGCGCCTGCTCGACGACCTCGCCGACGAGGCCGGCCGCATGCGCCTCCTTCACGTCGAAGACGCGGCCCGAATAGCACCAGTCGAGCGCCTGGGAGATGCCCACGATGCGCGGCAGGAACCAGCTCGACGCCGCTTCCGGCACGATGCCGCGGCGCGCGAAGACGAAGCCGAAGCGCGCGTCGTGGGAGGCCAATCGAATGTCCATCGGCAGCTGCATCGTCACGCCGACGCCGACCGCGGGCCCGTTCACCGCCGCGATCACGGGCTTCAGGCACTCGAAGATCGCCAGCGTCAGCCGCCCGCCGCCGTCGCGCACGCGCTCGTCGCTCCAGTCGACGGTGTCGACGGGGCCGGCATCACGCTCCTTGCGCGCCGGGTTCGTCGTCGCGTCGAAAGTGTTCGCGCCGCCGGAGAGATCGGCGCCGGCGCAGAACGCGCGCCCCGCGCCCGTCACGATCACCGCGCCGACCTCGTCGTCGGTGTTCACCTTGGTGAAGACATCGATCATCTCCCACATCATCTTGCCGGTGAAGGCGTTGAGCTTCTCCGGCCGGTTCAGCGTGAGGGTGAGGATGTTATGGTCGACGTTCACCGCGATCTGTTCATAAGGTCCGTAGGTCATGGGATTTTTCCTGGATATGGCTGTCCCTCTTCATATCAGGTAATGTGGAGATGCGCGCCTGCCGGGAAAGAGGGGATGCCATGAACCGTCGCAACCGGATTGCCGCTGCGGCAGCGATCTGCCTGATCGGTACTCTGCCCGCGGCTCACGCCGCCGGAGACGCGGAGACCGTCCTTCACACGTTCACCGGCCATGCCGACGGCGCGGTCGCGTTCTCCGGCGTGACCGTCGACAAGCACGGCAACATGTTCGGAACCACGAACAAGGGCGGCTCCTCGACGGCCTGCGGCGACGACGGATGCGGCACGGTCTTCGAGATGATCCGCAACGGTGGCGGCTGGACGTTCCAGTCGATCTACGCTTTCCAGCTCTCCGACGGGGCCGAACCCTGGTCCGCGCCGATTGCGGATGCGCACGGCAACCTGTTCGGCACCGCCCAAGGGGGCGGCACCGGATGCGGCGTCGTCTATGAGCTGTCGCCCGCCAGCGGCGGGCAGTGGAGCGAGAAGGTCCTGCACGAATTCGATCCGCAAACGCGCGAAAGCGACGGCTGCATGCCGTACTCGTCTCTCACCTTCGGCCCGGACGGCAATCTCTACGGCACCACGCTGGCCGGCGGCGGCGGCGGCTCGGCCTTCGGTTCGACATGCCTCTACGGCTGCGGCACGGTGTTCGAGCTTTCGAAAAGACATGACGGCACCTGGAAGGAGAAGGTGCTGCATGCCTTCCCGCTGGCGGATGCGACAACGAACGGGGCAACCCTGTTGTACGGGGTCACGTTCGATAGCAAAGGAAACCTATGGGGGACGACGCGGTTCGGCGGCTCCAGCACCGAGAACTGCGGCGGCGGGGCGGCAGGGGGCTGTGGCATCCTGTTCAGGCTTTCACCCGCGGGCGACGGCACCTGGAACGAGACCTCGGTCTACGACTTTTTGGATTCCACCACCGGCACGGTGCCCGCAAGCGGTCTCGTGGTCGACGGCGCGGACAATCTTTACGGCACGGTCTCGACGTCTCCAGGCTACGGCGCGGTGTTCCAGATGACGCCGCAGGAAGACGGCTCGGTGGTCGAAAGCTTTCTCCACGTGTTTCCGTTCTGCGAGCGCCAATGCAGGGACGGCTTGTTTCCCGGCGGCGGCCTGGTGTTCGATGCCCAGGGCTCGCTTTACGGCACCACGGTGACCGGCGGCGGCAAGGGCACGCTTTGCCACCCGGTCGGTTGCGGCACGCTCTTCAAGCTGACACCCGACGGTGAAGGCGGTTGGAGCGAAACGATCCTCCATCGCTTCACCGGCGGGAGCGACGGTTATGAACCCGATCCCGAACGGCTCGCCGTCGATTCCAAGGGCGACATCCTGGGCACCTCGGCCTATGGCGGCGACTTCCAGACGGGCGACTGCCCGCAACCACAATATGGCTGCGGCGTCGTGTTCAAGATCAAGCCCTGAAGGACCTGCGCCGCGTCCCGGTCGCGAGCGGCGGATCCTACTCCGCCGCGTGGGCGCGCGGGTGCCGGCTGGTGAGCGTCTCGTCGATGGCGGCGATGCCGCGGCGCAGCTCCTTGAGCGACTCGTCGATGTCGACCTTCTGGCGCTCCAGCGTCTCGATGCGCTCGGCGAATTTCCTGCGCGAATGGGTGAGCTGGCTCACGCCGCCGTCGTGCAGCGCGTAGAGATCGAGGATCTCGCGGATCTCGGCGAGCGAGAAGCCGACGCGCCGGCCGCGCAGGATGAGGATGATGCGGGCACGGTCGCGCACCGAATAGATGCGCGTCTGGCCGCGCCGCTCCGGCGCGATCAGGCCCTCGTCCTCGTAGAAGCGCAGCGTGCGCGCGGTAACGGAGAATTCCTTGGTGAGCTGGCGGATGGTGTAGGTGCGGTTGATGGTCGTCGTGGTCATCTTTTTTTTCGGGCCCGCCGGTCTGCGCCGCTTGCGCCCGCCCTTTCTGACAATTTCTCAGTTCTGGGATAGTGGATTCCGTTTACGTCAACGTCAAGGGGGAGAAAAGGCAGGGAAAAGGCGCTTTTCCAGACGCGAACCAGTTTTCGGAGCAAATGCGGATGGGTCATCCTTCGAGGGCCGCCTACGGCGGCCACCTCAGGATGACGAGCCTATTTCTATCAGTAGACGCGTCACCCTGAGGCGCGAGCGCAGCGAGCCTCGAAGGGCGACGCGTCTCCGCGCGAAGCTACTCCGCCGCGGCGCGGACGGCGTGGTCTTCCTTGTCGAGGTTCTCGGCTGCGAAGTCCCAGTTGAGCAGGTTCTTGAGAACGTTCTCCAGATATTTCGGCCGTTCGTTTGATAGTCGAGATAGTAGGCGTGCTCCCACACGTCCACGCAGACGAGGCAGTTGACGCCTTTCGCCATCGGGTTCTCGGCATCGGGCGTCTTCTCGACCGAGAGCTTGCCGCCCTTGGAGACGAGCCATGCCCAGCCCGAGCCGAACTGCTCCGTGCCCGCGGCCGCGAGCTCCTCGATCAGCTTGGCGGCGCCGCCGAAATCGCGCTCCACCGCCTGCTTGAGCGTGCCGCTGAGCACGGTCGGCGTCGGCGACAGCGAGTTCCAATAGAAGTCGTGGTTCCAGACCTGGGCGGCGTTGTCGAAGATCTTCTTTTCCGTCTCCGCCTCCTTGCCCGCGGCCGCGCGCACGATCTCCTCGAGCTTCATCTGCGCATAGCGCGTGTCCGCGACCAGCTTGTTGAGCGTGTCGACATAGGTCTGGTGATGCTTGTGATAGTGGAAGCCCACCGTCTTTGCGCTGATCGTGGGCTCCAGCGCGTCGGCGTCGTAGGGCAGCGGCGAAAGCGTGAACGGTCCCGTCATCTTCGTCTCCTGTTCCGGCTTGAAGCGGTAAGAGCGAAGACGCGAAATGGTTCCCGCGAAACATCGGATATCATTGAGATAAATCGCGAACACTCTGTCCCGCTTGTCACTCGACTTTCAAACGCCGCGCCTAGAAGAATGCATGCGGGCGGTGGGGCCTGACGATTGAAGGAACCTGGCCCATGCCCAATTACGAAATCTGCTATCGCGACGACCATGGCGGCCTCGCCGCGAAGGTGACGACGCCCGCGCCCTCGGAGCTGCACGCCAAGATCCTCGCCCATGCGATGAAGGAGCGCGAATACAAGACGCTCGAAGTGTGGGAAGGCGAGACGCTGATCTACGAGCGCACGCCGCATTGAGCGCGCGCCCAAGCTGTGCGTCGCGAGCCATGACAGTTAGTTCGAGCGCTTCAGATCAACTTCTCCCGCGCCGCCCAATCCAGGCCCTTGGCGAGCGCGCGCTCGAAGCGGTCGAACATCTCGTTCGTCTCGGCCTCGTCGATGACGAGCGGCGGGCAGAAGGCGATGCGGTCGCTGAGCAGCGGACGCACGATCAGACCTTCCTCGAGCGCGAAATTGTTGACGGTCGCCGCGACCTGCTTCGTGGGATCGAAATTCTTCCTGGCTTTCTTGTCGGCGACGAGCTCGACCGCGCCGATCAGCCCCACGCCGACCGCCTCGCCCACCAGCGGGTGATCCTCGAGCGCCTTGAGACGCTTGAGGAACAGCGGCGCCACATCGCGCACGTGGCCCACGATGTCGCGGCTCTGATAGATCTCGATCGTCTTGAGCGCCACGGCGCTCGCGACCGGATGGCCGCTATAGGTATAGCCATGGCCGAACGTGCCGATCCTGCCGCTCTCCTGCTCGATGATGTCGGTGAGCTCGGGCGACAGAATGACGGCCGAGATCGGCAGATAGGCGCTGGAGAGCTGCTTGGCGATCGTCATGCTCTGCGGCTCGAAGCCGTATCTGGAGCAGCCGAACCATTCGCCGGTGCGCCCGAAGCCGGTGATCACCTCGTCGTCGATCAGCATGATGTCGTA
The DNA here is from genome assembly GCA_021325375.1 of Alphaproteobacteria bacterium. Classification (GTDB taxonomy): domain Bacteria; phylum Pseudomonadota; class Alphaproteobacteria; order Micropepsales; family Micropepsaceae; genus Rhizomicrobium. Next base: position 86,825 of record JAJPHG010000018.1, on the reverse strand, counting down.
TTTGTCGAGCACGCGCGTGACGGCGTCGAAATAGCCTTGCGGAGGCAGGATCACGCCGCCCGCGCCCTGCACCGGCTCGGCGATCATCGCCGCGATCGTGTCGGGGCCCTCGCGCTGGATCAGCGCATCGAGGTTGGCCGCCATGCGGCCTGAGAAATCGCGCTCGCTCTCGCCGGCTTCCGCGTCGTGGTAGTAGTTCGGGCAATCGGCGAATTTGATGAAATCGAACGGCAGGTCGAAGCTCTTGTGGTTGTTGGGCAGGCCGGTGAGGCTCGCCGCCACCATCGTCACGCCGTGATAGGCCTTGATGCGCGAGATGATCTTCTTGCGCTTAGGGAGCCCACGCGCGTTGGCGATATACCAGGCGAGCTTGACCTGGGTGTCGTTCGCCTCCGAGCCGGAATTGGCGAAGAACATCTTCCCCGCGGGGAACGGACAGATCTCCTTGAGCTTCTCGGCGAGCGCGATGCCCGGCTCGTGGCTGCGGCCGCCGAAGATGTGGCCGAACGCCATCTTGCGCATCTGCTCGGCGGCGACGTCGGCGAGCTCGTTCTCGCCCCAGCCGAGCGCGGTGCACCACAGCCCCGCCATCGCCTCGATGTAGTCCTTGCCGTGCTCGTCATAGACGCGGCAGCCCTTGCCCGATTCCAGGATCAAGGGCCCCGTCTCGCGGTGCTTCATCAGGTTGGTATAGGGGTGCAGGACCGATTGCACGTCGCGCGACTGGGAATTGGAAAGGGGCATGGAAAAGCTCCGATGGAATGGGCCGATTAAGCGCCGCCCGCTTCGGCGGCGTCAATGTCCATTCGCGCGTTCAGTACGCCGTGCCCGCCCTACGACTTCACCACCTCCACGCGCCGGTTCTGGGCGCGGCCGAGCTCGCTGTCGTTGGAGGCCACCGGCTTCGTCTGGCCGTAGCCTTGCGTCGACAACCGCGCCGCGTCGATGCCGCCCGCGACCAGCGCCGCCTTCACCGCCGCCGCGCGCCGTTTGCTCAAGTCGAGATTGTGCGCCGCCGTGCTGGTGGAATCGGTGTGGCCTTCGATCATGACCTTCCACGACGGGTTGGTCTTCAGCGCGTCGCGCAGCTGGTCGATCGCGGGCTTGGCGTCGGCGCGCAGCTTGTCGCTGTCGCTGTCGAAATTGATGCCGTAGAGCCGCACGCGCCCCGCTTGCGCCAGGCCGTCGGCGACGACATTGCCCGCGGGGCCTTTCCAGTTGGGGCACGAGCCCACCTTGTCGCTGATCTTCTTCAGGTCCCAGCCGGGATGCCAGTCGCTCTCGCCCTTGTCCTGCCAGAAGCCCTTGAACGACTTTCCGTCGCGCGCCTGCACCATGATCGCGGGTCCCGAGATCTTGCCGCCGCCCTGGCTCCAGGTCAGACGCATCAGATGCGACTCCAGCCCGCCCTGCACCAGGCCCTGGTCGTGCTCGTAGCAGCCGCTCAATTGCGCGCCGGTCTGCAGCAGATGGAAATCGCCGAACTGTGCGCTGCGATAGGTGCCCGACACGTTCTGCACGGGCGTGTTGGTCAGCGTCCTTCCGAAGGCGCGGAAGTTCATGATCTCGCTGTAGTCGGGATCGCCATTGTTGCTCTTGATGACGAGCTTCAGCCAGCGTCCCGTGCCGGGCGCCGCCGCCGCGAAACGCTGGCCGTCCGCGGCTTTGAGCGTCACACTCGTCAGCGGCTTGAAGCCGGCCGTGGCCGAAATATCCGAGATCAGCACGTCGACGTTCTTCGCCGAACGCTCCGGCTTCTCGGCCGAGGCGGTGTCGAAGGAGACCGCTTGGATTTCGGAGCGCTCCGGCATCGAGATCACGATCTCATAAGGCCCGTTCTTGCCCTTGACGTTCGCCCAGCCGCTCTGCGCGTTCTCGTCCAGCAGGAAGATCGCCTCCCAGCCGCCGCCATATTCGGAGCTCGCGCTCTCCACCAGCCCGCCATTGGCGAAGGCCGCGAGATCTTTGTCCTGCTGTTGTGCGTCGGCGCGCGCGACGAGTGCTGCAAGCGCGAGCAGCGCCGCCGGGAAAAGCCTTTTCATGGATCCCTCGAATGTTGGATTTTCGTGTCTAGCAAATCGCCCGCGTCACGTCGACTTGCGCTTCGCTGTCTTCAAAAAGGGGATTTCGGCTTGTGCTTCGCCAGCCAGTAGAGCGCGAGCCCCACGACCGCCACGACCAGCGTCGAGATCACGATCTTGGCGACGGCCCAGAGCGGGTGCGGATCGTCCGAGCTCGGAACCAAGGTGCAGAGGATTGCGACGGCACTCGCCGCCATGCCGAGCCAGCCCAGCGCGCGCGTCGTGCGCGCTCCCCCGGGCGGTGTCCATAATCCCGGCACGGACGGCAGACTCGCGCCTTTGATCTGCACCCAGAACATGAAGAGATAGGGAACCGTCGAGCCCAGCACGCTCATGTCGACGAGACGGTCATAGGCGCCCGCGACGCTCGATCCGGCCTGGCTGAGCAGCACCATCATGAAGGTCAGCCCGGTCTGCAGCAGGATCGCCGGCACCGGCGCGCCGGTCCTGGGATTGCGCTTGGCGAAGAGCGGCGGCAGGAACGCGTCGATGCCGGCGGCGAAAGGCAGCCGCGCGCCGACGCCGAACCAGGCGGTGAAGCCGCCCAGCATCGACAGCGCGAACAATCCGATCACGTAAGGCGCGAAACGGCCGAAGCCCAGATGATCGAGCCCCGCGCGCAACGCGTCGGGGAAGCCGCTCAGCCGCGTCAGCTCGCTCTGCGGCAGGATGACGAGGAAGGACGACGTGCCGGCGATATAGACGAACAGCGAGCCTGTGCCGACGATGGCGAGCACGCGCACGATCGTGCGCAACCCGCCTTTGATCTCGTTGCGCAGCATGCCGGCCGTCTCCATGCCCGAATAGGCGAACACGATCGTGCCCCACAGGATCGCGGTCGGGAAATTCAGCGGCGCGATCCACGAGGCGTGCGAGAAGTCGGTCGCGCTTTTGCCGCGCGCGGCGATGACGACGCCCATCGCGACGATGGTGAGCACCACGATCCACCCGCCGGCGGTGCCCAGATTGGGCAGCCATTTGCCGTATTTCAGGCCCGCGATCTGCACCCCGGCGACCACGACCAAGATCGCGGTCGAGATCGCGATATAGAGCAGCGCGTTCTTCGGGTCCGCGCCGATGGCGGCGATGATGAGCCCGCTCAGGAAATAGAGGATGGTCGCGAAATAGGGCATCAGCGCCAGCCAGTAGAACCAGCCGCAAATGAAGCCCGCCAGCGGTCCGATGCCGTCGCGCGCCCAGGCATAGATGCCGCCCTCCGCGTCGTAGCGCGAGGTCAGCTCCGCCGTCGCAACCGACAGCGGCACGAAGAACACGATCAGCGCGAGCAGCCACATCGGCAGCGAGGCGGGACCGACCGCGGCCGCGACCGCGATCCAGCGTATGCCGATGCCGACCGCGATCATGTAGGCCGCGGTGTCGAGGAAGCCGAGCTTTTGCGTCGCAGGCGCGTCGGTCATGGAAATCCTATTCTACCGGAAGCGAAGCGGAGCGTCCGCTCATCCGAAACCAGATCAGCACGCAAATGCCGATCGCGAGCCAGGCCGCGCCCGCGATCTTGGCGTTCGCCTCGGCGTTGACGAGGACGTAGAGCACGATCGCCGCGCCCACCAGCGGCATGACGAGATGGCTGAACCAGGCGCGGCTTTTCCGGCGCCAGACGAAATGGGCGATCACCGAGGCGTGCACCATCAGGAATCCGACCAGCGCGCCGAAGCTGACCATGGAGGTGAGGAGCTCGAACTGGTCGGCGAGCAATATGCCCAGCACCAGCGTCACGCCCGCGACCAGGAACACGGCGCGCTCGGGCACCTTGCGCTTCGGCTCGACATGGGCGAGCAGGCGCGGCAGCTTGCCGTCTCGCGCCATGCCGTAGAGGATGCGCGCGGTCGCGGCCTGCGCCACGATCGCGCCCGCGATCACCGACAGCACCACGCCGGGGACCGCGACCAGGAAGCGCAAGGTGCTGCCGCCCAGCATCGATGCGATGCCGTAGAGCGCGTCGTCGGTCCCCTGGCCGGGCGGGAAGCTCGTGCGGCCGAGCGCGAACAGCGAGAACAGCCAGGTCTGGGCGATGAAAAGCAGCGCGCACAGGATGAGCGATAGCATCGTCGCGCGGCCGACGAGTTTCGGCCCACCGGCGACCTCCTCGGACAAGGTCGAGATCGCGTCGAAGCCCAGGAAGCTCAACACCGCCAGCGACAACGCGCCGAAGATCAACGACGGCGTCAGCACGGCCGGATTGTAAAGCGGCAGAATCGAGAACTGCGCGCCGCCCGTGTGATGCAACGCCCCGATGAAGCAGAAACCCATCAGGACCGCGAGCACCACGAGCTGGATTCCGAGCAGGACGAAATTGACGCGCGTCGTCGTCTCTATGCCCAGATAGTTGATCGCGGTCGCAAAGGCGAGCATCGCGGCGATCCATACCGGCCGCGGCACGCCGGGCCACACCGCCTCGAGCGCTATTGCCGCTGCGACATAGGCAAGCGCCGGCAAGAGCAGATAGTCGAGCAGGATCGCCCAGCCCGCGATGAAGCCGGCCTCCGCGCCGATGCTGCGCGCCGCATAGGTGTAGACCGAGCCTGCGATGGGGAACGCCTCGCTCATCAGCCGGTAGCTCCACGCCGTGAACAGCATCGCGCAGAGCCCGACCAGATAGATCAGCGGCACCATGCCGTGCGAGGCATTGAAGACGATGCCGAACACCGCGAACGGCGCGCCCGGCACGATGAAGACGAGGCCGTAGACCAAGAGGTCGAACAGGGTCAGTGAGCGCTTGAGCTCTTGGGCATAACCGAAGGATTTGAGATCGTCCTCCGCCGAGCTCATCGCGCGGCTTTCGCGTAAGCGCGCGCCTGGTCCCACTTGGCGCGCAACCGCCGCCAGTTCGGCGCCGAACGGCTCGCCTCCTCGAACTTGGCGAGCGCCAGATCGGAGCGGTTCTTCATCATCAATGCTTCCCCCCACATCTCCAGCGCGTCGGCGTAGCGCGGACCTTTCGCGGCGGCGAGCTTGAGCTTCGCGATCGCCCCGTCGGCGTCGCCGCGCGCGAGCAGCATCGCGCCCCAGTCGGCATAGGCGAAAGGCAGCGACGGCGCTTGCTCCGTGGCGCGCGCGAACCACCACGCCGCGGCGTCCATGCGTCCCTCGCGCGCGGCGACGCGGCCGCGCATGCGCGAACAGATGTAACAGTCGCCGGGCATGGCCTTGAGGATCGCGTCCGCTTTCGCCGTCTCGCCGTTCATCGCATCGGCATAGGCGAGAAACGGTCCCGCAAGGATGCGCCGATAGTAGAGGTCGCCGAACAATCCGTCCGACGTCGCGGCGCGCGCATGCGCAAGAGCCAGCGCCTGCCCGAACGCGCGCGCGGCCGAACCCCAATCCTGCTCCGCCATCGCCGCCTGCCCCTTGACCAGCATCGCGTCGGCGGCGGGCACGCCGTCGGGCTTGGGCTGCTTGAGCTGGTCCGGGTCGAGCCGATAGAGGCGGTCGCGCGCGCCTGCCGGATCGTGCGCGAGCGCTGCATCCGTCGCGGCTTCCAGGGAGAAATCGGTCGAGGCCGCATTGGATGCCGCGATATAGGCATCCAGGCCCGATATCGCCGCGCGATAGTCGCCTTCCTCCTCGGCCAGGGTCGCGCGATAGGAGACGCGTTGAAAGCGCGCGATCTCCGGCGATATCTCGCGCGCATCGGCGCGGTCGAGCGCGGTCAGGAACGCTTTGGCATTGGCCAACGCCTTCTCTTCATGACCCCGGATCCCTTCGAGCCAGGCCAGCCCGGCAACGGGATTGGGCAGATCGGGATTCTCCGCGTGCGCGCGCAGATCGGCGCGTTCGGCGTCGTCGAGGCGACCCTCCAGACCCCAGTCCAGCGCCAGTCCGTGATCGGCCCAGGCGCGCTCCTTCAGCGAGCCGGTCAGCGAGAGCTGCTTGAGAACCTGCTCGGCCTCGCGCGCGCGGCCATGATCTTCGAGGAACACGGAATAACGATAAGTCTCGGCGCGGCGGAACACCGCTTCGGCGGCGCGCTGCACGATGGCGTCGAGATCGGAAACCGGGCCTGAGAACGTCTCGCCGGGCTCGCTGTCGAGGCGCACGGTGAGCGCCACGCCCTGCGCGGTCTCGTAGAGCTCGCCGGAGAGATGCACCTCGTGGCCGAGCCAATTGTGCAGGTAGCGGATCACCTCGCCGAGCGAGACGCCGGTGTCGGGGATCGCGACCTTGATGTCGTCGCCCCAGTCGTGGCTGAAACTCGACGGCGCGCGCGATGATTTCGTCGCGTTCTGCATCGCGTTCAGCCGGTCGAGCAGCTTGGATGCCAGCACCTGGCCGCCGAGCCCCTTGGCGGCGAGATCGGGCGGGGCGCTGAACGCCTCGATCACCAGCCCGTCGGCGCGGCCGGCCTCGTAGACCGCGCTCGCGATCGCCGCGAAGACCAGGAACAGGATCAGCCCGATGACGAGCTCGAGCGCGGTGTACATCCATTCGCGGAAATGGCTGAGGTGCAGGCGCTCCCATTCCGCATCCAGCACGCGGGTGCGGGCTTTCAGGAACTCCGTCGCCGCCTCGTCGCCCGCACCGAGCTTCTCCAGCGCCAGCTCCTCGGCCATCCCGTCATCGTCTTCCAACTTGAGCCCGTCCCCGCCAAGCCGCCGCACCATGCGGCGCGCACGCCCGGGGTGCAACAGGGCGACCTGAAACTTTTTGACAGGTTGCCCGTAGCTGGAGCCGTTCTATGATGCCTTGGGAAGAGGGGACGACGATTCATGCTTGGGTTGATGCAGGACTGGCCGCTGCTGGTCCACAAGATCATCGATCACGCCGCGACCTATCACGGCACGCGCGAGGTGGTGACGCGCTCGGTCGAAGGGCCGATCGTGCGCTCGAACTACGCGCAGATCGCGCGGCGCTCGCGCAAGGTGGCCTCGGCGCTCGAGGGCCTCGGCATCGCGCTCGGCGACCGGGTCGCGACCATGGCGTGGAACACCCAGCGCCACATCGAGACGTGGTACGGCATCACCGGCATCGGGGCGGTCTATCACACGCTGAACCCGCGCCTCTTCCCCGACCAGATCGTCTACATCGCCAACCACGCCGAAGACCGCGTGCTGTTCTTCGACATCACCTTCGCCAAGCTCGTCGAGGAGCTGGCGCCGCGCCTCAAGACGGTGAAGCACTACATCTGCCTCACCGACGCGGCGAACCTGCCCAAGGCGAACATCCCCGGTCTCGTTGCATACGAGGACTTCATCGCCGACGGCGACGAGAGCTTCGCCTGGAAGGAATTCGACGAGCATACCGCCTGCGGGCTTTGCTATACGTCGGGCACGACGGGCAATCCCAAGGGCGTGCTCTATTCGCACCGCTCCAACGTGCTGCACGCCTTCGTGGCGGCGCAGGCCGACGCGATGGGGCTGCGCGCCGTCGACAGCGTGATGCCGATCGTGCCGATGTTCCACGCGAACGCCTGGGCGCTGGCCTTCTCCGCGCCGATGGTCGGCTGCAAGCTCGTGCTTCCCGGCCCCAAGCTCGACGGCGACTCGGTGTGCGAGATGCTCACCAACGAGGGCGTGACGATGACGGCCGCGGTGCCGACGGTGTGGCTGGCGCTGCTGCAATATCTGGAGAAGACGGGAAAGACGCTCCCAAAGATGAGCCGCGTCATCATCGGCGGCTCGGCCGCGCCGCGCTCGATGATCGAGGCGTTCGAGAAGCAATACGGCATCACCGTCATCCATGCCTGGGGCATGACGGAAATGAGTCCGCTGGGCACGCTGGGCACGATGAAGCCCAACAACATCGACCTGCCTTACGAGCAGCAGCTCGACTACAAATGCCGCCAGGGCCATCCGCCCTTCGGCGTCGAGATGAAGATCGTGGGCGACGACGACCGCGAGCAGCCGCGCGACGGCCATGCCTTCGGGCGGCTGAAGGTGCGCGGCCCCGCGGTCGCCAAGGCCTATTTCCGCGGCGAGGGCGCGGGCTCGTTCGACGAAGACGGCTGGTTCGACACCGGCGACGTCGCCACGCTCGATCCCGACGGCTACATGACCATCACCGACCGCGCCAAGGACGTGATCAAGTCCGGCGGCGAATGGATCTCCACCATCGAGATCGAGAACATCGCCGTCGGCCATCCGAGCGTCGCCGAGGCCGCGGTGATCGGCGTGGCGCATCCCAAATGGGACGAGCGGCCGCTGCTCATCATCGTGCTGAAGGCGGGAAAGAGCGCCACGCGCGAGGAGCTTCTGACGTATCTCACCGGCAAAATCGCCAAATGGTGGATGCCCGACGACGTGGTCTTCGTCGACGAGATCCCGCACACCGCGACCGGCAAGATCCAGAAGACCGCGCTGCGCGAACGCTTCGGCAAATACAGGTTGCCGACCGCGGCGGCGTAGCTCCCCTTGTCACCCCCGGCGCGGCGCGCGATGCTCGCCGGGGGATGACAAGCAGATAAGAGATGCCCTATCGTTCCATCGCCGCCAGGCTTTCGTTCGGCGCTTTCCTGGTCGCGCTCGTCATCGCGCTGACGGCGTCGCTCGGCACGCGGCTGGGGCTTTGGATCTACACGCGCGGCTTCGAGATCCTCCTGCCCGCGGTCGTCATCGGATTGATCGCGGTGCTGGCAGGCGCGTGGTGGCTGGCGGCCGCGCTTCGCAACAACAACAGCGAAGGCTGGCGCTGGGGCTTTCCGGGGCTGATCGGATCGCTGGTGCTGGTGTGGATTCCCCTGAGCGCCGCCTATCGCGCCTACGAGGCGCCACCGATCCACGACATCTCCACCGACGTCGAATACGCCCCGCCCTTCGAGGCGCTGCTGCCTCTGCGCAAGGGCTCGCCCAACGGGCCCGAATATGACGGGCCGAAGAAAGTGGTGCTGGACGGCAAGATCACCACGGTCGCCGAGTTGCAGAAGAAGGCCTATCCCGACATCAAGCCGCACGCCGCCCTCGTCGACCCGCACTACCTGCGCACGGACGCGACGCCGCAGAGCTACTGGTTCTGGCGCGCCTTCGAGCGCGCCAAGCACATGGGCTGGAACATCGTGGCCTTCGACGCCAAGCGCGGCCGCATCGAGGCGACCGATACGACGCTGTGGTTCGGCTTCACCGACGACATCGTCATCCGCGTGCAGACCGCGGGCTCGATCGGCGCCAAGGTCGACGTGCGCTCCAAGAGCCGCGTCGGCACCTTCGACTACGGCCGCAACGCGCAGCGCGTACGGGAGTACCTGAAGTCGCTTTGACCAGGAGGATCGCCATGTTGCGTTGGTTCGTCCTTTTTCTCAGCATGCTGGCGGCGCCCGCCGCCGCCCAGGACCTTCTGACGGTCCATTCCGACCTGCCATTCTTGCCCAAGCCGGGCCAGACCGTCTTCCCCTATTCCTGCGGCGGGGCGGACGAGATCGCGACGTGCTCCGAGTTCAAGATGGGCAATTGGAAGAAGCACGAGCTCTGCGGCACCGACGAGTGCGGCGGCTGGATCGGCTTGTGGAATCGTTCGCTCTTCCACCCCTCGCTCAGCTTCCGCGAAACGACGACGAGGGACGAGGACCAGCCATACGAGCCGGCGCTGATGATCCGCCTCACGCCGAGGAGCGAGCGCAAGCAGCTCTACGCGCTCGAGATCGGCTTCAAGACAGGCAGCCGCTACATGGTGCTCGCGGGCGAGGGCGAAATGCCCAAGCATGTCGGGATCCTCGACCTGCGCTGCGAAGGCGACGGCGCCGTCTGGCGCAGCCTGAGCGAGCAGCTCGGCATCTTCCGCACCGACTACTGCTCCGTGGCGTCGATCGACGCGCTGGAGCGCATGGCGCGCGAGGCGCTGAAACGGCCACCCTATGCGACGCTCGACTGGATCGACGACAAGCCGGACGACCCCGGCCAATGACGGCCGCTTACCACTTTGCCAGCTGGCTGATCTGCAGCAGGTTGCCGCAAGTGTCGTTCAGCCTTGTGATCGTGGCACCCGGCACTTCCGTCGGCGGCATGACGAACACGGCGCCGCGCGCCTTGATGCGCTCGTAGTCGGCCTTCACGTCGGAGGTGTTGAACATGATCGCCGGCTGGTTCTGCTGGAACATGGCCTGCTGATAGGCCTTGGCGGCCGGGTTGTCGTTGAGCGCGAGCTGCAGCTCGGTCCCATCCGGCTCGTCGGGGGAGGCCACCGTCAGCCAGCGGAACGGCCCGTTGGTGAAATCGGCCTTTTTGATGAAGCCGAGCACGTCGGTATAGAAGCGCAGGGCCTTTTCCTGATCGTCGACATACACGCTGGTCAGTTTGATCTTCATCGTTTCCTCCATCAATCGGTTTGCGCCAGGACCCGCTCGAGACGAGCGAGGTTTCGCGGCCATCCGTGTTTGGCGCCGTTGTAGTTCTGCGGCCGGTCGGCGCTGAAGCCGGAATGCTCCATCCTGAGATGGGTGCCCGTGGCCGTCGGCGTCAGCGTCCAGGTCACCACGCTCCCCGCGACGTGACCTGAGCCCCATGTGTAGGCGAGCTGCCGGTTCGCTTCGACGGTCAGGACCTCGCAATCAAGCGCCCCGCTCCAATTGGGCTTGGGGTCCGCGCGAAGCGTGAAGGCGTGGCCGACGACGGGCTTGAAATCGTTCTTCATCAGCCACTCCTCGATCAGATGCGGTTGGGTGAGTGCGCGCCAGAGCTTTTCCGGCGGATAGGGGAACTCGCGCTCGACGACGACAGATAACCCTTCGCTCATTGGTCCATCCTCCTGAGCAGGTCCTCGAGCTTGTCGAAGCGGCTCTGCCAGAACCCGACCATGCTGCTCGTCCAGTCGACGAGCGGCACGAGCGCGCCGGGCTGGGCGCTGTAATGCGTCTCGCGGCCCGCGTGCCGGTCGCGCACCAGGCCCGCGCGCTTGAGCACGCCAAGATGCTTGGAAACCGCCGGCTGGGAGACTCCGGCATGGGCCGTGAGCACGCCCACGGTCTGCTCCCCCTTGCGGCACAGCCTCTCGAAGATGGCGCGCCGCGTGGGATCGGCCAGGGTCTTGAAGAGTTCGGTATGTATAGCCGGCATGAAGAACCATAGCTCGTTGGTTATGAGTTGATACATAACCATCGGGCTATGCGTATGTCAAGCGCGACTATTGTCGAAATTCCAATCGTCCTCTCCCCTCGTGGGAGAGGACGCAAAATCTTACGTTTAGCGTAGCGCAGCGGAGCTAAGCGTTAGATTTTGCTGGTGAGGGGGAACAGGCCTTGGCACCGGATTCACCCCTCACCTGAAAAATCAAGGGCTTGGTCTTCGCTTCGCTCAGCCCAAACCCATGATTTTTCTTCCTCTCCCACAAGGGGAGAGGATGTGGGCATCGCGATTCAAGGATGCTCAGGACAGAAACACATTCCCGCCCTTCATCACGAAGCGCACGCCCAGATCGGCGTCGACGGCGACAAGATCGGCGAGATGGCCTTCGCGCACCGATCCGAGATCGTGCCCGCGCCGCAATATCTTCGCGTTCACCGCGGTCGCCGCACACAGCGCCTCGTCGCGGCTCATGCCGAGCCGCATCATCCATTCGAGCTCGCGCAAATTCTCGCCGTGGGGGAACGGCCCCACATCGCTGCCGAGTCCGATGACGACACCCTCCGCGCGCGCGGCGCGGAACGCGTTCGCCGCCTCCACCATGCGCGGATGCGGCGCGCCGCCGCGCACATGGCCTAAGAAATACTCGCAGATCGCCTCGCACACGGTGAGCGTGGGCAGGTAGGCGATGGCTTTCTTCGCCATCAGCGCGAAGGTCTCGCGCGTGCCGCAATAGCCGTGCTCGATCGTGTCGACCCCCGCGGCCGCCGCGCGGCGCATGCCCTCGTCGCTGGTCGCATGCGCCGCGACCGGGCGGCCGAGCGAATGCGATGTCTCGACCAGCGCCTTCAGCTCGTCGATGGAGAAGGTCGCGACCGTCTCTCCGCCGGGACCTGCGCGATAGTCGGCATAGACCTTGATCCAGTCGGCGCCGTGGCTCGCCTGATGGCGCACCGCGCGCACGACCTCATCGATGCCGCTTGCCTCTTCGGCGCCTTGCGGGAAGCAGCAATCGGGACGGAATTTTCCACGTGCGGGACCGTAGGACCCCGTAGCCACGATGGCGCGCGTGACGACGGCGAGGCGCGGCCCCGGGATCAGTCCTTCCTCGATCGCGCGCTTGATCGCGACGTCGGCATAGCCCGCGCCCTCGGTGCCGAGATCGCGAAGCGTCGTGAACCCCGCGCGCAACGTGGCTTCGGCATGCTTGACCGCGCGCACGGTGCGATAAGCCTCGCTCTGCTTGAGCACCTGATCGTCCCACGCGACCTCGTTGTAGGGATGCAGGAAGAGATGCGAATGCAGGTCCATCAACCCCGGCATCAGGGTGAGGCCGGCGAGATCGACCACCACCTGCGCGTCACCGGCATCGAGCTCTGCCCCCACCGCCGCGATGCGCTCGCCCTCGACGCGCACGGCGAAGCGTTCATGGCTTGCGCCATCGCTCCACACGCGCGCGGGTCGAAGCAGGAAGGCGGAAACGGTCATGGCGGGTTCGCGGATCGGTGCGGATATGCTATTAGACCTGGGCGGTGTCGGGGGAAAGACAAATGCGGTACGCGCCGGTTGCGCTTGGCGCCCTCTTTCTCGCGGGCTGCACGACCGGCCAGCCCATGACCGCCGCGCAGCATGTGGCGAAGCCGCACACCTGCGACTGGTACAAGCCTTTTCCGCGCGCCGAAGGCACGACCCAGCTCGCTTTTCTTGTCGACGTGCGCGGCCGTCTGCAGGATATCACCGTTACGAAGTCCAGCGGCTCCGACGACGTCGATCAAGCGTCCACGGGATGCGCGGCGCGTTGGAAATATTATCCTGCGATGCAGGACGGCAAGCCAGTCGAAACAAGATGGTCCGCCCAAATCGATTGGCGCAAGGTCGACGTCGCAGTCACCGAGCTGGGCCCGCCGCACTAGCACAGACGCCAGACGTCTCCGGCCCGCGCCGCCACGCCTTTCTGCTCCATCCAGATCAGGTGCGCCAGCACCGAGCGCGCCGCGGCCGGGCGCAGGCGCTTGTCGACATCGGCGTACATGCGCGCGACCATTTCGGGGATGGTGGCGATCCCGTCGTGCAGGCAAGCGATGATCTGCGCCTCGCGCTCCAGACGATGATCGATATAGGCCTGGATGAACGCCTTGGGCTCGCGCACCGGCCCGCCATGGGTGGGATAGAGGACGCGGTCGTCGCGCGCGAGAAGCTTCTTCAGGCTCGCCATGTACTCAGCCATATCGCCGTCGGGCGGCGTCACCACGGTCGTCGACCAGCCCATCACGTGATCGCCGGTGAAGAGCGCCTGCTCTTGCCTCAGCGCGAAGCACATGTGGTTGGAGGTATGGCCGGGCGTATGGACGCATTCGAACGTGAAGCCATTGCCTTCGATCACGTCGCCGTCGCGCACGCGCACATCCGGCATGAACGCCATGTCGCCGCCCTCTTCCACCTTCACGCCGTCGTCCAGCTTGCCCGAGCCGTGCGGGCCGAAGGCATAGGTCGCAGCACCTGACCATGCTTTCAGAGGTGCCGCGGCGGGCGAATGGTCGCTGTGGGTGTGAGTGACGAGGATATGCGTCACGCGCCTTCCTTCGAGCGCGCGCTTAAGCGCCTCGACATGCGCCGTCGTGTCGGGACCGGGATCGATCACCGCAACGTCCTCATTGCCCACGATATAGACGCCGGTGCCCTTGAACGTGAACGGTCCGGGATTGTCGGTGAGCACGCGGCTGATCAGCGGGCTGACGCGCTCGCCGGTTTCGTAAGGCGCGCTGAAGCTGCGATCGAAGGGAATGGCCACGGGTCAGGCGTCTCTTTGCCTCGCGCGCATGCGCGCATGACGCATCAGGAGCACGGGACGGGTGCGCCTGACCATGTGGCGGATCGCCTGCGGCCCGCGATGCAGGAACACGTCGAACTTCCGCGACAGCCATTCGAAGCGGTGGCGCAGCCGCGTCAGCCCGCGGCGGAAGGATTTGGAATGCGCGGTCAGGATCGCGCAGCCGATCAGGATCGGACCGAAGCCGATCATCGGGATCGGCAGCGGCATGGGCATGACCACCGCGCCGATGACGACGAGGGTCCAGCCGAGGCCGACGAAGAATATCCTGCGCATTCCCAAAAGCTTCCGCGACGGCGCGCCCCGCCCCGCTTGACCTTACACCGTTTGACCATACACCAATGGCTGCCTACCATCGGTTAACGATTATTGCGAAATGCGACGGAGCGAGAGATGAAATTCTACAATTCCATCGGTCCCAATCCCCATGTGGTGCGCATGTTCATGGCCGAAAAGGGCCTGAAAATCGAGACCACGGACGTCGACCTGATGGCCGGCGACAACCGCAAATCCGAGCACCTCGCGCGCAACCCGCACGGCCAGATGCCGACACTGGAGCTCGATGACGGCAGCTTCGTGAGCGAGATCCTGGCGATCTGCGAATATCTCGAGGACACCCATCCGAACCCGCCCCTGATCGGCGGGAGCGCGAAGGAGAAGGCCGAGGCGCGCATGTGGACGCGGCGCGTCGACCTCAACATCTGCGAGCCCATGGCCAACGGCTTCCGTTTCAGCCAGGGGCTGCGCCTGTTCAAGGACCGCATCGTGACGGTGCCCGAGGCCGCCGACGGCTTGAAGAAGATCGCGCAGGACCGGCTCGTCTGGCTCGACGGCCAGCTTGCGGGCAAGGATTTCGTCTGCGGCAATCGCTTCACGCTCGCCGACGTCCTGCTCTATTGCTTCCTGGATTTCGGCAACGCCGTGGGCCAGCCGCTCAATCCCGACAACAAGAACGTCGCCGCCTGGTTCGCCCGGGTGAAGGAGCGGCCGTCGGCGAAGGCGTGAGACGGGACCGCCACAACCTGCGCGGTTTGACACAATTCCATCGTCAATGGATTCTACCATTGCTGGTTTTCGGCAGTCCGGGGGTATCCATGCAATTCGTATCGGGGGCGCGCCTTGCCGCGCTCGCGGCGGCGGTGTTCGTGACGGCTTGCGCGAACGGCGCCCACGCCGCGACGCTCAAGACGCTTTATTCGTTCTGCAGCCTCGCCAACTGCACGGACGGAAGCAATCCAGGCTCGGCCCTGCTGATGGATTCGGCCGGCAACCTCTACGGCACCGCGACCAGCGGCGGCGTCAACGTCAGCTTCGGCGCCGCCTACGAACTCGTGAAGTCCGGCAACAGCTGGAAGTACCGGCGCATCTACAGCTTCTGCACGGCGGGCGTGTGCAGCGACGGCACGGCCATGGCGCGATCTACCGCCTGAACGGGACGCTCGCGGTGCTCTACAGCTTCTGTACCCAGACGAACTGCACGGACGGCACGAACGCGCAGATGGGGGGCATCCGCGACGGCGGCGGCGACCTGCTGGGCACGACCATCAAGGGCGGCGCCGGCAACGAGGGTTCGGCGTTCGAGCTCACGCCCTGACGGGCGCGACGGCCTGAAGCGTCATCCGTTTGGCAGCGACTGGCTGTTGATGAGCGCGGTGCAGTCGCCCGCGGCCGGCTTCGGCCAGCTCGTCTGCGTCAGGTCGTTCTTGATCAGCACCACGCCGGGCTCGTTCTTGGCCGGCGTGTTGTAATACAAGGTATAGGGCGTGTTCGACGCTTCCGTCAGGCCATCGGCGCTGACGGTCGGCACGGCCTCGAGGGCCAGGTAGCCCCATTGCGATTTCGCGGTGCCGGCGGGGATCGTGATGGCCGGCTCGGAGGTGAGCTGGTTGCCCAGCAGCAACGTGTTGAGCTGACCGTGCACGTCCACCGAAACCTGCGTCGAGCCCGCGTTCGTGTAGAGAAGCCCCGGGTTGAAATCGAAGGGGATCTTGGACTTCGTGTTGTCCAGATTCTCGATCCGGAAGATCACCGCCGCCGCGTGCGGACCGATGCTGACGGCATCGCCGATGTTGTTCGTGTAGGCCACGCAAGCGCCGATCTGCCTGTAGCTGATCGTGGCCAGGTTGGATACGCAACCGCTGAGCAGCGTCATCGCCGCCAATGCCGCAACCCGTCCGACCGATTTCATGAGCCGCTCCCCGTCCGAGATTCGAATGCAATCCATCTAAAATAGAGTCGGAGGATTTTCCCGTTAATATTGCGTAATGGCGGCGAACAATCCCCGCTTGCTCCGCTAGCGCGAAATTAATCATAGCGCGCGGATTTCGAGCCGCCCCCGCCGGAACAGGCTTAATATCGCCCCCATGGAGGGGCATGACTTCGAACCGCGCGAAAAGCGGCCCGTGGGACAGATCGTCTTCTGGGTCTGCCTCGGCGTGCTTCTGGGGCCGGCGGCGCTGGTTTGGATCGTGCGCGGCGTGGGCTTCGCCGCGCAATGCGCGCCGGGACCTGAGCTGTGCCGCGGCATCGCGCTCGGCGGCGGGCTGCGCGACGCGCTTTCGCTCGCCTGGGCGGTCGGCACCGACCTGCTGCTGACGATCGTGCTCGCCGTGGTCGCGGCGATCGCCTGCTTCGCGGCGCGACGGCCGTTCCTGGGCGCCACCTGCGCGTTCCTCCTGCCGGTGGTGAGCGCCGTGCTTCCGATGCTGGCCGTCTACGTCTCGCGCTTCGACGGCTGCGAGATCAATCCCGACGGCATCGGCACCTGCATCCTGTGGGGCGCCAAGATGGGCCGCGCCTTCCACACCGCCGCGACCATCCCCGACATGATCTACGGCTTCGTGCCCTATTCCTTCGCGCTGGCGCTGATGGTGAGTATCCTGGGCTGGTTCCTCGCCCGTCCCAAGCCGCAGCCGCCGATGCATGCCACCGCCCGCATCCGCCGCTTCGAGGACGACGCTTAAATTTGCGCGCAATTTACGGGTCAAACGAAGTGCGTTTGCCCCTATTGCGCTTAGCCGTAAGGCTGCTCGTCGATCGCGCGCAACAGGCCCTTGATCGAGCGGTAGAGCGACCACACGATCGTGCCCAGCACGATGGGGATGCCGACGACCACGAAGCACAGCGGGATGCCCACGACGAGCAGCGCCAGCGTGATCCAGAACGTCTGGATCTGGTTGTCGAAATGGCTTTCCCAGATCGTGCCCCGCGCCTCGTCGCGCTTCAGATAGGCCACGATCAGCCCCGCGATCGAGGTCATGTGCAGGCACGGCCAGCCGATCAGATAGAGCCCGTAGACGATGATCGCGACGATGCGCATATCGCTGCGCGGCAGCACGCCTTGTGCGGCGGTTTCGGTCATGGCCGACCCTCTCCAGAGGTACGAGAAAGGATGTGGGGACGAAATCGGGAGGCTTCAAGAAGCCTAACCTCCTCCCTGTGGGAAGGTTGAATCGGCTACAGTGCACCGTAACCATCGGGCCGTGTCCGGCGAATACCGATAGAGGGGCCGTTATTGAGCGAGGCCGAACCGCGGCTGAAGGCATTGATGGTGGCGGCGCTGGGCGGCGATCAAGCCGCCTATCGCGCGCTCCTGGCCGCGCTCGCGCCGCATCTGCGCGCCTATTTCGGGCGCCGGACCGGCCCCGCCGACGCCGAGGATCTGGTGCAGGAGACGTTGATCGCGATCCATACCAAGCGGGCGACCTACGATCCGGCGCTTCCCTTCACCGCCTGGCTGCACGCCATCGCGCGCTACAAGCTGATCGACCATTTCCGCCGCATGAAGCTGCGCCGCACCTTGCCCATCGAGGAAGCCGAGAGCGTGCTGGCGGATAGCGACGCCGAGTCCGTCGCGGCACGCCGCGACGTCGAGCGGCTCCTGGCGATGCTGCCCGAGAAGAAGCGCGCGCTCGTGCGGCAGGTGAAGATCGAAGGCCTGTCCATCGCCGAGGCCGCGGCGCGCAGCGGCATTTCGGAATCGGCGGTGAAGGTGGGCGTGCATCGCGCGCTCAAGGCGCTGTCGGCGATGATCGGACGGGACGCATGAAGACCGACGCGCTGATCGACGATCTCGCCGGACGCGGCACGGCGGTGAGCGCCGGCCGCGCGGCGCGCATCCTCGGGCTTGGCGCGGGCGGCGGCGCGCTCGTCTCTTTCGTCGCGATGGTGTTGTGGCTCGGTATCCGCCCCGACATGGCCGATGCCATGGCGACGAGCGCCTATTGGATGAAGTTCTTCTATACGCTGCTCTTCGCGGCCGCGGGCTTCTGGACCATCGACAGGCTGGCGCGGCCCGGCACGTCCTCACGCCGCCAGATGATCCTGGAAGCGCTGCCTTTCGCCGCGATCGCGCTTCTGGCGCTGGTGCGCCTCGCGCTGGTGCCGGCGGCGATGCGCATGCCGATGGCGATGGGGCACTCTTCGCATGTCTGCCCCTTGCGGATCGCGATCCTGGCGCTGCCGGTTTTCGCGGGCACGTTCTGGAGCCTGCGGAAGCTCGCGCCCACGAGGCCCGTCATCAGCGGGTTGGCGGCGGGGCTTGCCGCGGGCGCGCTCGGCGCTTTCATCTATGCCTTCCATTGCGACGAGAGCGCGGCGGCGTTCGTGGCGCTGTGGTACACATTGGGCATCGGGCTCGTCGGCCTCGCCGGGGCTCTTCTGGGGCGCTTCCTGCTGCGCTGGTGAACTTTCAACTGAACTTTCACCGGCCTGACGCGTTTGACGGGCATGACCAATCATTCTTGATGAGGAGATATCCATGAAGATTTCGAAGCTTGCCGCGGCGATCGGGTTCGCCACGGCGCTGACCGCGTCGGCCGCCTACGCCTCGGACGAGACCGAGCTCGTCGCCCACGCCACCCGCGTCGCCGAGCACATGAGGAGCGACCCTGCCTTCTCCGCGGCGCACGACATGCTGGGCCGCGCCCGCGCCATCCTGATCGTGCCCTCGCTGGTCAAGGGCGGCTTCGTCTTCGGCGCCGAGGGCGGCAACGGCGTCCTGCTCAAGCGCAACGGCCGCGGCTGGAGCTCGCCCGCGTTCTATTCGATGGGCTCGGCATCGTTCGGCCTGCAGATCGGGCTCGAGAAGGCCGAGATCGTGCTTCTCATCATGAGCGACCGCGCCCTGCACGGCATCGAGCAGGACGAGTTCAAGATCGGCGCCGGCGGCGGCATCACCGCGGTGACGCTGAGCTCGGGCGCGGAAGGCGCGACGTCGGGCCATGGCGGCGACATCGTGGTGTGGACCTCGGCGACCGGCGCCTATGGCGGGCTGACCTTCAACGGCTCGGTCATCAAGCCGCGCCACGAATGGAATGCCGACTATTACGGCCACCGGGTCGGCGTGTCCGCGATCCTGTCCTCCAGCGTGCACAACCCCGATTCGCGCGCGCTCCAGGCCGAGCTCGGCCGGTAGACCTTCCCGAACGGCGAAACCGGCCCGTGCCCCAGGCGCGGGCCGGCTTCTTTTGTGCTATAAGGCCGCCGGATTTCTCAGGACCATTGGAGACCGCCATGACCCAGACCCGCAACATGCTCATCGGCGCGGCCATCGCCGCCCTGACCTTCCTGCCCGCGACCGCGTTTGCCGATGCGCATTCGGAAGTCGTCAATGCCGGCATGCATGCAGGCTTCGCGGCCGGCTCGCCCGACGTGGCGGGGGTGCATGCCCATCTCCATCACACGCTGAACTGTCTCGTCGGCCCCGGCGGCAGCGGCTTCGATGCCAAGGAGATGAATCCTTGCGCCAATGCCGGCAAGGGCGCGATCCCCGACACGACCGACACCGCCAAGAAGACCGCGCTCGAGCAGGCCGCCGCCAAGGCGCGCGCCGGCCTCGCCGAGACCAATCTCGCCGCCGCGCAGAAAGACGCCGCCGACGCGCGCGACCTGCTGAAGAAGGACGAGTGAGACGCTCCGTCCCGCGCCCTAAACGTCATGGCCGCCATTGTGGCGGTCATGACGCGTGGTGATTTGACTCAAAAACGATTCGAAATATCCGTCACGCGAAGATCGCGAGCGCCAGGTTGGCTGCGAAGTTCGGGACCCAGGGCTTGAGCGGCTTGGCCCGGCTTTCCCATTCCAGCTCGCGCAATTGCGGCGATTGGGTGCGCGGGAAGATGAAATCCTCGCGGCGGTAATCGGCGTGGGCGCCGATCACGCGGATGTCGTTCGGACGATAAGGGACCGTATCTTCCACCGGTCTTTTTTCGGCGCGGCGCCGGGCTTTCGCGTACATGGGCTTACTCGCTTTCTTCCTCCCCTCGCCCCTTCAACGTGCGAATCGGGCGGAAGGTGTCGCGCACAGGTGCGGCAAAACCGCGAACGTGGTTTTCAAGCCACGCTGGATCGAAATGGGGCAATGGGCGTTATTCGACCAGCACCGCCATCGGTCCGGCGGGCTCTTCCTGCGCGCGGCTGCGTCGCGTGCAATCGGCGTCCATTTCCTTCTTCCATTGCGCGCGCAGCCTGGCGCGCGGCGTGGGATAGCGCGCGTCGAGGAATTCGGCCGCGACGACGCGGTCGGTGCGGAAATGGCGGAAGCCCTTGCGCAGCTCGCACCACGCGACGATCAGCCGGACCGCGTCCCAATAGCTGACCGCGATCGGCCAGATGACGCGGCGCGTCTGGTTCGCGCTCTCGTCGCGATAGGCGAGCGCGATCTTGCCCTGGGTGCGGATCGCGGCGCGCACGCGCGACATGTCGATCGCGTCGACCGGACCCTTGTGCGAGGTGAGCGGCTGCAGCGCGGGCTCCATCAGAAGCGGACGCAGATGCTCGGGGATCACCACGCCGATCTTGGCGATGAGGTCGGAGGCCGCGCGCGTCAAGACCGGATCGGCGCGCGTCATCACCCATTGCGCGCCCAGCATCGCCGCCTCGATCTCGTCGGGCGTCAGCATCAGGGGCGGCATGTCGAAGCCGCCTTCGAGCACGTAGCCGATGCCCGCTTCGCCGCGGATCGGCACGCGCTCGGCCATGAGCTGGGCGATGTCGCGGTAGACGGTGCGCAGCGAGGTCTCGAGCTCGGCGGCGATCTCGTGCGCGGTAGTCGGCCGGCGCTTGCGGCGCAGGATCTGGATGATGCGGAACAGGCGGTCCGCGGGCCTCATGCGGCGAGCCTCGCGGTCTCGACCAGCCGCGCATGCGCGGTCGCGCGCGCGAGCACGCGGCCGTCCGCGCCGCTCAAGGAGCCCTCGGTGAAGGCGACCGTCTTGCCGAGCTGGACGATCCTGCCCTCGCCGACGAGCCGGCCCGGGCGTGCCGGCGCGAGGAAGCTCACGTTCATCCCGATGGTCACGGTGTAGAGGCGCCCATCGGTCGCGGCGAACACCGCCGCCCCCATCGTGTCGTCCAACATCGCCGCGAGCATGCCGCCCTGGACGAAACCGGCAGGGTTGGCGAACTGCGCGCGCCCGTCGAAGCCGACGCGGATCGTGCCCGTCCGCGGATCGTGATCCAGCAGCGTCCAGCCCAGAAGGGTCGCGCAAGGCGGCGGAGGGAAGGCGTCGAACGGGGTCATGTCATGCCTCATCGTTGCTGCCATCCTGCTGCAAGTCTGCTGACAGCATGCTGTCAGCAGCGCGGCGCTATGGAAAGGGGCCATAGAGGAGGAACCACCATGCTTACGTTCTACGGCTTCGGCCCCGCTTTCGGCCTGCCCGATCCCAGCCCCTTCGTGATGAAGAGCGAAGTCCAGCTCAAGATGGCGGGCGTGCCATACAAATTCGAGCACGCCGCGCCGCCCACCGCGCCCAAGGGCAAGATTCCCTTCATCCAGACCGGCGCTCACAGGGTGGGCGATTCGACCTTCATCCGCGCCCATGTGGAAAAGGAATACGGCTTCGATTTCGACAAGGGCTTGGGCGCCGAGCAGTGCGCGCTGGGCTGGGCGGTCGAGCGCATGCTGGAGGACCATCTCTATTTCGCCATCCTGCACGCGCGCTGGCTCGACGACGAGAACTGGGACAAGGGGCCGAAGCATTTCTTCGACGGCGCGCCGCAAGGCGTGGCGGAGGATGCGCGCGAACGCGTGCGCCAGACGCTCTACAGCCACGGCCTCGGACGCCACCGCGACGAGGAGATCGTCGAGCTCGGCGCGCGCTCGCTCGACAGCCTCGCCGCCCTCATCGGGGCCAAGCCGTTCCTGTTCGGCGAGGTGCCCTGCGGCACCGACGCCACCGCGTTCGCGTTCGCGGCCGGCGCGCTGACGCCGTTCTTCGACAACCCCTTACGCCGGCGCGCCGAGCGTCACGCGAACCTCGCCGCCTATCGCGACCGGATGCTGCGCATCTATTATCCGGAGTTTGCCAGGAAGGCCGCGTGATGAACCCTCTCCCCTTGCGGGAGAGGAAGAAAGATCAGCCCTCGCAGCGAAATCTAAGCACTTAACGGCGGCTCGCGCTCCGTCGAGTGCAAGATTTCGCGTCCTTGTCCCACAAGGAAGAGGGCTTCAAGGTGAGCCAGTCGAGTCCCAACCCTAGGGCGTCAGGATGTATGCGCCGCCGCCGCTGCCCGTCGTGTAGGTGCCGGTGACCATGCCCTTGTTGTTGATGGCCATGGCGACGGTGTTCGTCGAATCCGTCACGTTGAAGGTGGAGATGACGCCGCTCGAGGAGCGGACGAAGCCGTGCTGCGCCGGCGCGGCGTCGGTATAGGTGCCCACTACCGTTCCGCCGGTGTTGATGCCCGCGGGATCGGTCGCCGTGGCGCCTGAGACGTCGAAAGGCGTGATGGTGCCGTCCGTGGTGCGCACGAAACCGTGCTCGCCGTTCGCATCGTCGAAGAAGCCCGTGACCGTCCCGTCGCGGGCGACGCCGAGCGGAACCGTCCTGGTCGCGCCGGTGGGATCGAAGGACGTGAAGCTGCCGTCGGAGCCGCGGAAGAAGCCGTGCAGCATTCCGCCCTTGTCGCCATAGTTGCCGGCGATCTCTTCCACGCCGTTGACGGCCATGGGAAAGGTCTGCTTGGCGTCCGGATAACGCAGCTTGTCGAGATGGCCACCGCGCGAGCGCTCGAAGCCGATGACCTTGTGTCCGACCTCATAGTTGCCGATGGTCATGCCGTGCACGGCGGTCACGAAGGTGTCGTCGGAACGTTTGGGATCGATGGACGTGAACGCACCGTCCGGTGCACGGATGAAGCCGTGATAGACGAGACCGCCGGTGGCATAGGTCCCTACGATCGTCCCGTTCTTGTCGATGCTCGCCGGCGAGGTGTAGGCCGCGCCGTCCGGATCGAAGGTCGTGATCGTGCCGTCGGCCGCGCGCACGAAGCCGTGCCGTACGCTCAGGCTGTCGGTGTAGTAGCCCGCAACCGTGCCGTCGCCGTTGATCGCAACCGGGGTCGTGAGAACCGCGCCCGGCACGGTGAACGTCGTGTAAGTCTGCGCCGATGCCGACGCGCTCAAAAAAACCGCGACTGCGGCCACGGCAAGGATTCTGCGCGACATGTTCACTCCACTGGTCGTTGGACGGGGGAGCTTAGCACGTCTCGATGCGCAACAGGCGACGGAAATCGCGCTCCCCGTGTGGAGAAAATATTACGGCGCGGCCGGCCCGGTCGCGCCGCGCCCAGCGCAGATCGTAGAAGCGCGTCAGCATGGCCGCGCCCAGGCTTCCCGCCAGATGCGAGCGGCGCTGGCTCCAGTCCAGGCAGGTCTTGCACAGCGGCCGGCGGCCATGTGCCAGCGCGTCGAGATCGATGCCGAAATCCCGCGCGAAATCCGTGCCGCGCCCGGTCAGCCTGAGCGTCTCGCCGCCCGCGATCAGCCGCGCGCGCGCCATCGCGTCGAACATCGCCACCCCCATCTCGCCCGCCAGATGGTCGTAGCAGACGCGCGCCCTGCGCAGCTGCGGCGCCTTGGGACCGGTGCGCGTGCGCACATGGCCGGCGCGCTCGGCGATGCCCATCATGGTCTCGAGCATGTGCGCGACATCGTGACCCGACAGCTTGAAGTAGCGGTGACGCCCCTGGCGCTGGCTGAGCACCATGCCGCCTTCCTCCAGCTTGGAGAGATGGGAGCTCGCGGTCTGCGCCGTGACGCCCGCCTCGCGCGCGAGCTCGCCGGCGGTCAGCGCCTTGCCGCCGAGCAGCGCCGACAGCATGTTGGCGCGCGCCGGATCACCGGCCAAGGCGGCGATGGGCGCGATCGAGGGTCCGTCTTTCATGGTTCGATCGTGGTCGAAACGTCCACGCCGGGCAAGCGCTATTCTGCGTCCATCTTTCGATGGAGATGGAACCATGAACGTCGTCTGCCACATCCGCTACGAGATCGATCCGTTCCAGCGCGCGAAGTTCGAGCAATACGCGCGCACCTGGCTCAAGCTCATCCCGGCCTGCGGCGGGGCGCTGATCGGCTATTTCCTTCCCTATGAAGGGACGAACTACGAGGCGCACGCGCTGATCGGGTTTGCGAGCCTGGCGGCCTACGAGAACTACCGCGCCTGCCTGCGCGACGATCCCAAATCCCGCGAGAACTTCGAATTCGCGCAGCGGGAGAAGTTCATCCTCAAGGAGGAGCGCGCGTTCCTGCAGCAAGTGACGGCATGATCGCGGTCATCTTCGAAGTGTGGCCCGCGGAACGCGGCGCCTATCTCGACATCGCCGCGCAGTTGGCGCCGCTGCTCGACGGCATCGACGGGTTCATCTCCATCGAGCGTTTCGAGAGCCTCGCAGAGCCCGGCAAGCTCCTGTCGCTGTCCTTCTGGCGCGACGAGGAGGCGGTGGCGCGCTGGCGCAACCTCGAAGCCCATCGCGGAGCGCAGGCACGCGGACGCGGCGGCGTTCTGCGCGACTATCGATTGAGGGTCGCGGCGGTCTCGCGCGACTACGGCTTCGAGGACCGCGCGCAGGCGCCAAGCGACAGCCGCTCGGCGAATGGGTGAGAAGTAAATGAAGCAAATAGTGTCATGGCCCGCGAATGCGGGCCACCCAGCTGGGTTCTGCATGCTCTTGAAATGATTCACGCGGAGCCGCGGAGGTCATTTTCTCCTCTGCGACTCCGCGTCTCCGCGTGGGATTTTTTGGATCGAAGCGACGTCACCTGGGTGGCCCGCAGTCGCGGGCCATGACACCGGGGCTTATTTCCTACCGTTGTCATTATCGTCGTCGCTGTCGCTTTCGTCGTCGTTGTAGTCGTCCTTTTCAGACGCGTTGTCGTCGCGCTCGACGCGGACCTGCACGTCGCGATGGGCCTTGCGCATCTCGGCCATCGCGGCGTCGATCTTGGGCTGGGCGTCCTTGAGCGCCTTCATCACCTTCTCGCTGATATGGGCCTCGGCGATGGCGCGGCGGACTTCGGGTTTGGCCTGCGCCATCGCGCGCGCGATCTCGGCGCGGATCTTGGGCTCGACGGCGCGCATGGCCTCGGCCACCCTCGCGTCGATCTTGGCGGCGTCCATCGCCTTGTCGATCTCGGGCTGGGCGCGCCTGACCTCTTCGTCGGCGCGGCGCACCTCTTCCATCGCCCGGTCCATCTCGGCCTGATTCACCTGCACGTCATGCTCGTCGCGCTGCTCCTCGACGTTGCCGTCCTTGTGGTGGATGACGCGGACGGGGACGATGTGCGCGGGCTTCGGCGGCACGGGCGGCACAGGCGGCACGGCGGGCAAAGCCGGCAGGGCCGGCGTGGCATCGTCGGCCTCGGACGGCGGCGGGGGAGGCGGCGGCAGCTCGGCGGGGGCCGCGATGGGCGCGGGCGGCGGCGGCGGCGCGTCCTGCGCCTGGACGATGTCCGGGCGGGCGAGTGCAAGCGCCGCAGTCGCGGCGGCGCCCAAGAGCGCTATTCTGAAGGCATCCATGGAGGTCACTCCTGTTCTGACACGGTTGGGGGCGAGAGCGGATTTGACGCGCGCCTCAAGCGCCGAGCCCGCCATGGCGACGCCGGGCAACACCGCCCTGCGCCCGCGGAATTCGGATGCGAGCTTGACGAGCTCGCCCGCATAGGCCGACGCCTTGACGCCCGCGACCAGCACGGCGTCGTCGGCGGCGATCTCGGCCTCGCGGCGCAGCGCGCGCGCGGCCCACCACACCAGCGGATTGGGCCAATAGAAGGCGCAGGCGATGAGCGACAGCGACTGCATCAGGCTGTCGCGCCGGCGTACATGCGCGAGCTCGTGAAGCAGCACGGCCTGCAGCCTCTCGCGCGGCCAGCAAAGCGAGTCCTTGGGCAGCAGGATCACCGGGCGCAGCACGCCCCAGGTGAGCGGACCGTCCCGGCCGTCCGACAGGCGCAATTCGCATTCGCGCCGGCCGAAGACGTGCGGAAGATCGCCGGACGCGAGCGCATGCGGACGGCTGCGGCGGCGCAGCGCGGCAAGGCCCAGCGTCCCGATCGCGAGCCGCAGCAGCGCCCACAGCACGCCCGCGAGCCAGACCGCGAACACGGCGAGCGCGATGTCCGTCTTGCCGGGCTGCCAGGGTTTTTTCGCGGGCGCCGGGGTCGCGGGAACAATGACGGCCGGTGCGGCGTCGCTCTCGACGGAAGCGGTTTCGACAGTGGCGGGAAGCTTCTCGGGTGCCGCGGCGGGCTGCTCCAGCACGACGCGCGGCGGCACGACCAGCGCCGCGACCGGCAGAACGAGCAGCGTGCCCAAGGCGGTGAGCCACACCAGATGGCGCAAGCTCGCACGTTTCGCAGTAGCCGCGAGAAGCCAGGCAAGCCCCGGCAGCAGCATCGACGCACCCAGGCATTCGACCGCGAACAGAACCGCGCGCATCGCGAACAAGGAGCTCATCGTCCTTCCTCCCTCGCCTTCTCGATCAGCCTGGCCAGACGGTCGAGCGCGTCCGGCTCCACGTCCTCATGGTCGAGCAGCGCCGCGACGACGCGCTCGACGGAATTGCCGTAGAATGTCTTGAGCAGCGTATCGATGGCGCGCCGGCCCATCTGCTCGCGCGCGACCGAGGGCTCGTAGACGTAGCGCGTGCCGTCGCTCTGGTGGCGCACATGGCCCTTCTTCTCCAGGATGGTGAGAAGCGTGCGCACGGCGGTGTAGGTGGGCGGGTTCGGGATCTGCTCCAGGATCTGCGCCGCGCTCGCTCTGCCGAGCGAATAAAGCGCGTCCATGATCTCGCGCTCGCGCCGGCTGAAGCCGTCGGGGGCCTCTTTGGGAAGCTCTTTACGCGTGCGCTTGGCGTTGCGGCCCGTCATGCCAAAAATTTGGCAGGAGTCTTTCGCGCTGTCAATCGCCCGCAGGCGAGATGACGAAGAAGCAATATGGAGGCACTCGTTACTTTCCGCGCTCTTTCAAAAATAAAATACCGCGACACCCTCATGCTTCGACAAGCTCAGCATGAGGGAATGCGAGAGCATGCGCGGTGTCTCATTCCCTCACCCTGAGCTTGTCGAAGGGTGAGGGCCACGAGTCTGGAGATGCGAGAGCTATTCCTCTTGCGCCGCCGTCACCGGCGCCCAGTCGTCGGCGCGCTTGCGGGCTTCGGCTTGCTGGGCGTCGCTCACCGCGGCGTCGAGGCGCTTGCGGACGTCGGGGACGATGTCGGGCAGGCCGATGGCGAGCCTCATGCCGTTGCGGTGATAGAGGAGCGCCCATTTCTCCGCCTCGACCGGGTCGGCCGTCACGCCGTTGCCGTCGAGATACATCGTGACCGCGAACGCCTGCGCCCTGGCGAAGCCGCCATTGGCCGCGCGCAGCACCCATTGCGCCGCTTCGGTGCGCTCCTCGCCCGCATGCTTGGCGTCGCCATCCGCCTTGGCGAGGTCGAAGAGGCACAGACCCAGATCGTGCTCGGCGATCTCATGCCCCGCGCCGCGCTCGGCGATGGGCCTGAGCATCGGCACGGCCTTGTCGCATTTGCCCTCTACGCGCAGGCCTTCGGCGATCGCGCCGGCGTCGCGGCTGACGGGCTTGGGGATCTCGTCGTCGCTCGGCACCGCGTGCTCGGTTCCGTACTGCTCCTCCTGGGGGCGGATACCGTGGTTCTGGGCTCCGGCCGGGATCGCCCATGCCATCGCCGTCGCGCAAAGCGCGGTCGCGACAATCTTCCTCATCTTTCCCTCACGGCCAGAACCCGCATCCATCCTATCACCCACGGGCCTATTTCAGATAGCGATCGTACCAGCCGATGATCCGCGCCCTCAAGTCCTCGAGATCGGTGAGCTTGCGGAAACGGTGGCCCTCGCCCGCATAGATGAACAATTGCGTCGGCGTGCCGATGGTCTTGAGCGCGTGCCAGTACTCCAGCGATTGCGGCGCCGGGCATTCGACGTCGCGCTCGCCGACATAGAGCAGCATCGGGGTCCTGGCGTTCTTGATGAACTCGATCGGCGAGGCGGCGCGATAGACCGCCGGATCGTCATAGACCGAGGCGCCGAAGAACGGGATCATCCACTGGTCGATGCCGTTCTGGCCGTAATAGCTCGTCCAGTTGGCGATGCCGGCGCCCGCGACGAAGGCCTTGAAGCGGTGCGTCTGGGTGTCGGCCCACATCGAGAACCAGCCGCCATAGGAATGGCCGTAGAGGCCCAGGCGATGATCGTCGACGGGGGCGATCTTCTCCACCGCGTCGACGCCCGCCAGCATGTCGCGCAGGTCGCCGCGTCCGAAATCCTTGACGTTGGCGCGCGTGAACGCCTCGCCCTGGCCGTAGGAGCCGCGGTCGTTGGGATAGAAGATGAAGCTGCCCTTCTCGATCATGTCATAGGCGAAGTCGAAGCCGCCGCCATGCTGGCCGCCCGCCGCGATGTAATGCGGCGTGTAGGCCGAGCTCGGCCCGCCATGCACGATCACGATCATCGGATATTTCTTGGCCGGATCCGTCTTCTTCGGCCCGACGAGCCAGCCCTGGAGATGGAAGCCCTCGTTCGTCCAATGCACGCTTTGCGCCGAGACGTTCTGCGCGAGGCCGTCATTGTCATGAGTGATGGGACGGAGGTTTTGAATGAGCTGAGCGACGTCGAGATACATAATTCTATAGGCATGATTGAAGTCCTCGGCGATGAATGCCGCCCGCAACCCGCTCGAGTCGAATGAAATCGAAGAATTGACTCCTTGAGGCCGCACGGTTTCCGCGTCCAAGCCGTCGCGCAAGTATGAAATTTCGGATCGCGGATCAGGTGCGGGATATTTCGAATGCCCCATCCATAGAATGTGTTCAAAAACACGCTTCGCAGGGTCCACATCTCCGATTGCAAAGGCATCGTCGACGATTGCGCCAGCAACGATGTTTTTGCCCCTCCAGTCGATGCTGCGCACCGAGCCTTTAAGGTTGGGCGTCATGTTCACCGGCACGCCACCCGCGACCGGCACGGTGTAGACCTCGCCGCCGATCGATTGCCAGTCGCTCATCAGGCCGCCGATGAAGGCGACCGTCTTGCCGTCGGGAGAGACGCGCGGCAGCTCGATCTGCATCTTGGGCGCGGCGATGACGTGCGTTGTGCCGCTCTCCGCGATGAAATCGAGAGTCGCGATCCACCAATTGTTGTCGCCGTTGCCTTTCGCGGCCGTTGCCACGAACCCGCCCGGCGCCCAGTCGTATTCGTAGACATAGGTGTCGGCGGGCGAGACGAGCCTCAACGCGCCGCCCTTGGCGGGAAGGACCGCGATGCGCTGCTCGTCGTTCTCCTCGCCGATCTCGCCCACCAGCGCGGCGCCGGCTTCCACCGCGCCCGTCATCTTGCGCGCCCCCACGGTCGCGAGCAGCGCGATGCGCGCGCCGTCGGGCGAGTACCGCACGTCGTTGGCGATGCCGGAGATCACCACCGCCGCGCGCGGCTTGCCGTTCTCCACCACATAGAGCGTGGCCTTGCCCCCCTTGCGGTCGGTCGCGATGAAGGCGAACGCTGTGCCGGACGGCGCCCACGCCGTGTCGGAATAGCGGCAGGCCTTGCAGGGATCGTAGCTCGCCAGAACCTTGCCGCCGGCGTCGCGCAGCACGACGCCGCCGTGCGGATCGTCGGGCAGGTTGCCCGGGTCGGACGCTTCCACGTCGACGATCCTGTCGCCCTTGGGCGACAGCGCGAGATGGTCGTGGTCGCGGATCACCACGGGTGCCGCGGCGGCCGCGCCGGCCGCGAAGGCGAGCAGAAAGGCTGCGAAAAACTTCATGTTCATCCCTTTCAAGGCGTCTGCTTGAGCTCCACGATCGTCCAGGGTGCCGGCAGCACGCCGGCACGCACCGCCGCTGCGAGATCGGACGCCTCCTTCTCGGTAAAGTTCCCCGAGATCTCGCCCGCACCGCCGCGGACCGGGTCGAGGATGGACGGCGCGGAGAGCACCTTTCCGTTGAAGACGATCGCAAACCGCTTGCCGATATTTTCCTCTGTCATCTTCGCGAACTGCCTGGTGCCGAGACTGTCGAACTTGAAGCTGATCACCCACTCGCCGGTGCGCGAATCCAGTTCCGATCTTGCATCGCCGATCCTCTCGCCCGCGACGATCGGGACGCGATAGACCGCGAGCGGCGGCGGCCGGTCGCCCGGGCCCGCGGGACGCTGCTCGAGGAACTCCACGCCGGCGGGTACGCGGCCGGCACGGATATCATCGGCCGTGACGTCTTCATCCACGAGATAGAAGCCGATCGAACCGCCCAGGAAGACGAGCCCGCGAACCCTGCCGAGATCGGAATAATCCACGATATCGGCCACGATCCCATTGGGCCCATGGCGCGAGACTGCGGCCTGCGTGATGCCCGTCTGGGCAAACCGGCGGCGCAGGACCTCGATGCTTTGCGTCACGATCTCGTCGCGCCGGCCGGCCTGCTGCGGCCCTATGTTGAGGTTCAGCACCAGATGCACGCCACCCGCCGCGGCCGGGAAAGCACAAAGACAGAGCAGCAGCGCGCAAACCGCCATTCGTGGAAAACGCCTCATGATCGCCCCCTCAACCCGCAGCGTCGCGCATCAGTGCTTGTTCGCCGCGAGCCACGCCTTGGACTGCGTATCGACGAGGTCGAGCAGATTGCCCATCACCAGGTTCATGTCGATGAGATGCAGGCCCCAATTCGCCTGCACCTGGCCGCCGAGCACGATGTCGCCGATGATGTCGTCGGTGCGCGGGTCCGCACGCTCGGCGTTCACCGTGACCGCGAGATAGGAGCCGTGCGCGTCCGACACGCATTCGCCGCTGAGCAGGCCGGGCGGCGTGACGAAGGGCGTCGCGGGGTTCTTCATCCCCTTCACCCATTCGACCGGCGCCTGCGGCGACAGCCCCACGCGATCCGACGGCAGATAGGCCTTCAACTCGCCCTTGCCGCCCGCGAGCGCGGCCGGATTGACGCAAGCGGCCGCCATCCCGGCCGCATGTCCCTTGCCGAAACGCGAGTCCGAAGGCGGCGGGACATTGGCGCGGAACGAGGCGAACGTGACGACGCAGCCCGTCTGCGCGGCAGCGCGGCAGAGCGGCATGTGCTTGAAGTCGCCGCCGACATCCTTGCCCGCAGGCACTTGCAGCGACGTTCCGGCCAGGATCGCCGAGACGATCTGCTTCTCCACCGGCTTGCCCTCGATCTCGTTCTGGATCAGCGCGGTCAGCACGAGCGAGCCCTGGCTGTGACCGATGAGGACGACGCCGCGCCCATGATTGTCGTGGGCGAGATATTCCTTCCACGCGTCGCGCACGTCGTCATAGGCGAGTGCGCGGTCGGCCGCGACCGGACGCCCCGACATGAACGCCGCGAGCGCGGCCAGCGTCACCTGGCGGTACATCGGCGCATAGACGCGGCATTTCGAGGCGAAGCGGGCAACCTGGCCCTGCACGACGCGCAACTCGCCGGGCCCCGGGATCATGTCGCTGTTCGGCGTCGGCTCGATCGACACGGTCGGATAGACGTAGAAGCAATCGACCGGCGCATCGGGATCGGCGCGCCAGTTCTCCACGCTCTCGCTGCCGTCGGCGCGCACGATCGTCGCCGTCTCGTCGGCGGCGCAGGGATCGGTGCGTCCGGGACGGCAGAGCCAGTTGGCGGCGTCGGTATAGTCGTTGGCGGCAGGCGCCGCCGCTTGCGCCGGCGGTGTCTGCGCCTGTGCCGGAACGCTCCCCATGGCGCCCACCATGGCGGATGCGAGAAGCACCGCCAATATCGCAATCCTCATCGATCCTTCCCCCCAATGCCGCCTAACGATCCGATTTCTGCAGGGCCTCGGTCCAGTCGTCCGCGCGGCTCTCGGCCTGGCTGCGGCTCTTATCCGTCAACGCGGCGTCGAGCCGGTCGCGGACGTTCTGAGCGATGTCGTTCATGCCGACGGCGATCGTCACGCCGTTGCGGCGATAGAGGATCGACCATTTCGCGGCCTCCACCGGATCGGCCGCGACGCCGATGCCGTCGAGATAGAGCACCACCGCTTCCGCCTGCGCTTTCGGCACATTGCCGTTCGCCGCCTGGATGATCCATTTCGCGGCTTCCTTGTGCTGCGCCGACATCGGGTCGGTGTCGTGACCTTTCGCGGCGAGGTCGAGCAGGCACATGCCGAGATTGAACTGCGCGATCTCCGAGCCCTCGCCCCGTGCGTATTGGCGCAGCAGCGGCACCGCCCTGTCGCATTCGCCCTTGAGCCGCATCTCCTCGGCCGCGCCCTCCGACGAGTCGGGAGCCTGGTACGGCTTGATGTTGCTGTCCTCGACGGTGACCGCGCGCGTGGCGTTGATGCCGCCATTGACGTCCGAAGCCTGGCCGAACGCGGGGCCCGAGGACATCGCGGCCGCAAGCCACATCGCGGCCGGAACCGCCGTTCTCATCGCACGCATCGTTTCACCTCTCCCTTGGAGCCTAGCACGCCGCCCGGCCGCCGCGCATCTCACCTGACAGGCCCTGTCGGCGGGCACGACGGCTGGACGATACCCGAGAAAAGTCGCAAGGGTTTCTCCGATGCCGGGCGAAATTCCGCAACCGGGCAGCGGCCGTTGAGCCAGCCGGCCGAGTTTCGCCTTCCCGAACCCGGCAAGATTGACAATGCGTAACGTTTTGTTTGACAGGGCGCGCTGTAACCGTATAGTTTACACATGATCGGCTCGTTCCGCAGCAAGGCGCTACGCAATCTGTGGGAAAAGAACGATGCCGCAGGCGTGGCGCCGAATTCGCGCGAACGGATAGGCCGCATCCTTTCGATACTTGAAAGCGGCGAAACCTTGAAAGACCTCGATGTGCCCGGCTTCAGGTTTCATGCGCTGAAAGGGTTCGATCCGCGCCGCTATTCGATGCGCGTGACCGGAAACTGGCGGATCACGTTCACATGGCGAGACGGTCTCGCCGAAGCTATCGACCTGGAGGACTATCATGGCTCTTAAGCGCGCCTTGCCGCCGACTCATCCCGGCGAAATCCTGCGCGAAGACGTGCTGCCGTCGCTCGGCCTTTCGGTTCTGGAAGCCGCCGCCAAGCTGGGCATCACGCGTCAGACGTTGCATCGCATCATCGCGCGGCGCGACCCGCGCCCCGTTACGCCGGACATGGCCGTGCGCCTGGGCAAGCTTTGCGGCAATGGTCCGCGTCTATGGCTCAATCTGCAATCGGCCTACGACCTGTGGCACGCCGAACGCCGCGTCGATACGCGGAAGATTCCGACGCTGCACGCGGCGGAGTGACGGATTTGAAAGGCCAATTCGTCGACGCGACGGCGCACCCCGACGGCGATCTTGTGAAAGAGGTGCATGCTTATTTCGGACTCTGCATGTATTTTGCCCAGGTCTTCGAGACAGGTCTGATAAATGCGTTGACCGCGTTGGAGACCGCCAGCGACGAAAGACCCTTTCGTCAGACGTTCGACACATATTATGCAAAGCATGAAGCACTTACCTTCGGAAATCTTCTGAAGGCGCTCTCCCGTCACAAGTTCTTTCCGACAGATCTGCTCAGGGAAGTAGAAGCGCTGAAGTCGGACCGGGACCACCTGGCGCACCGTTTTTTTCGTGACCATGACTTGGACAGTGCGACGGTCGCCGGTTGTTATGCGATGATCGAAGAATTGGAAGAGCGCCGGAAGCGCTTCATGGACTTGGACGAGAGGGTCGCAAAGCTGGAAGATAAGGCGTTCGAAAAATTGGGATTTGATGCCGAGAAGCTCCGTACCGAGACGAGCAAGATAATGGCCGAAATGATGGAAGAATCTACGACTCGGTATAGTTCGCGCCTCCGCCGGGCATAAGGGCCTCGATCGGCCCGCTCCTGTCATCATCTGTCAACAGATGGCAGCAGGCGGGCTGCAAAAACCTGTCCGAATCCTTATATTGGCGCCATGGCGCACAACAACGGCATGATACCCAAGAGAAGTCGCAAAGGTTTCTCGGAAAACGCGGCGAAGTTCAAAGCCGCCGTCAAACCCGTGGAGCCCGCCGGCACGGCCTATGACCCCGGGCCGCCGGAGAACAACGACTCCCTCGTCGCGCCGATCGGCAACCTGCCGCTGCATGGCGCGACGGGGGCGGAGCTGGCCGGCTTCGTGCCCCACCGCCCCATCCGCCCGGAGAAGTCGGAAGGCGGCATCCGCTTCAAGCTGGTCAGCGAGTACGAGCCCGCGGGCGACCAGCCGACCGCGATCAAGGAGCTTGTGGAAGGCATCCGCGGGAGCGAGCGCGACCAGGTCCTGCTCGGCGTCACGGGCTCGGGCAAGACCTTCACCATGGCCAAGGTGATCGAGGCGGTGCAGCGCCCTGCCCTGATCCTGGCGCCCAACAAGACGCTCGCCGCCCAGCTCTATGCCGAGATGAAGGGCTTCTTCCCCGAGAACGCGGTCGAGTATTTCGTCTCGTATTACGACTACTACCAGCCCGAAGCCTACATCCCGCGCACCGACACCTATATCGAGAAGGACTCATCGGTGAACGAGGAGATCGACCGCATGCGCCATTCGGCGACGCGGGCGATCCTGGAACGCGACGACGTGATCATCGTGGCGTCCGTCTCCTGCATCTACGGCATCGGCGCGGTGGAGACCTATAGCGGCACCGCGGTGTCGATGGCGCGCGGCCACAAGGTCGACCGCCAGGCCGCGATCCAGAACCTGGTGGCGCTGCAATACCGCCGCAACGACGACAATTTCACCCGCGGCGCGTTCCGCGTGCGCGGCGACGTCATCGACATCTTCCCCGCTCACTTGGAAGACCGCGCCTGGCGCGTCGAGCTGTTCGGCGATGTGGTCGACAGCATCGTCGAGTTCGATCCGCTCACCGGCCGCAAGGCGGGGCATCTCGACGCGATCAAGGTCTATGCGAATTCGCATTATGTGACGCCGCGCCCGACGCTGCAGCAGGCGATGAAGGGCATCAAGGAAGAGCTGCGCCACCGCCTCGACGATTTCCGCAACAACGGCAAGCTGCTGGAGGCGCAGCGCCTGGAGCAGCGCACGACCTTCGATCTCGAGATGATCGAGGCGACGGGCAGTTGCGCGGGCATCGAGAACTATTCGCGCTGGCTTACGGGGCGCAAGCCGGGCGAGCCGCCGCCGACCTTGTTCGAATATCTCCCCGACAACGCGCTGGTCTTCGCCGACGAGAGCCATGTCAGCGTGCCGCAGATCGGCGGCATGTATCGCGGCGACTATCGCCGCAAGGCCACGCTCTCCGAATACGGCTTCCGGCTTCCGTCGTGCATCGACAACCGGCCGCTGAAGTTCGAGGAATGGGACGCGATGCGCCCCGCCACCGTCTATGTCAGCGCCACGCCCGGGCCGTGGGAGATGGAGCGCGTCGGCGGCGTCTTCGCCGAGCAGGTGATCCGCCCGACCGGCCTCATCGATCCGCCGGTGGAGATCCGCCCGGTGGAGAGCCAGGTCGACGACCTCATCGCCGAATGCCGCGACATCGCCAGGCGCGGCTATCGCGCCCTGGTCACGACGCTGACCAAGAAGATGGCGGAGGACCTGACCGAATACATGCACGAGCAGGGCATCCGCGTGCGCTACATGCACAGCGACGTGGAGACCTTGGAGCGCATCGAGATCATCCGCGATCTGCGGCTTGGCGCCTTCGACGTGCTGATCGGGATCAACCTTTTGCGCGAGGGCCTCGACATCCCCGAATGCGCGCTGGTCGCCATCCTCGACGCCGACAAGGAGGGCTTTCTGCGCAGCGAGACGTCCCTCATTCAGACCATCGGCCGCGCCGCGCGCAACGTGGACGGCAAGGTGATCCTCTACGCCGACCACGTGACGGGCTCGATGGAGCGCGCGATGGCCGAGACCACGCGCCGCCGGGACAAGCAGCGCGCCTACAACGAGGCGCACGGCATCACGCCGCTCAGCATCAAGAAGAACATCGCCGACATCATGGGATCGATGTACGAGCGCGACCACGTCACCGTCGGCGCCGGCGTCACCGGCATGGAGGAGGACGGCAAGGAATACATCGGCCACAACATCCGAGCCCACATCGCAGACCTGGAAAAACGCATGCGCACCGCCGCCGGCGACCTGGAGTTCGAGGAAGCGGGCCGGTTGCGCGACGAGATCAAGCGGTTGCAAGCGGTAGAACTCACCATCTCCGACGACCCCTTCGCGAGACAGAGCGAAGTCGACCGCGCCGTCGACGACGCCTTCCTCAGCGCCGTGCGGGATGGAGCGGAGGACAAGGCCTCGCCGTCACGCGGCCCGAAGCATCAGAAGACGAGCCGCACCAAAATGCGCCGCGCCCCAAGACCGAACGCACCGAAGACGTTTGGGAGTAGGAGCAGGTGAGATCAGATGTCTATCGCCTGGACGACGCACGCGTTCGCGCCGCTGAATCGCGATACACCTTCTTCATCCCCAGCGAATCCGAAACCGCTGCTGTTCGGGTTGGAGATTCGGTGCGCTTAACTTTCGAGTGGCTGACCGACGTTGAAAAGTATGGCGGTGAGCGCATGTGGGTTGAGATCACCCGCATCGACGGTGAGACGCTAACGGGAACGCTTGATAACGAACCCTTTGAGAAGGGGAAGTTGCAACGGGGCGATGTGATCGCATTCGAGCGCCGACACATCCTTGATATTCAATGGATAGCCCCGAAGCCGCCAGCTTTCCCCCGCCAGTATCGTGAATATTGGGAGCGTTGTCTTGTTGACGATTGCGTATTAGACGGTAGTGAACCGGTCGAATATCTTTATCGCGAAGAGCCAGATATGGCTGAAGAGAGCGACAAGTATCCGGATAGCGGGTGGCGCATTCGTGGTCGCATTGGTTCAGCCACTGATGATGAAATCGAGGCCCGCAAGGCGCAGTATGTTGCGCTCGGTGCCGTGCTCAATAGGGACGACAGCTGGCTACATCTGATCGATTCGCCGATTGGCTCCGCATACGAGCGGGATTTTGAGACTGGGGAATACCGACCCGTTAACAATTGAGCGACTTGCCCAGCCACCGCGAGTGACGTGGCGAACGTGCTGAAGACATTTGGATGGTCTGTCAGGCGCGTGCGCGCTTCCGGTTCTACGGATACTTTTTCTGCTTCGACGCCGCTTTTTGCTTCGCATGCAATCTCACGCCAGGTGCCTCGCCATTGATGAATTCTATGCCAGCAGATTCGTAGGCTCGCTGGATCGCCTCGACCGTCCGCGGCTTCAATTCTTCGCCCTTTTCGAAGCGGACGATTGTCGTTGTCGCGACCTTGGCCATGGCCGCTATGTCGAGAAGGTGCAAACCGGTCGCCGCCCGGGCCATTTTTGACTGCACCGGTACCATGACTACCTGAGTTCTTTTTGCATTTGACAGATGCATTTTCATGGCATAGATTGTTTTAGGACTACGATTCGACGGAGTATACCATGCGACGCCCTTCTCGGCGGCGGAGCAAGTCTGTGCGGATGCAGCTGAAGGACTTCGTCGAATATGCCGCGTTCATGGAGGAGCCGCTGACGGCAGCGATCGAGCTGACGCGGGGGCTCAATCTCGCGGCGCGCGGGCTGGATGAGGCGAACGAGGCGCGGGCGCTGGGCCGGATCGGGCGGCTGATCGGCGGCGAACTTTCTCAAGCCAGGGGCATGTTGCAGACCCTTCTCAAGGCGGCGCGCGAGACGGCTTGAGCGCACGCCGCGTGGTTCCTTTTGCGGCCGAAACTTGGCGGGGTTCCGCCGGCGGAACTTGCGGAACCCGGCCGGCGTCCGCGACGTTACCGATTGCAGTTGGAGGGCTCATCACATCAGCCTAGGAGACAGCCCATGACTGCACGCAAGCTCTTTCTCAACGGCGCGTTCGGCGCGCTCGCGGGCGCGGCGGTGCTGGCGCTCACAGCGACGAGCGCCTCGGCCTATGTCGTCTGCAACGAGCGCGGCGATTGCTGGCACAGCAGCGTCAAATACGAATATCCCGAGGTGAAGGTCGTCTACTATGACGACGATTGGGATTGGAAGTCCCATCACTATCACTGGCACGACGTCTCGGGCGATTACGGCTACTGGGACAGCGACAAGAACGCCTGGATCACGGTCCATCCCATGAAGGACCATGACGGCGACGGCGATCACGACGACCACTAGCGCACGCGTCGCATGTGCACATCCCCGGCCGGCGCAAGCCGCGCCGGGATGCGCGTTTGCAAGATCTTCGTTCGGCGTTGCGCGCCGGCAAGGGAACGAACGCCGTACCCGCGCGTTGTTCTTGAGGGAATTCCGCCGAGGGTATGCCATGTCGTCGTTTGGATTGTATGTGCTCGGGTTCGTCGTCCTTCTGGGAGGCGTCGGATACGGCGCCTATCTGCTGCATGTGCCGCATACCTGGATCATCGTCGGCGCGCTCGTCATCATCGGCATCGGGATCATGTCGGCGGTCACGCGCACCAAAAGGCGCGATCCGCCGAGCGAGGCGCCGCCTCCGTGACGTCCCCGCCTGTGTGACGCATCGAGCCGCCGCGCGCGCACGATCCTTCGCGACGATTCCACAAAAGCTTGAAACCAAACCCTCAAAGGAAATCCCATGAAGACATTGATCGCTTCCGTTTTCGCGCTGACGCTGCTCGGCGCCACGGCCACCACGACGGCGCAGGCCCAGGTCGGCGTCGGAGTCCATGTTGGTGACGTCGGCGTCGGCGTCCATGCCGGCGTCCACCACCGCCGCCACACCTGCGGCGAATGGGGCTGGCGCAACCATCACCACGACCGCTTCTGCAGGCGCTGGTACTGGCGCTAGACGCGGTATCGCACAAGACGCGAAAGGCCGGGCACAGCGCCCGGCCTTTTTGCTTTGGCCGGATGGGGTATAAACACCGCCATGTCCCGCGCCTTCGTCAAAGAGACCGCCAACGACGCGCCGCCGCCGGAGCGGATGATCGCGGACGGGCCCAATCCCGTCACGCCCGAAGGCTTCGCGCATATCGAGGCCGAGGTGGCGCGCATCGAAGCGGCGCTCAAGACCGAGACGAACGTCCTGCTGCGCGAGACGCTGGAGCGCGATCTGCGCTACTGGTCCGTGAAGAAGGCGCGCGCGGAGATCGTGCGCCCCTCGGACGGCGACAGAGATACCGTAGCGTTCGGCGCGAGCGTTACGATCGCGCGCGGCGGGCGGCGCCAGACGTTCCGCATCGTGGGCGAGGACGAGGCCGATCCCGCCCACGGCAAGCTCAGCTGGCGCAGCCCGATCGCGCAGGTCCTGCTCGGCGCGCGCACGGGCGACGTCGTCGAGATGGAGAAGCCTCGCGCCGAGATTGAGATCGTCGCGGTG
Source organism: Alphaproteobacteria bacterium (assembly GCA_021325375.1). Classification (GTDB taxonomy): domain Bacteria; phylum Pseudomonadota; class Alphaproteobacteria; order Micropepsales; family Micropepsaceae; genus Rhizomicrobium. The sequence continues at coordinate 47,326 of JAJPHG010000018.1, read as the reverse complement.
GACCGCTAGGGGCAGACCATGGAGATGGACGAAGAGGCCGAAGCGGCACTCGCGGCCTGCACCGGCGCGGAAGAGTTCGCGCGCGTGGCGGCGCAGCGCGGCATCGCGCTTTCGCCGGAGCAGCGCGCGGCGGCCGCGCGGCCCGATCCTGCGGGCGCCCTGTTCTTCATGCCGTTCGCGGCGAATACAAAGGCTTGGCCGTCCGCGGCGTGGCTGCCGGTGTACCTCACGAGCACGCCCGAGCCCATGATCGACTGGGCCTATGTCGGCACGCCCGGTCCGCTGCTGGATCGTTTCGCGCTGCGCCGGGCGATGGAGCGGCCGTTCAACCGCGTGTTCCGCAAGCGCATGCGCCTCGGCGATTTCATCGACGGCGCCGGGGAAGGCTTCGCGCCGGCCGGCCTCATCTTCCACACCGGGCGCTGCGGCTCGACACTGGCGGCGCGGATGTCAGCGCTCGTGCCGGACGTGCGCGTGCTCTCCGAGCTGCCGGTGGTGAGCCACGCGCTCGCCTTGGCTGCGACCGCGCCCGATCTCGCAGGCCCGCGCGGCGCGGCGCTGTTGCGCGCGACGATGTCGGCCTATGGCGGCCGGCAGCCGTCACCCCGCCTCATCGTGCGCTTCGAGGCGCACAACGCGCTGGCGCTCGCGCTCGCGGCGCGCGCCTTCGCGCAGACGCCCGTCGCGTTCCTGTTCCGCGATCCGGTGGAGGTGCTGGTGTCCTATCAAGGCGACGGCGGCATCGCGGCCGCGGTCAGCGGGAACTACGCGTCGCTCTGGGACGGCGGCGAGCTCGCGGCGTGGAGCAGCGAGGATCTTCCGCTGCTCGTGCTCACGCGGATCTGCGAGCGCGCGGCGGCCTTCCTCTCGGAGCACCGGGGGCTGGCGGTGAACTATCGCGACATGCCCGGCGCGGTGACGCAAACGATCCTCCCACATTTCGGCATCGCCGTGGACGACGCGGCGCGCGAAACGATGCGCGCCATTGCGGGGATGAATGCAAAAATCGACGGCGTGCCCTTCGCGGACGACAGCGCGCGCAAGCACGCCCGCGCCGACGCGGGATTGCGTGCGCGCGCCGAAATGCATCTGGGCCATGCCTATCGCACGCTGGAAGCGCTGGCCGCGCGCGCGCCTTAGGTTCCGCGCGAAACATCACGCATTTTGCAGCGCAATATCGCGCGCGAAGCGGCCCGGTTTCCCGCGGCCTTCGCGCGCCATCTTGTGATTCGGCGCCAAAAAGTTTACATAGCGGCCGATGCTGTGGTGTCACGTCAGTTGAAGCGCACCTGTTTGAATTCCCGACTCGCCTTCGTGCGCGCCTGGACGAGACAGTCAAACTTCCGATGATCGTTCGCCACCGCGCCGTCTGGGCATGTCGCTCCGGCGGATCAAGACGCAGGAAAGACTTTAATGACCATCGGAACCGTGAAGTTCTTCAACACCTCGAAGGGTTTCGGCTTCATCTCGCCCGAAGGCGGCGGCAAGGACGTGTTCGTCCACGCCACGGCCGTCGAACAGGCGGGCATGCGCCCCCTGCAGGAAGGCCAGAAGGTTTCCTTCGACGTCGTCCCCGACGCGAAGGGTGCCAAGGCGTCCAATCTCAAGGCCGTCTGACCGGCTTTTGAACTTCTGCGACCGGGCGGCGCGGGCAACCTCGCCGCCCGTTTTGTTTTTAAGGCGCGGCCACGGCGAAGCGCAGCACGACGCGCAGCTGTCCGGTCTGCGGCGGCTGGAACTTGGCGCTGGCGGGCGCGGCGCTTATCGACGAAAGCTTCGCGTTCACCGTATAGAGCCCGCGCGGCACGTTCAGCAGCACCCACGCGCCCGAGCAGTCGAACTCCGCCAGCGATGTGCCCGCGACGTCGCTCAGGCTCACATGCGCGCCGGCGAGGTAATGCGCGGCGGAATCGGCGAACTCGACGCGGATGGGATAGGTGTGCCAGCGCGGATCGTTCTTGCCCTCGCCGATGCCGGTGCACACCGCATCGACGCTGCCCATGCGCACGGGGGTGTCCATCGGCAGGGGCGAAGCCGAGGCGGCGGCGGGCATCGCGAAAAGCGCGGCCAGGATCCAATTTCTCACTTCCATCCCTCCAAGGTTGCAATATAGTCTACGCCGATCTAAGGGGGAAACAATCCATGCACAAGACAATCGCCGCCGCACTCTGCCTGAGCCTCATCGCGGGGCCAAGCCTGGCCGCGCCCGCGCGCAAAGCGCATGCGGCCGCCAAGATGAGCGGGCTCGACGGCGCCCCGCTCGGCACGGTCGATTTCGCGCAGACGGGTCACGGCGTGCTCATCACCTTCGACCTCCACGGCCTCAGCCCCGGCGCGCACGCGATCCACGTCCACACGTCCGGCAATTGCGACGCCAAGGTGAAGTTCACCAGCGCGGGGCCGCATTTCTCGCCCGAGCCGATGAAGAACCACGGCTTCCTGATGAAGGGCGGCCCGCATCCGGGCGACCTGCCCAACCAGTTCGCCGATGCGCAGGGCAACCTGCACGCCTCGACCATCACCAACATGTTCTCGCTCGGCAACGGCAAGAGATCGATCTTCGACCGCGACGGCGCCTCGATCATCGTGCACGCGAAAGCGGACGACTATGTGAGCCAGCCCGCCGGCAATTCCGGCGACCGCGTCGCATGCGGCGTCATCGTGCGCACCGTCGGACCCGCCGCGCGCAAGGCGGGCAAACGCGCGCCGTCTGCTCGCGGTGCGCAGGGGGGACGGCCATGAAGATCATGATCTCCGGATCGGTGCCGAAAGGCGAAGCCGGCCCCAGCGAAGCCTTCCATGACGCCTGCCGCCAGATCGGCGCAGCACTTGCGCGCGCGAAGATCGAGATCGTGGTCGGATCGACGGAGACAAAGACCGCCGACCGCTTCGTGCTGGAGGGCGCCGCGCAGGTGGAAGGCAGCCACCGCGTCCTCTTCCTGCGCCCGGACTCGGACGGCGAGCCGGACTTCGGCGAGATCCAGAACGCCAGCCGGCTGGCGGTGACGTACAGACGCCTTCGCGGATCGTGGTGGGCCGGCCTGGTTCCGCAGATTCAGGCAGCGGACGCGGTGCTGATCATCAAGGGCGGGAGCGGGGCCCTGACGACGGGCTACATCGCCCTCGCTCTGGAACGGCCCGTCATCGCCATAGGCTCCTTCGGAGACGCCGGCAAGACGTTGTGGACGGAGTTCCAACCTTACTATGACCGCTTGGGCAGCCTGACGAACGAGGTCGGCAAACTCGACGAAGCATGGGTGCCCGAGAACGCCGGTCTCGTCGTGCGTTTGGCGCAGGCCCTCATCGCGCGCGGCACATTCCGCACCAAGCCGCGATTGCCGATGGGCATCTATCTGAGCTTGCTGCTCTCATGCCTCGTGGGCTGGGTGGTCCTCTTCGTCAATCCTCTTCCTGTCGTGGGATATTCGTTCTTCGCCATGCTCGCGCTCGCCGGCCTCCTCGGCACGATCCTGCGGAACAATCTGCGCATGGTCTTCGATCCCACGGCGAGCTTTTCGTGGAACGAGTTGCTGATCGAGGTCGGCACGGGGCTCCTGCTCGGCTTCGCCCTCGCCTTGCTCTATCTCGCCGGCATGCTGACCGTGACGGGCAATACCGACGTGTTCCTGCTGGAGGGCGCGGAAAAGGGCTACCAGCGCGTCGCGGTCGTCATGACGCTTCTCGGGCTCGGAGGCGGGCTGATGATCGAGCAGGCGGCTGAGCGCGTGAAACGCGCCTTCTCCGAAACTTTCGACGATTCGAAGCAATAGACCCGGCATTGGCGCAACGGAGGCCAGCGCCACGCGCATGAGAGAATCGGGCATGCTGCGCGCGATTGAAACGAGTTGCGCTCATGCTCACGCTTCATCAGATGCACGTCTCCGGCAATTGCTACAAGGTGCGGCTGGCCGCGCGCCAGCTAGGCCAGCCACTCGCGCTCAGGGATTACGGCCTGCACGACGGCTCGACGCGCAAGCCGGACTACCTGTCGAAGAACCCCAACGGCCGCGTGCCGCTGCTCGAGCTCGACGACGGGCGGTTCCTGCCCGAATCCGGCGCGATCCTGTGGTACCTCGCCGAGGGAACCAAGCTCGTGCCCGACGACAAATGGGGCCGTGCCGAGACGCTGCAATGGATGTTCTTCGAGCAGTACAGCCACGAGCCCTATATCGCCGTCGCGCGCTTCTGGCTCGCCTATGCGCCCAAATCCGAGCTCGACAAGAAGCGCCATCTCATCGGCGAATGGCACGAGAAGGGCAACGCCGCGCTCGCCGTGATGGAGACGCGCCTTTCGGGCCGCGACTGGTTCGCGGGCGGGCGCTATTCCATCGCCGACATCGCGCTCTACGGCTACACCCACAGCGCCACGGAAGGCGGCTTCGACCTGACACGCTATCCGGGCGTCACCGCCTGGCTCACCCGCGTCGCCTCGACCCCGGGCTACGTGCCGCTGAGCGAGACGTGGTGAGCGGCGGCGCGCGACGCCGAAAACTACCGGCAATTGTAAAGCGAAGAGCTTTCGACGAAACTCACCTTCGCCGTGGAAGGGGAGCGTACGATGCCGACGTGGCAATTCTGGTTGAGCTGGATCGTGCAGGCGCTCGCCGCGATCGGAACCATCGCGGCCGTCATCGTCGCGCTGTTCGCCAGCCGGATTCAGCGCGTGCTGTTCCCGCCCAAGCTGGAGCTTGTGTTGAAGTCCAACTCGGTCAAGACGGGCTATGTGCTCGGTGATCGGACGGTGGGCGCGCGCTGGTTCCACGCCCAGGTCCGCAACCCGCGGCGATGGCTGGGTGTCACGAAGGTCAAAATCGTTTTTCTCAAGCTGGAAGAGGCCAACCCGAGCGGCCAATTCAGGCCGATCTGGCAGGGCGAGACGATCGTCCGCTGGGAACATCCCGAAGCCAGCCCGACACTGGCCGACATCGGCCATCCGGCGTGCTGCGACCTGTGCTGCCTGGTCGAGCATGACGGCCTGCAGATATTTCCGCGCGATGGGCTGGGACGCGTCGAGCCTCTTTGGCGCGAGGCCACGAAGATCATCCTTACGCTCCAGGCGAGAGGGATCGAAGCCGACTCGAATCTTCTTCGGGTCATGATCGGCTGGGACGGCAAATGGAGCGACGACGAGGACGACATGGCGCGGCATCTCAGCGTGCTGGACGTGTCCGCGTCGGCCTGACCGGCAGCGCACGGAACGCACGCTTTATCCAGGTTCCGGCGGGCCACGCCTCGCGCCGGGATAGGACCGACAAACGGGGAAGATCATGAAGCTCATCCCGATCCTGATAGTCCCGGCATTGATGGGCCTTGCCAGCTGCTCGGCATGCTCGCCGATCAGGCGACGCAGAAGCTTCAGGCGCAATGCCCGGCGCAGGGAAAACGGTTCGTGCCGGATAGCGTCGAGAAGCACGACAATCCGATTGCGTCGACGGCGGAAGTATCGGGCCATTGCGCCGGGCCGGTCGATCCCGGCGCGCCGAAATCCTCGCCCACGCAGCAGCAGACCTAGGCCTCTGCCTGCCACAGCTCGATCTTGGTGCCTTCGGGATCCATGATCCAGGCGAAGCGGCCGTAGGATTCGTCCTGGCGGCCGAGGACGGTCACGCCCTTGGCCTCCAGCGCCGCGACCATGGCGTCGATATCGTCGACGGCGAAATTGATCATGAACTCGCGCGTCGACGGCGCGAAATAATCGGTGCCTTCCGCGAACGGGTTCCAGACCACGAATTCCGGATGGCCGGGCGCGTCGTAGCGCAAGAGCGCCGCGCCATACGATTCGATCGCGATGCCGAGCGTGTCGCGATACCAGGCGGCAAGCGCCTTGGGATCCTTGGCTTTGAAGAAAATGCCGCCAAATCCGGTAATGCGCGCCATGCCCAATGCTCCTGAATGCACGCGGAGGGTAGCACGGCCGGGTGTAGGATTGCACCCGTCGCGCCCGATTCGGGCGGAAAGAAATCGAGGAGAATCCGATGGATATTTCCAAGAGACTGATGGCGGAGTTCTTCGGCACGTTCTGGCTGGTGCTGGGCGGGTGCGGCGCCGCGGTGCTCGCGGCGGGCGTTCCCGCTTTCGGCATAGGCTATGCGGGCGTGGCCCTCGCCTTCGGCCTGACGGTGCTCACCGGTGCTTACGCATTCGGACACATCTCGGGCGCGCATTTCAATCCGGCGGTGACGTTCGGCCTTTGGGTTGGCGGACGCTTCCCGGCGAAGGACGTCGTGCCCTATTGGATCGCGCAGGTCGTGGGCGGCTTCGCGGGCGGTACCGTGCTCTATCTGATCGCGAGCGGCGCGAGCGGCTTCGATCCCGCCGCGGGCTTCGCCGCGAACGGCTACGGCGATGCCTCGCCGCAGCATTATTCCATGATGGCGGGCGCGGTCTGCGAGATCGCGATGACCTTCATGTTCTTGATGGTGATCCTGGGCGCGACCTCCTACAAGGAGCCGGCGGGCTTCGCGCCGATCGCCATCGGGCTCGCGCTCACGCTGATCCATCTGATCTCGATCCCGGTGACCAACACCTCGGTCAATCCGGCGCGCTCCATGGGGGTCGCGTTCTTCCAAGGCGGCGCCGCGATCGGACAGCTCTGGTTCTTCTGGGTGATGCCGCTGGTCGGCGCGGGGCTCGCCGGATTGGTGCAGCGCTGGCTGTCCTCGAACGACACGACGGCCACCGAAACCAAGATGTGAGCTTGCATTTTCGGCCATCCGCGCCATTTGATGGGCACGGATGGCCGAGCTTCTCACCTTCGACGCCGACGAGCTGCGCCGCGCGCTGACGGCGCTGGCGCGCGCGCAGACCGACAAGATCAAGCTGCGCGGCGAAGCGCTTGGCCTCATCAAGCAACACTTCCAGGACGCGCGCGCCAAGGTCCGCGCCGAGGTCGAAAGCGGCGCGCTCGCCGGCCTCGACGCGGCGCATGCGCTGAGCCGCCTCCAGGACGCGCTGATCCAGGTGCTCTACGATTTCGCGACCAAGCATTTCTACTACGCGCAGAACCCGACTTCGGCGGAGCATCTGGCCGTCATCGCCACGGGCGGCTACGGGCGCGGCGAGCTCGCACCCGGCTCGGACATCGACCTGCTCTTCGTCTTCCCCGCCAAGCGCAACGCATGGTGCGAGAGCGTGATCGAGTTCATCCTGCACATGCTGTGGGACCTGGGGCTGAAGGTCGGCCATGCCGCGCGCACGCTCGCCGAATGCTCGCGGCTGGCCAGGCAGGACAGCACGATCCGCACCGCGCTGCTGGAGGCGCGCCATGTCGCCGGCGACGAGACGCTGTTCGCCGATTTGCGCGCGAATTTCTGGAAGGAGGCGACCGACGGCCCCGCTTTCGTGCAGGCCAAGCTCGCCGAGCGCGACGCGCGCCACGACCGCCAGGGCGCCAGCCGCTATCTCGTCGAGCCCAACATCAAGGAGGGCAAGGGCGGGCTGCGCGACCTGCAGACGCTCTATTGGATCGGCAAATACCTCTACCGCGCCGAGGACACGCGAGAACTCGTCAGGCACAACGTCTTCACCCAGGCCGAGTTCGAGACCTTTCGCAGCGCGGAGCGCTTCCTGTGGGACGTGCGCGTGCGCCTTCACTATCTGATGGGTCCGGCGGAGGAGCGGCTCTCCTTCGACGCGCAGCCCGCGCTCGCGGCAAGCATGGGCTTCAGCGATCCCGAGCCGCGCCGCGCGGTCGAGAAATTCATGAAGGCCTATTTTCTCGTCGCCAAGGACGTGGGCGATCTCACCCGCATCTTCTGCGCCGCGCTGGAGGAGCAGAACCGCAAGCCCAAGCCCGCGCTGTCGCGGCTCTTGCCCGGGTTCCTCAAGCCGCGTTCGGAGGACGAGGATTTCTACGTCGAGAACGGGCGGCTGAACGCGCGCGAAGGCGCCTTCGAGCGCGATCCCAAAGCGCTGATCCGCATCTTCCACATCGCCGACGAGAAGAACGTCGACGTGCATCCCAGCGCTTTACGCACCATCACGCGCTCGCTCGACCTCATCGACGACGCGCTGCGCGCCGATCCCGAGGCCAATCGCCTCTTCCTTTCGATCCTCTCCTCGCGCCGCGATCCGGAGCGCGCGCTCAGGCACATGAACGAGGCGGGGGTCTTCGGCCGCTTCGTGCCGGAGTTCGGCCGCGTCGTGGCGCTGATGCAGTTCAACATGTACCACCACTACACCGTCGACGAGCACCTGATCCGCGCGGTGGGCAACGTGGCGGCGATCGAGCGCGGCGAGATGAAGGCCGAGCATCCGCTCTCCAGCGACATCGTCAAGCGCATCAAATCGCGCGAGGCGCTCTATTGCGCGATATTGATGCACGACATCGCCAAGGGCATGAAGGGCGATCATTCCGACGAGGGTGCGGCGATCGCGCAGCGCCTCTGCCCGCGCTTCGGCCTCTCGCCGGAAGATACCGCCGCGGTCGCCTGGCTGGTCAAGAACCATCTGGTGATGAGCGACACGGCGCAGCGGCGTGATCTCTCCGATCCCAAGACCGTGCGCGATTTCGTGGGCGCGGTGCAATCGCCGGAGATGCTGCGTCTTCTGCTCGTGCTCACCGTCGCCGATATCCGCGCGGTCGGACCCGGCGTATGGAACGGCTGGAAGGGCCAGCTCCTGCGCGAGCTCTACTACGAGGCCGAGGCGCTGATGACCGGCGGCGACGCGGCCCCCGCCCGCACCGCGCGCGTCGGCGAAGCCAAGGACGCTCTCGTTGCGCGCATCGCCGATATTGCCGAACCCGCGCGAACGCGCGCGCTCACGCGCCACTACGACAGCTACTGGCTCGCCTTCGAGCAGGAAGCGCACGAGCGCCATGCGCGGCTGATGACGCGCATGGACGAGACGGGCGAGCCGCTCGCGCTCGCCGCCGAGAGCAACGCCTTCCGCGCCGTGACCGAGATCGTTATCGCCACGCCCGACCACCCCGGCCTGTTCTCGCAGCTCGCCGGCGCCATCGCGGTCTCGGGCGGCTCGATCGTGGACGCGAAGGTGTTCACCACCAGCGACGGCGTCGCGCTCGACGTCTTCTCGGTGCAGGATGCCGAGGGCGGCCCGTTCGGCGACGCCGCGCGCATCGAGCGCCTGCGCCGGACGATCCTCAAGACGCTGACGGGTGAGACGACGCCGCGTGCCCAGCTCGCGCGGCGCAAGCCGATGCGGCGCACGACCGCGTTCAGGGTGCGTCCGCGCGTGCGCTTCGACAACGAGGCGTCGACGACCGCGACGGTGATGGAGGTCGAAGGCCTGGACCGCCCCGGCCTGCTCTACGAGGTGACGCGCGCCTTGTTCGAGCAGGGCCTGTCGATCTCGTCGGCGATCGTGTCGACCTATGGCGAGCGGGCCATGGACGTCTTCTACGTTCGCGACGGCTTCGGCCACAAGATCGTGCATCCCGAGCGGCTGAAGGCTGTGGAGGAGCGGGTGGTTGCGGCGTTGGCCGGAGAAAAGGCAGAAGTTTAAATTATTTCACCATGGCCGGGCTTGACCCGGCCACCCAGCGGCTCGCGCAGCGAGCCCATCAGAAAAGCGTCTCGAACAAATCCTTCCATTCCGGATTTTGCCTCTCAATCAGCGCGATCTTCCACGCGCGATTCCATCGCTTGATGTTCGTCTCTCGCTGAATGGCATCGACGTACATCGGATGCTCCTCGTACCAGACGAGCTGCGTGACGTTGTACTTAGTGACGAATTTCGATCCCCGCCCCTCGCGATGCGTCGCGACGCGCTCGATGAGCTGCGATGTCACGCCGGTATAGAGCGTCCCGTTTCGCTTGCTGGCGAGGATATAGACGAAGCCACTTGGCATATAAGCAGGATTTGTGGAATCTTACCGGCAGTCAAGGTCATTCGCCGCGCCGACGCGCGGCGGCTGGGTGGCCGGGTCAAGCCCCGGCCATGGTGAAAAAGCGATTGGGCTTGCTGGAATTGTGTTCCGGGAGCATAAACCCCGCCTTTTCGAGAGCCAGCCCATGTCCGCGACCCACCCCCAGCTCGTCCTTTCCGGCATGCAGCCGACGAACACGCTGCACCTCGGCAACTATCTGGGCGCGCTCAAGAACTGGGTCCGGATGCAGAACGAGATGCCCTGCCTGTTCTGCGTCGTGGACATGCACGCGCTCACCCAGGATTCCGGCTATGCCAAGGCCGACGACGTGCGCCGCGCGACGCGCGAGGTCACGGCCGCCTATATCGCGGCCGGCGTGGAGCCTGCGCGCACGCCGATCTTCGCGCAGTCGGCGGTGGCGCAGCATGCCGAGCTCGCCTGGATCTTCAATTGCGTGGCGCGGCTGGGCTGGCTCGACCGCATGACCCAGTTCAAGGAGAAGAGCGGCAAGCACAAGGAGCGCTCCTCCGTCGGCCTCTACACCTATCCGGTGCTGATGGCGGCGGACATCCTCGTCTACAAGGCAACGCACGTGCCGGTGGGCGAGGACCAGAAGCAGCACCTCGAGCTCGCGCGCGACATCGCGCAGAAGTTCAACAACGATTTCGGCGTGCCCGACTTTTTCCCCCTGCCCGAGCCGGTGATCACCGGCCCCGCGACGCGGGTGATGAGCCTGCGCGACGGCACCAAGAAGATGTCGAAGACGGAGGAGAGCGACAATTCGCGCATCAACCTGACCGACAGCGCCGAGGTGATCGCGCAGAAGATCCGCAAGGCCAAGACCGATCCGCTCCCCCTGCCCGCCGACAAGAAGGAGTTCGAAGGCAGGCCCGAAGCCGAGAACCTGATCAACATCTACGCGGCGCTCGCCGATACCACGGCTGCAACGGTGATGGGCGAGTTCGGCGGCAGGCAGTTCTCGGAGTTCAAGAACGCGCTCGCCGATCTCACCGTCGCTAAGATCGCGCCCATCGCCGACGGGATGCGTCGCCTGCTCGCCGACGAGGCCGAGCTCGACCGCATCCTGAAGGAGAGCGCCACCAAAGCCCGCGCCATCGCCGCCCCGATCATGGCCGAGGTGAAGCGCGTCGTGGGCTTCGTGAGCTGACGATGAAGACGGTCCTCGTCACGGGAGGCGCCAAGCGGTTCGGCCGCGCCATCGTGCTCGACCTGGCCCGTGCCGGCTGGAACGTCGTCGTGCATTACAACGGTTCGCAGGATGAGGCGCGTGCGACCGTGTCCGACGCGGCCGCGCTCGGCGTCAACGCCACGGCCGTCAAAGCCGATCTCGCCCGCGAAAACGAGGTTCAAGGCCTGATCGGCAAGGCGGGCGCGCTGGATGCACTGATCAACAACGCCTCGATCTTCGAGTACGACGAGTTCAAGAGCGCGACGCGGGCCTCCTGGGACCGCCACATGGAGATAAATCTTCGCGCGCCGTTCGTGCTGGCGCAGAATTTCGCGGCCCAGCTCGGCCAACGCGAAGGCGCGATCGTCAACATCATCGACCAGCGCGTGCTCAAGCCGACTCCGCAATTCATGAGCTACGGCATCAGCCGCGCCGGCCTGCACTGGCTGACGCGGACCATGGCGCAGGCGCTCGCCCCGCAAGTGCGCGTCAACGCGGTGGCGCCGGGCCCAAGCTTCATCGGCGCGCGCCAGAGCGAAGAGGCTTACGCCCGGCAGCGCGCCGCCACGCCGCTCGGCCGCGGCGCGGATGTCGCCGATCTCGTCGGCGCGGTGCGCTATCTGCTGGAGGCGCGCTCGGTGACGGGCGAGATGATCGCGGTCGACGGCGGCCAGCACATCGCCTGGCAAACCCCCGACGCGACGGTGCAGGAATGAGCAAGGTCCGCCACATCACCGTCCGCGATCTCGAATTCCCGATGCATATCGGCGTCTATCACCGCGAAAAGGGCCGCACGCAGAAGGTGCGGATCAATTTCGATCTTTCGGTCTTGGACACGCCGGCCGACGATCACGACCTCAGCAGCGTGGTGGACTACTGCGCCCTCGTCGACCGCATCCGCGCGCATGCGCTGAGCCGGCACGTGCATCTGGTCGAGACCCTGGCCGAGGAGATTGCCGCGATCTGCCTCGAGGATGCGCGGGTGCTGAAGGCGCGCGTGCGCGTCGAAAAGCCCGAAGCCATCGCCGATGCGCAAGCCGCGGGCGTGGAGATCGAGCGCGAGCGGACATAAACTTGCTGCGACCATGGGTCATCCTTCGAGGCTCGCCCTTCGGGCTCGCACCTCAGGATGACGAGATTGTTTCTATCAATAGGTGCGTCACCCTGAGGTGCGAGCGGAGCGAGCCTCGAAGGGCGGCGCACCGCTTGGCGCTACCGCCCCTCCTGCCGCCAGCGCATCATGCCGCCGGGAAGGTTGGCGAGATTGTCGAAGCCGGCCTGGCGCAGGATATTGATTGCCTGCGCCGAGCGGCCGCCGACGCGGCACACCGCGACGATGGGCTTGTCTTTCGACAGTGCGCCCGCGCGGGCTTTCAAGGTCCCCAAAGGGATCAGCACAGCCCCGCGGATATGGCCGAGCGGCCCGGTGAACTCGTCCGGCTCGCGCACGTCGAGGATCTGCACCTTGTCGGCGTTCTGCTCGACCCAGTGCGGCTCGATCTCCCAGAAGCCGGCGAAATTGTAGGTGAGAGGCGCCCAGTCGGGATCGGCCATGGCAGCTCCTTCGATATAGCCGCATTTCAGGTTCGCCGGCACCGCCGCATCCATCTGCTTGGGATGCGGCAGGCCGAGGTTCCTCATATAGAGCGCGAACTCGCCCTCGCTCAAGGCGTCACCCAGCCTGGGATTGAACGCGCGCTCCTCGCCGACGCTGGTCGAGGTCAGGCCGCGATAGTCGTGCGCGGGATAGAGCGGGCATTCGTCGGGCAGCGCGAAGATGCGCTCGCGCACCGAGCGGAACATCGCCGACGGATCGCCGCCCTGGAAATCGGTGCGCCCGCAGCCGCGGATGAGCAGGCAATCGCCCGTGAACGCCATCTCCTCGCCGTCGAGCACATAGGTCACGCAGCCCGCGGTATGACCGGGCGTCGCGCGCACGCCCAGCGAGCGCATGCCGAAGGAGATGCGGTCGCCGTCCTTCAGGTAGCGGTCCGCGCCCTCCGCGCCGCTCTCCGCCGACAGGTATATCTCGCTGGCGAAACGCCGCCTGAGCAGCCACGCGCCGGTGACGTGATCGGCATGGATGTGGGTCTCCAGGGTCGCGACCAGGGTCAGGTCGAGCTCCTCGATCAACGCGCGGTCGCGATGGGCCTGCTCGAGGACGGGATCGATCAGCAGCGCCTCTCCGCCATCCGCGAGCAGGTAGGTGTAGGTCGACGACGCCGGATCGAACATCTGACGGAAAATCGGCACGCACGCTCCCTTGTCAGTTGCCCTGGCAGCAGCCCGGCGCGCTATTATATGCGCATCATGACGGAAATCGACGCGCAAAGCACGGTACAGGCGCCGCTCAAGGGCGTGGCGCGCATCCAGGCCTATCTCAAGACCCTGCCCGACGCGCCGGGCGTCTATCGCATGATGGATGCCAAGGGCGAGGTGCTCTATGTCGGCAAGGCCAAGAGCCTGAAGAAGCGCGTCTCGTCCTACGCCAAGACCGGCGGCCACAACGAGCGCATCTCGCGCATGATCGCCGACACCGCCGAGATGCTCTTCGTTACCACCGCGTCCGAGACCGAGGCGCTGCTCCTCGAGTCCAACCTCATCAAGCGGCTCAAGCCGCGCTACAACGTCTCCTACCGCGACGACAAGTCGTTCCCCAACATCCTGCTGCGCGAGGACCACGCGTTCGCGCAGCTCCTCAAGCACCGCGGTGCCAAGACGGCGAAGGGCGTCTATTTCGGTCCCTTCGCCAGCGCGCAAGCCGTGGGCCGAACGCTCAACACGCTGCAGCGCGCGTTCCTGCTGCGCTCATGCTCGGATTCGGTGTTCGAGTCGCGCACGCGGCCCTGCCTGCTGTTCCAGATCAAGCGCTGCAGCGCGCCGTGCGTCGGCCGTATCGACGAGACCGGCTATCGCGAGCTGGTACGTGAGGCGGAGCTGTTCCTCGACGGCAAGAGCCGCGTCGTGCAGGACGAGCTGTTGGGCGAGATGAACCAGGCCTCCGAAGCGCTCGACTTCGAGCGCGCGGCGCGGCTGCGCGACCGCGTGCGCGCGATGAACCAGATCCAGTCGAGCCAGGGCATCAACCCGTCGACCTTCGCCGAAGCCGACGTCTTCGCGGCCTACAGCGAGGGCGGCGAGACCTGCATCCAGGTGTTCTTCTTCCGCGCCGGGCAGAACTGGGGCAACAAGCCCTACTTCCCGCGCGGCCCGCGCGAGCTTTCGACGCCTGAGGTGCTGGAGGCCTTCATCGGCCAGTTCTACGACGAGCGCATCGCGCCCAAGCTCATCCTCGTGTCGGAAGATATCCACGAAGCCGGTCTCATCGCCGAGGCGCTGGCGATGCGCGCAGGCCACAAGGTCGAGATCAGCCGCCCGCAGCGCGGCGAGAAGCGCGAGATCGTGGAGATGGCGGTGCAGAACGCGCGCGAGCAGCTCTCGCGCCGCATCGCCGAGAACACCGCGCAGCGCGAGCTGCTCGACGGCGTGGCCGAATTGTTCGGGCTGGAGGCGCCGCCGCGCCGCATCGAGGTCTACGACAATTCGCACATCCAGGGTGCCCAAGCGGTCGGCGGCATGATCGTCGCGGGGCCGGACGGCTTCGAGAAGGGCGAGTACCGCAAATACAACATCAAATCGGCCGAGCTCACGCCCGGCGACGACTACGCGATGATGCGTGAGGTGCTGACGCGGCGTTTCGCGCGGCTGGTGAAGGAGGAAGGCGACGTCAAGACCAAGCATCCCGATCTCGCCCTCATCGACGGCGGGCCGGGGCAGCTCTCCATCGCGTGCCAGGTCTTCGCCGATCTGGGCGTCGAGGATGTGGCGCTTGTCGGCATCTCGAAGGGCCCCGACCGCGACGCCGGCCGCGAGCACTTCTACATCCCCGGCCGTGAGCCGTTCCGCCTCGATCCCAAGAGCCCGGTGCTCTACTATCTGCAACGCCTGCGCGACGAAGCGCACCGCTTCGCCATCGGCACGCATCGCAAGAAGCGCTCCAAGGCCATCGGCGCCAATCCGCTCGACGAGATCGCCGGCGTGGGCGCGGGCCGCAAGCGCGCCCTGCTGCAGCATTTCGGCTCGGCCAAAGCCGTCGCGGGTGCCAGCGTCAACGACTTAACCTCGGTGGGCGGGGTCAGCGAGACGCTGGCGAAGAAGATCTTCGATTTCTTCCATCCCAATCCCTGATTGTCATGGAGCGCCTCCCGCATGCGGGATCATGCGTCCGTCGCAATTTCGGATATCATGCGGAACCCAGCTGGGTGGCCCGCATCCGCGGGCCATGACAGTTGGGTCTAAGGGGCAGACCGTGCATAACAGCCGACGTACATTCTTGAAGCTTGCCGCGAGCGCGGCGCTCCTCCCGCCCAACCTGCGCGCGGCGCTGGCCGCGCCTTTTCCGCGGCGTACGGGGACGATCGCCGATGTCGAGCACGTCGTGATCTTCATGCAGGAGAACCGTTCCTTCGATCATTATTTCGGCACGCTCAAGGGCGTGCGCGGCTTTTCCGATCCGCGCGCGATCGCGCTGCCGTCGGGAAAGCCCGTCTGGTACCAGCCCAAGGACGGCGAGGAGTTCACGCCGTTCCACCTCGACAGCCGCACGACGTCCGCCCAATGTTTGGCGAGCCTCGACCACAGCTGGAAGGGCGCTTACGACGTCTGGAAGAACTACGACGCGTGGATCCCCACGAAGACGAAGATGACGATGGGCTATTTCGACCGCCGCGACATCGCGTTCTTCCACGCGCTCGCGGACAGCTTCACGATCTGCGACGCCTATCACTGCTCGGTGTTCGGGCCGACCAATCCCAACCGCCTGCATCTCTTCAGCGGCACGAGCGGGCTGACCGCGGGCTATGACGGCACAGGCTGCGTCGCCAATCCGGGCGACGAGGACAACGAGACCGCCGACATCGCGAACGACTCCAAGACGTTCAAGCCGTTCGAATGGGCGACCTATGCCCAGGCGCTGGAGGCGGCGGGCGTCGATTGGCGCCTCTACCAGGAATACGACAATTTCGGCGACAACGGGCTTGCCTATTTCAGGGACTTCCGCGCGCCGGTGCATCATCCGAAGCTCGTCGAGCGCGGCCGCTCCTGGGTCAAGGGCTCCAACAAGGCCAACGCCAAGACCTCGCGCGGCGAGCACCTGGTGCGCGCGTTCGCCGAAGACGTGGCGCTCGGCCGCCTGCCGAAAGTGTCGTGGATCGTGGCGCCCACGATCATGAGCGAGCATCCGCAGGCGCCGCCGGGCTTCGGCGAGTCGCTGGTGTCGCGGCTGCTGGACGCGCTCGCGGCCAACCGCAAGGTCTGGTCGAAGACCGCGTTCCTTTTGAACTACGACGAGAATGACGGCTTCTTCGACCATGTGCCGCCCGCGATCCCGCCGCTGACCGCCGACATCGGCGCCAGCACCGTCTCCATGGCGGGCGAGGACTATCACGGCGTCCCCTTCGGCTTCGGGCCGCGCGTGCCGATGCTCGTCATCTCGCCGTGGAGCGTCGGCGGCTTCGTCAATTCGCAACTCTTCGACCACACCTCGGTGCTGCGCTTCCTGGAGACGCGCTTCGGCGTCGCCGCGCCCAACATCTCGGCCTGGCGGCGCGCGGTCGCGGGCGATCTGACGTCGGCGTTCGACTTCTCGCAGGACGCCCTGCCCGCGCTGCCCGAGGCCGGCGATTCGATGAAGCGCGCCGAGAAGCAGTGCAAGCTGCCCGCGCCGAACTACGCCCATGAGGACCTGCCGCGGCAGGAGCGCGGCGGCAAGCCCGCGCGGCCGCTGCCCTATGCGCTCGATTTCGGCGGTGGGACCGTCGCGAACGGCTTCGCCATCGCGCTCGCCAACAACGGACGCGCCGGCGCCGCGTTCCGCATCGCCGCCGCCGACGCCAAGACGGGCCCGTGGTTTTTCACCGTGGAGGCGGGGAAGACCTTGACCTACACCCTGCCGCGCAGCGGGGCCTACGATTTCAGCCTGCTCGGCCCCAACGGCTTCTTCCGCAGGTTCGCGGGCGGCGACAACGACAAGGTTCAGGCGTCGTTCTCGGCCGGCCAGCTCAGCGTCGCGAACGCTTCCGCGGCCGACGTCACCCTGCGCAACGGCTACGACAAGGACTGGTCGCTGACGGTCACACCCGGCAACTCGACGGTGGTCACCATAGACCTCGCCAAGACGGCGAACTGGTACGACGTCTCGGTCAAAGGCGATGGCGAGAGCCAGGGCTTCGTGCGCCAGTTCGCGGGCCACGTGGAGAACGGGGCGGCCTCGAGGAGCGATCCGCTGTTGGGCTAACGGCCGAATCCGGCCTAGAGTGCGTCCGATGCTCGCCCTGCCCAATCTGCTCACCATCCTGCGCATCGCGCTCGTGCCGGTCTTCGCGCTCGCCTTCGTGATGCCGGGCGAGACCGCGCGGCTGATCGCGTTCGCGGTGTTCTGCATCGCCGGCATCAGCGACGCGCTCGACGGGCTGGCGGCGCGCAGGCTCAACGCGGGCTCGGATTTCGGGCGCATGCTGGACCCGATCGCCGACAAGATCCTGGTCGCCGTGGCGCTGATGATGCTGGTGGCGGAGCGCTCGATCCACCAGTTCGACCTGATCGCGCCGGCGGGTATCCGCGGCCTGCTCAAGCTCGTGCCGGCCCTCATCATTCTCTCGCGCGAGATCCTGGTCTCGGGCCTGCGCGAGTTCCTTGCGGGCGCCAAGGTGAGCGTGCCCGTGACCGTCTTCGCCAAGTTCAAGACCACGCTGCAGATGGTCGCGATCGGCGCGATGATCCTCACCCCCCTCGCCGACAAATTCTTCCCCGGCGTCCCGGCGGTCACCTACACCGCGTTCGCCTATGCGATGCTCTGGGTCGCAGCAGCGCTGACGGTCTATACCGGCTACGTCTATTTCCGCGCCGGGCTGCGGCACCTGCATGGGCCGGGGACGCCGTGAACGTGCTCTACTTCGCCTGGGTCAGGCAGAAGGTGGGACGCAGCGAGGAACGTCTCGACCTTCCCGCCGGCATCGCCACCGTGCGCGCGCTGGCCGAGTTCCTTGAGCGCCGCGGCGGCGGCTATGCGCAAGCCTTCGCCGATCTCAAGCGCCTGCGCGCTGCGGTGAACCAAGAGCACGTTCCGTTCGACTCAGCCCTAGCCGCGGACGACGAGGTCGCGTTCTTCCCGCCGGTGACGGGCGGATGATCCGCGTCGGGCCCGACGACTTCGACGCCGCTGCAGAGCTTGCGGCACTTCACGCGCGCGCGGGCGACGCGGGCGCGGTCGCGACCTTCACCGGGCATGTGCGCGGCGAGGACGGGCTCGCGGCACTGATCCTCGAGCACTATCCCGCGATGACCGAGCGCGAGATCGCGCGCCATGCCGCCGAAGCCGAGCGCCGCTGGCCGCTTTTGGGCGTCACCGTCATCCACCGCGTCGGCCGCCTGGTGCCCGGCGCGCGCATCGTCTTCGTCGCCGTCGCAGCGCATCACCGCCGCGCCGCCTTCGAGGCGTGCGAGTTCCTGATGGACTATCTGAAGGTCCACGCCCCGTTCTGGAAGCAGGAAGAGCGCGTGGGCGGGACGAGCTGGGTGGAAGCTAAGACGAGTGATGACGACGCGGCGGAAAGGTGGCGACGATGATCTGAGCGGCTTCATCACATTAGGCAACTTGCGCGACGATGCGGTGAAGCTTTTCCTTGGCCTTGTCGTCACCATTAGGTGCGGTGCCAGGGTTCTGAGCCGCTTTCAATGCGGCGATGATGCTCCGTGGATCACCCCCCATTTCTTCATAGCTGTTTTGCACGCGAGACAAGCGCAGCAGCAAACGGCAGAGCTGATATTTGAACAGGAACATTCTGATCGCGCGCGGGCTGACGCGACCTGCAGGCGTCAGAGCGCTCTCGACCTCGCCGCGAAGCAACTCGACCTCGCTTTGTGTAAATCGAAGCGAGCACCCCGATATTTTCGGGCGTTCGGGCGGTGGCGCTTTGGGCGATGGATTCGGATCGAAGGAGGAGGGCTCTGTGGGCGGGTTCGACGACAAAGCGGGATCAGGTTGCGAGTTGCTGCGTTCCGAAGCGGTCGGACTTGTTGCCGCTGCCACGACGACGACCTTCTCCGATCGCGGCGGCGCCGGTACCGTAGGCTTTAAACCACCGGCGAACAATTCCGCGAGGTCCCCGATCTCCTTGCTACTGAGCGCCGGAAGCCGGAGATAGAGCGCGAACAGCTTCTCGATGTGCTCGCGAACGATTCCGTTCAGCACCAGCTTGTCGGGCACTTTTCCGGCGTCATCCACGGCCAAATCAGCGAACTTGCTTGCGATCGCATGACGCAGGATCGTTTCATCGACCAGCATCATGACCTGCACGCGCTGCTTGACGTCGTCATCCTCTAGTAGCAGCTTCAGTGATTCGGCGATGTCGATCACTTCGGCAGGGCTGCACCGATCGAGATCGTCGATGACGAGGAGCACGCGATCGGAACTTTGCAGCGTCGATTGGGCGGCTGCCAGGACGCAGACATAGAGCGCAGCCCAGACCATGAAAAAGATGAAATAGAACGCACCGTCCCTATTGGCGTTCCAGGCGAACCCGAACCACATGACGAAGGCCAGCAGCGCTAGCGCGCTCAGCTCGGGGCCAATCCTCGAAAAAACGTTCTTCGACGTAGTGGTTGGGCCGTCGCCGGAGATTTCGCGGTTCACCGATGGTACCCACCCTAGAAACAGGGCACGCAGATCGGCGCCGACCAAGGCTTGCAGTCCGAGCCTTTCGCCATGCCGCGACAACGTGGCATATCGTGCGGCGAAGGCACGCGCTTTCTCACCGCCGCCCTCGATGAATCCCGAGGCATAGATCAGCCCGGCAAGGCCAAGCGCGCCCACGCCGCGGGCGAAAAGCTGCGTCCAGAACTCGTTTTGCGGAATGGCGAACAGGCCGAGCGCGAGCATGCCCATGACCAACGGAAAATATCCGCGCCTCGCCACACCGCTGCGCGCCACCCGGCACAGCCTTTCGACAATGGCCGTATCCATCGCGCGGCGTGCGAGCGTCTCGTAGAGGAATATCCACGCCTCAGGCGGACGGCGGTATTTCCAGGCGCTGTACCAGACGACTTCGTAGCGCAACCGGTCGAAAACATCCCCCTCGATGTCGTAACCGCGCTCCTCCATCTTGTCCTTATATCTCTGCGGATTCTCGAGAAGCGGTATCAACGTGCGAACGAGCCGCGTTTTTCCTATCCCCCAAGGACCCAGAAGCCCAAAACAGAACTCCCCCGTGGCCGTGCGCAGCATCGTCGCCAGCGCAGCGGCATAGACCGCCACGCCCGGCGTCAGCTGTGCGGGATCGTCCGGGTCGCGGTCAATTCGGGTGCGAAGATCGGGGCGGTCCGGCTCGGGTGTCTTCGGATCGCCCTCAGCGGAATCCGGCCTCCGCTCGCGTCGATCGAGATATCTCGCAATCTGAGCGTCCATCGTTGCGACAATACTCTCCGGATTGATGTCGACATGCCTAAGACGGGTCCATAAAGCTGTGTCGGAAAAGTGCAGTACGGCCTGCAGCAGCCGCAGAACATCGAGTTCCGCGCCGTTTACCTCGGAAATCCACCTCAGAGCGCGTTCGAGCGTCTTGCTGACGTGCACTTTCTCTGAAGGCGCTGCCGCAGGATCGCCAAATGAGGAGAGCGCGTCAGGCGTATAGTAACCTTCGATTACGCGATTGAACTGAAAGCTGCGCGGCTCAAGTGTCGAAGCATGAAATGAGAGGAACCCCGCGAGTTCCGGCGTACGCGGGGATTGATCCACTGCAACCACTCCACCTCGCCGCGGTGCCATGAACGCGGCAAGCAACACGCCCGTGCAAGATATCTCGTTGCTTCGGTCGATCTTGCTTTTCGCAAGCGACGCCGCCGAACTCAGTATCGAGATCGAAAGTGCCGTTAGGCGGAGGTCCAACGCGCGTAATAGGCGGTTCAGCTCCGGCGGAAGCCTGACCTCTTCGAAGGGCGGAATCGCGAATCTGCGCAAGGAAAGACGGTCGTCACCGGCAGAAGCTCCGCCGCCGGCGGCAGGAGCGCTTCCCTGAAGAGGCTCGTCATTTTCGCCACCGCCAGCATTGCGGTCGTCGTTCCGTTGCGCCACTGCCCGTTCCTGCGTCAGCCGCCAATCCAATTTCGCGCGGCGGATCAGCTTAGAGTTGCGGCGGCAGCGCGCAAGGGGTCATCCCACCCTGCTCAGCTTGACCTCGCTCACGGGCGCGCGGACTTCGGCGTCGTAAGCGGTCATCAGCAGCTCGCTGAGAGGACCAGGGGTAAAGCGGTATTCGCCGATCTCGCACACCGGCGTCACCTCGGCGGCGGAGCCGGTGAGGAAGCATTCCGTGAAGTTCGTGAGTTCTTCCGGCTTGATGTGGCGCTCGATGACGGGGATCTGCCGCGCGCGGGCGAGCGCCATCACGCTCTGGCGCGTGATGCCGTTCAGGAAGCAGTCGGCGATGGGCGTGTGGAGCTTGCCGTTCTCGACGAAGAAGATGTTGGCGCCCGTCGCCTCCGCGACATAGCCGCGATAGTCTAGCATCATCGCGTCGGCATAGCCGCGGCTCTCGGCATCGTGCTTCGACATGGTGCAGATCATGTAGAGGCCGGCGGCCTTGGCCTGGGTCGGCGCGGTGTCGGGCGCGGGCCGGCGCCAGCGCGAGATCTCGAGCCGGATGCCCTTCAATTTCTGCTTGGCGTCGAAATAGGACGGCCATTGCCACACCGCGATGGCGACGTGGATCTTGGCGTTGGGGGCCGCGACCGACATCTGCTCGGAGCCGCGCCACACCACGGGGCGGACATAGGCGTCGGTGAAGCCCTGCGCCGCCACCGCCTCCAGCGTCGCCTTGCTGATCTCTTCTTCCGTGTACGGAATCTTCATGCCGAGGATGCGCGCGCTCTCGAACAGCCGCGCGGTGTGCTCCTCGAGCTTGTAGACGCGCCCGTTGTAGAGCCGCTCGCCCTCGAACACGCTCGACGCATAGTGCAGGCCGTGCGTGAGCACGTGGATCTTGGCGTCGGCCCAGGGCACGAGCTTTCCGTCGAGCCACAGCGAGCCTTCGCGCCGGTCGAAAGGAATGATGTCCGCCATGGGTCTGTCCTCTTGCCCTTGCTCTCAACGTTCGAGGAGCTTAAATGTGTCAGCATGGCTGACGTAAAATCCAGCGCGCCTTCGCCCCTCTATCTACGGGATGAGGAATTGAAGCAAGGCGTCGATCTGCTGTTCTTTGCCGCGCGCGACATGAACCAGGCGGGCGCGCGCATGCTCAGCGAAGCGCGGCTCGGCCACGCGCACCGCCGCGCGATATATTTCATTGCGCGCAACCCCGGACTCTCGGTTGCGGATTTGCTCGCCATCCTCAAGATCACGAAACAAAGCCTCAACCGCGTGCTGAACGAGCTGATCGCGGACGGCTATGTCGAGCGCAGGCCTCACCTGCGCGACAGGCGCATGCGTGAGCTGCGCCTGACCGAGAAGGGCGACAAGCTGGAGCACGCGATCTGGGAGGCGCAGCGGCCGAAACTCGTGCGCGCCTTCCGCGAGGCGGGGCCGGAAGCGGTGCAGGGCTTCCGCCGCGTGCTGTCGGGGCTGATCCGATGAGTACGACCAAGATGGAGGACCCGCATCTTCTCGTCGTCGACGACGACGAAAGGCTGCGCGAGTTGCTGCAGCGCTATCTCTCCTCCAACGGTTTCAGGGTGAGCGCGGCACCCGACGCCGCCGGCGCGCGCGCGCTGATGAAAAGCATGGCGTTCGACCTGCTGATCCTCGACGTGATGATGCCCGGCGAATCCGGGCTCGACCTGGCGCGCGCGATCCGCGCCAGCTCGCAGGTGCCGGTCTTGATGCTGACCGCGCGCGGCGAGACCGAGGACCGCATCGCGGGCCTCGAGCACGGCGCCGACGACTACCTGCCCAAGCCGTTCGAGCCGCGCGAGCTTCTGTTGCGCGTGAGCGCGCTCTTGCGTCGCGCGGCGCCGCCCGCGCGCATCGCCCATGCCGAGGTCCGCCTGGGCGACTGCGTCTTCGATCCCCAGCGTGCGCAACTCCGCCGCAAGGGCAAGCCCGTGAAGCTCACCAGCTCCGAGGCCGCGCTGCTGCAGCTCTTCGCGGCCAATGCGGGCCGTTCCTTCTCGCGCGCCGATCTCTGCGCGCGGCTCGGCGTGACGCTCGAGCGCTCGATCGACGTGCAGGTGACGCGCCTGCGCCGCAAGATCGAGGAAGATCCCAAGCTTCCCCTCTACCTCCAGACCGTGCGCGGTATCGGCTATGTCCTCGTCCCAGACAACGTCTCCTGAACCGCGCTACTCCGGCGGCCTCGTCAAGCGCGCCCTGCCGCGCGGGTTGTTCGGCCGCTCGCTGATCATCATCGTGGCGCCGATGTTCATCCTGCAGGCCATCGTCAGCTACATCTTCTTCGAGCGCGACGTCGACGCCTCGACGCGCCGGCTGTCGGCCGACATCGCCGCCGACGTCTCGTTCCTGATCGCGCTGGAGGACAAATATCCGGCGAAGGAACGCACGCAGCTTCGCGCGCTCGCGGCCAAACGGCTGCGCTACGACATCACGTTCCTGGCCGGCCAGACGATCCCGCCGCCCGCCAAGCTCCCCAAGCATCAGAGCACCATCGACCGCGCGCTCGACGAGGTCATCGCCCAGCAGATCGGCGAGGTCAGGCATTTCGAGACCGCGCGCGCCGGCAACGATTTCGACATCCGTGTGGAAGTGCATGACGGCGTGCTGCGCATGGTGGTGCCGCGCGAGCGTGCCACCGTCTCGGCGCCGGACATCTTCATTCTCTGGATGGTCGGATCGTCGCTGATCCTGCTCGGCGTCGCCGTCGTCTTCCTGCGCAACCAGGTCAGGCCGATCGAGCGGCTGGCGCGCGCCGCCGACGCCTTCGGCAAGGGGCGCGCCGTGCCGGATTTCAAGCCATATGGCGCGACCGAGGTGCGCCGCGCGGCGGAGGCGTTCCTCTTGATGCGCGAGCGCATGGACCGCTATCTCAAGCAGCGCACCGAGATGCTTGCCGGGGTCAGCCACGACCTCAAGACGCCGCTCACCCGCATCCGGCTTCAACTGGCCCTGCTCAAGCCCAGCGCCGACATCGACGCGATGCGCGACGACGTCATGCAGATGGAGAACATGCTGAGCGAATATCTCGATTTCGCGCGCGGCGGCGCGGGCGAGCAGGCGAGCGTGGTCGACTTGTCGCAGGTCGCGCGCCAGGCCGCCGACCGCGCCGTGCGCGCGCGCATGGCCGAGCCGCGCCGCCTCGTCGTCGACGCGCCGCAGACGGTGACGCTCGCCATCAAGCCGCACGCGCTCGGCCGCGGCATCACCAATCTCGTCGACAACGCGCTCAAGCACGGCCGCCACGTCTTCGTCCAGGTCGCGCGCGACGAGCGTTTCGCCGAGATCATCGTCGACGACGACGGCCCCGGCATCCCCGAAGAGCTGCGCGAGGAGGCCTTCAGGCCGTTCCACCGCCTGGACCAGGGCCGCAACCTGCAGGCCGGCGGCGTGGGTTTGGGGCTCGCCATCGCCCGCGACGTCGCCCGCGCCCATGGCGGCGACCTCACCCTCGACAAAAGCCCGCAAGGCGGTCTGCGCGCGGTGGTGCGGCTGCCGGTGTAAGAGCCAACCTCCCCCTTTTGTGGGGAGGTGATTCAGCCCACCTTCCTTATCGGATAATCCACCACGATCGCTTTGCCGCTCGTGAGCGCGCGCACCTCGTGCGCCGTGCCGGGCGGGACGATGGCGACAGAGTCGGCACCCGCGCGCTGCGTCACGCCCGCGATGGTGACTTCCAGCTCGCCTTCGACGACGTGCCAGACTTCCTCCTGCTCGTGGCTGTGGGCTTGGATCACGGCACCCGCGTCGAAATCGTAGTGGCCGAAGGTCATGTTGGCGGAGTCGAAATAGCGGCCGTGCCAGCCGGGCTTGCGCTCGATGACGGGAAGCTTGCGCGTGTCGATGAAGGTCATCCTCAGAATCCCGCCGCCGGCTGCCATAGGCTGAAGATCGTGCCGCCATCGTCGGCGCACACCGCGTTGAGGCCGGACGGATATTCATGCTCCTCGACGACACGTCCACCGAGCCGCGTCAGAGACGCCTTCGCGACCGCGATATCGTCGACGCGGAAATAGAGGAAGCGCGCGTCCGCCGCACCGCTTCCCGCGATCCCGACCGGCAGCTTGGTGTTGTTGACATGCGCCCCGCCGGGTCCGGCATCGAAGGTCCAGCCGAACAACGCGCCGTAGAAAATCATCGCGCGGCCGACATCCGCGACAGGCAGCGTGAGATAACCAAGCTCGATGACGACCATGGCGCAACTCCTGTTCAGGGATCGACAAGGGTCCATACGTGTCCGGCGGGGTCCTTGATGCGGCAGCGGCGGCCTTCATCGACCGTCATGGTCTCAACGGGCACGAGCAGCACGGCGCCCGCGGCGACCGCGCGCGCGAGCGCTGCCTCGACGTCGTCGATATGGATCCAGATGTTGACCGACGTGCCGCCGAGCGCCGACGGACTCCTCACGCCGAGCGCTTCCATCGAGGGATATTCGTCGGCGAGGAAGAGATGCTGCGTGCCGATGCGGAATTCGCTGTGGCCGACTTTGCCGTTCTCGGGATCGATCCAGCGCTCGATCTCGACCGCGCCGAGGCCCGCGACATAGAAATCGAGCGCCTTCGCGGCATCGCGCGCGAGCAGGTAGATGGATGCATCGGGACGTGTTTCGCTCATGCCTCTTCATAGCCCGGCGGGGCGGTGCCGTATTGTAAAAAATTCCTATGCCTCCAGCGGCACGTGCTGGATATGCGGGCCGCGCAGGCGGAAATATTCGCCCGGCGTGAAGCCCGAGAATTGCTTGAACTCGCGGATGAAATGCGGCTGGTCGTAATAGCCGTGGCGCTCGACGACCTCCATCCAGTCGACGCCGGAGGCGGCGTGCAGCCCCGAAAGCACGCGCTGGAAGCGGGCGACGCGCAGATAGGTCTTCGGCGTCATGCCGACCTCCTCGGCGAAAAGGCGGATCAGCGTCTTCTGGCTGACCTCGGCGTCGCGCGCGGCGGCCTTGACCGAGATGCGGTGCGGCGCGCGGGCGAAAAGCTTCAGCGTCAGCGCGACGGCGGGGTGATGCGCGCACTCCCCGAAACGCTGCGCCATCGCGCGGAAGAGGATGGCGATCTTGTCCTTAGGCGCCGGCGCCTGCACAACGCGCTGATGCAGCCTTTCGGCGTCGGCGCCCCAGATATCGCCGAGCGAGATATGGACGTTCTCGAACTCGCGCGCCGAGCCGCCGAAAAAGGCGAACGCGCCGCCCGGCTTGAACTGCACGCCCAGCATATGCGGCTGATGGGCGTCGATGGCGAAGCTGTGCGCGTGCGTGCCGCAAAGCCCGATCCCCGACAGCACGCTGCGCGTCGCATAGCCTTCGCCGCCGTACCAGGAAAGCTCGTCGCGATCGAGGTTGATCATCAGCCCGAGCCGGCCCGAGGCCATGATCGTGTCCTTGGCATGGCCGGGATCGAGGCCGCGCCAATACCAGACGTTTTCGATGAAGGCATCGAACGGCGCGGGCGGCGCGAAGGCCTTGTAGATCATGGGCGCGTGCGCGGCATGCGGACGCATTTCGGCTGCCATGAAATCCTCCGTTCGGCCTTGAGGATAGGCTTCAGGAGGCGAGTTCGCCAGCGCGCTTGTTGGCCGCGGCGACGGCGCGCGCCATCAGCGGTTTGAGGCCCTTCGCGTCCATGAGGACCTTGAGCGCGGCCTCGGTCGTCCCGCCCGGGCTCGTCACGTCGCGGCGCAGCTCTTCCGGCGGCCGCGCGTCGGCGTCGAGCAGCGCGCCCGCGCCGGTGATGGTCGCGCGCGCGAGCCTTTCGGCTTCAGCGCGCGGCATGCCCTGCGCCTCGGCGGCGTCGGCCAGCGCCTCGACCATGAAGAAGACATAGGCCGGACCCGAGCCCGACACCGCCGTCGTCACGTCGATCAGCTTCTCGCGCGAGACCCAGAAGGTCTGTCCAAGCGGCGTCAGCAGCCTTTGCGCGAGCCTGCAATCCTCAGCCGTCGCGTTCGGGCCCTTGAAGATGGAGGTGATGCCCTTGCCGATGGCGCCCGGCGTGTTGGGCATCGCGCGCAGGATATGCGCGCGCGGGCCCCACGCCTTCTTCAGCGTCGCGATGCTCGTACCCGCGGCGATGGAGATCATCGGCGCGCCGGAGTCGGCGATGGGCTTCAGCCGCATCGCTTCCGTACGGAGCACTTGCGGCTTGAGCGCGATGACGCAGGCGCGGACTTTCTCGCGCGGGATGTCCGGCACGATGCGCACGCCGAGCTTCTTGAGCGCGGGCGATGGATTTGTCTCCACCGCGATCACCGGCGAAAGCCCGTCGGCGAGCCAGCCCTTCAGCATGGCGCCGCCCATGCGTCCGGCACCGATGAGGAGAATGGGCTTTGACATTCAACCTCCCCCTTTGTGGGGAGGTCGAAAAATCCGAAGGATTTTTCGGGTGGGGGCATAGCTGGCGGAAGAATCTCCCCCCACCCGAAGCGCTTCGCGCTTCGACCTCCCCACGAGGGGGAGGTAAGCTTTCAAGCCTGCCCCGCGCATTCGAGGATGGCGGCGGCGATGGCTTCTTCGGCGGTCTTGTTGCCCCAGAGCACGAACTGGAACGCGGGGTAATAGTGCTCGCACGCCTCGAGCGCGAGATTGAGCAGCGCCTCGCATTGGGCGGCGCTCGCATGCGCGTCGGGGAAGATCATCGCGTGGCGGAAGACGATCGTGCCGTCCTCGTGCCAGAGGTCGAAATGCCCGATCCACAGCCGCGCGTTCACATACATCAGCAGATTCGCGACATTGGCGCGGCGCACATTGTCGCCGATGCGCATGTCGAAGGCGGAGGACAGATGCAGCGACTGCAGATCCTCGCGCCAGGTGAAATTGAAATGATGATCCGCCCAGCGGCCCGCGACCGAGAGGTTGAGCTCGTCGCGTCCCGCGCGCTCGAAATGCCAGCCATTGTCCTCCACCGCCTGCTCGAGCATGTCGAGCGGGTGGGGGCCGGCCGGAGTCTCGTTTAGCTGGATGCCCGTCATCTAGGGACTCCTAAGCGTGGGGGGCCGACGCAAAGCGAAGCAGTCATAAGTCAAACTGGCACAAGATTTTGAGGTCGCACAAGAGTCTCGCTCGCGTCAAGTTTGTGCGTTCGTGCTCATGCACAGCTTTGGCAACCGGTTCGAAGAGTCATTTCAAGGAGTTGGCTGCTTCGACTCCAGGGCTGCGATGCGCGCGGCCAGCGATTCATTTTCGGCACGGGCCTTCGCGGCCATGGCCTTGACCGCGTCGAACTCCTCGCGCGGCACCAGGTTCATGTCGGCGACCAGCTTCTCCATGCGCTGGCGCACGAGCAGGTCGACCTCGGATTTGAGGCTCTGCATGGCGCCTGCCGCGTCGGTGAACAGCTTCGCCATTCCGTCCAGGAAGGGGTTGTCGGTCTGCATGGGGGACTCCGGTTGGGCGAATAGCGAATAGCGAATGGCGAATAGCTTAGGAAGCCAAATCAGCCTAGTTTCCCCATTCGCCACTCGCTATTCGCCATTCGCCCCATGGTCATTCCCTTCCCGAAGATCGACCCGGTCCTGATCCATATCTGGGGGCCGATCGCCATACGTTGGTATGCGCTGGCCTATATCGCCGGCCTTCTGCTCGGCTGGTGGCTGGTCGTGCGCATGCTGCGGCAGAAATCGCTGTGGACGAATCCCCCCTTCAAGGGCAAGCCGCCCGCGACCGAGGACCAGATCGGCGACCTCGTGGTGTGGGCGACATTGGGCGTCGTCATCGGCGGGCGGATCGGCTGGGACATCTTCTACGGCACCTTCCTGTGCAGCGCCTCGCCGGGAGCGGCGTTCTGCAAGGGCCTGCCGCTGGAGTTCCTGACCAATCCGATCCGGCTGATCGCGGCCTGGGACGGCGGCATGTCGTTCCACGGCGGCGCGATCGGCGTGATCCTGGCGATCTGGCTGTTTTGCCGCAGGCGGGGCTTGAGCTTCTTGATGATCGGCGACCTCGTCTGCCTGGTGCAGCCGATCGGCCAGGGCCTCGGCCGCATCGCGAACTTCATCAATGGCGAGCTGTGGGGAAAACCCACCGACGTGCCCTGGGCGATGGTCTTCCCGCGCGCGGGCGATGGCGTCCCGCGCCATCCGAGCCAGCTCTACGAGGCAGCGCTGGAGGGCCTGTTGCTGTTCGCGGTGCTGCAGGTGTGCCTGCGCGTCTTCCGCCTGCACGAGCGTCCCGGCCTCATCAGCGCGATCTTCCTGGCGAGCTACGGCCTGCTTCGCTTCGTCGTCGAGTTCTTCCGCGAGCCCGACACGCAATTCATCGGCTGGTTCAGCATGGGCCAGGCGCTGTCGGTCGGATTGCTGCTGGCGGGTGGCGCGCTCGCCTGGCACGTGCTCGCAAAGCCGAAGCCTCAACCGGACCTGACGTGAACGCGCTGGCGGAGCGCATCGCGGCGCTCGTCGCCGCGCAGGGGCCGATATCCATCGCCGATTTCATGACGCTGGCGAGCGGCCAGTACTATGCGACGCGCGATCCGTTCGGAAGCGAAGGCGACTTCATCACCGCGCCCGAGATCAGCCAGGTCTTCGGGGAGCTCCTGGGGCTTTGGTGCGTGCAGGTCTGGCACGACCAAGGGCGGCCTAAACCCGCGCGGCTGGTCGAGCTCGGTCCCGGACGCGGCACGCTGATGGCCGATGCGCTGCGTGCCGCGCGCCTGGCGCCCGAATTCCTGGATGGTCTCGACATCGTCCTCGTCGAAGCCAGCCCCGGCCTGCGCGCGATCCAGGAAGAGACGCTGAAAGGCCTTGGCGTGCGCTGGACGGACCGTTTCGATTCCCAGCTGAGCGACCGACCGCTGTTCCTCATCGCCAACGAGTTCTTCGATGCGCTGCCGATCCGTCAATACGTCAAGACGGTGCATGGCTGGCGCGAGCGCATGGTGACGCTTTCGAACGGCAAGCTCGACTTCGCGCTGTCGCCCGTGGCCGTGCCGGACGCGCTCATTCCGGCAAGCCGCGCCGATGCGCCCGACGGCGCGGTCTACGAAGTCTGTCAGCCGGCGCTTTCGCTGGTGGACGAGATCGCGCGCATCGTGGCGATCCAGGGCGGCGGCGCGCTGATCGTCGACTATGGCTATGACGGCGTCGATTTCGGCGAGACGCTGCAGGCGATCGCCGACCAGTCCTTCGCCGCCATCCTCGACGATCCCGGCGAGAGCGACCTCTCCGCGCATGTGGATTTCCTGAGCTTGGCCGCGACGGCCGCGCGCGCGGGCGCGGCTGTGTTCGGGCCCGCGACCCAGGCCGCGTTCCTGGACGATCTGGGCATCGTGCGCCGCTTCGAGCATCTCGCCACCCGCAATCCCCGCGCCACGACTGACCTCTGGCCACAACTCGACCGCCTCGTGAGCCCGGATCAGATGGGCACGCTGTTCAAGGCGCTGGCTATCCTGCCGCGCACCGTGTCGAATCCGCCGGGGTTTTAGAGACGCGGGAGTCGAACCAACCCGACAATTCCGTCATGGCCGGGCTTGTCCCGGCCATCCAAGATCACCTATGTCGACAGGGAGTATGGATGGCCGCCACGAGGGCGGCCATGACGGTTTGAGGGATCATGCTCGTCCTGACCGCGCCTGCGCTGACATCGCCCCGTATCGCGCATGGCTTCTTCGGCCGCAGCGGCGGCGTGTCGAAAGGCATCTTCGCCTCGCTCAATTGCGGGCCGGGCTCGGGCGACGAGCGCGCCGACGTGATCGCGAACCGCAAGCGCGTCGTCGAGGCGCTGGCGCCGGACGCCGCCCTGCTCACGCTTTATCAGGTCCACAGCGGCGAGGCGGTGAGCGTCATCGCGCCCTGGAACCTCGGCGAAGGGCCCAAGGCGGACGCCATGGCGACGAACCTGCCCGGCCTCGCGCTCGGCATCCTCACCGCCGATTGCGTGCCGGTGCTCTTTTCCGACGCCGAGGCAGGCGTGATCGGCGCGGCCCATGCCGGGTGGAAAGGCGCGCTCGGCGGCGTGACGGATCAGGCGATCGCGGCGATGGAGGGGCTCGGCGCGCGGCGCGAGCGGATCGCGGCCGCGATCGGGCCGTGCATCTCCCAGGCGAACTACGAGGTGGGTCCCGAATTCCGCGACCGATTCCCGCAAAGCTTCTTCGAAGGCCGCCACTTCGACCTCGAAGGCTACGTCGCCGAGCGGTTGTCGGCGGCGCGCGTCGAAAATGTCACACGGCTGCGCGCCTGCACCTACGCCCGCGAGGCGGATTTCTTCAGCTATCGCCGCGCGACTCATCGCCGCGAGAACGACTACGGCCGCCAGGTCTCCGCAATCGTGTTGAGAACCTGAAAAGCGCGGTTTACCCGCCACACCGCGCTTGCTAAAAGCCCGTCATTGAACCGTCACGGGAAGGACGCGCGCGCCAAGATGAGCGACACCAACGGAGCGCGCGGGATGAAGCTGCTCGCGGGCAATTCCAACCGCGCACTGGCCGAGGACATGGCCCGCTTCCTCAAGCTGCCGCTGGTCAAGGCGGTGGTGCGGCGCTTCGCCGACATGGAAGTCTTCGTCGAGATCCAGGAGAACGTGCGCGGCGAGGACATCTTCGTCATCCAGTCGACGAGCTTCCCGGCGAACGACAACCTGATGGAATTGCTCATCGTCATCGACGCGTTGCGCCGGGCGTCGGCGCGCCGCATCACCGCGGTGCTTCCCTATTTCGGCTATGCGCGCCAGGACCGCAAAGTCGGCCCGCGCACGCCGATCTCCGCCAAGCTCGTCGCCAACCTCATCACCCATGCCGGCGCCGACCGCGTGCTCACCGTCGATCTCCACGCCGGCCAGATCCAGGGCTTCTTCGACATCCCCACCGACAACCTCTACGCCATGCCGGTGATCGTGAAGGACATCACCGACTATCTGGGCCAGGGCAATTTGATGGTGGTCTCGCCCGACGTCGGCGGCGTGGTGCGCGCGCGCGCGCTCGCCAAAAGGCTCGGCGCCGATCTCGCCATCGTCGACAAGCGCCGCGAGCGCGCCGGCGAGAGCGAGGTGATGAACATCATCGGCGACGTCGAGGGGCGCTCGTGCATCCTCATCGACGACATCGTCGATTCGGGCGGCACGATGTGCAACGCCGCCGACGCGCTTCTGCGCGAGGGCGCCAAGGATGTCTGTGCCTATGCCACCCACGGCGTGCTGTCGGGGGGCGCGGTGGCGCGCATCAAGGGCTCCAAGCTCAAATCTCTGGTCATCACCGACTCGATCGCGGCAACCGAAGAGATCGCCAAATGCGCCAACATCCGCCGCATCTCCATCGCGCCGCTCATCGGCGAGGCCATGCGCCGCATCAACAACGAAGAGAGCGTGTCGAGTTTGTTCGATTGACAGACGAAAAGCCGTCGAGGTGCGCCAAATGGGAACGGAACGGTCGGATTCCAGTGGCATCATCGAAATCCTGGAGGCCCGGCAAGTCTATCGCAACAGATGGGGCATGCTGTTCGACGACAATGTTCGCTTTCCCGACCGGACGCCGGGCACATATCTGAGATTTGTCTGGGAAGCGCCCTACTCCGTCGCCGTCCTTCCTGTCACAGCCGCGGGCGGCCTCGTCTTCGTGAACGTCTTCCGCCATGCATCGCGCAGATGGCATCGGGAAGTCCCCAAGGGATTCGGCGCCGCGGATTTGACGCCGGTCCAAGCCGCAGCCGGCGAGCTCAAGGAGGAAACCGGCTTCTTTTCCGACGCGTGGCAGAACTGGGGGACGCTATGGACCGATCCCGGCTTCAACGCGGGAAAATGCCATCTGTTCGTAGCACGCAATTGTGAGAAGGCTTTCGAGCCCACGCCGGAATACTCAGAGGTGATCGCGGGAGCGGAAACCCTGACGCCCGACGAAGCGGCCGCGGGGCTCGGCGAGGGCTTGTTCGACGACGCACTGACGGTCTGCCTGGTTCAGCGCTTCCTGCTGGAACGGGTGGCGTGCTGACAACCCCGCTTCAGCGCGGGCGCCGGTAAATCTGATCTCCCGTGCCGCGCAGGACCGCACGTCCCTCGACGCGCAGAACTTTGTCGGCCGACGCGTCATTCTCGAAAAGCTTGCGCAGCCGCATCTCCTGGAGCGCGCCTTCGGCGTCGAGATCAGCCTTGTGGTCTTCCACGGAATGCCTCAGCAGATGCTGTGCTCCGTCGGCGGCGAATCCGACGGCTGCCAGTCCTGCGGCGACGCCAAAAACATGCAGGCCGGCATAGGCCACTTCGACATTTACGCCGATCATCCTGCCCAGTTCCGGCATCAGCGCCAGTCCTGCGCCCACCAGGGACGCCTTCGACAGTTCGAGCAGATCATAGACCCGTGCGGACACACTGAGCCTGGGTCCGGCGCTGGACCGCGCCTCGGGAAATTTCTCCAATATCCTGGCAACGATCTTACGCTCATAGAGGAAAAGCCGGCGCTGGACCTCTTCGGCCGTCTCGGACTGATCGTGCGCCCGTTTGCTGAGCGCGTCGTGAAACGCGCCGAACTCGCCCGCAGGGTCCCTCAGCGCAAAAACATCCCCGGGCTCGAGCCGGTTCAGACCCTCGACATACCCGCTTACCGGAAGCTCGGTCTCCCAGTCGATTGCACCGCTGGCGGGCTCGGAGGTGGTCTCGGCGCGAAAGCCGCGAAGGATTGACCATTCGGCCTCGTACGCCTGTGGAAAGACCGGCTGGGCATCGAGGACATTCGGAAGGGCACTGAAATAGAACGCGTTTCCGAACTGGCGCAATTGCTCACCGAACTGCGACCATTCTTGCGACGTCACGGCATGTTCCAATCCGCCGTAGAAGAAGCTGCGCAGCAGCTTGCCGCCGCCGCCCATGGAATCTTCGGCGAGCCCGATCACCTTGTCGCGCAGGGGTGCGGTGAATCTTCTCACCGCCTGATCCGATTTCAACAGCGAGAGCGTGGACTGCGTATAGTGCGTGCTGACGGCCTCCAGGGAATACTTCGCGGAGCTAGCCTGAACCTGGAGGAATTCGAGCTCCTCATCGCTGTGGAATTCGCGGCCCTCGAACGCCGGATTTTGCTTGTTCCCTTTGATGAATTCGTCGCGCAACTCAAGCAAATGCACCATTTTTCCCGATGCCACGAGGCGCCGCGCAACGCAGAACGTATCCACGTTGATCATCTCGCGGACGCGCCGGTCATTTCGCAGGAGGTAGCGGAGATTGGGATTGTTGACTGCGATCGAGTCCGAGATCACGAGTTTGCGATTGTAGAGAAGGCTATGCACAAAATAGGCATATAGCAGCCGGGCTTTCTGGCGATCCAGCGAGTGCTCGAGCCGGTCGTCGCCCACGAGCCAGAACGAGCCCGGAATCTCCGGATCGACATCGCTCCATGCACGCCGAACAGTCATGGTTGCACTCCGATCTTTCTGGTGGAACTCAGAATACTTCGTCCCGAACGCGTTTTCGAGCGCACCCGATCGAGCGGGGCCGTGCACCGCATCAACAAAAAGTGGGCGTATCGAGCCTGTCCGGCTGAGCATCCCAGCCGTCATCACCCGGATCGCGCGCTTTTCGCGCGAATGGCGCTAGAACAGCTCCGGATATTTCTTCTCGAGCCCCGCCTCGTATGCGTTGACCGCGGACGTCGCGGGCGACGCGGCGGAGGGATCGATCATCCGGCCGAGGTCGTAGGCGTCCCAGGCGAGCGTGGGCTCGCCGTTCGCCATCCAGAACCCGCCGAGCTCGGCATAGAACGCCGGCATGTGAGGATTGGCCTTGAGCGCCGAGGCGAAGAGCGGCAGGGCCTCGGCCGCGCGGCCGGCCTGGGCGAGATCGCGCGCGAGGAACGCGTCGAGCATATAGCCATCCGAAAGATCGTCGCGCTTCATCGCCTTGAGCGCCGCGATCGCCGCGTCGAGCTGCGCCTTGCCCGGATGCATCGCCAGGCGCAGGGCCGCGCCGCGCGGATCGCGCGCGGCAAGCGCCTCGATCGCCTTGAACGAATGGCAGGGTTTGGTCTTCGCGCAAGCGGCCGAAACCGGGCCGTATTGATCCGCCATCTCGTAGGAAATGAGCAGCGCCTGGAACGCATGCCTGGCCGCGAGCGCATGCTCTATCGCCGCGCGGAGATCCTTTTGCATGCGTTTGCCTTGACCGCCGCCGCCGCCGGCCGCGATCACGGCACCGGCGGCGTCGCCGAACGCCTTTTGCACGTCGGACATGTCGACCTTGGGCGTCCGTCGGCTCGACGCAATCGGGTGGACGGCCTTGACCATGGCCGCGGACTGCAGCGTCCAGGTCTGGGTCGCCGCGCCGGAGCCGAAGGACAGCGTCTGCGGCAGATATCCGCCGGCGCGGATGCGCTCGACCGCGGCGGGCGAAAGCGGCGTGAAGGCGCGCAAGAGCTTGACCAGCCGCGCGCCCTGATCTGCGTCGAACGCCTGCTTCGACGGCGTGAACGTCGCGTCGACGACGCTCACGCCCTGAAGCGACGCCACCAGCGCGTAGAGCGAGATGTTGTGGAAGCTGTGCGCCTTGTCGTCGAGCACGAGCACGCGCTTGAGCGCATAATCGTATATCGTAAGCACACCGCCGGTGTCGGCGACGGAGAAATCCTTGGCGAGATCGAAGGTGACGGCAGACGGCGGCGGCGCGCCGCCGCCGATCGCATAGACGAATTCCAGAGCCGGCTCTTCGACGGCGCCGCGCGCCATGATCAGTCCCGCGGACGGCGCCAGGGGACCGGTCTTCTTCAAATCCCCCGCATACGCGAGCGACGCTGCGGTCGCGCATGCGACAGTGAGGACGATTCTGGTTAATCGCATCGCTCGCTCCGGTTGTCGCTCGCGCGTTAACTCACGCGCCGCGCCCTGTGTCGCTTACCATATATATGCCGCATTCCATGACGAAAGCTTCCCTCGCGAATATTCAACCTCTACTATTATGACACCGGGTTGAAAAGTTGGGGTGAGTACGATGCCGACCAAGATACCTGCACGGGTTCAAAAGCGCATCGCCCAGCAACTCAAGAAATATCAGGCCACGGTCGCCGACGCGCGCCGGCGCGACATCAACGAAACCGACACCGCGCATCTGGCGATGGATATCCTGTGCGACGTCTTCGGCTATCGCAAGATCGAGGAGATCACGTCGGAGAAGGCGATCCGCGGCACCTTCGCCGATCTCGCGGTGACGGTCGGCGGCCAGTTCCGCTTCCTCGTCGAGGTCAAGGCGATCAACACCGAGCTCAAGGACGCCCACGTCACGCAGGTCGTGAACTATGCCGCCAACCTGCCGGCCGACTGGGTGCTCTTGACCAACGCAGCGCGGTGGCAGGCCTGGAAGGTCAATTTCAACAAGCCGATCGCGGGCACGCTGGTCCTCGACGTCGACCTCTGCGGCTGCAATCTGAAGAGCCGCGACGTCGCCGACCTGTTCGCGGGCTTGAGCCGCGAGGTCTTCACGCCGGATTCGATGTCGAAGATGTTCAAGACGCGCCAGGCGATGAGCCGCTACTCCATCGCGCAGCTCCTGCTCTCGCCCCCGGTCGTCACCATGGTGCGCCGCGAGCTGCGCAAG
This sequence comes from Alphaproteobacteria bacterium, assembly GCA_021325375.1. Classification (GTDB taxonomy): domain Bacteria; phylum Pseudomonadota; class Alphaproteobacteria; order Micropepsales; family Micropepsaceae; genus Rhizomicrobium. Next base: position 10,647 of record JAJPHG010000018.1, on the reverse strand, counting down.
CTCGCGGACGGGCTGAACCCCGACATCGACGACGTCCGCGACCTGATCTCAGACCACGTCGTCAAGCGCGAGCTGATCGAGGCCGAGGAAGCCAAGGCGGCGGCGCGCGCCGTGCGCCGCCTGAGCCGGCCGGCGCGCGCGGTGAAGATTCCCGCGCCTCCCCCGATCGTGCACGCGCCGCAAAGCGTGGGCTTGGAGATACCGCGCGACGTGTGATGGAATGCGGCGATGGCGACCCCAACCGACATCCGCAAGATAGCGCTCGCGCTCGACGGCGTGAGCGAGGTCGATCATTTCGGCCGTCCCGCCTTCCGCACCAAGAAGCGCATCTTCGCCGTGATCCGCACCGACGGGCTGTTCCTGCACCTGCCCGAGGAGCGCAAGGAATTCCTGTTCGAGGCCGAGCCGGAGACTTTCGTCAAATACATGTGGGGCAAGCGCGCCAACGTCATCGTCCAGCCGGAGCGCGTGTCGAAGAAGGAGCTCGCGGCGCTGATCCGCGAGGCATGGGAGTTCAATTTGCCGCCGCCGCCGAAAGCGAAGCGTAAATAACCCCAACCGTCATGGCCCGGCCCCCCGGATCGCGCGAAGCGCGACCGGAGGACAAGCTTCACGTCCGGGCCACCCACGGACGTCTTCTCCAATTTTACAGGACCACCGTGGGTCGCCCGCATAAAGCGGGTGATGACGAGGGGGTGGGTGGGCTGGCCTAAATCGCCATAGTCAGGCAGAAAAGCGCACATGGAGCAGCCGCTGCCGCCGCCCAATGACGGTTCGACCCTCGATTTCGCCCGCAAGGTGCTTGTGGGGACGCTGATCGTCGTCGTGCTCCTGGCGGTGTGGGAGATCAACCAGGTCTTGGTGCTGGCCTTCGGCGGCGTCGTCGTCGCGGTGATCCTGCGCACCATGGCCGAGCCGGTACAGCGCATCCTGCACATCTCCGACCAGTTCGCGCTGGTGATCGTGACGCTGGGACTGCTGTTCCTCGCAGGCCTCTTCTTCACCGTGTTCGGCTCGCTCGCCGTCGACCAGTTCACGACCCTGCTCAAGGAAATCCCGAGCGCGGTGGCGGCGGGGCGCAAATGGCTGATGTCCTATCAGGAGGGCCGCTGGTTCCTCACCCTGCTCGGCAACACCGACGCGCCGTCGGGCGAGACCTTGCTGCAAGCGATCCCGCTCGCGGGCGGCCTGCTCGGAGGCATGGGCGAGGCGCTTCTGGTGCTGCTGGTCGGCGTATATCTCGCCGCCGACCCGAACGCCTATGTGCGCGGCATCGTGCGCCTGTTTCCGCCGCACCGGCGTATCCGCGTCAACCACATCATGAACGCGATGGCGCAGTCGCTGCAGCGCTGGCTGATGGGCATGACGCTCGACATGCTCTTCGTCGGCGTCATCACCGGCGTGGGCCTTTGGCTGGTCGGCGTGCCGCTGTCCTTTGCGCTCGGCGTGCTGACCGGCGTGTCGATCTTCGTGCCCTATATCGGGCCGATGGCGGCGATGATCCCGGGCCTTCTGCTGGCGCTCAGCGTCAGCCCGACGCTCGCCTTCTGGGCCGCCATCGTCTACGCCGTCGCGCTGTTCATCGAGGGCAATTTCACCCAGCCCCTGATCCAGCGCTGGGCGGTGTCGCTGTCGCCGGTGTTCAACCTGCTGGCCATCGTCGCCTTCGGCATCATCTTCGGGGTCTGGGGGGCGGTGCTGGCGACGCCCATGGCGGTGGTCCTGTCCGTCTTCGTCCGCATGGCCTATGTCGAGGACCTTCTGGAGGCCGGGCACCACCACGGCGGCCACCGCCAGCACAACGGCTGATTCCAGGGTCTTCCCGACCCCCAAAGGCGGCGGTTGCCAGCGAAGCCGCCTTCGGCTACAAGCCCCGCTTTCCTGGGCGCAAGACCGTCGAAAAGCCCGGAAAGCCTTGAGGAATTCCCAAATGCGTCAGATGCAGGATTTGAGCGCCGACCCGCGTCCCGGAACCGGCAAGGGCCCCTCCTACCAGACCCGCAAGGTCGGCCGGATCCCCGCCGTCGTCTATGGCGGCAGCGATACGCCCGAGAACGTGTCGGTCGACGCCCACACGCTGGGCCTGCATGTGGGAGCCGGCGGCTTCCTGACCACCCTCTTCATGCTGGACGTCGCCGGCAAGAAGCAGCGCGTCATCCCGCGCCAGCTCCAGCTCGATCCGGTCACCGACCGTCCGGTGCATGTCGATTTCATGCGCCTGGCCCCCGGCGCGAAGGTGAAGCTCGCGATCCCGGTCCGCTTCAAGGGCCATGAGAACTCGCCGGGGCTGAAGCGCGGCGGCGTGCTCAACATCGTGCGCCACGAGATCGAGATGCTGCTCGACGCCGATCACATCCCCGACTATCTCGAGGGCGACCTCGCGGGCCTCGACATCCACGGCACGCTGCACTTCGACGATTTCAAGCTGCCCGAAGGCGCCAAGACCACGATCCGCGAGGAGAACTTCACCGTCGCCTCGATCGTGGCGCCGACCAGCGTCATCGAAGAGCAGAAGGCTGCCGCTGCGGCGGCCGCCGCTGCCGCCTCGGCTCCCGTCGTGGAAGAAGGCGCCGCGCCCGCCGAAGGCGCTGCCCCTGCCGCCGGTGCTGCGCCGGCCGCCGGTGCCGCCCCCGCCGCCAAGGCGCCGGAGAAGAAGTAGTCTTCTCTCCGGCCCGTCGGGGCTCGGTCCATGCCGGATACGCCGCTTCTCATCGCCGGTCTCGGGAACCCGGGCGCGGAGTACGCGCGCAACCGCCACAATGCCGGCTTCATGGCGGTGGACGTCATCCACGAGAGCTACAGATTCTCGCCGTGGCGCGCGCGCTTCCAGGGCCAGCTCAGCGAGGGCGCCTTGGGCGGCCGCAAGACCTATCTCCTGAAGCCGATGACCTACATGAACGACAGCGGCCTCTCCATCGGGCCCGCGATGCGCTTCTTCAAGCTGCCGCCGGACGCGCTCGTCGTCATGCATGACGAGATCGACCTTGCCGCAGCCAAGCTCAAGATGAAGAAAGGCGGCGGCGACGCGGGCAACAACGGCGCGCGCTCGATCACCGCGGCGCTGGGCCCCGACTATCGCCGCGTGCGCATCGGCATCGGCCATCCCGGCGAGAAGCACCGCGTGCACGGCCACGTGCTCGGCAATTTCTCGAAGCTCGACGAGGAATGGCTGGTGCCGATGCTGAGCGCCATCGCCGAAGCCGCCCCCTTGCTTGCCAAGGACGACGACGCGGGCTTCATGAACAAGATCGCGCTGCTCACCCAGCCGCCGAAGAAGAAGAAAGACGCAGCCGATGGGCTTTAAATGCGGCATCGTGGGGCTTCCCAACGTCGGCAAGTCGACGCTGTTCAACGCGCTCACCCAGACCGCGGCGGCGCAGGCGGCGAACTATCCCTTCTGCACCATCGAGCCCAATGTCGGCGACGTCGCGGTGCCCGATGCGCGCCTCGACAAGCTCGCGGCGATCGCGAAGTCGGCCGAGATCATCCCCACCCGCATCACCTTCGTCGACATCGCAGGCCTGGTGCGCGGCGCCTCGAAGGGCGAGGGCCTCGGCAACCAGTTCCTCGCCAACATCCGCGAGGTCGACGCCATCGCCCACGTGCTGCGTTGCTTCGAGGACGACGACATCACCCATGTCGAGGGCCGCATCGATCCGGTCGGCGACGCCGAGACGGTCGAGACCGAGCTGATGCTCGCCGATCTCGACAGCCTGGAGCGCCGCGTCGTCCCCTTCGAGAAGAAGGCCAAGTCCGGCGAGAAGGAAGCAAAGGAGCAGCTCGCGCTGATGACCAAGGCGCTGGACCTCCTGCGCGACGGCAAGCCCGCGCGGCTGGCGGAGCTTTCGCATGAGGAAGCCGGGCCCTATTCGCAGCTCGGCCTGATGACGGCCAAGCCCGTGCTCTTCGTCTGCAACGTCGACGAAGGTGCGGCCGCCCAGGGCAACAAATACTCGACCGCCGTGGAGGAGATGGCCAAGAGGCAGGGCGCGGGCTGCGTCGTCATCTCCGCGCGCATCGAGGAAGAGGTCGCCCAGCTCGCCGCGGATGAGCGCGCCGACTTCCTGCGCGACATCGGGCTCGAGGAGCCGGGCCTGAACCGGCTGATCCGCGCGGGCTATCATCTGCTCGGCCTGATCACGTTCTTCACCGCGGGCCCGAAGGAAGCGCGCGCCTGGACGGTGACCAAGGGATCGCGCGCGCCGCAGGGCGCCGGCGTCATCCACACCGATTTCGAGAAGGGCTTCATCCGCGCCGAGACCATCGCCTATGACGACTACATCGCGGGCAACGGCGAGGCCGGTGCCCGCGACGCCGGCAAGTTCCGCCTCGAAGGCAAGGACTACGTCGTGCAGGACGGCGACGTGATGCATTTCCGGTTCAACACCTGAACCTCAAAGCGAGCCGAACATCCCCCGCAGATAGACCAGGCGCTGATCTTCCGGCATCGCCTGCACCTCGCTGAACATCGCGTAGGTCGTGTAGCAGACGGCGGCCTTCTTGTCGTTCGGAAGATCGGGCTTCGGCTTCGCCGTGTCGGCGAAATCGATGCGCTTGGCGTCCCAATTGGCGCGCACCTTGTTCACCAGCGCCACGGCGAGATCGTCGGACAGCTTCTGATTTCTTATCGGTGCGTCCTCGGGTCTGCTCAGCAAATGGGCGCTGTCGGTGAGCTGCTGAAGCTTGGCGTGTCCCGCTCCCTCAAGACCGAGTTCGGCTTCGGTCGGCGCACCAAAGCCTTGTATCCAGTTGAAGCATGCGACCGGATCGTGTGCATAGACCAATTTGAAGACGTCCATATAGATACCGAAGGATCGCAGCGCGAGCGAAGCGTTGCGCGAGGTCATCAGCAGGATGAACGAAGTGTTGTATTTACGCCCCCAAACATAGCCGGCGCGCTGATAGTCCTCTGCAGTCCCGCCTTTTCGATAGGCGTCGCGCATCAACGCCTTGAGCTCGTCCACATGCGCCGGCGCGATGGCGGTCAGCTGCTTGACCTCGGGCAGAGTCGCGAAGACATACTCGACCTCGACCCAGGGCGTGACGAACATCCGGCCGAGCTGGGCCGCCGCGACGAAACAGATCACCGCCGCCGCGGAGCGCACCGCGATGTTCTTGAAAAGCCGTCCGACGAGCGCGCCGATCGCTCCGCCCGCAGCCCCGCACACCCCCGCCGATACGATCGCGATCCAATCCATTTGTCTGCCCCCCCGAAAGCGGGGCACTATAGCAAAATGCCCGAGCTCCTCCACTTCGAAGATTTCCCCGTCGGCCGCAAATTCGATTGCGGGCCGTATCACGTCACCAAGGAAGAGATCGTCGAATATGCGCGCGAGTTCGATCCGCAGCCGCATCACCTCGACGAGGAGGCGGCGAAGAAATCGATCCTGGGCGGGTTGGCGGCGTCGGGCTGGCACACCTGCGCCATGACGATGCGCATGTTCGCCGACATGATGATGCCGATCGCGGCGGCACGCGGCGGCGTCGGCTCGCCCGAAGGGCGCTGGATGAAGCCGGTGCGCCCCGGCGACGTGTTGCGTGCCGAGGCCGAGGTGATCGAGGCGCGACCGTCGGCGTCCAAGCCGTTCGGCACCGTCACCTTCGCCTGCAAGGTCTTCAACCAGCGCGAACAGGTGGCGCTGGTCAAGATGACCCCGATTATCGCCAAGCGGGGCGCGCCATGAACCCGCAATATTGGGAAGACGTCGAGATCGGCGCGCGCCGCGAGCTCGGCGGCTACACCTTCAGCGAGGACGAGATCATCCGCTTCGCGCGCAAATACGACCCGCAGCCCTTCCATGTCGATCCGCAGGCCGCCGAGCGGTCGATCTTCGGCGGCATCATCGCCAGCGGCTGGCACACCGCGGCGGTGTGGATGAAGCTCGCCATCGCCGACCGCAACAAGCCCGGCGGCACGTCGCCCCTGCTGCGCGCCGGCGTCTCGCCCGGCTATGAGGACATGCGCTGGCTGAAGCCCGTGCGTCCCGGCATGCGGCTGACTTTCTCTTCCGAGATCGTGGGCAAGGTCGAGCTCAAATCGCGCCCCGATTTCGGCATCATCCTCAGCCGCAACGAGGCGCATGACGATTCGGGCGAGCTGGTCTTCCGCTTCACCGGCAAGGGCCTGGTGCAGCGCCGCCCCTAAGCCGCAATCGCGCCCCACTTTGGCCGCGGCGCCGGATTGGACTTGCCTCACGCGCTCAACGGAGGGGGTCCGACATGCCGCGCAGTTCTTCTCTCGTCCTTCTTGGCCTGCTCGTTCTCGCGGGCTGCTCGCGCAATGGCCCAACAACCCGGCCGGTGTCGGTTCCCGATATCGTCCTCTCCGAACCGCAGGCCAATGCGGAGACGATGGCCGATAAGGGGCAGATCTTCAGCTACAGCCACGTGATCGCGCTGGCGATGGATCACGACGCGGTCCGGGCGCGCTACGACAGGGCGCGCGAGGCCTGCCTGCACGACGCGGCGCTGCGCTGCAAATTGCTTTCCGCCAGCATCGACGAGCACCCCGACCTCGCCTCGGCCACTCTCACCCTCGCGATGCCGCATGACAGCATCGCGGGCTTCGAAACGGCACTGCGCAAGCCGGTGTCGCAGGACAAGGGCAGAGTCGATCTCCTGAGCCGCTCGACTCAGGCGCAAAGCGTCGAGAACGAGAAGAGCGGCACCGACAAGAAGGTCGCCCAGCTCACAAAATACCGCGACGGTCTGGCCGAACTCGCCAAACGTCCCAATCTGAGCGTCGATGACTACATCAAGGTGCAGCAGGAACTGTCCAAGACCGAGGCCGATCTCGACGAGGCGCTGGCCGCCAAGCGCGACCTCGATGGACGCATCGCGCGCGAAAGCCTCTCCGTTACCCTGGCCGAGCGCGGCCAGGCCGCCGCCTCTCCGATCGGCGAGGTGTGGAACGAATCCGGCGCGCTGCTGGTCGCGAGCACCGCGGACGTCCTGCGCTTCGTCATCCAGCTCGTGCCCTGGCTGCCGGTGGCTTTGGGCCTGTTCTTCCTGCTGCGCTGGATCTGGAGGATTGCGCGCCGCCGTCCCGCCGTTGCAAAGTCGAAGGAGAGCAACAGCGGAGGATGACATGACGCGCGGCACGATGACGAAGATGAAAATGAGCGATGGAGCCGAGATCGGCGTCTACCATGTCGCGCCCAAGGGGACGCGGCGCGGCGGGCTCGTCCTCATCCAGGAGATCTTCGGCGTCAACGCGCATATCCGCGAGACCTGCGACGGCTATGCGGACGACGGCTATGAGGTGCTGTCGCCGGCGCTCTACGACCGCGAGGCGCCCGGCTTCGAGACCGGCTATTCGCCGGAGGACATCCAGAAGGCGATCAAGATCGCGCGCGGCGAACACCCCTTCGATCTGTCGGTGAAGGACGCGCTGACCTGCATCGACGTTCTCGCGGCCACGGGCAAGGTGTTCATCACCGGCTATTGCTATGGCGGCACGGTGACCTGGGCGGCGGCGTGCCAGAGCCGCAATCTCGCGGCGGCGTCCGGCTATTACGGCGGCCAGATCGCGATGATGAACGACCAGAACCCCAGATGCCCGACCATGCTGCATTTCGGCGAAACCGACCACGGCATCCCGATGAGCGACGTGGAGAAGATCAAGGCCGCGCATCCGGACGTGAAAGTCTACGTCTACGAAGGCGCCGGCCACGGCTTCAACTGCAGCTACCGCCCCGACTTCGACCCCGAAGCCGCCAAGCTCGCCAAGCAGCGCACGCTGGAGCTGTTCCGGGCAAATGGGGGATGACTAGCAGAAGTCTTGACCGCTCGCTTTGCAATTGAATTTTTCAATTGCCTTCTTTTCTTCTTTTAGGGCGTCTTCAGCTTCAGCCTGCAAGCAGAGTTGGTAGTCTTTCATCTTTTGAGTATAGCTTTCCATGTCGCTTCTGCACATTTGAAAATCCATTTCAGAGAATTTGAGCGTGTCATCGACACACGACGGCGCTTTAGGACGCTCTATTCCAACCGTATCAAAGGAAATACACTCGTATGGGCCGGCAAGCGCAGACGATGAAACGCAGAGCAAAACCAAAATAAATGATACTCGCATCGCGACGCCCCCAAAATTAGAGCTCAGAAATCTTCTCAACCTATTCTAGCACAACTTGATTCCAGCAACATATCCGCGACTATGACGACCACCATTCAGCATCGTAGAAATTATTTTCCCGACGAGGGCATTCCTCACGAAGCATGATTGCTCCTCTTCGAGCCGAAGATATTGTTTCACCCATCACTTCAACAGAATGGCCGCAACGGGCACAAGTGATGCACAGCCCGTCAATTGGCCTTCCAGCATCACTTTCGACTTCGGAACAATCGATATCTACCGAGATTTTCACGGCGGCCTCTTAAGGCCAAAGTAACACAACCCACGAGAGATTCACTACCGCATCGCCGCTTCGATGCCGCCGCCGTCGACGGCAATGACGAAGGCGATCATGCCACTTTCGGCAACATGGTCCGCGCCAGCAGTTCGACAAAAGACGAACGCGTGAGGTTGCGTCGCTCGGCTTCTTCGTCGATTGCGGCGAGCACGCCGGAATCGATGGAAAGATTGGCTTTCACCGGTTTACCGGTCTCACGCACCAGCGGAACCGTGGCGATGCCAGCGCCGGAGGCGAGCGCCGACCTCACTTCGGGATCGCGGCGCAAAGCTTCGAGCGCGCGGGGACGAGGTACTTTGGCCCCGCTTTCTTCCGTGACCTCAACCCAATCCCGCAATGCCTCTGTCGCGTTGGCGAGTGCATCGTCCATCGTCTTGCCCATCGCTGTACAGCCGGGCAAATCGGGAAACACGACGCCATAGGCTCCCGCCTTACCGTCGATCAGAGCAATATAACGCGCCATTTCTTCGATATTTTCTTTGTCATTCCCGGCCGAGCGATGCCATCGGCATCGCAAGGGGAAGGGAACCCAGGTGGAAAGAGCGCGACCGGTCTGTCCACCTGGGTCCCCTTCCCTCACATCGCGCGCAATACGCGCGATGTTCGCCGGGGATGACAGTATAGCTTATCTCAAAGCCGCTTCGATGTTGCCGCCGTCGACGGTGATGACTGCCGCGGTCGTCTTCTCGGCATGCGCTAAGTAGACGAAGGCCTCCGCCACCTCCTGCGCGTAGACCTCGCGGCCGAGCAGGTTGCCGCTCATATAGGCGTCTTCCGAAACGCCGCGGGCCTTGGAGCGGGCGGACACCATCTCGTCGGTCAACAGGCCCGTGCGCACGCGGTCGGCGTTGACGGCGTTGGCGCGGATGCCGTCCTTGCCGTGGTCGAGGGCGTATTGGCGAACGAGAAACAACGTGGCGGCCTTGGGCAGGCCGTAAGGTCCGAAATCCTTGCCCGGGTTCACCGCCTGCTTGGACGTGTTGAACAGAAGGCAGCCATACGTTCCCTGCGCGCGCATGACGCGCACGGCGTTCTGCGCGACGCTCTGGTGCGCGAGGAAGTTCAGCTCGAAGCTCTTGCGCAGGACCGCGTCGTCGACCGAGCCGATATTGCCCTGCCACGCGGCGCCGGCGTTGGAGACAACGATATCGACGCCGCCGAACGCCTCCACCACCTTGTCAAACGCCGCGCGCACGCTGGCCGCATCGGTGACGTCGCACTGGATCGCCAGCGCGTGCTTGTGCACTTCCTTCGCGGCTTTCACCGCCATGTCGTGGTCGCGGTCGAGGATCGCGATCTCCGCGCCTTCGGCGGCCATCGCTTTCGCCGTCGCCGCCCCGATGCCCGAGCCGCCGCCGGTGATCACGCAGACCTGGCGCGACAGCGCCTTCTCGTTCGACTTGCCGAGCTTGGCCTGCTCCAGCGACCAGTACTCGACGTCGAACATGTCGGCCTCGGAGATGCAGCGGTATTCGCCGATCGCCTCCGCGTCGGTGATGACCTCCACCGTGTTCTCGGCGATGTCGGCGGCGATGGCGGCGTCCTTCGCCGTGGCGCCGAGCCCGAACAGGCCCACGCCCGGCACCAGCACCACGCGCGGCAGCGGGTCGAGCTCTTTCTTCGCAGGCCTCGTGCGCGCGTTGTTGCGCGCGAAATAGTCGTGATAGCGCGCGACGAACGCATCCACCGCCGCCGCGACGTCCTTCTTCCATTCGTCGAGCTTGTGCGCGTCGGGCGCAGGGACGATGAGCGGCCAGTTCTTTGTGCGGATCGTATGGTCCGGGGTGACGACGCCCTGCTGGGAATAGCGCGCCAGCTCCGCGCCGTTCACGTAGTCGAGGATCGCGGGCGAGGCGCGGAAGCAGAGGATCTGACGCTTCACCGTGCCCGCCATCGCGTTGCGCTCGATGGCCAGCTGCCCACGCAGGATCGGCGCGATCTCGGCGACGCTTGCGATGTGCTTGGGAAGTGCTGCGGGCTTGAACGGCTTGCGGTTCTGCTTGAGGCGATCCTCCGCCAGGGTGACGAACGCGATCATCCGCTCATAGGCCGTCTTCGCGTCATCGGCGAAGGTGAAGATGCCGTGGCGCGGCAGGATCAGGCCCTCGACCTTCGGGTTCGCGTCGAACACGTCGGCGACCGCCTTGGCCAAAGTGAAGCCGGGGATGAAATACGGAACGTAGGCGACGCGCTTGCCGTAGATCTCCCGCGCTTGCGCCTCGCCGTCGGGCTGGTCGGT
>JAJPHG010000012.1 GCA_021325375.1 Alphaproteobacteria bacterium | reverse complement strand
CCGCCTCCGATGGTCAAGACGTTCATCGTCTTCTTCGACTTCGATAAGTCGAACCTGACCGAGAAGGCGCAGGAAGTGGTCTCCGAAGCCGTCAAGGCCGCGAAGACGCAAGGCATGGTCAAGGTCATGGTCACGGGCCACACCGATACGGTCGGCTCCGACACCTACAACCAGGCCCTGTCCGAGCGCCGCGCGCAATCGGTCAAGGACGAGATGGTCCGCGAAGGCCTGGACGGCGGCACGATCGCCATCGAGGGCAAGAGCTTCCACGATCCGCTGGTGGCCACCGGTCCGGGCGTCCGCGAGCCGCAGAACCGCCGCGCGGTCATCGACCTCGGCGGCTGATACATCGATCTATCGAATGCGAATGGGCGGGCCGCAGGGTCCGCCCTTTTCGTTTGCCGCCTTCCAGATGTCATCGCGGCCAAGCGATGCGTCAGCATCGCGCAGGGCCGGGACCCAGGGTGCAAACGGCGCGCTGGGTCCCGGCCCTCGCTGCGCTCGGCCAGGATGACAATTTTGATTGGATTGCGGATTAAAGGATCGGACGCGTGAAGGCCGCAAAGACATAGCTGGCATCGCCGCGCGGCACGAAGCCCAGCGAGCGGTAAAGCGCGATCGCGGCCGCATTGTCGCGATGCGCGTGAAGATGCACCTTCATGGCGCCCACGCGGCCGAGATACTCCGCCATCGCCCGCCGCCCGAGCCCTTGCCCCTGGCGGCCGGCCACGACCGCGACGCGCGAGACGTAGCGGCCCGTATCGGCGATGGGCTCGATGGACGCGGAATAGGCGCGCATTTGTCCTTGGAATTCCCGCGCGGCGCTCGCGGGCACGAGGCGCAGGAACGCCATCAGCGCCGCCATCTGCGCGGAAGCGAGCGCGGTCACATCGGTGTCGGTGACGAGCGCGGTATCTTCGCCGCCGCGCAGCACGAAGGCTTCCGCCATGTCGAAAGCGGGATCGGCGATCTGTCGCGCCACGCTGTCGAGGATCGCGTCGTGCGACAACGGGATGAGGCGGTAGAATAGAGGCTGCGCGCTCAGCGACAGTTCCGCCAGGCGCAGCGCGCGGGCGCGGTCGGCGCGCAGGGCCTGCGCGCCGACCGGCTCGAAGACGAAGGCCTCAGCCACCATCCACCTTGCGCGCGATCATCGCCATAAGCTCGCCGAGATTGGCGAAGGCGGTGATCTCCTCGGGCTCGAACTGGATCTTGAACGCGTCCTCGATAGCCGCCATCAGGCCGACATGCGCCATGCTGTCCCAGCCTACGACGTCGTCGGCCGTCGTCATCGGCCCCATCGCGGCCGCGTCGCCGTCGGGGAAGGCCTCGCGCAGCAGCGGTCTGAGCCGTTTCATGATCCCATCCGTGTCAGCCATTGCGCCCTGTGATCCTTTCCTCCATCAGCGCCGCCGCGCGGCCGCGGTCGAGCTTGCCGTTCTCGTTGAGCGCAAGCTCGGCCACTGCCACGATCCGCTCCGGGATCGCATGCAACTCGAGCTTGGCCTGCAGCCGCGCGCGCAAAGCGGCCTCGTCGAACGCATCCTGCGCCTCCACGATCGCCGCCAGCGCCTCGCCGCGCTTGAACACGCAGGCCACCGGATAGCCGCACTCCCGGATGGCCGCCGCCACTTCGTCCAACTCGACGCGATGGCCGCGCACCTTGACCTGGAAATCGACGCGCTCGCGGAAGAAGAGATCGCCGCCGCGCCGCCAGGCCCAATCGCCGGTGAAATAGCCGATGCGCGGATCCTGCGCCGACACCGCGCGGAAGGATTTCGCGGTCTTCTGCGGATCGCGCCAATAGCCGCGCGCGAGCTGCGGCCCCACGATTACGATCTCGCCCTCATCCGCCGAGGGCCCGCCGGCGAGCACGATCTCCATGCCGTCAATGGCATCGCCGAGCGCCACCGAGGTCGCGCAATGATCGGCGTAGCTTTGCGCCTCCAGGCCGAGCTTCGTCATCGAGACGGTCGCCTCCGTTGGACCGTAGGTGTTCTGCACCGCCGCCCCGGGGACCGCGGCGAACAGCGCATCGAGATGCTCCTTGAGCAGCGGCTCGCCGCAAAAATTGAATAGCCTGATCGACGCCAGATTGGCCTGCGTCACCTGCCGCGCGCGCATCATCACGCTGACCGCGCTGGGCGTCGAGCTCCACACCGTGATGCCATGGCGCTTGATGAAACGCGCCGGCATCAGCCTATCGCCCTCGACGTCGAGCGGATGGAGCGCCGCGCCACGGCAAAGCGCGCCGTAGATGTCGAAGACGGAAAGGTCGAACGCGACGTTCGCATGCTGGGCTACGCGGTCGCCGGGTCCAATGCCGAGCGTTCCCAGCCAGTCCGCATAGTGGGCGAGCGCCGTGCGCGGGATCATCACGCCTTTGGGCTCGCCGGTCGAGCCGGAGGTAAAGAGCACATAGGCTAGATCGTGCCGCGCGCCTGCGCCTTCGAGCCGCCGCGTTTCATCGAGCGCGGTCGGATCGATCATCCGCGCGCCGGGTATTGCGAGCGTCTCGATCAGTTCCGGCGCGCCCACGACCACATCGGGTTCGAGCTGGGCCGCGATGCGGCGCATCTTCTCCGCCGGCGAGGCCATGTTGAGCGGCGTGTAGAACCCGCCCGCGAGTCCGGAAGCGAGCATCGCGGCATAGGCGTCGATCGACTGCGGCAGCGCGATGAGCACCTTCGGGGACGGAAGCTGCGCGAACACGACGGCGAGCGCGCGAACCCGCCGCTCGAGCGCGCCATAGCTGATGGATGCCGCCGAGGTGACGATGGCGGGCGCGTCAGGCCGCTCGCCCGCGCGCGCCAGAAAGAGATCGACGACGTCAGGCTGCATGGCCCGAGCCTGCGAATGTGCGCACGAACGCATCGAGCGCATCGGCAACCACCGGAAGGAAGCCCTTCGCCCAGCTTTTGGCGTCGGGCGCGAGCGCGGCCTCGTTGCCGTGACGCGCGACCAGCGCCGCGCCGTCGAACAGCGGCAAGTCCAGGCGCGTGGCGGCGGCGCGGACTTCCCTGTTCAGCTCCGGCGGCCAGTCGATGGCGCGCGCGCCCGACATGTATTGATAGCGATGCAGCGACAGGCCCAAGGGCACGCCCGCAAACGCGTCGCGTACGTGCGCGACACTTTGCTCGATCGCGGCGAGCGGTGCCGGCGTCGTGCGCACGCCTGCGATCACCTCGCGCTCTTCGTCGCCGGGACAAGCTGCCAGGATCGCCTCGACCGCCTCGCGCCGCAGATCGTCGCGGCACTTGCCCAGCGCGTTCTTCCACGCGCGCAAGGCTTTCGCGTCGACGCCGGGCCATGCCGCGATCCGCGCCGAGAGCTCATCGCTCACGATATTGGCGTTCAGGACGATCTCGCCCAGCCGGTATTCGGTGAGGGTGCTGATCTCGACCAGGATCGCGCCGGGCCGCACCCCGGCCTTAGGCACCCCCCAAGCGCCGGCGTAGCAATAGGGCCAAAGCGCATGCGGCACCGGATCGCGTCCCGCGAGCACGTCGAGAAGCTGGGCCACGCCGCCGGGCGACAGCGCGAAGAGCGGCTCGGCGAATCCCGCCGCCCCGAAAGGATCGGCGGCGCGCCCCTGGCGGACCAGCTCCTGGATGGGATCGTTGATGGTACAGCCCGCAAAGGCAAGCAATCCGAGCATCGGCGGCCACGCGGTCCAAGTGCAGAGAAATGCCCCGCACCTATAGCATCGCAGCCGCCCCGATCCAACGCATCCTGGGTCGTTTGAAGGTTGGGGCGTTTGAAGGATGGGACGCGTCTGCTATGAAATCCGCACCATGACGCGCGAAGACATCCTCCAAAAGCTCACCGTGCTGATGCGCACGGCCTTCGACGACGCGGCGCTGGCGCCGACCATGCAGACGACCAGCGACGACGTGGCCGAATGGGACAGTGCCAACCACGTCCTTCTCATGGTCGCGATCGAGGCCGAGTTCGGCGTGCGCTTCGAGCCGGAGGAGATCACCGCGCCGCAGGATGTGGGCGAGCTGGTCGACCTGATCGCGGGCAAGCTTGGATGACCGAGCCGCTGACCGCGCTGGTGATGGGCGGCTGCCTGGTGCGCCGGCCGCTGCGTTCCGTTCCCAACCTGCAATCGAGGCTCGTGGTCGACCGCTACGGCATCATCAAGGTCGTGCACTCGATGGCCGAGATGATCCAGGCCGTCGAGTTCCTGAAAGGCCGCAGGGAGGTGCCGCCCGAGATGCGCTTCCTGACCAGCGTCAGTCCCTTCCTGAAACCGTTGCCGGCGGGTCACGATTTCCACGACCTCGATCTCGTGCTGGCCGAGCCGGGATCGCCCGTCGACATCACCTTCCGCGGTTTCGCGATCAACCGTGGGCGGATCGCAGACCAGGTGACCAACCCCATCGACGAAGCGGTGCCGGAAGCCCGCAAGCTCACGCAGAAATGGGTGCGGCTGGGCCTGATGGAGATGAACGAGGAGGCGCGCCGGGAGCTGAGCTCCAAGCTTCTCGAGCTGGTCCCCGATGACGGGCAGGCCGAATTCCGCCGCGCGGTGATCGCCGAAACGCGCGCGACGCCGAGCGACGTCACGGGCGGACTGAAAAAGCTGCAGGAGCTCACCAACCGTCCCGTCGGCGTCGTGATCTTCGTCTTCCGCTACATGCCGGACGGGCGCCCCATCAGTTGGCCGGCGGGCTCGCGCGAGGGCGCGATCGCGGCGGCCGAGGCACTCGACCTGCCCTATTTCGAGCCGACCGCGCTGGTGCAGCAGCGCGGCGTCCATCACGCGCTCGAGAAGGACCAGCGCCACTACACGCAGGAATTCCTGCCCGTCATCGGCGAGGCGATCGTGGAGTTCGCGCAAGCCGTCCACGCGCGGGCGCGCAAGTAGTTCAATTTCCGGATTTGTCGCTCGATGGCCCCCGCCTTCGCGGGGGCAGCGTTCGCACGAACGACTTAGCTTCGCTAAGCCGTGTGCTCACGTTGGTTGCGGGGACAGGATTTGAACCTGTGACCTTCAGGTTATGAGCCTGACGAGCTACCGGGCTGCTCCACCCCGCGCCATTGAAATTACTCGGTAATTTCGACCACCAAGACCGTCCCCCGAATCTGTGTGCTAGCCAGTGTGCTAAAAACGGAGGACATAGCCCCATCAATACTTCCCTTTACGTCAACTTTCAAGGAAATTGCGGCTTCGCATTGGGACAAGCGAGCGGGAACGCCTTCGCGAATCGCGGCCGCGCGCACCCTTCGACCGCTAGAAAAGGCTGAGCTGGCGTGCCGCCTCGTGCTGACGCTTCCAGGCCGGGGCCTTGGCGGCTTGTTCCAGCCATGCCCGCGTGTAGGCGACCGCGCCGCCCGCCTGCTCCACGACGCCGCGCGCCACGAAGTGCGAGCGATAGCCTGTCTCCGTAACCGGCAGCGGGTGCTTGGGCGGATCGATAGCCTCGATCTCCAAATGGGCCGTGGCGAACTGGCCGAGGGATTTGGACATGCCGAGCCAGTCGGCCTCGTAGGACACGGAAACGGTCACGCCCTGCCAGTCGAACCGCTCGACGATCTTCGACGGCTTACGCCGGGCCTTGGGCTTCCCGCGCCTCGGTGAGGGCTTGGGAGCTTTAGATTTGGTAACTGGACGTTGCTTGGTCATCTTTACCTCTCGGGCTTGGGTTTCAGCGCAGCGCTGCGCTGAACCTCTGCCCGTCGGCGAGACCGGGGGTAGCAAGGGGAAGGGCGAAGGCCGCGAGGGGGATCACCCGTTCTGCACAAGCCGAAGGCGCGGAAGAACGGGGAGACGCGGCCGCAGCCGAGCGCTAGCGAGGGCTACCCTTCCGCGCGCGAGGGGCAGAGCCCCTTAGAAATGCGTCAGGGATGGAAGCCCGCAGGGCGGAGACAAGGGCTCCGCGCGCGACAGCCCGGCGTTCTACGCGCGACGCCTCAATCAATATGTGGAACTTGCGGCTCGCCGCGTGCGGCGACTTGTGCTACCTGGGGCCGCATGCCACCGGCACCACAATTTTCCTTTGGTGACGCTGCGACGTTTGACGAGAACATCGCCAGCTATTCTCTGGTGCTCGTCGCGCTGGATGCGAAAGCCGCTTCTGTTCTTGCCGCAACACTGCAGGAACTGGCCGACGGACGTGCCGACAAAACGAAAATTCTCAATAGCCTCCTGGCCGCTCTTCAAGCAACGCCGGCGGCCGGACCTGCGGCAGGTGCCGCGGCGCAAGGAGGAGTGCCCGCAGCGCCGAAAGCCGTGCATTGGTTCTTGGAAGCGCTCGAAGTCGAGGGATTTCGCGGCATCAACAACGAGGGCTCACCGCTTGAGCTGAAGTTTAAATCCGACTGTGTGAACTCGGTCTCGGCCCCGAACGCAGTTGGCAAAAGCTCGATCTACGACGCGCTCGGTTTTGCGCTGCGCGGAAAAATAGACAAGCTGGAACAGCTCCTCCAGGCCGAGCGGCCTCAGGATTATTACCTGAACAGATTTCATCCCGGTGCCACAGGCACGGTGAAACTCTCGCTTCGACCCGACAACGGCGGCCCGCTGGTGTCGGTTACTGTCACGCGTTCAGCCGCAGGTGTTCGCACCGTCACCGGCCCGGCTGGTGTCGACGGCGAGGCAATTCTTTCGCAGCTCAACCGCGAATTTGTGTTGCTTGACGGAAAGACGTTTCGGGACTTCATCGACGACAAGGCGCTCGATCGCGGCAGGTCGTTCGCTGGTTTGCTGGGTCTTGCCCGCTATTCGGCGCTGCGCCAGCAGCTTCAGGCGCTGGCGAATACGCGATTCTTCAATGCGCACTTCGATACATCTGCGCATGCGACAACGAAGGGCACAGCCGAACGGATCGTCGCCGCAGAGAAAGCGAAGATCGCAAAGGACTACGCGGAACTTGTAAGAGAAGAATTGGCCGCTGGCGCGTCGCTCGAAGATGCTCAAAAGCGTTGCCACGCTGCGCTTGCAGGCTCACCCGTGCTGGCGGCGAATTGCGCCGACCGACTGTTTATGAACGTCGATATTGAGGCGTGCATTGGAGCCGTTAAGGCGGCTGAAGGCGGACCAAAACGCGACCGGTTGGCGACAGTGATCCGCGAACAAGCAACGCTGGCCGCCGCCAACAAGCCGATCCCGGCCGATGGCGACTATGGGATGCTCGCCAATCTGGCCGGGAAGCGGGACGATGCCCTGAAAGCAACTTCCGGCGACAAGCTGCACGAACTCTACCGCCTCAGCGAGCAGATCATGACGGGCGGCTCGTGGCCGTCTCCCACCCTTTGTCCGACCTGCGAAAGGGATGACGGGTCCTCAGTGCTCGCCGCCGTGCAGACCAAGCTGGGCCAGTACGCGGCGGTAGTGGCCGCGACGCAAGCCGCTGCTGCCGAATGGGCCGCCAAAGGATGGGCAGAACTGGACGAACTCGAAAAGCTGACCCTTCTCGAAGGCGAGGCGCCCCGTCACCGTCAACTCGCTGCTGCCGGAAAAGCGGGCACAATTGCGGCCGATCAGGCAACAGAGCTTGCAACCTACGTTGGCATAATGCGCGCACGCGCGACGCAAAAGGCAGCGGAGCTGGCGACCGAACGCGCGCAGTTGGAGCATGAGCTGCCGCCGTCCCTGGTCGCGGTAACGACGGCGGTCGAAGCCGCGCGCCGCTTGCAACGAAGCTGGAAAGACCTTGCCGAAGCTGAGAAGACGCTGGTGGCGGAAAAGGCGCGGGAAACGCTCGTCAAGCGGTTGAAGACCTTCCTCGATGAAGCGGGCGCGATTTTCGCGACGGCGGAATCGGCGATAGCGGCCGACCGTCTGAAAAAGGTGGAACCGCTCTGCCAGGATTTTTTTGGCAACATCATGTTCAGCCCGGTCGTTCCAGCTTTGCGGAAACCCCAAGGAAGCGAGGAAATCGGCATTCGGCTCGCAGACTTTTGGGGCCTCAAAGATCAATCGGCACAGGCTCTCCTGTCAGAGAGCTACCGAAACGCTTTCGCGATTTCGGTTTATCTGGCCGCTGCGTCTCTATATGGCGGTGCTCCGCGTTTCATGGTGCTGGACGACGTCACGTCAAGCCTCGACGCCGGCCACCAGCACCATCTTGTTGAAGTGATACGGACCCGCTTCGCGCGCCCGGCGAACCCCGATGGACCGCAGGTGATCCTTCTGAGCCACGATACAATGCTCGAGAAGCTGTTCAACCGGCATTCCAACTCGGCATCGTGGTCGCATCAACGCCTGGAAGGCAACGCCCGAACGGCTGTGTTGCCGCAGTCTGGAGCTGTCAACAAGGTGCGTGACACGACCATCGACCTCTTGAACGTCGGCCGTATTGACGATGCAGCGCCGCGCATCCGGCAGTACCTTGAGTACATGCTGCATGACGTGATCGACAGATGCCGAATTCCTGTGCCGCTCGATCTTGTGTTTGGCGACGACAGACGGACGCCCGGCGAATACCTGAATGCTATCGACGCTGCCGTGAAGCTGCACGAAAAGGCCGGAACGCTCGTTTTGGACAAGGCCCAGGTACAAGCGCTTCAAGTGCATTCTGCGGCGATCATCGCCAATTACCTTTCGCACTGGTCGACCGGACAGGGACAAGCCTTTTCGGCACCTGCCTTGCTGGGCGTGATGAAGGCGATCGACGACATCCCCGAATGTTTCAAATACGCCCCCGTTGCTGGGGCGCCGAAGAAATTCTACGCGTCACTAAGCAAACGTTGAGCTTTGCCGATTCTTTGGAAGCTTGAGGCGCTAACTTCTTCAAGGCATAGTTGTACATGCTGCAGGGAAGCTTCTCGACCCCTGTCCACTAAGGGCATTGCTGATGGAATCGGACTCTTGAAGGGGCGTGAAGGGAAGTCGCAGCGCGAACTGCGCGAGTGGCGGGCATTTGAGCTTCTCATCGCCGCCATAGAAGAGCGATTGGCGCCCGCTGGTGCAACTGTAAAATCTCCAGATCGCATCAAGGATCTCGATAGCGGTCGACTTCGCGAGGTAGACGCGTCCATCCGCACGCAGATCGGTTCGGCAGAGGTTTTGATAACCGTAGAATGCCGCAAGCGCAGCGGTGTCGCTGATGTGACATGGGTGGAGCAACTCGCCACGAAGCGCGCAAAACTAGGTGCAGCCAAAACCATCGCTGTATCCGCAAAGGGATTTTCTAAAGCCGCTTTGCAATCGGCAACGCGCTACGGGATCGAGCTTCGAGTGATCGGCGAGATTACATCGGAGGATATAGATCAATGGTTTATGCCCACGTCACTAATACATATCTTTCGAGTCGTGGAAGCAATCACCTGCAAAGTTCGACTTGTATCAGGAGAGGAACACGAAATAAGCAGCTTAGAAAAGCGATTTAGGCATCCGGAGGTTCACGGAGTTTTCCCGCCAGATGTTTTTGTCAATTTTCTGGAAATGAAAAATCCGAGAATTTTCAACGAAGCCAAGCTTGTTGAGCAAGCTACAAAGATGTCTTTTGTGCTAGACGCACAAGACCCGGAACTAATTCCAGTCCCGCTTGGCGAGCAGAGAAAAGAGGGAGGTCTGGAACTCCTTAATGACTCCTGTTTTCACCCGGTCGATAAGATCAGTTTAGATTTTTCGATTTCGTTCAAGGCGCAAGCGTTGGAGCCTAGCGAAGGGCAGCACTATGTTTATGGAGCGCCCGGTTCGCCTGCCGTGAGATACTCGCAGTTTGACACGGAAATGTTCGGCTTGCCGGTTAGAATTGATAATTTTGCTCGGAAAGATCAGAAGCCCGAAGCGTCGATCTCTTTTCCTAGCGGTCTTAAGCTCCCCGGAAAGGTCTTTGTACCCCGAATTTCCAATATTCATGCCGTGAATTCGAAAGACGTTCACGATGTGCCCGTACGAGTTGCCCTGCGCGACGGAAGAACTTTGGAAGGTGTGTTTTTCGACCATACACTGTTGATCCGCGAAGATGCGCGTGAGGAATTCAACATGAAGTATTTGGCTTTCATCGAGAAGGCCGATCGTGCGCGGTTGCGGGACATTGCAAAGGAAAATGTCGACGCGGCTGGTAAGGAGTTGTTGGAAGTTGGGCTGCTGTTACGGCGTGACGATATTGCTTGGATAGATTTGGCTTCAGCCATGCGACTTAGTCGAAAGTAGAACTTGCCATGATCGATCTTGCTCGATGTTTCAATTGGGATAGCTTTTGTTGCTGGCAGGCTCCCTGAGCTAGCGCGCCTCTTTGGGCTCGAAGCTGATCTTGAGCCGTGTACCCGTTGCCTGGTTGAGAGCAACAAGAGCTTGCCGCGCGAAAAGATACTCGACCATATGAAGGGCTATGCCGATTTTAGTTCGCTTGAAAGGCTCGACGACGCCGATCTGTTGGCCGTGTATTGCGAGGGCCTCGTGGCTATGGCTGAGAGAAAGAAGACATAGACCTCGCGCTCCGAAATATGAGATCTCAAAGAGGTGCGCTTCGCAACCCACCAAGCCGTAAAATTCTGTAGCCGTCACTCCGGAAATAGGTCGCGGACACGGACGAAGGTTACTCCAGTCTCACCTGCGCGACGGACTTTGGCGAGTAGAACATCCTGAAGATGCAAGCCCCGGTTCAACGTTTCGAACAAGTCAAGACCGTCCATGCAAATAAGACGCTTACCGCGACCGAATGCCTGCAAGCCCTGTTCGGTGAACCCGCTCTGGCTGATGAAAAGGCCGCGGGTCCATATGGCTTTGTCCTCGGCCTTGGCATTGAAGGCCCGGAGATCAGCGGCATCCGTTTGAGCATTTTGCCAGCGGGCTTCAAGCAGGTAAGGCTCGTTCGAAAGGACCAAGCTGCCGTCGATCTGCTCGCCAACCAAGCGAAACGATCCCCGCGCAGCCATGCCGTAGGCGTCGAATAGACCCTTCAGGAATTTTTCGAACGCGTAGCCCCGCTGCTGTGGGGGAAGCCCCGATACCATCACAAGATCGCGGCCCAATTGTTCAAGCAGCGCGTTGTCAACGCGGGGTTTTTGCGGGACCTCACCCGTTGCAGCGGGCTGGCCACCCTCCAACTTTCGAATCAGGTCGAACAGCCGTGCCCGTGCATCAGTTACTTTGTCGACTTGCTCGAACCGCTTGTGCAGAGCATCGCGATATTCCCACAACACTTTGAGCGCCTGCGCGGCTACTTTCCCGTCCACTGCTTGCAAATAGCAGCGAAGGCGATTGGCTTTTGATGTGCCATGCTTGCTGTAGGCATCGCTGTATATTTCGACGTTCAGCTCGCGCGCAAAGAATCGTTCAAACGTCTTGTTCGAGAAATCGAGCACATAACCGGGCTCTCCTTCGAACAAGTCGTCGATTAACATCAAATCAACGGTCGTGACGCGGTTCATTCCGGAGGTTCCGTCAGCGCAATTTTGTTGGTACGGCTCGTTGCGGGCTGCGTTGCGAGCAGGATACTCGGCGACGTGATCGCCGTATCTTCCGCTTCGAGACAACACCCCGCACCGTCATGCTATCTCTTCCGTAGGCAGCGCCCTCGGCTCCTTGTCACGTACGGGATCGGTCGGAGACACGGGCTCTTCCGACGCAAATATTACCGTTGCTGACGACTTCGGCGTGAGAACCACAGGCCACCAGAAAGGAAGTCCGCGCCATTGCTTTTCTTCGGTGCCGTTCTGGCGAAGGAACATCAACACGGGAATGTCGTTAGCCTTGGTCATCGCCAAGTCCTTTTGCTGTTTGGTATCAGGCGCGTTTGAAAAGCGGCCCTCTTCACGATAACGCGCGACATTGCGGTCACGCGCCGCCATGAACCACACCTTCCCCTTGAGTTCGGGCTTCTTGCAGGTGACCGACAAATGCTCCAATGCCACGATGTGGGCTGGTCGGTCATCGTCAACCGACGCATCAGGAAATTCGATATTTGCAAATGCTAAATTTAAGAGGTCAACCGCCTCTTCAATGCCGATAAGGTGAGGCTCTTCCGACGCGCCAACCAGGGCATTGACGCGCGCATCGAGGACAGCAAGGTTCTTGGCGCCGGCAGATTTCGATACCGTCTGGAAGCCCGAAAGGATAAGGCGGCGGCCAGGGCGAATGCTGACCACATCAGAAAAGAGCAACTTGTTCGGCGAGCACGGAATTAGCTTCTTGGCGGCGTCTCTCTGTACGAAATATACGCCTTGGTCATGTGCCCCTGACTCGAAAGCTTCCCGTAACGCGCTGTCGAATTCGTGGATGCGCTTCATGATCTGATAGACGTGCTGTGGCGAATAGAACCGCGTTACCGTTAGATCGTCCGTGGCCCGTGCGCCGTACATTCGGGAATGTTGAAGCACCGTGTCCTGCTGAAAGCGGTTGGGATTTCTCCCGTAATAGAAGGCGATGAGATTATTGATGGTCACTCCGCGATCGAGAATTTGACCTCCAATAAACATATTGAACGGAGTGCGCAGTTTGAGCTGGCCTTCGCCATCTAACAGACTTTTCAACTCACTGTCGGAATTGACCTTGGTAATCATGAGTTGGCCGGTGAGCAGCGATTCACCAACGGCTTTCTTCACTTCCTCGAATGCCGGCAGAACGCGTCCTTCGAGTTGGACCGAACGCCGCAAGTCATCATAGGCTTGTCGCAGGAGCTCGCTGAACAGTGGACTATCTTCTCTGGCTTGATCGGCGAGAGCCTCTTTGATGGCCTTTGCAATGCGCATCTGCCATTCGTGCGAGCTTTTCGTTTGCTCGGTGTGAAACAGGAAACTGTATTTCTGCTGCCGTTGGCCGGTTGAACGCTGCTGTAACCTGCGGATGGCCCCGCCCGCCAGAAACGTAACAATGGCATCGCGGAGAACGGATACATTTTTTTCCGTCAGCACGCGGTCGATTTGAAGTCGGCGGCGATCTTCTTTTTTTAACGCGTCGCGCTCCTGAACAGGGACCTCACGCCAGAAGTAAAGTGCCGGAGAATCTGGATCGGTACTTTTCTCAAAATATTCATCACCGCCCACATATTTGCCGTGGGTCGGTAGCAGGACCGTAAAGGCCGGCTTCTTGGGTTTGAAAAATGTTGTGCCGTTGACGGCAACTTCGTCTTCAGGCTGAAGATACAGGGCGTACGGCGTTGCCGTGACTTGGAGGAACGCCGACTTCGTGACCGTTTCGCGGAACTGGTCAATTTGCCGTGAAATCGTGCCGGCTATGCTGACACCATTTATTCGCCGGCCGCTTATGGATGCCATATCCGCCTCATCATCAATAATGAGGACATTGCGATCCTGCAGCTCGGGGTATTGCTTCTGGAATAGGTGAAGCAACCGCCTCATGTTGTCGTCCTCTTTCTTGACGACAAACACGAGCTTGTGGGTCAGTTCGTATGGTGTGAGCTCTGGTACATTCAGGATGTCAAAAACCTCGACCTGATCGGCTTCGATGAACTCCTCAAAGTCTTCCCGAATCCGGCTCAAGGTCTGTTCGGCGAGGGACCGCGCGCTTTTGGTCAGAATGATCGCCACGTCATAGCCCGTGTCGAAGGCCCTGCCGACGATGCCGAGATATGCGCGCGTCTTGCCGCTCTGCACTTTCCCGAGAAGCATTCCCGGCCGGCTTTGCGAAGTAGCCTCGTGCCGGAGTTTTTCGATGGCCTCTTCCACCTTGGCCCGTAACTCTGGCGCGTCGCCACGCTTGCTCGCCATCTGATCATAAAAGAGCTGGTCGATCTCTTTGGTGTCACCGGCCTCGCGTCTAGCAAGCCACAGCTTGACCTGGGCCTCCCCAAAAACAGGGCCGGACTTTAATTCGGCGAGTGGGACGGGAAAGTCTGAAAATCGTCTGCGCCAGTTTGCAACCGCGGAAGGACTGACATTCGCCAGCTCCGCAATTTCATAGACGCCAATAAGAGAGGAATCTGCCATGGGAAAACCGTGAATGATGAAACACGGTACTGTGAACAACATTCACAGGTCTGTGTCAATAAGATTTTCATGGACGAGATCAGCCCTTTCACAGAGCCCACCTTTTTCCATTGATGCTTTAGCCGTGGCCGTGTCTGGCACGATGGCAAGTCTGGCGCGCTTAGTTCGGCTCGAAGCTTGTCTTGAGCTTGGTCCCGGTGGCTTGCCCGTGGCGGCGAAGCATTTTGACTGAAGGGTTGCCGTGCCCTCCTTCCAACCGAGCAACGTCGGTCTGCGAGGTCTTCATGCGCTCGGCGATCACTTCCTGCGACACGTTCGCGTTTGTCCGCGCGTCGATCAGCGCGCCCGCCAGGGCGAACTCCTCGTCTAGCGTCGCATAGGCCTTCCTGTAGGCCGGATCCTTGCGCCACTTGGCGAAGCTGCTTTCGACGCGCAGCCCTGTAGGTTCGCCGGTCATCGCGGCCGCTGACCGAGTTCAGAGAAATTGCTGATCTTCACGGTTCCGTCCGGAAAGCGCGCGACAATTTCGAGTTCACCGCCCATCGCGTGAATGAAGCGGCGTAGATTGCTGACATACATATCCGCGCGCTTTTCCATCTTGGCGATGGATGTCTGGCCGACATGCAGCGTCTCGCCGAGGCTTTCCTGCGTGAGCAGGCGTGCCTGTCGCAATTCGGCAAGCGTCATGTCCTCGCGCATTGCAGCAGCTTTCAATTCAGCATTTGCACGCTGCTTGGGGGTCATCCGATCGCGTAGCGTCTGGAATGGCTTCCTTTGGGTCATGACAGCAATCCTTCTTTCTTCAACTCACTCAAATGTTCGTCGTAGAGGCGGTCGGCAATCGGGATGAAGGTCTGGTAGAACCGGTCATCGCCGGTCTTGTCGCCGCCGATCAGCAAAATGGCCATGCGGCGTGGATCGAAGGCGTACAGCACCCGCAACGGCTTGCCGCCGCTCTGCACCCGCAATTCGCGCATGTGGCCGTGGCGCGAACCGTTGATCGCCGAGCTGTACGGATGCCCGAGCCTCACGTCGCGCTCTTCCAGCAAGGCGACATAGGCAGCGACATCTTCCTGCTGCCCCTCATCAAGGGTCGCCCACCACCGGCCGAACTCGTCGGTATATTCAACGGTACATGCCACCCATGGAATATGCCATGGACGGCATGGTGCTGTCAATGAATTTCGCCGCACTCGCCGGAAGGACGGGCCAGCCCCTCAGGCGCGGTGGCACGTCGCGCCGGGGCTGGCCCGTCCGTATATCGCCTCTTATTCGCCGGAGGCTGCAAGGAGCCTCGCGTAACAGCGCGAGGCGGGAAGCGCCGGCACGCCTGGCCGGTCGGCGGCCGAAGGCCGCGCGAAGCGGCGCACCCGCAGGAGCGGCGAAGCCGCGGGACCGAGTGCGACCGACCGGCCATCGCCCATGATCGAACGCGCCGTCGCAAGAAAATTTCTCACTTAGAGAAATCGGTTCGCGACCACGAAACATGTGTCGCGGGGTGTCGGGGGTGCGACCAACTCCCGAGCCGTAGGGTCGCGGGACGAGGCAGTCCCGCTCCAGCGTAGCACTCACGAAGCCGGACTGCCGGGGTGAAACGGGGGCGGCATCAGCCCCCTGCCAAGCCATCGCCCGACTGTGTGCTCGATGCACCAATAGGGCGAGTAAATGACGCCAAAACTAAACCGAGAAGCGAGTCTTGAAAGCACCACGTTGCGTAGCAATGTATAAGTGCACCCTTAGCGGTTGAGCTGTTCTCTTTCTCGGTTTTGGAAAGGCGGAAAGGTTCTCTAGGCTTGGCGATCTATCACTTACGCCTCAAGGTGATCTCACGCGCCCTCGGCAGAGCTGCCAGGCCGGGCGGCGCGACGCGCCGGTCGGTCGTGGCGGCAGCGGCGTACCGCTCGGGCGAGAAGCTATACGATTCCTCTCAGGGGAAGTGGTTCGAGTTCGAGAACGATGTCGTCCACACGGAAATACTCGCCCCGCCCCATAGCCCGCCCTTCGTATTCGACCGTCAGGCACTGTGGAATATCGTCGAGCGGGCAGAAAAGCGGCCGGACGCCCAGCTCGCCCGCGAGGTCGAGATCAGCCTGCCCCGCGAGCTGACGAAAGACCAACAGGTCACGCTGGTCCGCGCCTTCGTGCAGGACCAGTTCGTCAGCCGGGGCATGGTGGCGGATATCGGCATCCACAGTCCGCACGCTTCGGACGGCAAGGACCAGCCGCATGCGCATGTTCTCCTGACTTTGAGGCCGCTCGATGCGACTTCCAAAACGGGCTTTTCGGTTCTCAAAAATAGAGATTGGAACGAAACCAAGGAAGTCGCGAAAGCCGTGGCCCAGGCGCGCAAGCGCTTCAACAATACTGGCCTGCCAGAAGACGAGGTGGCGCTCAAAGAGGCCGAAGCCCGGCGCAACGTGAATATCTGGCGGCGCGAATGGGCGGCCTACGCCAATCGCGCCCTCGAGGCCGTGGGCTCGGCGGCGCGCATCGACCACCGCACGCTGGAGGCGCAGGGGATATTCCGCGCGCCGCAGCCGAGCCTCGGCCTCGCCCGCCACATCGAGAAAGCTTACGTCTATCTCAAGGACCGCATCACGCAGTGGGTCGCGGTTAAAAAGCGCGCGGCGCTCTATCAGGAAGTCGAGCACTACAAGCGCCGCGACCCGGCGAAGGTCGCCGACTTCATCCTGCGCCTCTCCGACATGGCGGAGGACTTCGCGGCGCATTACCGACGACCAACCCCCATCCCGGAGGTTCCCCTTGACCGTTAGCGACTTCGACCAGGTATTCGGCAAAACCACGCGCGCGCCGTCGTTCGCGCAACGCGTCGGCAAGCCCGACGCGGAAGCGAACGGCGAGACATTCGTCGGCTCTGGCGGCTACAAGCCGTATGGCTTCCTGCCGACCGGCACGATCAACGAGACATGCGAGGTCGCGCGTTGGATCGAAGGGACCGAAATACCGGAGGGGATCGAGTTTCAGTACCGCTTTCTGATGCAGGTCGGCTTCGTCGGCGAGGAACAGCTAAAGCTGTTCCTGCCGGAGAGCATCGTGGTGATCGAAGGCCAGCACCTGCGCGACCTGCGAAAAAAGCTCGCGCGCCGTCAAATCACATTCATCCAGCAATATTCCGCGCGCGTCTGGCCCAACGCCCGTCCACAAGGCGAGCCGATAATCGAGAAAATCGAGGTGGTAAGGCCGGACGCGACGCGGCCGAGCGGCAAGTAGGCCAGCATCAAATGTAACACAATCTTCTCATACGAAGCATGCCTTAATCCGTATACTGATCTCCTATAATGCGGAGTGATTTATAGCGGATGATCCTACAGCGCCGAATCCCAAACACGCGGGCGAACAATTTTCGCAATTCCTGAAAACCCGCGGCTTAGAAATCTCCGAAGCAACTCGCTTCGGACGGCTGCTCGATGAGTTCGCCCAAGAGCAATTGCCCGACATCGAGGTACTGGCCGCCGTGCGTGAGTTACGGGCACAGTTTCGTAAAGTCGAACTGAAGAAGCCCTATCCAGGTCGCCGTAAGGAACCCGATAGCATTGGGTTTCTCATGACGGAATATGGCGAGGAGCTCCGCGATGGCCTGTTAGGATCAGGCAGACTCGGCAATCTTGACCAGAATCTTGCCATGGGCGTGCGCGATCAACTGGCGAAGATGAACCCGCCCTTGTCGATGAAAGATTTCTTTGACGGAGTAGCGAAGAAGGAGAAGGTATCGCCCATTCTGCAGCGCGCGCGATTGTTCGCATCTATTCTTGGCGTATCCGAAGTGGAGGCCGCAAAATTCGCGACTAGCTTTCACGTTGGGCGCATCAAAGATAAATTGAACCGCTAGGCGCTGGCGTTAACACTAATTCGGTTGACTCAAATCGCGTTAAAGCAGACAATTTTCAGTTGAAGGGGCGTCCTTGAAATCGAGGGCGCCAGTGATGGGCAGCGGCATTCGTAAATTTGCGCACCAGTTCGCGCAGCTTCAGTTTTGCTGTGAGCTGACTACAGCCACGCAAAACCTGAGCAACAGACACCTCTCCTTTTTGAACACGAGTTAGCGCGTTTAGTCGCGCTGCAATTCTTTCGTGAAACTCGACACACGTCGCCCTTCGCAAAGGGCGATGAGGAAAGGATTTTGTCATGACCGTAGCAGCAGATACTCCTCGCTCAACATCTATCCCGTTTTGGATGCACTTCACCATCATCGGCACAAGCATTGTGCTCGGCGTCGAAGGCCCTGTCGGTGCATTCGCACCCCACGTCGATATCGGCGTCATCATTGCAGCATGGTCATTCATGTTCGTCGCTCTAGCAGCCCTCGCTGGTGGACAGATGGAACGCGACAAAGGACTGAAGATTGCCGCTGGCCTTATCGCTGCGATGGGTGGGTTGGCTATGGGGGTCAAGATAGCCAATGCCTGGGCTGCATACACCGGCTTCGGCACGATACCCGCAATGGTGTGCAACGCCGGAACGAACGCGCTTGTCACCTACATGATCGGTCGCGCCACAGCGCAGGTGTTCCTTTCGGAAGGAGCCGGGGCGAGCGTCGATCAGATCATAAACGCGATTATGAGGATCATCTTTCCTTGGGGTGGCGGTCCCAAATAGGCATTTGCGTTTCAAACGCGGCCCAAATTGGCGACATAGCCCATAGCGGGAGGATCATCATGGCATCGAAAAAGCTCGGAGCAGGCGAACGCATCTTCAGGGGCGCGGTCGGTCTTATAGGACTCCCCATTGGGGCATTTTCAGCTGGTGTAATTCCATTCGTCCCGACCATCGGATTTCAGATATTTCGTGGTTCTCTTGTATTAATTGCGGAAGCGGTTGTGGGAGAAGAGGAAGCCTAGCGGCTTGCTGAACTGACCACAGCTTTCGAAAGTAGACGTGCGCAATAAGCCGGTAGCGCCCCGAATAACTGTGAAGCCGCCGGCGATCTGCGTGGCACCGAAAGGCACACCGTCACCGGCACGTCCTCAATCTTCGCCGGACTCCGAACGCGCCAGTTCCTCACTGCGCGATAGAGCGCGACAAGGATCATCAGCGCCGTCGCCAGCCAGAAAGAGTCGGCGGGTATCTGCCAGAACGGCTGATCCTGCTTGGCGAGGATGAGCGCGGCACAAACGCACCAAGCGCAAACGGCGGCTACAATGTGCAGCGGCCCGCCGCGCCGAAAGACGCGCGCGAGGCGTCGCGAGGGGACGCGGCCCTCCATCGCGTCCCATTCGCGCTTCCAGTCACGATAGGCTTGATATTGGTCACTAGCCCGGAAGGCGTAGCAGGCAGCGAGGATCACGACGAACGCCGGAAGCGTCTGCATCTGCCCTGTCCACCATGCATAGCCGCAATAGCAACCGGCGCAGAGCAGCGCGAAGGCGATCAGCGGGTTTCCGAATAGGAAAACAAGCGCGCCGGGCCGTCTCATTGGACGAACCTCGTCAGGAGATAGTTGCGCTGACTATCGCGAAAGGTCTTGCCCGCCTGGAACCAGACGGCGGTGACGTTGCCGCCGTTGGCGGGGCCGCCGGTCTTGAGCGCGCGTGCGAAGTCACCGGGCTCAATCTCGTAATCCATCGTCTCGCTATACCCCCCGCTCACGCTCTGCCCTGTATTGCGGCCCCGGTTGCGGCCCCAACTGTCCCCGCCACCGCGATTGCTGCCGGAACTGGACGTGCTGGAATAATTGCCGCGACCGTCTATGGAAGTGCCGACGCTGGTATTGCTGCCCCAATTCGTGCTCCCGCCCGCGTTCATGCCCAGTGAGCGGCCCGAGGACTGGCCCTCATTGTAGGTGCCGCGACGCTGGATGACGCGCCCGATCGTGTCGGCCGCCCAGCGGTTGGTTTCGGGGTCTGCGTTGTTATGGAAGATCTTGGTCACGAAATTCGCCAGCAGCATGTCCGCCTTGTGCTTGGCGTGCTCGCCGCCGATCTTTGCGTAGTAGGTCGGCAGCGACTGCGAGAGATAGACCGTACAGGCCAGCGACGAACGGCAAGTCGATTGAAAGTCGGTGTCGAAGGAATTCACGAAATACTGTGCCTCGTCCGCCCACAGGAAGACGGGCCGCGAGCGATGCTGCGGCTCCAGCCCGTTGCGCGAGAGCACGGCGCGCTGCCACATATACTTGAATAGCTGCTGGGCGATGATGCCGTCCTCGTTCCAGGTCAGCGCCGACATATCCATGACGATGATCGCGCCATGGAAGGTGAGTTCCGGCACGAGCGTCGTATCCGTGCAGAAGGCGCGATGCAGCCGCCCGCGATTGAAGCGGTCGAGCGCCGTTGACAGTGAAATCGCGATATTGCTGCGCGTCTTGGGGTCGAGCTGGCTGTACTCGTCGCGCCAATAGCTCGCCGTCTTCTCGAAGTCATCCTCGTTCAATGGCCTCAGCGGCTTGCGCTTGGCACTTGCGAGCGCATTGAACATGAAGGACTCGGCCTGCCAGTCCGGGTCGCGTACCTGCTGAAGGCTGGTCGGCGCGGAAGCAACGAAGCGGATAATGTCGGGAATGCGCACGGTGCCGGTCGCGGCATAGAGAATGGGGATAGTATTGCGCAGCACCTGACGGGTCGCGTCCTCCCAGAACGCCTCGCCACCCCTGCCGGCGTTCGGGTTGGAGAGACGCGACGCCTCCAGTATCCGCATCAGGCATTCGACGACGCTGCCGGTGCCCTGCGTGCCCTGACGCGCTAGCTCGTAGGTGATGAAGTTGAACCCGCCGCGCTCACCAAAGAGGATGAGGGAATTGGCGCGACCGTTTTCTTTCGCGTAGCGCCGCCAGAGAGCGACTTCCTCCGGCTTGGCGGCGAGCACCAGCCCGCCGAAGCCTGCGCGCAGGTAGGCGGCGGCGATCGCCTTGCCGGAGCCCGACGTCTTGCCGCTACCGACCCCGCCCAGGACATGGACGCCCTGGCAGGCGTCGCGTAGCGTGAACTTGTCCTCCGCCGAAAGCTGCAAGAGCGGCGTATCGAGATCGCTGACGTAACTTTTGAAAAGCCGCAGGGCCATGATGGTTTGGCCCGAGGCCAGCCGGAATTCAGGCGGCAATCTACACTAGAAAAGCCAGCGTGATAACCCTAGATTG
This sequence comes from Alphaproteobacteria bacterium, assembly GCA_021325375.1. Classification (GTDB taxonomy): domain Bacteria; phylum Pseudomonadota; class Alphaproteobacteria; order Micropepsales; family Micropepsaceae; genus Rhizomicrobium. Next base: position 182,699 of record JAJPHG010000012.1, on the reverse strand, counting down.
GCGCGCGAAGCCATAGCCCAAGGAGCTGACATGGGCGGGGATACGGGCGAACGGCAGAGGCCGCCCGGCGTGATGCAGTATCTCTTTGCGGAATTGCGTCAGGGCTTTCAGGACATACGGCAGAAAGTGATCGAAGAAGGCTGGTTCGGCCGCGTCGTCACCGCCGCCCCCGTCGTCGAAGTGGACCGCTCGCTGACGCAGGATCGCGATGCGTTCTATGGCAGCGATCATCACCCGCTGAATCCTGGCGGAGACGCCATCGAGCGCCGTCCCTCGTTCGAGGAGCTTTGGAAACCCCGCGAGGCAGGCACTGAACGGACTGCCGACCATGCCACGGACCGCGATCTCGGTATGGACCGATGAACCTCAATCCCGCTCCAACCACTCATGAAAAAACTCAACGCTAATATCGAGCTGCCGTGGATATATTTCCTGGGCGCGGTCTTTTACGTCTTTCTGGCATTTATCTGGCCGAGTGATTCATGGCTCATCGGTTGGCTGGCGCCATGCTTCTTCTTTATGGGAATCGTCTCCTTCGCAATGGCGATTGGGCAGTCGATCCGCTTCGTTTTCCACGCGCTGCGCCGGACGCGTGCACTTCATACTTTACCCAGCTTGCGACCGGCACTCATCGCCAACAATGAAATCTATTCGAGAGAAGTCCTTCCACAGCTCTCTGACGAACCGCCCGAACTCACCAATGATATTCGAGAGATCAGCAGCAATGAGCGAAAGCTTCTCGACTATCTGCGCTATCTCAATGAGCTACGCGACGAAACGCATGGCGCAGTACGTTCGGCGATTTCCTGCTATGAAGATGCGCGCGGCGAAGTGGAAGACCAGCAGCTGGACCTATACCGTCTTGCGCAGATCGCGGCCAGATTGGCGAAGAAGATCCGTCGCGCATTCCCGCATATCAAAGCCGACCTCAGCTGCGTTCCCCAAGTCCGCGCACTTCCACCACCCGTGAAACCGCGACTCGCTACTCCTGGCGCATACCAAACGCGGCTAGGTCAGATTTTGCGCTTCTGGATGGCCATCTCGCGATCATCAGCCTCCGGCGGCATTCACGGTGTGCTCGTCGGGAACGCGATCGCCTTTGGAGGCTCGATAGCTTCGTTCATAGTTCTCTATCAGAAGACAATTCGAGATATGCACACTTCAGCCGGCGACCTGCGTAGATTCATCGCCAGCGCGGGCGATACGCTAGAGCTGATCGGGCGCGCGCATCTTGAAGTCGTGGCAGTTTCCGAGAGTGTCGCTTCTCAAAGCGAGGAACTGCGAGATCTTATCCTGTTTGCGGAGAGCTGGTTCAAAACTCAAAAAGCGGTCGGCTCAGTGCCAAATCGCGGCGATACCGTGCAGTCAGAGTTCGGCAAACTATGCAACTACGCCTTGCTGGCCCGTCTGGGCGCAGCGACCGCCATCTAAGGAGGGCTGAATGTCTGTTCCAGACCTACGAGGTGGCGGCATCGCCAGCGCCATTGCGATGATCGCGTCCACCACGGACATGACTTCGTTGTTGCGGGAGGTCGCAGAAGCATATCGGCTGACGATTTCGATGGAACGCGACATCCACGAGATCGACACGCACTATCGACATTTGGAGCAGGTCGATTCGCATATTCATGACGAAATCATGCTCGCCTTAGAACGTTCCTATGCTGAACGCGCAGAGCAAGTTGCGATGATCGAGCGAGTTGTGACAGCTTGGAATGAGCGGGAACAATTTGAGCTCGCGCATTCCGCGACGATCAAGATGCTGGAATTGCTAAAGGCCAGCCCGTTGGATAAGGCGCTGGAAACCAGGCAGGTCCTGTCTCAAGGCGCCAATATGGGGCGACTGAAACGGCCATCAAAGGGCGATTGAATTTTCTCGATTATTGCCGCTGTGACTAGCGTGACTGGCGTGCGACCGGCCGCGAATTTCTCTGAATTGTAACACTTGCTGGTAGGCCGTCTGGTAGAATATCTGAGTGACACAAGGAGATAACACAGGGCTGCCGGGGCATGAAGAGACGCTGCGTAGATATGCAGCGGCCCATGAAAGGCTAGTAGACCATATCCTGCGAACGAATGCTGAAACGGCTGCTGGAACGCAGCCGAGAACTTCATTTGCTTCCTGCATGGACAAGATGAAGCCCGAGCATCTTCCCAAATCGCTGCCGCAGGGCATTCATGGCGGCGCGCTCACGGCGATTGTCGCAAGTGTGGCGGTGGCAGGTGGCTCGATCTACCTGCTCACGCGCCACGCTAAATCATCCCAACGCTGGACCGAGCGCGTGGACGGTGCGCAGCCACCGGTTCTTCACCGCTAGCGGTTGGAAGCTTTCTGCTCGCCGCCGCGATTACCCTTCGCTACGCGCGAGTGCTCCTCAGCACCACCGGAGCCGATATTTCTCTCACGGTTGGCGCTGGAAGTGTCAGGCTTGGCACCGCTGCGCCGCCCTTGGGCGCTCTGGAAGCTGGCGTCCTTGTCTTGATTAACGTGTTTCTTGGCCATCGTTCTCTCCATCGAGAAGGGAATAGATAACGCGGAAGGAACCAATTCGATGCGGGCCGGAAAGCGCGATCAGCTTCGCATGTTCCGCCAAAGGCGGGCGGCAAGGGCGCGTTCCTCGCGGCCGGTGGCCTGCTGATAGATCGCCGTCGTTTCCAAGTTGGAATGCCCTAGCCACTTCTGCGTTGTCGCCATCGGCACCTTGTGCTCAGCGTTGGCAACGCCGAAGCCGTGACGCAGCCCTTTCGGCATGGCGTGTGCGCCGGTGATCCTAGCGTCACCCATGACGCTCTTCACCCGTCGCCATGCTGTCTGCCGGCACCACAGCCATAGCGGTGTGTCCGGCGCGCGATCCGCCGCAATCCGGCAGAGGGCGCGCATCAGGTCTGGCGGCACCGGCACGGCACGGAACGCCTGCTGGCGTCGCTTGAGCGTGCGAAAGACGACCAGCCCCGCCTCCTTGTCGATTTGGGCGGGCGTGAGCGCCAGCGCCTCGCTAAGACGGCAGCCGGTGTAGGCGAGCAGAGAGCAAAACGCATCGGTCGCCGGGTCTGTGTTCCGCGCGGCGACAAGGAACTTCGATAGCTCGCGGGCGCAGAGATATTTGCGCCTGCCGCTCGCGCTAAACAGCGTGAGGTGATCGCGCGAGCGCATCAGGCAGTCCCGCGCCGCGCAACACTATGCGGAATAGTGTTGCAAGCCCCGATAGCCGCCAAAGCCGCAGCTACCAAGGGAAACGCGGCTAAACGCAGACGGAGTCGAGTCGAAATGCTTTTACGCCAGATCACGCTGAGAGCATTGGAAGAGCTGGGCGCTTCGCGCAACAAAATTCCGCATAGTGTTAAAAAATCCTCGCGGTCTGATCGGCAAGGAAAGCGCGATGGGCAACGTTTACGACGTGAAGCTGAGCAACGGCGAAACCCGTACCGTCGAAGTCAGCGAACACCACGACAACCACTCGTCGGAGCGGTTCAAACAAATACTTTTCGATGTGCTGCGGGGCACGGCAAGCGGTTCGGCCAGCGGCCTTGCCAACGTGGCAATCACGGTTTTCGTCTTCAAGGGTCGCAGGAAGTAGCCGTGCGAGGCGTCCTGGCCGGAACGCTCACTGTCCTGTTGCTTGGGTCCGCAAGCGCTTCAAGCGCGGGCACGGCTTCGGACAAAACAGCCTACGACGCGGCGATGCAGTGCTTCATCGCCAACGGCGTCGAGAAGGGAAACCGGCGCGATGTGGGCGACGCAAAAGGCGCGGCCGCATTCGAAGCCAAGGCGCGCGAGGATTTCGACATTGCGGTGACGCTCGGCAAGACGCTTGGCTTCTCAGGCAACCGGATCAACCAGGATTTCGGGATGGCGCAGGCGGACCAGTTGCCGAAGCTGGTCAAGGACCGTGCCTATTTCGAGCGCACGGCGGCAACCTGCAGGCAGCTTGGCCTTATGTAGGCTAGCCGCGTCCTACCGTATCCGACGACGGCGTGGCGGCGGTGATGCCGTGGCCTTCCTTCGACTGATCGGCAACGGCGATCTTGGTGGCGCGCAACCGCGCCATAACCTCCGGCGACAATGCACCTTCGAGTGGACCCGCATCCTTCGGCGAGGCTTCCGAAACAACCTGACTTGTCTGCTTGTCGGTGCCTTTGGCAACGTCAACTTGCTTCTTCAACTTCGCTTCGGCGTCGTCCAAGCTTTTCATGGTCGGTTCGAACTCGGGACTGGCCGTCGCACCATGCTTTCCAGCATCGCGCATCTGTTCCCGCGCGATCTGCAAGGCGCGCAAGGTGCCCTCCGGCGTGTGCTCGTCAAGCGCCTTCTGGATGGCCTGCTTACGCTCTTCCTCGCGCTTGCGATAATCCTGCTCGTCTTCCGCCGAGGCGAACCTGAGATATTTGTCGAACTCGTGCTCGTCGTAGAAGGCGTGCACGAAGTTTCTCGTCGTCAGGCGCGCGGCTTCGCTGGCGCGCTGCAAGGCCACCTGAGCCGTCACATACGGCTGCGTCCCGCCCGATGTGCCCTGCAAGGCGATCGCCTGCGTCGCTGCGACGGTGGCGTTCACTTCGCCGCGCATCGAAGCGAGGCCAACCGGGCTCGCATCTGCGATGCGACGTTGCAGGCGAGCGAGGACGGTGAGCTGCGCCCTCGCCTGCGCGATTGCTGCACCGTCCGCGCCGAGCGCGACCGCGTTGTTCAACTCGCTCAGCCGCTTCTCGATGTCCGCCTGCGCACCCGCGATCTGCGTTGAAAGTTCGACGCGGAGGCTAGCCTCCGCGTCATGCGGCTGCGCCGCATGACTTGGCTTTGAAGGATAATCTGTAGGCGAAAGCGCGATAAATCCTCAGTACACGGATGATATACAATTCTAGATTGCGGCCGTTAAGAATTCATTAAGTTTTATCGACTGCGCCAAGCTCTTGAATTGGAGGCAAAAAGGGCGGCCCTTGGGCCGCCCCTTCGTTTTAGCGGCTCCAGACGAGGACATGGTCGTCGCCGCTCTTGCCGACGAGGCGGCAATAGATGGAGCTTGCGAAGCAGGGATCGTCGAGCTTGATCGAGAGATAAGGCTTGTCGGCCTCGCTCATCTTCGACCAGGCCGCGCCGATCTCGACGCCGGATGCGTAGATGCGGAAGTCCGGGGCGTTCTCGACCGTCTTGGCGATGGGCCGGATGGCCACTTTGGCCTTGAGGGCGAGGGTTGCGATGGTGCCGGTGAAGCCGTCGCCGTCGCGAGTGAATGTACCGATGGTCGTCATAAAAGTCTCCTTGCGTTTGGAAGCCGCCCATTGCGGCCTCGCATGCGCACCGAAAGGAGCCGCCGGCAGGGGCCGGATCACCGCAGGGGAACGGGAATTTTGCAGCGTAGCGGTCGCGAGGAATGCAACGCAGGGGAAAATTCTCGTTGAACCGGACACGCAAGGCTCCAGGTTAGCGCATACTGACGAGGACGTTTTGGGTCGGGTTCAGCGCAAGGGCGTGACGTTCGCCAGAGGTTTCACGAGCAGGCGATGGCGAACTCCATCGCTTTCGCATCAAGACATAAGCTGCAATTCCGTGCAGACGGTCACAGCGTCCTGACGTTCCGCACGCCATCTGCGGCTGGCTTGGAATGAGAACGCCTTCGGTCGGCTCGGGGCAGCAAGTGCAAGCACTCCTCCTCTGACGTTGCGGTCGCAAGCGATGCAGCCGCCTCCTTCGGCGCAGGTCTTCCGCGCATGGCCGCGATGGTCGCGGTCGAAACGAAGGAGGACTTATGGAACCACTGACAACAATCGAGCTTCGCGCCTGCAAATGGCTCGGAATATTAGCCCTAGCATCGAGCGCCGCCGCAGAGCTCTACGCGCTCGCGCGCAGCTCTGACGATGCGTCCGGGTCATTCATCAATCGCGATAGGATGCACCCCGCTCCTCGTCGCGCGCGTAACCGCTCGCGATAGGAGGCAGCAATGACCACCTCCGATATTGCGTCGTTGTTCTACGCCTTGGCCGCCGCCTTGACGGCTCTCGCAAAGCTGCTCCGGCTATTTAAGAGGCCGCCGTAATTTGCGACAGGCGATCTCAGCGCATTTATCATTCTCTGCGCGATTCGGTCGGCGCTGGCAGCGGGAGGCGCTGAAGGTCTTTTAGGCCTCCTTTGGCTGGCGAGGACGTGGCACAAAGCTCACATGAAAGGAGCTAGCCATGAGCATTGGTCGCCTACTGAAGAAAATCACGGAACTGACGCCTCCTGCGGTCGGCGAGGCCGTTATCCCCGACCCAGCCGTCGTGGGGTTCTATGTTCGTTGGGCTCGCGAACTTCGTCACTGGAAGAAGGGTGCGCTTGCCGCCGTCGCCGATGTGTCCTTGTCCACGGTGGAGCGCGTCGAACGGGGCGAGCGTGTAGCCAAAGAATCTCTTGAAGGCATAGCCAGAGCCTTTGGCTATCCCGTCGATACTTTTACGTCTCCCCGGCCAGTCATGCCCCCGGACAAGGCAGAAGCGAATCTTCGGAAATACTTCAGCGAATTGGAATCGGTAAAGGTTGCGCCGTTGCGCACCCAAGCTCAATTGCGAGCGCTTGCGAATTGCCATTCCTACTTGCCGTACCTGGTGGACGTGCCAGAGGACGTCAGGCCTTCCGTGGCCAATCTCCTTGAGTGGCTGGACGTTGCGGCTTTTGTTTTGACTGAATCCGGCCAGTCGCGGACGGCGGATCATGTTCCGCGCCGCCAACTGTATGCGAGCATTCTGGAATGCGTGGCGGGCATCGGCCGTCTCGGATACGTGGTTTCGGCGGGCGTAATGAACGCGCCACAGCCGGGATTTCCCGAATGGAAGATTGCGCTTGTTTGCATTTCTTCCAGAAGGACAGACCCAGCCGCCGCCAAGCGCCGCGCGGTGATGGTAGATCGACGCAGCGCCGAGTTGGCTAATCACAGCTTCGATGACATCTCAGAACTAGCGCTTTCGTGAGATCGAGAAAAACCTGCTGGCCCTAATACTCATGCGCCAGCATGATCGTGATGACGCGCGTGGTCTGCGCCGGATCGGCGGGATCGTTGGAGCCGTAGCAGAGCGTCGGGTCGTAGTAGTCGATTTTCCAGATGACCTTCTCCTCGTGAACGGCGACGCAGCCGAAGTCATGCTCGCCGTAAGGATCGTTGGCGACGGTGAAGGCGTCGAAGCCGCGCACGGCGGCAAGCGCATCGACCATGAAGTCGGGACCCATCCCCACCGCCTCAGCGGTGAAATATCCCTCGCCTCCCGTAAGCGAGGAGCGCAGAGCATCATTCAATTCGCGGATTTTCAATGTGCGGGCGGAAGTCATCGCTCGTCCTTTCGGCACTGAGTCCGCGCCAATCGCGGCCTCGATGCCCGCCCCAGGCCGAAGCGAATAAGCGCGGCCGTCACAGGCTGACGAAGTCACCGAAGGCGCTTGAGCTGCACGAACCCCGGACTCGATCCGGGGGAAGGAAGCGAGCGGCCTTGACGGGCGTGCGCGCTTCGGCAGGTCGGCGGGAGATAGAGAGGCTGCGTCGTTGGGCGCGGCTTCGCCGGAGGACAGGGTGTCGTGACGCTTCCGCACAGATGCGCGGACAAAGGATGATCTCGCACGCGCCGGAGGCGCGGATTTTCCTGCAAAGGCGTGGGTGGACCACGGGCGACGCGCTCGGCTAGCGGCGCTTACGCTACGATCCGGCGGGCGTATCGTTGGGGAACTCGCGAGGGTTCCCTTCAAAATCGGAAATCGCGCCAGGACCGGCGCTACTCGGCGCGCTCCTGCGGCGGGGCTTTCTCACCGCGCTTGCGCGGCTTGCGCTTGTTGATGTTGGAGGCGTCGAGCGTGTTCTTGAGGTGAGCGGCGTAGAATTTCTGGATCATCTCGACGCTGGTGCGGCAGTTCTTGGCGATCTGATAGATGTCGGCGCCGTCCATGAGGCGCAGACAGATATAGGTGTGGCGCAGGCTGTAGGCGGTGCGACGATTGCCGTCGCGGTCGTATTTGAGACCGGCGCGCGCAAGGATGCCGTTGAACAACCGCTTATGCTCGCCGGGGAACAAGAGGTCGGTGGGCTGCGGCAGACGCGGAGCCTTCGGCTCCAAAGCGGCAGCAGCTTCTCTTTCCTTCTTGGTTCTCGGCGCGCGGCCCTGCGGCTCCCACTTCGGGCGATTGAGCAGGCGTTGAAAGACTTTCACGCCGCCGGGCATGCTCTTGCAGAAGCCGACGCCGCGCTTGCCGCGCACTTCGATTTCGAGGATGAGCTGACCGCTATCCTCGTCCTTGACCATCTTCACATCACGAAATTGCAGGTTCAGCGCTTCGTCGGGACGCAGGCCGGTGTTGCCGAGGAACAGGATGTAATCGTGCACCTGCTCCGCGTCCCAGTGATAGCGCTCCTGACCGGGATCGCGGGCGTAGTCGCCGGAGGTCTTGTAGAGCTTCTTGTATTCCTCAAGCGTGAACCACGGGCGATGAACGATCTTGCCTTGGGTCTTGTAGGGCGGCGAGAGGTCGGGAAGATGCTCAAGCCATTTGTGGCGGATCGCGGTCTTGAGCGCGAGGCGCAGCGTAACAACTTCGTCGTGCAGCGTGCTGCGCGACGGCGGCTTGGCCTTCCTGATCTCGTCGGGGTCGCGGCCCTTGTATTTCTTGCCAAGCTCCGCCTTCTTGCGCGCGGCACGTTCGGCTGCTGCCTCGGCGCGCTTCTTCGATTGCTCGACGCGCCACAGCCGATACTGCTGCACCGTGCCGGCGTTTATCTCGGAGAGGCCCATGTCACGGAAGAACGGCAACAGATGCAGGTCCAGCCGCAGTCGATGGCCCTTGACCCATGCGGGGCTGCGCTGGTGCTCGGTGATGACTTCGTACTCTTTGAGAAACTGATCTGCCGCCTCGCGGAAGGATTTCTCGTCCTTCTTCTTCGGCGCGGCTTCGAGCAGACCGGCGCGCCACTTGCCGCGCAATTCGAGATACCAGTCCTCGGCGAACTCCTCCGCCTGGGGCAGGTTGTCTCGCTTGGTGCTCGTTCGATACTGCCTGCCGTCGATCGAGGCCGAGCATTGCCAGTACGGGCTGCGGTCACGTTTATAGACCTGGGCCTTGCCGCCGAGGATTTCGTGCGAAGGCATATGTCCTCCCTCGCTAGCACACTCCTAACACACAAAACGGCTTCCAAACCTGAAGGCCGCACGGTTTGTGCTAGCTGTGTGTTAGAATACTGGGAGAACAAAAGAGGGTCAATTTCAAAATCGACCGTTGATTTTGTTGGTATTTTGGTTGCGGGGACAGGATTTGAACCTGTGACCTTCAGGTTATGAGCCTGACGAGCTACCGGGCTGCTCCACCCCGCGGCACCAAAGGGTGCGCGGATATAGGCCATCGCCCGTGGGCTGTCCACCCCCTCTAGCCGGCTGCGGCATAGGCCTTCAAGGCGGCGGCCAGATGATCGAAAAGCAGCCTGACCCGGCGGCTGCCCTTCAGGTCCTCGTGCATCACCAGCCACATTTCCAGCTTGAATCCCACCGTCCCGGCGAGCACGGGAACCAGGTCCGGATTGCGCGCGGCGACGCCCGCCTGGCAGGCGCCGATCCCGAAGCCCGCGCACAGCGCCGCGAGCTGGGCCGCGCTGTCATCCGTGCGCAACGCGAACATCTCGCGCGTGATGGGCAGACCTTGCCCCAGAGCGCGCAACGCCGAGCTGTCGCGGTCGAAGCCGATGATGTCGTGGCCGGCGAGGTCGTCGAGGCTGCGCGGCACGCCGCGGCGCGCGATGTAGCGGCGATGGGCATAGAGGCCGATGCGCACCTGGCCCAGCCGCTTGGCGACCAACGCCTTTTGGGACGGGCGGATCATGCGCACCGCGATGTCGGCGTCGCGCCGCGACAGATCCTGGGTGCGGTCGCTGAGCACCAGCTCGAGCGCGATGGCGGGATGACGCTCGCGGAACTCGGCGAGGATGAAGGGCAAGACTTCCGCGCCGATGAAATTGCTGGCGGTGAGGCGCACCGCGCCCGCGGGTTCGTCCGCTTCGCCCGAGGCCGCGCGCTTGAGAGCGGCGGCGGCCGCCTCCATCGCCTCGGCATGCGGCACCAGCGCGAGCGCCACCGGCGTCGGCGCGAGGCCGTGGCGCGAACGCGCGAACAGGCTGGTGCCCAGCGACGTCTCGAGCGCGCCGATATGGCGGCCGAGCGTGGGCTGGGTGAGGCCGAGCTCGCGCGCCGCGGCGGAGAGGCTGCCGAGGCGCATCACGCCCAGAAACGAGCGGTACAGATCCCAGGTGGCCGCGCCATCCATGCATTTTTGTATGCCGAACAGACGCCCATCGACAATTCACGTTTGGCTGAGCAGGGGTTATCTCAGCCCCATGGAACGGGCGAACGGACGGGTTTTCGGCGGTGTACGAAGCATCTTGCGGCTGGAAGGGCTGATGCTGCTGGCCGTGAGCGTGGCCCTCTATGCTCGCCTTCAAGGCGAATGGCTTCTGTTCGCGGAGCTCTTCCTTGTCCCCGATCTGAGCTTCGCGGCCTATCTGTTCGGGCCCCGCGCCAGCGCCCTCGCCTACAACGCGATGCATTCGACCATCGGCCCGCTCGTGCTTTTGAGCGCCGGCGTCTTCGCGCCGATGGCGGCACCGGTCGCGCTGATCTGGCTGGCGCATGTGGGCTTCGACCGCGCGCTCGGCTACGGCCTCAAATATCCATCTGCGTTCGCCGACACCCATCTGGGCCGCATCGGCCGCGCACCATAGGAGACGACGATGTTCATCGGACATTACGGCCCCGCGCTCGCCGCCAAGTCCCTGGTCCGGCAACTGCCGCTGTGGCTTCTGTTCGTGGCGGTGCAGTGGCTGGATTTCTGCTGGTCCGCGCTTGTGCTGCTGGGCGTGGAGAAGGTGCGCATCGTGCCGGGGTTCACGCAGGCAAGCGCTTTGGACCTGTATTATATGCCCTTCACGCACGGCTTGATCGGCGCGCTCGCGCTCGCCGCCGTCTTCGGCGCGGCGGGATCGATGATCGTCCGTACACGGCGCGTGGCGGCTTTCGCGGTGCTGGCGGCGGCGGTGTTCTCGCATTGGCTGCTCGATCTCGTCGTGCATATGCCGGACCTGCCGCTGATCGACGACCAGATGAAAGTCGGTTTCGGGTTGTGGCGCTGGATATGGATCAGCCTGCCGCTGGAGCTCGCGCTCCTCGTCGCGGGCGCGGTGATCTATGCGCGCGCGGTGCCGTCGCGCACCCGCTTCGGCGATACGGGCCTGTGGGTCTTCGTGGCGGCGATGGGCGTGGTGGAACTCTATGGCGCGTTCGGGCCGCCGCCCGCCACGCCGGCCGCGCAAGCCCTGACCGCGCTCACCGCCTATTGCGTTCTTGGCCTTCTGGCCGGCCTGGTCGATTGGGGGCGCGGCACGGTCAGGGGCTAAGTTACTGACAGGAAAGTGATTTCGCTATTAGCCGTGTCGCAGAAAGATGATTGCGGGGGGCGGCTCACGCCTATATAACCCCCGCCCGTCTGAGGCGCGTAACCCTGTCGAGGCAGTGCATGGGCATCCAACTCCCGGCCAACTACAGGCCGTCGGAAAGCGAACCCTTTATGAATGAGCGCCAGCGCGAATACTTCCGGCGCAAGCTCAATTCCTGGAAAGACGAGATCCTTCGCGAGAGCCGCGAGACCATCCAGAACCTGCAGGCCGAGACGGTGCCGCATGCCGATCTCGCCGACCGTGCCTCGACCGAGGCCGAGCGCCAGCTCGAGCTGCGCACCCGCGACCGCCAGCGCAAGCTGATCGCCAAGATCGACTCGGCGCTGCGCCGTCTGGAGGACGGGACCTACGGATTCTGCGAGGAGACGGGCGATCCGATCTCCTTGAAGCGCCTCGACGCCCGCCCGATCGCGACCTTGTCGATCGAAGCCCAGGAACGCCACGAGCGCCGCGAGAAGGTGTATCGGGACGATTGAGCAGCGGTGCTGCCTTGGTCAAAGGTGTCATCCCGGCCGAGCGCAGCGAGTGCCGGGACCCACTGAGACGCTGCGCCCTGGGTCCCGGCCCTGCGCGATGCGTCCGTACGCTGTCGCTACGGACCATCGCTTGGCCGGGATGACAGCTTTGGGAAAACGAAAACGGCCGGGTCTTTGCGCCCGGCCGTTTCCTTATAGCCCCTCCGCCCACCAAAGGCGGCGCGTTCATCTGAAGTCCAGTATCGCAGCCCGGCGTCACCAAGGCATTAAGATGTCGAACAGCTGGCTGCCGTAGCGCGGCGTCTGGACGTCGCTGGTCGTGCCCTGGCCGCCATAGGCGATGCGGGCCTCTGCGATCTGCGAGAGATCGACGGTGTTGGCGCTGGTGATGTCCTCGGTGCGCACGATGCCGGTGACGGTGAGGTCGCGCAGCTCGGCGTTCACCTTCATCTGCTGATGGCCGCCGATCACGAGGTTGCCGTTGGGCAGGACCTGGGTCACCAAGGCCGCGAGCGTCAGGCTCACGGTTTCCGAACGGTCGATCGAGCCGGCGCCGACATTGGAATTGGCCGAGCCCATGTTGACGAGGCTCGCGGGATTCATGCTCGAGGGCAATGCCGTCTCGAGACCGAAGAAATTCGTCATGTTCGCGTTCTCGGTATTGGTGCGCGCGCGGCTGGTCGTGTTCGACAGCTTGGCGGCATCGGCGACCGAGACGTTCACGGTGATGATGTCGCCGACGCGGCTGGCGCGCGGGTCGTGGAAGAAGCTGCGCGATCCCGGTTGCCACAAGGAGCTCGCGCCGCGCGGCTCGGTCGGCGCCGCCGGCATCGGAAGCTGGGGAAGCTGCGGCGTGGGATTGCTGATCGGCGCGAGCTTGGGCCCGCCGTCGATCTCCTTGATGCGGTCGACCGCCGAGCATGCCGACAGGCCCGCGACCGCGCCGAGCAGCAGAACCGATTTCAACGCCTTCATATTCCTGTTCCTCAATTGCTGGTGACGACGACCGGCGTGCGCCGCGTGATGCTGGCCATGCGCGGCGAGACGGTCGCACCCATGCCGGCTTCGGCTTTGACCGTGCCCTGGCCGGTGACGATTGCGGTGATCTGGCGGAAGGAGACGGGATTGAGCACCGTCACGTTCTCGCCGAGGCCGCCTTCGCTCATCGCCTTGCCGGTCGCGGTGAGCTGCACGCCGGGGACCTCGAAGGTCATGGTCACGGTCGAGCCTTTGCTGACCAGGATCGGATGGCGCACGTCGTCGTTGCGCACGCTTTCGCCGGCGCGCAGCACGCGGCGCGTCTGCATGCCGATGAGCGCGTCCATGCTCGTCGCCGTGCCGGACATCACGTTGGAGGGCTCGACGAAGACATAGGAGAGATCGGATTCCGCGATCGTGTCGCCGCGGGCGATGTCGCGCGCCGGCACGACGATGCGCACACCGGAATCCGCGAAGGCCGGATAGGCCATCATGAGCGCTATGACGAAGAGGAAGATCGCTTTCATGGCTTACGTCCCTGCCAGCTGCGAGGTCTCCTGCAGCATCTGGTCCGCCGCGGTGATGACCTTGGAGTTCATCTCATAGGCGCGCTGCGCCGTGATCAGCGAGGTCATCTCTTCCACCGCATTGACGTTCGCGGCTTCGAGGAAGCCCTGCTGGATCGTGCCGTAGCCGGGCGATCCCGGAACCGCGGACTGCGGCGAGCCCGAAGCCGGCGTCTCGGTGAGCAGGTTGCTGCCGACCATGCTGAGGCCACCCTCGTTGGGGAAACGCGTGAGCTCGAACTGGCCGACGGTCTGCGGCGCGGTCTGGCCGGGTATCGTCGCCTGCACCTGGCCTTGGGCGTTGATGGTGATCGCGGTCGCATTGGCGGGCACCGCGATTCCGGGCGCCACGACATAGCCGTCCTGCGTCACGATCTGGCCTTCGGGCGAAAGCGCGAAATTGCCGGCGCGCGTATAGGCGTCGGTGCCGTCGGGCATGGTGACGTGGAAATAGCCCGCGCCGTTGATCGCGAGGTCGTAAGGGTTCGACGTCTGGGTCATCGCGCCCTGGCTGTTGATGCGGTAGACGGCCGCCGTCTTCACGCCCGCGCCGAGCTGGATGCCGCTCGGCAGCAAGGTGCCGGAATCCGATGACTGCGAGCCGGGCTGCTCGACGTTCTGATAGAGCAGATCCTCGAACGCGGCGTGCTGCTCCTTGTAGGCGGTGGTGTTCATGTTCGCCAGGTTGTTGGCGATGACTTCGACGTTGGTCTGCTGGGCCAGCATTCCGGTCGCCGCGATGCTCAGGGCTCGCATGGCTGTTGCTCCTTAACTGGACGGTGTCGAGCCAAGCTTGTCGATCGCTTGGCGCATGAGGTCTTGCTGGGACTGGGTCATGGTGGCGACGGCCTGGTAAGAGCGCATCACCTCGACCATGCGCGAGATCTCGACCACGGGCTGGACGTTCGATTCCTCGAGCATGCCCTGGCGGATCTCCGCGCCCGTCGCCTCGCTGGGCGCACCGGCTGCCGAATAGAGGCTGCCGCCGTCCTTGGTCAGCGAGGTCTCGTCGGCGAAGGCGGCGACGCGCAGCTTGGCGAGCTGTCCGTTCTTTCCCGACAGCGTGCCGTCGGCGCCGATATGGATGTCGCCGTCGTCGGTGTTGATGGTGATCGCGCCGCCGTCGCCCTGCAGCGCGTCGCCCGCATCGTCGACGATCTGGCCGGACGGGTCGAGCGAGAAGTGGCCGTTGCGCGTGTAGCGCTCGCCGTTCGCGGTCTGCACGACGAAGAAGCCCTTGCCGTGCAGCGCCAGATCGAAGGGCGCGCCGGTCGCGCGCATCGGACCCTCGCTCATGTCGCGCACGATGCCGCCGTCCTGCACGAAGCTCAGCGACTGGCCGGCGCTTTGTCCGTCCTCGGGCGGCAATTGCTCGACATATTCGTGGAAGGTCTGCTCCTCGCGGCGGAAGCCGGGCGTCGACAGGTTCGCGATATTGTTCGCGATCACGTCCATCGACTGGTACGCGGCAAGCTGCTGCGAGAGCGAGACGAGAAGAGTGTTATCCATAGGCCTTTGCGATCCTTTCTGGCCGCATCGCGTGTGGTGCAGGCGCCGTGCCATGCGCGAGGGCGCGGATTTCCTGGGGTTTCGAGGCGTGCCGGCGCACTGGACGGCAAACTCTGCCGGGCCCAAGCCTGCCGTTAAACCGCTCCTTAACCACGTGCGGCTAGGTTCTCTTCACCAAACGGGTTGAGGGCACATGGCCAAGAAGAAGGAAGAGCCGCAGGCGGAGGACGCGCCCGAGGGGCAGGCGCCGGACGGCGAGGCGCCAAAGCAAGGTTTCGTTAAGAAACTGCTCGGCAACAGGAAGCTGCTGATCATCATGGCCGCGGGCCTGCTCCTGGTGCTCGGCGGCGGCGGCGCGGGACTCTATTTCTTCGTCTTCAGCGCGCCCAAGGACGACACCAAGCTCGCCGCCAACGAGGCGCCGATGCCGGTCACCCCGCCGCAGGTGGCTTTCTACGACGTGCCCGACATCATCGTGAACATCCAGAGCGCAGACGGGAGCCCGGCCTATCTCAAGCTCTCCACCTCGCTCGAGCTCGAGACGGCGGACGAGAAGCCCGGCATCACCGCGCTCATGCCGCGCGTCGTCGACCAGTTCCAGGGCTATCTGCGCGAGCTGCGCATCGACGATTTGAAAGGCTCCGCCGGCGTGCTGCGCCTCAAGGAAGAGCTGCTTCGTAGAATCAACGTGGCCGCAGCCCCCTATCGCGTGCGCGACGTGCTGCTCAAGGAAATGATCGTCCAGTAGGAACCCATGGCAGAAGAAACCACACCCGAAGCCGAAACCGCGCCCTTGGGCGAGAACGCCAGCGAGATGATGGCGCCGCCGCAGACGGTCGCCGGCGAGCGCATCCTGAACCAGGAGGAGATCGACTCGCTCCTCGGCTTCGACGTCAACAACGACCAGCTCCAGGACAAGAGCGGCGTCCGCGCGATCATCAATTCGGCGCTCGTCTCCTATGAGCGCCTGCCGATGCTCGAGATCGTCTTCGACCGCCTGGTGCGGCTGATGACGACATCCTTGCGCAATTTCACCTCGGACAATGTCGAGGTCAGCCTGGACAGCATCACCTCGATCCGCTTCGGCGACTATCTGAACTCGATCCCGCTGCCCGCGATCCTGGCCGTGTTCCGCGCCGAGCAGCTCGACAATTACGGCCTCTTCACCGTCGATTCGAACCTGATCTATTCCATCGTCGACGTGCTCCTGGGCGGACGCCGCGGCTCGTCGGCGATGCGCATCGAGGGTAGGCCCTACACCACCATCGAGCGCACGCTGGTGCAGCGCATGATCGAGGTGATCCTGGGCGACATGTGCCAGGCCTTCGAGCCCTTGGCGCCCGTCAATTTCGCGCTCGACCGGCTCGAGACCAATCCGCGCTTCGCGGCCATCGCGCGGCCGGCCAATGCCGCGATCCTGGTCAAGCTGCGCATCGATATGGAGGACCGCGGCGGGCGCACCGAGCTGCTGCTGCCCTACGCGACGCTGGAACCGATCCGCAAATTGCTGCTGCAGCAGTTCATGGGCGAGAAGTTCGGCCGCGACTCGATCTGGGAAAGCCACCTGGCGACCGAGCTGTGGTCGACCACCGTCGATATCGACGCGATCCTCGACGAGCAGACCATGCCGCTCAACAAGGTTATGAACCTGAAAGTGGGCGAGACGGTGCTCTTGAACGCGACGCCGGACAGCAAGGTCGAGATGCGCTGCCGCGGCGTGCCGCTGCTCAAGGGCAAGATGGGCCGCGTCGGCTCGTCGGTCGCCATCAAGATCGACGAGGCGATCGAGCGCACCGACGCCTCGCGCGCGCTCTAAAGGATACAGACATGATCTTCACCCTGACACTCGCCGTCGAGCTCGCGCTGAGCGCGCTGCTCGTCGCCACGCTCATCTATTGCGTGCTGCTGGAGCGCCGCCTCAAGGCGGTGCGCGACGGCCAGCAGCAGATGAAGTCGACCATCGATTCGCTCAACGCGTCGCTGGCGACGGCCGGCGCCTCGTTGCGCGCGCTGCAGGCCGCCGCCGCCACCATCGGCGAGACCCTGGACCGCAAGCTCGCCACCGCGCGCTCGACCATCGACGAGCTCAGTCTCGTCACCGCATCCGGCGAGCGTATCGCCAGCCGCATGGAGCGCAGCGTCGATACGAAAGCGCCGGGCGCCGCCAATCCGAACCTTCCTTCGGGCAGCGTCATGGACCGGCTGAGGGTCGCAAGATGAGATATTTCCGGCTTCTTCCCGCCGTCATCGTCCTTTGCCTCACGCTCCTGGTGCTGAAGGGCACCGGCATCGTGCGCGAGGCGGATGCGCAAAGCGCGCCGCAGCAGGTCGCTGCCGCTTCGACGGATACCGCGCCCGCCACGAAGGATTTCGCCGGCGACGACGCCGACACAGGCAGCGCGGCGGAAGTCGATGTGCTGGCGAGCCTTTCCAGGCGCCGCGCCGAGCTCGACGACCGCGCCCGCGCGCTGGACATGCGCGCGAACGTGCTCGCCGCGACCGAGAAGCGCGTCGACGAGAAGATCGCGACGCTCAAGCAGTTGCAGACCCAGGTGACGACGCTGATCGGCCAGCGCGACGCAGCGCAGGAGAAGCAGGTCACGGCATTGGTGAAGACCTATTCCGCGATGAAGCCGAAGGACGCCGCGCGCATCTTCGACGGCCTCAGCGACGACGTGCTGGTGCCCGTGGCGCAAGAGATGAAGTCCGACGCGCTCGCCCCCGTGCTCGCCGCGATGAGCCCGAGCGCGGCGCAGAAGCTGACCGTCAAGCTCGCCTCCAAGCTCAACCTGCCGGACACTGCCGGCCCCGCGCCCGTCGCGGCCGCTGCCCCGCAAACACAGACCGCTGCCGCCACACCTGCTGCGGCCACACCGCAAGCCGCGACGCCGCAACCGCCCGCGACGCAACCTGCCCCGGCAGCGCCGCAACCCGCCACGCCCGCACCGGCGAAAGGCAAGAATGGCTGACAAGCTCAACATCAACCCTCCCCTTGAGGGAGGGTCGAAAAATGCGAAGCATTTTTCGAGGAGGGGCAAGGGCTCGACGTCCGTCCCCTCCCCGAAATCCGCTTCGCTGCGCTCGCGGATTTCGACCCTCCCTCAAGGGGAGGGTAGGACTCTGCTGAAAGCGCTCGCTTCGGTCGCGCTTGCGATCTGCCTTGCGCAGACGGCGCGTGCCGATAGCGTCTCGGCCTCGACCGAAGGCGGCTACGCGCGGCTGCTGTTCACGCTGACGCCGGCCGCACATGCGACGACCGCGAGCACGGACGGCACGCTGACCATCAGCTTCGACCGCAAGGTCGCGCTCGATCCCTCCGCGCTCGCGCAAGGTTTGCCGGCGTATGTCTCCGCCACCCGCGGCGACGCGGACGGCAAGACGTTCCATCTTGCGCTGGCCCAGCGCGTGCGCGTGCACACCAGCACCGTCGGCGAACGGATCGCCATCGACCTCGCGCCGGTGAGCTTCGCGGGCCAGCCGCCCGACCTGCCGCAGCCACCGCCCAAGGTCTCGGCCCCCGTCGATCCCGCATCTCTCGCGGCTGTGAAGGTGCGCGCGGGCGCCTATCAGAACTTCACCCGGCTCGTCTTCGACTGGCCCAAGCAAGTGCCCTATTCGGTTTTCCCCGGTGCGGGCAAGCTCACCATGCGCTTCAATACGCTCGCGCGTCCGGACTTCACCGCGCTGCTGCGCCAGGCGCCGCCCTGGGTGAAGAACGCCGCCTGGCACATCGACGGCAAATCCATCGTCGTCGAGTTCGAGACCGATCAGGCGTCGGGCTTCCACGATTTCCGCGACGGGCCGCGCGTCGTGCTCGACGTGCTCGCGCCCAAGACCGACGCCGATGCCTACGCGCCGCCGGGAGGCGGCCCAAGCGGCAGCAAAGTGAAGATCATCCCGCTCGCGGCGAACGCTGCGAAGACCGGCGTCACCAGCGCGCAAGTGCAAGCCGTCGCGGCCGCCGCCGCCAAGCTCAATGGAACGCCCGCGCCGGCCGCTGCTGCTCCCGCGCCGCAGAAGACCGCGCTGGCAACGCCGGCTCCCCCGCCTGCTTCCGTAACGCAGCCCGCACCCACCGCCGCGCCGCCGCCCGCCGATCCCAATGCGGCGCAAGGCAAGCTCACGCGCGACGGCGCGGTGATGACGTTCGCGGGCGCGAGCCGCCGCGGTTCGGCCGTGTTCATGCGCGGCATGACGGCGTGGATCGTGCTGCAGGACGCGCCGCCGCTCGATGCCGCCAAGCTCAAAGCCCAGCTCGGCACCTTCCCCGACGCCGTGGAAGCCTCCAGCGGCGGCGGCGTCAGCATCCTGCGCATCTCGCTGAAGGAGCCCGAAGAGATCGCCGCCTTCGCCGACGGCTCGAACCTGAAGGTCGTGATCGCGCCGCAGGTCTCATCCAACGCGACCGCCATCGGCTTCGCGCGCAACCAGGACGACGCGACGCACTCCTCGATGTCGACCCTGCTTCCCGGCGCCACGCGCACGGTGAACCTGATCGATCCGGTGGCCGGCGACGCGCTGGTGCTGGTCCCCGCCGCCGCCGGACGCGCGATGATGGACGAGCGCTCCTATGTCGAGTTCCAGGCGCTTCAGACCGCGTCGGGCCTGGTGCTCGTGCCCTTCATCGACGATCTTTCCGTCGCCATCGACACGACGCGTGTGACGATCACGCATAAGGGCGGGTTGTCGCTGACGTCGCCGACCATGCCGGTCGCGGATTCGCCGGCGGCGCTGGCGCGGGGCGGCGCGGGTCCCTGCTATCTCGACTTCGCGTCGTGGAGCCGCATCCAGGGCGGAAGCTTTCTCGCCACCGAGCGGCGCCTGACCGCGGACATCGCGCGGCTGAAGCCTGAGGATGCCAACCACGCGCGCCTCAAGCTCGCGCGCTTCTATCTCGCCAACGGCTTCGCGGCCGAGACGATTGGCCTGATCCGCCTGATGCAGGCGGCCGATCCGGCGCTTGAGAGCGACCGCCAGCTCCTGACCATGCGTGCCGTGGCCGACCTTCAGATGGGGCGCCTGCGCGATGCGCATAACGACCTTGCCGCGACCGAGTTCGACGGCGACCGTCATGCCGCGCTGTGGCGCGGATTGATCGAGACCGCGCAGGAGAACTGGAACGACGCGCAAACCGACTTGGCGCGCGCGGGTCCCGTGCTGCATCTCTATCCCGCCGAGTGGCAGGCGCGGGTGCGCCTTGCCGTGGCGGAGGCCGCACTTGGCCGCGGGCATCTGGAGATCGCCGACGCGGCGCTGGCGCGCCTGCCCGCAAGTCTGCCGCCATCGCTGATGATCCAGGCCGAACTTTCGCGGGCGCGCCTCTACGCGGCCGAGAGCCGCACAAAGGACGCGGCCCTGCTCTTCGCCGCCGTCGAGAAGAGTGGCGACGACATCCAGGCGGCGCGTTCGATCTACTATCGCGTCGAGGCCGGGCTTGCCGCCGATACGCTTGCGCCCAAGAGCGCGATCGCCGAGCTCGAGAAGCTGCGCTTCCGCTGGCGCGGCGACGCGCTGGAGATGAAGACGCTGCGCAAGCTGAGCGCGCTCTATTTCGCGCAGAAGCGCTGGCGCGAGGGTCTGCACACGCTGCGCCTGGCCGCGCTGAACTTCCCCGGCGACGAGCTTGCGCGCCAGGCGCAGGACGACATGCGTGCGGCGTTCGTGAGCCTCTTCCTGCGCGGCCAGGCCGACAAGATCGCGCCGGTCGAGGCCTTGTCGCTGTTCTACGACAATCTCGACCAGACGCCGATCGGTCCCGACGGCGACGAGATGATCCGGCGCATGGCCGACCGCCTCGTCGCGGTGGACTTGCTCGGGCCGGCGTCCGACCTTCTCAAATACCAGATCGACAAGCGCCTGGACGGCGTGGCGCGCGCGCAGGTCGCGGCCCGGCTCGCCGCGATCTACCTGATGGACAAGAAGGCGCAAGCGGCGCTGGACGAGATCCGCGCCACGCAGATCTCCGCGCTGCCCGACGACGTCGGCCACCAGCGCCTCCTGATCGAGGCGCGCGCGCTCTGCGATCTCAAGCACTATGACGACGCGCTCGACATGCTGGCCGTCGACAAGGCCTATGACACCGCGCGGCTGCGCGCCGACATCTATTGGCAGGGCGGGCAATGGGCGGGCGCCGCCAAGGCGGCCGAGGACGCGCTCGGGACCCGCTGGAGCGATCCCGCGCCGCTCACCGAACAGGACCGCGCCGAAGTGATGCGCGCCGCCGTCGCCTATTCGCTCGCCAACGACGAAGCGAGCCTCGACCGCTTGCGCGACCGCTTCGCGCCGAAGATGAAGGCCGGCCCCGATTCCGGCGCCTTTGAGGTCGTCAGCGCCCGCATCGACGCCCACGGCCTCGCCTTCCGCGACGCCGCCGCCCAGGTCGCCTCCATCGACACGCTGCAGAGCCTGATGAAGGACATCCACGCGCAAAGCGCGGGGGTGAGGACGAATTAGAAGCGAGTAGTGAGTAGGGAATAGCGAGTAGGGAACCTACTATTCCCTATTCCCTACTCACTACTCGCTTCTTCTTGGACAGCACCTCATCCACCCACGCGATCGCCCTTGCCGCGATCTTGTCGCTGCCGGGCTCGCCCACCAGCCAGTGGCTGTGGCCTTTCACCTCCTCGAACACGGCGCGGCCGTGGTAGCGCGCCGCGATGCGCGCCACCGTCGAGGGCGGGTTGATCTTGTCGTCGGAGCCCGCGATGCAAAGCAGCGGACAGAGCACGTCGCGCGCGCGCACGTGGCCGGCGCGGCGCGGATCGAAGCTCCAATTCATGATCTCGAACGTGGCCTGCCCTGACTCGGGCACGAAGCGCGCATAGACCGCGCTGCGTGTCGCGGGAGCCAGACGATCGAGCGAATGATCGGTTGCGATCTTGTAGCTCGGATGGATCAGCGTGCCGCGATAGTCGCCGCCGGAGAACAGAAGCGTCTGCGCCGAGGCGACCTCGAACAGCGTCGTGGGCCACACGCCCCAGGGCGGCGACGGCGCGAGAAGCACGCAGGCGCGCGCCTTGCCCCGCGCCGCCAGCATCTGCGCCAAGAGCCCGCCCATCGAATGGCCGACCAGGACCGGCGCTTCGCTCAAGCCCGTGATGAAATTCTCCAGATCGCTCGCATAGTCGAGGAGACTGACCTTGCCGAGCGCGGACGGCGGCTCAGGCCCGCGGTCGTGATAGCGCAACGCCGGTGCATGCACGGCGAAACCCGCGGCCGCGAAAGGCTTACGGAATTCGTCGAACGACCACGGGCCGCAGAAGGCGCCGTGGATCATCACGATGGGAGGACGCTTCTTCGCCGGCATCAGGGAGCTGCGAAGGCGAGGTCGCGGAACGCGTCGATCACCTTGGTGTAGGTGTCGCGCTTGAACGGCACGATGAGACGCGGCAGCGCTTCCACCGCCAGCCACTTCCAATCGGCGAATTCGGGCTCGTGCGTGTTGATGTCGATGTCGCTGTCCTTGCCCGTGAAGCGCATCGCGATCCACTTCTGGCGCTGGCCGCGATAGCGCCCCTTGAGCGCCACCCCCAGGAGATGCCGCGGCAGGTCGTAGTCGAGCCAGCCTTCCATCTCGCGCAACGGCTCGGCCTTGTCGCTGCCGATCTCTTCCTTGAGCTCGCGAAGCGCGGCCTCTCTGGGCGTCTCGCCCTGGTCGATGCCGCCTTGCGGCATCTGCCAGCCTTCCACCGTCTGGTCGATGCGGCGGCCGACGAAGACGAGCCCTTCGGCATTCAGAAGCATCACCCCGACGCAGGGCCGATAAGGCAGATCCTCGTGGCGGAGAAGCGAGCGCGACATGAGCGGTTCTATTTCGACGCGGAGACTATGGCCGAAGCCGGCACCAGAACAAAGCCCCGTCCGGAAAGGCCGGCGGCCCAGCTGCGGACGCGGTCGACGGTGATGGGATAGAGGAAGCCCGCGCCCGACGCGGAGCCACGCGAGCGCGCGAGCGTCTCGAGCCCCGAGAGCCTGCGGTCGATCTCCATCGCGGTCTGGATCTTGTCGATGGTCGAATCCGCCTGGACGAAAGCCGCACCCGTGCGCGAGGCGACGTCGGGACCGGCGGAATGCGCGGCCTGGCCGTTGTCGTAGAAGAGCAGCCCGCGGCGCGCGAGATAGGTCATCATCGGCTCGAGCGAACCCGCGTCGGAAAGGAAGCGGCCGCCGAGCAGATTGGTCACGCCTGCATAGCCGGAGAAGCGCGTCAGCGCCCAGACGAGGCGCTCGGTGTTGGCATCTTCACCCGTGCCGGAGCGCAAGGTGTGCGGACCGGGATCGCTGTCGGGGAAGTCGTAAGGCTCCATCGGCACTTCGAGAAGAACCTCGTGTCCCGCGCGGCGCGCCTGCGCCGCCCATTGCTGGACGTCGGCCGCGTAAGGCGCGAACGCCAAAGTCACGCCCGCGGGCATGCCGTCGATCGCGCCCTGCGTGGCCTTGGCGCTGATGCCGAGCCCCGCGATGACGACGGCGATGCGCGGACGGCCGTCGCTGAGCGTCGGCGGCGCATAGGCGCGCATCGGCGTCGTGCCGTCGTCTGCGATGCGCGGCAAGGGACCTTCGGGCGTGTTCTCCACGAGCGCGGGATCGGCGATGAGCGCGCGGCCGGCATATTGCGGCGTGGTGATCTTCTGCGGCGGCGCGAGCGGCGACGGCACCGGCACGATCGCCGGCTGCGTCTGCGGCAGCGCCGCCGCAGTGTTGGATTGCGCCGGCTTGGGCGTGGCCAGGATCGTGGGCTGCGGCACATCCATCACGACGACGGATTGTCCGGCCTGCGGATTGCCGAGGAAGGTGATCGCTGCGGCGCCCACGACCAGCGCCACGAACAGCGCCAGCCAGGCGAACGCCAGCACGCGCGGCGCCCTGCTCTGCTCGGTCATTGAATCGCTGGCCATGGCGGGATGGTAGCGCGGAACCAAATAAAAAATCCTCCCTCGCCCCCCGAAGCGGGGGGCGCCCAGCGGCAGCGTAGGCGCGGCCGGGGTGAGGGGGCGGCTGCAGCGAGTCTAGCTGCACGACCCCCTCATCCTAACCCTCTCCCCCGGAGGGGGAGAGGGAATTTGAGGGGAGCTTAATCCGCCCTTGCGCTCTTGACGGTCACGGCGCTGACGGTGGTCTGGCCGCGGATCATGTCCAGCGCGTAGGAGAGCTGGAAGTCGTCGTACTTCTTGCCCGGCGCGGGCTTGATGATGCCGGCGTCAGGCTTCTTGATCACGGGCTCGCCGACGAGATGGCCGGGAAGGTCGGCCTCGCTCGGGCGCGCGATCTTGGGCGTCTGGTCCTCGTCGCCCTGCGCCACCATGACGTCGGGGATGATGCCCTGCGCCTGGATGGAGTGGCCGGACGGGGTGTAGTAGCGCGCCGTCGTCAGGCGCAGCGCGCCGCCGCCTTCGCCCAGCGGGATGATGGTCTGCACCGAGCCCTTGCCGAACGAGGTCATGCCGACGACGGTCGCACGCTTGTGGTCCTGCAGCGCGCCCGCGACGATCTCCGACGCCGAGGCCGTGCCGCCATTGACCAGGATGACGACCTTCTTGTTGTCGGTCATGTCGCCGGGCTTGGCGTCGTAGCGCTGCGTGTCGTCGGGATGGCGGCCGCGCGTCGACACGATCTCGCCGGAGGTGAGGAAGTCGTCCGACACCTCGATCGCCTGGTCGAGCAAGCCGCCCGGATTGTTGCGCAGGTCGAGCACGTAGCCCTTGAGGCCCGGGCCGATCTGCTTCTTGAGCGAGGTGATGGCGCGCGCAAGCCCGCTGGCCGTCTGTTCGTTGAACGCGGTCAGGCGGATATAGCCGACATCGCCCTCGCGGTGGAACTTCACGCTGTCGACGCGGATGATGGCGCGCGCCAGCGTCACGTCGAACGGCTTCTTCTGTCCCGTGCGCAGGATCGTGAGCACGACCTTGGAGCCGGGCGCGCCACGCATTTTATCGATAGCGTCGTTGAGCGGAGTGCCCTGGATCGAGGTGCCGTCGATGGCGGCGATGTAGTCGCCGGTCTTCAGGCCGGCCTTGGCGGCGGGCGTGTCGTCGATGGGCGAGATCACCTTGATCAGTCCGTCTTCCGCCGTCACCTCGATGCCGACGCCGCCGAACTCGCCCTTGGTCTGGATCTGCATGTCGGCGAAGGCCTTCGCGTCCATGTAGCTGGAATGCGGGTCGAGATCGCTGACCATGCCCTGGATCGCGGAGTCGACGAGCGCGCCGTCCTGCACCGGACGCACATAGTTCTTGCGCACGCTGTCGAAGGCCTGCCCGAAGAGATCGAGCTGGCGATAGGTCGACATGTCGTTGGCGCCGTGCGCGGCGGGAAGAATGCCGGCGACGGAGAACCCGATGACGACGCCCAAGGCGACGAACGCGATGCGCTTCATTTTTGTGCCTTCCTCAGTTCCACGGCCAACCATGGGGCCGGTGAGATGCCGTGTCCGTTCTGCCGGAGCTCGAAGTACAGTAGCCCGTTCTGGCCGGAATTGGGCATTATTCCTACCGGCTCACCGGCTAAAACTTCGTCATTGGGCCGCACATCGGCCCGGCCGAGCCCCGCCAGGACGAGATCGTATCCAGCGGTCAATTCCAAGATCAAGACTTGGCCGGTTTTATGGTAAGGGCCGGCGAAAATGACCTCGGAGTCGGCAGGGGCAATCACCCTGGCGCCCGGCTGCGTGGCGAAGGTCAGCCCCGGCGCCCTGGCCCCGCCCACCCCGTCCATGCCGCCCGGAACCGGCCGTCCGGCCACCGGAACGAGCAGGCTGCGGCCCTGGAGCGGGCCGCCCGTGCCGGGCTTCAGCGCGCTCACCGTCACGATGGCCTGCTGCGCCGGCCGGGTGCGCAGCGCCGAGACTTTTTCCAGCAAAGCCTGGAGATCGGCCGCGGTCGTGGCGGCCTGTTCGAGCCCGGAGGCGAGATCGCCATAGCGCTGGGCCGCGGCGTCGGCCTCCAATTCCTTGGTCGCGAGCAACTGATCGAGCTCGTCGCGCGAGGCCTTGAGGCTGACGGCGTTGCGCTGTTCTTCCGCGCGCTTGGTGACCAGCGCGATGCGGGTTTGTTGCAGCGTCTTAATGCGGCGCGCCAGCGCTGCCGCCTCGCCATAGACGTTGGGCACCGAGGCGCCGATCAGCATCGCGCTGCGCGCGGCGCCCAACGCGTCATCGGGACGCAGCACGATCGCGGGCGGCATGTCGTGCTGCATCCGCTCCAGGATCGCGAGCAGCCTGGCAACCGAGACGCGGTCGCGCGCGAAGCTCGCCGACAGGCGCTGGTCCTCCCCCGTGAGGCGCGCGATGTCGGCGTCGAGATGCTGCTTCTCGTCCTCCAGCGCCACGACGCGCGCGGCAGTATCGATCAGCTTCTTCTGCAGCGCCGCGGCTTGGGCCTTGAGGGTATCGCTCTTCTGCCGCGCGTCGAGCATGGCGGGGCGGTCGCGCTTGATCTTGTTCCTCAGCGTCTCGAACTGATCCTTGGTCGAAGGAAGCTTGAGCGCCTGGCCTGCGGGGATCGCGTGGCTCGTGTCGGTGTTGTCGTTCAGCGGCGGCGGCGCGGGCGGGGCGCTCGCGGTCTCTTTCGGCGCGGGCTTCTTAGCGTGCTTGGCCGCGTGATGGGGCTTGGGCGGATGCAGCAGGACCTTGCCCGCGCAGGGTTTGGTCGTGACGCCGCAATGCGGATCGCCCTGCTTGACGGCGCCGAGCAGAAGCGGCGTGCATAGAAGAAGAAGCGCCCCGCGCCTCATCCCGCCTGGGCCTTGACCGCGCCGATGCGGCGCTCGAGCTCCGCGGGGTCGCCCAGATAACGCGCTTCCGCGGCCTTGAACGACGCATCCAGGCGATAGGCCCTGGGGATGGCCGTGGGCACGTCCATGCCGGCGATGGCCTCGTCACCGACGTTCTCGAGATGCTTGATCAGCGCGCGCAGCGAATTGCCGTGGGCCGCGATCAGCACGCGCTTGCCCGCTTCGAGATCGGGCAGGATGGCGCTTTCCCAATACGGCATCACGCGCGCGAGCACGTCCTTCAAGCTTTCGCTCAAGGGAAATTCTTCGTCGCTGAGATCGGCGTAGCGCGGATCGCCCTTGTTGTATTCGGGCGAGTCGCGCGCGACCGGCGGCGGCGGCGTCGCATAGGAGCGCCGCCAGACCTTGACCTGCGCCTCGCCGAACTTCTCCGTGGCCTCGCGCTTGTTCATGCCCTGCAGCGCGCCGTAATGCCGTTCGTTGAGCCGCCAATGCTTGATCACCGGCAGCCACATCGCGTCCATCTCGTCCAGCGCCAGCCACAGCGTCTTGATCGCGCGGCTGAGCAGCGAGGTATAGGCGACGTCGAACGCGAGCCCCTCGGCCCTGAGCGTGCGCCCCGCCTCGCGCGCCTCGCGCTCGCCCTGCTCGGTCAGCCGCACGTCGCGCCAGCCGGTGAAGAGGTTCTTCTTGTTCCACTCGCTCTCGCCATGGCGGACGAGGACGAGCTGCCAGGGTGATTTGCTCATGCGGCGATGATTACGGTCGCGCCGCCGCGCTGTCCACGGCTTCCGTGCTAGGCTGCCGCGCTTCGAGAGCGGGGTGGTGGGATGTTTCGGCGCGCGCAATGGGCGGTGATGGGGATTGTGCTCCTGTGCGGGCCCGCGCGAGGAGAATCCTACCCTCGGAACTGGGCCGCGCCCGCGCCTATGAAGAACTGCGCGGACGTGGTCGGGCTCTATCAAGGTTCTGGCGAGGAGGCCGGCGAGCCGACAAGCGCCTTGAGCCTCTATTCGATGCTGACCCCCGAGCCGCAGACCAGCGAGGAGGGCGCGAAGAACGCCAAGACCAGCGCCCTGATCGACCGTGTCGAGATCGCGAGCGACGGGCCGGCGGCGCTTGTCCTTCATTTTCGCGGCGCGACAGGGGAGATCGCAACCCTGAGCTATCCGGCGCGGGAGTGCGGGACCGAGGGCGCCGTCATCGACACCTATTCGGGGGAAACGCGCGGCCGGGACAATCCGTTGACCAGCCGGGAGCACGAGACGATGACCCTCGGCAAAGCCGCCGACGGCGCGCTGATCGTTCTGCGGCACGAGCACAATTCCATCCTGTTTTCGCCGATCGGCGCGTCGAGCTCCACTTGGGTGCGCTACCCCGCGCTCAAGCCCGATTAGGCCGGAACTGCCGGGAAAAAGCTGCCGGGCGGGCGGCGGCGACCATCTAAGATACTGATAATAAAGATATATTATTCACGTGCAGCAGGCACGGAACTGGCAAGGCAGGCGTCGGCCATAAAGAGCAGAACGCGCTCATGCACATCCGCAAGCTTGCTATCTTCGTCCTCTGCGCCCTTCTGGGCTTCAACATCGCCCCCGCGCTCGGCTACTCCCGGGTCAAGGACCTGGTCGAAGTGGAAGGCATCCGCGACAACATGCTGGTCGGCTACGGCCTGGTGGTCGGCCTGAACGGCTCGGGCGACAGCTTGAAGAACGCGCCGTTCACCCAGCAGACGCTGCAGACCATGCTCGAGCGCATGGGCGTGAACACGCGCGGCGAGACGATGCAGACCAAGAACACCGCAGCGGTCATGGTGACGGCGAACCTGCCGGCCTTTGCCGCGCAAGGCACGCGCATCGACGTGTCGGTGAGCGCGCTGGGCGACGCCAAAAGCCTTCAGGGCGGCACGCTTCTGGTGACGACTTTGTTCGGCGCCGACGGGCAGATCTATGCGCTCGGCCAAGGGCCGGTGACGATCGGCGGCTTCTCGGCCTCGGGCGATTCGGGCAGCAGCGTCACGCGCGGCGTGCCGACGGCGGGGCGCATCGCCAACGGCGCGATCGTGGAGCGCGAGATCCCTTACGCGCTCGCGGGCCAGACGAGCCTGAAGCTGTCGCTGCACAATCCCGATTTGATGACGGCGTCGCGCATCGCCGCCGCCGTGAACAACTATCTGGGTTCCAACGTCGCCGACGTCAGCGATCCGTCCACCGTGCATCTGGCCGTGCCGGCGTCCTATCCGCACGGCGTGGTGGGGCTGCTCACCGACGTCGAGCAGGTCAAGGTCGATCCCGACCAGCCCGCGAAGGTCGTCATCGACGAGCAGTCGGGCGTGATCGTGATGGGCGCCGACGTACGCATCTCCACCATCGCCATCGCGCAAGGCAATCTCACCATCCGCGTCAACGAGACGCCGGAGGTGAGCCAGCCCGGGCCGTTCTCCAAAGGCACCACCCAGGTCGTGCCGCGCACGCAGATCCAGGTCGACGACAGCAAGGGCAACAAGATGGCCGTGCTGCATGAAGGCGTGAGCCTTCAGAGTTTGGTCGACGGCTTGAACGCGCTGGGCGTGGGGCCGCGCGACATCATCTCGATCCTTCAGGCGATCAAGGCGGCGGGCGCGCTGCAGGCCGACATCCAGGTGATCGGATGAGCCCCACGCTCGACACCGCGCAGGCGGCGCTGCAATCGGGGCCGGTGAAACCGCCGGTCGCGGGCGCCACGAAAGCCGCGACGGGCAAGGTCGCCCAGCAATTCGAGGGCGTGCTGATCTCGCAGATGCTGAACTCCATGTTCGAGGGCATCAAGACCGACGGCATGTTCGGCGGCGGCGAGGGCGAGGAGATGTTCCGCTCGATGATGGTCGACGAGTACGGCAAGCAGATGGCCAAGCAAGGGGGCCTGGGTCTTGCCGATCACGTCACGCGCGAGCTGTTGAAACGGCAGGGCCTGTCATGAACGCGGAAGAGCAGCGCATCGAACGGCTGATCGCGATGGCCGAACGCCTGATCGCGGTGCTCGAGAACGACATCGCGGCACTCAGGGCCGGCAAGCCGCGCGACATGCGCAGCATCGAGCCGGAGATCCTGCGTCTCACGGCGCTCTACGGCCGCGAGGCCTCCGGGCTCAATCCAAACGCCGCCGGAAGCGAATTGCGCCGGCGGCTGATCGACGCGACGGGGCGCTTCCGCGAGCTGCTGGGCACGCAGATGCGGCTGCTCACCCGCATGCGCGGCGCGACCGAAGGCATGATCCGCGCCGTCGCCGAGGAGATCGAACGCCGCCGCGCGCCTTTGAGCCCCTACGGCGCCACGGGCCACGCGCCGCGCCAGAGCGGCGCGATGCTCTACAACAGCGTCGTCTGACTATTCCATCAGCGCCGCGATGACCTCCGCTTCGAGGCCGGCGGCGAAAGCGAGCCAGCGCTCGGCAAGCGCCAGATAGGCGGCCCGCACCGCTTCTTCGTCGGCCGCCTCGGCGCGCGCGCGCAGGAAATCCGCTTCCATGCGCAACGAGGCCGCGCGTCCCGCCAGATCGCCGCGCACGGGCGCGAACGCGCGCCGTTCCCGGAACTCCATCGCCGAACAAACCATGCGCGATCATCCCACGGCGCGAAGACGAAACTTCGTCAAATGGGTGTGAGGAATGTCGCGAAGCGTGACATGCAAGCGAATGTGATACCGCTTTGGCGAAGTTCGCCGCCATGCGCGCGGCGCAGGGCTGATCAGATGACGCTCGATGTCGAGGACGACGAGGAGCTGTTGGAGAACATGCTGAGCGCCAGCGAATAGCTGGCGAGTTGTGCCGTCACCTCCGGAGACACCCCGCCGGACGATGCGGACGAGCCGCCGCCGGTGGACGATGCGCTCGGGGTGGGAGAATTCTCCGACTGATAGATCTTCTGGATCGTGCCGAGCACGCTGAGCAGCTGCGCGCGCGCCGCCCCGCCGCCGGCCGCGGTCGAGATGTCGGTATCCGCCGGCAGGCCGAGGCCGTATGCGGTCGTGCCGGTGCTCGACGCCGTGCTGCCCGAAGCGCTCGAGGTGTTGGTGAGCGTCTGCGGCGAAAGGCCGAGACGCGCCAGCGCGTCCGAATTCGCCGGTCCCGCGATCAAGGTCGCGGTGACGCCGGCATTGACCGCGATCTTGAGCGTCTCGCCGCTCGAACCATACGCCACCGACGCCTTGCCGGTGTTCTGCATCTCGATGTTGATCTTGTTGACCAGCGAGGACAGCGTCTCGCCCTGGTCGATGGAGATCGTGGCCGTGCGCGTCGTGGCGCCGGCGAGCTTGATCTGGAAGCTGTCGCCGGCGCGCAGGGTGGTCGATTGCGTCAGGTCGACGGTCTGATTGAACGAGATCGTGCCGCGCGGCAGGCCGAGCGCGTCGAGCACGCTCGATCCCTGCGCGTCGAACGCGACGCCTTGGCCCGTGGAGGTTCCGTCGGCGCCGCCATATTGGCGCGTCCACTGCACCGTGCCGTTGGGATTGAGCGCGCTCACGAACATGTTGTCGACGGAAGGGATGTTGCGCGTCTGTCCGGCGAAGGTGCCGCTTGTCGTGCCCGCCAGATAGATCGTGCCGTCGGCGCCCACCGTGACCGCGTTGCCCTTGTCGGTCGCGCCCGTGCCGACATAGGTGACGGTGTTCGCGGTCGCGCTGGTGCCGTTGTCGGTCAGGCTGAAGACATAGGCATCGGTGCCGCCCGAGCTCGCATTCGCAACCGTCGCCTGGCCGCCCGCGGTCAGGTTCGCGTTGCTCGTCGTGCCGGTGACGTAGACGTTGCCGTTCGAGACGGTCATGCCGCCGATCGTGCCGCCGGCCTGCAGCGCGCCCAGGTCCTCAGTCCAGACCGGCGGCTGGGTCGCGTCGCCACCGGCGTATTTCGACACCACCGCGTGGCCGCCCACGACGCTCGCCACCAGCAGGCCGCCGTCCGACGTCGTGGCCGTCGCCGCCGCGCTGTCGTTGCCGGAGCTTCCGTATTGCTGCTCGTAGACGACGTTGCCCTTGGAATCGAGCTTGGCGACATAGGCGTCGTTGCCGCCGTTGTTCGTCTGGCCCTTGCCGATG
This sequence comes from Alphaproteobacteria bacterium, assembly GCA_021325375.1. Lineage (GTDB taxonomy): Bacteria > Pseudomonadota > Alphaproteobacteria > Micropepsales > Micropepsaceae > Rhizomicrobium. The sequence goes on along the minus strand of JAJPHG010000012.1, from coordinate 150,918 downwards.
ACGCCCGTCACCTGGCCGCCGACATAGACGTTGCCGGAGGCGTCTACGCTGACCGCCGCCGCCTGGTTGTTGTTGAGCGTCTGGATCTGCTTGACCCAGCTCTGGTTGCCGTTCGCGTCGTATTCGGCGACGAAGCTGTCGTTGTTGCCGTCGCTGACCGACGTCTGCATCACCTGGCCGGTGGTCGAGCCCACCACCACGACGCCGCCTTTGGGGTTGAGCGCGAGCGAATAGGCGGAGGCTGCGCCCGCGCTGCCCAGCATCTGCGTCCACACCACATTGCCGGCGGAATCGTATTTGGTGAGATAGGTATCCTGCGTGCCCTGGTTGAGCTGGTTGCCGAAATTGCCGGTGGCGTTGCCGACGACGTAGACGTTGCCGCTCGAATCCACGACCGTCGACTGCGCCGTGGTCAGCCCCGTGGTCGGATCCGCGGTCGCGCTGAACGCGCTTTGCGGCGAGCCGTCAAGATCGCTGAGCTTGACGATACGGCCCTGCTGATCCGCCGTCGTGCCGTCGTTGTTGGTTGTGCCGTCGGCGTTGGTCGTGTCGCCGGTCGTCGTCGTCACGCCGCTGTTGCCAGCAATATAGAGCGAAGGCGTTGCGTCGGGCGCGGAAAGCGTGACCGTCTCCGAACCCGCGGGCGCGACCGAAAGGCCGTAAGACGCGTTCGTCGGATCGTCGATCGTGCCCTTGGTGATCGTGCGCTGGAAGCGCGACGAGAACCCGGCCGCCGAAAGCTGCTGGTTGACGAAGGAGATGACGTTGTCGAGCGTCAGCGGCCCGTTCACCTGCGACAAGTCGATCGGCACGTCGGTCGACACGCCGCCCTTCTTCACCGAAACCGTGAAATTGTCGCTCGCGCTCAGCCCCGGCAGCGGACTTTCGAGATTGGCGTCCGTGGTCAGCGTGCGCGTGTTGTAGGTGTAGTTGCTGAACGACACGCCCACGCTGCTCGTCGCCGACGAGCTCGGCGCCGATGCCTGCAGCGTGAAATTGTTGAAGCTCGTCGTCGCGACGTAGTTCTGGATCTGCTGCAGGCCTTGCTGATAGCGCGTGTTGAAGCCCGCGAGCTGGCCCGCCGTCATGCCGCTGCGGTTCGACATGCTGGCAAGATAGGAGAGGTTGTTGACCGCGGTGTAGAGCGAGAAGAGCTTCTGGTTGTCCTGCTCGGTCTTTGTGTCCGTCGTGGTGCCGGCACTGAGCGGCACGTTGCTCGTGTCGAGGAAATTGGTGATGCCGAGCACCTGCGCGTCGCGCGACTGCTGCGCGGGCGGCGTCGCCTCCCAGGGCGGCTGGTCGTTGGCGGTCGCGCTGTTGGCGGCTTGCGTCGCGGATGTGAGCGTGCTCGTCGAAGGCGCCGTGGGCAGCTTCGATTGATAGTAGCTGAGCAGCGTCGACGGATCGAAGCCGGTGAGGGTCACGCCCGTACTCATAACGGGACGACTATCGCGCGCCGGCCCTTAATGCCGCGCTAAGCCCGGGCGGAACGTGCTTAACGCCGCCTTAAATCCCGCCATGCGACGAGAGAGCCATGAGTCCTTACGACGAAGGCTTGCTTCTGTCCGGCCGCGGCCGGCACGCCCTTGCCATCGAGCGGTTCGAGCAGGCGCTTGCCCGCTCGCCGAACGATGTTCGCGTGCTCTTCGCGCTGGGCAATACCGCGCGCGCGCTGGGGCTTTCGCGGCCGGCGGAGGCGTTCTTCCGCCGCGTCCTGGACGCCGAGCCGGACCGGCTGGAGGCGCTGGTCAATCTCGCCAATCTCCTGCGCGCGCAGGGACAGTTCGAGGCGGCTGAGCGCCTGCTCGCGCCCGCCCTCGCCCGCCATCCACAGCACGCCGAGCTTTGGCTCACCCTGGGCTCGGTCCATCGCGAGACGGGCGAGCGCGAGGCTGCCGCCGCGCACTATCGCCAGGCGCTGGCGCTGAGGCCCGACTACGCGCCCGCGCTCGGCAACCTCGCCGATCTCCTGGCCGATGACGGCGACGTCGACGCGGCCCTCGCGCTCTATGACCGCGTGCTGCGCCGGGAGAAGGACGACGCCCAGGCGCGCATGAACCGCGCCGTGCTGCATCTGCTGCGCGGCAACCTGAAAGACGGCTGGCGCGACTATGCCGCGCGGCTGAAGATCCCGGGCAAGGCGCCGGTGGCCGAGCACGGCCTGCCGCGCTGGGACGGAAGCCCGCTCAAGCAGCGCCGTCTTCTGGTGACGGCCGAACAGGGCGTCGGCGACCAGATCATGTTCGCGAGCATGATCGGCGAACTGGGCCGGGTGATCCTGGAATGCGAGAAGCGTCTCGTCTCCCTGTTCGCGCGTTCGTTCCCGGACGCGACGGTGCGGCCCTGGGACGCCGAGACGAAGGGCGGCGTCACCACGACGCGCTATGGCTGGCTGAAGACCATCGGCGGCGCCAATTGCGCGATCGAGATGGGAACGCTGCCGCGCTTCCTGCGTCCCACGCTCGACCGGTTTCCCAAGCCGCATGCCTATCTCGTGCCTGACGCGGACGAAGTCACGCGCTGGCGAAACGTTTTCTCCGGCCCCGCCATCGGCATCTGCTGGCGCAGCGGCAAGACCGGCGGCCATCGCGCGCTGCAATATGCCCCGCTTGCCGCGTGGGCCGCGTTCCTGCGCGAATGGCACGGCACGGTGGTCTCGGCCCAATACGACGCGACGGCGGAAGAGATCGCGGAGCTCGAGCACCTCAGCGGACGCGCCATCGTCGTGCCGCAGGGCATCGACCAGAAGAACGAGCTCGACCGCGCCTGCGCGATGCTGAGCGCGCTCGATGCCGTCGTCAGCGCGCCGACGGCGGTGTCGTGGCTTTCCGCCGCGGCCGGCGTCGCGACTTACAAGGTCCTCTACGACACGAGCTGGACGAGCTTCGGCGAGCGCCATGAGCCGCTCGCGCCCGCCTGCACCTGTGTCATGCCCGAGACGCGCGGCGACTGGTCGTCGTGCTTCGCGCAGACGCTTACGATGCTGCCTTCGCGCGGCTGAGCCCGCGCCTGGCGGCGAGCGTGGCCGCGAGGTCGGCTGCGATGCGCGCGGCGCCGTTGCCGTCGATTGTCATGCGGCCGGCCTGATGCATCTCGCGGCGGCGCTGCGCGTCGCCCAGGAGCGCGAGCACCGATTTGGCGATGCGCTCGTCCGCCGCCTGCTCCGCAAGCCCGAGCGAGATCCCCATGCCGGCATATTCGAACGCCGACGCCGACAACGCGTGGTCTTCCGTCAGACAAAGATAGAGCGCCGGCACGCCGTAGGAGGCGAGCTCGTAGGCGGTGACGCCGAAGGCTGCGAGCGCGAGATCGGCGCAGGCATATTCCGTCGCCAGGTCGTCGGCGCCCTCGATGGTCTCGAAATTGGATTTGAGCTTGACGATCGCCGCGGCGATCTTCTCGCGGTCCTTCATGCCCGGCCCGATGACGAAGCGCGCGCGGAAGACGGGATCCAGGCGCGTGAGCGCGCGCGCGATGCGCAGCGTCAACTCGTGCGGATCGCTGCCGCCCATCGCGACCAGGAGCGTGGGCCTGGGCGACATCGGCTTGGGGCGCGGCGGCGTCTGCGAAAGGCCCAGAAGCGACCATTCCCAGCCGATGCGGGCCAGGCAATGCGAGCCGCTCCAATCCAGCGCTTCCGCTTGCGGGACGGGTGGGTAATAGGCGATGTCGGCCGCGAGCCGCCGTTCCGACGCATCGTCGACGACGGCGACCATGTCCGCATCGAGGCTCGCGACCTCTTCGCGCGACGGGCCCTCGCGACAATCGAGCACGAGCATGTCGGGACTGCGCGCATTCATCGCGCGGCGCAGCGCGGCGATATCGGGGCCGACCGCTTCCGCCTCGAAGCCGGCGCGGCGGATCGGCACCAGCGCGTCGTCGCTGCCGTTGACGGCGAACGCGACGCCCATGCCCTCGCGGTCGCGCAGCGCGCGCGCCAGCGCCACCATGCGCTTGACGTGGCCGTAGCCGAACGAGCCTCCGCCGTCGCAGCGGATGAGCGCAAGACCACCCGCGCGGCCCAGCTGCTTCTGCTTCACATGCGCGTTGGTGCGCAAAGCCGGCTCGCGTTCGAGCAGCAGCAGAAGATCGCCGAGCGAGGCCTCTCCGGCTTTGGCGTCGAGCCTGGCATGCACCGCCTCGACGAAGGCGAGGTCGTCCGGCGTGTCGATGGTGAGCCTTCCCGCCTCGCGCGCCAGCGGCGGAAACGGCTTGGCGCGCGCGATGGGCACGAAATCGGGGTGGAGCTTGAAATAGCCGGTGACGTGCTCGCGCGCGACCGCATCGCCATGCGCGTCCATCATCAGCTTGTCGAGCGCGCGGCGGGTGAACGGATCGACGCCCTCATGCGCGGTGACCGCGCCTTCCTCCAGCAGCACGTAGTCGCCACCCTGCTCGATCATCGAAGCGACGAGATGATCGATGAACGGCGCGTCGATGAACGGCGCATCGGATGAGACGCGCACGATGATGTCGGCGTCGAGCACCTCCGCAGCGCGCGCGAAGCGGGCCAGCACGTCGTCTTCCGGCCCGCGCACGACGGTGACGCCGTGGAGCTGTCCGAACTCGACGATGGCGTCGTCGCGCGGATGGGTGGTGGTGGCGACGGCCACTTCCTCGATCAGGTGCGAGGCTTTCAGGCGATGGACGATATGCCAGAGCAGCGGCTGGCCGGCGACGGGCTTGAGCACCTTGCCGGGCAGGCGCGTCGAGCCCATGCGGGCCTGGATGACCGCGACGATGCGAAGATGCTCGCGCGTGCTCATGCAGCCGGTACCCATTGGGCGCGGATATGACGAAGCGGGCGCATGCCGTCGAGCGGATCGGCGCGCCAGTCGCGGTCGGCAAGCTCGGACGGCTGCGGACCCTTGAAGCCTTCGCCGTCGGCGACAAGGCTTTCGCGGATGCGCGCGATGACAGGCTGGATCTCGTCCGGCAGCCAGCAATGGCCGGAAGCGTATTCCGCGCCCTGGCCGTCGAGGTCGAGATGGAACTCCACCACGCTCGCACCCCAGCGATGCACCGCGCGCTCGATGACCGCGGGCCTTCGCGTGTGGTCGGACCACCCGGCCGGACAGCCGGTGGCCACGCGCAGCGCCTCGATGGCGGCGAGGTTCGCCTCGGCGGCGGGCGTGGGATAGGCGGAGACGCAATGCAGCAGCGTGACGTCCTTCGCGCCGGCGTCGCGCAGGGTTTTCGCGGCCGCGACGATCTCGGGCATCGTCGCCATGCCGGTCGACAGCACGATGGGCTTGCCCGTCCGCGCGCAGGCCTTGAGCAGATCCGCCACCAGAAGCTCGTAGGACGCGATCTTGTAGAAGGCCACGAAAGGCCTGAGTTCCTCGACCGCTTCCAGGTAGAAGGGCGTGCAGGAGAACTGTATTCGCCGCTTCAAACAGTGTTCGGCGAGGGGGGCCAGATGCTCGCGCGGCAGCTCCCATTGCCGCCTTGCGCGGTGCTTTTCGCTTTGCGCCAGGATCTCGGGCGCGAACATCCGGTCGATCTTGAAGAGCTGGAACTTGACCGCGTCGCAGCCGGCATCCGCCGCCGCGTCGACGAAGGCGAGCGCGCGGGCGAGATCGCGCCCGTGATTGCTGGACGCTTCGGCGATGAACAAGGGACCGCGCCGCATGATTCGAACCTCGTCTTTAACCGTTTCTAAAACCTGTTTGGCTAAAAGAGGGTTAACGAGGGGTACCATGGGCGCGGACACAGCTGCGTTTTTCATCGTCTCCAGCGGCCGTTCGGGAACGGCGATGCTGCACAAGGTGCTGTCGGGGGCAGGCCATGTGGAGATGCATCACGAGTACATGGTGAACATCGTTCAGCCCTTGGCCGTGCGCCGTTATCTGGGGCTGGCAGACGACGCGCAGGCGCGGCAAATCCTGGACGCCACCTATGCGAGCGCGATCCGCTGCAGCGAGGCGCCGCACTGGGGCGATTCCTCAAACAAGCTCTCCTGGCTGATCCCCGATCTGGCGGCGCTGCTGCCGCAGGCGCGTTTCGTCCATCTGGTGCGCGACGGGCGCAAGGTCGCCGGCTCTTATTTCAACAAGCTCGGCGACGAGTGCTACGACGACCGCTCGACACAGGTGCTGCGCGCCCATGTCGAGCAGGGCGCGCCCGCGCCCCCGCCCGAGAAGAAGTACTGGTGGCCGCTGCCCCGGCCCGACGATCCCGTGCGCGAGGCGTTCCAGCGCTTCGACCAGTTCGGCCGCATCGCCTGGCACTGGGCGGAGGTGAACCGCGTCATCATGGACGCGCTGGCGAAGCTTCCGGACGAAAGGCACATGTTCGTGCGGCTGGAGGACATGCTGGTGTCGCCGGCATTGACGCGCTCGCTGTTCGAGTTCCTGGGCCTTTCCTGGCGCGACGAGCATTTCCGCGTCTTCGCGCGGCCGCACAACGTCAACCGGCCGCAGGATCGCCCGCTCGGCGACACGCAACGGGTCACTTTCGAGCGCATCGCGCAGCCGATGATGGACCTGCTCGGCTATGCCGAACGCGACGAATATGTCGTCAACTATTAGCAAGACAGCCCCACCCGTCATGGCCGCCCTTGGTCGGTAGCGACAGCGTACCGACGCCATCCATACTCACCGGTTTCGCAGTGAGTTTATGAATGGCCGGGACAAGCCCCGGCCATGACGATTTGGGGGAAAGATCAACGGCGGTTGCGGGCTCGCGTAGTGAATTATTAACGCTGAGCGGCGGAAGATGGTTACCGGCTCCTTTGCGGGAAACCGTCATGTCAGAACTTTGCGAACTGTGCAGCACCGACAGCCTCAAGCCCGTCTACAAGCCCGAAGGCTCGACGCGGAACCTGAATGTGCATCTGTGCGCGCATTGCGGATTGGTGCAGAGCCTGCCGCGCATCGACCGCGCGCCTCGGGCATCGGCCGCCGTCTCCAGCGGCGCCAATTGGGGCAATGTGCGCTACGGCAAGGGCTTCCGCACCAAAGCCGCGCTCGACGCGCTCGCGCGCCATGCCGATCTGTCGAAGGAGTTCGCAGCTCTCGACGTCGGCTCCAACCGCGGCAGCTTCGCCAAAGCGTTCCTCGCCACAGCACCCAACGCACAGCTCGTAGCACTCGAGCCCGACGAACGCGTCGTCCAGTCCTGCGCGGACCTTCCGCGCACCGAGCTGATCGCATCGCGCATCGAGGACGCTGCGCTGGAAACCGGCCGTTTCGACATCGTCCATTCCTGCCACACGATCGAGCATCTCGCCCATCCCGCGCGCGTGCTCGCCGATCACGCCCGCGTGCTGAAGGATGGCGGATTGCTCGTCCTGGACGCACCCAACATCGCGTTCCTCGGCAATGACGACATCGTCGAAGAATGGTTCATCGACAAGCATCTCTATCATTTCTCGCAAGGTACGCTGGCGCGCATGATCGAGGAGGCGGGCTTCGAGATCGTCGAGCAGCCCGACGCGCGCGACCGCTCGAACCTGCTCTTCGTCGCGCGCAAGAAAGCCTTTGCCGCGCCGCTAGCGGTGACCGGCGGCGCAGAGGCCGACGCGGCCGAAAAGCTGATCGCGCACTACATCGCGACGCGGGCGCGCAACCTGATGGCGCTGACCGCGGTCGCCGCCGAGATCGCGCGCCTTGCGCCGCAGGGCGTTGCGCTGTGGGGCGCGGGACGGCTGTTCGACAGCCTGGTCGTGCATGGCAATTTCGATCCGCGCGCGCTTTCGCTCCTCATCGACACGCATCTGAAGCCGCTGGTCGGCGAGCGCCACGGCTGCGCGCTTGCGAGCCCCGACGCGCTGGCCGAAAGCGACGCCGGCGTCGTCATCGTGATGTCGCGCGATTTCGCGCGCGAGATCGAGGCTGAGGCCAAGACGCTCGCGCCGCATGCCGAGATCCTCTTCTACAGCGACCTTCTCACCCGCGCGCACACGCGCCTAGCCGCATAAGGACCAAGCATGGCCTTCGCACCGAAAGCCGTCATCACCAGCAGGCGCGAGGCAGCACCTCCGCCCGCGCGCGATCTGGAGCAGGAGATCGCGCTCGCCGCGCGCTTCGTGCGCCAGCACGTGATCGCGTCGATCTATCATGCGGGCTCGGGCCATCCGGGTGGCTCGCTGTCCTGTGCCGACATCCTGGCGACATTGTTCGGCGCCGAGCTCAACACCTGGCCCGGATCGCCGCACGATCCCATGCGCGACCGCTTTGTGCTGTCCAAGGGACACGCGGCGCCTGCGCTCTATGCCGTCGGCGCCCATCACGGCTACTGCGACAAGCTGGCCTCGCTCAAGCTGCGCAAGTTCGGAAGCCCTTTCCAGGGCCATCCCCATATCGGCGACCTGCCCTGGGTGGAGACGAGCACCGGCTCGCTCGGCCAGGGATTCTCCGTCGCGCTCGGCATGGCGATGGGGCTCAAGCTCCAGAACAGCTCCGCGCGCGTCTATGCGCTCTTGGGCGACGGCGAGTTGCAGGAGGGCGAGGTATGGGAAGGCGCGATGTGCGCGGCGCATCACAAGCTCGACAATTTCTGCGCCATCATCGACTACAACAAGCTGCAGAGCGACGCGCGCAACGACGAGATCATGCGGCTGGAGCCTTTGGCCGCGAAATGGCGCGCCTTCGACTGGGCGGTCGCCGAGATCGACGGCCACGACGTGTCCGCGCTGCTCAAGACCTTCCGCCGCGCCGGCGCCACGCATGACCGCCCGAGCGTCATCATCGCCCACACCGTCAAGGGCAAGGGCGTGCCGTACATGGAGAACATGCCCGCCTGGCACGGCAGCGTGAAGCTCACCCGCGAGCAGGCCGATGACGCGCTCACCGCGCTGGGTGCCACGCATAAAGAGATCAGGGAGTATCTCGATGGCGTCTGAAGCCCCCGCGCTCATCGGCTCCAGCGGCGACTCGCTGCGCGAAGCGTTCGGCAAGGCGTTGTCGGGCCTCGCGGACGAATTCCCCAAGCTCGTGGTGCTCGACGCCGACATCGCCGGCGGCACCGGCGTGCATCATTTCCGCAAAAGCCATCCCGAGCGCTTCCTGCAATTCGGCATCGCCGAGCAGAACATGATGGCGGCGGCGGGCGGCCTCGCTGCGGTCGGACTTCTTCCCGTGGTCACGACGTTCGCGGTGTTCTGCCTGCGCGCGGTCGAGCAGGCGCGGCTGTCGCTCGCTTATTGCAAGCGCAATGCGATGATCGTCGCCAGCCATCCGGGTCTCGACGTCGGCCCCGACGGCGGCTCGGCGCAGGCGCTGGAGGACATCGCCGCGTTCCGCGCGATCCCGGGCATGACCGTGATCTCGCCCGCCGATCCGATCGAGACCGCACTCGCGACCCGCGCCATCCTGGAATTCGACGGCCCCGTCTACATGCGCACCGGCCGCAGCCCCGCCAGGCGCGTCTTCGGCGACGACCACACCTTCGAGATCGGCAAAGGCCGGATCGTGCGCGGCGGCAATGACGTCACCATCGTCGCCTGCGGCGTCGAGGTCGCGCGCGCCGTCGAGGCGGCGCAGGTCCTGGCCGAGGACGGCATCCACGCCCGCGTCGTCAACATGGCGACGATCAAGCCCATCGACGCGGTGCTTCTGGAGCGCTGCGCGAAGGAGACCGGCGCCATCGTCACCGCGGAGGACCACAACATCCTCGGCGGGCTGGGCGGCGCGGTCGCGGAATCGCTCGCGCTCACCTATCCCTGCCCCATCGAGTTCGTCGGCGTGAAGGACGTGTTCGGCGCCTCGGGCGAGCCGGAAGAGCTGGCCGTGATGTTCGGGCTGGGCTCCAAGAGCATCGCCGAGGCCGCCAGGCGCGCCATCGCGCGCAAGGGGAGAATGTGATGCAGCGCTTCTCGCTCGCGGGCAGACACGCGGTCGTCACCGGCGGCAGCCGCGGCATCGGACGCGCCATCGCGCTGGGTCTGGCGCAAGCCGGCGCCGACGTAGCGCTGACCTATCGCGAGAAACGCGCCGAGGCGGATGCCGTGGTGCACGAGATCGAGGGCCTCGGCCGCCGCGCCATGGCACTGCAGATGGACGTGACCGACCGGGCCAGCGTCTCGGCGGCGGCGAAGGATGCACGCGCGCTGGGCCCCATCTCGATCCTTGTCAACAATGCGGGCATCAACAAGCCGACCGATTTCGACCAGGTGACGGACGCCGATTGGGATTCCATCCTGGCCACCAATCTCAAAGGCCCGTTCCTCTGCGCGCAGGTTTTCCTGCCTCTGCTTCGCGAGGCGGGCGGCGGCAGCATCGTGCATATCGGATCGGTCAGCGGCCAATATGGCGGCCCGCGCACGGCGCACTACGCAGCATCGAAGGCCGGACTGATCTCGCTGGCGCAGGTCACAGCCCGCTTCGGCGCCCAATACGGCGTGCGCTCGAACACGGTCGCGGCCGGCATCATCGCCTCGGACATGGGACAGGCCGGCCTTGCCGCCGCCAGCGTGCAGAAGGCGGCGGAGAACATCCTGCTCAAGCGTCTGGGCAGCACACAAGAAGTCGCCGACGCCGTGGTTTTCTTAAGCAGCGATGCGTCCTCCTACATCACCGCGCAGACGCTCAACGTCAATGGCGGCCTCTATTTCTGATGACCAAGACGCTTCTCATCATCTCGGGCGGGATCGAAGCGGCGGACGCGGCAAAGCGCGCCAAGGAGATGGGGCTCTACGTCGTCGTCTCCGACCGCGACCCGGAGGCGCCGGGTTTCGCGTTCGCCGATTCCTGTCTGATCGCCGACGTCTATGGCGCGCATGAAACCGCCTCCGCCGCCGAGCGCTACAACCGCAAGATCCGCAAGATCGACGGCGTCATCTGCGTCGCCGCCGACGCGCCTGTGACCACCGCGACGGTGGCGGAGCGCTTGAGGCTTCCCGGCATCTCGGTGGCGACCGCCGAGCTCGCCTGCGACAAGCTTGCGATGAAGCGCCGCTTCGCGGCATCGGGCGTGCCGGTGCCGTGGTTCGCGGAAGTGAACACGGTTCAGGAGCTGCAGCGCGTCGCGATCGAGCGCGGCCGCAATCTCGTCATCAAGCCGGTCGACAGCCGCGGCTCGCGCGGCGTGCAGCGCATCGCCCAGGTCGAGGACCTGACCAAGGCCTTCATGCTGGCGCGCAGCCATTCGCCGAGCGAGCGGGTGATGGTCGAGGAATATCTGGACGGGCCGCAGGTCTCCACCGAATCGGTGGTGATCGAGGGGCGTTGCTTCACGCCGGGCTTCTCGGACCGCAATTACGAATATCTCGACACCTATGCGCCGTTCTTCATCGAGAACGGCGGCGATCTGCCGAGCCACCTGCCGCCCGAAACGCAAAACGCGGTCAAGGACGTGGTAGCGCGCGCGGCCGCCGCTCTGGGCGTCACCACGGGCACGGTCAAGGGCGACATCGTCGTCCATGACGGCAAGCCCTATGTGATCGAGCTGGCCGCGCGGCTCTCCGGCGGCTTCTTCTGCACGCGCGAGATCCCGCTCAACACCGGCGTGGATTTCATCGGCTGCGCGATCCGCATCGCGCTGGGTGAAACGGTGTCGCCGCAGGAACTGGAGCCGCGCGCGATGACGTCCGTGGTGCAGCGCTATGCTTTCCCCAAGCCCGGCCGCGTCGTCTCGGTCACGGGTGCGGAAGAGGCGCGCGGCGTCGCCGGCATCGCCGAGATCGTCGTCACCGCCAAGCCGGGCGACGTCATCCTTCCGGCGGGCGACAAGCGGCCCTCGGCGGCGATGGTGCTGGCCACCGGAGCAACCCGCGAGAACGCCCTTGCCAGCGCCAACGACGCGCTCTCGCGCCTGAAGATCGCCACGCAATGAACGCGCCGTTTCTCAGCCGCGATACGCACGCCGCGACCGCGAGTTTGAGCCTGTTCTCGCTGTTCCATCTCAACCTCGCCTTCTCCTCCATCGAGGAAGAGCAGCGCGGCGAGGTGATCGCGCGCTGCTATTGGCCGCTGCTGCGTCTGGCCGAGAGGCACGGCCCCGTCGGCATCGAAGCCTCCGGCTTCACGCTCGAGGAGATCGCCGCGCGCGATCCGTCCTGGATCGCCGAGGCCCGCGCCCTCATCGCGGCGGGAAAGGTCGAGCTGATCGGCTCGGGCTACGCGCAGGTCATCGCGCCGCTGGTGCCGGCGCGCGTGACGGAAGAGAACCTTCGCATCGGCAATGAATGCTACGAGCGGCTCTTGGGCGTTCGTCCGCATCTCGCGCTGGTCAACGAGCAGGCCTATTCCGGCGGTTTTGTCGGCCTCTATCTCGACGCAGGCTATCGCGCGCTCTTGATGGATTGGGACAATCCGTCGGCGCATCATCCCGAATGGCCGCGCGAGGCGCGCTATCGCGCCGAACGCGCGCTGGGCTCCGACGGCCGCACGATTTCGCTTCTGTGGACCAACACGGTCGCGTTCCAGAAGCTGCAGCGCCTCGCCCATGGCGACATCGAGCTCGACGCCTATCTCGCCTATCTGCGCGGCCGGCGCGGGGCCGCACCACGCGCGCTCTGCTTCTATGCCGGCGACGGCGAGATCTTCGATTTCCGCCCCGGCCGCTATCGCACCGAGGAGAAGCTCTCCGGCGAAAGCGAATGGTTGAAGCTGGAGCAGGCCTATGCCGCGATCGCGCACGAGCCGGGCTTCGATCTCGTGGCGCCGTCCGCGGCGCTGGCCTCGCCCAAGCGCCAGCCCTTGCGGCTGGAAAGTGCGGCCTGCCCGATCCCGGTGAAGAAGCAGCGCAAGTACAACCTGTCGCGCTGGGCCGTGACCGGACGCGACGACGTGGCGGTCAACGCCGCCTGCCAGCGCATCCATGACGGCATGATCGAGGCGCCGGACGCGGATTGGAAAGAGCTCTGCGCTCTGTGGTCCAGCGATTTCCGTACCCATATCACCGAGAAGCGATGGAGCGCGTTCCGCGCACGGCTCGAAGCCGCCGAGCAACGCTGGTCGAAAGCGCCGCCGCGCGTCATCGTCCCGAAAAGCGAACCGGTCGCGGCGCGTCATGTCGATATCCGTACGCCGAGTCTCGTCGCGCGCCTCGACCGGCGGCGCGGGCTGGCGCTGTCGGAGCTCGCATTCGCAGGGCACAAGCTGCCCGCGCTGGGCCACCTGCCGCACGGGCATTTCGACGACATCCATGTGCAGGCCGATTGGTACACCGGCGACTGCGTCTTCGAAGGACCGGGCGAGCACAAGATCACCGACCTGGAGAACTGCGAGGCGCGCGTCTGGACGCAAGACGGCGACACATACGCGTTCGCCCGCATCGAGACGCCCAAGGGCCCGATCGAGAAGACGATGCGGTTCCTGGGCCAAGAGCCGCGCGTCGAGTTCGACGTGACCTTCCATTGGGCCGATTGGGGACGCGGCAGCCTGAGACTCGGCCACTTCACGCTGCTGCCCGACGCCTTCGATTGGTCGAAGCTTTCCTTAACGACCCACAATGGCGGTAAGACATCGGAAACCTTCGCGCTCGCCGGTCACGACGTCGATCACGGCGCGCCGGTGTCGTTCCTGGTCTCGGCATCGCATGGGCTCGGCCTGACCGAGGGCTGGGCCGAGCTCGGCGACGCCAAGACCCGCCTGCGCATCGAAATCGACCGCGCCACGGCGCCGCTTCTGGGCCTTCTCACTCACCGGCGGATCGGCGGCAGCCTGTTCTGCCAGTTCGTGCTCTCCGCCCTCGAGCTCGACGACACGCGCAAGCCCAGCGCTTACCGCGACGGGGCGCGCCGCTTCCGCTTCAGCGTAAATAGAGCGTTGCCGTAAGCGCTTTTTAACCGTGTTCTGCAACCATCCTGTCGAACAGACGGATGAGTTCCAGATGAGCCCTCGCGCCAAGAAGATCTATCTCGCGGTTTCGGACGACGATCGCGTCGCGGCCCCGCCGCCGCCCGTCCGCGGCTTGCGCGACTTCACCCAGCCCTGGCTGGACCTGAACGACAAATCCGTCCTCGTCACCGGCGGCACGGGCTCGTTCGGCAAGCATTTCGTCAAGACCGTGATCGAAAACTACAAGCCCAGGCGCTTGGTCATCTATTCGCGCGACGAGCTCAAGCAATACGAGATGCAGCAGCTCTTCCCGATGGATCAGCATCCCTTCATGCGCTATTTCATCGGCGACGTGCGCGACCGCGACCGTCTCGACATGGCGCTCAACAACATCGATTACGTCATCCACGCCGCGGCGCTCAAGCAGGTGCCGACCGCCGAGTACAATCCCTTCGAGTGCATCCGCACCAACGTCTTCGGGGCGGAGAACCTGGTCTATGCGGCGCTGCGCCGCAACGTGCGCAAGGTGATCGCGCTCTCCACCGACAAGGCGGCCAATCCGGTCAATCTCTACGGCGCCTCCAAGCTCGCCTCGGACAAGATCTTCGTGGCGGCCAACAACCTCGCCGGCGCCGACGGCACGCGCTTCTCGGTCGTGCGCTACGGCAACGTCTTCGGCTCGCGCGGCAGCGTCGTGCCGTTCTTCAGGAAGCTCGCCGCCGAGGGCGCGGCCGACATCCCGATCACCGATCCGCGCATGACGCGCTTCTGGATCACGCTGACGCAGGGCGTGAACTTCGTGCTGTCGAGCATGGAACTGTCGCGCGGCGGCGAGATCTTCGTGCCGAAGATCCCGTCGACCACCCTGACCGACCTCGCCAGGTCCATCTGCCCCACCCTCGGCCAGAAGGTCGTGGGCATCCGTCCGGGAGAGAAGTTGCACGAGACCATGATCCCGGCCGACGATTCGCGCTGGACGGTGGAGCTCGACGACCGCTACGTGATCCTGGCGAGCTTCGCGGCCGCGGCGCGCGAGGCCTATCTCAACCGCGGCGCCAGGCCGGTGGCGGAAGGCTTCGCCTATTCGAGCGACTGCAATCCCGAGCAGCTCGACGCGCGCGGCCTGCAGATGCTGCTCGCCCAGGCCTTCGCATGAGCGCGCCGGCACTGAAAGCGCGCGTCGCGGCGCCGTCCTTCCTTCCCTACAGCCGCCAGGTCATCGAGGAGGACGACATCGCCGCCGTCACCGAAGTGCTGCGCGGCGAGTATCTCACCACCGGACCCATGGTCGCGCGCTTCGAGGCGGCGCTGGCAAGCCACACCGGCGCCCGGCACGCCGTGGTCTGCGCCAACGGAACGGCGGCGCTGCACATGGCGGCGCGCGCGCTCGGGCTCGGGCCGGGCACGAAGATCGTCGTCCCCTCAATCACCTTCCTGGCCACCGCCAGCGCGCCGCACATGAACGGCGCCGAGATCGTCTTCGCCGACACCGACCCGAACACCGGCCTGATGACGCCGGAGACGCTGTCCATCGCCATCGCGCGCGCGGGCAAGGCGGATGCGGTTTTCAACGTGCATCTGAACGGGCAATGCGGCGCGCTCGAGGAGATCGCCGCCATCGCGCGCATCAACAAGATGAAGATCGTCGACGACGCCTGCCATACGCTGGGCGCGACCTATGTCGGCAGCAATGCGGGCGCCTGCCGCATCGGCGCCAACGCGCACAGCGATCTCAGCGTCTTCTCGTTCCATCCGGTCAAGGCGATCGCGATGGGCGAAGGCGGCGCGGTCACGACGAACGATCCCGACATGGCCAGGCGCCTGGTGCTCGCCCGCAACCACGGCATGACGCGCGAGCCACAGGACTTCACCAACCTCGCCGATGCCTTCGACGGCGAGGCCCGCGCGAACCCGTGGTATTACGAGCTCGTCGAGCCCGAGTTCAACTGGCGCGCCAACGACATCCAATGCGCGCTGGGCGTTTCGCAGCTCGCCAAGCTGGACAGGTTCCTGGCGCGCCGCCGCGCGGTGGTCGCGGCCTATGACGCGCTGCTCGCGCCCTATGCGCCGGTCGTCAAGCCCTTAGGCCGGACGCGCAGCTGCCTTCCGGCCTGGCATCTCTATGTCGCGCGCATCGACTTCAAGCAGGCCGGCATCGCGCGCGCGGCCCTGATGCGCGCGCTCCAGGGTGAGGGCATCGGCACGCAGGTGCATTATTTCCCGGTGCATCGCCAGCCTTACTACGCAAAGCGCTTCCCCGCGACGCTTCCCGGCGCCGACCTCTACTATTCCCGCGCGCTCAGCCTGCCCTTGTCGGCGGCGATGGACGAAGACGACGCCGAGCGCGTCGTCGATGCGCTGGTGCGGGTGTTGAAGCTTTAGCCACAGCCATAGTGTCATGGCCCGCGAATGCGGGCCACCCAGCTAGGTTCTGCACCATCTAAGAAGGATTCACGCGGAGACGCGAGGGTTCTTTTCTTCTCCGCGACGCCGCGCTTGCGCGTGCAAAACTTCGAAGAGCGCTGCCGTATTCACCTGGGTGGCCCGCAGTCGCGGGCCATGACAATTTTGTTGATGGCAAAAAAGCGCAACGGGCGAGGTTGCCCTCGCCCGCCACGTTTTAGTCCCAACCACTTTAGTCCCTGACGCCCTGGGGCGCCGCCGGTGTTCCGGCTCGCGCCCTCCGTCAAGCGGCGGCGGGATCTCTTTCGAGACCCCGCCATAACGCTTAATGGAAGAGCGAGAGGATGGTCTGCGGCGCCTGGTTGGCGATCGACAGAGCCTGCACGCCGAGCTGCTGCTTGACCTGCAAGGACTGCAACTGGGCGCTCTCGTCGGCCATGTTGGCGTCGACCAGGTTGCCGATACCGCTGGTGAGCGCATCGGACAGCTTCTGGGCGAAGTCGATCTGGATCGAGAACTTCTTCGAACCGGACGACAGCTGCGCCAGGGCGGAGTCGACGTTGGTCAGCGAGGTCTGCAGCGCGGTCACCATCGTCGAGGCCATGGCTTGCGTCGAGATCGACGCCCCGGTCGAGACTGTGACGATCGAGCCGGACAGGCTCATGTTCTCGGCGGCAACCGTGATGCGGCGCGAACCGTCGGTCGAGGCCAGCGCCGTCACCTGGGTCGTCGAACCGTCGACCAGGTTGTAGCCGTTGAACACCGCGTTGCTGACGATGGTCGAGATCTGGTCGCGAAGGGCGACGAAATCCTGGTTCATCGCAGCCCGGCTCGCCGTGTCGAGCGAAGTGTCGGAAGCCGCAAGCGCCTTCGTCTTCATCTCGATGAGCAGGTCGGAGATCGACTGGCCCGCCGACATGGCGACGTCGACCGTGGACATGCCGCGATTGAGGCTGTCCTGCACCGCCGAATAACCGGCAACGTCGCCGCGCATGTTCTGCGCGATGGCGTAGACGGCGCCGTCGTCTTTCGCGGACGAAACCTTCTCGCCGCTGTTGATGGCGCTCTGTGTCTGCGACAGCTGCGCCTGGGTCTGGTTGAGGTACTGCAGCGCGACCATGGCGCCGGTATTGGTGTTGACGCTAAGCATTCTTGCCTCCGTTGTGACGAGCGTTTTGCTCTTGGAGCGTTTTGCTCCGTGTCCAACGTTAGGCAATGCCCGTGCCGCGCGGGTTTTACCGATTCCTAACTCTCGATTTTCAGGGGCTGCGGAAAATTCGGCCAGTGCAATTTTTCCGCGCGGCCAAAAGAGGCGGCAGAATTTACCCAACAGCCGGCAAATTTTGCCGCACGATCGGCAGGATTTGCCTTGTATTTGAAATAAAAACGGCGCCGCTGTTCACGGCGCCGCTTCCTCGCGCGATGTGTCCTGCGCCTTACCCCTTGAAAAGGGAGAGCAGGTATTGCGGCGACTGGTTGGCGATGGAGAGCGCCTGGACGCCGAGCTGCTGCTTGACCTGCAGGGACTGCAGCAGCGCGCTTTCCTTGGCCATGTCGGCATCGACGAGGTTGCCCACGCCGGTGGTCAGCGTATCGGAGAGCTTCGACGCGAAGCCCAGCTGGATCGAGAACTTCTTCGAGCCGGCCGAGAGCTGCGCAAGCGCGGAGTCGACGTTCTCGAGCGATTGCTGGATGACCGAGATCATCGTCGAGGCGCCGCCCTGGGTCGAGATCGAGGCGCCGGTCGAGATCGTCACGATCGAGCCGGACAGGCTCATGTTCTGCGCCGCCGCGGTGATGCGCCGCGAGCCGTCCGAGGAGGCGAGCGCGGTGATCGTCTGCGTCGAGCCGTCGACGAGGTTGTAGTTGTTGAACACCGCGTTCTTCACGATGGTCGTGATCTGGTCGCGCAGCGCGATGAAGTCCTGGTTCATCGCGGCGCGGCTGGCGGTGTCGAGCGAGGTGTCGGAGGCCGACAGCGCCTTGGTCTTCATCTCGACCAGAAGGTCCGAGATCGACTGGCCGGCCGACATGGCGACGTCGATCGCCGACATGCCGCGGTTCAAGCTGTCGGTCACCGAGGTATAGCCCGCGATGTCGCCGCGCATGTTCTGGGCGATGGCGTAGACCGCGCCGTCGTCCTTCGCCGAGGAGACCTTGAGGCCGGTGTCGACGGCGTTCTGGGTCTGCGACAGCTGCGCCTGCGTATCGTTCAAATATTGCAGCGCGACCATCGCGCCGGTGTTGGTGTTCACGCTCAGCATCGAATTCTCCGTTTCCCGTTTCTCGGGCTCCGGGAGCGCCATCGCAACCGCCGTGCCAGCGCGGAAGAATTCCTTGATGACGTTTGACGTTGATTTTGTTGGGTTTTTCGACGCTTACGATTCGCTAACCATGGGCAGAACTTGCCGCGCGGCAGAGAAATCATCAGCACAATTGTCATGGCCCGGTCCATAGCGACAGCGTATGGACGCAGGCCATCCAGTTGGGTTCTGCAAGTTCTCGCAAAAGATTCACGCGGAGACGCGGAGCCGCGGAGGCTTTTTCTTCTCCGCGACTCCGCGTCTCCGCGTGCAATTCTTTTTGGGATCGAGCAGGCGTCACCTGGTTGGCCCGCAGTCGCGGGCCATGACACCTGTAGTTTACGCCGCGCCCTGCAAACCCTGCATGATGGTGCGGTTGACCTGGATCAGCGGGTCCAGCGAGGCGCCGTCGCGCGTCACCGAGCGGGAATACTTCGCGATCCACAGGGACAGCGAGACGATCTTGGCGCGGACGTCCTGCGGCAGCTGGTTGCGCTCGTCCATGCAGTCGGCGGCGAGCGTGCGCCACAGCTTCTTGTTCCAGTCGACGGCCTCGACCAGCGGCGAGCCCGACTGCCTGTTCCTCTGCGCGTCGATCAGCGCGCCCGTCACCTGGCCGAACAGCCTGTATTCGGTGGTGCGGGAATCCTCAGTAATGCGCTGCGTGTTCTTGTAGGCCTGCAGGGTCATAGCTCAACCGTTCCTGTTCGAATTCAAAGAGCTTCCGGCACGTCATCAAAGCCTTGTAATACTGGCCGTTGGTGACATCGCGGCTGATCTCGATGCACGAGGCCAGCACACCGCGGGTCTGGATGGCGCCCATGAACTCGGTCATGCGCAGCGCGAATTCGTTGTAGTAGTCCTCGACCGCCTCGGCATCGAGATACATCATCATGATGGGCAGGTAGATGCGCCTGGCGGGCGTGGTCGCCTCGGCCGGCTGCATGATGTCCTTCTCCCGCAGCACGCAGGCCTTGTTCTGCAGCACCAGGCTGGCGCGCTTGTCCCCGTTGGCGAGCACGGCGCCGTTCAGCACGAATTTCTCGCCGGGTTTCAGCGACAGTTTGAGCGGCATGAGGCTCTCCGGTTGGGACTCGGAACGGGGCCAAGCTAAACCGGACGAGGTTAACAAATGCCTTGTATTTCGCGCTTTGGCGTTCACCCGACCTTAAGCTTAAGGAGGTCTTATTGCGGGCCCGATCCTCAAGGATTTCCGCATGGCCGAGCTCGCCCCCAACCTTGGTCTCAATTCGCTCACCGGCATCGACGCCCGCCTCGCCGCGATCGCCAAGCTCGAGGCGCTGAACGACGAATACGAGGCGATCGAGACGCGGCGCAAATCCAACGCTGCGCTTAGGCGCGCGATCAAGGCCTGGCAGAAGGGCGATTTCGTCCGCGCCGGCCAGCTCGCGCTCGAATCGGCCGAGATCGACGACCAGAACCCCAAGGCCTATCACGTGCTCGGCATGGCGCTGTCGCGCATGGGCCATCAGCACAAGGCGCTGGTCACCTATGAGCGCGCCTTCGCGCTCGACCCGCACGACCCCGAGCTGCTGATCAATCTGGGGCTGGCCGCCTGGAACCTCGAGCTCACCTCCGGCGCCGCCAAGATGTTCAGCCTCTATATCGGCGCCTGTCCGGATTCGCCGCTCGGCTACAACAATCTCGGCAGCGTGCAGAGCGACATGGGCGAGGTCGACATCGCGATCGAAACCCTGCGCGCCGCGATCTACCGCATGCCGCACGAGGCTGTCCTGTGGAACGCGCTCGCCACCGTGCTCGCCGAGAACGGCCGCGTCGAGGAGAGCCTGATCTTCTACCAGGAGGCCATCCGCCTGCAGCCGGAATTCGCGCGGCTCTATCACAATTACGGCTACGCGCTGTCGCATCTGGGCCGCCTCGACGAGGGGCTCGAGGCCTATAACGAGTCTCTGGTGCGCGCGACCGATCCGAACGAGCAGATGGAAAGCCGCCATTCGCGCGCCATCTGCCTGATCGGCATGGGCCGCATCGCAGAGGGCTTCGACGAATTCGAGATCCGCAACGACCAGCGCTTCCGCGCCTACGTCCATCACATGATCAAGGCACCGATGTGGAAAGGCGAGGACCTCACGGCCAAGCGCCTGCTCGTCGTCGCCGAGCAGGGCTTGGGCGACGAGTTCATGTTCGCCAACATCCTGCCCGACCTGCAAGCCGCTGTCGGCGAAGGCGGCAAGCTCGAGGTCGCGGTCGATCCGCGCCTGATCCCGCTGTTCCAGCGCTCGTTCCCGAAGGCTGAGATCGGCCGCTACGACGACCGCACGCTCGTCGACCGCGACGGCAACAAATCGCTGCGCTTCGTGCCCTTCAGCATCGACCAGGGCGAGCCCGATTTCTGGACGCCGATGGGCTCGCCGCTGAAGACCTTCCGCCGCGCGATTTCCGACTTCCCGAAGCAGGCCTTCCTCAAGCCCGACGAGGCGCGCGCGGCCGAATTACGCAGCCAGCTCGAAAGCTTCGGGCCGGGCCTCAAGATCGGCATCTGCTGGCGCTCGATGATGCTGGGCGCCAAGCGCGCGAAGTATTACAGCGCGCTCGACGCCTGGGGCCCGATCCTGAAAACCCCCGGCGTCACCTTCGTCAACCTGCAATACGGCGACTGCGCCGAGGAGCTGCGCCGCGCCGCGGAGCTTCATGGCGTCGAGATCCGCGTGGTGGACGGCCTCGATCTCAAACACGACATCGACGGCGCCGCGGCCCTGTCGAGCGTGCTCGACCTCGTCATCTCCGCCCCCACCGCTGCCGCCGCGACCGCGGCGAGCGTCGGCGCGAATGTCTGGTTCCTCACGGCCGGCCGCACCTGGCCCCAGCTCGGCACAGACGAGTACCCGTGGTACCCCAGAACGAAGGTCTTCAGCCCCGAGAAATTCGCCGACTGGGACAGCCTGATCCCGCAAGTGGGCGCCGCCCTGGCGGCGTTTGCCGCGAAGTGAACATAGGGCGCGAAATCTTCTTGCGTTTTTGAATTGCGGTTTTTGTCGTCCGCGCGGACATCCTCATAGGGGGTGTCCGCGAAAATTTGAATTCAACGTCGTATCTTGTGAGACCGTCCGTTCAAAGCGCTTCATCGTGATCGTTGAATTCGCGTTCGCAATGGATTCTTCGAGAGCTGCGCCTCTTCTCCTTTCAAGCGCCGGCATACCCACTTCGCCTTCGAAAGGTGTTTGGTGAGATCGCCAACGCTTTCAAGTGCGCGAAAGCGCATAGCGTTATGCGATGGTGTTTTGATTGAAGGTGCAAAAAAAACACAACTGTCATGGCCCGCGAATGCGGGCCACCCAGGTGACGCTTGCCGTGCTCTTGCAGATGAGTCACGCGGAGGTCACGGAGGATGAGCTCGACTCCGCGAACTCCGCGTCTCCGCGTGAGTCTTTTTGGATCGTACAGAACCCAACTGTGTGGCCCGCATTCGCGGGCCATGACATTTCGGGTACGGTCCCCTACTTCCCGTTCAGGAACGCCCGGACGTCCGCGGCCGACTGGTCCGCGACTTCCTCCATCGGGATGTGGCCGGTCTTGGGGTAGACGATCAGCTTCGCGCCGGGGATCGCCTTCTTCCAGTCATGCGCGATGGCGACGGGGATCAGCGCGTCCTCCTGGCCCCACAGGATCAGCACCGGCATCTTGAGCGCGGTCGTGTGGTCGCGGACATAGGTGTCCGGGTTCTCCTGGAAGCGCGCCAGCGTCGCCGCCCGCGTGCCGTCCATGCGCGCGAAGTCCCAATAGGAATCGGTCATCGCGTCGGTGATGATCTCCTTGTGCACGATGGCCTTGTTCAGGCCCTCGACGACAAGCGCGCGCGGCGTCACGTGAAGCAGGATCCGGTTCACCACCGGCATGCGCGCGAGGCGGAAGGCGAGCGGCGTGCCGCCCGTGGGCTTGAACGGCAAGCCGCCGGCGTCGACCAGGATGAGCCGGGTCACGCGCGCGGCGTTCTCCTCGGCGAACCGCGCCGCGACCCCGCCGCCCATCGAATTGCCCGCGAGCGCGAAGGTCTTGAGCCCGAGCTTGTCAGCGAATTCGCCCACGAACTTGGCCATGCCTTCCTGTGTGTAGTCGCCGTTCGGCACCGCGCCGGTCAGCCCGTGTCCGGGAAGATCGACGCTGACGACGTGGAACCGGTCCGACAGCGCCTTCGACCACGGCTCCCAGGTGAGCAGCGAGGCGTTCGAGCCATGCAGCAGGATCAGCGTGGGCGCGCCTTGAGGCCCCCGCTCACGCCAGTCCGCACGCGTGCCGTCCGCCAGCGTGACGAAATGGGTCAGCGGCGAGGCGTATTTCTTCTCGAGATCCGCGCGCGCGATGTCGGGGACGGAAAAATACCACAGCGCGCCCGCGCCGAGGGCCGCGAGGATCAGAAGGAAGACGAGAAATCTGCGCATGGAAACGGCCCCTTTATTGTCTGCGATCACTATAACCTCGTCCTCTCCAGTGTCATCCCCGCCAAGCATCGACGCTTACGCGTCGATGCTTGGCGGGGATGACACTAGGGAGGGGGAGGTTGAAGACATGCCAGCATCGCATCCTGGTTGGGCTCGGCGGCGACGCGCACGTCCTTGAAACGCAACGGGGCAAGCGCATCCGCGGCGGCCTTGCTGATGCAGACCGCGATCACGCCGCTCACGGAAAGTCCCGCCTGCGACACCAGCAAGCGGAAGATCGCGGCGCTGCGCGCGGAATAGAAGAGCGCGGCGTCGAGATCGGGCGGAAGCGTCGCAAGCGCATCGATCGCCGCGACCTCGTAGAGCACGGCGTTCTCGACCGCGAAACCCCGGGCCTTGAGCAGCGCCGCCAGGGTGCCGTCGGCCTCGGCGCTCTTCACATGCAGCAGCGCTCCACCCGACGGCGCGGCCCATCCGGCGACGGCTGTGGCGAGCGCGCGCGAATCGCCTTGGGCGTTGCGCACCTTGAGAAAACCCGATGCTTCGGCCTCCTGCGCCGTCTGCGGCCCCACGGCGAAGAGCGGCACGTCACGCCGCGCCGTGCGGCGGGCCAAGGCACGCACGCCGTTGGCGCTGGTGGCGAGCACGGCCTGGAAAGGGTCCAGCGCGATCTCGGCACCGTCATGGAAGCGCACCTTGAGCAGCGGCATCGCGATGCCGTCATGGCCGAGAGCGCCAAGCGCCGCGATGGTGCGCGTCGCGTCTTCCTCGGGCCGCGTGATCAGCACGCGCATGTCAGAGGTCGAGCCAGCGCGCCGCGCGGGCGCGGATGCCCAGGCCCGCCTCGCTCCCCGCGCGCGCGGCATCGCCTGCCGCGGCTTCGATATGGGCGGCGACGCGATCGCTGCCGTCGGGCGCCAGCACCTCGCCGTCGAAGACGACGCGCCCGCCTTCGATGCGCGCCAGCCCCGCCATCGGCGAGCGGCAGGAGCCGCCGAGCGCGTCCTGGAAGGCGCGTTCGCAGGCGAGCGCGGCGGCGGTATCGGCGTCGTTCAACGGCGCGACCGCGTCGCGCGTGCGGCGGTCGCTCTCGCGCGTCTCGATGCCGATGGCGCCTTGCGCGAGCGCGGGCAGGACGTCGAGGAGCTCGGTCGCGCGCTGCGCCAGGCCCAATCGCTTGAGCCCCGCAAGCGCGAGCAGCATCGCGTCCATCTCGCCGTCGTCGAGCTTCTTCAAGCGCGTGTCGACATTGCCGCGCAGCAATCGGCAATCGAGATCGGGCCGCACGCGCAGGCATTGCGCCACCCGGCGCACCGAGCTGGTGCCCAGGCGCGCGCCCTTCGGCAGCGCCGCGAGCGTGGCCGCGGTGTTGGAAACGAAGACGTCGCGCGGATCCTCGCGCTCGAGAACGGCCGCGATGGCGAGGCCCGCGGGCAAGGCGACCGGCACGTCCTTCATCGAATGCACCGCCAGGTCGATGCGGCCGCCCAACAGCGCGTCCTCGAGCTCCTTGACGAACAGGCCCTTGCCGCCGGCGTCGGCGAGCGGACGGTCCTGGATGCGGTCGCCGCTCGTCTTCAGGACCACGATCTCCGTGGGGACGCCCATCAACCCCGCGACCATGTTCGCCTGGACGAGCGCGAGCTTGGAGCCGCGGGTGCCCAGGCGGAGCGGCCCACCTTCATGGGATAATTCGTTTTGCGGCATGGGGCGGTTCGGGTAAGGCAACGCGCGTATCTAGCACGAGGCGCGGACGGATTGCGCGAGCTGACGGTCCTTGGCATCGAGACGAGCTGCGACGAGACCGCGGCCGCGGTGGTGCGCGGGCGCGCGCCCGGCCCGGGCACGATCCTGTCCAACATCGTCTTCTCCCAGCTCGACGCGCACAGGCCCTATGGCGGCGTGGTGCCGGAGATCGCCGCGCGCGCCCATGTCGAGCGGCTGGACGGGATCGTCGAGGAGGCGCTCGCCGAGGCGGGCACGGCGCTGAAGGACCTCGACGTGATCGCAGCGACGGCGGGGCCGGGGCTGATCGGCGGCGTGATGGTCGGGCTCACCACCGCGAAGGCGCTCGCGCTCGCAGCCGGCAAGCCCTTCGTCGGCGTCAATCACCTGGAGGCGCATGCGCTGACCGCGCGGCTCTGCCAGGGCTGCGCATTCCCGTTCCTGCTTCTGCTCATCTCGGGCGGCCATTGCCAGCTTCTGGGCGTGGAGGGCGTGGGCCGTTTCCGCCGCTACGGCACGACCATCGACGACGCGGTGGGCGAGGCGTTCGACAAGACGGCCAAGCTGCTCGGCCTGCCCTATCCCGGCGGCCCGAACATCGAGAAATGCGCGCTGGACGGCGATCCCAGGCGCTTCGTCCTGCCGCGGCCGATGCGCGGCCGGCCGGGCGCGGACTTCTCGTTCTCGGGCCTGAAGACCGCCGTGCGCCAGATCGTGCGGGAGGAAAATCCCGATGCGGCCGACGTCGCCGCCTCGTTCCAGGCCGCGGTGGTCGATGTCCTGAACGACCGCGCCAGCGCGGCGATGGACATGTTCACACGCGATTTTCCGTCTACGGAATTTTCTGGGTCCGGCCCTGACGGGCCGGGGCCGGATTTCGTGCTCGCGGGCGGCGTCGCCTCGAACGGTGCGATCCGCAGTGCTCTCACGGCGCTTGGGAATGCCAAGGGCTTCAAGACAAAAATACCCCCGCCCGGGCTCTGCACGGACAATGCCGCGATGGTCGCCTGGGCGGGGGTTGAACGTGGCCAGCTTGGCTTGTTCGACGGGCTGGGGATGTCGCCGAAGGCCCGCTGGCCGTTGGCCGCGCCTTAAGGGGGGAGCGCCGGCGCGGCCAAACGCCTACATTCAGATCATCGCGAGCGAGGTCGCGACGAGGAGCAGGCCCGCGGCCGCGATCAGCGCGGCGCTGAGGAAGCTCACCAGATGGGTGTCGCCGGTCTCGCGACGGGCGCTTTCGACGAATTCGTGCATGACGGTCTCCTGTCTTTCGCGGCGTCGGAGAGTGCCCCTCCATGCCGCCTTCAATTCTTCCCGGCTCATCGCCGGACAGGAGTGAAATAGGAGCCTCAGGCGCCTGTTACAAGTGAACGATTTATGTAATGTTCAGTGTTCAATTACGCCGAAATTGCCGTAACTACCTGATATAAATGTGGTATTTTTAGAGAAATATAATTTCTCGCCCAAAAGCATGGCTGGGATGCGAAAAAAACAAGCCTCGAAACCGGCCCCTTCCGCGCCGTTTGGGGGAGCGAAAAGGGCCGGCCGGGATGGCGCCTCTAGCGGACCGGAAGGCCGCCCATGAGATAGAGAATGAGCAGGATGACGAGCACCAGGCCCAGCACGCCGCCGAGGCCGGGGCCGCCCCAGGTCCGGTAGCCGTAATAACCGCCGCCGCCGCCCAACAACACGATCACAAGCACGATAATCAGAAGCAACGTCATGGATGGTTTCCTCAAATCCTCTCGACAGAAGAAAACGCGCGAGGTGAGGTTTCGGCTTCTTGCAACTTATGGCCACCGGGGATGACAAGCGGGTTCGGCTGCAGCACAACACCGTCCATGAAAATCGCCACCTGGAACATCAACTCCGTGCGGCTGCGCATCGCCCTTGCGAAGCGGTTCCTGAAAGAGCACCAGCCCGACGCGATCGCGCTGCAGGAGACGAAAGTCGTCAACGACCTCTTCCCGCGCCAGGCCTTTACCGAGCTCGGTTATGTGCATCAGGCGATCCATGGGCAGAAGGGCTATCACGGCGTCGCCATCCTCTCGCGCGTGCCGTTCCGCGAGACGTTCAGCCATGAGTTCTGCTCCAACAGCGATTGCCGCCACATCCAGGTCACGTTCGACAACGGCGTCGAGCTGCACGATTTCTATGTCCCCGCCGGCGCCGACATCCCCGATCCCCTCGTCAATCCGAAATTCGCGCACAAGCTCGGCTTCCTGCGCGAGATGGCCGCGTTCTTCGAGACGCGAGGACGGCGCGGCGATCCGGTGGTGATGGTCGGCGATCTCAACGTCGCGCCCTTGGAGAACGACGTCTGGAGCCACAAGCAGCTTCTTGGCGTCGTCAGCCACACCCCGGTCGAGACCGGACTGCTCGCCCAGGTGAAGGCGTCGTTCGACTGGACCGACGTGACGCGCGAATTCGTTCCGGCGAGCGAGAAGAGCTATTCGTGGTGGAGCTACCGCGCGAGCGATTGGGCGGCCTCGGACCGCGGCCGCAGGCTCGACCACATCTGGGTGAGCCCCGCGCTCAAAGCCGCGGTCAAATCGCAGCAGATCGTGAAGAAGATGCGCGGCTGGAAGCTCGCCTCCGACCACGTGCCGGTGGTGGTGGAGCTGGCGCTGTAGAAACCGCTGCGTGGACAGATGTCGCACACTGGTATATGCAACATATGCCACTTATCCACAAAACGTTCACAGGATATGGTGATCTCTCTTGATCCTTGACTCTACGCGACTCATGCTGGCAACAACTGATTCGTGGCTGCGGTTTCAGCCGCGGCCGCAGCGATTCCAGAGAGTGTCATGACAGCAATCGCCGCCCTGCACCGCCCGAGCGACGGCCCCTCCGGCGACGAAACCGAACTTTTCGACACCATCAAGCAGCGCTCGTTCCGCTTGGGGAAGTTCATCCTGTCCTCGGGCGCCGAAAGCGATCTCTATTTCAATTTGAAATCCACGATGATGTCGCCTCGCGGCGCGGAGCTTTCCGCGCGCGCGTTCCTGGATCGTATCTGGGCTTCAAACGTCGATTATGTCGGCGGTCTCGAAATGGGAGCCGTCCCCATCATCGGCAGCTTGGCGGCGCTGAGCGCTTGCGCCGGAAAGCCGGTGCGCACGTTCTTCGTCCGCAAGGAAGCCAAGAAGCACGGAACGCGAGATTTGATAGAGGGGCTTGCGCCGGACGAAACCTTAGCCGGCAAACGGGTCATGATCCTGGACGATGTCGCCACGTCGGGCGGCTCGATCCTGAAAGCCGTGGCTCCCGTGCGCGATGCGGGCGCCTTCGTAGACACGGCTCTGGTCCTGGTCGACCGCGAGGAAGGCGCCTCGCAATTCCTGCAGGAGCACGGCGTCAGTCTGCTGTCGGTCTTCAGGGGACATGACTTCCGCTGATGAGATCGCCAAAGCCTTTCGCGAAAGCATTGCGGAAGGGGCTTTGACCGACCCGGCCACCTACTATGCGGTGCAGCGAGGCTGTACGGTCCTTCTCGAAACGGCATCGTCGCTCCCGAAGGTCGCGCTATTTTGCGCCGCCGCGCTCGCCGAGCGCTTGGCGCGCGAAGTGGAAGACGGAGCGATCAGCGCGGAGGCGGAAGGCAACTGGCATGCCTATGCCGATGCGCTCGAGCGTACCATCAAGCTGGCGGACTCTGGTCTGCATGCCCAGGAGTTCATGTGGACCTTGGCTAACGCCGTCGCGACCATCGTTCCTCCGCGTGGCCGGCCGTGACATCCGGCCACGCCGGATGGTCGGCGGATCGACGTACCCAAAGCAGGAGGTCGGCGACTACGCCGGCGTCGCCCTGAGCTCGCCCGCGCGCTGGCGGTAGAGGCTGGCGAAGTCGATCGGCTCGACGAGGAGCGGGGGCATGCCGCCGTCGCGCACCACGTCGGCGACGATGCGCCGCGCGAAGGGGAAGATGATATGCGGCGCCTCGATGAGGAGCGCCGCCTGGCGCATCTCCTCCGGCACGTTCTGCAGCAGGAACAGCCCGGCATAGAGGAGCTCGAGCAGGAACATGGGCTTGTTGTCGCTCTGCGCCGTGACGCGCAGCTTGAGCTCGACCTCGTAATGCTCCTCGTCCATCTGGCGGGCCTGGAGATCGACGTTGAGGTCGATCTGGGGGCGCTGCGCCGCCATCGCGGTCTGGGGCATGCCCGGGTTCTCGAAGGACAGGTCCTTGATGTACTGGCCCATCACCTGCAGCCGCGGCTGGCCGCCACCGTTCGCCCCGTCCGTCGCCGTACCGCCGCTGCTCATTTGTCCATCTCTTTTCAAGAAAAGCGCGCGTGCCGCTACCATGGAAGCCGAGGCCCTGACAAGCACTGGACCACGCAATGGGCTTAATGCGTTACTATATTGCCGCCCAGGAATGTCCCCCGGCCGCTGGACCTTGCCCGGCTCCGGGGTCTAGGTTTGGGCCTGAGGAACGGAACGTAATGGCGAACTCTGAGATCCTGGACATTGTGCTGATCGCGGTGGCGGGATTCCTGCTGTTCCGCCTCTACAGCGTGCTCGGCCGCCGCACCGGCCACGAGCGTCCGCACGACGACGCGGCCTATCGCTTCCAGCCCAATCCCGAAGCCCCCGCCGCGCCGGCGCCCGAAGCCAACGTCGTGACCCTTCCCGGCGCAAAAGCCGTGGACGCCAAGCCCACCGATCCGGTGGCGCAGGGCCTCCTCGACATCAAGCTCGCCGATCGCAATTTCGAGACCGAGCGCTTCCTTGCGGGCGCGCGCCAGGCTTACGAGACGATCGTCACGGCCTTTGCGAACGGCGACCGCGTGGCGCTGAAGCCGCTGCTCAGCGACGAGGTCTTCCACGCCTTCGACCAGTCGGTTACCACGCGCGAGAGCGCGAAGGAGACGACGCAGTTCACCTTCGTCGGCTTCAAGGACGCCAAGATCGTCCACGCCGCGCTCAACGCGCGCGCGGCCGAGGTCACTGTGGCGTTCGGCGCGCAGTTCATCTCGGCCGTCCTGAGCGCGCAAGGCGCCGTCGTCGAAGGCTCGCCCACCACGGTGCGCGACGTGACCGACGTGTGGACCTTCTCCCGCGACACCAAGGCGCGCGATCCGAACTGGACGCTGGTGGCGACGTCGGGCGAGATTGCTTGAGGCTCACGCCCACCTGTCATGGCCCGCGAATGCGGGCCACCCAGCTAGGTTCTGCACACCGTAGACAATTCGCACGCGGAGACGCGGCGTTCGCGGAGTCGAGCTTAACCTCCGCGTTCTCCGCGTCTCCGCGCGATCTACTTGCAAGAGCGCGAAAGATGTCACCTGGGTGGCCCGCGTCCATACGCTGTCGCTATGGACCGGGCCATGACACTAGGGGGCGGGAGCGTAGCTTCCCATGAGCACGCGGCGCGCGGTCGCGGGGCTGTTCTTCATCGCGCTTCTCCTCATTTCCGCCGCGCTGTGGCGGCTCGTGCACAGGCCGCAGGCGAACGCGCTGCTGCTCAGCCACGCGCATTTCTCCGACCTTGAAGGGTGGAACTCTGCCGATCCGCAGGGCGCGCTCGCCGCGTTCGTGCGCTCCTGCGGCGTGATGATGGCGGCGCCGCCGGAGACCCCGGTCGGCGCCTATGCGGGAACGGTCGCGGACTGGCGCGGCGCCTGTGACGCGGCGGGCAAGGCGGACGCGAACGCCGCGCGCGACTTCTTCGAGCAATGGTTCGCGCCGATGGCGGTCACGGGCGACGCGCTGTTCACCGGCTATTACGAGCCCGAGCTACATGCGAGCCTCGCCCGTCACGGCCGCTACCAGACACCCATCTACG
This sequence comes from Alphaproteobacteria bacterium, assembly GCA_021325375.1. Taxonomy (GTDB): domain Bacteria; phylum Pseudomonadota; class Alphaproteobacteria; order Micropepsales; family Micropepsaceae; genus Rhizomicrobium. The sequence continues at coordinate 120,551 of JAJPHG010000012.1, read as the reverse complement.
GCCTGCCGTCCGATCTCGTCACCGTCGATCTCGGCCGCTTCCGCGACACCCTCAAGGGCGAGCACATCGCGGGCCGCGTCGAGAACCAGCGTCTGGTGCCCTATCCCACGCGCGCCGATATCGACATGGATGGGGTGCGCGCGGCGAAGACGCTGTTCTATGCCGACGATCCGGTGGCGGTGTTCTTCCTGCACATCCAGGGCTCGGGCCGCGTGACCTTCGATGACGGCACCACGGCGCGCGTCGCTTACGCCGGACAGAACGGGCGGCCCTATACCGCGATCGGCCGAACGCTGATCGCGCAGCATGAGCTCACCAAGGACACGACCTCGCTGCAGACGATCCACGCCTGGCTTCTCGCCCATCCCGACAAGGCGTGCGCCGTGATGGAGAGCGACGCGTCCTTCGTCTTCTTCAAGGAGGCGCCGGTCGGCGATCCCGCGCTTGGCGCCGTGGGCAGCGAAGGCGTGGCGCTGACGCCGCAGGCGAGCATCGCGGTGGACGAGAAGATCCATCCGCTCGGCGCGCCGTTCTTCGCCGTCACCACGCTGCCCGGGGGCCACGCGAAATTCGACCGCCTGTTCATCGCGCAGGACACGGGCGGCGCGATCACCGGCCCCGCGCGCGCCGACGTCTTCTTCGGCGCAGGTCGCCGCGCCGAGTCGCTCGCGGGCGAGATGAAGCAGGCGGGCCGCCTCTACGTCCTGCTCCCTAAACCGGTGGCGGCGCGCATCAAATGAAACGGCGCACCAGCGACACCGAGCGCACCGAGTTCGAGGAGGCGTTCAAGGAAGCAAGGCCGATCCGCAAGGACGCGCTCCCGCGAGGTGAAACCGCACCCGCCAAGCGCGCGCCCACGCCGGGCGGCCTGGACGGCAACACCCAGGACCGCCTGCGCAAGGGCCAGCTCGACCCTGATGCACGCATCGACCTGCACGGCATGACCGAGGACGTGGCGCATGACCGCCTGCTCGCCTTCCTGCGCAACGCCCAACGCGGCGGCGCGCGGCTGGCGCTGGTGATCACCGGCAAGGGCGCCCCCGCGCGCGACGAGCACGCCCCTTTCGACATGGAGCAGGAACGCCGCGCGAGAGGCGTCTTGAAATCGATGGTCCCGCGCTGGTTCTCCGAACCCGACTTCGCATCGCTGATCGCCGACACGCGCACCGCCCACAAGCGCCACGGCGGCAGCGGCGCGCTGTATGTGTATTTGCGGAAGAGGAAATAGTCCCAACTGTCATGGCCCGCGAATGCGGGCCACCCAGGTGACATCATAAGAGGTATCACGCGGAGGCGCGGAGTTCGCGGAGTCGAGATTGCCCTCCGCGAACTCCGCGCCTCCGCGTGAGAATCTTCAATAGCGTGCAGAACCAAACTGGGTGGCCCGCATTCGCGGGCCATGACATTTGTAGCTTGTCGCTTCACCGCTTCGCGCTGGCGAAGCGCAAGCCTTCGCCTTCGCCGTTTTCGGGATTGAGGAGCTTGATGCCGGCTTGGCGGATCGCGGCTTCCATCTTGATCATCGCTTGGCCGCGCGTGTCGCTCTTGCCTTGCTCGAAGCGACTGACGGTATCCATCGTCAGGTCCGTCTTTTCGGCCAATTCGGCCTGGGTCCACCCCAACAGGGCGCGGGCGGCTTTGCATTGACGGGGCGTGATCATGGCCGACCACAATCCCCGCGTCCAGGATTTTGCCTATCTAATCCATAAAAATTCTGGAAATACACTTTACAATTCTAGTTAAAGTCTGATTTCCTATGAACCTACCGGGAGTAAACGGTGCCCAAATCCGCCGGGCCGAATCGCACAGCGAATGTCAAACATCCGTCGCGCATCGACCGCCACGTCGGCGCGCGGATCAGAGCGATGCGCAAGGCGCGCGCGCTGACGCAGGCTGAGCTCGGCAAGGCGCTCGGTGTCAGTGCCATGCAGGTGCAGAAATACGAATACGGCCGTGACCGGATCGGCGCGAGCAGCTTGTTCGATGCCGCGCGCATGTTTGGCGTCAAGGTCAGCGCGTTCTTCGAGGGACTTGGATAGAGCGCATCGAGCCGTTCCCCCACCCGAAAAACGCTTCGCGTTTTTCGACCTCCCCTCAAGGGGAATTATATACTTGACTGATAGGATGGCAAGCCCCATATCTCGTCCAGATGTGGAGCTAAGCCATGACGCCTGTTCAACTTTCTAACCCCGTTTATTCGAACGAAGAAGCGGCCCGGAAGCACCTTGAAGCCATCCGCTGGCCGGACGGCGTGACATGCCCCCACTGCGGCTCTGTGGAGGGCGCGCGGGCCGTTGGTGGCAAGTCCATGGGGCCTGGCTGGTTCTATTGCGAGGACTGTCAGGACAAGTTCACGGTGCGCACGGGAACGGTCTATGAGCGCAGCCATGTTCCGCTGCACAAATGGCTACTGGCCTTCCGGCTCATGGCGTCGAGCAAGAAGGGTTTTAGCGCTCACCAGCTGCACCGCACGCTGGGCGTGACCTACAAAACCGCTTGGTTCATGTCGCACCGGATTCGCGAGGCCATGGCCCCGACCAAAGCCGGGCCGCTGGGCGGCGAGGGCAAAGTTGTAGAAGCGGACACGACCTATATCGGCGGCAAAGAGAAGAACAAGCACCGCAACAAGCGCAGCGCCAAGAACATCGGCGGGGCGGGCAAGCAGATCGCCCATACGCTAGTCGAGCGCGGCGGCCGAGCTCGTTCCGATCACATCCCGAATATCAGCGGCAAGACGCTCCGCCCCGTCGTCATGAAGCAAGTCAGCCCGAAGTCGTCGCTCATGACGGACACGGCGGGCGGCTATATGGCGGTGGGCAAGGAATTCTATCGCCACGAAATGGTGAACCACGAAGCGGGTGAGTACGTGCGCGGCGACGCGCATAGCAACACGGTCGAAAGCTATTTCGCGATCCTCAAGCGCGGCGTGATCGGGACCTATCACCATGTCAGCGAGGCGCACTTGAAGCGTTACCTCGCGGAGTTCGATTTTCGCTACAACGAGCGCAGCGCGTTGGGCATCGAAGACGCGGAGCGCACCACGCGCGCGATCAAAGGCGCAGAAGGCAAGCGGCTCACCTATCGACAGAGACCTGACGAAGGGGCGCAGGCCTAAGCCGCGCAAGCCGGAAATCTTTACGAAAGTTCAGTGGGAAGCGCGGAAGCGTCTTCTTCCGAAGAACCACGCGGCGGCGAGACGCTTCCGGCTCGCGATCTCCGATGCTCAGATGGAATTTGATCTGTAGCTGCTATTTCGGTTTATACCGTTCGCATTCGCCGGAGATGTAATCGCTCGCGACGTAGTACAGGTCTTTGCCGTCCACGCTCACGACAGACACGCCCACCCAACCCGTGGGGAGCGCCACGCGACCGCGCTTGATCAGTTCAACGTGCACTGTGGCATAGCGCGATCCATAGGCGCGACCGCAGCCCGCTTGTTGTAGCAACGCACGGTTATAGGATTGGTTGGTCAACGCGATGTTTTTTCCGTAGTTGTAGAAGGCCGTTGCCGCGTTCTGCGGGTCGGTGCAAACAATCGTGTTCGGCGTATTGAAGTGGCACGCATCCGACGCGAGCGCGCGGCTTGCAAACAGCGCGACAGCCAAAATAGTCAGCCTCATGGTACGTCCCCGCTCTGGCGATCGGGGAGTTGGAAAACCTCAACTGTGCAAGGTTGCGTCGGCCTTTAGACCTTGCGGTCCTGGACATGCGCCGACGCCTCCCCGACCATAGAGGTCAAGGAGTGCGATTGGCGGCTCGCACTGAGCCGCACAGTTGAGGGGTTTCCACACCCCAGGACCGCTATGGCGGTCCCGGCACGAAATATAGCGCCGACGCTCGCTTGGCGCGAATCCTGTGGATTTAGGCTTTCTTTGCCGGTTTCCGGCTGGTGGACTTGGCCCGACTCGGGATCGCCTTCTTCGCTGGCGGCGGCATTTCAAGCGACCGGCGAAGTGCAGCATTGAGGCGCCGCTGGGTTTCCGCGTCGCTATATTGGTCCTGCTGATCTGAGTTCTTTTTGTCCATTGGAGCTATCCGATGCCAGATGAACCAGGAGACATTCTACTGAATCGGCTGCGCTCTGACTATGCGGCGGCGCTGGGAAGTGCGATTGCAGCCTGGGCGTACTTCGAGTTTCGCATCGATGAACTGATTTGGGAGCTCGCGAGAGTCGAACAAGATGTCGGCGCTTGCTTGACTTCGAACTACGGCACCGTCGCACAGAAGTTCGATGCTCTCTTCGCCATTGCTCGCCTAGTGAAGGTCGACGAAAAGCACCTAAACCAGCTCAAGAAAATCCGCCTAAAGGCGGACGGTCACGCGCAGAGCCGAAACAGGATAGTGCACGATCCCTGGTTCTTCGGCAGTGAAAGCCGGATCCACTATCGTCTTCAAAAAACCGCCAAGTCGAGGCTCGATTTCAGCTTCAAACCCGTTTCAATCGAGCATCTGAAAACTTTAGAGCGGGAGTTTGTGGCTTTAACTCATTCCTTCGACGCCTGGCGGCACGAAGTTCTTCAAGAGTTTTATGCCCTGCCTCAGACATCGCAATGAAGACTTCCGTCAGCAATTCGTCAGTGACAAAAATCCCACCTCCTTCGTCCGCGGCGAGTTCGCTATACAGGTCAAAGGCAACGTCGTGACCCGCCTCTAGCATCTCCGGGGTTATTTCGATTTCGAGCAACGGCCTGTCACGACCGTTTTTGCGCTTCCGTTTCTTGTCAGTCAAGTATATAACTCCCCCCTCAAGGGGGGGTTAAAGGCCAGCCAATTGCTTCAGCGACACTTCGGGCCGCGCGCCGTAGTGCGAGATCACTTCCGCGGCCGCCAGCGCGCCGAGGCGGCCGCACTCGGCGAGGCCCATGTCGTGCGTCAGGCCGTACAAAAACCCGGCGGCGAACTGGTCCCCGGCGCCGGTGGTGTCCACCACGCGGGCGACGGGGGCGGCGTCGACCATGTGCACCTCGGCTCCGCGCGCGATCACGCAGCCCTTCTCGGAGCGCGTCATCGCGGCGATCAGGTTGCGCGCGCGCAAGGCCTGCAGCACGTCGTCGAACGCCTCGACTGCGAACAAGGCCTTGGCCTCCTCCTCATTGGCGAAGAGGATGTCGAGATCGCCGAGCAGACTTAAGAACTCGTCGCGGTAGCGGCCCATCAGGAACGGATCGGACAGCGTGAAGGCGACCTTGGTGCCGCACCCCTTCGCGGTCTTGATCGCCGCGAGCGAGGCCTCTTTCGCGAGCGGCGCGTCCCACAGATAGCCTTCGATGTAGATCGCCTGCGAGTCCGCGATGTCGTCGTCCTTCACGTCGGCGAGGCCGAACTCGCGCGCGGCGCCGAGATAGGTGTTCATGCTGCGCTCGCCGTCCGGCGTGACCGCGATCAGGCAGCACGCCGTCGAGGGGCCGGCATCGGCCGGCGCGGTCGTGTAGGTCACGCCGGTCGAGCGCATGCTGGCCTCGAACGCCGTGCCGAGGCGGTCGCGCTTGACGCGGCCGGCGAAATTCCCGCGCGCGCCGAGCGAGGCGAGCCCCGCCATGGTGTTGGCGCACGACCCGCCCGCGACCTCGCGCGGAGCGGAGAACGCGTCGTAAAGCTGGGCGGCGCGGTGCTCGTCGATCAAGGTCATCACGCCCTTGGCGATGTTGTGGGTGAGGAGGAATTGATCCTCCACCGCCGCGAGCACGTCGACGATGGCGCTGCCGAAGCCGGTGACGTCGTATTTCCTGGACATAATCCGGTCTCATCCGTGCGTGAAGGTCAGCCGCGTGGTAAAGGAGCCCCACGATGTTCGCAAGCTTAGGCCGCGCCCTCGCCTCGTTTTTCGATCCCGCCCTGTGGGGCATGATCGTGAAGGCGCTGCTGCTCACCATCGTCCTGTTCGTCGTCATCGTCGTGGGCATCGAGTACCTGCTCCACTTCCTGCCCACGCTCGGCGCGCCCTGGGTCAACCGCGCGATCGAGGTGCTGGCGCCGATCCTGACGGTCCTGGGGTTGCTGGCGGCGGGCGGACCGGTGGCTGCGATGTTCGCCTCGCTCTATCTGGACCGGGTCGCCGACGCGATCGAGAACCGCACCTATCCGGGCGCGCCGAAAGCCAAGGGCATGTCGCTTTCCACCAGCCTGGGCGCGAATGTGCGGCTGGCGGGCGCCGTCATCCTGGTCGACCTGCTGCTCTTGCCGGCCGAGGCTTTGGCGCCGGGCGCGGGCGAGATCGTGACGATCATCGCCAACGGCTTCCTTCTGGGCCGGGAGTATTTCGAGCTGGCGGCACTTCGCCATCTCGAGCGCGAAGCCGCCGATGCGCTGCGCAAGCGCAATGCCGGACGCATCTTCGCCGTCGGGCTGATCGTCTCGGCGCTGAGCTACGTACCCTTCGCCGACATCATCGCGCCCTTGTTCGGAGCCGCGATGATGGTGCATCTCTATCAGCGCATTCAGCGGGAGCCCGCAAAATGAAACCGTTTCCGCCCGCACTGGCCTTGTGCATGCTGCTCGGCGCCTGCGCCGCGCGCCCGCCGCAGCAGGACCGCGTGCCGCTTCCCGCGGCGCCTCCGCCCGGCGAGCCCGCGAGCACCGAAGGCATGGGCGCGGCCTCGCTCAAGCTCGCCTTCGGCGCCCCCGCCTTCACGCGCAAGGACGGCGGCATCGAGCTGTGGCGCTATGACGGCGCGAACTGCCGCGCGTTCTTCTTCCTCTATCCCGAAGCGAACGGATTGGTGGTACGCCACGTCGAGACGTCGCCGAGGCCGGTCGACGCGGCGGCGGACCAAGCGTGTCTCAACATGCTCAGGCACAAGATGGCGCCGGTGTCGTAGCCCTCAAAAAAAGTGTCATGGCCCGCGAATGCGGGCCACCCAGCTTGGTTCTGCACGGTAAAAAAAGGTTCACGCGGAGGCGCGGAGCCGCGGAGGGTCTTTCTTCTCCGCGACTCCGCGTCTCCGCGTGCGAAATTTCGAAGAGCGCGGCTGTATCACCTGGGTGGCCCGCAGTCGCGGGCCATGACAGTTTTATTTCTTCGCCAGATCGCTTTCCTTCGTCTTCTCCTTGAACTTGCACAGATCGCGCTCGACGCAGGTCGGGCACAGCGGCTTGCGCGCGACGCAGGTGTAGCGGCCGTGCAGGATCAGCCAGTGATGCGCATGCAGGGCGTATTCGTCGGGCGTGCGCTTGACCAATCCGTCCTCGACCTCGCGCGGCGTCTTGCCGGGCGCAAGACCCGTGCGGTTGGCGACGCGGAAGATGTGCGTGTCGACGGCGATGGTCTTCTCGCCGAAGGCGACGTTGAGCACGACGTTGGCCGTCTTGCGTCCGACGCCGGGCAGCGCCTCCAGCGCGTCGCGGTCGCGCGGCACCTCGCCGTCATGGTGCTCGAGAAGCAGCTTCGACAGCGCGACGACGTTCCTGGCCTTGGTGCGGTAGAGGCCGATGGTCTTGATGTAGGACGCGAGCCGCTTCTCGCCGAGCGCGGCCATCGTCTTCGGCGTGTCCGCGACCTTGAACAATTCCGCCGTCGCCTTGTTCACGCTTCTGTCCGTCGCTTGCGCCGACAGCACGACGCTGACCAGAAGCGTGAACGCGCTTTGATAGACGAGCTCGGTCCTGGGATCCGGCATCATCTTTTTCAGGCGCGCATAGAATTCGTGGATCTCGGATTTCGCGAGCAGTTTCACCATGCGCCGATCTTCGCCAAGAAATCGCCGCAATGCCACAAGGAACGTTTTTCCGCGCTCGCCCGTTATTTCTGCACAGAGCAGGAGGACAGGATGCGCCTGAAGAATTTCGCCGCCGGCGCGGCCCTATGCGCGACGCTCGCCCTTGCGGGCTGCGGCACCAATCCGGGCGACCGGGCGGTGTCGGGCGGTCTGATCGGCGCGGGTGCCGGCGCGGTCGTGGGTGCCGCGGTGGGCAACCCGGCCGCGGGCGCCGCGATCGGCGGCGCGACGGGCGCCGTCGTCGGCGCCACGACCGATCCCTGCTCGTTGGATTTGGGCGATCCGTTCTGGAAAGACCACGATGGACGCGCGGGCTATGAGCGCCGCTGCGGGCACCCCCCTCCCTAGCAGCGTCGAGAAACTCTAGTCCGCCTTAACGGCCCAGGCCCGTCGTCAGACAGCGGGTCTGGGCTGTTGCTTTGGGCAAGCCTCGCGTTTCATCATCATGGCTATGACGGATCGCGTGCTCCTCGATGACGTGCTCCGGCCCGCGCCGCCGCTGCCGCCGCGCGTGATGGGTGCGATCCTGAGCATCGTGGCGAGCATGAACTTCGCGTTCGCGCTCTATTTCGTGGCGCAGGGCGCATGGCCGGTCATGCCGTTCATGGGTTTGGACGTGGCGCTCTTGGCCTGGGCGTTCCGCGCCGTCACGCGCGCGGCCAGGCGCGAGGAGCACATCGTGCTCACGCCCTCGCTCCTGCGCATCGAGGCGCGTCCGCCCAAGGGACCGATGCGCGCGACCGAGATGAACCCCTATTGGGTACGCGTGGCGATGGACGAGCCGCCGGGACGGCCAAGCCGGCTGACGCTGTGGAGCCACGGCAAGGGCGTGCGCATCGGCGGCTTCCTGCCGCCGCAGGAGCGGGCGAGCTTCGCGGAGCGGCTGAAGGCGGCGCTGTGGAAAGCCAAGAACCAACCCTCCCCTTGAGGGAGGGTCGACAATTTGCGTAGCGCAGCGAAGCAAATTTCGGGGAGGGGTGCCTGCGCTGGACCCCTCCCCGAAAACGCTTCGCGTTTTCGACCCTCCCTCAAGGGGAGGGTGGGATTCGCCGCAAGAATCGGGTCGCAGGCATGCGTCTTCCGCCCCATATTCGCTCTATGATCATTCCCATGAAACCCAGCGAAAACGGGCCCGATTGGAAGCGCATGGCGCGCGCCATCGCCTTCCTGAGCGAGAACTATCTGGACCAGCCGAGCCTGGACGAGGCGGCGGACGCGGTGGGGCTGTCGCCGTTCCACTTCCAGCGGCTGTTCACGCGCTATGTCGGCGTCAGCCCCAAATCCTTCGTCGGCCATCTCACCCTCGACCGCGCCAAGCAGGAGCTCGCGGACGGCGCGAGCGTGCTGGGCGCGGCGCTCGAAGCCGGACTGTCGGGGCCGTCGCGGCTGCACGACCTTTCGCTCAAGATCGAGGCGATGACGCCGGGCGACTATGCGCGCGGCGGCGAAGATATCGCCGTCGACTACGGCTTCCACGATTGTCCCTTCGGCCGCGTGCTGGTGATGGCGACGAAGAAAGGCGTGTGCGGCCTGGCCTTCGGCGACGAGGGCGAGGACGCGCAGATGATGGCCGACATGCGCGCGCGCTGGCCCAAGGCGCTCTATCGCGAGAACCCCGCGCGAACGGCGCGCATCGCGGCGCAGATCTTCGAGCGCGGCGAAGGCGCGCTGTCGCTGCATCTCATCGGCACGAAATGGCAGATCAAGGTGTGGCAGGCGCTGCTGGCGATCCCCCCGGGAAAGGTCTCGACCTATCGCGACGTCGCCTCGAGCGTGGGCCAGGCGACGGCGAGCCGCGCGGTGGGCGCCGCGGTCGGGCGCAATCCGATCTCCTGGCTGATCCCGTGTCACAGGGTGCTGGCGAGCAACGGCGCGCTCACCGGCTATCACTGGGGTGTCGCGCGCAAGCGCGCGATGCTGGCGCTGGAAGCGGCGCGCTACGAAAGACCCAGCACGTCCGCCATCGCGTAGAGGCCGGGCTTTTTGCCCTGCCCCCATTTCGCCGCGGCAAGCGCTCCTTGCGCGAAGATCGCGCGGTCCTGTGCCGAATGCGACAGCACGAGGCGCTCGTGAGGCCCTGCGAGGATCACCTGGTGCTCGCCCACCACGGTGCCGGCGCGCAGCGAGGCATAGCCGACGTCGCTGCGTCCCGACGCTTCGCCCAGCATCAGCGCGGTGCCCGACGGCGCATCGATCTTGCCGCGGTGATGCATCTCGAAGATGCGCAGGTCGAAACCGGGCAGCGCTTTCGCGGCCTGCTTGACCAGCGCCGCGAGCAGCGTGACGCCGAGGCTCATATTGCCGGATTTGACGATCACCGCATGGCGCGCGGCGGCGCGGATCTTCGCCTCGTCCTCGGCCGAGAATCCCGTCGTGCCGATCACATGCACGATGCGCGCCTGCGCCGCGAGCGCGGCAAGCTCGACCGAAGCGGCGGGACGCGTGAAATCGATCAGCGCCTCGGCCTTGGCGATCAGGGACAGCGCGTCGTCGCCGCGGCCGAAGGTGCCCAGCAGCTTGACGCCCTCGGTCTCCTCGATCGCGCGCAGCATCGCCTGTCCCATGCGGCCCTTGGCCCCGGCGACTGCGATTGCGATGTCGCTCATATGCGTTCCTATTTCGCGAATTGGGCGAGGCGCTCGACCACGAACGCCGCGACCGCCTGGCCGAACCACGGCACGGCCAGGATAAACGCCGAGGCGACGACGCGCACCAAGGTCGTCTGATCGAAGGGCCATTCGGGCGCCTCGGAGATGCGCTTCTCGTAGGCGAGAAAGCCGTGCAGGCGCTGGGCCGCCTGGGAATCGTCGTGCATCGATGCGCGCAGCGCCTCGATCCGGCAGCGCACATGCTCGAGCTCGGCCGATTTCGCGCTGCGGATCTGCTTGTGGATGCGGCTCATGATGGAGACGAAGATCCCGCCGCCCATCGCGGCGCACGAGACGATGAGCGCGATGGTCAGCCAGTCGAGATCGCCGCCGATGAAGAACAGGCAGGCGATGGCGCTGATCACGAACCAGATGAGCGCGGTGCGCGCCGCCGAGCGTCCGAGCACCGCGAGCTGGTCGATGCGCAACAGGTCGATCTTGAGCTCGGCACCCAGCACGCGCGCATAGGCGCGGCTGCCGGCACGCGTCTGCTCCGCGCCGCGCGCGAAGAGGACCATGAGCAGGACCGTGGCGAGCGCGTACCAGATCATCGTGACGGGCGGGATGACATGGCCTTCGCGGGACTCGCTGATGCGCACGATGGCGGCGATGACGAGACCGCAGGCGGCACCCAGGAGCGTGGCGCGTCCGAACCGCGCCTCCGACGGCGTGGCCCCGGTGACGTTCAACGCGCTCGCCATGCCGCCGGTCAGGATCTTGGCGTAGGCGGGCGCGTCCTTGGCTTCCGCGACCCTGGCATAGCGCTGCATCGCCAGCGCCGCGGTGCAAAGAAGTGACAGCACCAGTGCCGGCCATCCCGCGTCGGTGAGCACGACGATGCCGCCCGCGCGGTGGAAAACGGCGACGTGCTCGGCACTCGCGATGGCGAGGAAGCTTGCGAACATCAGCACAAAGATGATCGCCGTGGTCGCGACGAGCCCGAACGGCGAGCGCGCGAAGAGCAGCTGCTCGAACTGGAGCGGCGGAGGCTGGACAGGTGCTGCGACGGATTCGTCCATGGCGAGTGAGCTTCGCGCGACAGGAAGGGAGTGTCTAGAGAACAGGAAAACGGTGTCATGGCCCGCGAATGCGGGCCACCCAGCTGGGTTCTGCACGATTTCATAAAGATTCACGCGGAGGCGCGGAGCCGCGGAGGCTCTTTTCTTCTCCGCGGCTCCGCGCCTCCGCGTGCGAAATTTCGAAGAGCGCTGCTGTATCATCTGGGTGGCCCGCATTCGCGGGCCATGACAGGTGTGGTTGGGGCGGGTTGATTTAAGCCTTCGTATCCGCCCCGTTGCCGGCTTCGCGCTTGGCCACCGTCACCATGGCGGGCCTGAGCAGGCGGTCGCCGATCATGTAGCCGGACTGGACGACGTCCACGATGCTGCCGCCCGGCTTGCCGTTGCCCGGGACCTCGGCGATGGCCTGGTGGAAATTGGGGTCGAACTTGCCGTCCGCGGTGTCGATCGGCTTGACGCCGTGGCGTTCGAGGCCGGCCAGGAGCTGGCGCTCCGTCGCTTCCACGCCGTCGAGCACGGCCTTGACCTGCGGATCAGCCGCCTCGCGCACCTCGGGCGGGCAGGCCGCGAGCGCGCGCGCGAAATTGTCGGCGATCTGCAGCATGTCGCGCGCGAACCTGGTCACGGCGTATTGGCTGGCGTCCTGCTTCTCGCGCTCGGCGCGGCGGCGCGTGTTCTCGACATCGGCCAGCGCGCGCAGCAGGCGGTCGCGCATGTCGGCGAGCTCGACACGCAGCGCGTCGGCTTCGCTCATCGCAGGTTCGGCTTCGGGGCCAGGGTTCTCGTCTTCGTTCATCGTCATGGGTCCTAAACGTCTCAACCGAGCAATCGGCCGATCACCTTGGCGGTGTGGTCGACCATGGGAATGATGCGGCCGTAATTGAGCCGCGTGGGGCCGAGCACGCCGATCACGCCCACGACCTTGCCTTGCGCGTTGGCATAAGGCGCGGCCACGATCGACGAGCCGGAAAGGCTGAACAGCCGGTTCTCCGAGCCGATGAAGATGCGCACGCCGTCGCCCTCGCGCGCAAGCTCCATGAGGCGGATGAGATCGGCCTTGCGCTCGATGTCGTCGAAGAGCGTGCGCACGCGCTCCAGGTCCATCTGGCCCTCGACGCTGTCGAGCAGATGCGAGGTGCCGCGCACGATCAGCACCCTTTCGTCGGGGCCGCCGAGGGTGGCCAAGCCTTCGGCCACGATCCTGGCGGTCAGCGCATCGAGCTCGGCGCGCTCGCCGTCGAGCTCGGCCATGATCTGCGCGCGTGCGTCTTCCAGCGTGCGCCCGCGCAGGCGGTTGTTGAGATAGTTCGAGGCTTCCGACAGCGCCGACACCGGCAAGCCGATCGGCGTGTCGATCAGCCGGTTCTCGACCTGGCCGTCCTCGCTCACGATCACGACCAGCGCCTTGCCCGGCGCGACCGAGACGAACTCGATATGCTTGAGCACCGCGTCCTGCTTGGCGGCGACGACGAGGCCGGCGCAGCGCGACAGTCCCGAGAGCAGCGTCGTGGCCTGGGTCAGCACGTCCTCGATGCCGCGGCCGGAGCCGTTGATGCGCGCCTCGATCTGCACGCGCTCCTCCGGCGCCAGCCCGCCGATCTCCAGCAGCCCGTCGACGAAGAGGCGCAAGCCCCGCTCCGTCGGCACGCGTCCGGCCGAAGTGTGCGGGGCGTAGAGCAGGCCCATCGCCTCCAGGTCGGCCATCACATTGCGGATCGAGGCGGGCGAGAGCGTCACCGGCAGGCGCTGGGAAAGCGTGCGCGAGCCCACGGGCTCGCCCGAGGCGAGGAACGCCTCCACCAGGTGGCGAAACACCTCGCGGGGCCTTTCGCTCAATCCGCCCGTCTGCCTCTGATCCAAACCCTTGACCTAACTATATAAATTCCTGGTCCCGGCGACGCGGTTTGCACTCGCCCGTCCCGACCGCTAGGTAACGGCGTCACCGCCAAACATCAAGGACCCTCGATGCGCAGCCGCGCGCCCGACAGCCTGCGCCAAGTGAGCCTGGAGCCCGGTTTCTCCCGCCATGCCGAGGGCTCCTGCCTGGTCAAGTTCGGCGACACCCATGTCCTGGTGACCGCGAGCCTGGAGGACGGAACGCCGTCCTTCCTGCGCGGCTCCGGCAAGGGCTGGGTGACGGCGGAGTACGGCATGCTGCCGCGCGCCACCCACACGCGCGGGAAGCGCGAGGCGGCGCAAGGCAAGCAGTCCGGCCGCACCCAGGAGATCCAGCGCCTCATCGGCCGCTCGCTGCGCGCGATCACCGATCTCGGCGCGCTCGGCGAGCGCCAGATCACCGTCGACTGCGACGTGCTGCAGGCCGATGGCGGCACGCGCACCGCCTCGATCACCGGCGGCTGGGTGGCGCTGCATCAATGCATCGCCTTCATGCGCAAGACCGGCATGGTGACCAAGCCGATCCTCAAGGACCAGGTCGCGGCGGTCTCCTGCGGCATCGTCAAGGGCAAGGTGGTGCTCGACCTCGACTATGACGAGGATTCGACCGCCGATACCGACGCGAATTTCGTGCTCACCGGCCAAGGCGGCCTCGTCGAGATCCAGGGCACCGCCGAAGGCGCGCCGTTCGGCGACGAGGAGTTCGGAGAGATGCTGCGCCTGGCGCGCAAGGGCATCGCCGAGCTCGTGGCGCTGCAGAAAAGCGTGACGGGATGAGGCTCCTCGTCGCCAGCCACAACAAAGGCAAGGTGCGCGAGATCGAGGAATTGCTGGCGCCGCTGGGTTTCGATGTCCAAAGCGCGGCCGGCCTGCTCGAGCCGGAAGAGACGGGGCTGACGTTCGAAGACAACGCGATCCTGAAGGCCCGCGCGGCGGCGGATGCGAGCGGCATCACAGCGCTCGCCGACGATTCCGGCCTCGCGGTCGACGCGCTGGACGGCGCGCCGGGCATCTACTCCGCGCGCTGGGCGGGCGAGACGAAAGATTTCGCGAGCGCGATGGCGCGCGTCGAGCGCGAGCTGGCCGGACGCGACGCATCCGCGAAGTTCGTCTGCGTGCTTGCGCTGGCGCAGCCGCACGGCGGCGTGAAGACATTCCGCGGCGAAGTCCACGGCCGTCTCGTCTTCCCGCCGCGCGGTTCGCGCGGTTTCGGCTACGATCCCATCTTCGTCGCAGGCGGCATGAACGAAACCTTCGGCGAGATCGACCCGGCACTCAAACATTCCATCAGCCACCGCGCGAAAGCGTTCGAGAAATTCGTGGCGGCGCTGGGACCATGACCCAAAAAAAAGAAACCTCCCTCTCCCCCGGGGGGGAGAGGGTTTCTCCTGGTTTCGGCATCTACGTCCATTGGCCGTTCTGCGCGGCGAAGTGTCCGTATTGCGATTTCAATTCCCATGTCCGCGCGCAAATCGATGAACGCGCATGGATAGACGGCATCGTGCGCGAGCTGGAACATGTCGCGGCGCTGCAAGGCGCGGCGCGCCCCGTGGTGAGCACGATCTTCTTCGGCGGCGGGACGCCGTCGCTGATGAGCGGGCATGCGGTGGGCACCGTGCTCGATGCGATCGCGCGTCTGTGGCCGCGCGCGAACGATGTCGAGGTCACGCTCGAATCCAACCCCGCGAGCGCCGACGCGGCGCGCTTCGCGGACTACGCGAAAGCCGGCGTGAACCGGCTGTCGCTCGGCGTGCAGGCGCTGAACGACGCCGATCTGAAGGCGCTCGGGCGCCTGCACGATGTGGCCGAAGCCAAGGCCGCGTTGATGCTGGCGCAGAAGAATTTCGGCCGCGTCTCGCTCGATCTCATCTATGCGCGGCCCGGCCAGAGCGTGGAAGCGTGGCGCACCGAGCTGAAAGAGGCGCTTGCCTTCGGCACCGGGCATCTGTCGCTCTATCAGCTCACCATCGAGCCCGCGACGCCGTTCGCGCTGCTGCACAAGATGGGCACGCTCACCATCCCCGGCGACGATCTTGCGGCCGCGCTCTACGAGACGACGCAGGAATTGACCGAGGCCGCGGGCCGCCCTGCTTACGAGATCTCCAACCACGCGCGGCCCGGCGCGGAGGCGCGGCACAATCTTCTCTATTGGCGCTACGGCAGTTACGCCGGCGTGGGACCGGGCGCGCACGGCAGACTGGATCTCGGGACCACGCGCATCGCGACATCCACCGAGCGCCTGCCCGAACGCTGGCGCGAATCCGTCGCGCGTGACGGCCACGGCTTCGTCGAGCAAAGCGAGATCGCCCCCGCAGACGCCGCGCGCGAGCATCTGCTGATGAACCTGCGGCTCGCGGAAGGATTGGACCTCGCCGCTTATCGCGCGCGCTGGAGCACGGCGCCCGCTTCAACCCGCATTGCAGAGCTTGTCGACGAAGGTCTACTGCGTCTGGACGGCGATCACCTGATCGCCACGCCACGCGGACGCTTGGTGCTGAACGCGGTGATCGCGGCGCTGGCCGATTAATATCCCATCAAAAAAATTGTCATGGCCCGCGAATGCGGGCTACCCAGCTGGGTTCTGCACATTGCTGAAAAGGACTCACGCGGAGTCGCGGAGGTCTTTTCTTCTCCGCGACTCCGCGTCTCCGCGTGCAATTCTTTTGTGATCGAGCCGATGTCATCTGGGTGGCCCGCATCCGCGGGCCATGACAGTGGAGCGGATGGGAGGTTAAGTCCTACGAGCCCTTCGCCTGGAACGTGGTCGGCGCGGGGCTGACCGTCTCGAAGCCGCCGGGGCGGATCGACAGCACCGAGAGGCCGCGCTCGATCGAGCCGTCGGCGTTGAAGCGGAAGATGCCGTCCACGCCCGAGAAGCCGTTGGGATCGGTGAGGGCGGCGGGCGTGAAGCGCTGATAGGGCTTACCGCTGCCGAGCAGCGCGATCAGCGACACCGCGTCATAGGCCAGCGCCGCGAGCTGCGGCGGCGGCGCCCCGAACGCGGCGCGGTATTTCGAGACGAAGCCGCGATCAGCGTCCGGCGCGGGGGCCGCGAACCAGCCGTCGCGAAGCGCGGGCTCGCGCGCGATGGCGAGGTCGTCCCATGAGCCAGTGCCGAGCAGCTTCACCTTCGTGGGATCGACGCCGTTGAAGGCCAGCGTCGGCGCGATCGAGCGCAGCAGCGTGCCCCCCTGCGGAATGAACACGGCGTCGGCGCCGGATTTGGCGATGGCGCTCGTCTGGTTCATCACAGCACCTGAGCCGGGCGAGAAATGCTCGACGCTCACCACCGTGCCGCCGCCGTCCTTCACCTCCTTGCGGAACGCCTGCTCTACGAGCTGGCCGTAGGAGGTCGACGGCACCAGCGCCGCGAAGTTCTTGTGGCCCTGGCCGATGGCGTAGGCGACGACGCGGTTCACCTCGCTCTGCGGCTGGAAGCTCAGCAGATACACGCCGTCGCCCGCGACCGAGCGGTCCGTCGAGAAGGCGAGCACGGGCACGCCGCGGTCGCGCGCGACGGGGGCGACCGCCGTCACCGAACCCGCGAAGAGCGGGCCGATGAGCACCTCGGCTCCCTGGTTCAGGAGCTTCTCGGCGGCGCTAGCGGCTTCCTGCGGCTTGGCGCTGTCGTCGGCGGTCATCAGAACGAGGTCGTGGCTGCCGCTGTCATAGAGCGCGAGCTGGGCCGCCTTGAGCATCCCGGTCGCGATGGCGCGCGTGGCCGGCGAGGAATTCGTGAAAGGCAGGATCACGCCGACGCGCAGCGGCGTCTTGGTCTTGTCCATGTTGGGGAGACGCAGGAATTGCGGCTCGTCCTGGGTGAGCTGGTGCGGCGCGAGCTTGACCACCGGCGGCGGAGGCGGGGGCACGGGCTTGGGCGGCGGCGGCGGCGGGGTCTGGCAGCCCGCGAGCAGCGCTATCGACAGCGCGCCCAGAATGGCACAAAGACTGCGGGCCTTGACCTGCATGGAATTCTCCCTTGGGACGCAAACTTACGGGTTCGGATGCGGCGGGTAAATCATCGGATTTGGCCCCCGGCCTTTACGTGACCGCGACGCCCATCGGCAACGCCTCGGACATCACGCTCAGGGCGCTTCGGATACTGAAGGATTGCGACCTGATCGCGGCGGAGGACACCCGCGTCACCGCCAAGCTCCTGTCCATGCACGGGATCGAGAAGGGGCTTACCGCCTATAACGACCACAATGCGGCGCGCGAGCGGCCCAAGCTGATCGCCCGGCTGCGCTTTGGCGCGACCATCGCGCTGGTGAGCGACGCGGGGACGCCCTTGATCTCCGACCCCGGCTTCAAGCTGGTGCGCGAGGCGGTCCAGGAGGGCTTGCCCGTCCATGCCATCCCGGGCCCCTCGGCGGTCATGACGGCGCTGGCGCTGGCGGGGCTTCCGACGGACCGCTTCTTCTTCGCGGGCTTCCTTGCCCACCGCTCCGGAGAGCGCAAGACGGCGCTGGCCGCGATCAAGGACGTCCGCGCCACGCTCGTCTTCTTCGAATCCGCGCAGCGCCTGGCGGAGAGCCTTGCCGACATGGCCGAGGTCTTCGGCATCCGCACGGCGTGCGTCGCGCGCGAGCTGACCAAGCTGCACGAGGAAGCCCGGCGCGGATTGCTGCACGATCTCGCCGCCCATTACGAGAAGAGCGGCCCGCCCAAGGGCGAGGTGACGCTGGTCGTCTCGCCGCCGCACGAGGTGGCGGCCGATATGGGCCGCGTCGACCGCGCGCTCGACCGGGCGCTGGAATTCATGCCGCTGCGTGCCGCCGTCGATCTGGTGGCCGAGATGCTGGAGGCGCCGCGCCGCGCCGTCTACGAGCGCGCGCTCGCGAAGAAGGGCGATGCCTAGGGCCTCGCGAGAGCTCGCCGAGAAGCGCGGACGGCGCGGCGAGACGCTCGCGGCCTGGCTGCTGCGCCTGAAATTCTATCGCATCCTGGGACGGCGCGTGCGCACGCCCTTGGGCGAGATCGACCTGATCGCGCGCGCGCCGTCGGGCGTGGTCTGCTTCGTCGAGGTCAAGGCGCGCGCAGGCGAAGGCGCCGCGGCGGACGCGCTTGGCCCCCGCCAGCAGGCGCGCATCGCCCGCGCCGCAGAGCTCTATCTGGCGGGGCGTCCGGGCATCGCACCCAAGGGCGCACGCTTCGACGTCGTGAGCGTGCTCCCCGGCCGTCTGCCGCGCCACCTGCGCGATGCTTGGCGGCCATGACAACCCTCCCCTTGCCGCCTTCGCTTTCGCTACGGCGTGCCAGGAGAATCTTCTGCCGCGGCGTAGCCGAAGGCGGAGCCGGGAGGGAGGGTCGAAAATGCGAAGCATTTTTCGGGGAGGGTGCGGCGCCGGTGCAAGTACCCCTCCCCGAAATTTGCTTCGCTTCGCTCGCAAATTGTCGACCCTCCCTCAAGGGGAGGGTAGAAAGGCGGCGATGAGCGAGCGCGAGGATCCGGTCGAATATCTCAGACGCCTGGGCGAGGTGGGCGAAGGTCCGCACGACATCGCGCTCGCGGCGCTGATGCTGGCAAGCCTGGATCATCCCACCTTTCCGCTGGAGCCCGCGCGCGCGCATCTGAAGGAGATCGCCGATCTCGCGCGCAAGGAGGCGCCCTTGATCGGCAATGCCGAGGACGGCGCGCGGCTGATCGCCAACCTGCTGGCCGGGCGCTGCGGTTATGACGGCGACCGGCTCACCTACGACGACCCGCGCAACGCCGACCTCCTCCAGGTGATCCAGCGCCGCCGCGGCATGCCCGTGGCGCTCGGCATCCTCTACATGCATGCGGCGCGCGCGGCGGGCTTGAGCGCGTCCGGCCTGGATACGCCGGCGCATTTCCTGGTGATGCTGGCGAAGAGCCGCGTCGAGATCCTCATCGATCCGTTCAACGGCGGGGCGGCGATCGATCCCGAGCGCGCCGGTGCGCCGCCGCGCATGGGCACGCCGGGCCAGGCGCATCTGGCGCAGCCGGTGAGCGACGCGGACGTGCTGCTGCGCCTGCAGAACAATCTGAAGATCCGCGCGCTGCATATCGGCGACCGGATCCGCGCGCTCGAGATCGCCAAGCGCATGATCCTGGTCGGGCCCGGCCGCGCCGAGCTCTGGCTCGACCTCGCGCGCCTGAACGAGGCCAACGGCATATTGGGCGACGCGCGACGCGCCTATGAATCCTGCCTGGACATCGCAAGGGCCGGCCAGAGCCTGCACAACGAAGCAGCCCTGGGGTTGGCCGGGCTGAAGCGAAGGATAAACTAGCAATCCCCAATGTCATGGCCCGCGAATGCGGGCCACCCAGTTGGGTTCTGCACGGACTTGAAAGTGAGTTTGAGATTGGCCTGCGATATAGAGATTGTCGTCACCTGGGTGGCCCGCATTCGCGGGCCATGACAGTCGGCTTTTAGGAAAAGCATCATGCCCCTCACCGTCGCGATCCAAATGGACCCGATCGAGAAGATCGACATCGCGGGCGATTCCACCTTTGCCCTCGCCTTGGAGGCGCAGGCGCGCGGGCACACGCTGCTCTATTACGGGCCTCGCGCGCTCACCTTCAACGACGGCAAGGTGACGGCGAGGGTGCGCCCCTTGAGCGTGCGGCCCAAGAAGGGCGATCACTTCACCGCGGGCGAACAATCCGTATACGATCTATCCGCCGCCGACGTGATCCTGATGCGCCAGGACCCGCCCTTCGACATGGCCTATATCACCGCGACGCATGTGCTGGAGCGGCTGCATCCGAAGACGCTCGTCGTCAACGACCCCGCCCATGTGCGCAACGCGCCCGAGAAGCTCTTCGTCACCGAGTTCAAGGATTTCATGCCGCCGACGCTGATCACCTCGGACCGCGCCGAGATCGACGCCTTCCGTGCCGAGCACAAGGAGATCATCGTCAAGCCGCTCTACGGCAATGGCGGCGCGGGCGTCTTCCGCGTGCGCCCCGACGACGAGAACCTCGGCTCGCTGCTCGAGATGTTCACCCTGTTCTATCGCGAGCCGGTGATCGTGCAGCGCTACCTGCCCGAGGTGCGCAAGGGCGACAAGCGCATCATCCTGGTCGACGGCGAGGTTGCGGGCGCCATCAACCGCGTGCCCGCCGCGGGCGAGGCGCGCTCCAACATGCATGTCGGCGGCCGGCCGGAGCCGACGGAGCTCACGCCGCGCGAGAAGGACATCTGCGCGGCACTTGCGCCCAAGCTCAAGGAGCGCGGACTGATCTTCACCGGCATCGACGTGATCGGCGACTATCTCACCGAGATCAACGTGACGTCCCCCACCGGCATCCAGGAAGTCAAACGCTTCGGCGGCGGCGATATAGCGGCCATGATCTGGGACGTGATCGAGCGGAAGAAACAACCCTCCCCTTGAGGGAGGGTCGACAATTTGCTGAGCGAAGCGAAGCAAATTTCGGGGAGGGGTACTTGCGCAGGCGCCTGAACCCCTCCCCGAAAAATGCTTCGCATTTTTCGACCCTCCCTCAAGGGTAGGGTAGGACTACGTCCCGCTTCCGAACCGGCTCATGTAGCGCGGGTCCATGTCCTTGAGGGGCAGGTAGATGAACACGTCCGTCGTGTCGAACTGGCGGTCGACGAAGGCGCCGTCGCCGATCAGGCAGCCGGCCCGCAGATAGCCCTTGATCATCGGCGGAAGCGTGCGCAGCGCCGCCTTCGGGTCGATCGCCTCCTTGGGCATCAGGTTCATCGAGGTGTAGAGTTCGGGGCGCGCGCGCACGCGCAGCCGCTCGGGCATCGCGTGGTAGTGATGCAGGTAGGAGAGCGGCAGCGCCAGCGCCTGCGGGTCGGTGCCGTGCAGCGAGGCGCAGCCGAACATCACCTCGCTCGAGAAGCGCGCGCAATAGCTCAGCAGCCCGCGCCACAGCAGCTGCATCGTGGACGTCTTGCTGCGCCACTCCTTCAGGATGCAGGAGCGGCCGAGCTCGAGCCAATGCGTGGACGCCGGCCACGCATTCAGCATCGGCGAAAGGTCGTATTCGCCCAAGGTGTAGAAGCCGCCGGCCTTGGCCGCGTATTCGTCGCGGATCAGGCGATAGGTGCCGACCACGAGCGGCTGGCCGTCCTCGTCGAAGACCGAGCGGTCGACGACGAGAAGGTGATCGCAGAAATCGTCGAAGCGGTCGAAGTCGCGCCGCTGCGCGCGCATCTCAGGCGACGGGACCGCCGACATCTCTTCATAGAAGACAAGGTAGCGCAGATGCTGCGCCGCCTCGACCTCGGCCTCGGTCTCGGCCAGACGGACCTCGAGCGCGCCGGTGACGGCCAGGACCGGCCAGCGCTCCGCACGGCCTTCCAACGGACCGGGCTCGTGGATGTTGACCAAGCGTTCCTACCCTTTGACGCAACGGGCGTTTTCTTGAGGGAGGAATTTACCCGAGGGAATATGACAACACAAACCGTAAGGGCAGAACCTGAGTAAACGCGCGGATCAGGCCGGTTCCGTCGCGGCGGCATGCAGGGCGCGCTGGCGCGAATCGAGCAGCATGAAAAGGACGATCGCCGGAATCCCGATGAGACCGGCCGCGACGAAGAAGATCGCATACGCGTCCATCAGGCCGACCTTCGCGCTCAGGCTTTCCACGATCGCGCCCGAGAATCCTTTGAGGAACTTGCCCGCCCAGGCATAGGTCGAGGACAAAAGAGCGTATTGCGTTGCGGTATAGCCGATGCTCGTCAGGCTCGACATGTAGGCCACCAGCGTGATGCCTGCGATGCTGATAGAGAAGTCGTCGAACGCCATCACCGCCATGAATGCGGGAACGTTGGGGCCGGCGACGGTCAAAAACGCGTGCGCCGCGATGCCGCCGGCCTGCAGGATGCCGCCCAGGATGAGCGCGCGCATATAGCCCAGGCGCAGCGACAGCAATCCCCCCGCCGCGATGCCGAGGAAGGTCGACGCCAGGCCGATCGTGGCGCGCGCGCCGCCGACGACGTCCTTGCTGATGCCCAGATCGTGGAAGAACGGATTCGTCATCGGCCCGCGAACGAAATCCGGCAGCCGATAGAGGCTGATCGCGAGCAGCATCAGGAGCGCGGCGGCGCCATGCGTCTTGAAGAAGGCGATGAACGGCCCGGCCACCGCGTCGAAGAAGCCGCGCGGGGTCCAGAGCGGCTTCTCGCTGGCGTTGCGCGCGGCGGCCTCATCGGCGCGAGCGGGCTCGGCCGCGAGAAAGCTCGCGACGAGTCCTATCCCCATGCCGACACCGCAGAACGTGTAGGCCAAGGGCCAGCCCAGATGCTGGGCGGCGATGAGGATCAGCGCGTCGGTGCAGAGCATCGCGACGCGGTATCCGAAGGTGTAGGCGGAGGTCAGAAGGCCCAGCTCGTCGGCATCCTCGGCGATCTCGATCCGCCAGGCGCCGATGGCGACGTCCTGCGTCGCCGAGGAGAACGCGACCAGCAATGCGAAGGCGCCGAGCGCGCCCAGACCGTAGCGCGTGCCCGCGAACGCCATCGCAAACAGCCCGATGGCGGTCATCACCTGCGACACCACCATCCAGCCGCGGCGCTGGCCGAGCACCTTCAGCGACGGCACCCGGTCCAGGATCGGGGCCCAGAGGAACTGCAGCGAATAGGCGATGCCCACCCAGGAGATGATGCCGATGGCGGTGAGCGAGGTCCCGGAATCGCGCAGCCAATAGCCGAAGGTGTTGCCGACCAGCAGAAACGGCAGGCCCGAGGAGAAGCCCAGCGCCAGCATGACCAGCGTCTTGGGGCGAAGATAGGCGCGCAGCGGATGGCGCTTCGTCGCGTCGCTCATGCGGCCGCGCTGTCGGCACCGGCGGGGAAGAAGTTACGGAACATCTGGTCCAGCAAAGCAGGGTCGACGGGCTTGGTGAGGAAACCATCCATGCCCGCGTCCTTGCAAGCCCACTTGCCGGTCTCCAGCGCGTCGGCGGTGAGCGCGATGATGGGCGTGCGCGCACGCCCCGAGGCCGCCTCGTCGGCGCGGATCGCGCGCGCGGCCTCGATCCCGTCCATGCCCGGCATGTGGATGTCGGTGAGCACGAGGTCGAAGCGCTCCTCGTTCATCGCCGCCACCGCCGCGTCGCCCGTCGTCACCTCGCGCACCTTGTGGCCCCTGCGGCGCAGAAGCTCGCGCGTGAGCAGCGCGTTGACCGGGTTGTCCTCGGCCAGCAGCACCTTGAAGCCGCGCGCGGTGTCAGCCTGCGCGCGCGGCGCGGCAAGGACGGGCGCGGCGGGCACCGGATGCTCGACCGCAAGCTCGGTCGAGAAGCGCTCGGCGAGCGAGCCCTGCCGCACCGGCTTCACCAGGAAGCCCGCGAAGCCCTTCGCCATCATCTCGTCGAGCCTGCCGCGCGCGGCGGGGGCCAGGAGCACGAAGGAGGGGATGTCGGGATCTGGCACGGCGCGCGGATCGGGCTGGGTGCCGGTACCGGCGTCGATGAGCACGTAGTTGAGCTTGTCCTCGTCGTCGCCGTCCTCGGTGAAGGCGGTCACCTCGGCGCCGGCGGCGCGAAGCTGCGCCGTCAAGCCCTCGCGCAGCAGCGCATTGCGCGTGACCATGGCGAAGCGCAACCCGCCGAGCGGACGCGTATCGTTCACGACCGGCGCGGCGCTCACCACGATCGCGGGCAGCGTGAACCAGAAGATCGAGCCCGAGCCGAAGGCGGGCTCGATGCCGATCTCGCCGCCCAGCCCCTCGATCAGGCGCTTGCAGATGGCGAGCCCGAGCCCCGTGCCGCCGAACTTGCGCGCATGGCTCGAATCGGCCTGGACGAATTCGCGGAAGATCTCCTTGCGCTTCTCCACAGGGACGCCCACGCCGGTGTCGCGCACCTCGAAGCGCAGAAAGCGGCGCTCGCGCCCCTCCGCCATCATGACGTCGATGCGCACGCCGCCCTTCTCGGTGAACTTGACGGCGTTGCCGATGAGGTTGTTGAGCACCTGGGTGAGACGGACGCCGTCGGTGCGCACCGAGCCCGGCACGTCGGGCGCGGTGATGGCGACGATCTCGATCTCCTTGGCATGGGCGCGCAGCACCTGGAGCTCGATGACGCGCTCGATGAGGGAACGAAGCTCCACCTCGTCCTCGTCGTAATGCATCATGCCGGATTCGATCTTGGAGAAATCCAGGATGTCGCCGATGAGCGCGAGCAGCGCCTCGCCCGATTGCTCGATCGCCTGCACGTAGCTTCTTTGCTCGGAGCGCAGATCGGTCTCGAGCAGCAGCCGCGCCATGCCGAGCACGCCGTTCATCGGCGTGCGGATCTCGTGGCTCATGGTGGCGAGGAATCCCGATTTGGCGCGGCTTCCGGCTTCGGCCCGGTCGCGCGCCTCGGTGAGCGCGTCCTCCAGCGCCTTGCGCTCGGTGATGTCGCGGCCGACGCTCTGCACTTCCACCAGGCGCCCGATGCTGTCGCGCACCGCATAGTCTTCCCAGGCGAGCCAGCGCCAGCCATAGGCCGTGCGCACCTGCTGGTCGTAGCGCACGCGCGCATGGCCCGCGTCGAGGCCGGCGAAGCTTCCGAAGAGCGGCGCGCGGCTGTCGGGATGCGGCTCGGGCGCGAAGGGGCGGCCGACCGCCGTCTTGGGGTTCAGCCCGAAGAGCTTGAAGAACGCGTCGTTGCCGTAGGTGAGACGGCTGTCGGCGGAGCGGCGGAAGATCGCATCGCCCTGCGCGTCGACCAGACCCTTGTAGCGCGTCTCGCTCTGGTTGAGCTGGGCGTTGGCCGCGGCGGCCGCGGCGAGCGAGCCTTCCAGGCGGCCGGCGACCGCCTTCATCTGCGCCGCCTGGCGGTCGAGCAGCTCGCTGCGCCGGCGCGCGAGCAGGTAGTCGTGCAGCAGGAAGACGATCGACACGCCCAGAAGGGCCGCGAAGACCGGCCTGGGCACGAGGCTCAACTGGCCGTGCAGCACCACGTCGCCGATCCCCGCCACGAGCATGGCGAAGGCGACCAGGCCGAAGAAGATGCGAAGCCCGCGCGTCAGAGCCGAATACCCTTTTGGAAACTGGCCTTAGTAGGGCTTGCCCATGCTTGAGGAAGGCTTAAGGCGCCCGGCTTGGAAGGACGCCAAAAAGGGTTAATGTATGCCTTGTTTTTCGAGCGCGCGGGCAGCCGCCACGCCAACCCTGCCCGCGCGCTCGAGAAGATATCCACAAGAAACCGGGGTTCATCAAAGGGAGGATTTCATGCGTTATTCGATGCTGGCCTTGGCCGGCGCCTTCACGCTCATGGCGGGCATGGCCTTGGCCGACGATCCGATGTCCAACACTTACGGCAACACGGTCACCACCAAGAGCGCCAAGACCGGCGCGACGGGCACGCTGATGTTCAACGCCGACGGCTCCTACAGCGCCGCCACGACCGGGCCCGACGGCAAGCCGCTCGCCTATCAGGGCAAGTGGACGCTCAAGGACGGCGGCGCCACGATCTGCCTGTCGCCGACCCTGCCCAACCCGCCGCCCGCGAGCTGCTCGCCGCTCATGAAGCACGCCGTCGGCGAGAGCTGGAACGTGACCAACGACCAGGGCGAGACCTTCGCGGTGTCGCTGAGCGCGGGGCGGTAGAAGACTCGCCTCCCCCTTATGGGGAGGTCGAAAAATGCAAAGCATTTTTCGGGTGGGGGCCGGCGCCTAGCCATTCCCCCACCCGGAAAACTTTTCGCTTCGCTCAAGTTTTCCGACCTCCCACAAGGGGGAGGTAAGGTCCCGCGCCACCCACCGTCACAAAACCTTCGCAGAACTGTGATGTGCGTTGCACTCAAGACGGCCGTGATGGGCCCCTAAGCGCCAAGGGGGCTCGTCGCGACCGGCGGGCGTGCGCCTAAGGGGTTGTCTTACAAGGGTTTTTCACGAAGCGGTGGAAACCCTTGGGACCAGCCTCGGCCCTGCATCGTTTCGCGTTTAAAACAATGGCGCCCCATCCATGGCCGATGCCGCTTTGACCGAAAATCTCGTCGCCACCAGAGCCGATACCGTGCGCCGCTTCGGGCGCCGCGACGCGGGCTTCCGCGGGCTGACCGGCCTCGCCGCGCTCCTCGTCGTCGCCGTTTTCGCAGGGGTGATTTTCTCGCTCCTCATCGGCGCGATGCCGGCGATCCAGAAATTCGGGTTTTCCTTCATCACCTCGGACGCCTGGGACCCGGTGGCGGAAAATTACGGCGCGCGCGCGTCGATCTACGGCACGCTCGTCACCTCGATCATCGCCATGCTCATCGCCGTGCCGGTCGGCATCGGCATCGCGATCTTCCTGACCGAGATCTGCCCGCGCCCGCTTCGCCGACCCATCGGCATCGCCATCGAGCTGCTCGCCGGCATTCCCAGCATCATCTACGGCATCTGGGGTCTGTTCGTCTTCGCGCCCCAATTCCAGCAGACGCTTGAGCCGTGGCTGATCGCGATCTTCGGCAAGATTCCCGGCGTGGAAGCGCTGTTCGCCGGGCCGCCTTACGGCATCGGCATCTTCACCGCGGCGCTGATCCTTTCGATCATGATCCTGCCCTTCATCTCGGCGGTGACGCGCGACGTGTTCGAGACCGTGCCGCCGATGCTGAAGGAGGCGGCCTACGGGCTCGGCTGCACGACCTGGGAAGTGATGTGGCGCGTGGTCCTTCCCTTCGCGCGCGCCGGCGTCACCGGCGGGGCGATGCTGGCGCTCGGCCGCGCGCTCGGCGAGACGATGGCGGTCACCTTCGTCATCGGCAACGCCCATCACATCCAAGGCTCGCTGCTGGCGCCGGGCACGACGATCTCCGCCACCATCGCCAATGAGTTCAGCGAGGCGACGACGCCGATGTACCAATCGGCCATCATCGAACTCGGCCTGATCCTGTTCTTCATCACCTTCGTCGTGCTGGCGGCGGCCCAGCTGATGCTGCGCGCGCTCGAGCGCCGCACGGGAGCGGCGAGGTGAGGAACCCCGGGCTCTACAGAAGACGCAAATCCTGGAACGGCATGTTCCTGATGCTGTCGGTGCTGGCCGCGATCTTCGGAATCGTCTGGCTCGCCTTCATCCTGGGCGACCTCGGCTATAACGGGCTCAGCAGCATCTCGCCGAAGCTGTTCACGATGATCACCCCGCCGCCGAACTCGGAGGGCGGCCTGCTCAATGCCATCGTCGGAAGCCTGATGATGAGCGGGCTCGCGGTGGCGGCGGGCACGCCGCTGGGGCTGATGGCGGGAACCTATCTGGCCGAGTACGGACGGCACGGCTGGCTCGCCTTTTTCGTGCGCTTCGTCAACGACATCCTGCTGAGCGCGCCGTCGATCATCATCGGCCTCTTCGTCTACGAGGTGGTCGTGCGTCCGATGAGCCACTTCTCGGGCTGGGCCGGCGCCACGGCGCTCACGATCATCGTCATCCCCGTCGTCGTGCGCACGACCGAGAACATGCTGCTGCTCGTGCCCAACGGCCTGCGCGAGGCCGCGGCCGCGCTGGGCGCGCCGCGCTCGCGCGTGATCCGCATCGTGACCTGGCGCGCGGCGCGTGCCGGCATCGTCACCGGCGTGCTGCTCGCCGTCGCGCGCATCTCCGGCGAGACCGCGCCGCTGCTGTTCACCTCGCTCGGGATGAATTTCTGGAGCACCGACTTGAACCAGCCCACGGCAAGCCTTCCCTACGTCATCTTCCAGTTCGCGATGTCGGCGGACGAGGGCTGGCACAAGCTCGCCTGGGCGGGCGCGCTCCTCATCACCGCGACGGTGCTCGCCCTGAGCGTCTTCGCGCGCATCCTGGAAAAGCGGAGTTAGTCATGGACGCGGCCGTCAAGGACAAGGTCAAGGTCGATATCCGGGGCCTGTCGTTCTATTACGGCGCCGCCAAGGCGCTGAACAACATCACCATCCCGCTCCACGACCGCCAGGTGACGGCGTTCATCGGGCCGTCGGGCTGCGGCAAGTCCACGCTGCTGCGCGTGCTCAACCGCATCTACGAGCTCTATCCCAAGCAGCGCGCCGAGGGCGAGGTGATGCTCGACGGCCAGAACATCCTGTCGAGCTCGCAGGACATCAACCTGTTGCGCTCGCGCGTCGGCATGGTGTTCCAGAAGCCGACGCCGTTCCCGATGACGATCCGCGACAACATCGCCTTCGGCATCAAGCTCTACGAGCGCATGCCGCGCTCCGAGCTCGAAGGCCGCATCGAGAACGCGCTGCAGCGCGCGGCGCTGTGGGGCGAGGTCAAGGACAAGCTCGGCGAGTCCGGCCTGAGCCTGTCGGGCGGCCAGCAGCAGCGATTGTGCATCGCGCGCACGGTGGCGACGCGGCCCGAGGTCATCCTGCTCGACGAGCCGTGCTCGGCGCTCGACCCGATCTCGACGGCCAAGATCGAGGAGCTGATCGCCGAGCTCTCGGCCGACTACACGATCGTGATCGTCACCCACAACATGCAGCAGGCCTCGCGCGCGTCCGACTTCACCGCGTTCATGTATCTGGGCGAGCTCATCGAATACGGCCCGACCGAGAAGATCTTCACCAACCCCGAAAACAAGCGCACCGAGCAGTACATCACGGGCCGGTTCGGCTAGCCCGCGCTGTGCGTGGCCTGCCGCTTTGAGCCGAGCACGAGGCTCAGCGCGAGCGCGACCGCGAGGTTGAGCACCAGCGACGACAGCGCCGCGTAGCAGGGCACCGTCAGGCCGAAGACATGCAGCGCATAGGTTGACGTCTTGAACGCCGATTGCGCCGCCATCCAGGTGCCAGCGCCGATGCCGCAAGCCCAGCCGATCAGCAGCGCCGTCGGATCGAGGCGCTTGAGATAGAGTCCCAGGAACACCGCGGGCAAGGTCTGGATGATCCAGATTCCGCCGAGCAATTGAAGCTGGATCGCGTATTGCGTCGGCAGCTCGATGATGAAGAACAGCGCGCCGAGCTTGACGACGAGCGAGACGATCTTGGCGACCTGGCTCTCGGCCTTGTGGCTCGCGTTCGGGGCGATGAACTCCTTGTAGATGTTGCGCGTGAAGAGATTGGCGCAGGCGATCGACATGATCGCGGCCGGCACCAGCGCGCCGATGGCGATGGCCGCGAACGCGATGCCGACGAACCACGCGGGGAAGGCATGCAGGAACAGCGCCGGCACCGCGAAGGTGTTGCCGAACTGCTTGAAGCCCGAAGCGAATTCGGGAAGCGCTTTCACGCCCGCGGCCACCGCCATGAAGCCGAGCAGCGCGATCAGGCCGAGCGCGAATGAATAGGCGGGCAGGATCACCGCGTTGCGCTTGACGGCCTTGACGCTCGAGGCGCTGAGCAGCCCGGTCACCGAATGCGGATAGAGCAGCAGCGCCAAGGCCGAGCCCAGCGCCAGCGTCGCGTAAGCCGATGGGGCCCCAAGGTTGCCGGGCGTGGATGGCGTGAGCAGCAGCGATTTCGCATCGACGCTCGCGAAGATCTTGGCATAGCCTCCGAGCTCCGCCGGGATCACGATCACCGCAACGAGCACGGTGACGTAGAGCAGCGCGTCCTTCACAACCGCGATCATCGCCGGCGCACGCAACCCGCTGTTGTAGGTGTAGGCGGCCAGGACCACGAAGGCGATGAGCAGCGGCGCGTCGGGGACCGCCACGCCGCCGACCGTCATCGTCATCGGGATGCCGAGCCCTGCGATCACCACCTCCATGCCCACGAGCTGGAGCGCGATATAGGGCATGGTCGCGACGATCCCGGTGACCGCGACGGCGAGCGCGAGCATGCGGCTGTCGAAACGACCGCGCACGACATCGGCCGCGGTCACATAGCCCTTCTCATGCGCCACCGCCCACAGCTTGGGGAACACCGCGAACAGGATCGGATAGACGAGCACGGTATAGGGCACGGCGAAGAAGCCCACCGCGCCGGCGCCGAACATCAAGGCCGGCACCGCGACGAAGGTGTAGGCGGTGTAGAGATCGCCGCCCAGAAGGAACCACGTCACCAGCGTGCCGAAGCGCCGTCCGCCCAGCCCCCATTCATGCAGATGGGTGAGATCGCCGCGGCGCCAGCGCGCGGCGCCGAAGCCGAGCAGCGTCACGAACGCGAACAGGGCGACGAAGATCGTGACCGCGACCGGGTTCATGCTCACCGGCGGTCACCGAGATAGGCGGGCAAGAGCACCAGGGCGCCCAGGGGAATCCAAAGAAGCTGGTACCAGTAGAAGAAGGGGATGCCGAGGAACGCGGGCTCGACGCGGTTGTAGAACGGCACAAACAGCATCGCCGCGAAGGGCAGCAGAAGAAGAAGCCAGCTCAGCCTGGGCCCGCGCTTCGGCGCCGGTTCGTTCATGATCGCCCCCCTCATGACAGCGAAAAATCCTTACGGCATAAACAGGCCGCCGCCAAGGAGCGGCGACGGATGACCGCGCAATTGTTGCAAATTCTGCTCTCGCTCGGCGAGGTCGCGCTGATGGTGGGGCTGTGCTTCGTGCTCTTCGGACGCGCGCCCGCGCCCGCAGCCGAAGCGTTCGACGCGCGCCTGGCTGCGGACGTGCCCGGCTTCCGCGCGGGCCGGCGCGCCGTGAGCGGCGACGGACGCAGCATCCTGGTCGAGGACGCGCGCGACGGCGCGGTCTATCTGGCGGTGGCGCGCGGCGACGGCGTGGTGACGCGCAAGCTGTCGCGGGCAACGCGCATCAGCCGCGACGGCGAGCGGCTGGTGCTGGATTTGCGCGACTTCACACTGAAGCGCGCGGAGCTCACGCTTGCCGATGCATCCGATTGGGAAGCGCGTCTCAAGGGACTTGCCGCATGAAGCCGTTCGATCCCGTGGCGCTGGCGACGCCCGCCTTCGCGGTCCTGGTGATCGCGGAGATGGTCTTCGTGCGCTTCACCGGACGCGGGCGCTTCGAGGTGAAGGACACCGCCGCGAGCCTGATGATGGGGCTGGGCAGCGTGATCATCGGCGCGCTCTTCGCGTTCCTCTTCGTGGGCTTCGCCAAGCTGATCATGCCGTTCGCGCCGTTCCATATCGGCTGGTCGTGGTGGGCCGTCGTGCTGTGCTTCGTGCTGGACGATCTTCGCTATTACTGGTGGCACCGCGCCTCGCACCGCGTGCGCTGGCTGTGGGCGGACCATGTCAATCACCATTCGAGCCAGCACTACAATCTGTCGACGGCGCTGCGCCAGCCCTGGGGCGGCGTCCTGGCGCTGCCGGGGCTGCTGTTCCTGGCGCCGCTGGTGCTCTTGGGCTTTCCGCTCGAGATGATCGCCTTCGTGCACGGCATCAATCTCGTCTATCAGTTCTGGATCCACACCGAGAGCATCGGCCGCTTCCCGCGCTGGTTCGAGGCGCTGATGAACACGCCCTCGCATCACCGCGTGCATCACGCGACCAACGCGCGCTATCTCGACGCCAACTACGCCGGCGTCTTCATCGTCTGGGACCGGATGTTCGCAACCTTCGTCGCGGAGACAGGCGAAGATCCGCCGCGCTACGGCATCATCGGCCAGATCGCGAGCTTCAATCCCCTGCGCATCGCGCTGCACGGCTGGGTGTCGCTGGCGAACGACGTGATCCACGCCAAAAACCTGCGCGAAGCCGCGTTCTATCTCTTCGCCCCGCCCGGCTGGTCGCCGGACGGCAGCCGCGAAACCTCGGATTCCATCAAGGCGCGCTGGGCGGACGTCCCGGCCGAATGATGCTATAATCCCCCGGCATTCAACCGGGGGACTTCCGATGCGCATTCTTCTCGCGGCACTCGCGGGCGCCGCCGCCATGTTCGTATGGACGGCCATCGCCCATATGGCGACGCCGCTCGCCTATACCGGCTTCAGCAAGATGACGAACGAGCAGGCGGCGCTGCAAAGCCTGACCGCGGACAACGTCGGCACCAAGCCGGGCCTCTTCATCTTCCCTTGGACCGACCCCAAGGATCCCAAGATGATGGAGAAATACCAGGCGCTCGCCAAAACGCACCCGACCGGCATGCTGCTCTATCGCCCCGTCGGTCAGCAGATGGGCAGCGACATGACGCCGATGCTGATCAAGGAGTTCCTGAAGCAGTTCGCGCAGGCGCTGATCGCCGCCTGGATCGTGTCGATGATCGCGGCGGGCTTCGTCACGCGCGTGGGCGTGGTGACCGCCATCGGCGCCTCGGCCGGCATCGCCACCAACGTCTCCTATTGGAACTGGTACGGCTATCCCACCGACTACACGCTGGCGCAGATCACGATCGAGGTCATAAGCGCCCTCGTCGCCGGTCTGGCCATCGCGGCGGTGATGAATCGCAGGACGGCGTAGTATTCAACCTCTCCCTTGTGGGGAGGTCGACGCGCGCAGCGAAGCGAGCACGTCGGGTGGGGGGCTCGCGCCGGCCCCCAACCCAAAAAAATGCTTCGCATTTTTCGACCTCCCCCACAAAGGGGAGGTGAATCTCATTTCAGAACGATGAACCCCGCCTTGGCGAAGATCGCCGCGGCGTCCGGGCCTTCGAGGAAGTCGAGGAACGGCTTGGCCGCGGGCTTCGCGTCCCTGGTGAGCGCGATAGGGTAGACGATGGGCGCGTGCGCGCTATCCGGGAAAGTACCCACGATGTGCACGCGCTTCTCGCTCATCGCGTCGGTGGTGTAGACGATACCGAGCGGCGCCTCGCCGCGCGCGACATAGGCGAGCGCGACGCGCACGTTCTCCGCCGAAGCGAGATTGGACGATACGCTGTCCCAGACGCCGAGCGCGGTCAGCGAGGCCTTGGCGTATTTGCCGGCGGGGACGGAGGCCGGATCGGCGACCGCGAGGCGGCCATGGCCGAGCGCGCCCGCGAGATCGAAATGCGGCGCGATCTTGATCTTGATGTCGAGATCGGCCGGCGCGACCAGCACCAGATGATTGCCGAGCAGGTCCTTGCGCGTGGCCGAAGCGATCAGGCCCTTCTTGTCGAGATAGTCCATCCAGTCGCGGTCGGCGGAGATGAAGACGTCCGCGCCGCCCGACGACGCCTCGATCTGGTGCGCGAGCGCCGACGAGGCGGCGAAGGAGAACGCGGCCTCTTTCCCGGTCCTGGATTTGTAGAGCTCACCGGCCTGCTTGAACACGTCGCTCAAGGAGGCGGCCGCGAACACGGTGACGTCCGCCGCATGCGCCGCCACGGACAGCGAGAACAGCAGAAAAGCCGCCGCGACCGCGCCCACGAATTTTCCGCTTCTCATGCGAACCCCCTTTTGCTCGTGATATCCACATGAATATCACGAACCGCGTTCGGGGTTAAGAGGCGCCGCGGGCGCGGCGCGAGGACGAGACCGTGCCGGTGATCTTCTCCTTGACGACGTCGACCTCGCCGTCCTTGCGCATCTCGTGCACCTCTTCGATGGTGAGCTTCTCGATGCCCATGAACTTGTTCTCCGCCGGGGCATGGGCGCGGATCAGCTCGTCGAGCTTGACCTGGATCGCGGCGCCGCTGCGGTTCTGGGTGCTCTGGATGAGGAAGACCATCAGGAAGGTGACGATGGTGATCGCATCCAGCGTGCGGTCCCAGCCGTCGGGGATGCGCAGCACGAACACGCACGCGGCCCACAGCGCCATCGCCAAACACAGGATGATGAAGGTATGCGGCTGTCCGATCACATGCGCGACCCGGTCGGCCACGACCGCGAAGCCGCGCGCGAGCGCGCTCGGGCCGGGCCTGGCCTCTTCGCTCTTCTGCTTGCCCGTCACGCCGCGCGCCGGCCCGCGAAGACGAGGCCCAGGCCCGCGATCACGACCACGACGCCCGCGATCGTCGGAATCGAGACGGAATGCTCTTCCTGCGAATTGATGTGCACGGGCCCGATATCGGCGACCGGCTTGGTTTGCGAATAGGTGAAATGGCCGATGAGAAGGCCGCCGACGCCCAGGACGATGAGCACGACGCCGAGCAATGTCAGACCGCGCATGGGATTGCCCCGTTTTGTGACGCTTAGGCAACGGGTCCGGCGCGCGAAAGTTCCGTCAGTGCAGATGCGAGAGCCGCCTGTATGACAGCGCTTCGGCGATATGGACGCGGGCGACGCCCCCGGCGCCCGCCAGATCGGCGATCGTGCGGGCCACGCGCAGCACGCGGTGATAGCCGCGCGCGGTCAGGCGCAAGGCGTCGGCGGCATCGGTGAGCAGCGCCGCGCCCGCCTTGTCCGGCGCGGCGACCGCGTCGAGCAGGCTTCCCTCGGCCTCGGCATTGGTGCGGATATCCTTTGCCTCATAGCGCGCGCGCTGGATGTCGCGGGCCTGCGCGACGCGGGCCGCGACCGCCGCGCTTGCCTCCGACGGCGGCGGCAGGGTGAGATCGGACGCCGAGACGCCGGCGACCTCCACATGCAGATCGATGCGGTCGAGCAGCGGACCCGAGAGCCGTGCCTGATAGTCGAGCGCGCATTTGGGCGCGCGGCCGCACGCCTGCGCGGGCTCGCTCAAGTAACCGCAGCGGCACGGGTTCATCGCCGCGATGAGCTGGAAGCGCGCGGGGTAGCGCACATGCGCGTTGGCGCGCGCCACGACCGCCTCGCCCGTCTCCATCGGCTGGCGCAGCGAATCCAGCGTCGCGCGCTGGAACTCGGGCAGTTCGTCCAGGAACAGCACGCCCAGATGCGCGAGCGACACCTCGCCCGGCTTGACCTTCAAGCCGCCGCCGACGAGCGAGGCCATCGACGCGGAATGGTGCGGATTGCGGAACGGCCGCCGGCGCGAGATCGCCCCGCCGCCGAGATCGCCCGCGAGCGAACGCACCATCGAGATCTCCAGCGCCTCGCGCGCGTCGAGCGGCGGCAGAAGCCCGGGCAGGCGCTGCGCCAGCATCGACTTGCCCGCGCCGGGCGGGCCGATCATGAGCAGGTTGTGACCGCCGGCGGCCGCGATCTCGAGCGCGCGCTTGGCCGTCTCCTGGCCCTTCACGTCCTTGAGATCCGGGATGGCGCGCGTATCGGGCGCGAGCTTGGCGACCGGCGGGTTCAGGACCTGCGCGCCTTTCATGTGATTGACGAGCGCGATGAGGGACGGCGTGGCGACGATCTCGATGCCGCCCGCCCATGCCGCTTCCGCGCCGCACGATGCAGGGCAGATGAGGCCGCGGTTCTGCTCCGACGCGGCGATGGCCGCAGGCAGCACGCCCGCGACCGCGCTCACTTGTGCGTCCAGGGAAAGCTCGCCCATCGCGACGTAGTTCGCCATCTCGCTCGCCGGCAGCACGCCCATCGCCGCGAGCAGGCCGAGCGCGATGGGAAGATCGTAGTGGCTTCCCTCCTTCGGCAGGTCGGCGGGGGCGAGGTTCACCGTCACGCGCTGATAGGGCATCGCCAGCCCGATGGCGCCGAGCGCCGCGCGCACGCGCTCCTTGCTCTCCGCCACCGCCTTGTCGGCGAGGCCCACGAGATTGAACTGGCCGCTGCCGCCCTCGCCGATATGCACCTGCACGTCGACCTCGCGCGCCTCGATGCCCTGGAACGCGACGGTGTAGACATGTGCGACGGTCATGGCGCTTCCCCCAAGACGCCATTTGGACGGGTTTTAGTCGACAATGCAACTACGGGGGGATTTGGCCAAGGCAAGCTCACCCTTCGACAGGCTCAGGGTGAGGGTCCGAGTCCGCTTCCGCAGTCCCTCATGCTGAGCTTGTCGAAGCATGAGGGCCGCGCGGCGCTCACATCATCGGCAGCGCGATACCGGCGGCGATGCCGGCGATGAGGAAGCGCGCGAGATAGCCCAGGCCGTGCGCGAGGCTCACATAAGGATCGATACGCACCCAGATCTGCGTCGTCGCGACCTGGACGAAGGAGCCCGCGAGCCAGGCAACGGCGGCGACCTTGAGGCCGCTCACGATGCCGTCCACGCCCGCCATGGCGCAGAGCGCGATCACCGCGGCCGCCGTGATGTAGCCGAGCGCGGTGGAATAGAGGATCGGCCTCATCTCGCTCGCCTTGTCCCTGGGCCACCAGGTATCGGGATAGGTCTGGTAGCGCTCGTCGAAGAGCTTGCCCATGAACAGCCAGTCGGTGAGGCTTGAAAGCGTTCCGGCGGCGACCACCGCAACAAGCACGATCCAGGACATCGGTTTCCCCCTTTGCGCGTAGCGTAAACTATCGCGCGGAAAGGCGCGGGCGGGCAAGCCGACTTATGGCAAGCGAGCGGGTAGGGTTGGCGTGGCGGCTACCCGCTCGCTTGCCCAAACGAACCACGGCTTGCGCAGCGGAAAGCCCGCCCCTAGGCTTGCCCTATCGCCATTTCCGCAAGTGAGTTTTCCCATGTCCAATCAACGTTTCCAAGGCACCGACCGCTATGTCGCGACCGACGATCTGCGCATCGCGGTCAATGCGTCGATCACGCTGGAGCGGCCGCTCCTCATCAAGGGCGAGCCCGGCACCGGCAAGACCCAGCTCGCCTACGAGGTGTCCGACGCGCTGAAGGCGCCGCTCATCACCTGGCACGTGAAGTCGACGACCAAGGCGCAGCAGGGCCTCTATGAGTACGACGCGGTGACGCGGCTGCGTGACAGCCAGCTCGGCGACGCGCGCGTCAAGGACGTCAAGAACTACATCAAGCAGGGCAAGCTGTGGGAAGCCTTCGTGATGGACCAGCGCCCCGTGCTGCTCATCGACGAGATCGACAAGGCCGACATCGAGTTCCCCAACGACCTGCTGCTCGAGCTCGACCGCATGGAGTTCTTCGTCTACGAGACCGGCGAGACGATCAAGGCCGCGATCCGCCCGATCGTGATGATCACCTCCAACAACGAGAAAGAGCTGCCCGACGCGTTCCTGCGCCGCTGCTTCTTCCACTACATCAAGTTCCCCGAGCGCGAGACGATGCAGAAGATCGTCGACGTGCACTATCCGGGCATCAAGCAGAAGCTGGTGAGCGAGGCGCTGAACGTCTTCTACCAGATCCGCGACGTGCCGGGCCTCAAGAAGAAGCCGTCGACGAGCGAGCTTCTGGACTGGCTGAAGCTTCTCCTGAACGAGGATGTGCCGCCCGAGGCGCTGCGCGAGAAGGACCCGACAAAGCTCATTCCGCCGCTGCACGGCGCACTGCTCAAGAACGAGCAGGACGTGCACCTCTTCGAGCGCCTGGCGTTTTTGGCAAGAAGGGAGAGCAGGAACTGAAGCGCCTCACCGCCACGGCCTTGCTCCTGCTGCTGTGTCCACAGGGTGCCTCTGCCGCTGTGGACTACGAATTTTGTGACCATTTATTCGACTTCGTAAGGGCGCCGTTCGCCGCATCCGGAAAGCCCCCTGTCGCGCGATCGATCGAATTCTATTGGATCCCCAGCGGCATTCTCGGGACGACCCAATGCGTCTATGGCGGCACCAAACCGGGCAAGGATTTTTGTGACTGGCTGATAAACCATTCGTCCAAGGAATTCACAGAGCTCCTTCCGGAAGAGGCTCTGAGATGCGAAGGCTTCGATTTCCCGCCAGTGCCGAATGTCGATGACTGGAAAGCCACCTATCAATTTGTGGACGGAAAATCTTTGCGCTGGCTGGTTTTGGACGTGCGCCTCTACCAGCCTGGGGACCGTTACGACGGCGCGGTGCGGATTTCGGCCTTGCCCGACGGACAGGGTATGGCGACCCATCCGTTACCGCCGCTTCCCGATCCGGAGCCGATCGCCGACGAGCCGAAGAAATGACCGTGGCGCGCAATGCGATCGCGCTGGCGCTCGCGTTGCTTGCGGGTCGCGCGGCGGCGGGAGAGACGCCGGTGGAGGCATTGAAGCGCGCCTACCCGGACGCTGTCGCCGCGTCGCATGGTGACACGATCGTCTTCAAGGACGGCACGCGCCTGGACACCGGCGCGGACGATCCCGCGAAATCCTTCGACGAACGCATCGCGCATGCGAACCTGCGCGACATGTTCCGCCTCGCCTATCCCAAGGGCGCGGCGCTCGCGCCGCCGGCGATAAACTTCGATCCCGGGCGTTTCCGCGACAAGGCGTTCTTCGATCGCCTCTATGGCGACTGCCGCAAGGGCGAGGTCGAGAAGCGGCTCGTCGCCGTGACGTGGCTGGCGAAGTCGTGGGGCCGCGCGGTGAAATTCGCGCCCGAAGCGGCCGCGGCGCTCGGCGCGGTGTCGGCCGAGATCGACGCCATGCCGCCGTCGATCAAGCATGCCGCCTATCCGACGGCGGGGACCTATGCCTGCCGTGGCGTGGCCGACCAGGGCCAGCCGTCGATGCATGCCTATGGCGCGGCGATCGACCTGAACCTGGACTATTCCTACTACTGGCTATGGGACACAAACGGCAAAGGCGCACCGCATTGGCGCAACCGCATGCCGCGCGAGATCATCGATGCCTTCGAGCGCCACGGCTTCATCTGGGGCGGACGCTGGTACCACTACGACACCATGCATTTCGAGTACCGGCCGGAGCTTTCGGCTCCGGCCCGGTGAGAGGCACGTCACTGCGGCGGGTTGGCGATCAGATAGGGATAGCCGTTGTTGATCGAGGCGCTCTGCGCCCAGACCGCCGGATCGAAGCCCGACGGCAGGCCCGCTTTGAGCGCCGCATCGCTCAAGCCGGTGACCGTGTGGCACCCCGAAGCGCAGGCCTTGCTTTGCCCGCTGGTGTCGACGTCCCAATAATCGGAATCGAGCGTGCCGCTGAGATATCGTCCCGCGAAGCCGCCTATGCGCGTCTTCTGCGGCGCGTGCGACTTATAGATCACCGCGGTGGTGGAATAGGACCTGCTCACCGAACCCCTGATGTTGCCGATCATCCCGCCCATTGTGCTGAAATGGCCCGCCGTGACTTGGCCCATCGAATAGGAGTCGGTGACGGTCGAGTCGCTGACGAGCCCGCCCACCAGACCGCCGATCGTGGCGGAGCCGTGCGAGTCGATTGTTGCGGTCGAGTAGGACTGGATGACTTGGCCCTCCAGGCTGCCGACCAGGCCGCCTACGGCGCTCTTCGGACCGCCGGTGACGTGGCCGGTGCCGTAGGAATAGAAAATATTCCCCGATCCCGACCCGACCAAGCCGCCGACGGTGTCGCCGAAGCTGCCGTCGACCGTCGCGGACGAATGGGAGCGGGTCACGTTGCCGCCGATCTGCGACCGCCCGATCAAGCCGCCGATCTCGGTGCCGCCGGAGATGCTGCCGCTGGAGGAGACATTCACGAAGTTGACGCCGCCTTGGCCGACGAACGCGCCGACCGATCCGCCTTGCGCCTGGATGTTGACGTTCGCCAGATTCAGATCGCGGATGACGATGCCGTCGGTCGTCTGCTCGAACATGCCCACCGCGCTGACGCCGCTGCCACCCTGGATGGCAAGATTGGAGATCGTGTGACCCAATCCCTCGAGCAAGCCCCCGAAGCCGATATTGGAGACGCCGTTCTGATAAGTCCCGTCGGGTCCGGCGTCGTAGTCCTTCGCGAGAGCATAGAGGCCGGAGGAGTTGGCGGCAATGTCGCTTGCCAGCGTCGCCAGATCGTTCACCAGAACGTAGCTCGCGCCGTTCACGCTCAGGCTGCTCGCGGTATCCCAGAAATCGATCTTGCCGCCGGGAAAGAACAGAAGTTCGCCGCCGCCCGCGTAGTTGACGGTGAGGCCCGACGTGCCCTCGACCGCGACGAGCGCCTTGACGCTCACATTGAAATTGGCGTTCAGCGTCAGGCGATGCGTGCTCGCCCAGGAGAGCGGCGCGGTGATCTCGATGGTGACGGCGCCGGAGCCCGTGTTCACCGTCACGTCCGACGACGCGAGCAGGTTCTGAAGATCGGTGACGTTGAGGATCGCGCCCTTGGCCGTCGGCGAGCATGTGCCCGCGGAGCACACCACGTTCTTCGTCGGCGCGGAGGAGATGTTCATCGAAGCCTGGGCCGGCAGGGCCGCCAACGCCGCTGCGGCAGCGGCGCCGAGGAACATGGGAATGCGCGACATCGTCTTTTCCTCCCGTGGATCGTGCGCCATCGTAGCACATTACGCCCGCTTAAGGTCGCGGAAAACGCGCGGACGGCTGGTCGGGCCCCCGGCCCCGCGCTAAGCTTGGCTCTCGTTATCGGACCTAAGCCCATGTTCTTCCAATTCTTCGACGAGCTCCGCGCCGCGCGCATCCCCGTGACGCTGAAGGAATATCTGGCGCTGATGGATGCGCTGTCGAAGGACGTGATCGAACTTAAGGTCGAGGAGTTCTATTACCTGTCGCGCACCGCGCTGGTGAAGGACGAGCGCAATCTCGACAAGTTCGACCGCGTCTTCGGCCATGTGTTCAAGGGGCTCGAAGGCCTCGACGCATCGCTGCTCGCGCAGATCCCCGAAGAATGGCTGAAGGCGCTGACCGAGAAATTCCTCAGCGAGGAAGAGAAGAAGCAGATCGAGGCGCTGGGCGGCTGGGAGAAATTGATGGAGACGCTGAAGCAGCGTCTCGAGGAGCAGAAGAAGCGCCACGAGGGCGGCTCGAAGATGATCGGCTCAGGCGGCACCTCGCCGTTTGGAAACTCGGGCTACAATCCCGAAGGCGTGCGCATCGGCCAGGACAAGTCCCGCCACGGCAAGGCGGTCAAGGTGTGGGACAAGCGCGAGTACAAGAACCTCGACGATTCCGTGGAGCTCGGCACGCGCAACATCAAGGTCGCGCTGCGCCGCTTGCGCAAATGGGCGCGCGAGGGCGCGGAGACCGAGCTCGACCTGCCCGGCACGATCAAGAACACCGCGAGCAAGGGCTATCTCGACCTCTCGCTGATCCCCGAGCGACACAACACAGTCAAGGTGCTGCTGTTCTTCGACATCGGCGGCTCGATGGACGCGCATATCAAGCTCTGCGAGGAGCTGTTCAGCGCGGCCAAGACCGAGTTCAAGCACATGGACTTCTTCTACTTCCACAACTGCCTCTATGAGAGCGTGTGGAAGGACAACCGCCGCCGCCATGCCGAGAAGATCCAGACCTGGGACGTGCTGCACAAATACCCGCACGACTACAAGATCGTCTTCGTCGGCGACGCGACGATGAGCCCGTACGAGATCACCTATCCCGGCGGCAGCGTCGAGCATTGGAACGAGGAGGCAGGCGCGGTGTGGCTCGACCGCGTGACGCAAATCTACGAGCACTGCGTATGGCTGAACCCCGTGGCCCAGAAGCACTGGGACTACACGCCCTCGATCGGCCTTCTCTCCCAGATCCTGGGCGGGCGCATGTATCCGCTGACGCTCCAGGGCCTGGACAATGCGATGCGGGAGTTGAACCGGTGAGCGCCGTCGCCGCACCGGTCACGGATGCGTTGATCCGCCGGACCGAGATGCGGGACCTTGAGCAGGTTTCCGCCACCCTCGCGCGCGCGTTCTTCGACGATCCGGTGATGATGTTCATGATCCCCGACGAGAAGGCGCGCATCGCCAAGCTGCCGCGCATCTTTAAAGTTCTGCTCAAGCTGGCGCTGCCGCATGGGCTTTGCCATGTGACGCCCGGATATGAATCGGCGACGATCTGGAAGCCGCCGGGGAAATGGCATCTGTCGCTCTGGGACTATGCCGTCAACGGGCCGGAGCTCTTGGGCATCTTCGGCACCAACGTCTTCAGCATTTTGGGCACCATGGACCGCATCGAGAGGGTGCATCCCAAGACACAGCACTATTACCTGCAGGTCATCGGCACCGATCCGGCCAAGCAGGGCAAGGGCTTCGCGAGCAGGATCATGCGCCACCAGCTTGCCGTCAGCGACGCGGCGGGCATGCCCTGCTATCTGGAATCGAGCAAGGACACCAATCTGCCCATCTATCGCAGCTTCGGCTTCGAGGTGACGGGCGAGATCAAGATCCCCGACGGCCCGACGCTGTGGCCGATGTGGCGCGACGCGCGGCCCGTATCGTGAGAGGCGCGCGGCTCGCTTGCGCGGCGTTGCTGCTGATGACGGCGCAGGCGCTTGCCGCCGACACCGACGTGCCGCCGCCGGAGAGCGTGGTGCTCACCGGCGCGGTGAAGGAACCCAACAGCATCACCAAGGAAGAGCTCTCGCGCCTGCCGCCCGTCGACGTGAGCTTGAACGCCAAGACCGACAAGGACCCGCTGCAGGGCACGTTCCGCGGCGTGCTGCTGTGGACGCTGATCGACCGCGCGGGATTGGTGAACGGAAGCGAAAAGAACGCCTATTTGAAGCACACCATCCTGGTCAGCGGCGTGGACGGCTACACGGTTGCCTTGAGCGAAGGCGAGATCGATCCCAAGCTCGAGGGCAAGCAGGTCATCGTCGCCTATATGAAGGACGGCAAGCTGTTCGACGGCTTGCGCCTGATCGTGCCCGGCGACGCGCATGCCGCGCGCGACGTGCGCGATCTCATCACCATCGAGGTCAAATGACCGATACGTCCTCCTGCAAGCAGCCGGCGGGGACGGTCGCGCCCGTGATCGACCGCAACCGCTGCGAGGGCAAGGAAGACTGCGTCCGCGTCTGTCCCTATGACGTGTTCGAGGTGCGGACGCTGACCGGCGACGAGCGCGCGACACTGTCGTTCATGGGGCGTCTGAAAGCGACCTTCCATGGCAACCGCCAGGCGTTCGCGGTGCGCGCCGACCGATGTCACGCCTGCGGCCTTTGCGTCGCGGCCTGCCCCGAGACGGCGATCCGCCTTGCGAAGATCGCCGCCGCCTGATCCTCCTGGGCGAGGCGCGTCAGCGTTGCAGAAAATTTGCGGTGTAGAAGAAGCGCGGACCGAAATTTCTTTCGAAGGCGAGAGTCGTCTTTGCCGCGCGCATCTTCAATTCTTCGCGCGAAATAAAATCGGGATCGCCCATCTGTTCGGTGACCGACAACCGTCCGCCGGGCTTCAACACGCGTGCGGCCTCGCGCAACGCCGCATCCGCATCGCCCACTTCGCCCAGCACGGTCACCATGAAGGCCGCATCGAAACTTGAATCGGTAAACGGCAGCGCCTTCGCATCGCCCGGCGCCCGCGCGAAGTTGGAAAGCCCGCGCGCTTTCAGGCGCTCTTGCGCGATATCGAGCATGCCGTCCTGGCAATCGAACAATGTAAGATGACCGCATGCCAGCGCCGCCGCCGGGCTGAAATACCCCGGACCGCAGCCTATTTCCAGCACGCGATCGTCCGGCTTCAATCCCAGCCGCTTCACGATGCGCGACGGGGGCAGGATCAGCCCGCGCCACGGAGTCAGCAGCCAGCGCGCATATTCGACGGGATAGAGACCCTTTCCCGCCACCCGCGCCCAGGCATCGTCTTTGCTCATGGGGATTTCCGCCGCTCCGCCGCAGCATCCTTCCACAAGCGCGGAGCCTTCGAAAGCATCCGCGCTTGCGCGGGCGGCGCCAAGCTT
Source organism: Alphaproteobacteria bacterium (assembly GCA_021325375.1). GTDB lineage: Bacteria > Pseudomonadota > Alphaproteobacteria > Micropepsales > Micropepsaceae > Rhizomicrobium. The sequence continues at coordinate 77,108 of JAJPHG010000012.1, read as the reverse complement.
CCGCAACGAGCGGCTTGCCGCATGGCCGCACACCTGTTCACATGCGCGCCGATCCTTCGGAGGCCGTCATGCTGAAAGTCCATCACCTCAACAATTCGCGCTCGCAGCGCATCCTGTGGCTGCTCGAGGAACTGGGTGCTCCTTACGAGATCGTGCACTACACCCGCGGCACGCCCATCCCGCTGGCGCCGCCGGAATTGAAGGCCGTGCACCCGCTCGGCAAATCGCCCGTCATCACCGACGGCAACAAGACCATCGCCGAGTCGGGCGCCATCGTCGAATACCTGATCGACACCTACGGCAAGGGCCGCTTCAAACCCAAAGCCGGCAGCGGCGATTACTGGAAATACATCGAGTGGATGCATTACGGCGAGGGCTCGGCGATGCTGCCGCTGCTGCTGGCGCTCTACACCAACATGCTGGGGGAGGCGGGCGCGGCGCTGAAGCCTCGCGTCGACGGCGAGATCGCCAACAACCTGTCCTATATGGAGAGCGCGCTGGGCCACCGCGAGTTCTTCGTGGGCCAGGAACTGACCGGCGCCGACATCCAGCTTCTCTTCGTGCTGGAGGCGGCCGGCGCGCGCCTCGATCCTTATCCCAATCTCGTCAAGTACAGAACCCGCATGCAGGCGCGCCCCGCCTACAAGCGCGGCATCGAGAAGGGCGGCCCATACGCGCTGATGAGCCGGTAGCGCGCTATCGCTATTCCCGCCGCTGCATCGCGTCGGGAAACGCGATCCAGCCATAGCGCCGCGCATCGCTCACCGACTGATCGGGCATGGGATAGTCCAGATCGGCGAAGGCGCCGATGCCGACGCCGATCATGTCGGGCTTGCGCGACGGCTCCCAATAGAGCGTCGAGCCGCAATCGGGGCAGAAATGGAACGTGACGGCGTGGCCGGCGTCGCTGTCGCGGGTGAAGGCGCGGCGCTCGCCTTCGACGCGCACCGCCGCGCGCGGATAGAAGGCGGCGATGCCGAACGCGCTGCCGGTGCGCCTGCGGCAGGCGTCGCAGTGACAGATCGAGACCTTCGCCGGCTCGCCTTCGCACAGCGCGCGGAGCTTGCCGCAGCTGCATTGCGCCTCTTTCATCGCCTGCTCCCGCCAGGACCGCCAGCCATAATAGCCATCTTTCCCACGTCCTGCCGATCTGAGAAAGTCTCTCCCAACCCATGAGGCAGCCCATGACCGCACGTAACCCACCGCCCGCCATCGGCAAGGACGAGCGCCGCGCGCGCATCGCACGGCTCTGCGCGGAGATGGAGACGGAAAACATTGGCGCGGTGCTGATCGGGCCCACGTCGTCCTTGCGCTATTTCACCGGCGTCGCCTGGCATCCGTCGGAGCGTTTCACCGGCGCGCTCATCCGGCAGGACGGCACCGTGGAGTACATCACCCCCGGCTTCGAGCGCGACAAGGTGGGTCAGGTGATCGGCGTCGAGGGCGACATCCATACCTGGGAGGAAGAGGAAAGCCCTTATCGCCTCATCGCCGACAGGCTGGGCAACAAGGCACGCATGGCGGTGGACGACCAGATAGCGCTCTTCACCTGGTTCGGGCTCAAAGGCGTGCTCGACGACGCGCGGCTGACCGGCGCGGGCAAGGTCATCAACCGCCTGCGTCGCGCCAAATCGAACACCGAGCTCGCGCTGATGCAATACGCCAAGGACATCACGCTCGAAGTGCAGCGCCGCGCCTGGAAGAGCCTGACCAAGGGCGTGCGCGCGAGCGAGGTGGAAGCCTTCATCGACCGCGAGCATCGCGCGCTGGGCGGCAACGGCAACACGTTCTGCATCGTCTCCTTCGGCGAGGATACCGCGCTTCCGCATGGCGGCGAAGGCGACCGCGCGCTTGAGGAAGACGACGCCGTCTTGATCGACACCGGCACACAGATCGACGGCTACAATTCCGACATCACGCGCTCCTATGTCTTCGGCGAGCCGTCGAAGGAGATCCGCATGGTGTGGGACGCGGAGAAGCGCGCCCAGGCTGCGGCATTCGCTGCCGCCCAGCCGGGCGCGCCATGCGAGAGCGTCGACGCCGCGGCGCGCGCCTCGATGAGAGGCGAGGGCTTCGGGCCCGACTATCGCCTGCCCGGCCTGCCCCACCGCACGGGCCACGGCATCGGCCTGGACGTGCACGAAGCGCCGAACCTGGTGCGCGGCGACGCGACGCCGCTGGCCAGCGGCATGTGCTTCTCCAACGAACCGATGATCGTGGTGCCCGGCCGCTTCGGCGTGCGCCTGGAAGATCATTTCTACATGGACGAGACAGGACCGCGCTGGTTCACCGAGCCGTCTGCGAGCCTCGACGAGCCCTTCAAGGGCGTCGCGCCGCTGCCATGATCGATCACGTCTCGCTCGCCGTCGCCGACCTTGCGCGCAGCACGGCGTTCTATGAAGCGGTGCTGGCGCCTTTGGGTCTTGCCAAGCTCGTGGACCGCGAAGGCGCCAGCACCGGCTTCGGCAAGCGCTATCCGGAATTCTGGCTGAACGCGCGGCCGGGGCTTGTGCCGCAGCCGGAGACGACAGGCACGCACATTTGCCTGCGCGCGCCGAGCGAAGAGGCCGTGCGCGCGTTCCATGAAACCGCGCTCGCTTTGGGAGCCGAAGATGCAGGCGCACCCGGCCCGCGGCAGGCCGCGTTCACCACCTATTTCGGCGCCTTCATCCTCGATCCCGACGGTAACAAGATCGAAGCGGTGAATTTCGCGCGGTAGAGCAGGTTGTCTTCAAGTCCACGCGATCAAATTCAGTGTCATGGCCCGCGAATTGTTCAGTCTGGGGACATGGTTGACGCCTGTTCGGAGACATAGCTGACAGGTCTGTTGAGGTCTATCTCGGCGATTTTGTGGGCGCCGAAGCAGACGCGGGCCATGACAAGTTTGTTTGTAATTCCAACCGGTCACAACCTGCCTCTGGCGTGACGTTTGCCGCACCCTTCCCGCGCGTGTAAGCTTTTTCCTGGGGGTTGGTGGCATGAGGAAAGTCACGCTCGGCTTTCTCGCCTGTCTTGCGCTGCCGGGTGCGGCGCAGGCGAGCGCCTATGCCGATTTCAACGCCGCGCTCGCGGCCCGCAACGAGCACGACGCCGACGGCGCCATCCGCCTCATGAGCCAGGCGCTCGCGGCACCCGACCTTCCCGCCCATTTGCGGCCCACTGCCTATTTCGACCGCGCGCAGGCCTATGGCACGAACAAACAGGTCGATCTGGCGATCGCCGATCTGACGAGCGCGCTTTCGCTGGTGCCGGACGATTTCGACGTGCTGATGGCGCGCGCGAGCCTGTATCAGGAGAAGAAGCTGTTCGACCGCGCGCGCGCCGATTTCACCGCCGCGATCGCTGTGCGCCCGGAGCTCATCGACGGCTATTACGGCCATGCCGGCGTCAACATGGCCGAGCGCAAATACGACGACGCGATCAAGGACTACGACGCGGCGCTCGCGGCCTTGCCCGGCGACATCGATCTGCTTCTGCTGCGCGGCGACGCCCAGCGCGAGGCCGGCCGCTACGACGCGGCGCTCAAGGATTTCAGCGACGCGATCGCGGCGAATTCGCGCTACGGCGGGGCTTACATGCTTCGCGGCCGCGCCTATCTCGAATCCGGCGATCCGAAAGCGGCGGTGTCGGACTACGAAGACGCGATCGACCTGGATCCCGACGACGCGGGCCTGCGCGAGATCGCGGGCATCGCGCAGTGGGAATATGGAAACTACCGCGACGCCGTGCGCAACTTCACCAGGGCCGCGGCCGATCCGGGGCGCGCCACGTTCTCCTATCTCTGGCTCTATCTCGCCAAGCGCGACGAGGCCGACGCCGATCTCGCGCGGGACGCGGCCAAGCTCGACCTGCGCAAATGGCCGGGACCGGTGCTCAGCCTCTTCCTCGGCGCGGGCAGCGTCGCCGACGTCGAGGCGGCGGCGAAACAGGGCGACGCGGGCGAGCAAAGCGACCACGAATGCAGCGCCGCGTTCTTCGTCGGCGAATGGCACCTCATGCGCAAGGAGCAGGCCGAGGCCAGGACGCTTCTGGCCAAGGCCGCCGCGTGCCGTCCGGGCCTGCCGGAAAGCCATGCCGCGCGCGCCGAGATCGCGAGGCTCGGCCCATGAGACGCGTCCAAGCCGCGCTCTGCCTGAGCGCTCTCTTCTGCGGCGCGGCCCGGGCCGAGCCGCAAGCGGCGCCCGAACCGGGCAAGGCCTGCGAGCTTCCCATGCTCGCCTCGCTCGATTTCCGCACGACGCCGCAAGGCATGATCTCGCTTCCCGGCGCCATCGACGGTCACAAGGGCGGCATCCTCGTCGACACGGGCGGCACGAGCGCGATCCTGGGCTTTGCGATCGCCAAGCAGCTCGCCAATCCCATCAAGCCGTCCGGCGTGGGCGTCGCCTATCTCGGCGGCGTCGATCTGCACTACGGCGTGCGCGTCGACCGCTTCGAGCTGGGGACGTTTCCGTTCGAGAAGGTCTGGTTCATGGTCGCGCCCGACCGCATGATGGACGGCGACCTGATCGGCGAGATCCAGCCGCATGCGCTTTCCGGCGTCAATTTCGAGATCGATTTCGTCAAGGGCAAGTTCAACCTGTTCGGCCCGGGCACCTGTCCCGGCCGGATCGTCTATTGGACGCACGAGCCCTATGCGCGGGTGCCGATGGACGTGGACCCCTCCGGCCACATTGTCGTGGAGGCGATGCTGGACGGAAAACCCGTCAAGGCCTACATCGACACCGGCGCGCAGGGCTCGCAGATGAGCCTGAAGACGGCCACCCACATCTTCGGCATCGACGAGAAGAACCCGGCGGTCAAGCGGCTGAACGACGCCGACGTCAACGGCATGGTCAAGGCCGCGATCTATCGCTACCCGTTCACGTCGCTCACCTTCGAGGGCATCGAGATCAAGACCCCCAGCATCGCCATCATGGACGCCGGCCGCACCGACACGCGCGGCCCCGAGCTGGTCTTGGGCATGGGCGCGCTGCGCCAGCTTCATCTCTTCATCGCTTACGACGAGAAGATGCTCTACCTCACCGCCGCCGAGGCGCGCTGAGTTACGCGCTCATCCGCTCCTTCGCCGCCGCCAGGCGCCCTTCCGCCGGCACGTGCGAGGTCGCCGCCGCAAGACCGAACAGCGGCATGTTGCCGTAGATGCATTCGTACTTGCCGGGCTCGACGAGATAGGTCTCGTGCCAGATGCCGATGTTCTTGGAGCCCGTGATGCGCTTGTTGAACTCGGCCCACATCGGGAAGTGATGGCCCGATTTGTCGTGCGCATAGGCGACGAGCTTGTCGAAGGATTCCCAGTACTGCAGCACGTTGATCGTGGGCAGGGAGACCATCTGGCGGTACCAGAGCATCCCCGAATCCTTCTTTTCGGAAAGCTCGCGCAGCATCGCGGGCATGGTCTTCGACATGAAGAGGATGTCGCCGAGCGCGAAGAAATTGTTGATGCGCATGCCGATCAGGAACAGCACGAGCGGCTTGTCGGTGCGCGCCGTGAAGCGCCCAGGAAATATCGCTGCCATGTCCCCTATCCTTTGACGGCCGATCCCCAATAGTTGAAGCCGGCGAAGCGCGGCGTGCCCGGCAGGTACATCGTCTGCATGTCCTCGATGCGGAAGCCGCCATCCGCGATCAGCTTCGGGATTTGCCTTCCGACGTGACAGCCGCCGCCGATCACCTTCCAGGCGGGCATCAGCCGCCTCTGCCAGCGTCTTACGTTCTCGTCCGGCGCCTCGCCATGCTCGCAGAAGATCATGCGGCCTTGGGGCTTGAGCACGCGGCGCATCTGGGTGAGCGCCGCCATCACGTCGGGGATGGTGCAGAGCGTGTAGGTGATCAGGATCGTGTCGGCGCTCGCATCGTCGAGCGGGATCTTCTCCCCCGGCAGGTCGAGGAATTCGAGCGGGATGGCGGATGCCGCGACGCGCTCCGCCGCGCGCTCGCGCATCTCCTTGGCAGGCTCGAGCGCCCAGATATGGCTCACTTTCGTCGCGTCGTAGAACGGAAGATTGTGCCCCGCGCCGAAGCCCACTTCGAGCACGCGCCCTTCCGCGCGCGGCACGACCTTCTTGCGCTGATAGCGGATCGGCTTGGTGCTCATCGCGGCGTTGAGCACGCGCGGCAGGATGTAGTGATCGTAGAGGCCCATCGTTCTCCCCGGCTCAAGCCGGCCGCATATGCTTCCTGATCCAGTCCGCCAGCTCGTCCTCGCTCATCGCGCTGGAGGCGACGGAGAGTATCACGAGAGTGGCTTCTGCCTGATCGGCCGTCAGTCGCCAACCGTTCAGACGCAAGAACAGACCGGCTGCGATGAAAGCAATGCGCTTGTTGCCGTCGACGAACGCATGATTTTTGGCGAGGCCGAAGGCGTAGGAGGCAGCGAGACGTGCGACATCATCCACTCCCTGATAAGCTAGCAGGTTCTGCGGCCTTGCGAGCGCCGATTCAAATAGCCCCTCGTCACGCAGGCCGTCTGCACCGCCGTGCTCGGCAATGCTTTCGCTGTGAAGGAGTTCGAGAGCCTGCCGGTTGACCCAGATCGGCTCGCTCATTTGGCCAGGGCGCGAAGCGTGTCTCGATATTCCCGCATGACCTCGCGACCGACTTCGATCTGTTTTTCGATCTCGGGATCGTAAGGCGTGAGTCGATAGCCATCTGGTCCGGGCGTGACGGTGATCGTCGCGCCTTTGTCGACCTTCATTCCGGCAAGCATCTCTTTCGGCAAAGTCACCCCCAGAGAATTCCCAATTTGAATGATCTTGAGCTTGTACACAGCGACACCGTTGTAACAGACGTTAGAACAGCACGTTATAACAAACGTAAAACCCTGTCAATGATCCGGGTCGGTATAGTCGGGATGCGGGTCGCCGCCGTTGGGGACGTGGACGTCTTGCGGCTTGTCGCTGTAGATCGGCTGCTCGTCCGGCGGCTTTATGCCGTTCACGATGGCATCGCCGAGGCAGAGCGCGGTGCCGATCGGATTGAGGCCCGATGGGCTCGCGCAAGGCAGCAGCAGCGGGCCGTTCTTGCGGGCCTTCTGGCGCGCCCAGAGCGCGGCACCGGGCACACGGCCGGAATGGTCGCGGAAATCCGGCATGCCGTTCGGCTTCGGGCCGTTCGAGGCCGAGGCGCAAGCGGCCTGCTCTTCCGGCGAGAGGTTGGCGAGATTCTCCGGTCGGCAGCCGAACAGCGAGCGGCCGAGGCCGGGCATCGCCGGGATGGCGTCGTCCTTGAATGCGGGAACGGTGATCGCGCGCGTGCCGGGCAGAGGCGCAAGGCGCATGGCGGGACGCGGCGCGCGCGGCGGCATGGCAGGCTCGCGTAGAGGCGGCTTCGGCAGCGGAGAGAGATAGAGGATCGTTTCGCGCAGGCCCGCCGCGTGATGGATGCCGGCATGCGGGAGCCACAGCGCCAGCACCAGGACATGCAAGATGACGACCGCGCCCGCGCTCGCGAGCTTGCGCAAAGGTATCTTGCGCGCGAAGCCCATCGATCTATTCGCCCGGGCTGTATTCCAGGATCTCGCCCGGCTGGCATTGGAGCGCCGCGCAGATCTTGTCGAGGGTCGAGAAGCGCACGCCCTTCACCTTGCCGGATTTGAGCAGCGAGAGATTGACCTCGGTGATGCCCACGATCTCCGCCAGCTCCTTGGAGCGCATCTTGCGGCGCGCCAGCATCACGTCGAGATTGACGACGATCGCCATCAGACGAACCCCGCATTCTCGTCGGCGACGCGGCGCGCTTCCGCCATCACCCGCGCGATGACGAGCACCGCGCCCGCGACGAACAGGCGCGCGGCGTCCTCCGTGCCGAAGCTCAGCGAGATCTCGCGATGGCCGGGGCCGTGCCAATAGTTGAGCAGATAGGAGATCGGCGCCTGCATCACGAAATCGGCGAGCACGCCCAGGAACAGCGCGCGCGCGACGTTGTGCAGATGGCGCAGCGGCTCGGCGCTGAACACGTCCCCCTTGGCGTAGCGCGCGAAGACCTGGGCGAGCGACCACAGCGCCCAGAGCACCAGGCCCAAAGGCACGATCTCGCAGACCAGCGCGTCGACGCGGTACTGGATCGGGATCGCGTCGCTCAGTGTCGCGCCGGTGTGGCTGATGTTGAACATCATCCACTGGGTGCTGTCGGGATAGAGGAAGGCGGCTGCCACCATCACCGGGAGCACGACCATGCCGGCCGCGGAAAGCGCGGCCATGACACGGCTGAGGCGGGCGAGCTTGGGCGAGACAGACGGTGGAGGAACCATGACATCTCCTGGCGCGGGAATGCCGGGATATCGTGACACGACTATCAGTTATTGTAAAACGATAACTTATAACGGGTTTTGTTGAGTTGTACCCCTCCAGTCATGGCCCGCGAATGCGGGCCACCCAGTTAGGTTCTGCACGACACGGGTAAGTGGGCGACGAATTTCAGTTTGCCCGGCGACAACGTAATGATGTCACCTAGGTGGCCCGCATTCGCGGGCCATGACAATTTTCTTGTGATTCAATCCCTCATGATCTCCGAAGCCTTTGAAAATGTGGAAGCGGTTCGGACGCGATTTCGTCCTGATCGGATCACTACGCTATTCGTGGGCGAGTCGGCCCCCGCGAGCGGCGATTTCTTCTACTTCGGTAAAAACGCGATGTTGCGCCACATGCAGCGCGCGGTGGCTCAATCGCCTTGCGAAGACGGCGATTTTCTTCAACGCCTCAAGAGCTATGGTTGGTATCTCGATGATCTCGTGCTGGAGCCCGTGAACAAACTGACGAAATCGGAGCGCGAGGCGAAATGCCTGGCCGCGCTGAATAGTCTTGCCAGCCGGATAGCGGAATATCGCCCGCTCGCAATCGTGTCTCTTCTCATGAGTATAAAGGGTGTTGTCTACGCCGCCGCAGATGTAGCAGGCAGTGACGCCATTCGATTTGCCGTGCCATTCCCCGGTATGGGACAACAAACGCGCTTCCAGGCTGCGATGGTTGAAATCGTCCCGAAGCTGCCGAGATTGTAGCCGAGTTGAGGGATGAGCTCTAATTTCTACTCCGGCGCCACCGTCACCGTGATCCCGTCCAGCTCCGGCGCGCAGGTGATCTGGCAGGAGAGGCGCGAATTGGGCTCGACCGCGAGCGCCATGTCGAGCATGTCGACCTCGGCGTCGGAACGGGCGGGGAGCTTCGCGAACCAATCGCCCGTGACATAGACGTGGCAGGTGGCACACGCGCACGCTCCGCCGCATTCGGCGGCGATGGGAAGGCCCGCGTCGCGCAGGATCTCCATCACGCTCCAGCCGTCGCGGCCTTCGACCTCGTGCACGGCACCCTTGCGGTCGGTTGCGATGATCTTCATCAGGCCACACCCAGCTTCTTCTGCAGGTTGGACGAGGACGTCGTGTATTGGAAGCGCAGCTTCTCGTTCGGGCGGCAGATGTGGAACGCTTCCTGCGCCATCAGCGCGGCTTCGTGGAAGCCCGAAAGAATAAGCTTCAGCTTGCCGGGATAGGTGTTGATGTCGCCGATGGCGAAGATGCCGGGCGTGGTGCTCTGGAACTTCGCGGTGTCGACGGCGATCAGGTTCTCGGTGAGGTTCAACCCGAACTCGGCGATGGGGCCGAGCTTGATGGTGAGCCCGAAGAACGGGATGAGCGTATCGCAGGCATGCTCCCATTCGCCCTTGCCGGGGTTTGCGAGCGTCACGGCGCGAAGCCGGCCGTCGTCGCCGTGCAGCGCCTTGACGCTCGCGATCTCGAAATTGATCTTGCCGTGCGAGGCGAGCTCGCGCATCTGGTTGACGCTGTGCTGGGCGGCGCGGAAGCCGTCGCGATGATGGACGAGGGTGAGCTTGGCGGCGACCGGCGCCAGGTTGATCGTCCAGTCGAGCGCGCTGTCGCCGCCGCCGGCGATGAGGATGTTCTTGCCGCGGAACGCGTCCATCTTGCGCACCGCGTAGTGCACGGACTTTCCTTCATACGCCTCGATGCCGGCGATGGGCGGACGCTTGGGCACGAAGCTTCCGCCGCCCGCGGCGACGACGACGACCGGGGCCACGATCTCGGTGCCCGCGTCGGTCGTGATCTTCCAGCGGCCGTCGGGCTCCTTCGAGAGCGCGGCCGCCATCTGGCTGAAATGGAAGATCGGCTTGAACGGCTTGACCTGCTCCATCAGCCTCTCGGTCAGCTCCTGGCCGGTGACGATGGGAAGGCCCGGGATGTCGTAGATCGGCTTCTCGGGATAGAGCTCGGTGCACTGGCCGCCCGGCCGGTCGAGGATGTCGACGAGGTGCGCTTTGAGGTCCAACAGCCCCAGCTCGAACACGGCGAAGAGGCCGATCGGGCCCGCTCCGATTATGGCGACGTCGGTTTCGAGTGTCATTCTACGCTTCTATTCTGTGTAAAATTTCGACCTACGCACCTTATATGTGAAATAGAAGGGCGCCATTCAAGCTTGAACGTCGCGCGAGGTAGGGGAAAGGGCCGGGAGCGTCAAGCCGCGAGATAGGCCTGGATGAAGACGTGGACCTGATCGGTCTTGGCTTCCAGGGCCTGGAGCGCCGCGGCTGCGACATTGGTGTCGGAGGGGTCGATCGGCTCGGCCGCCGCCGCCGCGTCGCCCAGGCCGAACGCGCCGATGCCGCGCGCGGCGCCTTTCAGCGTATGGACCGCGGCCTTCCACGATTTGGCGTCGCGCGCATCCAGGATCGATTTGAGCTGGACCACGAGCTCGCTCGCCTGGTTGTCGAACAGGCGCAGGATCTCCGCATTGAGCGCGGCATCGCCGCCGGTGTAGCGGGCGAGATGTGCAAGATCGACGACGTCGCCGGGCATGTGGCCAAATCCCATTGCAGGCCTAGCCAGAATGGCACTGAGCCCTCAAGGGTCCGTTAACGCGCCAGTAGCGACGTACACGGAGTACGCAACGCGCCATGGGCTTGGCGGACAGGGGCGCCACCCATAGGTTGGCTCATGAGAATAAGATCGCTGATCGCGTCGATCGTCCTGCTGTTCGCCGGCCCCGCGCTGGCGGGCCAGAGCATCCACGAAGAGATGTTCGCCCCCATCGGCGGCATACCGCAATGGATCACGATCAAGGGTGACGACAAGGCCAATCCCGTCATCCTTTTCCTTCACGGCGGTCCGGGCAATGCGCTCAGCCCGTTCGCCGATGCGATGTTCGCGGGCTGGGAAAAGGATTTCACGCTGGCGCAATGGGACCAGCGCGGCGCGGGACGGACCTATACCAAGAACGGACCTTCCGTGGAGCCGACGATGACGCTCGAGCGGATGACCGATGACGGGATCGAGGTCGCGCAGTTCCTGAAGGAACATCTGGGCAAGGACAGGATCATCCTTGAAGGAGGCTCCTGGGGATCGGTTCTGGGAATCCGCATGGCGCATGCGCGGCCCGATCTGTTCACCGCCTATGTGGGCACGGCGCAGGTCGTGAACTGGCATGCGAATCTGGCGGCCGGCTACGCGCGCGTGCTCGAGCTTGCGCGCGCCGCGAAGGACCAGGCGGCGGTCGACGCGCTGACGGCGATCGGTCCGCCGCCCTGGGACAAGGTTGCGATCTGGCCGAAATACCGCAAATGGCAGCGCTTCTATCAGGCGAAGATCGCGACCGCGCCGGCGGCGTCGCAAACCCTCAGCCCCGCCTATGCCTCGCCCGAGGAGCAGGCGCAGGGCGAGGCGGCGGACGATTTTTCCTTCCTGCATTTCTGGGGGCCGACGCTCTCGGGACCGTTCACTGAGGTCGATCTTCCCGCGCTCGGAACCGATTTCCGGATCCCGATCTATATCGTGCAGGGCGAAGAGGATCTGACGACGACGCCCGATCTCGCCAAAGCCTATTTCGACAGTCTCAAGGCGCCGCGGAAGAAATTCATCCTGGTGCCCGGCACCGGCCACGAGCCTTCCGTTGCGCTTCTGGCTTCGATGCACGCGCTGCTTCTCGACGAGGTGCGGCCGCAGGCCGAGCCGCGATAGCGCGTCAGAAGGGAACCCAGCCGGTCGGGAACGGCGACACGCCGAAGAGATGGGCGTGGGAGAAGAGCACGCCGGCGAACGCCGCGACGGCGACGAGCAGGCGCCAGTCGAACAATTCTCCAAATTTCAAACTGGTCCGTCTACGGAGGATCGCGGCGAACGGGACGTTCGACGTCTTCGCCGCGAAGCCGTTCCACGCTTCGCCCATCTTGCGGCGGCGCTTGGCGTCGATCGAGAACGTGCCGGAAACGCTGAGCAGAAGGAACGTGCCGAAGAAGATCACCGACGCCTCGTCGCCGTTTGCCGCGGTATGGAATGCGGCCCACAGCGCCACGCCCCAGAGGAACGGATGGCGCGTGATGCGCAGCACGCCCTTGACCGTGCCCTCCTTCGCCGCTGCGCCCTCCTGCTTGAGCGACGTCGGATTGGGCAGGAGCAAGCCGGGCACCGCGAGCAGGAACGCGAGCGCGACGACGGGGATCGCCAGATGCCGGATGCCGATCCAGGGCGTGTAGAGGACGGGATCGTCCGCGCCGGCCTGCGCCGCGTTGTAGGACATCACCAGCCACGCGATCGCGGCGACGGACGCGAGCGAGAACAGGGCCAGATACGCGCCTTCGCCGATCGCGCTCACAAGCGTATCGCGAAGCCGCGTGCCGGAGACGAAGAGATGGAGGCCTAAGAACACACAAGCCGCGGCAATCAGCATCGTCATGGTCCGCCCTCCAGGACAGCACTTTAATTTACAGCGTAAGTTTTCACGAATCAAGGCCCTTAAACCCTCGCATCCAAAGGGTTGTTTGGTTAAGGTGCCCGCGCTTCACGCCTTTTTGCACAAAGGTCCCCCATGGCCACGACGCCGCTTGAGCGAAACCAGCCGGTTCTGATCCAGACCGGCGAGACGGCACAGCCGGCCGAGGGCGAGCCCAGGCCGATCAAGCCGCGCGACGGCCGTTTCGGCGTCACGGTCATGTTCGTGGCCGGGATCCTGGCGGCCCTGTGGACCGGCGCGAGCGCGGCCTATCTCTGGGGCTATTTCGGACCCACGGGCTTGAAGGCGCTCGACATCCAGCAGATCGCGCTCTCGGTCATCGTGACCTTCATCCCCTCGCTGCTGTTCGTCGCCTGCGCCTGGGCGCTGGTGCGCGGGCGCGCGATGAGCGAGGCCGCGGCCGCGCTGGTCGATGCGACGGACCGGCTGTTCACCGCCGACGAGACCGCGTCGCGCACCGCAGCCCGCCTGTCGCGCGCCGTGCGCCGCGAGCTCGACGCGCTCAATGCCGGCCTCGACGGCGCGTTCAACCGGATGCGCGCGCTCGAGATCGTGCTCGAGAACCAGATCGCCGCCCTCGACCAGGCGGGCGCCCGCGCCGAAGTGCGCGGCGAAGCCGTCGCCTCGCGCCTGACGCAGGAACGCGAGCGCATCGACGCGGTCTCCGGCACGCTCGCCGACGCGGCGGCGCGCGCGAGCGAGACGGTCGCCGGACGCGCGGCGCAATTGAAAGCCTCGATGGAGACGGCGGAAAGCTCGCTCAAGCTCGCGGCCCAGGCGCTCGACGCGCAGGCGGCCGATTTCCGCAACGCCGCCAGCGCCGCCGCCGAAGCGCCGCGCCTGGCGGCGGTCGAGCTGGACAAGCAGGCGAAAGCCATCGAATCCGTCTCCGACGCGTCGATGGCGCGCGCCGAATTCGTGCTCGGACGGCAGGAGCGCCACCGCACGGCGATGAACGACCTGCTCGCGCGGCTGAAGGAGGAAAGCGGCGCCTTCGAGAGCGCGCTCGGCCGCGAGCGCGCCGCGATGGCGCAGGCGATCGAGCAATTGGGCGGCGAGGCGCAGAAATTCGAGACCGTCACCGGCCATGCCGAGCGCCATCTCGAGCATATCATGGCCAATGCCGCGACGCGCGCGGGCCAGCTCACCCAAAGCTTCACGCGCGAGGCCGAGCGGCTGAAAGAGGCGAGCGACGGCGCGCATGCGACCCTCGTCAAGCTCATCGATTCCTTGCGCGAAGCCAGCGCCGGCGCGCAGACGCTGATCGGCGAGACCGCCGGCCAGGCCAAGACCGACGCGCGCAATCTCGTCGGCGAGGCGATGGCGGAATGCGAGAGGCTGTTGCGCACCTCGGGCGAGCTGTCGGCGCAGGCCAACGAGATCCGCCGCACGCTGGCGGGCGCGGTGGGGGACGTCGAGAAGCATCTACTCTCGCTGCCCGGCATCGCCCAGCAGGAGGCGCAGCGCGTGCGCGCCATGGTGCGCAGCGAGACGGAAGAGATCCTCGACATGTCCGCACGCACGCTGTCCACGATCCATCAGCGCACCGCGCCGCGCCCGACGATTTCAGCCCACGTCCTGCCGCAGATCGAGCCGGAGCCGGAGCGTGACGGCCTGTTCGGGCTGGCGCGCAAGCTCACCTCCAAGCCCAAGGCGCAGAAGCCGCAACGCGCTGGCGGCGACGGCAAGAACTGGGAGATGAGCAAGCTTCTGGCCGCCGTCGAGACCAGCGAAAGCCGCGCGCGCGATCTCAAGCCTTCGGCCGCGGCCGCGATGGGCGCGCTGGAAGCGGCGCTGGCCGATCTCGCCGTCGATCTCGACGCCATCACCGGCGACACGCCGCCGGGCGAAGAGGACTGGCGGGCCTATCTCGCCGGCGACCGCGCGGCGTTCGCGCGCCGTCTTGCAAGCGCCATCGACAGCGAGACCGTGGACCGCGTGGCCTCCCTCTACCGCGAGGACACCCGCTTCCGCGAAGCCGCCAATCTCTACATGAGCGAGTTCGAAGCCCTCCTCGCCCGCGCCCGCGAAGGCGACGGCGGCGGGCTGCTGACGCCCACGATCCTGAGCGCGGATACGGGAAAGATCTACCTGGCGATCGCTTACGCGCTGGGACGGCTTTGACCTCATCCCGCCCTCCCCTTGAGGGAGGGCCGACAATTTGCGGAGCGAAGCGAAGCAAATTTCGGGGAGGGGTAAGGCCGTAAGCGCCGGACCCCTCCCCGAAAAATGCTTCGCATTTTTCGACCCTCCCTCAAGGGGAGGGTCGTTCATGCCTTCTCAATCGCGCCGCATAGAACCCATCCATGCCGCCCTGCTCCTTCAGATGGCACGGCAGCGTACGTAGATCGCCGTTGGCATCGACGAACTCGGCGCGGTCGAACACATCCGATGCCGCGAGCGGCTCACGTGAGAACTCGGGCCGCGCTTCCAGGAACTGCGCCACCTGCTCCGGACCTTCTTCCGGCTCCAACGAGCACACCGCGAAGACGAGCAGCCCGCCCGGCGCGGTCAGCTCGGCGGCGCGGTCGAGAAGCTCCGCACTCATGCCCGCGACCAGCATCACGTCGGAGGCGCTCTTGATCCAGGGAAGCTCGGGATGGCGGCGGATCGTGCCGGTGGCGGTGCAGGGCGCGTCGAGCAGCACCAAAGGCGCGGGCTCGACATCGGCGTCGCGCAGGTCGGCTTCGACGAGCGTCGCATCGAGCTTCAGCCGCGCGAGATTCTCTTTCAACCGCGCCATGCGCGTGCCGTCGCGCTCCACGGCCGTGACGAAGGCGCCGCGCGCCGCGAGCTGCGCCGTCTTGCCGCCGGGCGCGGCGCACAGATCGAGGACGCGCTTTCCCCGCACGTCTGCGAGCAGATGCGCGGGCAAGGTCGCGGCCGCATCCTGCACCCAGAATTTACCGTCCGCGAAGCCGGGCAAGGCTTCGACGCGTTGCGGCTCCATGCGCTGAACATTGCCGAAGAGGGGCTCGGCAGGCGGTGTCTTCCAAACCAGATCGAGCGGCGCCTGGTGGAGATGCGCTAAGGCGATGTCGCGCGCGCGGGGCTCGCCGTAAGCCGCGCACCAGCGCGTCCAGAGCCAGTCGGGCGTGTTGAGGCGCGCGGCATCCTGCGCCGCGATCGCCTCGGCGCCTTCGCGCGAGATGCGTCGCAGCACGGCGTTGATCAGCGGCTTGAAGTGCACCGCCTTGTTGTCGGCCTGGGCCAGACGGTTGGCGCCGTCGACGGCGGCGTGCGGCGCGGTGCCGAGGAAGAGCAGCTCACAGGCACCCATCAGCATGATCTCGATCGCCGGTCCCGCCTTGTGCGGCGGCGGAAGCTTGGAGGTGAACGCGCGCAACAGCGCATCGAGCTGGCCGAAGCGGCGCAGCGTCTCGGACGCCAAGGCGAACGCGAAGCCCGCGTCGCGCGGATCGAGACCCACGGCGTGTTCAAGCGGACGGCGCTTGCGCAGCACGTCCGACAGGAGCTTGAGCGCGGCCTGGCGTGCGTTCACGCCCAGGGACCGCGCGGCGGCGGTGACGGGGCGCCCGCCATCGCGCGCAGCCGCGCGATGCGCTCCTCAGTCGAGGGATGGCTGGAGAACAGTCCCGAAAGACCTCCGCCATGCAGCGGATTGACGATGAACATATGCGCGGTCGCGGGATTGCGCTGCGCCTCCTCATTGCCGATCTGCGCGGCGTCGCGGTCGATATGGGCGAGCGCCGAGGCGAGCCAGAGCGGACGGCCCGAGATCTCCGCGCCCGCGCGGTCGGCTTCGAACTCGCGCGACCGGCTGACCGCCATCTGCACCAGCACCGCGGCGAAGGGCGCAAGCAGCATCACCAGCAGCATGCCCACCAGCCCGAGCGGGTTACGCCTGCCGCCGAAGAAGTACGCGAAGTTCGCCAGCATCGAAATCGCGCCCGCGAGGGTCGCGGTGATCGTCATCGTCAGCGTGTCGCGATGCTTCACATGGCCGAGCTCGTGCGCGATCACGCCGGCGAGCTCGTCGGTGCTGACGCTCTTGAACAGGCCGGTGGTCAGGCAGACCGCCGCATGCTGCGGATTGCGGCCGGTGGCGAAGGCGTTGGGCTGGGGATTGTCGACGACGTACACTTTGGGCATCGGAAGCCCCGCCCGGGTCGCGAGTTGTCCCACCATATGGACGAGGCCGGGCTGCTCGGCGGTGCTCACCTGGCGCGCGCCGTACATCGACAGCAGCGCCTTGTCCGAGTTCCAATAGGCCCAGATGTTCATCCCCGCCGCCAACAGGAAGGCCAAGGCCATGCCTATGGGTCCGCCGATCAAAAAGCCCATGACCAGGAAGATCCCGGTCAGCACCGCCATCAAGAGCCCCGTGCGCAGGGTGTTCATGCGAAAAATCCTAAAACCCGCCTCCGGCCTGATGTAAGCTCGGGCCCCATGGCCAGCAAGCGCGAGATCGCCCAGAGGATCAAGGACGCAGGCAGGCGCGCCCGCGCCGAAGCCGAGGCGCGCCGCTCCGCCGAGAAGAAAGCCGAGCCCGCGCCCGAGCATGGCGGCCGCAACGGACCCGAACCCACGCGCTTCGGCGATTGGGAGAAAAACGGCCTGATTTCCGACTTCTGAGCGCGGGTTTGGCGGCCTTGATCCGGCCCTGTCCAGGGTCCATGTAGGACTCAAGAGTTGGAACCGTTCCAGGAAGCGTACGCCCATGTTCATCCAGACCGAATCCACGCCCAATCCGGCGACCTTGAAGTTCCTGCCCGGCCGCGAGGTCATGGGCGAAGGCGCGGTTGCGGATTTCCCCGATGCCAAGGCCGCGGGGCGCTCCGGGCTCGCGCAGGCGCTGTTCGGCATCGACGGCGTGGGCCGCGTCTTCTTCGGCTCGGACTTCATCTCAGTCACCAAGACGGACGGCGACTGGAAGCAGCTCAAGGCGCCGATCCTGGGCGCGATCATGGACCATTTCACGCGCGGCCTGCCGCTCATCGAAGGCGCAAGCGAGGAGACGGACGACGCCGCTCAGTACGGCGAAGGCGATCCCGAGGTCATCGCGCAGATCAAGGAGCTGATCGACACGCGCGTGCGCCCCGCCGTGGCGCAGGACGGCGGCGACATCATCTACAAGGGTTTCGACGGCGAGAGCGGGATCGTGTTCCTGCACCTGCAGGGCTCCTGCGCCGGCTGTCCGTCCTCGACCATGACGCTCAAGAACGGCATCGAGAACATGCTGCGCCACTACGTCCCGGAAGTGACCGCGGTCGAGGCGGTGTAAGTGTCCCACGCGATCAACGACGAAGCGCTCGATATCGTCTTCCGGACCGCGCGCTCGCAGAACAAATGGCTCGACAAGCCGGTCAGCCCGGCGCTGCTGATGGCCGTCTACGATCTGATGCGCATGGGCCCGACCAGCGCCAATTGCTCGCCGGCGCGGATCGCGTTCCTGATGTCGAAAGAAGCGAAGGAGCGGCTCAAGCCGCATCTTCTGCCGCAGAACATCGAGAAGTCGATGACGGCGCCGGCGGTGGCGGTGATCGGCCACGACCTGGATTTCCCCGCGCTGCTGCCGCGCCTGTTCCCGCACAATCAAACCGCCAAGGATTGGTTCAACGATCCCGTGCTGCGCCAGACGACGGCGTTCAGGAACGGCACGCTGCAGGGCGCTTATTTCATCATTGCCGCGCGCGCGCTGGGGCTCGATTGCGGACCGATGTCGGGCTTCAACAACGAGGCGATCGACAAGGAATTCTTCGCCGGCACCAACATAAAATCGAACTTCATCTGCGGCGTGGGTTATGGCGATCCGTCCGGCGTGTTCGCGCGCAGTCCCAGGCTCGAGTTCGACGAGGCGTGCAAGGTCCTGTGAGAAAAAGGGGATGAAGATCCTCGCCGTCGACACCGCCTTGGGAGCGTGCTCCGCGGCCCTTCTCGAGAACGAGCGCGTCATCGCGCAGCGCTTCGTGGCGATGGAACGCGGCCACGCCGAAGCGCTCGCCCCGATGGTCGAAGAGGTGATGGCGGGACACGCTTTCGCATCGCTCGACCGTCTCGCGGTGACGACAGGACCCGGCACCTTCACCGGCCAGCGCGTCGGCCTGGCTTTCATGCGCGGATTGAAAGTCGCGCTCGGCATCCCGCTCGCCGGCGTCACGACGCTGGCCGCGATGGCGGCGCAAGCCAAGTCCGAATGCGGCACCACGCGCGCGATCGCACTGCACGATGCGCGCCGTGCCGAGGTCTATGTCGAGATCGATGCGACGCCGGAGGTGATGCTTTTCGCGCAGGCCGTCGCACGGCTGCGCGCGCTGAAGCCCGACGACCCCATCGCGCTGGCAGGGACGGCGGCCAGTCGCGTATGCGAAGCACTTGCAACGGAATTCGTCTTGTCGAGCGTCCGTCAGCCCGACGCGCTCTGGGTGGCGCGACTTGCGATCAAGTCTCAGGTGAGCGAGACGCCGCGCCCGCTTTACCTGCGCGCGCCCGACGCCAAATTGCCGGCGGACAGGACGTGATCCGCGCCGCCACGCTCGAAGATGTCGCCGCGCTGGCGCGCCTGCACGCCGCCTGCTTCGTCCAAGCCTGGGACGAAAAGGCGATGCGCGGGCTCATGGAAAGTCCCGGAATTCTTGCGTTTCTTGCACCTTGCGGCTTTGTCATGGCGCGCGTCGCCGCCGACGAGGCCGAGATCCTGACGCTGGGGGTGGAGCTTGCTGCGAGACGCGCGGGGCGTGGCGCGGCGCTGGTCGCGCGAGCAGCACACGACGCACAGGCAAGCGGCGTGCGCGCGATGTTCCTGGAGGTCGCCACCGGCAACGATGCGGCGCGGGCGCTGTACCGCCGCCTCGGCTTCCGCGAAGCGGGACGGCGCAAGGCCTATTACGCGGCGTCAGAGGACGCGCTGATCCTTCGTGCGGATTTGCCGCTTCGAAAATCGCAAGACCTCGACTAAGGTTGAACCGCAAAACTCGTGGGGAACGATCGTGACGCGGATTGAACAGCTCTGCGTCGATAAGGGTCTGCGCATGACCGAGCAGCGCCGGGTGATCGCGCGCGTGCTCTCCGACGCGCTCGACCATCCGGACGCGGAAGAGCTCTACAGGCGCGCATCCGCCATCGACCCGCACATCTCCATCGCCACCGTCTATCGCACCGTCAAGCTGTTCGAGGACGCGGGCATATTGGAGCGCCACGATTTCCGCGACGGCCGCTCGCGTTACGAGGAAGTGCCCGAGGCGCATCACGACCACCTGATCGACATCCAGAGCGGCAGCGTCATCGAGTTCCGCAACGAGGAGATCGAGGTGCTGCAGCGCCGCGTCGCCGAGGAGCTGGGCTTCGAGCTCGTCGACCACCGCCTGGAGCTCTACGGCGTGCCGAAGGGCGCGAAGAAGCAGCGGTAGTTTCCAATCTGGGGTAAGGTAATTGCGATTTTAACCTCGGACCCGGCCATGCAGACCCTGCGCGGCATATACATCCTCGCCACCTTCCTGCTCACGGCGCTCTTCATCATCCCGTGGCAGAGCACGCTGCTGTACTTCAAGCTCAAGCGCCGCAAGACGCTGCCGCGCAGCTATAGCCGGTTCCTGACGCGGCTCTTCGGCGTCAACGTCAAGCTCGTGGGCACGCCGGTCCAGGGCGAAGGCGTGCTGATGGTCGCAAACCACACCTCCTATCTGGACATCATCGTGCTGGGCGGCGTGGCCGACGTCTCCTTCGTCGCCAAGAGCGAGGTGAACGGCTGGCCGTTCTTCGGATTGATGGCGCGTCTGCACGAAACCGTGTTCGTCGAGCGCCAGCGGCGCAGCCAGGCGGGCGCGGCGCGCGACCAGCTGCGCGAGCGGCTGCTCCAGGGCGACGCGCTGGTCCTGTTCCCGGAAGGAACCTCCAACGACGGCAACCGCGTGCTGCCGTTCAAGAGCGCGCTGATGGGCGCGGTCGAATCCCAGCTCGGCACCGGCGCCGACGGCAAGGTGCGCTATGTGCCGGTGCAGCCGGTGTCGGTGTCCTATGTCGGCTTCCAGGGCATGCCGATGGGGCGCGAGAACCGCCCGCTCTTCGCCTGGTACGGCGACATGGAGCTGGTCCCGCATCTGTGGGAAGGCGTGACCTCGGGACCCGTCGACGTGGTCGTCGAATTCCACCCGCCGATGACCGTCGATGCCGTGGGGGGGCGGAAAATCCTGGCCGCCCGGGCCGAAGCCCTGGTCCGTGACGGCCAGGCCCGGGCACTCGCGGGCAGGGGCAACGCGCCCGCACCCGTGCCCCGGACGGGCCTTGCCGAGGCGATTGCCTGAGCCGGGGGGAACGCGCATAACCGCCGCCCATGAAAGCGCTCTACGTCAAGACTTACGGCTGCCAGATGAACGTCTACGATTCCGCCCGGATGGCGGATCTGCTGGCGCCGCTGGGCTATGCCCCGACGGACGCGCCGGATGCCGCCGACATGGTGATCCTGAACACCTGCCACATCCGCGAGAAGGCGGCGGAGAAGGTCTATTCCGAGCTCGGCAAGCTCAGGAAGATGAAGGAGGCGCGCGGGGGCAAGATGATGATCGCGGTCGCGGGCTGCGTCGCCCAAGCCGAAGGCGCCGAGATCGTGCGCCGCCAGGGCGCGGTCGATCTGGTCGTGGGGCCGCAATCCTATCACCGCCTGCCCGAGATGATCGCCAAGGCCGCGCGCCTGGGCGGCCAGGTGCTCGAGACCGACTTTCCGCCCGAGGACAAGTTCGACGCGCTGCCGGCGCAGACCCATGCCGGCACGGCTGCGTTCCTCACCGTGCAGGAAGGTTGCGACAAGTTCTGCACCTTCTGCGTCGTGCCCTATACGCGGGGCGGCGAATATTCCCGCGCGCCGCAGCAGATCCTCGACGAGGCGAGGCGGCTGGTGGAATTGGGCGCGCGCGAGATCACGCTGCTCGGCCAGAACGTCAATGCCTATGCGCATGAGGATTGGACGCTGGCCAGGCTGCTGCACGCGCTGGCGCGCATCGACGGGCTGGCGCGGCTGCGCTACACGACCAGCCATCCGCGCGACATGAGCGACGAACTCATCGCGGCGCATCGCGACCTGCCGCAAGTGATGCCCTATCTGCATCTGCCGGTGCAGTCGGGATCGGATGCGGTGCTGGAGGCGATGAACCGCCAGCATACCGCGGACGACTATCGCCGCGTCGTCGGGCGCGTGCGCGGCGCGCGCGGCGATCTTGCGCTGTCGTCCGACTTCATCGTCGGCTTCCCCGGCGAGAGCGACAAGGATTTCGAGGACACGCTCGCGCTGGTGCGCGACATCGGTTACGCGCAGGCCTTCTCGTTCAAATACAGCCGCCGTCCCGGCACGCCCGCTTCCGCCGCGCGCAAGCAGGTTCCGGAAGACGTGAAAGCCGCGCGTCTCGAAGCGCTGCAATCGCTTTTGACCGCGCAGCAAAAGGCATTCGGCCAGTCCTGCGAGGGACGCACGCTGTCGGTGCTGTTCGAGAAGCCGGGGCGTAAGCGCGGCCAGGCCGTGGGGCGCTCGCCCTATCTGCAGCCGGTCCATGTCGAGGGCGCGGGCGATCTGATCGGTGAGATTCGCGAGGTGAAGATCGTCGAGGCGCAGCCGAACAGCCTCAAAGGCGTTCTCGCCCAGTGAGCCCGCAACCCAAAAAGAAACCGGCGCCGCGCGAGCAGGTGACGCTGGAATTCCCCGACAACGGATTGCTCGCCGGGCTCGCCGGCGCGCATCAGAAGAACTTCGCGCGCATCGAGCAGAAGCTCTTCGTGCGCGTGGCGACGCGCGGCAACCTCGTCGCGGTGGAAGGCTCGACCGAGCAGCGCGACCGCGCGGCGGCCGTCTTGCGCGCGCTCTATGCGCGGCTCGAAGGGGGCGAGGCCGCGAACCTCGCCGATGTCGACGCCGAGATCCATTTCGCGCTCGAAGGGCCCGTGCGCGCCGCGGGTGACGGCCATTTCGGCTCGCCTTCGCTCAAGACCTGGACGTCGCGCACCACGCGCGCGCGCACGCCGGGACAGCTTGCCTATCTCGATCTGATGCGCACCCATCCGCTCGTCTTCGGCATCGGTCCCGCGGGCACCGGCAAGACCTATCTGGCGGCGGCTTATGGCGCGCATCTCCTCTACGAGCGGCGCGTGGAGCGGCTGATCCTGTCGCGCCCGGCGCTGGAGGCCGGCGAGCGGCTCGGCTTCCTGCCGGGCGACCTGAAAGAGAAGATCGATCCCTATCTTCGCCCGCTCTACGACGCGCTGTTCGAGGTGATGGGCGAGCAGTGCCTGAAGCTGATGGAGCAGGGCACGATCGAGGTGGCGCCGCTCGCCTTCATGCGCGGCCGCACATTGGCGCGCGCCTTCGTCATCCTGGACGAGGCGCAGAACACGACCGCCGCGCAGATGAAGATGTTCCTGACGCGGCTCGGAGAGGATTCGCGCATGGTCGTGACCGGCGATCCGAGCCAGAGCGACCTTCCCGGCGGGCGCGCGGAAGGGCTGGCGCAGGCCCTCGACATCCTCGGCGACGTCGAGGGTGCGGCGGTCGCGCGGTTCGGCGAGAAGGACGTGGTCCGCCATGCCCTCGTCACGCGCATCGTCGCCGCCTATAATGCGGCCGGTGACACCCAAGGCGGCGGCGTCGAGCGCACCTTGCGGCGGCGGAAGGACGAAGCGTGAGCGTCACGCTCATGATCGAGGAGCCGAAATGGCGCGCCAAGCGCGGCTTGAGCGCCAGGCTCAAGCGCGCGGCGGAGCTTGCAAGGACGCGCGGCGGCAATGCGCGGGGCGCGCTCACCATCCTGCTCGCGAGCGATTCGCGGCTGAAGGCGCTCAACACGACCTTCCGCGGCAAGGACAAGGCGACGAATGTGCTGTCTTTCCCGGCACGGCGCGGCGACTATCTGGGCGACGTCGCCATCGCCTACGGCGTGACGGACAAGGAGGCGCGCGCGTCGCGCAAGAGCTTTGCCGATCATGCGACGCATCTGGCCGTGCACGGCGTGCTGCACCTGCTCGGCTACGACCACGAGACCGCGCGCGCGGCGCGCGTTATGGAGCCGCTGGAGACCGCGATCCTGAGCGAGCTCGGCGTGGCAGACCCCTATGCCGGCAAAGCCGCGTGATGCGACCCGCATGACCGACGCCCAGGCCCCCGTCGCCGAAGACGACAAAGCCCCATCGCTGCTGAAGCGCCTGGCGCAGATGCTGCGCGGCGACGGCTCGGCTGCGGCGATGCGCGAGAGCCTGGAAGAGGTGATCGAGGAGAGCGAGCGGCAAAGCCGCGCGCTTTCCGAGCAGGAGCGGCTGATGCTCGCCAACCTGCTGAAAGTGGGCGGGCTGCGCGTCGACGACGTGATGGTGCCGCGCGCGGACATCGTGGCGGTGGAGGAATCCATGCCGATCGCCGAGGTCGTAGCCCTTTTCGCCGAGGCGCAGCATTCGCGCCTGCCCGTCTATCGCGAGACGCTCGACGACCCCACTGGCCTCGTCCACATCAAGGACGTGCTGGCGCTGATCGCGCCGCATGAGGGCGGCGGCTTCCGCTGGAACAAGGACACCATCGCCAAGGTCAAGCGGCCGCTGCTCTTCGTGCCGCCGTCGATGCCGGTGCTCGACCTTCTGGTCAAGATGCAGACGACGCACATGCAGCTGGCGCTGGTGATCGACGAGTATGGCGGCACCGACGGGCTGGTCTCCATAGAGGACCTGATCGAGGAGATCGTGGGCGACATCGCCGACGAGCACGACGACGAGGCGCTCGGCGTGCGCAATGAGGGCGGTGCCTTCGTCGCCGATGCGCGCGTCGACCTCGACGACTTCAAGACCGAGACGGGCCTCAAGCTCGCGCTCGACGACGAGGAGGCGGCGGACATCGACACGCTGGGCGGGCTCGTCATCTACCTGCTCGGGCGCGTGCCGCAGCGCGGCGAGATCGTCACCCATCCGGCGGGCTACGAGTTCGAGGTGCTGGA
The DNA here is from genome assembly GCA_021325375.1 of Alphaproteobacteria bacterium. Lineage (GTDB taxonomy): Bacteria > Pseudomonadota > Alphaproteobacteria > Micropepsales > Micropepsaceae > Rhizomicrobium. Next base: position 52,447 of record JAJPHG010000012.1, on the reverse strand, counting down.
GGCCGACCCCCGGCGCGTCAAACGCCTGCGCATCCGCCCGCTTACCCCCGAACCGCCCTCGGCGCCTTGATGCCATTCCTGCTCCCACTGTCATCCCCGGCGAGCGCCGCATGCGAAGCATGTGGCGCGAGGGAAGGGGACCCAGGGGACTGGGCGGAGTGCCGCTGGCCCTGGGTCCCCTTCCCTCGGACCGCTCGCGATGCGAGCGATCCTCGCCGGGGATGACAATGGGGGATGGATCGATCCGCATCGGCGAGTTCTTCACCACCCTCCCGCCCTGGCGCGCGCGTCTGGCCGCTTTCGCACTGGGTGCGATTTCCGCGCTCGGCTTCGCGCCGTTCGGGATGTTCCCGTTCCTGCTTCTGGGCTACGCGGCGCTGGTCCTGCTGCTCGACGGCGCGGACACGATCCGGCGCGCGGCCTGGATCGGCTGGGCGTTCGGCTTCGGTCAGTTCCTCTTGGGCCTTTATTGGGTGGCCTACGCCTTCATGGTCGACGCGGCCGGCCATGCCTGGCAGATCCCGTTCGTCGCGGCGATATTGCCCGGAGGCTTGGCATTGTTCTTCGCGCTCGCGACGGCGGCGGCGAAGTATTTCTGGCGCGCGGGCCCGGCGCGCATCTTCGCGCTCACCGCGGCATTGAGCGTGGCGGAATGGCTGCGCGGACATGTCCTGACCGGCTTTCCCTGGAACCTCGCCGGCTATGGCTGGGGCGCGTCGCTCGCGGTGATGCAGAGCGTGGCGCTGTTCGGCGTCTATGGGCTGAGCGTGCTGACGATGCTGTTCGGCGCCTCGCTCGCGGAGCTGTTCACGCCGCGCGGAGTACGTGCCGTGCCGCTCGCGATGGGCGCGCTGTTTACGGTGCTGTTTCTGGGCGGTGAAGCGCGCCTTCTCGAAAAGCAGGACAAGGACGTCGAGGGCGTGATGCTTCGCATCGTCCAGCCAAACATCGCCCAGGCCGACAAGTACAAGCGCGACCTGATCGAGCCGAACTGGCAGCATCTGCTCGCGCTCAGCAGGCAGCCCTCCAAGACGACGCCCACGCACATCATCTGGCCCGAGGCCGCGCTCGTCACGCGCTCGCCTTACGCGCAGGATGAGATCGCGAGCCTCACGCGCGACGGGCGCGTTCTGATGACCGGCGCGCTGCGCTCGGCCCCCGGCGCGGACGGCGAGCGGCACTACTTCAACAGCTTCTATCTCTTCGCCGATGGCGGGAAGCCGCAAAGCGTCTATGACAAGTTCCACCTCGTCCCCTTCGGCGAATACCTGCCCTTCGAGGATTTCTTCTCCCGCCTCGGCCTCACGAAGGTGGTGGGCGTGGCGGGCGACTTCTCCACCGGAGATGGTCCGCATACGGTCGATGTGCCCGGCGCGCCGCAGGCCAGTCCGCTCATCTGCTACGAAATCCTGTTTCCCGGAGAAGTTGTTCCAGACGCGAAGCCGCGCTGGATTATCAACATCACCGACGATTCCTGGTTCGGTCCGTGGGCCGGACCCGAGCAGCATCTGCTGGTGGCACGAACGCGTGCAATCGAGCAGGGACTACCCGTAGTACGTGCGGCGAACACCGGGATTTCCGCCGTCATCGACGCGTTCGGACGCGTGCGCGCGAGCCTCGCGCTCGACCGCGCCGGCGTCGTCGACTCGAGCCTACCCGCGTCGATTGCGCCACCGCCGTTTGCACGTAGCGGTGACTTCGGATTCTGGCTTCTGGTTTTATTCTGCATCGCGGCAAGCGCTTTGGCTGTGAAAAATCCGCGTCTTGCGGATTGAACACGCGAATTAGAGCTTTTCCAGACTGGCCTTTCACGGTTAAGGTCGGAGTCGACAACGAACTTCCGTGTAAGGCCCTTGCCGAAAAAACACGCAAACCCCGTCGACGCTCAGGTCGGCAGCCGCGTAAGGCTGCGGCGCATGCTGATCGGCATGAGTCAGGAGCGGCTGGGCGAATTGCTCGGGCTCACCTTCCAGCAGGTCCAGAAATACGAGAAGGGCGTCAACCGCATCGGCGCCGGACGCCTGTTCGACGTCGCGCGCATCCTTGGGGTGCCGATCGACTATTTCTATGAGAACGTCTCGGGCCAGCTCGGCGGCCGCGGCTTCTCCGAGAACGAATCCTCGCCGCCGGTGATGGAGTTCGTCTCCAGCGGCGAAGGCCTGCAGCTCAGCCTCGCCTTCATGCGCATCAAGGATCCGAAGGTGCGCAAGCGCGTGCTCGACCTGGTCAAGAGCCTCGCCGAGGAAAAAGACGAAGACGACTGAAGCGCAATAGGGTCAAGCGCACTTCGCTTGACCCGCAAGTTGCGCGCCGATCAAAGAATCCGCAACGCCGTCATTTGCGCTTCTTGCGCGCTTTCTTTTCCGTCAGACCCGAACGCCCCTCGCGCGCGGCAAGCGCGTCATAGACCGTCTTCGGCTTGATGCCGCGCGCCGCCCATACGACGAGAAGGTGATAGAGGACGTCGGCGGATTCGTCGACGAGCTCCTTCTTCGTGCCGGCGACCGCGGCGAGCGCGGCTTCGACGCCTTCTTCGCCGAGCTTCTTGGCGCATTGCGCCACGCCGCGCTTCAGGAGCTGCGCGGTGTAGGAGCGCTTCGGATCGGCGTGCCTGCGCGAAAGGATCATCGCGTGGAGCCGGTCGATGACATGGGGTTCGGCCATGAACGTGTTTAACGTCTTCGTGCGGGAGAGTCACTTGGGAATGTGCAACCACTCATCGTCATGACCGCCACAAGCCCGGCCATGACGATTGGAGGAAAAACGAACTTAGTTTCCCCGATCCTCCAGCAATCGCCGCGCGATGACCTGCGCCTGGATCTCGGCGGCGCCTTCGAAGATGTTGAGGATGCGCGCGTCGCAGAGGATGCGGCTCACCGGATATTCGAGCGCGAAGCCGTTGCCGCCGTGGATCTGCACGGCGTTGTCGGCGCAGGCCCAGGCGACGCGCGCGGCAAGCAGCTTCGCCATGCCGGCCTCGAGGTCGCAGCGCCGGCCCTCGTCCTTCTCGCGCGCGGCGTAGTAGGCGATCTGGCGCGCAACCGTGATCTCCACCGCCATCATCGCGAGCTTGTCGCTCACGCGCGGGAAATTGAAGATGCGCTGTCCCGATTGCCGGCGGTCGAGCGCATAACGCAGTCCTACGTCCAGCGCCGACAGCGCCACGCCCACCGCGCGCGCCGCGGTCTGGATGCGCGCGCTTTCGAAGGTCTGCATCAACTGCTTGAAGCCCTGGCCTTCCTCCGCGCCCAGAAGATTGGCGGCGGGCACTTCGAAGCCGTCGAAGGCGATCTCGAACTCCTTCATGCCGCGATAACCGAGCACGCCGATCTCGCCGCCGCGCATGCCGGGCGCCGGGAACGGCTCGCCCTCGGTGCCGCGCGGCTTCTCGGCGATGAACATGGAAAGGCCACGATAGTCGGACGTGGCCGGATCGGTGCGCACCAGCAGCGTCATCACATCGGCGCGCGCGGCATGGGTGATCCAGGTCTTGTTGCCGTAGACCTTGTAGACGTCGCCCTCACGCACCGCGCGGGTGCGCAGGCTGCCCAGATCCGAGCCGACATCGGGCTCGGTGAAGACGGCGGTAGGAAGCTTCTCGCCGCTCGCGATCAAAGGCAGCCAGTGGTCGCGCTGCTCCTTGGTGCCGCCGGACAGGATCAGCTCGGCCGCGATCTCCGAGCGCGTGCCCAGCGAGCCCACGCCGATATAGGCGCGGCTCAGTTCCTCCGAGACGACGCACATCGCGGTCTTCGACAGGCCGGCGCCGCCGTAAGTTTCCGGGATCGTCAGGCCGAAGACGCCGAGCGCGCTCATCTGGGCGATCACATCCAGCGGAATGAGCTCGTCGCGCAGATGCCAGCCATGGGCGTAAGGCGCAACCTTCTCTTGCGCGAAGCGGAAGAACTGCTCGCGCACCAGCCCCATGGTCTCGTCGAGGCCGGGATCGCCGATCGTCATCGCGCCTGCATGGGCCGCGAGATGGTCCGCGATCGCAGCCCGCGTCTCGCGCGCGTTGCCTGCCTGCACGATCTCGTCGACGGCGGGCGTCCAGAACTCGCCGACGACGGAATTCTCCAAGCCCAGATCATAGGGCCGCGCGACCTCGTTCTGGCTCATCGCGATGCCGCCGGCGAGCTGGGCGAGATATTCGCCGAACGCGGTCTGAAGGATCAGCTTCTCGATCTCGCCGAGCCGCTTCTGGTGCTCGAGCCGGCGCGCCCAGCGCGCCATCTGGCGCAGCGCCTCGACATACGTCGCATACCAGGCAAGCGCGTGCGCCGCGCGCTGGTGGCGGTCGAGCGCGGCTCGCGAAAGCTTTCCTTCCGGCGCGACGATTCGCGTGACGCTGTCCTTGGCGGCGGCGAGAAAGCCCTCGGCCGAGAGCAGCGCTTCCTCGCAACGGGGCAGAAGATGCGGCAGGAGGATCAGCATGGCGGGTGGTTTTCCGAAAACGCGGCTGCCGTCACTCTAGCAAGGTTTTTGTGCGCTGCACCACGGCGAAGCGGCGCCTCTTGCGGACCGCGCCGGTTTCGGGGATCAATCCCGCCTACCATTTGGGGAGCCCTTCATGAAAGCCTTCGTGCGTATCGCGTTTGCCGCGTCTTGCCTGCTTGTCGCCCAGCCCGCCTTGGCGGGGAGCGATCTTGATCCTGCGAGTGCGAAAGCGCTGCACGACTACACGCTGTCGATGGACAAGGTGAACGCCATGCAGGCCGCCATGGACGAGGGCAAGAAGGACGCAGCCCTGATGAAGAGCATGAAGAGCGTCGGCGACGACAGCAAATCCATCGCCGAGATGGAGGCCAAGCTTTCCGCCAACGCACCCGCGATGGCGCTCTACCGCAAGCACGGGCTCAGCGCGCACGACGTCGTGGTGATGCCGTTCGTGCTGATGGATGCGGGCATGGCGGTGCAATACCCTTCGGCCGCGGGCAAGCTCTCCGACCGCATGTCGCCGGCGCAGGTCGCCTTCTACAAGCAGCACCAGGCGGAGCTGAAGAAGGTGCGCTGGCTGTTCGGCAGCGAATAGGCGCTAACGATGCTGGGCAAGCAGCTCGCCGTGGTGCTCGCAGCCGGCGCCGCGGTCGCGCTGCTCGTGCTCGCCTGGTCGCGGCTGGCCGATCTTCCGCTGCCGCTGCCCGATGGCGACGACACCGCGGCCCGCCTCGCCTTCGTCGCGCATTGGCTGCTGCTGCCGGGGCTTTGCCTGTTCCTGGGCGTCGCGATCGTCGCCAACCAGCGCTTCTTCGTCGCCGACGCCATCGACGGTGGCGAGTCCAAGAGCCGCCTGATCGAGATCGCGCGCCGCTACAACACGAACACGGTCGAGCAGACCTTGCTTGCGATGATCGCGTGGCTCGGACTCGCGCTGACGTTGCCGCACGGCACGCTGAAGCTGATCCCCGCGATGGCGATCAGCTTCTTCGTGGGCCGGCTGTTGTTCTTCATCGGCTACCTCATCGCGCCGGTCGGCCGCGCCTTCGGGCTCGGGCTCAGCGCCTATCCGAGCTTCGCCGCGCTGGTCTGGCTCGCCTGGCAGATGGCGCGCTGATTACGGCTTGGCATTGCGAACGGCCACGAACCGTAACAATATGGGCAATCACCCGGGGAGGAAGAAATGTCGGGAAACACTGCACGGATCTGCCTGCGCGCCGTGCCGGCCGCGCTCGTGATGAGCTTGGGCTTCACGCTCAGCGCCTGCGACCAGACGCTCTCGGAAATCCCGAAATGCGACGACGCCAACGCCAAGGAATCGGTCAGGAAGGTGATCGAGGAGAATCCGAACCAGCAGGCCAAGCTGAAGATGCTCGATCTCGCCAACATCAAGGAAGTTTCCTACGACGAGAAGAAGCCCGAGCGCCAATGCTCGGGCACGGTGACGCTGAACACCGGCGAGCAGAACATCCTCTACAGATTCTGGTTCTCATCGGACAAGACGGTGCTCGTCCAGGTCGAGCCGGCCGGCGGCGACGATCAGAGCGGCGACAGCAACGGGCAGTAGCGGTTCCGCCGCCGTCCTGGCCTCCCGATCCCAACTGTCATTCCCGGCCGAGCGTTGCGACAGCAACGCGAGGGGAAGGGAACCCAGGGCCACCTTGCGCTTCAGCAAGACTGCGTTGCTCGAACGCGGATACATCGCGCCCCAGTCCCCTGGGTTCCCTTCCCCTCGCGCTTCGCGCTCGGCCGGGAATGACAAATTGAGTTCAGCCGCGCTGCGATCCTTCGAGCACGTCCTCGAAGGTCTTCAGGCCCGGACGCTGGGCGTTGACGAGCACGGCCATGTTGCCGGGCAGGTGCTCGTTCTTCCACATCTTCGTATGTGCGCGCGGGATGTCGGCCCAGGAGAAGACTTCCGACATGCAGGGATCGAGCCTGCGCTCGAGCATGAGTTTGTTCGCCTGGCTCGCCTGGTTGAGGTTGGCGAAATGCGAACCCTGGATGCGCTTCTGGCGCATCCACACATAGCGCGCGTCGAAGGTGATGTTGTAGCCGGTGGTGCCGGCGCAGAACACGACCATGCCGCCGCGCTTCACCACCAGACACGACACCGGGAACGTCGACTCGCCGGGATGCTCGAACACCATGTCGACGTCGCAGCCCTTGCCGGTGACGTCCCAGATCGCCTTGCCGAACTTGCGCGCCTCCTTCGTCCAGGCGTCGTATTCGGGCGTACCGACCTTGGGCATCGCGCCCCAGCAGTGGAAATCCTTGCGGTTGATGACGCCCTTGGCGCCGAGCGACAGCACGAAGTCGCGCTTGGACTCGTCGCTGATCACGCCGATGGCGTTGGCGCCCGAGACCGCGCAGAGCTGCACCGCGAACGAGCCGAGCCCGCCGCTCGCGCCCCAGATGAGCACGTTGTGGCCGGGGCGCAGGATGTGCGGGCGGTGGCCGAAGAACATGCGGTAGGTCGTGGCGAGCGTCAGCGTGTAGCAGGCGGCCTCTTCCCAGCTCAGGTGTTGCGGGCGCGGCATGAGCTGGCGGTCCTGCACGCGCGCGAACTGCGCGAAGGAGCCGTCCGGCGTCTCATAGCCCCAGATGCGCTGGCTCGGCGAGAACATCGGATCGCCGCCATTGCATTCCTCGTCGTCGCCGTCGTCCTGATTGCAGTGCACGACGACCTCGTCGCCGACCTTCCAGCGCGTGACCTTGGAGCCCACGGCCCAGACGATGCCCGACGCGTCGCTGCCTGCGATATGATAGGGGTTCTTGTGCGCGTCGATCGGCGAGATCGGCTGGCCCAGCGCCGCCCACACGCCGTTGTAGTTCACGCCCGCCGCCATCACGAGCACCAGCACGTCGTGGCTGTCGAGCGTCCAGGTCGGCACGACCTCGATCTGCATCGACTCCTCGGGCGGACCGTGACGCTCCTTGCGTACCGCCCAGGCATACATCTTCGCCGGCACATGGCCGAGCGGCGGGATCTCGCCCACCTCGTAGAGATCCTTGTAGACCTCGAGCGCCGGCTTGGCCGATGCAGACATGTCGAAACTCCCCGCTCTGACACAGACTGAACGCACGAAGCTGGCCTGAGGCTCTGCTGCAATGCAATAGAAATTTGACGCATTATGAACAGGAATGTGACCTCAGAGAAATAAAATTACCCAACATTCCCGAACCGGCTGCGGCGCAGGCCGGATTTCCCGCCTTTTGCCTTGCCCGCGATCTCCTTGAGCTTTTGCGTTTGCAGCATGGACAACGCCGCGCCGGGGCCGCCCTTTTCAGGGTCGCGGAAGGCGCGGCCGTAGCGGGCGACCCGGGTTTCGACGGAGCCCAGGAACTCGCCTTCCCATGTCGAGAGCGCGACCTTCTGCGTTTCGGCCGCGTCCTTCGCCCGCTTGAGCGCGCGCAGCGCCGCGCGTTTGGCACGGGCTCGTTCGGCCTCAAGACGCTCCTTGGGCGATTTCGCGCGGGCTTTCATGGCCGAAGCAAAGCGCGAGCGGAACTGGTTAAGCAAGCGGTAACAGCGCGTGCACTAGCGTGCGAATTCCCATTGGGCTTGAGCGATGACGCCGCGCTGGCACCTCGTCTTCTTCATCGCGGCCGTGATCTACGCGACCGCTTTCGCAGGTCTGATCGCGGCACATCTGTGGCTGTGGGATGCGCAGGGGAATATCGCGACTTACGATTTCGTCGCGGTGCATGCGGCCGGCAAGCTTGCGCTCGCGGGCCATGCCGCCAACGCCTATGACTGGTCTGCGCACCGCGTCGCAGAGACCGTGTCGCTCGCACATCCGGTATCGTGGAAGGATTATCTCGGCTGGCACTATCCGCCGCCGTTCCTGTTCGCGGCATCGGTGCTGGCGCTGCTTCCCTATCTCGCCGCGTTCCTGGCATGGAGCGCCGTCACGCTGCCGCTCTACATGCTTGCGATGCAGCGCATCGTGGCGCGCAGTTGGCTCGCGGCCATCGCGTTCCCGGCGACGTTCTACAACGTCTCGGTCGGACAGAACGGCTTTCTCACCGCCGCGTTGGCCGCAGGCGCGCTCGCGCTGCTCGAAGAGCAGCCGGTCCTGGCAGGCGTGCTGTTGGGCCTGCTCACCTACAAGCCGCAATTCGGAATCCTGTTTCCCTTCGCGCTGGCCGCCGGCGGCTATTGGCGCAGCTTCGCCGCCGCGGCCGTGACGGCGACGGCGATGGCGCTCGCTTCCTGGCTCGTCTTCGGCAGCGAAGCGTGGATCGCCTTCGTCCATTCCGTGCCGGTGACGGTCGACGCGGTGTTCATGCGCGGGCTGGAGGGCTGGTCGAAGCTCAACAGCATCTACGGAATCTGGCGCTGGCTGGGCGCGGATGCCGCCTTCGCGGGCGCCGTACAGATCGCGCTCACCCTGGCGCTGGCGGCGGGCATCGTGGCGCTTTGGCGCAGCAACGCGCCAATCCCGCGCAAGGCGGCAGCGCTTTTGACCGCGACCCTTCTCGCCACGCCCTACGTCTATATCTACGACTTCCCGATCCTGGCCGCGGGAATCGCGTTCCTGTATCGCGAGAGGCCGTTCGACCGCCGCGAGACGCTGCTCGTGGCCATAGCCTGCGCCTGCGTGACGGTCTTCCCTTTCATGCATGCGGCGACCGGATTTCTGGCCACGCTGGCCATAGCCGCGATCGTCTGTATACGAACTGTACGATTCACCCTCCCCTTGAGGGAGGGTCGACAATTTGCTGAGCGAAGCGAAGCAAATTTCGGGGAGGGGTAACCGTCCTGCTCACCCCTCCCCGAAAACGCTTCGCGTTTTCGACCCTCCCTCAAGGGGAGGGTGAATCATCAATGCGCGTGATGCGGGTCCTTTTCGCCGGCGCGCAGGTCGAGCGCTAGATTGTCGACCGCGAACGGGCAGGTGTAGAACGCCGAGCGCGCGCAGTTCGGATTGTAGGCGTAGTTGAAGTCGATCGTGAACTTCTTGGGCGGAAACGGCCCGAAGCCGTCGACGTCGACATAGCGCCCAGCGCCGTAGGTCTCCTTGCCCGTCAGGTTGTCGGTGAAGAAGGCGCTGAGGCTCTTCATGTCGGCGGGATCCTCGCTGTCGCTGAAGAACGGCAAGGTCAGGCTCTTGCCCTTGAGCATGAAGGTGGCATCGCCCGCGTGAAAGAACTGCTTGTCGGTGCCGCGCGAGGTGCGGAACGTGCGCGCCGGGCGCTTGGGATCGGGCGTGAACGTCGCCGTGACAATGTAGGACGGATCGTAAGGATAGTAGATCAGCCCCGTGAACGCCTTCGCCGCCGGGTTCTTCTGGTTATAGACCCAGATGCGCGCGCCGATGATGCCGGCACCCACCTGCGTCGGCTGGCCCACGATGTCGATATCGGTATCGACCGCGATGCCCTTGGCGATGTCGCCTTCGCTGTAGAGATGCTTGTCCATCACCACGAAGGCATGCGCTCGGCGCACGCCCGCGAACAGCACGCCGCCCTTTGCGTTGTTGCCCTTGACCCAATGATAGCTCTCGGGCCTGCCCTTCGTGCCGACGAGCGTGGCGTTGTCGCCGTCGCGCAGATAGGCCGCGTCCTGGATCTTCAGGATCGCGCGCGGCGTCCGGGAATAGTGCTCATTGGCGTCGGCGATCTCGGCCTTCCATTTGGCCTGGGGCGAGGGGTTCGCGCTCGCGGCGACGGTGAGAGCGGCAAAGAAACAGGCGGCGAGCTTGCGCATGAGATCCTTCAGGATGTGCGGTGCGGGACCATCCTGCCCCGAAACGCGCGCGGCTTCACGCGGTTTTGCAGTGCAGCAAAAGGCGTGTAGCCTGACCGTCATGAGCCGCGACAAGCCCTGGATCTTCCGCACCTATGCCGGACATTCGAGCGCTGCGGCCTCCAACGCGCTCTACCGCACCAACCTGGCCAAGGGGCAGACGGGGCTTTCGGTGGCCTTCGATCTGCCGACCCAGACCGGCTACGACAGCGACGATCCGCTCGCCAGGGACGAGGTCGGCAAGGTCGGCGTGCCGGTCTCCCATCTGGGCGACATGCGCGCGCTGTTCGACGGCCTGCCGCTCGACCGCATGAACACCTCGATGACGATCAACGCGCCCGCGGCGTGGCTGCTGGCGCTCTACGCGGCGCTCGCCGACGAGCAGGGCGTGGCGCGGACCACGCTGCAGGGCACGACGCAGAACGACATCATCAAGGAATATCTCGCGCGCGGGACCTACATCTTCCCGCCCAAGCCGGCGCTGCGCCTCACCACCGACACGATCGCGTTCGCTTGCGCGCAGATGCCGAAATGGAACCCGATCAACCTGTGCTCCTATCACCTGCAGGAAGCCGGTGCCGATGCGGCGGAGGAGGCGGCGTTCGCGCTCGCCGCTGCGGTGGCGGTGCTCGATGCGACTAGAGCCAAGGTCGCCGACCTGCCGGGCGCGGTGGGACGCATCTCCTTCTTCGTCAATTCCGGCGTCAAGTTCATCACCGAGATCTGCAAGCTGCGCGCGATGGCGGCGCTGTGGGACGAGATCTGCCGTGAGCGCTACGGCGTCGAAGACCCGAAGCTGCGCCTGTTCCGCTATGGCGTGCAGGTCAATTCGCTGGGACTGACCGAGCAGCAGCCGGAGAACAACGTCTATCGCGTGCTGTTCGGCATGCTGGGCGTGACCTTGTCCAGGAACGCGCGCGCCCGCGCGGTGCAGCTTCCCGCCTGGAACGAAGCGCTCGGCCTGCCGCGTCCCTGGGACCAGCAATGGTCGCTGCGCCTGCAGCAGATCGGCGCGTTCGAGACCGACATGCTGGACTATGGCGACATCTTCGACGGCTCCAAAGTGATCGAGGCGAAAGTCGCGCAGCTCACCGGACAGATCCGCGCCGAGATGGCGCGCATCGCCGCGCTCGGCGGTGCCGCGTCGCAAGAGGCGCTCGAATACATGAAGGAGCGTCTCGTCGCCTCCAACGCCGCGCGGATGGAAGCGATCGAGCGCGGGGAAGAGATCCGTGTCGGCGTCAACGCCTATACCGAAACCGAACCGTCGCCGCTCACCGCCGGCGAAGGCACCTTCGTCACCGTCGAGAAATCGGCCGAGGACGAACAGATCGCACGGCTGAAGGAATGGCGGGCGGGGCGCGATGCGGATGCCGTCGCGGGCGCGCTGAACGAGCTCGAACGCGCCGCGTCCGGCGACGACAATTTGATGCCCGCTTCCATCGCCTGCGCCAAAGCCGGGGTCACGACCGGCGAATGGGCGGGTACGCTGCGCAAAGTCTTCGGCGAGTACCGCGCGCCAACGGGCGTCGCGGCTTCGGGCCCCGCGCGCAACGACGAGCGCATCGGCGCGCTTCGCGACGAGGTGGAGAAGGCGTCGCGCGTGCTGGGCCGCAAGCTCACCTTCCTGGTCGCCAAGCCCGGCCTGGACGGCCATTCCAACGGCGCCGAGCAGATCGCGATCCGCGCCCGCGACGCCGGCATGGCCGTCGTCTATGACGGCATCCGCCTGTCGGTGCCCGAGATCGTGGCGGCGGCGCGCGCACACCAGCCGCATCTGATCGGCCTGTCGATCCTGTCCGGCAGCCATGTGAGCCTGGCCCGCGAGGTGGTCGCAGGCCTCAAGACTGCGGGACTCAATGACGTGAAAGTCATCGCCGGCGGCATCATCCCGCCCGCCGACGAAGCTGCGCTGAAAGAAGCCGGCGTCGCCGCCGTCTTCAGCCCCAAGGACTACGACGTGAACGCCATCCTGCACCAAGTCATCGGGCTGGTAGACGCAGAATCCCCAAACCGTCATGGCCGGGCTTGACCCGGCCACCCAGCTAGCGAGCGAAACGACTCTGGATGGCCGCCTCAAGGGCGGCCATGACGAATATTCTGGATCGGCGCATCAAGTTTCACTTCTTCCCCGGATCGGTCGTGCCCATGTCGGCGATGACTTTCCACACACCGCCGTCCTTGCGCCACACGGTCACGTAGTGGCCGGTGAGCCGGACCTTGCCGCCCACGAACAGCCAGTGGCCGTCGCTGTAGCCGGCGGTCCCGTCCTTCGAGGCCTCGGCGTGATCGGGAACCCAGGAGAGCACGTTCGCCTTGGGATCGCCGTTGCCGCTGGTGGCGAAACGCTTGATGGCCTGCGCTTTGCTGAGGATCGGCGGCTCGTTGCCCGTTCCGAACACCCGTGCGTCGTCCGCCATGGTGGCGAGAAATGCGGCGTTGCTGCCTTTTGCGACGGACAGCGCCGAGAAGGCCTTGTCGGCCGCCACGATGTCTTCCGCCGCACTGGCTTGCGCAGCGATGGGCGCCAGCAGAGCCAGCGCAAACACAACAAGGAACCTCGACATGAAATCGCCCCAATATCGCCTTTGACCAAACATGATTAAAGCCTGACCCGGCCACAGGTGCGAACTCACAATAGCGTTAATCACGCTTTAACCACGCTGGGGAGCGCCAAGGATGATTGCTTACTACCGGCCCAAGCAGGAATTGGAAGACGTCGAGCAGCCGCAAGCGCAGCGCTCGGCCCTGTCGCGCGACCTGTTCCACGGGCTGACGCCGGAGCAGTTCGACGTCGAGGCCAAGGCGCTGTCCAAGGTCCAGGCGATGACGCCCACGGTGCGCGCGCGCATGAAGTCGCAGCTCATCGAGCGGCTGAAGACGCCGGTCGACCAGCCGAGCTGGGGTCCGGACTGGGTCAAGCGCGGCGAGAAAGTCGCGGCGCATCGCCACAAGAAGCCCGGCGTGGTGGCCAAGATGCTTCCCTTCGGCCGCAAGGAGGAGATCGAGGACGACGAGGACGAGCCGCTCAGCGAGCGCGAGCGCACCGATTCCGACATCATCGCGCGCAACATGGAGAAGAGCCGGCAGGTGGCGCATTACCGCCCGCTCTATCTGGCCGTCGCGGCGCTGGCGCTGGCGATCCTTCTGATCGCGATGTTCGTCGACTATCACATCATCCGCGAAGTGTGGACGCGCGCGCTGGCCAACGAGTTCATGGTCGTGCCGCCGGCGCTGCAGAGCTCGGTCGTGTTCAAGAGCCTGCAGGTCATCTTCGCCGTGCTGATCGTGCATTTCATGCTCAAGATCACCGGCGCCTATGGCCGCAACACGATGATCGTGGCGAGCTTCATCCTGGCGCTCGTGATGATCGGCGGGCTCGGCTACATCGTCGCCTACAACAACATGGCGGGCGGCACCTCGGTGCAGCAGGAGCAGCGCGCCATGCCGTCGGACACCTCCAACTCCATCGACCAGCTCTTCGCGAGCGACAATGGCGGCGAGGCGAAGGTGCAGCCCGCGGCGCAGGTGACGCAGCAGCCGGCGCAGACCGGCACCACCGAGGCCGGCGTGTCGCTCGGCCTGCCCAAGCTGTCGCAGACCTCGCTGGCCAACGCCGATTCCTGGTTCTGGCTTGCCTTCGCCAGCGTGGTATTCTTCATCGTCACCACGGTCGCGGCGCTCTACATGCAGACGGTCGAGAACAACATCCGCAACTTCCACATCGCGCGCGACTACAGCCATCGCCGCCGCCAGTTCGCGCAGCTCCACCTGCTGGATCTGGCCGACGAGCCCTCCAGGGCGGCCGAACCCAAGGCCACCTGATGCAGACGCTGCTGCTCGCCGCCGCCACCGCGATCGGGCTGATCGGCGGCGGCGCGCTCGTCGCCGAGACGATGGGCACGCCGGCAGCCGTGCAGGTGGCCGATGCCGGCGACCAGACGGCGCTTTCGCCCAGGCGCATCGTGATCGGGCTCGATCTCTCCAAGAGCAACCCGCTGATCGACAATCCCGCCTTCGCCGCCAAGGTTGCGCGCCGCATCGCGGGCGAAGTGAGCCAGCTCGGCTTCGCCTCGGAAGTGCATGTGCGCACCTTCGGCAATTTCGATCCGTCGTCGAACACCTTTGCCTATGACCAGGTGATCTCGGTGCATGCGCGGCCGCAAGCGGTCGCCGCCGAGATCGAGAAGCTGATCGCAGGCACGCCGATGCTGGTCGAGCGCGGCAAATGGGTGGCGCAGGACAACACCAACATCATCGCCTTCCTCGACAACGCGGTCGCCAGCATCGGCTGCGAGGGCATGCCGACGACCGTGATCCTGGCCTCGGACGGGATCGAGGATTCGGAATACGCCAAGCTCGAGCGCGAGGACGCGCGGCTGCCGTCGCCGACCGACATCCCTTTCAAAGGCTGCGCCGAGCTGCAGATCCTGGGCATCGGCCAGGGCACGCGCAGCCCGAGCGAGACCATGCGGCTTCGCTCCCAATGGACGCGCTGGTCCCATGACGCCGGCTTCGCCCGGTTCTCCGGCCTGAACGACTGGTAAGCCACTGAATTTCCTAGCTTAAAATTTTTCCATGACACCAGCCTTGTCTTTTACATCAGAGTACTCTATTTGACAGAGTAGTCTGCAGAGAGAAAGGCAAAGCCATGTCCCTATCCCCCGAACAGGCCCGCGACGCCCTGCGCGACGTCGAACAGACGACCAGGCACAGCGCCACGGTCCATGGCTACGAAACGATGGCGCCCTACCTGATCCTGTGGGGTGCGATCTGGGTGGTCGCCTACAGCGCCAACGATCTGGCGCCGCGCGCGATCGGACAGTGGGCATGGCCGGTCCTGGGGACGGTGGGCTGGGTCGCCTCCATGTTCATCGGCGCGCGGCGCAAGGGCCAAAGCGCTGCGGATGCGGGGATGTGGCTGCGCTGGTTCGGCGTGTTCGTCGCCTATGCCGTCTTCGCCACAGCGGTCGGCGCCATCATGCATCCGACGTCGGACGCGCAGATCGGCGCCTTCGTGCCGCTGATCGTGGCGCTCACCTATGCGCTGGTCGGCATCTTCTTCAATGCCATGCGGCTGACGATCGCGGGCGCCGTGATCGCGGCGCTCACGCTCGGCGGCTATTTCTATCTGCCGTCCCATTTCATGCTGTGGATGGCGGTCGTCGGCGGCGGCGCGCTGATCCTGGCCGGCGCCTGGATGCGGCAGGTGTGAGATGGAACAGCCCGACGCCGTCATCCATCAGCCTGTGCGCCTCAAGATCGTGGCCGCGCTCAAGCCCCTGCCCGAGCACGAGCAACTCGAATTCGTGCGCCTCAAAGCAATAGTCGGCGCGACGGAAGGCAATCTCGGCGCCCACATCACGACGCTCGAAGAGGCGGGCTATGTCGAGGTCGAGAAGGATTTCGTCGGCAAGAAGCCGCGCACCCGCGTGCGCCTGTCCAAGGCCGGGCGCCGCGCTTTCGAGAACTACGTGGCCTATCTGCGCGACATCATCGATACGCGGAGCAGACCGTGAACATGACCGGCGTTTCGATCATCGGCTGGCTGCACAGCATCGCCGCCACGCTCGCGATCCTGCTGGGCGGGGTGATCGTCCTGGGGCCCAAGGGCACGCCGCGCCACCGCTTCATGGGCCGCGCCTATGTGGTCACGATGCTGGCCGCGAACGTCTCGGCCTTCGGCGTCTATCATTTCGACATCGCACGCTTCTCGCCGCCCGTGGTGGGGCCCGGCATCTTCGGCCTGTTCCATTGGGAGGCGGTGTTCACGCTGTTCTTCCTGGGGCTGGGCCTGTTCGCCGCGGCGCGCCAGAAGCGCGCGGCGTTCGCCTATCTGCACCCCGTCTCGATGCTCGTCACCTACTACATGCTCATCGGCGGGCTGGTGAACGAGGTGCTGGTGCGCGTGAGCGTGGTGCGCGATTTCGCGCTGGCGCACGCGCATGGCGCGCGCAACCCGGCGCAGACGCCGCTCGCCGGCATGCTTCAAGGCTCGGTGATGCTCGCCTTCATCGTGCTGCTTATCGTCTTCATCGTCCAGGTCGCGCTCAGCCGCAGGAGAATGCGGCGCGGCGCGATGCAGTCCCAACCCGCATGACTCCGGAGACCCCCATGACGCTCAAGAACCTCGCGCTCGGCTTCCTCGTCGCCGCCGCATTGATCGCGCCTTGCCTTGCCCATGCCGACACGACGGTGGTGCGCGAGCGCTTCAGCGACGAGATCGTGGGCCAAGGCCCCGACCTCATCTTCATCCCAGGCCTCGCCTCCTCGCGCGACACGTGGAAAGCGACGGCAGAACGGCTGAAGGCACATTATCGCGTGCACCTGATCCAGGTCGCGGGCTTCGCGGGCGAGAGCGCGCGCGGCAATGCCGGCGGCGCGGTGGTGGTGCCGACGGCGGAGGCGATCGACGCCTATCTCGTCGAGCAGCATCTGACGCCGGCGACCGTCATCGGCCATTCGCTCGGCGGCACGATGACGCTGTATCTGGGCGAACGTCATCCCGAGCACCTGAAGAAGGCGATGCTGGTGGACGCGCTGCCGTTCTTCGCGACGCTGATGATGGGGCCGGCCGCGACCGTCGATTCCGTCAAGCCCATGGCCGAGCAGGTGCGCGCCGGCAAGGACCAGATGAGCGATGCGCAGCGCGACCAGATGATGCGCAGCATGGCGACCGCGCCGACAGACCTCGCGATGATCAAAGGCTGGTCGGCGGCGAGCGACAGAGGCGTCGTCGCCAACGCGATCGCCGACGACATGACGCTGGACCTGCGTCCGGGCCTTGCGAAGCTGACCACGCCGATCGTGCTTCTGCATCCGGACTATTCCACGCTCGGTTCGCCCCCCGGCGTGAGCGACCAGATGTACAAGAGCGTCTATGCGGCTGCGCCCGCCGTGAAGGTCATCGAGATCGCGCCGTCGCTGCATTTCATCATGCTCGACCAGCCCGCCAAGTTCGACGCCGCGCTGGATGCGTTTTTGGCGCAGTAGCTCACGGAGATTCCAACTGCGCGCGAATGGCGGCCGGCGACACGCCTTTCGCGCGCAGCTCCCGTAACGTCACCGATGCATCACGCTTCGAGAATTTGCGGCCCTGCGCGTCCAGGATCAGCTTGTGATGCGCATAGGCGGGCGCGGGCAGATCGAGCAAGGCTTGCAACAAGCGCTGGACATGCGTCGCGGGCAGAAGGTCTTCGCCGCGCGTGACGAGCGTGACGCCCTGGAACGCATCGTCGACCACGACGGCGAGATGATAGGCGGCGGGCATCTCCTTGCGCGCCAGCACGACGTCGCCGAGCCGTAAAGGATCGACCGCGACCGTCCGTCCGTGTTCGAAGAATTCAAGCGGCCCCGTCATCGCTGCCGCCTTCGCCGCATCCAGACGCAGCGCGTAGGAGCCCGTGCGTGCGCGCTGAACGCCGCGGCAGGTGCCGGGATAGAGCGGGCCTTCATCGCCATGCGGCGCGCCGCCCGCCGCCGCGATGTCCTTGCGGGTGCAGAAACAGGGGTAGACAAGCCCCATCGCATCGAGACGGCCCAGCGTTTCGGCATACGCCGCCGACCGTTCAGACTGGCGCAGCACTGGCGCCTCCCAATCGAGGCCGAGCCAGGCCAGGTCCTCGAAGATCGCAGCCTCGAATTCGCCGCGCGCGCGGCCGGTGTCGATATCCTCGATGCGCAAAAGAAAGCGCTCGCCCGCTTCGCGCGCGACCAGTGCCGCATAGGCATGGCCCAGATGCAGGAAGCCGGTTGGACTTGGCGCGAAGCGCGTGACAATCATTGAAGGGGAATCTCGCACACAAGCAGCCCATGCCGAAACCGTCCCGCATCGCAACCAAAGCGCATCTAGGCCAAGCCGTCGCGCATCTGCTTGCCGCCGACAAGCGGCTGCACCCGGTGATGAAGCGCGCGGGCGAGCTTCCTTTCCGATCGCGCCGCGAGGAAGGGTTCGAGGCGCTGGTCTCCATCGTGGTCAGCCAGCAGCTTTCAGTGGCCGCCGCCGACACGATCTTCGGCAGGGTGAAGGAGAAGGTCGTACCTTTCGCGCCGGCCGAGCTTCTGGCCACGGCGCCCGAGACCTTGCGCGCCTGCGGGCTGTCGGCGCCCAAGCAGAAGCACATGAGATCCATCGCCCTGGCCATCCAGGACGGCACGCTCGACCTGGAACGCGTGCGCGCGATGCCGGACGACGACGCGCGCGCGCACCTGACCGCGGTGAAAGGCATCGGACCGTGGACGGCGGACATCTATCTGATGGCCTCGCTCGGCCGCGCCGACATCTGGCCGGTGGGAGATGTCGGGCTGCAGGCCGCGATCCATCGCGCGCTGAACCTGCGCAAGCGCCCGAACGAGAAGCAGATGGAGAAGCTCTCCAAGCCCTGGCGCCCGTGGCGCACGGTGGCGGCGCGCATGTTCTGGATCCACGAGGACCTGATCCGCAAGGAGAAGCGGCAAGCCGAAGCCGCGCGCAAGGCGGTCGCGAAGGCCGGGAAGAAAGCGAAGGCAGGCTGATGGCGATCCGCGCACTCGCCGGTCCGCGCCTTCCGCCCGCCCGCGGCAGCGCCACGCATCTGGTCGTCCTGCTGCACGGCTATGGCGCGGACGGCAAGGACCTGATCGGGCTCGCGCCCATGTGGCAGAGGTTGCTGCCGACGGTCGCGTTCGCGGCGCCCAATGCGCCGGAGCCCTGCGCGGGTGCCCCGATGGGCTATCAGTGGTTCCCCATCTCGCGCCTCGACCCGCACGAGATGGCGCGCGGCGTGGAGAGCGCGGCGCAATCGCTGAACACTTTCCTCGACGCAGAGCTCAAGCGGCTGGGACTCTCCGACGACCGGCTGGCGCTGGTGGGCTTCAGCCAGGGCACGATGATGTCGCTGCATGTGGGATTGCGCCGCGCGGCCAAGCCTGCCTGCATCGTGGGGTTTTCGGGGATGCTGGCGGGAGCACCGCCCATGCTCGGCCCCAACGCGCCGCCCATCCTTCTGGTCCATGGCGATGCCGATCCGATGATCCCGGCCGGCGCGCTGTTCGATGCGGCGGCGACGCTGGGGGCTGCGGGAGCGAGTGTCCAATGGCACGTCTCGCCGGGCGTGGGGCACTCGATCGACGAGGCGGGAATGGCGCTGGCGGCGACGCATCTGACCCTGGCATTCCGCGGGCTTCTGCGCCGGCCGACAGGCGAAATCATGTGCCCGGTCGCGCAAATGTCACAGCGAATCGCCTAAGCTTTCGGCCACCGCTTGGCAGAACCGGGGCGCCGCCATAAAGTTCGCGCCGAGCAAAGAAGGAGAGGCGTCTTCCAAGGAGTTCCGCCGTGTTAGCCGCCGCGCGACTGCCCGACAATTGCCCGGCGCTTGTGCTGAACGCCGACCACCGGCCGCTCAGCTATTTCCCGTTGTCCCTGTGGTCCTGGCAGGACACGATCAAGGCCGTGTTCCTGGAGCGGGTGCACATCCTGGAAGAATACGACCGCGTCATCCATTCGCCGAGCTTCGCGATGAAGCTGCCCTCGGTCGTCTCGCTCAAGACTTACGTCAGGCCCGCGCGCAACCCCGCCTTCACGCGGTTCAACCTGTTCCTGCGTGACCGCTTCGAGTGCCAGTATTGCGGCTATGCGCAGGACCTGACCTTCGACCATGTCATCCCGCGCTCGCGCGGCGGACGCACGACGTGGGAGAACGTCGTCACGGCGTGCGCGCCCTGCAACCTGCTCAAAGGCGGCCGGCTGCCGCACCAGACCAAGATGCATCCGCGCATCCGTCCGCACAGGCCCACCGTCAACGAGCTGCGCGACCACGGCCGCCGCTTCCCGCCCAACTACCTGCACGATTCCTGGGCCGACTATCTCTACTGGGACAGCGAGCTGGAGCCTTAGGCATTTCGGCTAGAGCTGCACGAGGTTGCCCAGCCCCAGGAAACCCATGATGAGGTAGTACGCGATGCCCGCCGCCGAACAGGCGGCGAAGGTCGGGATCATGCCCGCCTTGAAACGGAAGATGGCGACGATGGCGGCGAGCGCGAGGATCAGCGTCGGCCAGCGGATGCTCGCCGGTACCGGCAGCGCCAGCGAGAGGCCGAAGCCGTGCAGTTCGTCTACCTTGCCGAAGACCGTGTGCAGGAAGAACCAAACGGCGAGGTTCAGGATCACGCCGACCACGGCGGCGGTGATCGCGGACAAGGCCGCGTTCAGCGATTTGTTGCCGATCAGCGCCTCGATGTAGGGCCCGCCGGCGAATATCCAGAGGAAGGGCGGCACGAAGGTCGCCCACATCGCGAGGAAGCCGCCGATGAGTCCGGCTTCGAGCGGCGGGAGCGATCCGGCGTGGCGGTACGCGGCCATGAAGCCCACGAACTGCACCACCGAAATCAGCGGCCCCGGCGTCGTTTCGGCGAAGCCCAGACCTACCAGCATCTCGCCAGGCTTGAGCCAATGGTATTTCTCGACCGCCTGCTGCGCCATGTAGGCGAGCACGGCATAGGCGCCGCCGAAGGTGACGACCGCCATCTTGCTGTTGAAGAGCGCGATGGCGGTGAAGACGTTCTGCGGGCCTGCCAGAACGAGGAGCGCCGCGAGCGGCCCCAGCCAGACGATGCAGCCGACCACGACCGTGCGGATGAAGCGCCACATGGAGGGCCGCACATGCTCAGGCACGCCCTGCGCGAACGCGGCGTCAATAAGGGACGGTTGCGTGCCCGCCTGAGCCGCTCCGTGTCCCGTGCTTTTGAACCAGGTCAGGCCCGCCGCGCTGCCGACATAGCCGGTCAGCGCCGCGAGCAGGATGATGAGCGGGAACGGCAAAGCGAAAAAGAAAATGCCGACAAAGGCGAGCGCGGCGATGGCGAAGAGACCGTTGCTCTTGAGCGCACGCCTGCCGACCCGCAGCACGGCTTCGAGCACGACCGCCAGCACGGCGGCCTTCAGGCCGAAGAACAGCGCCTGGACGATGCCGATTTGCCCGAAGACGGCATAGATCGTGCTGAGGATGCTGAGCGAGATCAGGCCCGGCAGCACGAACAGGATGCCGGCAAGCAGGCCGCCGCGGACGCGGTGCATGAGCCAGCCGATATAGATCGCAAGCTCGTGCGCCTCGGGGCCCGGAAGCAGCATGCAGTAGTTGAGCGCGTGCAGGAACCGCGTCTCGCCGATCCAGCGCTTCTCCTCGACCAGGATGCGGTGCATCACCGCGATCTGTCCGGCCGGGCCGCCGAAGGAAAGCGCTGCGATACGGGCCCATGTCGCGAAAGCCTCGCGCCACGAGACCGATGAATCGTCGGGAGAGGTGGTATCGGCGGCCATGTTGCGTCCCTCACAAGCTTCAAGGACGCGACGCTTGGGCCGGAGCCTGAATGGGGGATCGCGGTCCCCATGCTCGAAACGTGCGGTCCGGGCCGGGATTTGTCAACACGGCCTTGGACCGGCGCCAGCGTCAACGAGCTGCGCGATAATGGGGGCGCTTCCTGCCCAACTACCTGCACGATTCCTGGGCCGACTATCTCTACTGGGAAAGCTAACTGGAGCCTTAGAAGCTTTGCGACGACAAAAATCATTGCAGTCTGAAACTACTTGCTGCTGTCTAGAAGTTTAGCCAGCAAGCTTATGTAAGCGATAAACTCAAGCGCACGCTCAGGATCGTCCTGTATAAGCTTATGAGCGCGGGGGTTGCGCAACCCCGAAACGGCCCCACTGAACATCATCATGAAACCCTTTTGTTCGTCACGATCGGACTGATCTGACATTTCGTTGAATTTCAGAATTGGACCTTTCGGGGAAAAAACCGTCTCCATCAATGATGTTCCATCCAAGTCATCGCGGCCACTGCGCAATCGAACGAGAGAGTTGAGTGCCTTGACTGCGTTTTCGATGGCATTGGCATAGTGGCCGTCGCGATAGAGACCGCTTGCTGCGCGAGCGATTTCAGGATGAAGATCGAGGCCGTCGTACGCCCTTAGCGGTCGCTGGCGCGCTCCTTCATCGCAATCGGCAAGCTCTTCCGTCAGCGAACGTACGGCTTGTTCTAGGAGCGCGATCGCTCGATCCCGGCCACGAGCAATACCAGCGGCGACATTGGAATGGACGTTGCCTAGGCGGTCGGTAGTGACGTCTCCCCAGCCAGTTTGATTCAACTTACAGGCGTCCTTGTATGTCTCATACTCGGTCGTTCCAATGCCGAATGAAGACTCGAGTGTCTGTTTGATTGCTGCCTGCATGGCAGCAAGCGTGGGATCGTCGCTATTTGATATATTCGATAACTTGGGGCCCTTGAGTTCCACGAGCCGACGCTCAAGGCGACTGATAGCCCGGCGCATCTGCTCTACCGATAGTTCCGCGGATCCACGAATTTCAATTGAGTTTGACTGTTTTTTGGGCATTTTCTTGACGCGCTTGTGACGGAAACCATCGCAAGGCTAACACAACCCACCAGCGGTCACAGTGCCAACTCCAAAGCTCAACGCGAGCCGCACCGCCCTAGGGAAGAGCCGAGTTTGAGTTTCTCGCACTGCAGAGCAGCGACCCAATCCCTGAGTAGGTCTTGAACAGCCCGTGCCGATGTTGAAGATTGACCATCCAACGTCAGGAATCCCCAATGAAATACCGCAAGCTTGGCGCCAGCGATCTGCACGTGTCGGAGATCTCGCTCGGGTCGTGGCTCACCTATGGTGTGGGCGTCGAGAAGGAGAAGGCGCTGGCCTGCATCGACCGCTCGTTCGAGCTCGGCATCAATTTCATCGATACGGCGAACGTCTATGGACGCGGCGCGGCGGAGACCGTGCTGGGCGAGGCGCTCGCGAGCCGCAAGCGCGACAGCTACATCCTGGCGACCAAGGTCTTCGGCGACATGGGCGGCGGCAATCAAGGGCTTTCGCGCGCGCAGATCGAAAAGCAACTCGACGACTCGTTGAAACGCCTGCGCACCGATTTCGTCGACCTCTATCAGTGCCACCGCTACGACCCGAACACGCCGCTGGAAGAGACGATGGAAGCGCTCACCCGCGCGGTCAAAAGCGGAAAAGTACGCTGGCTGGGCTTCTCGGAATGGGCGCCCGGCGAGATCGAGGCCTCGATCGCGATGAAGGGCGTGGAGCATTTCGTCTCCAGCCAGCCGCAATATTCGCTGCTCTACAGAAGGCCCGAGAAGAAGGTGATCCCGATCAGCGCCGCCAACGGCATCTCGCAGATCGTGTGGTCGCCCTTGGCGCAAGGCGTGCTCAGCGGCAAATACCTTCCCGGCCAGCCGCCGCCTAAGGACACCCGCGCAACGAGTGACGCGATGAGCGGCTTCATCAAGCGCTGGACGGAGCGCGACGTGCTGGAGGCGGTGCAGAAGCTCAAGCCCATCGCGGCGGAAGCCGGATGTTCGCTGACGCAGTTCGCGCTCGCCTGGGTGCTGCGCGAGCCCAATGTCGCCTCCGCCATCGTCGGCGCGAGCAGGCCCGCGCAGCTCGACGAGAACGCGGGCGCGGTGGGCCTCACCATCGATCCGGCGCTGTTCGCCAAGGCCGAGGCGATCGCGGGCTCCGTAACCCCGCCCGCCTGACGCGCGAATAGAGGCATATGATCCTCTTCCTGCTCTCCTATCTGGGCGGCGTGCTCACGATCCTGAGCCCGTGCATCCTCCCCGTTCTGCCTTTCGTCTTCGCGCGCGCCGACCAGCCTTTCGTCCGCAGCGGATTGCCGCTGCTGCTCGGCATGGCTCTGACCTTCGCGCTGGTGGCGACCTTGGCCGCAATCGGCGGCGGATGGGCGGTGCATGCCAACCAGTACGGACGCATCGCGGCGCTGGTGCTGCTCGCCTTCTTCGGCCTGACCTTGCTGTCGCGCAGCCTTGCGGACCGCTTGACGCGACCGCTGGTCGCGCTTGGCGACAGGCTTTCGAGCAACGCAGGCCACGGCGTGGGCGCGTCTTTCGTGCTCGGCGTCGCGACGGGGCTTTTGTGGGCGCCGTGCGCGGGACCGATCCTGGGCCTGCTGCTGACAGGTGCGGCGATCAAGGGCGCGAGCGCGTCGACGACCCTTCTGCTGCTGGCCTATGCGGCGGGCGCGGCGACGTCGCTCGCGGTCGCGCTCCTCATCGGCGGGCGCGTCTTCGCGGCGATGAAGCGCTCGCTGGGCGCGGGCGAATGGGTCCGGCGCGCGCTGGGCGCCGCGGTGCTGCTGGGTGTCGTGGCCATCGCGCTGGGCTGGGATACCGGCATCCTCACGCGGCTGTCGCTCACCAACACCGCGCGCCTGGAGCAGGGCCTGATCGACACGGTGCGGCCGGGAACGCATGCGAAGAGCGTGCGCGTCGCAGGCAGCGATCTGCCGGTCGAAGGCGCGATGCCCTCGCTCGACGGCGCGACCTTATGGATCAACTCGGCCCCGCTGACGCGCGAGAGCTTGCGCGGCAAGGTCGTGCTGGTCGATTTCTGGACCTATTCCTGCATCAACTGCCTGCGTTCGCTGCCTTACGTCCGCGCCTGGGCTGAGAAGTACAAGGACCACGGCCTCGTCGTGATCGGCGTGCACGCGCCGGAATTCGCCTTCGAGAAGGACCCCGACAACGTGCGCAGCGCGGTGCGCGACCTGAAGATCACGTACCCGATCGCGCTCGATGCCGATCTCAAGATCTGGCAGGCGTTCAACAACGAATATTGGCCCGCGCATTATTTCGTCGATGCGCAGGGCCGCATCCGCGCGCATCATTTCGGCGAGGGCGAATACGACCAGTCCGAGCGCATCATCCAGAAGCTGCTCGCCGAGGCCGGCTATAAGGACGTCCCCGGCGGCATCGTCAACCCCGACGCGCAAGGCTCCGAGCGCGCGCCGACCATGGACGTGCTCTCGCCCGAGACATACGTCGGATACAACCGCGGCGCCAATTTCGCCGACGACCACGTAGCCCAGGACAAGCCGTCGGACTACAAGGCGCCCGCTTCGCTCAACCTCAATCAATGGAGCCTCGACGGCGACTGGACCGTCGGCCCGCAGATGACGGTGCTGAACAAGGCGCCGGGCCGCATCGCGTTCCGCTTCCACGCCCGCGACCTGCATCTGGTGCTGGGTCCCGCCGGCGGCAGGACGCAAGTGCGCTTCCGCATGACGCTCGACGGCCGCGCGCCGGGCGACGCGCATGGCGTCGATACCAACGCGGCCGGCGAGGGCACGGTGACGACGCAGAGGCTCTATCAGCTCATCCGCCAGGACGGCACGGTGACGGACCGCATCTTCACGATTGAGTTCCTCGACCCCGGCGTGCAGGTTTATTCCTTCACCTTCGGGTGAGGATCGATCACTTCCCGTTATGGCCCGCGAATGCGGGCCACCCAGGTCACATCGGCTCCTTAAAAAGAATCGCACGCGGAGACGCGGAGAAGAAGAGAACCTCCGCGCCTCCGCGTGAATCTTTCTTAGATCGTGCAGAACCCACCTGGGTGGCCCGCATTCGCGGGCCATGACAATTTTTATTGTGGTTGTGAATGTTCATCTCGCGCCGGCCGCCACATCGCGATCATCGGCGGGGCGCCGGACGGGGCGATGTTGCGTCTCGCCATGAAGCCGAGGCGCTCATACAAACGCGTGTTCTTGGGATTCGAGTTCTCGAGATAGGCGGGCACGCCTTGCGCGTCGATGTGCTTGAGGTTCGCATCCAGGATCGCGGCTCCCAAGCCCATACCCTGCAGCCTGGGCGCGACCGCGACGAAGGCGAGATAGAAATGGCGCTCGTGCGGATGGCTCTTCTCCATCGCGTCGCCCATCGCCGAGCCGCGCCGGAACCGCGCCAGGCCGCAGAGCCTCAGGAACAGCGGCAGCAGGCGCAGCTGATCGAGGAAGCCTCCCGGGCTTGCGGGCGCGTCGGGCGGAATCCACACCGCGGTCACGCCCTCGCTCGCCCACACCTCGCCGAAGGGGATCGCGCGCGTGCGCAGAAGCCAGAAGAAGAACTCCTCCATCACCACCGCGCGCCTGTGTCCGCGCCGCGCGATCCAGTCGAAGACGGGATCGGTCTGGAAGGCGGCGGCGAGCAGGCGCGCGAGCGTCGCGGTGTCGGTGTCGTTGGCGCGGCGGGGCGCGGCGGCGCCCGCCAGGAGCACGTGACGGTCTTCGCTCATATCCGCGTCGACAGCGCGATGGCCAGCCGGCAGCCCGCCTTGATGGTCTCGTTGAGCAGGCGGTGCGCGGGAGCGTCCTGCGCACCGCTCGCGATGGCCTCGTCGCGATGGGCGATCTCGTCGGCGCGGAAATCGGCGACGGTCGCCTTCAGCTCCGCATCCGCCTCGCCCAGCCGCGCGATCTGGCCGGCATAGTGCTCGTCGATCACCTCTTCGACCGCGGCGGTGCACGCCATCGCGGCCTTCTCGCCCAAGAGCGCGGTCGCGGCGCCGAGCGCGAAGCCCGCGACGCGCCACACGGGCTCGAGCGCGGTCGGCCGCACGCGGCGCTCCACCACGAGCCGGTCGAAAGTCTTCAGATGGCGCTGCTCCTGCGCCGCCATGTGGCGGATCTTCTCGGCCATCGGCGAATTGCCGAGCACAGCGAGCTGGCCTTCATAGATGCGCACCGCGCCGTATTCGCCGGCGTGGTCGACGCGGATCATCGCCGCGATCTCGTCGTCCCGGCTCTCGCCCGGCGCGGCCGGACGCGGCTTGCGGCTCATCGACGCCCCTTCAGCAGCAGGGCGAGGCCGAGCAGCGCCGAGCCCAGCGAGATCAGCGCGTTGTATCCCGCAAGCGACAGACCAAAGAGGCGGAAGCTCGGCAGGTCGCAGCGCACCTGGCCCGGCACGTTCAAATCGCCGAGGCCGTGGAAGTCGATGCGGTTGCCGGTGCAGGCCTGTGGACCCGCCCACCATTTCCATTCCACGCCCGCCTGGTCGACGCCGATCGCGCCCGACGCCGCCACGAGCAGGATCACCAGGAGCGCGATGGAGAACATCGCATCGTCGCGCTTGAAGAAGACGCCGGAGAGGATGCCCAGGAACGCAGCCGCGATCAGCGGCCAGCGCTGCCAATGGCACATCTCGCAAGGCGGCATGCCGGCGATATACTGGAAGCCCAGCGCGCCGAGGATGAGCAAAAGCGCGAGGATGCCGAGCGCGCGCGCGACGTCGGAAGCTTTCATTTCGCGAAGATCCTGCTGTCGTCGGCGAAGGCCTTGAACTCGAGCGCATTGCCGCTGGGATCAGACACGAAGAACGTCGCCTGCTCGCCCACCTCGCCTTCGAAGCGGATGTCGGGCTCGATGATGAAGCGCGTATGTGCGTCCTTCAGCCGTGCGGCGAGCGCGCGCCATTCGTCCATGCCCAGAATCGCGCCGAAGTGACGGACCGGAACTTCCTCGCCGTCAACAAGATTATGCGCTTTGTGTCCGGCGTCATCCGGGCTTAAATGCGCCACGATCTGGTGACCGAAGAAATCGAAATCGACCCAGTCGTCGCAGGAGCGTCCTTCGGGACAGCCGAGAAGCCCGGTGTAGAACGAACGCGCTTGAGCGAGATCGTTCACCGGAAAGGCAAGATGGAAGCGCGGGCGTTGGGTCATCGGCGTCGCGTCGTCAATTCGGAGTGCAAGGGAAGCCCATGCGTAAGATGAAGGCAACCCGCAAAGTGGCGCAGCGCGAGCTGCTGCGCATCGAGGGCCGCGCGGTCGAGGTGAACGTCCGCCTCAACCCCCGCGCCCGGCGGCTGATCGTCAAGGTCCACCCCTCCACCGGCGAGATCAGCGTCGTGGCGCCGTCGCAGCGCGCGCTGGACCGGGCGATGGACTTCGCCCGCGGCCAGAGCGACTGGATCGCCGCCCAGATCTCGCGGGTCCCTGCGATCGTGCCGCTGGAGATCGGCGCGACTGTCCCGCTCCGGGGCCAGGACCATGTCGTACGGCCCGGCGAGAGCGGACGCGGCGCGGTGTGGCTCGAGGACGGGACGATCCGCGTGGCGGGCCTGCCCGCGCACCATTCCCGCCGCCTGCTCGATTTCCTCAAGCGCGAGGCGAAGAAGGAGCTGGAGGCGCGCGCGTTCCACCATGCCTCGCGGCTCGGCCTCAAGCCCACGCGCATCACCGTGCGCGACACGGCGAGCCGCTGGGGCTCGTGCTCGATCTCGCGCTCGCTGTCCTTCTCCTGGCGGCTGATCCTGGCGCCGTCCTTCGTGCTCGATTACGTCGTCGCCCACGAGGTCGCGCATATGCGCGAGATGAATCACGGTCCGAAATTCTGGCGCCTGGTGGACGAGCTCGTCGGCGATCCGCGCCGCCCGCAGACATGGCTGCACGACCACGGCTCCGCCCTGCACCGCTACGCGATGCGCTGAGGCCTCACCAGATCAGCGGGATGACGGCCCAGGTGCGGCGGCGGTTGGCTTCGAACTCGGCGCCGAACTTTTCGCGCAGCGCGATCTCCTCGACATGGATGCGCCACGCATAGCCGAGCGCGACCGCAAGCGGCGCCGCGACGGCTGCGATCCAGTTGCCGCCGGCCAAGCCGATCCCGGCGAAGACCGCGATGCCGCCGGTATAGGCGGGATGGCGCAGCAGGCGGTAAGGGCCACGCGTCACCAGGCGCTGCCCCTTGAGAAGCTGCACGGCGGTACGGAAATCCGCGCCCAGCGTCAGCACCGACCATACATAGAGCAGCAACCCCATCCAGAACAAAGCCATCGCCGCGACGAAGACCGGCTCAGGCCACAATGCGATGCGTGCGAAGGAAGCCCAGACGGGCAGCGCGAAGGCCGAAAACGTGCCGATCGCCGAGGCGAGATAGATGATCGCCTTGCTGCCGCGGTCGCGCAGCTCGCCCGGCGCCTTGCCGCGCTCGCGGTTCTGCACCCAGGTGCCGACGACGAGGAACGCGAAGAAGCTTGCCCAGAAGATGACGGCCCAAAGCGGGCGCTCGGCGAACAGATAAATATTCATGCGCGCCCCCAAAGTTCTGGACTGAGTTGGTGCTGGTCCGGGCGAGTGTCAAGCGGCAGCGGTAGGTGCTTCTTAGAGCACCGGATGTTCTGACGGAACCGCGCAGCCCGCATGTTGCGACACGCTCGAGCCACAAGGGACTGCTTCAGTGCGCCGCTGACTCGACCTCCCTCACCCTAAGCTTGTCGAAGGATGAGGGGGGCCGCGAGTCCGTATGAATGCGTCCTGCCCTACGTCACGCTCTCGCCGAGCAGGCCGTCTAGGAATTTGGCGAGGCCGGATTGATCCGTAGACAGAGCTTCGTCCGCGGTCACGGCCGGTGTGGCGCCCGCGAACGGGCGGCCCCGGCAGGCCGCTCGCGGCGCTTTCCATGAAAGCGCCGTGCCTTGCT
The DNA here is from genome assembly GCA_021325375.1 of Alphaproteobacteria bacterium. Taxonomy (GTDB): domain Bacteria; phylum Pseudomonadota; class Alphaproteobacteria; order Micropepsales; family Micropepsaceae; genus Rhizomicrobium. The sequence continues at coordinate 22,979 of JAJPHG010000012.1, read as the reverse complement.
CACCGGCGCGCGGCGATGGTTTACTGTGTCGGGAGTATGGATCCGCCGGCTGGAGAGCGCGGAAGATGCGAGCCACTGTACAAAGGGCAAGTCCATTGCAGGCTCCCGGATCCTCTGGCGCCGCGCGGCAAGGGATGGCGCCTTTCCGGTCGGGGCCCGGGCGCGAGAGCACGGAAGACCGTTCCAGCGAACCGGCCGCGACGGCATGGCCGTTTTGGGGACCGGATTTCAGCCGAACCCCGATCCTGCCCCCCAGGCAAGGGCTGATCCAGGCCAAGCTCGCGAGCGATCAGCTTGGCGACGAACATGAGCGGGAGGCGGATCGCGTCGCGGCGGCGGTGACGACTAGATCCGGGCACGGCATCGGCGGGGGACCGCCGCTGATCAGGGATCCGTTGCGGGCATCGCAAACGGTCGCGGATTTGGCGCCGTCGAGCGTAGGCGAGGTTCTTGCGCGCCCGGGAATGCCGCTGGAGCCCAGCGTCGAGCGCGACATGGGATTGCGCTTCATGCACGATTTCTCTCGCGTGCGGGTGCATTGCGATGCCGCCGCGGCCAAGTCTGCGGACGATATACACGCGCATGCCTATACGGCGGGGCACAACATTGTTTTCGCGCGTGGGGCATTTGAGCCCGGAACACCGCAAGGACGCCGGCTTATCGCCCATGAGTTGACACATGTGGTGCAGCAGTCGCAGGCGGGCGCGCGGCTGCAGAGAAGCCCAAAGGAAGAGGCGAAAAAGGCGGTACCCGACAAGGTGGCTGCGGCGAAGGAAAATTTGAAGGCCAAGTACGATCTTGGAGATATCACAGAGGAAAGGGGGGCGAGTTGGAGCGAGGCCGAGTTGAAGAACATCGACGCGGCTTTCTCGAAATTGAGCCCAGATGACAAGAAACTTCTCAAAGGCATAGAGCTCAAGCGAGCCGACAAGCTTTCCCTCCGGTACAAGGGAAAGGAAATCAAGCTCGATGCCGAGACTTTCCCTGGAGGTACGATCGAATTCACGCACGTTGGCACCACGGGCATTACACCGATCCATGAAGTCGGCCATGCCGTCCAAAATCGCGTGCTTCACGACGCGGAGGAAAAGATGAAGGCCACAAAGCCCTGGACCGATCTCGAGACGGCACGGCTGAAAGTCAACGAGGCGGGCAGAAAGTCTGGTCGCGTTATTGGATCGGATATGGACGCCGCCGAATTTGCAGTATTCAACGCCGCCATCGGGAAATTGAACGACGCGGCGGGAAATGTGTTGGGGAGCAGCATAGACACGTTGAAATCGAATCGCGAGGCGCTCAACGCGGCGGTGGACGAATTTGAAGCCCTGGCAGGGTCGGGCGACAAGGCACTATTGGCGTCGTGGAAAGATTACGTTGTCGCTATCGACAAATGGATGACGGCAAAGGAGAGCGTTCTGGGGCCGAAGCGGAAATTGGCCGAGTTCGTCGATATCGTGAAGAAGAACGGGTTGGCGCGGCCGGGCTTCAAGCCGTTCACCCCTTATGTGGAAAAGCTCTGGCGGGACAAGCCAGAGGAATTCTTTGCTCAATCGTTCGCCATTTGGAGTAGCGAACCCAACTACATGTTTCATAATGCTAAACCGCTGTACGATTGGTTCCAGGCTGGCAGGCACCGGCCTCCCGAACCAACAAAAGGAGACACCCCCGTCTTCGATGCGCTGGCGACGGCTATGGACGATACATTCCGTCCCGCTCTCGAAGGAGCGGCAGAGATCATCAAAGCCCTAGGCGGCTCGAAGTAGCGGGAAAGAGCGCCCGGGCACAGAGTGCGTCCGTTGCAGCGGCCGCGCCATCGACGCGGTCGCGTGAACCCGCCCCAGATCACCCTACGTCCCGCTCTTGCCGAACAGGCCGTCGAGGAAGCGGTCGAATTCGGATTGGTCCGTGGACGGAGCTTCGTCCGCGGTCGCGGCCGGCACGGAACCCGCGAGCGGGCGCGCGGGCAGGCCGGCCTCGGCGCTTGTCATGAAGGTCTTGAAGATGTGTGCCGGCAGGCCGCCGCCGGTCGCGTGCCGCATCGAGGCGTTGTCGTCGTTGCCGATCCACACCCCGCAGACGAGATCGGCGCTGAAGCCCACGAACCAGGCGTCGTGGAAATCCTGTGTCGTGCCGGTCTTGCCCGCGCTCGGCCGGTCGTCGAGGCGCGCAGCCTTGCCGGTGCCGGTCGAGACGGTCTCCACCATCAGTCCCGTCATCTCAGCCGCGTTCCCGGACGCGATGACGCGGGCCGGGCCGGAGCTCTTGCGCTCCCACAACACCTTGCCGTCCGCGGTCTTGATGCGGACGATGCCGAAGGCGATCGCGCTCTCACCGCCATTCGCGAACGGCACATAGGCCGCGGTCAGCTCAAGCGGCGTGACGCCCGATGTGCCCAGCGCGAGCGAGGCGTTCAGGTCCAGATGCGAGGTGATGCCGAGCCTGTGCGCGGTGCGCGCCACGGAAGCGGGCCCTACTTCCGCGGTCAATTGCGCGGCGATGGAGTTCGACGATTTCGCAAACGCGCGGGTGAGCGTGATCTGGCCTTCGTACTTGCCCTCGTAGTCGTCGGGCTTCCAGCCATGAATGTTCACCGGCGCGTCGTCCATCACGTCGGACGGCGCGCGCCCGTGCTCGAAAGCCGTGAGATAGACGAACGGCTTGAACGCGGAGCCCGGCTGGCGCACCGCGTCGGTCGCGCGGTTATAGGGGCTCTGCGCATAGGAGCGTCCGCCCACCATCGCGCGCACCGCGCCGTCGGGCGTCATCGCCACGAGGGCGGCCTGGTTCGCGTTCAGCTTGTCGCCCTGCTGGGCCAGCCCCGCCGCGACCGCGCGCTCGGCCTCAGCCTGCGCGTCGAGATCGAAGGTCGTCTCGACGACGATGGGCTGGTCGACGTCGCCGATGAAGCCCGGGATCTGCGCCACGATCCAATCGGTGAAATAGCCTCCCCCTTCATGGCCGCTGCCGCGCACGACATGCGGGCGCGTGGACGCGGCCTGCGCACGCGTGCGCGCGTCGATCAGCCCGCAATCCTGCATCGCGCGCAGGACCAGGAGCGCGCGGTCCTCGGACGCGTCGGTGTCGCTCAGCGGATTGTATTTCGCCGGCGCCTTGACGCTGCCCGCCAGCATCGCGGCCTCTGGCAAGGTCAGCTCGCGCGCGTGCTTGCCGAAGAAGCGCTCCGCCGCCGCCTCGATGCCGAACGCGCCGGCGCCGAAATAGACGCGGTTGAGATAAAGCGTGAGGATCTGGTCCTTCGAATAGCGCGACTCCAGATAGAGCGCGAGCATCGCCTCCTGGATCTTGCGCTCGAAGGTGCGGTTGGGATCGAGGAACAGGTTCTTGGCGAGTTGCTGGGTCAAGGTCGAGCCGCCCTGGACGACATGGCCGGCCGACACGTTCTCGACCGCCGCGCGCCCGAGCCCGATGGGGTCGACGCCCAGATGATCGCGGAAGCGGCGATCCTCGATGGCGATGAAGGCGTCGGGCACGTAATGCGGCAGCGTGCTCACCTCGACCAGCGCGCCTTGCGTCAGCCCGCGGCGCGCGATGAGGCGGCCCTGGTCGTCGACGAGCGCGATGTCCTGCGACGGCCCGCGCGTCATCAGCGCGTTCACGTCGGGCAGGCTCGACAGGAAGCGCGAGAAGAACACCGCGCCGAAGATGACCGCCCACACGGCGACCACGGCGAACACGACCGGCCACACCCGGCGGCGGCGCTTTTTCGGCGGTGACGGAGGCGGCGGCGCGCTATGGCCGCCCTCGGCCACCCGGCCGACGCGGGCCCGCGTCTTATCGTTCGCTTTCCTCGCCATGACGCGTTTCTAGGCGCGAAGGGTTAACGCTCGTTAAACAATCTTCGATTCCGGCCCCTGGGAATGCCTTGACGAAGCGCGCGCGCCACCCAACATCCACATCGTCGTTGGGGAAATCATCGTGGACAATACGTTTTCGGGGCCGGATCAACAGATGGCGGATCGGCTGGGGCTGACCCGCAAGGGAAAGCGTTGGCGGCGGCGGCTGATCTGGGGCGTCGTGATCCTGCTGGTCATGGGCGGGCTGGCGGCCGTGATGCTGCGCGCCGCGCCGCCGCACGCCTACGTCACCAAGCCGGTGACCAAGGGCGAGCTGGCGGTCACCGTCAGCGCCACGGGGACGCTCGCGCCACGCGACCAGGTCGATGTCGGCTCGGAGGTCTCGGGCAAGATCGACCAGCTCGAGGCCGATTTCAACGACCATGTGAAGAAGGGCCAGGTGCTGGCCCGCATCAACACCGACCAGCTCGTCGCCCAGCTCCAGCAGGCGGAAGCCACGCTCGAGCAGGCACAGGCGACGCTCGACCAGATGACCATGACCCACGACCGCTACACGGCGCTGGTGAAGGGCAAGGCGATGTCGGAGGAGCAGCTCAACCTCTCCAAGGGCGATTTCGGCCGCGCCAAGGCGGGCGTCTCGCTCGCCAAAGCCCAGGTCGACCAGGACAAGTCGATCCTGTCGAAAGCCACGATCTATGCGCCGATCGACGGCGTCGTGCTCGACCGCAAGGTCAGCGCCGGCCAGACCGTCGTCGCGGCGATGACGACGCCGGTGCTGTTCACGCTGGCGAGCGACCTCACCCAGATGGAGCTCGACGTCGACATCGACGAGGCCGATGTCGGAGAGATCAGCGCCGGTGCAAAAGCGACCTTCACCGTCGACGCCTATCCGGCGCGGAAATTTCCCGCGACGCTGAAATCGATCCACAGCGCGCCCAAGACGGTTCAGGGCGTCGTCACCTATCAAGGCGTGCTCCTGGTGCAGAACGAGCAGGGACTGCTCAAGCCCGGCATGACCGCGACCGCGGAGATCGAGGCCGCGAACGTCAACGGCGCGACGCTGGTGCCGAACGCGGCGCTGCGCTACGTGCCGCCCGACGAGATCAAGAACGCCGCACCCCCGCCGCCGCCGACGCTGAACGGCGTCAATGCAGGCCGCGTGTGGACGGTCGACGGCAAGACGCTCAAGCCGCATGACTTAAGGCTGGGCGCGAGCGACGGACGGCAGTCGCAGATCCTGGAAGGCGACCTGAAGCCCGGTCAGGAAGTCGTCGTCGATCAGACCGACAAGCCGAAGACGAGTCCTTAAGTGGCGGAGCAGACGCTCATCGAGCTGCGCAGCGTGGCCAAGATCTACGGCACGGGCGAGGCGGAGGTCGCCGCCCTCGCCGGCATCGACCTGTCGGTGCATGACGGCGAGTTCGTCGCGGTGATGGGGCCGTCGGGCTCGGGCAAGTCGACCTGCATGAACATCCTGGGCTGCCTCGATACGCCGACCTCGGGGCACTATCTGTTCCGCGGCGCCGATGTGGGAGGGATGTCGCGCAACGAGCGCGCGCTGCTGCGCCGCCACTATGTCGGCTTCGTCTTCCAGGGCTTCAACCTGCTCAAGCGCACGACCGCGTTGGAGAATCTCGAGCTGCCGCTCATCTATCGCGGCGTCGCGCGCTCGGAGCGCCGCCGTCTCGGCATGGAGACATTGGCGCAGGTGGGGCTCGCCGACCGCTGGCATCATACCGCAGCCGAGCTGTCGGGCGGACAGCAGCAGCGCGTCGCGATCGCGCGCGCGCTCGTCACCTCGCCGTCGGTCGTGTTCGCCGACGAGCCGACCGGCAATCTCGACACCGCCAAGAGCCACGAGATCATGCAGCTCCTGCAATCCTTGAACCGCGAGCGCGGGCTGACCATCGTCCTCGTCACCCATGAAGAAGACGTCGCCCGCTACGCCAAGCGCCAGGTGCGCTTCCGCGACGGGCTGATCGAATCCGATACCGGAGCGCGGGTATGATCTGGAACGCCTTCCAGCTCGCGCTGCGCGAGATCCGCAACAACCTGTTGCGCGCGGGGCTGACCACGCTCGGCATCATCATGGCGTCGGCGCGGTGATCCTGATGGTGACCTTGGGCGCGGGCGCGACCAAGCGCGTCACCGCCGATATCGGCTCGCTCGGCAAGAACATGCTGCTCGTCATCCCCGGCCAGCAGCGCGGACCGCCGACCGCAGTCGTCCCCTTCGACATGGCGATGGTCGACGCGATCCAGCGCGACGTGCCGGGCCTGGCCGAGGTCGTGCCCGAGCTCGCCGTGCAAGGCGTGGCCGTGAACGGCAACAACAATCACGCCACCCAGATCAACGGCACGACGAATGCCTATCTCACCAGCCGCGACTGGGATCTGAGCGACGGGCGCAATTTCTCGGGCGCCGAATTGCTGGGCGGCAAATCCGTCTGCATCGTGGGCCAGACGGTGCGCAAGGAGCTCTATGGCGACCAGGTGCCGATAGGCGCGCGGTTGCGCATCAACAAGGCGACGTGCGAGATCATCGGGTTCCTGTCGCCCAAGGGCGAGGCGATCTTCGGCCAGGACATGGACGACATCATCCTGATGCCGCTCAAGGCCGTGCAGCGGCGCCTGGCGGGCAATACCGAGGTGAACGTGATCCGCATCTCGGTGGCGGAGGAATCGGCGATCCCCAGCGCCAAGGACCAGATCGAGCGGCTGATGCGCGAGCGCCGCCACGTCATCCCCGGACAGGTCGACGATTTCACCGTCCAGGACCTGAAGGAAGTGACGCAGATCCTGACCAGCGTGACGGTCGTCTTGACCGCGTTCCTGTCGGCGGTCGCGGCGGTGAGCCTTCTCGTCGGCGGCATCGGCATCATGAACATCATGCTGGTGTCGGTGACCGAGCGCACGCGCGAGATCGGCATCCGGCTCGCCATCGGGGCGCGCGAGCGCGACGTGCTGCTGCAGTTCCTCATCGAGGCGGTGGTGATGAGCGCGCTGGGCGGCGTGCTGGGCGTGATCATCGGGCTCGGGGGCTCGGCGGGGATCGCGAGCATGCTGAAGATCCCCTTCGTGCTGCAGCCCGGCGTGATCGTCTTCGCGGTCACCTTCGCCGCCGTCATCGGCATCGCCTTCGGCTTCTTCCCGGCGCGGCGCGCCGCGCGGCTCGATCCGATCGAGGCGCTGCGGCACGAGTAAAAAGCAACCCTCCCCTTGAGGGAGGGTCGAAATCTTTGCGAGCGTAGCGAGAAAAGATTTCGGGGAGGGGTGACGGCGCCGACCCCTCCCCGAAAATGCTTCGCATTTTTCGACCCTCCCTCAAGGGGAGGGTCGAATGTTCAATGCGGCGCTTTCGGCGCAGGCGGCGCTTTCGGCGAGACCGGCGCGGGCGGAGCCGGGGGTGCCGGCGGCGCGGGAAAGCCTTCGGGCCCGACCTTCACGTCGGCCATGCCGCCGGAGTGGAGCTGGCCGCGATAGGAGCGCAGCTTCACGCTGCCGACGCCATACGCGTTGACATGCGGATCGACGGCCTCGCCGCCGAAGACGAAATTGCCGACGCCCGCAATGTCGACGTGGAGCGGATCGGCCGTGCCTTGCGGGATGTTGACCGAGCCCGCGCCGTTGATGTCGACATGCACCGGCCCGTTGACGCTGGCGGCGTTGAAGTCGCCGCTTCCGGCGATGTCCAGATGCAGCCCCTCGCGGATCGCGCCGAGATAGGCGGAGCCCGAGCCGGCGATCTCGGCATGCACGCTCTTCGAGGACTGGGCTTTGATATTGCCCGCGCCCGCGATCTCCAGATGCAGATCGCCGCTCACATCGGCGAGCTGGATCTTGCCCGAGCCCGCCATGGTGATATGGGCTTCCTTCGTCCGGCCGATGATGGCGTGCGAGTCCGCGGCCTCGAAATGCACTTCGCTTTCCGTGTCGCCGATGGTGGCATCGCCGATCATGTCCTCGACGTCGAGCGGCGTGCCCTTCGGCACCACGACATGGACGTCGAGATCCTTGGTGTCGTCGTTGTGCGTCGAGAAATCGAACCAGGTGTGCCAGTCCCACACCGCGTTCGAGTTTTCGCCTTCGATGACGAGCGTATCGCCGGACTGATGGATCGCCAGGCGGGCGACGCGCTCCTTCTTGCCCGACACCTGCACGCTGACCTGCGCCTGCGGCTTCACGTCGACGCGCAAGCGGCCGACCACCGAGTCGATCTTCACGTCGCTGACGCCGAAGCTCTGCCACGCGCCGCTCGTCCAGCCGCCGGGATTGCCGGCGGAGGCCGGGATGATCAGCAGGGCCGCGACCGCGGCGCCCCCCAGCATCGATTTCAATTGTCCGGCCATGGCAAATGCCCTCCTCGGGCGCATCTCTGTCTCGTTCGAGGGACAGATATGATCTTCACACTAGTGGTGTATAGACTAGTAGAAGCGCATGGCTGCCATGTCAATAGTGCATGGCCAGGTCACGGCATCAGCCGGTAGCCGCCGCTTTCGGTGATCAGGAGCCGCGCCCGGCCGGGGTCGACCTCGATCTTCTGGCGCAGGCGGTAGATGTGGGTCTCCAGCGTATGCGTCGTGACCGCGGGATTATATCCCCACACCTCGTGCAGCAGCGTCTCGCGCGGCACGGTCTCGCCCGAGCGGTGGAGGAATTTGAGGATGTTGGTCTCCTTCTCGGTGAGGCGGATCTTCTTCGACGCCTCGTCGATCAGGAGCTTCGCGCTCGGGCGGAAGGTGTAGGGGCCGATGCGGTATTGCGCGTCCTCGCTGTGGCCGTGGCTGCGCAGATGCGCGTGCACGCGCGCCATCAGGACCGCGAAGCGGAAGGGCTTGGTGACGTAATCGTTGGCGCCGGATGCGAGGCCCTGGATCGTGTCGGCATCGCTTTCGGCCGCGGTGAGAAGGATGATCGGGCAGCTCACCCCGCCGTCGCGCAGCTCCCGGCAGAGATCGCGCCCGTCGCCGTCGCCAAGCCCGATGTCGAGGATCATGAACTCATAAAGGCCTTCGAGGCCGCGCTCGCGCCCTTCGGCCACGCTGCCGGCTTCCACGACAGTATAGGAAGAATCGGCGGCGAGCTGCTCCGCCAGCGAGGCGCGCAGCATCTGATCGTCGTCTACCAACAGAACGCGTTTGGGCGTAGGCATCTTGGAACCGGGGGTGTCGGGGCTACAAGTCTACCCTTGGCCGGGTGTATGTGGAAAGCGCATGCGCGCAAAAGTGAATCCCCGATCCGCAAGAGGCAAGGCCGAAGCCGAGAGCCCGGTCGCGCGCGTGGCGCGCGCCTGCGACGCATTGCGCCGCGGCGAGGCGGTCGTGCTGAAGGGCGACGTGACGCTCGCCGTCCGTGCCGTGGAAACGGCGCCCGAGGACGTACTCGCCAAGACGAAAAACGCGCGCCTTTTGATCACCCATGCCCGCGCGCGCACGCTCAAGATCAGGCTTTACACGTCCGAGGTCACGGCGTTGCCCATCGCGCCCGGCACGAGCTTGGGCGCTCTGCGCGCCATCGCCGACCCGACCGCCGATCTGGACTTCCCCTTGAAAGGGCCGTTCGAGACGGTGCGCGAAAAGCTTCCCGAGGGCGCCGCGGCCGCGGTCAAGCTCTGCAAGCTCGCGGGGCTTCTGCCCGCCGCCATCGCCTGGAAGGGCCGCGTGCCGGGTGCGATGACGCTCGAGGCCCGCGACGTCCTGGCCTATGACGACGAGATCGTGCGTACACTGAAGATCGTGGCCAGGGCGCGCGTGCCGCTGGAGGGCGCCGAGGATGCCGAGATGATCGCCTTCCGCTCCGGCGACGGCGCGCCCGAGCACTACGCGATCCTGATCGGCGCGCCCTCCACGGCGAAACCGGTGCTCATGCGGTTCCATTCGGAATGCTTCACGGGCGACCTTCTGGGCTCGCTCAAATGCGATTGCGGCACCCAGCTTCGCGGCGCCATCGCCGCGATCGAGAAGGCGGGCGGCGGCGTGCTCCTCTATCTCGCGCAGGAGGGACGCGGCATCGGCCTCATCAACAAGCTGCGCGCCTATCGCCTGCAGGACCAGGGCTTCGACACGGTGGAGGCGAACGAGCGTCTGGGCTTCGAGGCCGACGAGCGCCGCTTCGGCATCGCCGCCAGGATGCTCAAGCTTCTTGGCTACAGCTCCGCGCGGCTGATGACCAACAACCCCGACAAGGTGAAGGCGCTGGAAGCCGCGGGTGTGAAAGTCACAGCCCGCGTGCGCCACAGCTTCCCCACCAACCCGCACAACCGCGACTATCTGAGGACAAAAGCAACGCGCAGCGGACACCTCTTTTGACGGGCTACGGCGTCAATCGATCTTGTCCCGGCGGCCGAAGATCGGCAGATACGTAAACGGGCTGCTGCACGACGACGACCCCGCTCGGGGTCCTGCGGAATCGATATTTCGCGTCCGCCGGCACGGGCGGGAGATTCCAGGCGCGGAAATAATTCGCGACGTCGACGATGAGCACGACCGGCGTCGCGAACACCGAAATGACGCCCCACCATCCGGCGAGCAGCGTCGTCAAACCGTATTGGCGGAAATACTTGTCCACGCAGTTGCGGCAGAATTCGCCGCCGATGCGCTTGTGAAAGAACATTATCACAGCACCGATATGCTGCATGAAGAAGACTTTTTGCGTCGGCGCCTCGACGCCGCACACCTGACAGATCCCGCTCATAGATTGCCCCCGCAAAGATGCGGCAACGCTAACACGAGCGGCGCGGCAAGCGTAAGCAGCATCGGCAGATTTTGCCGCTCACATACAACGTAACCCCGAAAACGGCGGAATCCGGCGCTCCCTGTGCTGGCAAGACTTTTGCGACGGCAAGCCCATGTTCACCGGAAGCTCGTTCACGTTGACGTCGCCTGCCCATGCCGTTGCCGCCGCCGCGGCACCGCAGGCGCCCAAGCACGACTTCACCTTCGGCGACTTCCTGGACATCATCAACCCGCTGCAGCACCTGCCCGTGGTCGGCACGCTCTATCGCGCGGTGACCGGCGACACGATCAAGACGCCGGAGAAGATCATGGGCGACACGCTCTATGGCGGACCGCTCGGCGGGCTGTCGGCCATCGCCGATTCCCTCTATCAGCAGAAGACCGGCAAGAGTTTCGGCGACACAGTGCTCGGCTGGCTCGGCTTCGGCCACGACGCCGCGCCGAAGAGCGATCCGGCGCCCGTGAAAACCGCGACGGCTTCGATGCCGGCGCCGGCGGATACGAACGTCGCGTCGCTCAGCGCTTCCCTCGAGCGCAATGGCGTGGCGCCCGACGTCGCGCAGCGCGCGCTCTATGCCTATCGGCGCAGCTTCACCAGCGCCGCGCCGTCGGTCGTCGACACTTATTGACTACGCTCACCGAAGAGGGCGCTGCCGACCCGCACATGCGTCGCGCCGAAACGGATCGCGGTCTCGAAATCCGCGCTCATCCCCATGCTGAGCCACGGCAGGCCGTGCTCGCTCGCGATCTTGGCGAGCAGCGCGAAATGCGGCGCGGGCGCCGTGTCGGCGGGGGGGATGCACATCAGGCCCTTCACCGGCAGATCGCGTGCGAGCGCGATCAGCGCCGGCGCATCGGCGGGCGCCACACCGGCCTTCTGCGGCTCCTCGCCCGTGTTCACCTGGATCAGGAGATCGGGGATGCGCTCGCCACGCTCGGCCTCGGCCTTCAGGGCCTGGACGAGCTTGGGCCGGTCGAGCGTCTGGATCACGTCGAACAGCGCCAGCGCGTCGCGCAGCTTGTTGGTCTGCAGAGGACCGATGAGATGCAGCTCGATGTCCGGGAACTCGCTCTTCAGCGCGGGCCATTTGCCTTGCGCCTCCTGCACCCGGTTCTCGCCGAAGATGCGGTGACCGGCGTCCAGCAGCGGCCGGATCCGCTCCACGCCATGCGTCTTCGTGACCGCGACGAGGCGGGTGGAGGGCGCCGGCCGGATCGCGCCCTTTCGCGCCGCGTCGATGCGCGCGAGGATGGCGGCGAGGTTCTGGGCTTCCATCGGTGAGCGATAGGCTAGGGCGCGCGCGATTGGCAAGGGCGGCGAAAGCGCTTGGCGGGCCCCTGCCCGCGCTCGTGCTGATGACCGACGACGCGCGGCTGGACGATCCGCTCGCCGCGGCGCATGCACTGCCCAAAGGCAGCATGGTCGTCGCGCGCGCGCGCCACGGGCTGGAGCCCCTCGCCCGCGCGCTGCTTAAAATGCGCTGTACCGTGCTGATCGCCGGCGATCCATTGCTGGCAGTGCGGCTGGGCGCACACGGCATCCACCTGCCCGAAGCGCGCGCGGGCGAAGCGGCCTATTGGTGCGCGCGCTTTCCCGACATGCTGATCACCGCCTCGGCGCATTCGCTGCACGCCCTTGCCCGCGATCATGTCGATGCGTTTTTCCTTTCCCCCGTCTTCGAGACGAAGAGCCATCCCGGCCGCGCGGCACTGGGCGCCGCGCGCGCCAATCTGATGGCGCGACAGGCGCGCGTTCCCGTCTATGCGCTCGGCGGAATCGACGCGCGCAAGGCAGCGCTGCTGAGCGGCTTTCGCGGCATCGCCGCGATCGGCGCGCTTGTCGCCTAGCCGCCGAGGAACGCCCGATACAGGATGCGCCCCGGCAGGAGCGTGAGGCCGCCCGCGATCAGCATGCCGCCGACATAGAGGCTGATCATCGCGCGGCGATGGCCTGTCACGTCGTGGCGGCGCGCCGCCCACAGCGCCGAGATCACGGCGAAGAACGTCAACGGCACCAGAAGATGCACGGGGCTCAAGCCGAAGAACGGGCTCTTCGGCATGAGCTGGTGCACGAACAAGGTTGTGATCGCCGTCACCGTCATGAGCGCGAGATAGATCGCGCCCAGCGCGCGATGTACCGGCGCGCCCTTGCGGCTGAAGAAAATGAGCCAAGTTCCGAGCGCGAAAGCGGGGACAACGGTGGCGAGATGGAGCTTCACCGCGAACGGCGCGTCGAGGATCGGCTTGAGGTCCATCGCGGCCCTAGACCTTGAACTCGAAGTTCAAGAAGCCCGCATCCATCTCGATGCGTTGCGCGCCGTTGTAGAAGACGCCCGTATCGCGGTGATAGAGGTATTGCTCCCAGCCGACATTCACCTGCAGGTTCGCGTTCACGACATAGCCCAGCGTCGTCGAGGCGCCGTGCACGCCGATGTCGGGCGCGGTGCCGTTCGCATCTGCCGTGCCCGAGCCCCATTCGCCGCCGAAGATCCACGAGCCGCGCGTGATCGTGGCGCTCAGATGATCGCTCGTCGTCTCACCGCCAGCGAGCACGTCGTTGATGTCGAAGCGATAGGCATTGTCGTGCCGCCAGGCGCCGCCTATGGCGAGCTTCCAATCGTCGTTGATCGCGTAGTCGACCTCGCCGCCGAAGGCATAGTCGCTCAAGCCCGCATGGCCCGGCGTCTTGTCGTCGTCATGGCCGCCGGACCACGCCGCCGACAGCCCGTAGGAGATCGCGCCCATGTCGCCATTGTAGCTGAGCGCTGCTTCCCAGAGGCTCTTCTGGCGGTCGCCCACCTGCGGTCCGTTGGCGAGGAAGGGCACGACGTCCTTTCCTTCCGACGGCGTGAAGGAGGCGCCGAGCTGCACACCGAACAGGCGCGGCGTGTAGTAGGAGATCTTCGCGTAGTTGAGCGAATCCTCCACCGCGCTGTTGAGCGCGAAGATGTTGATGAAGGCCTGGCCGTTGGAGGGATCGCGGAAATAGCTCGCATTGGTGTTGTCGATCGACGAGAAGCCCTCCACCGTCGGGCCCGTGGCCGCGAGCGTGTAGGCCGCGCCGTCGGTGTTGCCGATCTCGATGCGGCCGAGTCCGGTCTGCACGCGGGCATAGACCTTCTGGACGACGTCGCCGCCGTAATTGTCGATGGAGAGGCGGTCGTGATAGGCCTCGAACACGCTGTTGAGCGAGATCTGCAATCCGCTGTCATAGTCGCGCTCGAGACCCACGCCGACCCAGCCCGCGCCCGTGACGTTCGTCTGGTCCAGATGCGGCGCCGGCATGTCGTTGGTGTAGAACGAGCCGTCGAAGGCGCCGTGGACCTTGAGCTGGACGTCCTCGCCCAAGCTCGTCTCGTAAGGCTGGACGGCCCAGTCCGCCGGATCGAAGGCCTGGGCCGGGCCCGCGAACGCGCACAGCAACACCGCCGTCGGAAGATACGTCTTGGTCACGTCGGAACCCACCTCTTTGGCCGTTTACTTAACCCAAAATGTCTAAAATCCGAAGTACGCCATGCCGTTGCGCGCGCGCGCGCGCCAAAGTATAAGCCCACCCCATGCCGTAACCGGGGGAAACGAACGGCACCGGGGCGCCGCCCCGGAAGGACAGCTGACGAACGAAGAGAGCCCATGAAACGCGCATTAACCTTCGTGCTTTGTGCCCTGGTCCTTTCGGCCTGCGGATCGGACAACACCATCAGCGACGTGGACAGCGGCACCACCGCCATCTCCGGCGGCACGTCGCGCACGGTCGGCGTGAATTCCTATCTGTGGCACGCGACGCTGGACACGCTGTCCTTCATGCCGCTGGCCTCGGCCGATCCTTTCGGCGGCGTCATCATTACGGATTGGTATTCTTCGCCGTCCGACCTCAACGAGCGCATGAAGGTGACGATCTACATCCTCGACCGCCGCCTGCGCGCGGACGGGATCAAGATCGCCGTGTTCCGCCAGATCCGCTCCAACGAGGGCTGGACCGACGCAGCCGTGAACGCCGAGACGTCCACCAAGCTCGAAGACGCGATCCTGACGCGGGCGCGCGAGCTTCGACTTGCGACCGCCGGCAAGAAAAGCTGATTTTTGCGAGCGCTAAGCCTTCGTCCATCCGGGGCCGACGCGCTCCGGAGAGGAAATGACGATGGCGCGCTATAACGCCAAGGAATCCGAGAAGCACTGGCAGGGCGTCTGGTCCGGGCGCCAGAGCTTCGCCGCGTCCAACGATTCCACCAAGCCGAAAGCCTATGTGCTGGAGATGTTCCCCTATCCGTCGGGGCGCATCCATATGGGGCACGTACGCAACTACACGATGGGCGACGTCATCGCGCGCTTCCGCAAGGCGCAGGGCTTCAACGTGCTCCATCCCATGGGCTGGGACGCGTTCGGCCTGCCGGCCGAGAACGCCGCGCGCGACAAGGGCGTCAATCCGAGCGACTGGACCTACGCCAACATCGCGGTGATGCGCGAGCAGCTCAAGCAGATGGGGCTGGCGATCGACTGGTCCAGAGAGTTCGCGACCTGCGACGTGGCCTATTACGCGCAGCAGCAGAAGCTGTTCGTGGATTTCTACGAAGCCGGTCTCGTCTACCGCTCGGAAGCCGACGTGAACTGGGATCCGGTGGACATGACCGTGCTCGCCAACGAGCAGGTGATCGACGGCCGCGGCTGGCGCTCGGGCGCCGCGGTCGAGCGCAAGAAGCTCTCGCAATGGTTCTTCAAGATCACCGCTTACGCGCAGGAGCTGCTCGACGCGCTGGACCACATGGAGCGCTGGCCGGAGAAGGTCCGGCTGATGCAGAAGAACTGGATCGGCCGCTCGGAAGGCCTGCGCTTCAGCTTTGATGTTTCGAACGGCGGGAAGCTGGACGTCTTCACCACGCGCCCCGACACGCTGTTCGGCGCGAGTTTCGCTGCGATCTCGCCCGATCATCCCTTGAGCGAGCGGCTTGCGAAGACGGACAAGAAAGTGGCCGCCTTCATCGAGGAATGCCGGCGCATCGGCACGACCGAGGCCGCGATCGAGACCGCGGAGAAGATGGGATTCGACACCGGGCTGACCGTCGCCCATCCCTTCGATCCCGATTGGAAGCTGCCGGTCCTGATCGCGAATTTCGTGCTGATGGGCTACGGCACGGGCGCGATCTTCGGCTGTCCCGCGCATGACCAGCGCGACCTGGATTTCGCGCGCAAATACAAGCTGCCGGTCCTGCCGGTCGTGGTCCCCGAAGGCACGGACCCCAAGACGTTCGCGGTCGGCGACGAGGCGTATGTCGGCCCCGGCAAGCTCGCCAATTCGCGCTTCCTGGACGGCATGGACGTCGAGGCGGCCAAGACCGAGATCGCCAAGCGCATGGAGGCGATGGGCCGCGGCACGCGCACGATCCAGTGGCGCCTGCGCGACTGGCTGGTCTCGCGCCAGCGCTATTGGGGTTGTCCGATCCCGATGGTGCATTGTGGAGCGTGCGGCATCGTGCCGGTGCCGAAGGCGCAGCTGCCGGTCGAGCTGCCGCGCGACGTGCGCTTCGATGTGCCCGGCAATCCGCTGGACGCGCATCCCACCTGGAAGCACACAAGCTGTCCCAAATGCGGCGGCAAAGCACAGCGCGACACCGACACGCTCGACACTTTCGTGGACTCGTCATGGTACTTCGCGCGCTTCGCCGATCCGCACGCCGATGCGCCGGTCGACGCCAAGGCCGCGAATTACTGGCTGCCGGTCGACCAGTATATCGGCGGCGTGGAGCACGCGATCCTGCATCTGCTCTATGCGCGCTTCATCACGCGCGGCCTGCACAAGCTGGGTTACGTCGATGTCGACGAGCCGTTCGCGGGGCTGTTCACGCAAGGCATGGTCTGCCACGAGACCTACAAGGGCCATAACGGCGAATGGATCGCGCTCGACGAGGTCGAGAAGCGCGACGGCAAGGCTTACTTCAAGGGCACCGACACCGAAGTGATCGTCGGCCGCTCGGAAGCGATGTCGAAATCGAAGAAGAACGGCATCGCGCCGGAGACGATCATCGACGTCTACGGCGCCGACACGATCCGCTGGTTCATGCTCTCCGACTCGCCGCCGGAGCGCGACATCGAATGGACGGATGGCGGCGCCGAAGGCTGCTGGCGCTTCGTGCAGCGCGTCTGGCGCCTCATCGACGAGGCGGACGCGCTGGCGCCGGTGGGCACGAAGGCGGACGGCGCATCCGAACTGCGCCGCGCGACCCATCGCGCCATCGCCGCGGTGACGGACGACGTTGAGAACCTGCGCTTCAACCGAGCCGTGGCGCAGGTCTATACGCTGGCGGGCGCGATCGATGCCAAGGCCGGCGCCGCCGACCGGCGCGAAGCGCTGGAGACGCTGATACTGCTCATCGGCCCGATGATGCCGCATCTGGCGGAGAGCTGCTGGCAGGCCTTGGGCCATACGACGCTGGTCGCCGACACGCCCTGGCCGAAAGCCGATCCGGCGCTGGTCAAATCCGACACCGTGACCATCGCGGTGCAGGTGAACGGCAAGCGCCGCGGCGAGATCACCGTCGCAGCCGACGCCGACGAAGCCTCGGTCAAGGACGCGGCGCTGAAGGACGAGGGCGTCGTGCGGGCCTTGGAAGGCAAGACGCCGAAGCGCATAATCGTGGTGCCGCAACGCATCGTGAACATCGTCGCATGAGACACGCGCGCGCCGTCTTGAGCCTCGCCCTCGCATCGCTTGCCGGCGGCTGCGGGTTCCATCCGCTGTACGGCGACACGGGGACCACGACCGAGACGGCGGGCAAGCTGGCGGCGATCTATGTCGATCCGATTCCCGAGAACAAGCTCGGCTACGAGCTGCGCAACGAGCTGATCGATCTGTTCGACGCCTCGGGCGATCCGTCGAAGGACATCTATCGCCTGCGCGTGACGATCAACACCAAGTCCGAAGGCGTGGCGATCCAGAACGACGCGGCGATCACGCGCTACAACGACACGCTGAGCGTGAGCTATTCGCTCACCGACGCCAAGGGCCAGGTGATCACCAAAGGCATCGAGACCGGGCTTTCCGCCTACAACGTCGTCGCCTCGCCCTATGCGACGCTGACCGCGCAGCAGAGCGCCGACAAGAACGCGGCCGTCGACATCGCCTATCGCATCCGCACCGATCTGGCGGTCTATTTCGCGCAGACGGCACAAGCGCGGCCGCGCCCGCCCAAGAAATAGATGCCAAGAGATAAATGATCGTCAAATCCTCCGACGCCGACCGCTACGCGGCCAAGCCGCCCAAGGATCTGGTCGCGGCGCTCGTCTTCGGCCCCGACACGGGCCTGGTGCGCGAGCGCGCCGAGACGCTGATGAAAAGCGTGGTCGACGATCTGAGCGATGCGTTCCGCGTCAGCGATCTCGACGATTCCGCGCTCAGTGCCGATCCCGCGCGGCTGGCCGACGAGGCCGCTGCGATCTCGATGATGGGCGGACGGCGCGTGGTGCGCGTGCGCGGCGCGGGCAATAACCTGGCCAAGGTCTTCGACGCGTTCCTCGCCGATCCCAAGGGCGACGCGCTGGTCGTCGTCGAGGGCGGCGATCTCGCCAAGGGCACGGGCCTGCGCAAGCTCTTCGAGGAGGCGGACAACGCCGCTTCCATCGCCTGCTATCCCGACACCGCGCGCGACCTGTTCGACGTGGTGCGCGAGGGGCTCAAGGCGCACGGCCTTTCCATCGCGCCCGACGCGCTGGAGGACGCGGTCGGCCGCCTCGGCTCCGACCGCGGCGTGACGCGGCGCGAGATCGAGAAGCTCGCGCTCTACATGCATGGCAAGAAGCAGGTCGCCATCGACGACGTGCGCGCGGTGATGGGCGACGAGGCCGAGGCGCGCGTCGAGGAAGCCATCGACGCTGCGGGGTCGGGCGATCTGCCCAAGCTCGACCTCGCGCTCGAGCGGCTGTGGATCGCGGGCACCTCGCCGGTGCAGGTCCTGCGCCAGGCGATGTCGCATTTCCAGCGCGTGCTCGTCACCTCCATCGAAAGCAGGCGCGGCGAGCCGATCGACGGCGCGATGCGCAAGCTGCGCCCACCGGTGCATTTCAGCCGCACGGCTTCGTTCAAGAACCAGGTGCAGCGCTGGAACGAAGGCAAGCTCGGCGAAGCCCTCGACCTGCTTCTAGAGGCCGAGGCCCTGACCAAGACAACAGCTGTGCCAGCGGAGGCTGTCTGCGCGCGCACGCTGTTCAGCGTGGCCGCGATGGCGCGCTCCCGTTGAGATTCCCTCTCCCCTGCAGGGGGAGAGGGCTAGGGTGAGGTGGTGCCGATGCCGAAAACCGGATTCGAAGTTCCGGCACCGCTGCGAATACAATGACGGCCTCATGAGATACGGCGCGACCCCCTCACCCGTTCGGATCGGAAAAACGTCCTGCCGGACGTTTTTCCGGCCCGAACCCTCTCCCCCACTTCGTGGGGGCGAGGGAGGATTTTTTGCATGCTGAAAATCCGCGTCATCCCCTGCCTGGACGTGAAGGACGGGCGCGTCGTCAAGGGCGTGAACTTCGTCAGCCTGCGCGACGCGGGCGATCCGGTCGAGCAGGCGATGCTCTATGACGCGGCGGGGGCCGATGAGCTCTGTTTCCTGGACATCACCGCGAGCCATGAGAAGCGGCCGATCCTGCTCGACGTCGTCCGCCGCACGGCGGAGGTCTGCTTCATGCCGCTGACCGTGGGCGGCGGGGTGCGGACGCTGGAGGACATCCGCGCGCTCTTGCTCGCCGGCGCGGACAAAGTCTCGATCATGACGGCCGCCGTGCACGACCGCGATTTCGTCGCGCGCGCGGCACAGAAGTTCGGCAGCCAGTGCATCGTCGTCGCCGTCGACGCGAAACAGACCGCGCCCGGGCGCTTCGAGGTGTTCACCCATGGCGGGCGCAATCCGACGGGACTGGACGCGGTCGAATACGCGCGCGAGGTCGTGGCGCGCGGGGCGGGCGAGATCCTGCTCACCTCCATGGACCGCGACGGCACCAAGGAGGGCTTCGACCTTGCGCTTACCCGGGCGGTTGCGGATGCCGTGCCGGTTCCGGTGATCGCCTCGGGCGGCGTGGGCACGCTCGACCATCTTGTCGCAGGCGTGCGCGAGGGCCATGCCAATGCCGTGCTCGCCGCCTCGATCTTCCATTTCGGCGAGGCCACGATCGCCGACGCCAAGGAAAGATTGGCGCTGGCAGGATTGCCGGTGCGCCGGGTTTAGATAGACTGCGCCTCAAGACATGGACGAGCCCCGCCCCGCCACCATCCGCAGCATCGCTCCCGCCCCGCATCATTTCGAGGCGCTGGCGGTGGGCGCGCGCCCTTTGAAGATCCGCAAAGGCATGAGCGCCGAAGACGCGTTCCGCGTCACGCTGCTCGAGTGTCTCGCGCATGTGGCGGGCAACGTCGCCGCGGTCACCCGCTCGCGCGAGGTGGAGGGCCTGCATCAGCTGCGCGTCGGGCTGCGCCGCCTGGGCGTTGCGTTCTCCGCGTTCGGCGAGGAGTTCCACACCCACGCCATGGCCGAGCTGCAGGCGCGCACCAAGGCGTTTGCGTCGGCCATCGCCCCGGCCCGCGACCTGGACGTCTTCGCCGGCGAGCTTTTCGAAGGCCCCGTGGAGGCCTGCGGCAACGAGGCGGCGTTCGACCTCCTGCGCGACAGGCTGGAGCGGGCGCGCGGCGACGCCTGGGATCAAGCGGTCGCGCGCGTCTCCAGCGTCGAGTTCGCGATCCTGCTCGACGACATCGCCGCCGCCGCCCAGAGCCGCAACTGGACCTCGCTTGTCCCGATCAGATCGGCCGCGCCGCGCCGCCTCGACGAATACCTCGTCAAGGCGCGCAAGCGCGGGCGGCATCTGAAATCCCTGGAGCAGCGCGACTGCCACCGGCTGCGCATCTCGCTGAAAAAGCTGCGCTATGCGGCGGAATTCTATGCGCCGCTCTACAAGAAGAAGCAGGTCAAGCGCTACATCAAGGCGATCAAGGAGCTGCAGGACCTGCTCGGCGCCTTCAACGACGCAGGCCAGGTGCGCGCGACGCTGCAGCTTCTGACCGCCGACGACGACATCGCGCCGCGCGCCCGGGCCGATCTGTGTTTCGCCTCGGGCGTGATCAACGGCTGGCACTGCGCGCGCGCCATGCGCCTGGGAAAGAGCGTCATGAAGCGCTGGGACAGGTTCCGGCACGTCGAGCCGTTCTGGGCTTGAGAGCGATGCGCGTGGCCATCGATCCGGCGAAAGCGGCCGACTATCCCGCCAACATCCAGGCGATCCTGAAGCGCCAGGCGCCGTGCTCGGCCTGGCTCGGCCAGGAGCTCCTGGAGATCGACACCGAGACGGGATTCGCGCGCATCGCCTATGGCTTGGGCGAGCCGCATTTCAACCGCTTCGGCGCGCTGCATGGCGGCGCCATCGCCTGCGTGATGGACGACGTGCTCGCGGTCGCGGCGGGGCTGGTGCTCAATTGGGGCGAGATCGCGCCGACCCTGGAGATGAAGGTGAGCTATCTCGCGCAAGGCGCCGCCGGCCGCCACATCGCCGAAGCGCGCGTTCTCAAGCGCGGGCGGCAGATCAACTTCCTCGACGCCACGCTCGCGAGCGACGGCGGCAAGCTGATCGCCACGGCGACAGCAACGATCATGATCGCGGCGATGAAGAAGAAATAAGCACCATTGTCATTCCCGGCGAGCAGCGCGAAGCGCTGCGAGGGAAGGGAACCCAGGAGACTGGGCTCTGCGCTCGCGGCCCTGGATTCCCTTCCCTCACAGCGACGCTATCGCGTCGATGTTCGCCGGGAATGACAATGGTGCTTTGTGAAGAAGATAACTCACCAATTCCACACCGCGTCCTGGCCGAGCTCCTTGGCCACGAACGCCGCATGCGCTTCGCGTTCGGCGTCGCTGACGAGAGCGGCCAGCGGCACGGGTCGCGCGCGCGCGACGCGGATTTCGACTTGCGCCACCACCGCCGCCTCGTCCACGGGCGAGAGCAGGAGCTTCTTCTGCCGCCCGCCGGTGAGCTCGAGATAGACCTGCGCGGTGAGCTCGGCGTCGAGGAGCGCGCCGTGCAGGCTGCGGCCCGACAAATCGATACTGAAGCGCTTGCACAATTCGTCCAGCGAGACGCGCGCGCCGGGGAATCTGTTGCGCGCGATGTCGACCGTGTCGATGGCGCGCGCCAGCTCGAGCGGTCCGCGCTTGACGCGCGTGAGCTCGGCATTGAGGAACTTCAGATCGAAGCTCGCATTGTGGATCACCAGCGTCGCGTCGCCGATGAACTCGAGGAACTCCTCGACCACATGGGCGAAAAGCGGCTTGTCGCTCAGGAACTCGGCCGTGATGCCGTGGATACGCTGGGCGTCGGGCGGCATGTCGCGCTCGGGATTCAAATAGCGCTGGAAGCTGCGTCCCGTCGGGAAATGATCGACGAGCTCGACGCAGCCGATCTCGATCACCCGGTGGCCGGCATCGGGATCGAGGCCGGTGGTTTCGGTATCGAGGACGATCTCACGCATCAACGTCTTGCCTTCAGCGCCGCGACCACGGCTTTGACCTGCGCGAATGCATGATCCAGGCCCTTGTCCGTTTCAACCACGAAATGGGCCTTGGCGCGCTTTTCCACATCCGGCATCTGGCGCGACAGGATGTGGTCGAGCTTTTCCGCCGTCATGCCGTCGCGTGCCAGCACCCGCTCGCGCTGGAGATCCGCAGGCGCGCTGACCACCACGACCGCGTCCATGCGGGTGTGGCCGCCGGTCTCGAACAGGAGCGGGATGTCCTGCACCACCATCGGGGCGTCCCAGACCCGCTCCATGAATTTGCGCTGCTCCGCGGCGACGAGGGGATGGACGATCGATTCGAGCCGCTTGAACGCGGCGTCGTTGCCGCCGACGGCTTTGGAGAGCGCCGCGCGGTCGACGCGGCCGTCCTTGACCGTGCCGGGAAAGGCGTCCGCGATGGGCGCGACGGCCGCGCCGCCGGGCTCGTAGAGCCGGTGCACGGCCGCGTCGGAATCGTAGACGGGGATGCCCAGCCGCGCGAACATCTTCGCGGTCTCGGTCTTGCCCATGCCGATGGAGCCTGTGAGCCCGATCAGGAGCGGCCTATCCGCCATGGCCGAGCGCCTCTTCGAGCACGCGCCGAAGGCCCGGCGTCACTAAAGGCCGGACGCCGAAGAACGCCTCGAACGCGGGCACCGCCTGATGCATGAGCATGCCGAGGCCGTCGACGGTCCTTAAGCCCCGCGCGCGAGCCTGCTTCAAGAGCTCCGTCTCCAGGGGATTGTAGACGATATCGCAGACCACGGCGCTCGCGGGCAACCCGGCGAGATCGAGCTTCAGCGAGGGCGCGCCCTTCATGCCCGCGCTTGTCGCGTTCATCACAAGGGCCGCGTCGCGCGCGGCTTCAGGCCAATGCGACAGGGCTTTGGCGCCGAGACGGCCTTCGCTG
>JAJPHG010000033.1 GCA_021325375.1 Alphaproteobacteria bacterium | reverse complement strand
TGGCGCGCGGCGATTTGAGCCGCAAGATCACCGTCGACGTGAAGGGCGAGATCCTGGAGCTCAAGAACACCATCAACACCATGGTGGACCAGCTCAACGCCTTCGCCTCGGAAGTGACGCGCGTCGCGCGCGAGGTGGGCACCGAGGGCAAGCTCGGCGGCCAGGCGACGGTGCCGGGCGTGGCGGGCACCTGGAAGGACCTGACCGACACCGTCAACGTCATGGCGGCGAACCTGACCGAGCAGGTGCGCGGCATCGTGAAGGTCGTGACCGCGGTGGCCGACGGCGAGCTGAAGCAGAACCTCACCGTGAAGTCCAAGGGTGAGGTCGCGGCGCTGGCCGAGACCATCAACAACATGACCGCGACGCTTGCCACCTTCGCCGATCAGGTGACGACGGTGGCGCGCGAGGTCGGCGTGGAAGGCCGTCTCGGCGGACAGGCGAACGTGCCCGGCGCCGCGGGCACCTGGAAGGATCTGACCGGCAACGTGAACCTGCTCGCCGCGAACCTCACGACCCAGGTGCGCGCCATCGCCGAGGTCGCGACCGCCGTGACCAAGGGCGACCTCACCCGTTCGATCCAGGTCGACGCGCGCGGCGAGGTGGCCGAGCTGAAGGACAACATCAACACCATGATCGGGAACCTGCGCCTGACCACCGAGCGCAACACCGAGCAGGACTGGCTCAAGACCAACCTCGCCAAGTTCTCGAACATGCTGCAGGGCCGGCGCGACATCGCGACCGTCGCCAAGATCCTGCTCGACGAGCTGACGCCGCTGGTCGAGGCGCAGCTCGGCGTCATATACCAGATGGACCTGAGCGAGGAGCCGAGGCTCCAGCTCGTCTCGTCCTATGCCGACCACGCGGTCGACGGCCACCGCAAGACCGTGCAGCTCGGCGAAGGCCTGATCGGGCAATGCGCCGTCAACAAGCGCGCGGTGCTGATCACCGATGTCGACGGCGCGGTGCCGATCAGCTCGGCGCTGATGGAGGTGACGCCGAAGAACATCATCGTGCTGCCGGTGCTGTTCGAGAACGAGGTCAAGGCGGTCATCGAGCTCTCCTCGCTCACCAGCTTCACCGAATTGCAGATCGCGTTCCTGGAGCAGCTCACCGCCAATATCGGCATCGTGCTGAACTCGATCGAGGCCTCGATGCAGACCGAGGGCCTCCTCAAGCAGTCCCAGCAGCTTGCCGGCGAGCTTCAGTCGCAGCAGAAGGAGCTGCAGCAGACCAACGAGCAGCTCGAGCAGAAGGCGCGCGAGTTGGCCGAGCAGAACGTCGAGGTGGAGCGCAAGAACCAGGAGATCGAGCAGGCGCGGCGCGCGGTCGAGGAGAAGGCGGCGGAGCTCGCCCTCACCTCCAAGTACAAATCCGAATTCCTCGCCAACATGAGCCACGAGCTGCGCACGCCGCTGAACTCGATCCTGATCCTGGGCCAGCAGCTTTCCGACAACCCCGACCACAACCTGACCCCCAAGCAGGTCGAGTTCGCGCGCACCATCCACGGCGCGGGCACCGATCTCCTCAACCTCATCAGCGACATCCTCGACCTCTCCAAGATCGAATCCGGCACCGTCACCGTCGATGCCGAGGAGATCGTGTTCCAGAGCGTCGTCGAGGCCCTGGCGCGCCCGTTCCGCCACGAGGCGGAAACGCGCCAGCTGACCTTCAGGGTCGACGTCGACCCGACGCTCGACCGCACCATGCTCACCGACGCCAAGCGCCTGCAGCAGGTGCTCAAGAACCTGCTTTCCAACGCGTTCAAGTTCACCAGCCAAGGCGAGGTGCGCTTCAAGGTCTCGTCGGTCTTCGAGGGCTGGAGCCTCAACCACCCGGTCCTGAGCCAGGCGCCGGCGGTGGTGGCGTTCGAGGTCTCCGACACCGGCATCGGCATCCCGGCGGAGAAGCAGAAGCTCATCTTCGAGGCCTTCCAGCAGGCCGACGCGTCCACCAGCCGCAAATACGGCGGCACGGGCCTCGGCCTCGCCATCAGCCGCGAGCTTTCGAACCTCTTGGGCGGCGAAATCAATCTTCGCAGCACGCCCGGCGTCGGCAGCACGTTCACGCTCTATCTGCCGGTGCGCTATGTGGGACCCGCCAGCGATTGGCGCGCGAGCGTCAAGGACGCCAAGCCGATGCCCGAACGCGGCTTCGCGCTCACCGCCCTTCCCGAACGCGCGATCGAGCCCATCCTCGACGACCGCGACGTGCTCAAGCCCGGTGACAGCCTCCTGCTCGTCGTCGAGGACGATCCGCATTATGCGCGCATCATGATGGACCTCGCGCACGACGAGGGGTTCAAGGTGCTCGTCGCCGCGCGCGGCGAGGATGCGCTCGATCTCGCGCTCGAATTCAAGCCGACCGCGGTGTCGCTCGACATCTTCCTGCCCGACATGCTGGGCTGGACGGTCCTGAACCAGCTCAAGCAGAACCCGCAGACGCGGCACATCCCCGTGCAGATCGTGACGCTCGACGAGGACCGCCAGCACGGCCTCACCTCCGGCGCGTTCTCCTTCGTCACCAAGCCGACGACCGCCGAGGGCGTCCAGGCCGCGCTCAGCCGCGTGAAGGAGTATGTCCGTCCGCGCCGCAAGCGCCTTCTCGTCGTCGAGGACAATCCGGCCGAGCAGATGAGCATCGCCGAGCTGCTCGGCCACGACGACATCGAGATCGTGACCGCGGGCACCGGCGCGGAGGCGCTCGACCATCTGCGCGCGGGCGACGTCGACTGCGTGGTGCTCGATCTGCGGCTGCCCGACATCTCGGGCTTCGACCTGCTCGAGCAATTGCGCGCCGACGCCATGCTTTCCGACATCCCCGTCGTCGTCTTCACCGGCCGCGAGCTGTCGGCGCAGGAGGAGGCGCAGCTTCACACCATGGCGCGCAGCATCGTCGTCAAGGGCGTGGAGTCGCCCGAGCGCCTGCTCGACGAGACCGCCTTGTTCCTGCACCGGGTGGTGACCGACCTGCCGCCGGCCAAGCAGCGCATGATCGAGCGGCTGACGAACTCCGACGAGGATCTCGTCGGCCGCACGGTGCTGCTCGTCGACGACGACGCGCGCAACATCTTCGCGCTGTCCAGCGTGCTCGAGCGCCGCGGCATGAACGTGCTCACCGCCACCAACGGCGCCGACGCGATCAAGCTGGTCGAGGAGACGCCCGGCCTCGCCATCGTGCTCATGGACATCATGATGCCCGAGATGGACGGCTATCAGACGACCGCGCGCATCCGCGAGAATCCGAAGTTCCGCCGCCTGCCGATCCTGGCGCTCACCGCCAAGGCGATGAAGGGCGACCGCGAGAAATGCCTCGAGGCCGGCGCGTCGGACTACCTCGCCAAGCCGGTCAACACCGAACAGCTCCTCTCGGCGCTGCGCATGTGGCTGCACCGCTGATGAAGAAAAGCGCGTCCGACAAGGTCAACATCCTGCTGGTCGACGACCAGCCGGCCAAGCTGCTCAGCTATGAGGTGATGCTGGGCGGGTTGGGCGAGAACCTGATCAAGGTCAGCTCGGCACGCGAGGCTCTGGAACAGCTTCTCAAGACCGACATCGCCGTGATCCTGATCGACGTCTGCATGCCGGAGCTCGACGGCTTCGACCTCGCCAAGATGATCCGCGAGCATCCGCGCTTCCAGCGCATCGCCATCATCTTCATCTCGGCGATCCACGTGACCGAGACCGATTATCTGCGCGGCTACAATGCGGGCGCCGTCGACTACGTGCCGGTGCCGGTGGTGCCCGAGGTGCTGCGCGCGAAGGTCAAGGTCTTCGCCGAGCTCTATCGCAAGACGCGCCAGCTCGAGGAGCTGAACCGCGAGCTGGAAAGCCGCGTGTCGGAGCGCACCGCGGCGCTCGAATCCGCGGCCGCGCGGCTGTTGCAAAGCGAGCAGGGGCGCAGCCTGGCGCTCGCCGCGGGCGACATGGGCTCCTGGGCCTACGATTTCGCTTCCGACATGTGGACATGGGACGAAGGCCACCGGCGCATCTTCGGCGTCGACACCGATTTCGCGCCGACGCTGGAGGCGATCCGCCGCGCCGTGCACCCCGAGGACATGGAGAGCCTTCACCACGCCTTCGCGGAGCTTTCGCAATCCAACAGCTCCTACAAGCTCGAGGCGCGCGTCGTGCGCCCGAGCGGCGAGCTGCGCTGGTGCGCGGTTTCGGCGGTCGCGAGCTTCGATGCGGGCGGCCGCATGGTGCGTGTCAGCGGCGTCACCAGCGACATCACCGAGCGCAAGGATGCGGAGATGCGCCAGGCGCTGCTCGCGCGCGAGGTCGATCACCGCGCGCGCAACGCGCTCGCCATCGTGCAGGCGATCATCCGCCTCGCCCGCGCCGACACGCTCGAGGGCTACGTGCAGACCATCGAGGGCCGCATCCGCGCTCTGGCGCAGACGCATGAGCTGCTCAGCCAAGCGCGCTGGCAGGGCGCCGACGTGCACAGGCTCGTGATGGAAGAGGTCGCGCCCTATCGCACCGCGGGCAACCGGACGATCGCCGTCGACGGGCCCTCCCTGCTCGTCGCCCCCGAGACCGCGCAATCGATCGCGCTCACCTTGCACGAGCTTGCGACGAACGCGGCGAAATACGGCGCGCTGTCGGCCAAGGACGGCGAGCTTTCGGTGCATTGGACATTGAAGGACGGGCGTCTCGTCCTCGATTGGACCGAGAAGGGCGGCCCGGACGTCACGCCGCCCACCGCCACCGGCTTCGGCATGAAGATCATCAACGCCAATCTCGGCACGTCCGGCAAAGGCGAGGCGCGCTTCGACTGGCGGCCGGAAGGTTTGCATTGCCGCATCGACATCGCCTGCGGACAGGTCGCGGGCCCGGCCAGGCTCGAGAGCGCGCGCGGCGGCGCACCCGTCGCGGACGGACAACCGTTCGGCAGGAAGCTGCTGCTCGTCGAGGACGAGGCGCTGATCGGAATCCTGCTCCACGACATGCTGGTCGATTGGGGCTTCGAGCCGAGCGAGCCCTATGCCGGCCTCGACGAGGCGATGGCGGCCGCGTCCGAAGGCCAGTTCGAGGGCGCGATCCTGGACATGAACCTGAACGGCAAGTCGGTCTATCCTTTGGCCGAGCTGCTGCAATCGCGCGGCATTCCCTTCGTGTTCCTGACCGGCTATGGCCAGCACACGATCGACAAGCGTTTCGCGTCCTGTCCCATGCTGCAGAAGCCCGTCGCGCCCGAAGCGCTGAAAGCGATCCTGAAGAACGCGCCCGCGCGCTCGAAAGCGGTGGCGTGAATTCCCCTCCCCTTGTGGGCGGAACCTTCGCAAACCGGCGCGCGTTTTTATCCGGATAGTCTTTCTCAATTCGGGACGCGGGCGTGGTGCGAAGGGTTTCATCCGGCTTGCTGGGCCTCGTGCTCGCCTGCGTCGCGAGCGCGGCGATGGCCGCGCAGGCCAAGACGTCCGGCGGCACCGGCCTGGGCGGCACGGGCGAGGCCATACTGGTCGCGCAGATCGTGCTGCTGCTGCTGATCGGGCGCGGGCTCGGCGAAGTGATGCAGCGCTTCGGCCAGCCCGCGGTGATCGGCCAGCTTCTCGCGGGCCTGATCCTGGGACCGTCGCTCTTCGGCTGGGTGATGCCGCACCTGCACGACCTCGTCTTCCCAAAGACGCCGGAGCAGAAAAATCTCATCTCAGGCGTCGCCAACATGGGCGTGATGATGCTGCTGCTGCTCACCGGCATGGAGACGGACCTGAAGCTGGTGCGCAAGGTGGGGCTGCCCGCGATCGCGATCTCGCTGACCGGCGTGGCCGTGCCTTTCATCTGCGGCTTCGCGCTCGGCCAGGTCATCCCGGACTCCATCCTGCCCGTGGCGCAGCACAGGCTGATCACCTCGCTCTTTCTCGGCACCGCGCTCTCGATCTCCTCGATCAAGATCGTCGCCATGGTCGTGCGCGAGATGAACTTCACGCGCCGCAACCTGGGCCAGATCATCGTCGCGTCGGCGATCATGGAGGATACGACGGGGTGGATCATCGTCTCCATCACGCTGGGCATCGCGGGCGCCGGCGGCTTCGCGCTCGGCTCGCTCGCCAAGACGGTGATCGGCACGGCGGTGTTCCTGGTGCTCAGCTACACCGTCGGACGCAAGCTCGTCTTCTGGCTGATCCGCTGGGTCAACGACACTTTCGTCAGCGACTATGCGGTGGTGACCGCGATCCTGATCGTCATGTGCCTGCTCGCGCTGGTGACCCAGGAGATGGGGGTCAACACCGTGCTCGGCGCCTTCGTCGCGGGCGTGCTGGTGGGAGAGTCGCCGATCCTGTCGAAACATATCGAGGACCAGCTGCGCGGCTTCATCACCGCCTTCATGATGCCGATCTTCTTCGGCCTGTCCGGCCTGTCGGCGGATCTGACGATCCTGAAGGACTCGCATCTCGCCCTTCTCACCTTCGGCCTCGTCGCGGTGGCCAGCGTCGGCAAGTTCGCGGGCGCGTTCGCAGGCGGCATGGTGAGCAGGCTTTCGCTGCGCGAGTCGCTGGCGCTCGGCTGCGCGATGAACGCGCGCGGCTCGACGGAAGTCATCGTCGCCTCCATCGGACTGACCATGGGCGCGCTGACGCAGAACCTCTACACCATGATCGTGACCATGGCGGTGATCACGACCATGGCGATGCCGCCGATGCTGCGCTGGGCGCTGCGCCGCCTGCCCATGGGCAAAGAAGAGAAGACGCGTCTCGAGAAGGAAGAGCTCGACGCCAAGGGCTTCGTGAGCAAGTTCGAGCGGCTCCTGATCGCGGCCGACGAAAGCGCCAACGGCAAGCTCGCCTCGCGGCTCGCCGGCGTGATCGCGGGACGGCGCGGCATCCCGGTCACCGTCCTGCCGATCAAGCGCGCGAAGAGCTCCACCGCCGTCGAGACGGCCGCACTCACTTCCGTCGCGACCGAAGGCGCGAAAGAGGGCCATCAGGCAAGCGGCAACGGCGACGGCGACGCCAAGCCCGAGCGCGTCGAGGTCTCCGCGCGGCCGCAGGAGACCGCGAAGGCCGCGATCGCGAGGGAGGCGCCGAAAGGCTACGACATCCTCTTCCTCGGCATCGAGAAGATGGTAAGCCAGGGCAATTTCGCGCCCGAGGTCGACCGCACGGCGGCGGATTTCCAGGGCCCGATCGCGCTCGTCATCGGCGGCGAGCATCTCAAGAAAGAGGGCGGCTTCAACGTGCTCGTTCCCGTGAACGGCACCGACACCGCCCGGCGCGGTGCCGAGATCGCGTTCGCGATCGCGGCAGCCCAGGACGGCAAGACCATCGCGCTGCATGTCGCCGACCGCCGGGCCGCACCCGCGCGCAGCCGCCTGCGCCGCCGCAAGACCGAGCGCGCGCTGGAGGACGACGTCAAGGCGCTCGCCAAGCGCTACGGTCACGAAAACATCGTGAACGCGATGCACACCCAGGGCGAGCCGCATGAGGCGATCCTTGCCGAAGCGAAGGAGTCGCAGAGCGACCTGATCGTGCTCGGCACCAACCGCCGCGTCGGCGACCACTTGGCCGTCGGCCAGACCGCCGCGCGCGTGATGGAGAAATGGAAGGGCGCGATGATCGTGGTGGTGATCTGAGGAACGAATGCGCGGGCCGCGCGTAGTTATTCGAACTCACGGGGAGTGCCGCTCATGCATGCCTTCGACCGGAGCGTTTCCGCCTGCATCGATGCCTGCCTCGATTGCCACAAGGTGTGCCTAGGGCTGGCGATGACGCATTGCCTGGAGACGGGCGGCGATCACGTGGCACCGCCGCATTTCCGGATGATGATCGATTGCGCCGCGATCTGCGCCACGACGGCGGATTTCATGCTCCACAAGAGCCAGTTCCACCGCGAGCTGTGCGGGCTCTGCGCCACGGTCTGCGGCGAATACGCCGACGATTGCGCGGACATGGAAGGGATGGAGGAATGCGTCGCCGCCTGCCGTGCTTGCGCGCAAGCCTGCGCTAGGACAGCCGCTTGATTGCCGCCGCGAGCGGGCGCCCGGCGTCGTCATAGCCCTTCCAAGCGGCGCTCTTCCTGAGCAGCGCGGGCACGGTGCGGACGCTGAACTTCTTCGGGTCGAGGCCCTTCTTCACCTGCGCCCAGGTGAGCGGCATCGACACGGGCGCGCCGTCGCGGACGCGCGGAGAAAGCGGGGCGACCGCCGTCGCCATGCGGTCGTTGCGCAGATAATCGAGGAAGATACGCCCGCCGCGGTCCTTCTTCGCCATCGTCGTGAGATAGAGCTTCGGGCTGTCGGCGGCCATCTGCTCGCAGACGATCCTGGCGAAGGCCTTGGCATCCTTCCAGCCTATCCTGCCCGCGGAGAAAGGCGCGACGACGTGCAGTCCCTTGCCGCCCGTGGTCTTGCAGAAGCTCACCAGGCCCAGCGTCTTCAGCCGGTCGCGGACCTCGAGCGCGCCGCGGACCACGAGATCGAACGCGACGTCCGGCGCAGGATCGAGGTCGAAGACGAAACGTCCCGGCATGTCGGGCTTGCCGGGCGCGCAGTTCCAGGGATGCAGCTCGATCCCGCCGCTCTGCGCGACCGCTGCCAGGCCTTCGACATGGTCGATCTGGAGATAGGGCTTGCGGTCGCCGGAGACCTTGACGACGGAGAGCAGCTTCGACGACCCCGCCATCGCGTGGCGCTGGAAAAAGCGCTCGCCCGCGACGCCGTCCGGCGCGCGCACGATGGAGCACGGCCGCCCTTCGATATGCGGCATGATCCAATCGCCCACTGCTTCGAAGTAGCGCGCGAGATCGAGCTTGGAGATACCGGGCCAGAATTCCTTGTCCGGGTGCGAGATCGCGACGCCCATCACCGTCGCGCCGCCTGCCGTCTTCTTCGCTGCGCTCATTCCCACACCGCGTCGCGCGCGAAGGCTTTCTTGCGCATGAAGGGCTTCGGCTTCTTGCCCTTGCCGGCCTCGATCTCAGCCATCGAGCGGCCGGAGGCGACCGACTTGTCCTTCTTGAGCAGCGTCTCCGCGTCGCCCTCCTTCTCGAACGCGTCGTGATGCTTGATGAGGAGCCAGTTGTTGCGCTTGCTCTTGAACTTGTCGTTCTTCATGCGCACCAGCACCCAGCCGCCTTCGAGCTTTTCGCCGGCGAGGACGAATTTGAGATCGCCCTTCTTGAGCATCGCGCGCGGATCGCCCTCGGGCTCCCAATAGCCGCGGTCCCACAGCATCACCGTGCCGCCGCCATATTCGCCTTGCGGGATCGTGCCTTCGAAATCGCCATAGTCGAGCGGATGGTCCTCGACCTCGACCGCAAGCCGCTTGTCCGCCGGATCGCGCGACGGCCCGCGCGTCACCGCCCAGGATTTGAAGACGCCGTCGAGCTCGAGGCGGAAATCGTAGTGCAGCCGCGTCGCGTCGTGCTTCTGCACGACGAAGCGCAGGCGCTCGGCCTTTGCGACTTTGCGCGCGCCGCTGGGCTCCTTGGTCTTGTGGAAATCGCGTTTGGCCCGGTAGACGGAAAGCTTCCTGGAAGCCATGAACCCATCTCCGGGCCGAAACGCGTCTTAACAATAGATCAGCTGTTGTGCTTGTCGAGCAGCTTCTTGGCCATGTCGAGATGCGACTGCACCGCTGTCCTGGTCTTCGCCGCGAAGCTTTTGACCGCCGGCGTGTCGCCGTCCTTGGCGTAGCGGTCCATCAGGGTCAGCGCCTCGTTGTGGGCGTCGACCTGCTGCGACATGTAGCGGTTGTCGAAATCGGCATCCTTGGCGCCGCGCAGCTCGTCGATCATGCCCTGGCGGCGATCGTCGAGCGCGCTCGGCGGCGTCACGGTGGCGTTGATCTTGGTGAGCGTCGCTTTGAGCTCATCGGTGGTCTGGGTATGCGCGCTCTCCATCCTGCGCGCGAAGGCCTTGACCTTCGAGTCGTGCGAGCGCTGCAGCGCGATCTTCGCGGCCTCGACCTCGTACATGTCGCTGGTCGCGGCGGCGGTGACGAAGTCCTGGAGCTTGGTCGTCAACTCGGCCGACACGGTGCCGACCGCGTGACCGGCGGTGTCCTTCACCGCGCTGACGGTGTTGTTCTCGGTGTTCGGCTGCGGGCTGATATGGCCCGGCTGGTCGGGCGGCGCGGCAAAGCTCAGCGACGTCGACGCAAGAAGGGCGGCGAGCGAAAGGGCGAACCTGGCGGTCATGGCGGAACCTCGTCAAAGTGGACGAACGGTAAACGTTCGCCCACCCTCTTGGTTCCGCTATTCGTCGTAGCTGAGAACGATGTCGCCGCTGTCCGGCGTCGCCTGGCAGGTGAGGACATAGCCCTGCGCCACCTCCTCATCGGTGAGGCCGTAATTCTTGAGCATCGTCGCCTTGCCGCTGAGAAGCTTGGCGCGGCAGGTCGAGCAGACGCCGCCGCGGCACGCATAGGGCGCCGGCAGCCCCGCGGCCTGCACGCTATCGAGGATGTTGCCCTTGGCGGGATCGAAGCGCACGCGCGAGCGGCGGCCGTCGAGCACGACCTGCATCTCCACGCCCGCCGCTTTGGCGTTGATCACCTCGCTCCGCGCGAGCTGTTCCGCCGTCGGCGCGCTGGTCGAGAAGCGCTCGATGAGCACGCGCTCAGGCGCCACGCCGCGCTCCTTCAGTGCCGCCTCGACCGTGTCCATCATCGGGCCCGGGCCGCAGATGAAGAATGCATCGACGCCTTCGACATCGACGAGATGCGAGAATATCTCGGCGCACTTCGCGCGGTCGAGGCGGCCGTTGAAGAGCTCGATCTCCTCCGCCTCGTCCTCCAGCACGTGATAGATTTCGAGGCGGTCGAGATAGCGGTCCTTGAGCCCGGCGATCTCCTCCAGGAACATGATCGAGGGCGTGTTGCGGTTGCCATAGACGAGCGTGAAGCGCGCTTTCGGATCGCTCGCCAGCGTATGTTTCAGAAGCGACAGCACGGGCGTGATGCCCGAACCGCCCGCGATGCCCACGTAACGAGGCGCCGTGGCCTTCTCCGGCAGCACGAAGCGGCCCATCGGCGGCAGGACCTCGATCTCGTGTCCTGCCTGGAGCGCGCTGTTCGCCCAGCCGGAGAACACGCCGCCCGGCATCTGCTTGACGGCGATGCGGAAGTCGCCCTCGCCGGGCGCGGTGCAGAGCGAATAGGTGCGCCGCACGTCGGCGCCCGCGATGTCGGCGCGCAGCGTGAGGTGCTGGCCGGCCTTGAAGCGGAAGGCCTCGCGCAATCCGGGCGGCATGTCGAAGAGAATCGACACCGCATCCGGCGTCTCGCGCCGGACTTCCGCGATCCTCAGGCGATGGAATCCCTTGTTCAGTGACATTTGAAGAGGTCGAACGGTTCGCCGCAGGCGCGGCAGCGGTGCAGCGCCTTGCACGGCGTGGAGCCGAAACGGCTGATCTCTTCGGTATCCGTGGAGGCGCAACGCGGACAGACCACCTGGGAGCGCGACGGCGGCGCGATACCGTAGGCGTGAAGCTTCGCCCTGCCCTCTTCGCTGATCCAGTCCGTCGTCCAGGGCGGCGAGAGCACGGTCTCGATCTTCATGTCGCCATGACCCGAGGCGTCGAGCGCGGCGCGGATGCCGGCCTCGATGGCAAGTGTCGCGGGACAGCCGGAATAGGTCGGCGTGATCACCACCGCGTCGTCGCGCACCTCGCGCACGATGCCGAGATCGACGACCGAGACCACCGGAATCTCCGGATCGGGCACGCGCGAAAGGACGTCGAGGACGCTCTCTACCATGTCACACCCGGATAGGCGCGCTGGAGGAACTGCATCTCGGTCAGAAGATGGCCCAGATGCTCGGAGTGATGGCCGCGGCGGCCGCCCGTCACCGCGCGCCGGGGCTTCGGCACGTCCAGCGAGGCGGCATGCAGAGTGTCGGCGATGCGCGCATCCCAGGCCGGACGCAACGACGCCGCGCCGTCCGCCGGATCGAACAGCTCGTCGACGAAGCGCCACATGGAATCGAGACCCGCGACCATGCGCGCTCTGCTTTCCTCCGTGCCGTCGCCAAGGCGCACGACCCATTCCGACGCATAGCGCGCGTGATAGGCGACTTCCTTCACGGCTTTCGCGCCGATGGCGGACAGGGCCGGCGCGGGGGCGGCGGCGATCTCCGTCATCAGGAGCTCCTGCCAGTTGGAGAACAGGAACTGGCGCGCGATGGTCTGCGCGAAATCGCCGTTCGGCTGCTCGACGAGAAGGCAGTTGCGGAAATCCAGGACGTCGCGGCGGAAGGCGAGCGCGTCGGCGTCGCGGCCCTTGCCCTCTTCCTCGCCCGCGAGCTTGAGGAAATGCGTCGCCTGGCCGATGAGGTCGAGGCCGATGTTGGAAAGCGCGAGGTCGATCTCGAGCATCGGCGCGTGGCCCGCCCATTCCGACAGGCGCTGCCCCAGGATGAGCGCGTCGTCGCCGAGGCGGATCGCGTGATCGAAGAGCGAAGCCATCAGATGTTCTTCACGCCGTCCGGCACGGTGTAGAACGTCGGATGGCGATAGACCTTGTCCTGCGCCGGCGCGAACAGGGCTTCCGCCTCGCCCGGATCGGACGCCGTGATGGAGACGGACGGCACGACCCACAGGCTCACGCCTTCCATGCGCCGCGTATAGGTGTCGCGCGCCGCTTCCAGCGCCATGCGCGCATCGGCGGCATGCACGCTGCCGGCATGCTTATGCGCGAGCCCATTCTTCGCACGGATGAAGACTTCCCAGAGCGGCCATTCCTTGCTCATGCGCTACTCCGCCGCGAGCCGGACAGCCCGCTTTTCGGCATGGGCGAGCGCGGCCTCGCGCACCCAGCGCCCGTCCTCCCGGGCGCTCACGCGCGCGGCCATGCGCTCCTTCGCGACCGGGCCTTCGCCGCGCACCACGGCATAGAACTCTTCCCAGTCGATCGCGCCGAAATCGTAAGCGTCTCGCGCCTCGTTCCATTTGAGGTCTGCATCGGGGATCGAGAGACCGATGGCTTCGGCCTGCGGCACGGTGGCGTCGACGAAGCGCTGGCGGATCTCGTCGTTGGATTCGCGCTTGATGCGCCAGCGCATCGATTGCGCGGAATTAGGAGAATTGTCGTCGGGCGGTCCGAACATCATCAGCGACGGCCACCACCAGCGGTCCAGCGCATCCTGCGCCATGCGCTTCTGCTCGGCCGAGCCCTTCGCCAGCGTGGTCATGATCTCGTAGCCCTGGCGCTGGTGGAAGCTCTCTTCCTTGCAGATGCGCACCATGGCGCGCGCGTAAGGGCCGTAGGAGGTTCGCTGCAGCGGCACCTGGTTCATGATCGCAGCCCCGTCGACCAGCCAGCCGATGGCGCCGATATCGGCCCAGGTGAGCGTGGGATAGTTGAAGATCGTCGAATATTTCGCGCGGCCGGAATGCAGCGCCTCGACCATCTCGTCGCGGCTCGTGCCCAGCGTCTCGGCGGCGGCGTAGAGATAGAGCCCGTGCCCGCCCTCGTCCTGAACCTTGGCGAGGAGCACCGCCTTGCGGCGCAGCGACGGCGCGCGCGTGATCCAGTTGCCCTCGGGCAGCATGCCCACGATCTCGGAATGCGCATGTTGCGAGATCTGGCGCACCAGCGTCTTGCGATAGGCGTCCGGCATCCAGTCCTTCGGCTCGATGAAATCGTCGGCCGCGACGCGCGCCTCGAAGGCGGCGAGACGCTCGGGGTCTTCGGCCGAAAGCGGCGTGGCCGCCTGCTTCTGGCTCTTGTCTTTCAGCTCGGTCGTATACATGGCCGCATCCTATAATAACTCGACCGGTCGGTCAATTAATGACCGCCCCACCGACGCTGCGCGAAAGACCCTGGAAAACCGCGACATCGCGGCCGTCTTCGCCAGTCACCCGTATGCGATAAACGCCCGAGCGGCCCGAAACGGCTTCCTCCCGCGCCTCCGCCGTCAGCCGCTCGCCGTCCCGGCCCGGCGACAGGAAGACGATGGAGGCCTGGTTTGCCATCGTGCTCGCATTGCGCGAATTGCAGGCATAGGCGAACGCCGTGTCGGCGAGCGTGAAGATCATCCCGCCCTGCGCCACACCGTGGCCGTTGAGCATGGAGCCCTGCACCGTCATGCGGATGCGGGCATAACCTTCGCGCACCTCCTCGATGACGATGCCGAGCGCCTTGCTCGTGCCTTCCCGCGCGTGCAGGTGGTCGGCAACCGCGCGTGCGAGCGCATCGGCGTCCATCGCGTTCTCCTCGTGTTTCGTTGACCGTCCGGACGATCTATCTTAAACCTGTTCTCGTTCCCAAGGGAGATGCGGCAATGGCCTTCGAAACGATTCTGTTCGAGGTCGCGGGCGGCGTCGCGCGTCTTACCCTGAACCGTCCCGACCGTCTCAACAGCTTCACGCTTCAGATGCACCAGGAGGTCGCGCAAGCGCTCAGCCAAGTCGAAGCCGACGACGATGCGCGCGTTCTGCTCGTCACCGGCGCGGGGCGCGGCTTCTGCGCGGGACAGGACCTCTCCGACCGCGCGGTCGCGCCCGGCGGCGAAGGCGTGGATCTCGGCCGCTCGCTCGACGAAAGCTACAACCCGCTGGTGCGCAGGCTCGTCGCTCTGCCCAAGCCCGTCGTCTGCGCGGTGAACGGCGTCGCCGCGGGCGCGGGTGCGAACATCGCCCTCGCCGCCGACATCGTGCTCGCGGCGAAGAGTGCCAAGTTCATCCAGTCCTTCGCCAATATCGGCTTGGTGCCGGATTCCGGCGGCACGTGGATCCTGCCCAGGCTCGCGGGTCACGCGCGTGCGATGGCCCTGGCGCTGACCGGCCAGCCGCTCACCGCCGAGCAGGCGGAAGCCTGGGGCCTGATCTGGCGCGCCATTGACGACGCGGAACTGGTGTCCGAGACGAACAAGCTCGTCGAAAGGTTGGCGCAAGGACCGACCAAAGGCCTTGCCGCGATCAAGCACGCGATCCGCGCCGCCTGGGGCAACGATTTCGACACCCATCTGGACCTCGAGCGCGACATGCAGCGCGAACTCGGCCGCTCGGCGGATTATCGCGAGGGCGTCAGCGCCTTCGCCGAAAAGCGCCCGCCGAAATTCACAGGACGATAGATCATGGACTTCCGCAAACTGGCCGCCCATGCGCGCGAGACAGGCGGCCCCGCGCTGCGCGCGATGACGTTCCACCAGCGCGCCAAGATGCTCAAAAGCCTCGGCGACGCGATCATGGCGCGCAAGGAAGAGCTCTATGCGCTGTCGGCCGAGACCGGCGCGACGCGTTCCGACTCCTGGATCGACATCGAGGGCGGCGCGGGCACGCTGTTCTCCTATGCCTCCAAGGGCCGGCGCGAGCTTCCCAACGACCGTATCCTCATCGACGGCGCTCCCGAGGTCTTGTCGAAGCGCGGCACGTTCGTCGGCCTGCACGTCTATACCTCACTGCAAGGCACGGCCGTGCACATCAACGCGTTCAACTTCGCCGTCTGGGGGATGCTGGAGAAGCTTTCGCCCACGCTGCTCGCGGGCGTGCCGGCCATCGTCAAGCCCGCGACCGCGACGGCAAAGCTCGCCAGGGCCGCGTTCGATATCATGACGGACGCCAAGGTGTTGCCCGAGGGCGCGGTGCAGCTTGTCATGGGCGGCGTCGGCGATCTGTTCGATCATCTGACGGGACAGGACGTCGTCTCCTTCACCGGTTCGGCCGAGACCGCGGCCAAGCTCAAAAGCCACCCCACGGTCATCCGCGAAGGCGTGCGCTTCATCGCCGAGCAGGACTCGCTCAACGCATCGGTTCTGGGGCCGGATGCGACGCGAGAGAGCCCGGAGTTCGAGCTTTTCATCAAGGAAGTCGTGCGCGAGATGACGGTGAAGGCGGGACAGAAATGCACCGCCATCCGTCGCGCCTTCGTGCCGTCCGTGTTGATCGACGATGCGGAGGCTGCGCTGAGGGAGGGCCTCGCCAAGGAAGCGGCTTCGATGGGCGCATTGGTGAGCACGGCGCAACGCGACGACGTGCGCGCGAAAGTCAAGGAGCTCGCCCGCGACGCCGATATCGTCGTCGCCGAGGTGGACAGCGGCGCGCGGGAGGGCGCGTACATGTCGCCGGTCCTGCTGCGCTGCGACCAGCCGGAGAAATCCGAACGCGTACACGAAGTGGAAGCGTTCGGCCCGGTCGCCACCTTGATGCCCTATCGCGACATCGGCGAGGCGATCGCGCTGGTCAATCGCGGCAAGGGGTCGCTGGTGATGTCGCTCTTCACCCACGATCCGGCCGTCGCCGAGCAGGTCGTGATGGGCGCGGGCGCGTTCCACGGCCGCGTCGCGATCATCGACCGCGACTGCGCGAAGGAATCCACCGGCCACGGCTCGCCGCTTCCCGGCCTCGTCCATGGCGGACCGGGGCGCGCGGGCGGCGGCGAGGAGATGGGCGGCATCCGCGGCGTGCTCCACTACATGCAGCGCACGGCCCTGCAGGGCAGCCCGCGCATGCTGGCCGCGGTCACGCGCAACTGGATGAGCGGCGCGCCGGAGTTCACGGACGGACCGCATCCCTTCCGCCTGCGCTTCGGCGAGCTCGAGCTCGGCAAGACGCTTGTCACGGCGCCGCGCACGATCACGCTCGACGACGTCGAGCATTTCGCGCATTTCACCGGCGACACCTTCTATGCCCATATGGACGAGGAGGCCGCGAAGGCCAATCCGCTGTTCGGCGGACGCGTGGCGCATGGCTATCTGATCCTGGCCTTCGCTGCAGGACTGTTCGTCGATCCGCCGCCGGGGCCGGTGCTGGCGAATTACGGCCTCGACAATCTCAGATTCCTCAAGCCCGTGAAGCCCGGCGACGCGATCAAGGTGAGCCTGACCGCGAAATCCAAATCGCTGCGCAACGAGCAATACGGCGAGGTGCGCTGGGCGGTGAACGTCGTCAACCAGAACGGCGAGCCGGTCGCGGCCTATGAGCTGCTCACGATGAACGCCGTGTGATGCTCGACGCGCTTCGCCGCTCGATCGCGCATGCTTATGACAACACAGCCTATTACCGCGCCAAATGCGACGCGGCCGGCGTGGCACCCACCGACCTGCGCACGCTGGGCGACCTCGCACGTTTTCCCTTCACGCTGAAGAGCGATTTCCGCGCCAACTATCCCTGGGGCATGTGCGCCGTGCCGCGCGAGAAGCTTGCGCGCGTGCATGCGTCGTCGGGCACGACGGGCAAGCCCACCATCGTGGGTTATACGAAGAACGACCTCGACCTCTGGGACGGTCTCGTCGCGCGCTGCATCGAGGCGGCCGGCGGACGGCCGGGAGACCTGATCCACAACGCCTATGGCTATGGGCTTTTCACCGGCGGGCTCGGGCTGCATGGCGGCGCGCAGAGGCTGGGCTGCGCCGTGGTGCCGGCGTCCGGCGGACAGACCGAGCGGCAGGTGCAACTCATCCTCGACCTCGAGCCGCGCATCATCTGCTGCACGCCGTCCTACATGCTGGTGCTGGCGGAGGCGCTGGAGCGCGCGGGCGTCGATCCGCGCGGCACCTCGCTCGAGATCGGCATCTTCGGCGCCGAACCCTGGAGCATGCAGATGCAGCGCGAGATCGAAGCGCGGCTTGGTATCGCCGCGCTCGATCTCTATGGCTTGTCGGAAGTGCTCGGCCCCGGCGTCGCGCAGGAACGTGCCGATGCCCGCGGCACGCTCACGATCTGGGAAGACGAATTCCATCCGGAGATCGTCGACCCCGCGACCGGCGCCGTGCTTGCCGACGGCAAGGAGGGCGAGCTTGTCTTCACCTCGCTTTCCAAAGAGGCCGTTCCGATCATCCGCTATCGCACCGGCGACCTCACGCGGCTGCATCCACCTGTGGGCGGCGTCCCATTCCGGCGGATGGACCGCATCCTCGGCCGCAGCGACGACATGCTGATCGTGCGCGGCGTGAACATCTTCCCGCGCCAGATCGAGGAGCTGATCCTGGAAGAAGCCGCGCTTAGCTCCCACTACCGCATCGACGTGCGCCGCGAGAATGCGCGCGACGAGCTTATCATCACCGTCGAAGGGACAGGCGTGAACGCCCTCGCGGAACGGATGAAGTCGCGCTACGGTCTGTCAGCGACCGTGACCGTGGTGGAAGCGGGCACCCTGCCGCGTTCGGAAGGCAAGGCCAGGCGCGTCTTCGATCATCGCAAGGACAAGCCCGCATGAAGCTCGAGCACGACCGCGGCGGCGATGGCGACCGGCTGCTCGTGCTGCTGCACGGGCTGGGTGCGACCCGCGACGTGTGGCGGCCGATGCTGGCGGCGAACCGCTGGCAAGGGAGCTGGATCGCGCCCGATCTTCGCGGTCACGGCGCCTCGGCGCATGCCGACAACTATGCGCTGGGCTTTCACGCCGCCGATGTCGCGGAGCTTATCGCAGGCCCATGGCGCGAGATCGTCGTGCTCGGCCATTCCATGGGTGGCGCGGTCGCCCTCGCGCTCGCGAGCGGCTGGTTCGGCGTGGCGCCGTCACGCGTCTTCGGCCTCGCCATCAAGGTCGTCTGGAACGCGGACGAGCTTGCAGGACTGGAAAAGATGGCCGCCGCGCCGCCACGCCTGTTCGCAGCCAAGGACGAAGCGATGGCGCGCTTCGCGAAAGTTTCCGGCCTCGGCGCGCATGCGACCGAGCGAGGCGTCGCCGAAGCCGGCGGGGGCTGGCGCCTCGCGGCCGATCCGGCGACCGCGCGCGTCGGGCCGCCACCGATGCAGGCGCTGCTCGCGTCGTCGATCTGCCGGATCCGTCTGGCACGCGGCGAAAGCGACGCGATGGTGAGCCGCGCGCAACTCGCCGAATTCGATCCCGCCGCGATCGACATCGCGGGCGCAGGCCACAACGCGATGATCGACGCGCCGGCAGCCGTCTGGGATTGGCTGCTCGGCGCATGAGCGTCGCGTTCGACCTCGCGTGCCTGCCGGATTCGTTCTATGACGATCCCTATCCGACCTACCGGCTCTTGCGCGAGCATGAGCCGGTGAAGCGTCTTCCCGGCGGTGGCGTTTTCCTGAGCCACCACGCCGATCTGGCGCGCGTCTACCACGATACCGCGACGTTCAGCTCCGACAAGAGACGGGAGTTCGGCACGAAATACGGCGCCACCTCGCGCCTCTTCCGCCATCACACGACGAGCCTGGTGTTCAACGATGCGCCATACCACGCGCGCGTGCGCCGCACGATCCTGGGTGCCCTGATCCCGCGCGCACTGGCGCCGTTGGGGCCGAAGCTCGCGGCGCTCGTCGATCGCCTGCTCGACGACGCCTCCGAAAGGCAGACGATCGACGGCATCGCCGACTTCGCCGCCGCCATCCCCGTCGAGGTCATCGGTGACCTGCTGCTCGTGCCGGACGCGGACCGCGCGCCGCTGCGCAACTGGTCGCTCGCGATCCTGGGCGCGCTCGAACCCGTATTGTCCAGCGAAGCCTTCGCGCAGGGAGAACGGGCGCTGGCCGAATTCCATGCCTATCTTCGCGGCCTGATCGCCGAGCGCCGCATGAGACCGGGCGATTCCGCGCGCGACGTGCTCAC
The DNA here is from genome assembly GCA_021325375.1 of Alphaproteobacteria bacterium. GTDB lineage: Bacteria > Pseudomonadota > Alphaproteobacteria > Micropepsales > Micropepsaceae > Rhizomicrobium. The sequence goes on along the minus strand of JAJPHG010000033.1, from coordinate 47,208 downwards.
GCGTCTCATCGCAAGCGAGGAGCCGCTGTCGGACGACGAGCTCGTCGAGAACTGCGTTTTCCTGCTCAACGCCGGTCATGAGACGACGACGAACTTGATCGGCAACGCGCTCGAGTTGTTCGCGCGCTTCCCGGACGAACGCCGCCGCGTGCTCGACGATCCCGCGCTGTTGCGCAGCGCGATCGAGGAGGTGCTGCGCTATGAAAGCTCCAACCAGCTCGGCAACCGGCTCGCCGTCCGTGATTGCGAGGTCGGCGGCGTCGAGATCGCCGAAGGCACCTTCGTCACCTTGGGCATCGGTGCCGCCAACCGCGACGCGGCCGTCTTCGAAGGTCCCGACCGCTTCGACGCCGCGCGCAGGCCAAATCCGCACCTCGCCTTCGCCGCGGGCCCGCATCAATGCGCCGGGATGAATCTGGCGCGCATGGAAGCGACGATCGCGCTGGAAGGCTTCTTGAAGCGCTTCCCCGATTACGCGCTCGTGGGGCCGCCGTTGCGCGCCCGGCGCGCGCGCTTCCGCGGCTTCACCACGCTTCCAATAGCGATACGAAGCGGGTGAGCCACGCGTTGGTCTGGTGGCCGTCGAGGATGCGGTGGTCGATGGTAAGCGTGACGTAAGCCATCGGGCGAATCTCGACCCTGCCGTCGCGCACCACCGCGCGATTCTCGAGCTTTCCTACCCCCAGGATCGCCGATTGCGGCTGGTTGATGATGATCGGCGAGGCGAGCAGCGAGCCCGACGTGCCGTGGTTGGAGATCGAGAACGTGCCGCCGCGCACGTTGGCCGGCGCGAGCTTTCCCGCGCGCGCGTTCGCGGTGAGCGTCTGCAGGGCTTGCGCGATCTCGAACAGCGACAGCGTCTGCACGCGATGGATGACGGGAACGACGAGCCCCTTGTCGCCGAGCGCGGTGCCGATGCCGATGTTGACGTCGTGATAGATCTCGACGCGGTCGTCGAACCAGCGGCCATTGACCGCCGGCGCGGCCTCCATCGCGGCCGCGCCGGCATGCGCGAAATAGGCCGTATAGGTCAGGTTCACGCCCTTGGCCTCGAACTCCGCCTTGTGGGCGGCACGGTGCGCGGCAAGCCGCGTGAAATCGGCCTCGAAGACGGCGGTGACGTGCGGCGCGACGGTGACCGACTGCGTCATGTGCTCGGCGATGCGACGGCGCAAGGAGTCATGTGGCACGCGCGTCACGCCGTCGGCAGGCGCGGTCGCGCGTCGTGCGATCTCGGCCTCGACGTCCTCACGCGTCAGGCGTGCGCCGCTCACCGGCACGTCGCTTTCGGAGAGACCCGCATCGGCAAGCATCTTGCGGATGCCGGGCGGAAGCTGGCTCACGGCCGCGGCCGGTTTCGCGCGCGGCGCGGTGGGCAGCGCGGCCGCCTGATCCATCGCCTTGTCGACGGATGCGGCCGCGCCTTGGGCGATGCGGCCGAGCACCGTGCCGGGTTCCACGTCGCTGTCAGGCTCTATCAGGATCTCGGCGAGCACGCCGTCGCCGGGCGCCGCGATCTCGACGGCGACCTTGTCGGTCTCGAGCTCGACGATCGGCTCATCGGTGCGCACGGGATCGCCGATCTTCTTGAGCCAGGTCTTGAGGACAGACTTGGTGCCTTCCTGCTCGGTGGGCGCGACGATATCCATCAGCCGATCAACTCTTCGATGCGGGCGCGGATGCCTTCCACCGACGGCAGCGCCGCTTCCATCAGAACGGGATTGTGCGGACTTGGGATGTCGGGCATCGCAAGCCGTGACACCGGCGCGTCGAGATCGAAGAATGCCTCCTGCGCCACCGTCGCTGCGACCTCGGCGCCGAAGCCAGCGCTGATCGAATCCTCGTGCACGATCAGGCAGCGCCGCGTGCGCCGGACCGAGGCGAGCACGCCCTCGCGGTCCCATGGCATGAGCGTGCGCAGGTCCAGGATCTCGGCCGAGAGGCCCTCCGCCGCTTCCTCGCAGCGCTCGACCATCGCGCCCCACGTGACCAGAGTGATGTCATGCCCTTCGCGCACCGTACGCGCGCTTCCGAACGGCAGCACGAAGTCGTCGCCCGGCCAGGGGCGCCGCGCCGACGGCGCGTCCAGCATCGCGCGATGCTCGAAGAAGATCACCGGATCGTTGCCGCGCAGCGCTGCGCGCAACAGGCCGGCCGCGTCCTCCGCGTTCGACGGCACCGCGACCTTCCACCCCGGCGAATGGACGAACTGCACCTCGTTGGTCTGGCTGTGCCAGGGATCGCCGCATTTGAAGAAGCCGCCGGGAATGCGCACCACGATGGGCGCGGCGAAGCGGTTGTTGGTGCGCCAGCGCATCGTGCCGCAATCGTTGAGCTGCTCGCAGGCCGGATCGGCGTATTTGCGGAACTGGATCTCCGGGACCGGCACGAGACCCGCGAGCGCCATGCCGACCGCGCGGCCGATGATGCCTTCTTCCGACAGCGACGTGTCGAAGACGCGCTCGGCGCCGAACTTCTCCTGCAGCCCCAACGTCACCGCGTGTACGCCGCCCTTCGGCCCTACATCCTCTCCGAAGACGAGCAGCTTGGGATTGACCGCGAGCTCATGCTCGAGCGTGCGGCGGATCGCGGTGACCATGTTGATGCGCTGGCCGCTGGTCACCGGCGCGTCGGTCGAAGGCGGCGGCGCATAGCCTTGGCTCCACTGACCACCTTTTTTCTGCAGCGCCTCGCCGTCGAAAAAGACATGGCGCGTGATTCCGGAAGGATCGGCGATCTCGCGCGCTTCGGCGCGGGCACGGGCATCGTCGGCCGTGGCCTCGGCTTCGGCGGCGAGTTGGTTCCAATCGCGCTCGTCCAGAAGCTTTCGCAGCTTCGGCACAGGATCGCGCGCCCATTCGGAATCGACGGTCGCCTTGGACTTGTAGGCTTGCGTGTCCTGGAAAGAATGACCTTCGAGACGCGGCACCGTGAGGCGCAGCAGGCAGGGACCCTTGCGTCCGCGCACATGCGTCACCGCGTCCCTGATCAGCGCGGCCGCCTCTTGCGGCTCGGTGCCGTCGCCGGAGAGCACATGCAGGTCCCTGAAGCTCGCGAGGTTGGCCGCGATGTCGGCGCCCGGCGTCTGGAAGTCGGACGGGACAGAGATGCCGTAGCCGTTGTCCTCGATATAGAAGAGCATCGGCAGCTTCAGCGTCGTCGCCATGGTGAGAGCGGACCAGAAACCGTTGGTCGCGACCGACGCGTCGCCGCCGAGCACGACGCCGATGGCGCCGTCATACTCCTTCTCGCCCAGCACCGTGCGCCGGTATTCGAGCGCTTGCGCCCAGCCCGCCGTCGGCGTGTATTGCGCGCCCACGCCGCCGCACATCGGCAGCGCCGACGGTCCGTGGGCGTTGGGATAGTTGAACACCGCGCCGATGTCGCGCCCGTCCGAATAGCCGCCGGCGCGCGCCATGCTGGAGCCGAGCGCATCCGCCGGATCGACGCCGAGCGTCAGCAGCACGGGCCGCGAACGGTAGTAGCCGCAGATCGCGTCGTGCCTGTGCGTCAGCTGCATTCCCAGGACGATCTGCGCGAGATCGTGGCCGCGCGCGGAGAACTGGTAGAAGACCTTCTTTTCGGGAACGAGGCGCGTCTCCTCGATCGCGTCGAGCGCGCGCGAGAGCAGCACGAACGAGGCGACCCGCTTCCAGTCGAAACCGGGATCGGCCGCGCGGCCGGTGGATAAGGCTGTCGCAGACACCGCTTCTCTCTTTCTTGCGCGCGGACCTGTGTTAAATTAACCGAACGGACGGTCGGCAATCAAGCGAAGCGCGTCAGATGGCACGAAAACAGGCGGCCGATTTCGAGCAGCGGCGCGACGCCATCCTCGAACAGGCCGCGCGGCTCTATGCCGCGCAGGGCTTTCTGGGCGCATCGATCGCCGATCTCGCGCGCGCCTGCAAGACGTCGAAATCGCTCATCTATCACTATTATCCCTCGAAGGAGGACATCCTCTTCGACGTGATGCACAGCCACGTGCGTGCGCTGCTGGACGCAGCCGAGCGCGTGACCGCCGAAGCGCTCGCGCCCACCACCAAGCTTCACGCGCTGACGCAGGAATTCATGCGGCTCTATGTCGGCGCCGCCGCCCGCCATAAGGTCCTGCTCAACGAGCTCGCCCGCCTGCCGCCCAAACGGCGCGAGGCGGTGGTGCAGGTCCAGCGCCGCCTGATCGCGATCGTCGAGGAGCTGCTCGTCGAAATTCGCCCCACGCTGGCAAAGCGCATGAGCCGCCCCGCCGTCATGCTCTATTTCGGCATGATCAACTGGACGCATACCTGGCTCGACCCGCGCGGTCCCACCGCGCCGGAGCGCATCGCGACGCTCGCGGCGACGCTTTTCCTGGACGGGCTTGCGAAGGGGGAGATCGGCTAGCCCTCCACCACGGCCGTCGCTTCGATCTCGACAAGGGCCTCGTCCTCGACCAGCGCGACGACCTGCACCACCGACATCGTGGGAAAGTTGCGGCCCATCACGCGGCGGTAGATTTCGCCGATGCGCTTGGCATCCGCGAGATAGGCACGTTTGTCGGTAATGAACCAGGTGAGTCGCACGACGTGCTCGGGGCCCGCGCCGGCCTCGCGCAAGACGGCGACGATATTGAGCAAGGCCTGCTCGAACTGGCCGGCGAAGTCCTTGGCCTGGAAGCGCTGATCCTTGTCCCAGCCGATCTGACCCGCGACGAAGACCGTCCGTCCGCGCGCCTCGACGCCGTTGGCATAGCCGCGCGGGCGCGCCCAATCCGCCGGTTGCAGCGTGCGCATGGTCAGTTCCCCTCGAAGACGGGCTGGGTCTTGGCGGCGAAGGCTTCATAGGCTCTGCGGAAATCCTGCGTCTGCATGCAGATCGCCTGTGCCTGCGCCTCCATCTCGATGGCCACGTCGACGCTCACCGCCCATTCGGTGCTGAGCTGCGTCTTGGTGATGCCGTGCGCGAAGGTCGGACCCGCGGCAAGCGAGCGCGCCATTTCCATCGTCGTGCTCATCAGCTCTTCCGCCCCGACAAGCCGGTTGTGGAAGCCCCAGCGCTCGCCCTCGTCCGCCGTCATGAACCTGCCCGTGAAAAGGAGCTCCGCCGCGCGGCCCTGTCCGATCAGGCGCGGCAGGATCGCGCACGCGCCCATGTCGCAGCCCGCGAGGCCTACGCGCGTGAACAGGAACGCCGTCTTCGCGCGCGGCGTGGCGAAGCGCATGTCCGACGCCATGGCGATGATCGCGCCGGCGCCCGCGCAGATGCCGTCGATGGCGGAGATGATCGGCTGCGGACAGCCGCGCATCGCCTTCACCAGGTCGCCGGTCATGCGCGTGAATTCGAGGAGGCCCGGCATGTCCTTTTTCGTCAGCGGCGCGATGATCTCGTGCACATCGCCGCCGGAGCAGAAATTGCCGCCCGCGCCGGTCACGATCACCGCTTTCACCCGAGGCGTGTAGACGAGCGCTCGGAACATGTCGCGCAACTCGGCGTAGGACTCGAAGGTGAGCGGGTTCTTGCGCTCCGGCCTGTTCAGCGTGACGGTCGCGACACCGCGGTCGAACTCCCAGCGGAAATGTTCGGGCTTGAACGCGGCGGGGTCGAGGCGGGTCATAATCCGCTCCTTTCGATGGAGGTGCGCAGGCGGGCGAGGCCCGCGAGCAGCTGGGAGATTTCAGGTTCGGCGAGGTCGGCGAGAAGGCGGTCGATCCAGCGCTCGTGCTCGCCCGCCATGGCGCGGAAATCGCGCCGGCCCTTCGCGGTGAGCTTGACGCGCAGCACGCGGCGGTCGGCCTTGTCCTGGGTGCGCGTGACGAGCCCGTCCTCGACCAGGCGCGAGACGATGGGCGTGACGTTGCCGTTGGAGACGAGCAGGAGCTCTGACAGCGCGCTCATGGTGAGGCCGTCGGGCTCACGCTCCAGCGCCGCGAGCACGTCGAAGCGCGGAAGCGTGGTGCCGAAGCGCGCATTCAGCATCGCGCGCGCCTTCTTTTCGATGGACGTCGTGCAGGTCAGAAGGCGCAACCACAGCCTCAGCGACTGTTTCGCGTGCGGCGCGTCGTTCATCACATCACCTCGCCGCCCGCGACCGCGATCGCCTGGCCGGTGATGGAATGCGCCTCGTCCGATACGAGCCAGGCGACGACGTCCGCGACCTCCTCCGGGTCGATCAGGCGGCCCTGCGGATTGGCGCTCGCGAGCTCGGCACGTGCCTCGGCTTCGCTGCGCTTGGTCTTGGCCGCGATATTGGCGACGGCATCGCGCACGATGTCGGTGTCGGTGTAGCCGGGGCACACCGCATTGATCGTGATGCCGGTCTTGGCGAATTCGAGGGCCAGCGATCGCGTGAGTCCCAGAAGCGCATGTTTGCTCGCGACATAGGCGGACACATAGGCATAACCCTTGAGCGATGCGGTACTTGCGATGTTGACGATGCGACCTGCGTTGCGTTCACGCATGCCGGGCAGCGCTTCATGGATGACATGCACCGCGCCCATCAGGTTGGTGCCCCACATATCCGACCAGTCCGCGTCGGAGAGCTTCAGGAACGGGGCGCTGCGCACGATGCCCGCGGCGTTGACGACGATGTCGGCCGCGCCCGCCTGCGCCATCGCGCGGCGCACGCCGGCGCGGTCCGCGACGTCGCAGACGAAGGCGCGAAAGCCGGCTGCGTCCAGCTTCGCCTGGCTGCGGCCGAGGATCGTGACCTCGTGGCCGAGCCCCTTCAGGCGCTGCGCGACGGCCAGCCCGATGCCGCTTCCGCCTCCGGTGACGATCGCGCGCGTCACGCCAGCATCGCCATCTGACCGGCCCTTTCCAGGTTGATCGAAAGCTGTCGATAGCCGCTTTGATACTGCACCGGTACGGGTGGTTCCGCATGCTTCTGCTCGGCGGCGGCGCGCAGCGTCCAGTTCGGATCCATCTGATGCGGCCGCGCCAGCGCGCAGAGATCGGCGCGGCCCGCGGCCAAAATCGAGTTCACGTGGTCGATCTCGTAGATATTGCCGACCGCCATGGTCGGCACGCCGAGCTCGTTCCTGATGCGGTCGGAGAACGGCGTCTGGAACATGCGGCCGTAGACCGGCTTCTCGGCCTTGGTCACCTGCCCCGACGACACGTCGACGATATCGACGCCGGCCGCGACGAACGCGCGCGCGATCTCGACCGCCTCCTTCGGCGTCACGTTCTCCTCGCCCGCCCAGTCATGCGCGGAGATACGCACCGACATGGGCTTCTCTTTCGGCCAAACCGCGCGCATCGCGCGGAAGACCTCCAGCGGGAAGCGCAGACGGTTCTGAAGCGCTCCGCCGTACTCGTCGCGACGCCTGTTCTGCGTCGGGCTGATGAAGGCGGAGAGCAGATAACCATGCGCGCAATGCAGCTCGATCATGTCGAAACCCGCGTGCTCGGCGCGGCGCGTGGCCTCAACGAAATCGTCGAGGATCTTGTCCATGTCGGCGCGCGTCATCGGCGCGGGCACGGCGTTCTCCTCGGTCCATGCGACATCGGACGGCGCGATGAGAGGCCAGTTGCCGCTCTCCAGCGGACGGTCCATGCCCTCCCACGGCACGCGCGTCGAGCCCTTCGCCCCGCTATGGCCGAGCTGCAGGCATATCTTCGCTTTCGAGTATTCGTGCACGAACGCCGCGATGCGCGTCCACATCGCCTCCTGCGCGTCGTTCCACAGGCCGGGACAGGCGGGCGTGATCCGCCCCTGCGGCGAGACGCAGGTCATCTCGGTATAGACGAGCCCCGCGCCGCCGAGCGCGCGCGCGCCGTAATGCACGAGATGGAAATCCGTCGGTACGCCGTCGACGGCGGAATACATCGCCATCGGCGAGACGACGATGCGGTTGGCGAGCTCCATGGCGCGCAGTCTGAACGGCGCGAACATCGGCGCGATGGCGCGGCCGGAGAACCAGGTTTCCACGCCCTCGAGCCATGCCGGGTCGCGCAGGCGCAGGTTCTCGTGGCTGACGCGCTGGCTGCGGGTGAGCAGCGAATAGGCGAATTGCAGTGGCTCGAAGCCCAGATAGCGCTCGACCTGCTCGAACCATTCCGTCGAGTTGCGCGCGGCACTCTGCAGCTTGAGCGCCTCAAGCTGGCGCGTGTCATAGTAGCGTGCGAGCGCCGCTTCGAAATCGAGCGCGGGATCGCTCAGCACCTTCGCAAGCTCGATCGCGTCCTCGAGTGCCAGCTTGGTGCCCGAGCCGATGGAGAAATGCGCCGTGTGCGCGGCGTCGCCGAGCAAGATGACGTTGCCGCGCCGCCAATTGCTGCAAAGCACGCGGCGGAACTGGAGCCAAGCCGAGCCGCGCACATGCGCCGCGTTGGTCATCAATTCGTGGCCGCCCAGATGATCCTTGAAGATTTCCTCGCAGACGCGGCTGGATTCGGCCTGGCTCATCTCGCCGAAGCCGAACTTGGCGAAGGTCTCCGGCCCGCATTCGACGATGAAGGTCGCGGTGTCCTTGTCGAACTGATAGGCGTGTGCCCAGATCCAACCGGCTTCCGTCTTCTTGAAGATGAAGTTGAACGCGTCGAAGCGCTGATGCGTGCCGTACCAGATGAAGTGGTTGGCGCGGGTCTCGATCTCGGCCTTGTAGGCGGGCGCATGCGCCGCGCGGAACTTGCTGTTGATGCCGTCGGAGGCGATGACGAGGTCGAAGTCCTTCAAGATCGCGGAGTCCGGCTCGACCTCCGTCTCGAATTTCATCACCACGCCGAGCTCGCGGGCGCGCGCCAGGAGAATCTGGAGCAACCGCTTGCGGCCGATGCCGATGAAGCCGTGACCGCTCGAGGTGATCTTAGCGCCGTTCACATGCACGTCGATGTCGTCCCAATGGGCGAGCTCGTCGATCATGCTGCGCGCGCTTATGGGATCGTTGGATTTGAGGTTCTCCATCGTCTGGTCGGAGAAGACGACGCCCCAGCCGAACGTGTCGCCCGGCCGGTTGCGCTCGAACACCACGACCTCGCAATCGGGGGCGCGCAGCTTCATCGAGATCGCGAAATAGAGCCCTCCCGGACTCGCGCCGATGCAGGCGATCTTCATGGAAACGGCCTCGAAACGACGATGCACGATATACTTTATGCATGAAATATTCAAGCCTGAAATACCTCGTTGCATTCCCGGCCCCACCGCGCCAAACTCGCTTCCGCAAGAGCACCTTTCGAGGACGAAATGACGGGCACACTCAAGGCCTTGGCGGCCGCGGTTTCCTCCGGCTCCATTCGGGCGGTCGACCTCACCCAGACGCTGAGCTCCGAGACGCCGACCCTGGTCCTGCCGCCGCCTTTCGGCCAATGCGCACCCTTCAAGATGGAGGAGATCTCGCATTATGACGAGCGCGGCGTCGCCTGGTACTGGAACAATTTCTCGGTCGGCGAGCACACCGGCACGCATTTCGACGCGCCGGTGCATTGGGTGACGGGCAAGGACCTCAAGAACAACACGCTCGACATGATGGTGCCGAAAGACTTCATCGCGCCGGCGGTGGTGATCGACTGCTCGAAGCAGAGCGCCGACAACCCCGACTTCCTGCTCTCCAACATGGACCTCGACGATTGGGAGAAGCAGCACGGCAAGATACCGCCGCGCTCGTGGATCTTGATGCGCACCGACTGGTCTAAGCGCACGGGCGATGCCTATACCAATCGCGGCAACGACGGCGCGCATACGCCGGGACCGTCGCCGGAGGCCGTGCGCTTCCTGGTCGAGGAGCGCGACGCGCACGGCTTCGGCACCGAGACCATCGGCACCGACGCGGGCCAGGCGCATCTGCTCGATCCGCAATACCCAGCGCACACGCTGTTCCACGGCGCGGGACGCTATGGGTTGCAATGCCTCGCCAATCTCGACCAGCTTCCGCCGACGGGCGCGGTAGTGTTCGCAGCCCCCCTCAAGATCAAGAACGGCTCCGGCAGCCCGTTGCGCGTGCTGGCGCTCATCGAAGGCTGACATGGCCGAACGGTCCTTCAAGGCCGAAGTCGAACAGCTGCGCATCGGCGCGGGTGAGGAATTCCGCGGCGAAGGCATCCTCGCCGTCACCAAGGCGCTGCTCCAATCGGGCGTAGCCTATGTCGGCGGCTATCAGGGCTCGCCGATCTCACATCTGATCGACGTCTTCTCCGACGCCAACGACCTGCTCGCCGAGCTCGACGTGCATTTCGAGCAGAGCGCGAGCGAAGCCGCCGCCGCCGCGATGCTCGCGGCGTCGGTCAACTATCCCCTGCGCGGCGCGGTCGCGTGGAAGTCGGTCGTGGGCACGAACGTCGCTTCCGACGCGCTGTCCAACGTCGCGTCGGGCGGCGTGACCGGCGGGGTGCTGGTGATCGTGGGCGAGGACTACGGCGAGGGCTCCTCGATCATGCAGGAGCGCGGCCACGCCTTCGCGATGAAATCGCAGATGTGGCTGCTCGATCCCCGCCCCAACCTGCCCTCCATCGTGAACATGGTCGAGAAAGGTTTTCAGCTCTCGGAAGCCTCGCACACGCCGGTGATGCTGGAGCTGCGCGTGCGCGCCTGCCACCTGCACGGGCGATTCCAGGCCAAGGACAACGTCCGCCCGCGCTTCACCGTGCGCGACGCGGCCGACAATCCCGTGCGCGACACCGAGCGCATCGTGCTGCCGCCCGCGAACTTCCTGCACGAGCGCGAGAAGATCGAGCAGCGCTGGCCCGCCGCGATCAAGTTCGTCGCCGAGAACAAGCTCAACGAGCGCTTCGGGCCTGACGGTGGCGACATCGGCATCATCGTCCAGGGCGGCCTGTTCAACACGCTCAACCGCGCGCTGGAGCTGAAGGACCTGTCGGACAGCTTCGGCAACACCAAGCTTCCGGTCTATGTGCTCAACGTCACCTATCCCCTGATCCCCGACGAGGTGCGCGACTTCTGCGCCGGCAAACGCGCCGTGCTCATTGTCGAGGAAGGCCAGCCCGAGTTCATCGAGCACGAGCTCAACACGATCCTGCGCCGCGCCGACCTCAACACGCGCATCGTGGGCAAAGAGGTTCTGCCACGCGCGGGCGAGTACACGGCGCAAGCGGTGGGCGACGGCGTGACGAAGTTCCTGGCGCAGTGGGGCGGCATGCCGGCCGCCGCGACAGCGCCGAACGACCTCGCCGCGCTCGCCAGGGAAGTGCCGCAGCGGCCGGCGGGGTTCTGCACCGGCTGTCCGGAGCGGCCGCTGTTCACGGCGATGAAGCTCGTCCAGCGGGAACTCGGCCAGCATCACGTCAGCGCCGACATCGGCTGCCACCTGTTCTCGATCCTGCCCCCCTTCAACATCGGCAACACAACGATGGGCTATGGGCTCGGCACGGCGGGCGCCTCGGCGTTCAAGCGCAGCGACGGCAAGCGGGCGATCGCGGTGATGGGCGACGGCGGTTTCTGGCACAACGGGCTGACAAGCGGTATCGGCAACGCGGTGTTCAACCGCGACGACAATTTGACCATCGTCGTCGACAACGGCTACTCCGCGGCGACGGGCGGACAGGACCTGCTCTCCTCCGCCGCCGACAACAAGAACCGCAGCACCAAGCATGCCATCGAGACGGCGGCGCGCGGCATAGGCGTGAGCTGGGTGCGTTCGGTCGACGACACCTATGACGTCAAGCGTATGCAGGACGTGCTGAGGGAGGCGCTCACCACGAAGGAGAAAGGCCCCAAACTCGTCATCGCGCAGTCCGAATGCATGCTCAACAAGCAGCGCCGCACCCGTCCGCTCTTCGCCAAGGCGGTCAAGGACGGCAAGCGCATGGTGCGCGAACGCTTCGGCGTGGACCCCGCGACCTGCACCGGCGATCACGCCTGCATCCGGCTTTCGGGATGCCCTTCTCTCACCATCAAGCCCAATCCCGATCCTTTGAAGACCGATCCGGTCGCCCATGTCGACAATTCCTGCGTCGGCTGCGGGCTGTGCGGCGAGATCAGTCATGCCGACGTGCTCTGTCCGTCGTTCTACAAGGCCGAGATCGTGTTCAATCCGACATGGCGTGACCGCGCGGCCGCGTGGCTGCGCAGCCATCTCATCGCCCTCTTCGCGCATGGCTGAGACGCGCAAGCGCATCACCATCGCCGTGCTGGCGCTGGGCGGCCAGGGCGGCGGCGTGCTGTCGGACTGGCTGATCGCGGTCGCGGAGCAGAACGGCTGGTACGCCCAGGCGACCTCTGTCCAGGGCGTGGCGCAGCGCACCGGCTCGACGGTCTACTATCTGGAGCTCTTCCCGGAAGGCGAGCTGCGCAAGGGCGAGCCGGTGCTGGCGCTCATGCCCGCGCCGGGCGACGTCGACGTGGTCATCGCCTCCGAGCTGATGGAAGCGGGCCGCGCGATCCTGCGCGGCTTCGTCACGCCCGATCGCACGACGCTCATCGCGTCCACGCACCGCATCTACGCCATCGCGGAGAAGTCGGCCGTGTCCGGCGGCGCGGGCGACGGCTCGAAAGTGATGGAAGCGGCGGCGAAGAATGCGAAAGCCGTCGTCATGTTCGACATGGACGCGGCGAGCGAACGCAACGGCGCCGCGATCAGCGCGGTGATGCTGGGCGCGCTTGCCGCGAGCGGCACGCTGCCCTTCCCGCGCGACGCCTTCGAGACGGCGATCCGCGACAGTAGGATCGCCGTCGATGCCAATCTCGCGGGCTTCGCGGCCGGCTTCGAGGGGCGCGACGCGGACAAGGCGCCGGCCGCGCCGATCGATGTGGTGCAGGAAGGCGTGCGCCGCCTCACCGAGTATCAGGACGCCGACTACGCCGCGCTCTATCTGGAGCGGCTCAAGGCCTTCGCCGATCCGCAGGTGAGAACCGAGATGGCGCGCGCGTTGGCGCTGTGGATGTCCTACGAGGACGTTATGCGCGTGTCGCAGCTCAAGATCCGCCGCGCGCGCATGGACGAGGTGCGCGAAGAGGTGAAGGCGTTGCCCGGACAGATCGTCCATGTCAGCGAGTACATGCATCCGCGCTGGGAGGAAGTCTGCGACACGCTCCCCGCGGGGCTCGGCGCTTGGCTGCTCGGCAACAGGAGCTTGAAACGCCTCTTCGCGCCGTTCTTCGCGAAGGGCCGGCGCGTGCGCACGACGAATGTCGGCTGGTTCCTGATGCTCAGCATGCTGGCGCGACGCCGCCGCAAGCGGCGCAAGACGTTGCGCTACAGGACCGAGAACACGCGCATCGAGGTCTGGCTCGCGGCCGTGGCAGGCGAAGCCGATCCGGCTGCGGCGATCGAACTGGCACGCGCGCAGAACCTGATCAAAGGCTATGGCGACACGCATGCGCGCGGTCTCGCCAAGTTCGAGACCGTGATGGAGGCGTATCGCCGCGTCCGAGGCACACCCGACGCGGCGTCAACCTTGCGCCGGTTGCGCGAAGCCGCGCTTAAAGATGAAGATGGTGCCGCGCTCGAGCGCGCGCTGCCGTCCCAATAGGAGTTCCTTCCGTGTCCCTGCCTCCCATCCTGCGCGAGCGGCTGCGCCTGCCCGTGATCGCCTCGCCGCTCTTCATCATCTCGTGCCCGAAGCTCGTCATCGCGCAGTGCAAGGCCGGCGTGGTCGGCTCGTTCCCGGCGCTGAACGCGCGCCCGGTCTCGCTGCTCGACGAGTGGCTGGCCGAGGTCACTGAGACGCTCGCCGCCCATGACCGCGCGAACCCCGACCGGCCGTCCGCGCCGTTCGCCGTCAACCAGATCGTGCACAAGACCAACGACCGGCTGGAGCGCGACGTCGAGCTCGCGACGAAATACAAGGCTCCCATCGTCATCACCTCGCTCGGCGCGCGCGAGGACGTGAACGCGGCCGCGCATTCCTATGGCGGCATCGTGCTGCACGACGTCATCAACAACCGCTTCGCGCGCAAGGCGATCGAGAAAGGCGCCGACGGGCTGATCCCGGTCGCGGCCGGCGCCGGCGGCCATGCCGGCCAGCTCTCGCCCTTCGCGCTGATCCAGGAGCTGCGCGGCTGGTTCGACGGGCCGATCGCGCTGTCGGGCGCGATCGCGTCGGGGGCCGCGATCCTGGGCGCGCAGGCGATGGGCGCGGACCTTGCCTATATCGGCTCGGCCTTCATCGCCACGCAGGAGGCGAACGCGACCGAGGCCTACAAGGACATGATCGTCGCCAGCGGCGGCGAGGACATCGTCTACACCAATCTCTTCACCGGCGTGCACGGCAACTATCTACGCCCGTCGGTCAAGCTCGCGGGCCTCGACCCCGACAACCTTCCCGTCGCCGATCCGTCGGCGATGAACTTCAACTCCGGCGGAAACCAGAAGGCGAAGGCCTGGCGCGACATCTGGGGCTGCGGCCAGGGCATTGGCGCGGTGGATGCCGTGGTGTCGGCCGGCGAACTGGTAGACCGCCTCGCGCGAGAGTACGCGGCGGCCCGCGCGGCGCTGGAACAAAAGTCGCGGGTGTATGGGTGAATTCACCTCCCCACAAGGGGATGGTCTGATAGCGCCAAAACCGCAATATCTTGATCATTGAATTCGCGTTCGCAGCGCGTTTCGTCGCCAAGGCGCGGCGCATTGGTCCCAAGATCCAGGCGGCAGACGAGATTGCGCGTCTCGCGCAGCCGCGCCCGCACCCTTGCGTGACGTGCAATTCGCGCGCGCGTATAGCGTCCGTGCCGCAACCGGTTGCGGTTGCCGAACGGCGCACCAACCTTGCCTCCCGTACGCTTGCCCAATTGAACCTCGACCATCGAGGGGATACCCCCCTCCACTGCTTGAACGTTCGCTCTTCACCGCCGCGCTTCTGTACAGAAGAGATGACGAAATCGACGCGCGGCACTCACGCGTTCCGAAGAGACTTCCGGCGGAAGATGGGGATTGCAACCGAGAGTTCAAGGGGTGCGAAGTAAATTATTTTCCGTATACGGAACGTATGTTCGGCGCGGATCATTTGTTCAATCACACATCTGTCATGGCCCGCGAATGCGGGCCACCCAGTTGGGTTCTGCACACCATTGAAATGATTCACGCGGAGACGCGGAGTCGCGGAGGTCCTTTTCTTCTCCGCGATTCCGCGTCTCCGCGTGCAATTCTTTTTGAGATCGAGCAGATGTCACCTGGGTGGCCCGCATTCGCGGGCCATGACATTTTGGGAGAGCGTTCGGCCTTCGCCCTACTTCCTCGCGCTCAGGATTCCATCGAGCAGATCCGCCTTTCCCGCGACGCGTTCGAGGTGCGGATAGCGCAGCCCGTCGAAGTAGTCGATGCGGTTCGCATGGAACAGGTTCTGCGTCTTGAGCAGGAGGACGATCGGCTTGCGGCTCGTCTTGGCGTCGCGGATCGCGTCCTTCAGCACGTCGGGATCGTAGGCGACGTCGTTCACCGCCTCGATATGGGCGCCGACGGTCACGTTGCCTTTCCAGGCGGGGCCGCCCCAGCGCACATCGCCGACCGCGCCGTCCTTGTCGATCGAAACCCCAAGCGAATAGGTCAGATCGGTGATCTTGCGGCTCTTCTCGTTGGATTTGTAGAAGTCGGATTCCTTGTCGCTGAAGGCGAGCCGCCAGCCGGCGCGGCCCAGCCCGTCGAGCGGCGCGTTCGGCGCCACCGCGTCGATGCGCGTGCGCAGGAAATTGGCCCAGTCATAGGGCACCACCGCGTTCAGCGCCCGCACCAGATCGTCGAACGTATAGGTCTCGGTCACATAGCTGCCGTCGTCGACGCCGAAGAACGTTCGCGCGAAATCGTCGAGCGACTTCTTGCCGCCCGACATCTGGCGGATCAGCGTGTCGGCATCGAGCCAGATGAGCGCGCCTTCGCTGTAATAGTCCTCGCTGCGCTGCCAGCTGCGCCACGGGATCGGGCGGCGCATGGTCGTGATCGGATCGTTCGTCGTGTCGGCGAGCGGCCGCCACGAACGCCCGGCGCGGCTTTCCGAATAGGTGGCGGCGTCCATCGCCAGCGCGTCGAGCGCCTGGGCCTTGCTCCACAGCCCCGAGCGCGAAGCGAGCACGTTGCCCCAATACTGCGTCTGCCCCTCATAGACCCACAAAAGGCTGTCGCGCATCGGCACGTTGAAGTTCGCCGTCCACAGATCGGCGGGCCTGCGGAACTTGCCGTTCCAGGAATGGGTGTATTCGTGCGGCAGCAATCCGCGCAGCGGCGCGGTGTTCGTCCAGTCGCGGAAATAGTCGCCATGCGTGCCGTCCTCGCTCGAGCGGTGATGCTCGAGCCCGATACCGCTCATGCGGTCGGACAGCGCGAAGAGGAAATCGTAATGGTCGTAGTGATGCGAGCCGAAGAGCTTGGCCGCCTGCGCCGCCAGGTTGCGGTGCAGCGCGAGCTGCTCGGGCGTCATCGCGAGCTCGTCGGGCTGGTCGGCGAAGATGTCGAGCCGCACCGGCGCTTTCGAGCCCGGCGCGAGATCGGCCTGCGCGTAGTACTTGCCCGCGAACACCGGCGAATCCACCAGCGTGTTGAACGTCACGGGCGCGAAACGCACAATGTTCTGCGCGCCCACTTGCGCGCCGTCGAGCGCGCAGGCGAACTTCCACCCCTGCGGCAGCGTCATCGCGGGCACAAAGGTGATGTCACGCGAGAAATAGCCGGCCGGATAGAGCGCCACCGCGTTCCATTCCAGGTTCAGCATCTCGGGCGTCGCCACGATGCGCCCCTCCTTCGCCTCGACCGGCGACAGGAAGCTGAACGCGACGGAGAGCGCGACGGCACCTTTCGGCACGTCGACATGGAAGGCGTAGACGTCGACCGGATCGCGCTGCCAGGCGAGCGGCTTTCCGCCCGCCGTGATCTTGAGGCCCGCGAGCTTGTCGATCGGACCCGTCGGCCCGTGATTGCCGGGCAGCCATTCGGGATAGAGCAGCACCATCGGCCCGGCCTGGGGCACGGGGATCGTCTCGGTCACGTTGAAGATGCCGCGCGCCGTGTCGCGCACATCCACATTGAGCGCGATCATGCCTGGGAAGCGCACGTCCTTAGGGAGCGGGGTCGCGCCCGGCATGCCCAGGGGCATGGGCAGCGAAGCCGCCGCCCCCGCAACGAACATCAATCCCGCCGTCCATGCGATTGCCTTCATGACCGTCCTGCCAACGCCGTTTCGCCGGGGCGATAATGCATGGTTTGGGGGAGCGGCAAAACGGCTGCATCGCGCGCAAGAAGGAAGCGGCCCGGCCTTGTGTTCCATCCCCGGCCATCACAACCTGCGCGGTCAAGCCGGCCATCGGCGGAGGAAGCATTGGACGACGCGGACTACCCATTCAACGATGAATTCCTTTTCACCGAAGAGGACCGCAAGACGGCGCGGGAGCGCTTCGGAAAGATCTATCCCGCGCTCGATCACGACGAGCTGCGCACGCTGTTCGCGCCGTTCGACAAGGACGCGAACGACGCCAAGACCGCGAGCAGGTGGTTCGGCTTCTCCGCGGTGGGATGTGTGACGGCCGCCTTCCTCGTCGCGACGGCGGGCGAGGCTTTTTGGGGCGACGACCGGTTCGTTCTTTGGGTGATATGCGGCGTATCGGTCGTCTTCAGCGTCGGCGGCATCCTCTTGGGCGCGTTCGGCGTGCTGTTCGCGAACCGGAAGGAAAAGTGGCTGGTCAACCGCTTCCTGACCGAACGCCTGCGGCAATTCCATTTCCAGTTCCTGATCGCGTTCGCACCCGACATCGTCGAAGCCGCGGAAAGCGGCCAATGGGACGCGTTCAACGCCAAGCGCGCCAACCAACTCGCCTTGTTCAAGAAACGGGTCGTCGAACGCCGCTTGCCGATCATCGACACGCTGCTGACCGACTACAATCACGACGCCTGGCTGTTTCCCTATTCCGAACCCACGCTTGCGCCCGGCGAGGCCGCGACCCAGCTCTTCGACGCCTATCAGATGCTGCGCATCGAACGGCAGATCCGTTTCGCCGAATACAAGCTCATGAAAAGACGCCGGTCCTTTTCGCGGTTTCCGCGCGTTCAGGCCGCCTGGCTGACCGGCATCGCGATGGCCTGCGTGTTCGGCCTGGTGCTGCTTCACGTGCTCATTTTCGTGAGCGTCCGATACTGGCCGGCGCCGGAGAAATACCTGTCCGTCGCCGCCGTCGCAGCGGCCATTCTCGCGCTGGCCGCGCGCACGCTGGAGGAAGGACTGCGTCCCGGCCCCGAGATCGAGCGCTATCGCGCCTACCGTTCGGCGCTGAAGTCGATCGAGCGCCGCTACAACGAAGGCGCCGCGCAATCCGACAAGTTCAAGGCGATGGCGTCGCTGGAGACGCTGAGCTACAACGAAATGGTGAATTTCCTGAAATCGAACTATGAAGCGCATTTCGTGATGTAGCGGCGCGCGCGCCGAGCCGAGGTCGCGGATTTCCATGCCCACGACAAATACCGAAACCGGAGCGGTTCTCGCGCCGACGACGATCGGCATAACGGGAAAGCGCGACCTTTTGGGCAAGGACGCGGCCGTGCGCGCGGCGCTCGCGGAGATCTTCGACCGGCTGGACCGCGACTTTGCGGCCGCGCCCAAGACCCTCCTGACCTCGCTCGCCGACGGCGCCGACAGGATCGCCGCGGAAGAGGCGACAGGCCGCGCGCAATGGCAGACCGTCGCCGTGCTGCCCCTGGAGCCACAGATCTATGCGCAGGATTTCGACGCCGCGGGCGCCGCCTGGCTTCGCTCCTATCTCGCCTCGGGCGCGGCGCGCGTGGACGTGCTTCCCATGCTGATCAATCCCGGGACGGGGCGCGCCTACGAGTTGGCTGACGTCGCGCGCATCCCGGACAGGATCAATCCGGCCCGCGCGGCGCATTACGAGCAGGCCGGTCTCTACATCGCGAACGCGGCCACGCTGCTGGTCGCGGTCAAGGCGCGGGACGAGAAGCCCGGCAAGATCGGCGGCGCGGCCAGGATCGTCGACTACCGCCTCACCGGCCGGCTCGACGACGCCGCGCAAGACATCGTCCGGCGCAGCCAAGTCCTGTCGCGGGACCCGCCGGCCGGCGGCACGCAGCTCGGCCCCTGCTGGCTGATCGACCTGGCGAGCCTCGCTTAGAATCCTTTGCATCCTTCTTGCCGAAGCCGGTTGAGCCACTCTGCGCGCTGATCCTGCGACAGCGTGTTCACGCAGCCGACGAAATCGAGCGCGCTTGTCTGCCAGCCCGGAAGCGAGACGCCCTCGGCGAGGGGATCGGCGGCGTCCTGCGCGCGGCAGAGCGAGCGGTGGATGAACGCGGGCATGGCCATCGTCACGACGAGATGCGCCGGGCGCTGCGCGGCTGCGCGCGCCTCGCAGGCGCCGAGCTCAAGGAACCAGGTGAGAAACGGCGGGGGTTTGTCGAGCCATAGAGGGTAGATGGCGACAAGCGCGTCGCACGCGCGCAGCATTCTCAGCGCATCGAGCCTTTCGGGAGATTCCAGCCCCGGCTCGTCGTCGATCGGCAGCAGGCCCAAAGCGATCGCGTCGACGCTGCGGCCGGCTGCCCTGGCGCCCTGCAGATAGGCGTCGCACAACGCCGCGCAGAACCGCTCGGGCCGCGGATCGGGATGGCCGTTGACGACCAATATCCTGGGATCGGCGCGGCGTCTTTCAAGCGGCCGCATGCGATGTCCCCGTCAGTTCCTGAAAGCGGACGATATCCGTCAGATCGTGGAACATCGCCATCGTCGCGCCATTGGGCAGGCGCGTCATGGAAAGCGACATTACCCGTCCGTCCGCGCGTGTCGTCTTGCCCCATTCGTTGCAGCGCTGAGGTT
This sequence comes from Alphaproteobacteria bacterium, assembly GCA_021325375.1. GTDB lineage: Bacteria > Pseudomonadota > Alphaproteobacteria > Micropepsales > Micropepsaceae > Rhizomicrobium. Next base: position 27,534 of record JAJPHG010000033.1, on the reverse strand, counting down.
CGTTCGATGCGATACCGGCCGCAACCATGCTCCAGATGCCGTCATGCCCGATCCGCGACTCGGCCAGGCGCGCGACCTTCGTGAAATGCGGCTGATCCGCCAGCTCGTTCTGATCGAAGTGCCAAAGGCTCGAGAAACTGCGGTTGAACGACATCAGGCGTCCGTCCGGTCCGAAGATCGCCAACCCGTCCTCCACCGCGTCGATGGTCGCGCGCTGAACCTGCGTCAGCAGCTGGAGCGAGGCCTTGAGACGCAGGCTTTCGCTCACATCCTCGACGGTGACGACCAATCCGCCCTGGAGGTGAGGGCTGGTGACGACCCTGAAGCTGCGGCCGCCCGCAAGGTGCCAGTAATCCTCGCACCTGCGCGCGCAACCCTCGAAGAGCCCAAGCTGTCCGGCCTTCCAGAGCGCGTAGTCGTGCTGCTCGGGCAGTTGCCGTGTCTCGCGCAAACGGTCCAGGACATCGCCATGCGTCGGATGCGTCTCGAGCCAATCCTCCGCAAACGACCACGTTTTGGCATAGGCGGCATTGAAGCTTTGAAGCCGCTGTTCCCCGTCGAAGACGGCGATGGCGATCGGCAAGCCATCGAGCATGTCCGCGGTCGCCTCCAGATGGAGACGCAGCTTGCCTTCCGCCTGAGCCTTCTCGGTGATGTCGACAGCCGTCCCGGCGACCGCTCCGTCGGGAAGCCTCGTGTATTTCATCGAGAATGCGCGGCGCTCGCCGTCGACCAGCGCGAAGCGCACGGCGTCGATATTCGCCCCCTCGATGGCGGCGGACGCCATATCGAGCTCGGATCGCTGCAGCGCCGAGTTCGAGATCAACGCCCTCTGCAGGCCGGTGGCGCTTGCGGTGTCGGAGAAGGCCCGATTGCTCCAACGCAACGCCGTGTCGGGACCGCGAACCCAGACGGGCACCGCAATGCCGTCAAGCACGGTATGAAAGTCGATCGCGGGGATTGCCGCCCCCTGGCTCCGGGCAAAGACGACGGGGCGGCCGCGAACGGTCTTGCCCCGGATCGCGATGGCCTCCTGAAGATCCTGGGAACGGGCCACGAGACGGAATTCCCGGCCCTCCTGCAGGAGGGCGGCGAACGCCGTCGCGACCCGGCGGCCATCGGGACCGTCTATGGCGATCTTGAGCAGGCCGTTCGGGCTCTCGCCGGCGAGGTTCGTCTGGAAATCCTGGCCCAGGACGACGACCGCCTCGCCGTCGGCGCATAGAAGAGCGTCACGGAAATCGATCTGGTGCTTTGCCCGCTCGCGATCGCGTTGGGCGGTTCGGCGCGCATCGGCCAGACGCGCGTAGAGGTAAACGGCTATCGCGCTGAGAAAGACTCCAGCGAGGATGGCCAGGCCGGCGATCACGAAGATCATGGATGCCCCGTCCGTGGCCGGGTGCATTGCAGGGACCGTGAATTCCATGGGTGCGCGCCTTCAGGACTCGATCGCCATGGCGCGCAGGGCGCCCATGTCCTTGAGGATCAGCTCATGGGAATTGGGTATCGCGATCAGGCCGCCGCTTCTGAGCGCCGAGAGCGCGCGGCACACCGTTTCGATCGTCAGACCGAGATGGTCGGCGATGTCCTGACGGCTCATCGGCAGGTCGAGCGCTTCGCCCGCCATGAGGTCGACGCGGTCGCCCTGTCGCACCAGGAATGAGGCGACGCGTTCCTTGGCGCACTGGCATCCAAGGACGAAGAGCCGGTGCTGAGCCTCCAGCAGCCCCGCCGAGAGATGGCACGCGATACGCGTCCGGATCGCCGCATTCGATGCGGCAAGGCGGTCGACGCTGGCGCGCGGATAGGAAACAAGCGTGACGTCCGTCACCGCTTCCGCCGTCCAGGGCTGATCGGCGCATTCGAGAAAGCCGATCAGATCGCCGGCGTTGACGAAATCGACGACGTGGCGCCGGCCGTCGGGGGAATAGCGGCAAAGCCTGATCGTGCCGCTGATGACCTTGCAGACGCGGTCCGCCGGCTCGCCTTCCGAGAAAATCGTTTCGCCGCGCCGATAATGCTGCCGGCTGCTGCAGCCATGAATGGCCCGCAGATAGTCGTTGAGCGTCACGGGCGCTTCGGAGTCGGTGCGCGAAAATGAGCCGAGGGCGGCGAACCGCGCGCGCGCTGCGGGTTCGTGACGTGCTGCGCTGAGTGAAACCGGCATGTCTTGGTTCTTCCCATTTGGACGACGAGAAACGTCTCGTGGGAAAGACATTATTAAGGTTGATCCAAATCGATAGAGCGGATTTCCACCTAGGGTGATTCGCGTAGTCGCGAATGGGGATTTGTCCTCATACGGAGAAGTGGGCGCAGTGGTCCCGACCGTTTTCCATGGGCAGTTTCACCTATCGTCGCGCTCGCCGGGCGTTAGCGATGACAAATCGCAATGCAAGCTTACGGCGCATTAGCCATACACCGCGCCATGGCGCGAGAAGCGCGCTCTACATCGGAGAATGCGATGACCACATCATCCGCGCGGGCCGTATGCGCCAAGGTTCCGAGCCGCAACGCCAAGCCCATTGCACGGTCGAAAGACGCCTTCACCCCCAGACATCGCCGCGGCGAGTTCTCGTTCATACCTTCGGCCTGGCGTCGCTGCGAACCGGGAACGAACCGGATCTCCTGCGTGGGCATCTGGAGGAAAGGTTCACGCCGCCAAGCCCCTCGCGCCAATCGTACGGGGGATACCGATTGGCATCGCCCTTATCGCGTGCGCGGCAATATGAAGGCCCAAGCCCGCGGAGAAGTCGCGTGACGTCACGAAGCCTGTCGGAACTCTACTGGCGCTCGGCCAATGGCAGGGCGGACCGCGTTCTGGTCCTGGTATTCATCGGCATGGCTGCGCTGGGGGGTGCGATGTTCGGTCTGGCGCGCGCATCGACCACGACGCACATCGTGCATATGATGGACAAGGTGGTCGAATACATTCGGCTGCCTCCCGCCGTTGCGCCCGCGCAGACGAATGCAAGCCGCGACACGACCGCGAACCTGCTCGCTCAGCATCGCTGCCTCGCGGAGGCGATATATTACGAGGCACGCGGGGAAGGTGCCGCCGGGGAGAAGGCCGTGGCGGAGGTGGTTCTGAACAGGCTGCATAGCGGCGCGTACGGCCATTCCATCTGCCAAGTCGTCTATGAAGGCGCGCCGAGGCTCGGGTGCCAGTTCTCCTTTGCTTGCGACGGTTCGCGCTACAAATCCAGATCGCCGGCGGACTGGCGCAGTGCCGAGCGGCTCGCCGCCCGGATCTTGACGGGCGAGGAGATGCTCACCAACGCGACCGGCGAGGCGATCAACTATCACGCGGTGCAGGTGAGCCCGGTTTGGAGCAAAAGGCTGATTCCCACCGCGCAGATCGGAAATCACATGTTCTATCGCCCGCGCGGCGGACCGGCGATGGAACGCATCGCGCTCCGGTCGACTTTGGACTAAGCTGAAGTCTCAGGCGCAAACTCTTTGCCGCTCGGCCCAGCACGGCTCACACCGAGTCCAGTCTCGCGCACCGCATAGCTATCGTGACGTGGTCGCCATCCACGGCGGGCTGCAGTATGGTATTTTTAAAGCGAGCGTTTGTCGCCGGTCCATCTTGCGCATGACGGCAAAGGTGTCCACCGAACATGTTCCCGCGCGTTCTTCGCCGCGAAATCCTGATCCTGCTGGCGCTCAAGGCCGCGGGGCTCTCGCTGATCTTCTACCTGTTCTTCGCGCCGCAGAGCCGTTTGGCGCCGCCTTCGCTCGAAACCCGCCTCTTCCCCCAACCGACAGCGGAAAACGGTCATGGACATCGTTGAGCTTTCGCGCCTGCAATTCGCGGCAACGGCACTTTACCACTTCATCTTCGTGCCGCTGACGCTGGGGCTTTCGGTCCTGCTCGGAATCATGGAAACGGTCTATGTGATGACCGGCCGGCCGATCTGGCGCGAGATGGTGAAGTTCTGGGGCGCGCTGTTCGGCATCAATTTCGCCATGGGAGTTGCGACCGGCATCACCATGGAGTTCCAGTTCGGCACCAACTGGGCCTACTACTCCCAATATGTGGGCGACGTGTTCGGCGTGCCGCTCGCCATGGAAGGCCTGATGGCGTTCTTCCTGGAAGCGACCTTCGTGGGCCTGTTCTTCTTCGCCTGGGAACGGCTTACCAAGGTGCAGCATCTGATCGCGACATGGGCGCTGGCGATCGGCACCAATCTCTCGGCGCTGTGGATCCTGATCGCCAATGGCTGGATGCAGTATCCGGTCGGCGCGCGCTTCAACGCCGACACCATGCGCATGGAAGTCTCCGACTTCATGGCCGTGCTGTTCAACCCGGTGGCGCAGGCGAAATTCGTGCATACCGTGAGCGCGGGATACGTCACGGGCTCGGTCTTCGTGATGGCGATCAGCGCGTGGTATCTGCTGCGCGGCCGGCACGCCGAGATCGCAAAGCGCTCGATGACGGTGGCGGCGAGCTTCGGCCTGGCTTCCGCGCTCTCCGTCGTCGTCCTCGGCGATGAATCGGGGTATACGGCGGGCGTCAATCAGAAAATGAAGATCGCCGCGATCGAGGCGATGTGGAACACCGAGCCGGCGCCGGCCTCCTTCACCGTGTTCGGCCTGCCGGATCTCGCGACCCATACGACCCGCTACGAGATCAAAGTCCCATGGATGCTCGGCCTGATCGCGACCCGCTCGGTCGACAAGCCCGTGCCCGGCATCGCGCAGCTGGTCGGGCTGGCCCATGACCGGATCCGCGATGGATTGATCGCCTATCGCGCGCTAGAGGCCGTCAAGACCCGACCGCGCGACGCCGCCTTGCGCGCCACGCTCGATGCCCATGTCGGCAATCTCGGCTATGCGCTGCTGCTCAAGCGCATACGCCCCGACATCGAGAATGCGACGGAGGGCGACATCCGCACCGCCGCGGCGAGCACCATCCCGAACGTGCCGGTGCTGTTCTGGTCGTTCCGCGTCATGGTGGGGATCGGCTTCTGGTTCATCGCGCTTTTCGCGCTCGCGTTCTGGCTCTCGGCCAAGCGTCAGCTCGACCGCTACCGCTGGTTCCTCAAAGCCGCGCTGTTCACCCTGCCCTTGCCCTGGTTCGCGGCGGAGCTCGGCTGGATCGTCGCCGAGTACGGCCGCCAGCCCTGGGTGATCGAGGGCGTGCTGCCCACCGCGCTCGGCGTGTCCAACACCGATCCGGGCAACGTGCTGTTCAGCCTGATCGGCTTCGTGGTCTTCTATTCCGCGCTGCTGGTGGCGGACGTCTATCTCTTGACGAAATATATCCGCCTGGGACCGCAGACGGCCGTCGTTCCCGCCTCGCGCCCCGCTGAAGCTGTGACGGAGTGAATGCGATGAGCTACGACACGCTTCGGCTGATCTGGTGGGCGCTCTTAGGCGTTCTGCTCATCGGCTTTGCGGTCATGGACGGTTTCGATCTCGGCACGGCGGCGCTGCTGCCCTTCGTCGCCCACAACGATGTGGAGCGCAGGATCGCGATCAACACGGTGGGGCCGGTTTGGGAGGGCAACCAGGTCTGGTTCATCCTGGGCGGCGGCGCGATCTTCGCGGCATGGCCGGCGCTCTACGCGGCGAGCTTTTCCGGCTTCTATCTCGCCATGTTCCTGGTGCTGGCGACGCTGATCCTGCGTCCCGTCGGCTTCAAGTTCCGCAGCAAGCTCGACGCGCCGGCCTGGCGCAGCCTGTGGGACTGGTGTCTGTTCTCCGGCGGCGTGGTGCCGCCCTTGGTGTTCGGCGTGGCGTTCGGCAACCTCTTCCGCGGCGTGCCGTTCGGTTTCGACGGCGACCTGCGCTTCCATCCGGACATAAGCCTGCTGTCGCTGCTCAACCCCTTCGCGCTGCTCGTGGGCGCCGTCAGCCTCGCCATGATCGTCCTGCATGGCGCGGCGTGGCTCAATTTGAAGACGGAGGGCGATGTGCGCATGCGCGCAAGGGGCGTCATGCCTTTCGCCGCGCTCGCCTTCGTCGTCCTGTTCACCGCCGCCGGTGTTTGGGTCTCCCGCATGGACGGCTATCGCATCATCGGAACGCTCGTGGCGAATGCACCGTCGAATCCCATGACCAAGACGGTCGCGACCGAAAGCGGCGCATGGTTCGCCAACGCCGCGGCGGATCCCTGGCTATGGCTGGCCGCGACCGTCGCCTATATGGGCGCGATCCTGGCGGCCGCGTTGCGCAACCGGCCCGGCTTCGCGTTTCTGGCATCGGCGTTGGTGCCCGCAGGCACGATCACCACCGCCGGCACGGCGCTGTTCCCGTTCCTGCTTCCCTCGTCGAGCCATCCCGGCGCAAGCCTTACGGTGTGGGACGCATCGTCGAGCAAATTGACGCTGGCGGTCATGCTGGGCGCGGTCGCGATCTTCCTGCCGCCGGTCCTCGCCTACACCGCCTGGGCATATCGCGTGATGCGCGGTCCCGTGCGCGAACGCGATATCGCCGAAAACACGAAATCCGCTTACTGAGGAACGACCGTCATGTGGTATTTCTCCTGGGTTCTGGGACTGGGCTTCGCGGTGACCTTCGCCGTGCTGAACGCGATGTGGTTCGAACAGCGGGATCGGAACGAATCCGAGGAGCGCTGACACCGCCCCTCTCCCACGATCACGGGACCTCGACATATCCGCGGACCGTCGAGCCCTCCGGCATGAGCTTCGCCTCGAGATGAACCGTATCGCCCTCGTGCAAATCATCATCGCTGTAGGTGAACGATCCTTGCCCATCTGCGTGCATCGCCGTGCGTTGCAGGCGGCGCGGAGTGTTCTTCCGACCGGTGTTGACCCAGCGCGTGGCGTAGAGTTCCGCGCCGGCGACCGCGCTCCCGTCCGCATGGGCGAGGCGGACCGATATGGTCGTGCCGCCATTCGCAAAAACAGGATTGCCCTCAAGCACGAACTTGTAGTCGCCCGATGCATCGTTCGATGTCTCGCAACCGGCAATCGCCAGCGCGATGACGACCATCGCCGGCAGTTTTCTGAAGCTCTTCATGATCGTCCTCTATCGCGCGAACCTTTCCGCGATTGAATCTGCTCCCGGTAAAGGTAACGATAGAGCACATAAGAATCCCATTCAAATTTCAGTTGTGAAAAATAAACCGCCATATCGATGCGTGAACTTACTGCAGCTGCAACAGCCGATAACCTATGCTGGGCTCGGTCACCAGAATATTGGGGGAACCTTGCGGCTCCAGCTTATGGCGCAATTGCCGCATCAGCACGCGCAGATACTGCAGGTCTTCGAGATGGGCCGGCCCCCACACTTCCTTCAGCAATTGCTGATGCGTGACTACCTTGCCCGCGTTGCCGACCAGGAAGCGCAGGAGACTGTACTCCTTCGGCGTCAGACGCACTTCGGCGTCGCCGAGGTAGACTTGCCGTTTGACGAGGTCGACCGTCAGTCGGCCGGTGTGAAATACCGGAGCTTCACCGATCGTCTGCAAGCCATGGCGCAGCGCCGCCTTCAGGCGGGCGAGGAGTTCCGACATGTCGAAGGGCTTGGTGAGATAGTCATCCGCGCCGAGTTCCAACGCCCTGACCTTGCCTTCGATATCGCTGCGCGCCGACAACACGACGATCGGGGTTAGCCCCGCGCTTCTGATCTGCTGGATCACGGTGAAACCGTCCCGGTCGGGCAGGCCCAGGTCGAGGATCACCACGTCCGGCCGTTCCTTCGTGAACACCCTGAGCGCGTCGGTCGCGGTTCCCGCTTCTACGCAGTCATAGCCGTGGGGGCGCAAGCCGAGATGGAGGAACCGGCGGATCTGCGGCTCGTCATCGACCAAAAGAATCTTGGGCAGGCTAGTCGCCATCGCCGCCCCCCAATGCCGTCGCCCTTGGCAGGGAAACCGTCAGCACAGCCCCTGCGCCGCCCGGCCTGTTCGCCGCGTCGAGCGTGCCGCCGAAGGCTTCCACGAAGCCGCGGGCCACGACCAAGCCAAGACCCGTTCCGGCGATTCTCCGATCGGCGGCCTTGGCGCGATAGAACTTGTCGAAGATGTGCGGCAGGTCGTCCGCCGGGATGCCGGATCCCTCGTCCTCGATCATGAGGATCACGCGCGACTTCTCCGCGGCCCCGCGAACGCGGATGACGGAGGAGGACGGCGCGTATTTCGCGGCGTTGTCGAGCAGGTTGACCAACGCCTGTTCCAGGAGCAGCGGGTCGACCGACACCAAAGGCAGATTCTCGGGCAGCGCCACGTCGACCCGATGCTCCGAGAGCCGGCGCAACAGGCGCTTGATCGCGGACGCCACCAATTCCTGCACCTGGACGACCTCCGGCTTGACGCCGAGCACGCCCGCTTCGAGGCGCGACATGTCGAGCAGGTTGCCGATGAAACGGTCCATCCGCTCGGCTTCTTCCCGGACGGTCGAAAGCAGGTCGGCGGTTTGCTGCGCGTCATACAATCCGGCGCCGGACAGCAGCGACGTGGATGCGCCGAGGATCGTCGCGAGCGGCGTGCGCAGGTCGTGCGAGAGGGAGCTCAGCATCGCGACGCGCAGCTTGTCGGCTTCCGCACGGACCTGGGCCTCGTCCACGCGTTCGACGAGTTGCGAGCGCTCGATCGCGAGCGCGGTCTGGTCGAGAAGCGAATCGAGCAGGCGCCTTTCGTCGGGCGAAAGCAGCCCCCGCCCGTCCTGGCTCAAAAGGCCGATCACGCCCACCAGCCCCTGCCCCGTCCGCATCGGAAGAAAGAGACGCTTGGCACCCGGGAGCGTTTCCGCGTTGCGGCCGGTTGCGGTGCCCTTCTCCCAGCACCACGCCGCCGCAGCCAAGTCTTGAGCGTCGAGCTCGTCCTCCGGCGGATAGCCGCTGCGGATCTCAAGCCGCTTGGTACCGGGGTCGGGCAGGAGGATCACGACGTTGGATTTCAGCATCGAAGCGATCTGGAAGGCCGCAGCCCAAAGAATGTCGTCGAGGCGCGCGATGGCCGCGAGCTTGCCGGTGAATTGGTAGAGCTGCCCCGCGATCGAGGCGCGCAGGGCCGCCAGATTGGCCTGGTCTCGGACGCGCGACGCCAGATTCGCGGCGGTGATCGCCACAAGAAGAAGCACCGCGAAGGACAGCCAATTGTTGGGGTCCGCGATCGTGAACGTGTAGAGCGGCGGCAGGAAAAAGAAATTGTAAGCCATCACGCTGACGAACGACGTCAGCAGCGCCGGTCTGAGGCCGAACCAGATCGCGCTCAGCAGAACAGGCACGAGAAACAGCATCCCCACGCTGCCAAGCGCGTGCGCCATGACGGCATTGACCAGCCAGGCCACGCCCACCGTGACGGCGACCGCCAATGCGCTCCAGGCGTAGTTCCGCCATGCCACGCCTTCGGGCCTGCGCGCGGTCGCGACGGATTTCGGGCCGACGGCATCGCCCTCCGCCATCACGGCGATGATGCTTATGGCTCCGCTTTCGCGCATGAGGTCCCGAACGACCGAGCCGTGGAGCATCTCGAACCAGCGCGAGCGCGCGGACTTTCCGATGAGGATCTGCGTGACGTTGTTCTTGCGGGCGAATTCCAGGATGGCCGGCGCGATGTCGCGTCCCGGGATCGTGACGGCTTCGGCTCCAAGACGTTTCGCCAGGCGCATCGTATCGGAAATGCGGTCCTTTTCGATTTCGCTCAGCGCCAGATGCCTGGAGCCTTCGACATAGACCGCGGTCCAGGTGGCTTTGAAGCTGTCGGCCAGCCTTCGAGCCCGGCGTACCAATTCCGCGCAGGACGGGTGCTCGTTTAGGCACACCAGGATGCGTTCGCCGGCCGGCCAGGGACCGCCGATCGCATGCGCCCGCAGATAGCCCGTCATATCGCGGTCGACGCGCTGAGCCGTCCGGCGCAGCGCGAGCTCGCGCAAGGCGGTGAGGTTGCCGGGCGAGAAGAAATGCTTCAGAGCGCGTTCGGCCTGCGCCTTCACATAGACTTTGCCCTCGCGCAGGCGCTGCAGGAGATCGTCGGCGGTCGTATCGACCAACTCGATCTCGTCCGCTTCGTCCAGGATTTCGTCGGGCACGGTTTCGCGCACGCGGATGCGCGTGATCTGGGCCACGACGTCGTTCAGGCTCTCGATGTGCTGGATGTTGACGGTCGTGTAGACGTCGATTCCCGCCGCGAGCATCTCCTGGACATCGAGATAACGCTTGGGATGGCGGGCGCCTTGCGCGTTGGTGTGCGCCAGTTCGTCGATCAATGCGAGTCCCGGCCGGCGCTGAAGAACGGCGTCAAGGTCCATCTCGGAGACCACGCGCCCCTTGTAAAGCGAGCGCTTTTTCGGGATGGACTCGAAGCCCTTCGTCAGAGCATCGGTTTCGATGCGTCCGTGGGTCTCGACGACGCCGATGACGACATCGACGCCTTCGAGCCGGCGCTGGCGCGCCTGGGACAGCATCTCGAACGTCTTGCCGACGCCGGGCGCGGCGCCGAGAAATATCTTGAGCTTGCCGCGACCTTCTTTTTTCGCCTGGGCAAGAAGCGCCTCGGGCGAGGGGCGATCGTCAGCAACGGTCATCGCCATTCGGCTGAACTGCCTCAGCCATGACCGGCTTGCATGGCGTCGAGCGCGAGATTGAGCTTCAGGACATTCACATGCGCCTCGCCGATGACACCGAGGACCCGGCCCTCCACATGCGCATCCACCAATCCGCGCACGGCGCCTTCCGGGAGCCCGCGCGCCTTCGCCACGCGCGGCACCTGGAAATAGGCGGCGGCCGGCGTGATGTCGGGATCGAGGCCGCTGGCAGAGGTGGTCACCAGATCGACGGGAACCGGCTGGCTCGGATTCTCCGCGTGCAGCTTGGCCGCATCACCGCTCACGCGCTTGATCAGCGCCTTCGAGGTCGGCCCGAGATTGGAGCCGGAAGAGTTGGCCGCGTCGTAGCCGTTGCCTGCCGCCGAGGGGCGGCCGTGGAAATACTTGGCGCTCGCGAAGGACTGGCCGATGAGCTCGGAGCCGATCACCTTGCCGTTCTTCTCGATCAGGCTGCCGTTCGCCTGATGGGGAAACAGCAACTGCGCGATGCCCGTCATCCCCAGCGGATAGGCAAGGCCGGTGAGGATCGTCATGACGACGATCATGAAAATGGCGGGCCTGATTTGCTTGAGCATCGTCGCTTCCTCACACGAGCCCGACGGCGTTGACGATCATGTCCACCAGCTTGATGCCGACGAACGGGACCGCGATGCCGCCCAGGCCATAGATCAAAAGATTGCGGCGCAGAATGCTCGCGGCGCCGACCGGCTTATAGGTCACGCCCCGCAAGGCGAGCGGGATCAGCGCGATGATGATGAGCGCGTTGAAGATGATCGCCGAGAGGATCGCGCTTTGCGGCGAACGCAGCCCCATGACGTTCAGGGCCTGGAGCTGGGGGTAGAAGGCGACAAACATCGCCGGGATGATGGCGAAGTATTTTGCGACATCGTTGGCGATGGAGAACGTCGTCAGCGCACCTCGCGTCATCAGGAGCTGCTTGCCGATCTCCACGATCTCGATGAGCTTGGTGGGGTCGCTGTCGAGGTCCACCATGTTGCCGGCCTCGCGCGCCGCCATGGTCCCGGTGTTCATCGCGACGCCGACGTCGGCCTGGGCGAGCGCGGGGGCATCGTTGGTGCCGTCGCCGCACATCGCCACCAGCTTGCCGAGCGCCTGCTCGTCGCGGATGAGCTTGAGCTTGGTCTCTGGCGTCGCCTGCGCCAGGAAGTCGTCGACGCCGGATTCCGCCGCGATGGCTGCCGCGGTCAGCGGGTTGTCGCCGGTGATCATCACCGTGCGGATGCCCATTTTGCGCAATTCCGCGAACCGCTCGCGGATGCCGCCCTTGACGATGTCCTTCAGGTGGATGACGCCGAGCAGCTTGCGGTCCTTCGCCACGGCGAGCGGCGTGCCGCCGGTCTTTGCGATGCGGTCGGAGAGCGTCGTGAGGCGCGCCGCCTCGTCCGTACCTGCCGCTCCGCACCAGCCGAGCACGGCGTCCACCGCGCCTTTGCGGATCGAGGAGCCTTCGATATCGACGCCGCTGATGCGGGTCTGGGCGGAGAAGGGGATGAACTGCGCATTGAGCGGCGCCATGTCGCGGCCGCGGATGCCGTATTTCTCCTTGGCAAGGACGACGATGGAGCGGCCTTCCGGCGTCTCGTCGGAGAGCGAGGCAAGTTGCGCGGCGTCGGCGAGGTCGTGCTCCCCGACGCCGGGCAGCGCAACGAACTCCGTCGCCTGGCGGTTGCCCAGCGTGATGGTGCCGGTCTTGTCGAGCAGCAGCGTGTCGACGTCGCCCGCCGCTTCCACCGCGCGGCCGGACATCGCAAGCACGTTGAACCGCACAAGCCGGTCCATGCCGGCAATGCCGATGGCGCTCAAAAGCGCGCCGATTGTGGTCGGGATCAGCGTCACGAACAGCGCGACCAGCACCAGCACGCTGATATGGCCGCCCGCATAGGCCGCAAAGCTCGGGATCGAAGCCACGGCAAAGACGAAGATGATCGTCATGCCCGCGAGCAGGATGTTGAGCGCGATCTCGTTGGGCGTCTTCTGGCGCTCGGCGCCCTCGACCAGCGCGATCATGCGGTCCAGGAAGGTATGGCCTTGCGCCGCGGTGATCCTGACCTTGATCCAATCGGAGATGACCTGCGTGCCGCCGGTCACCGCCGAGCGGTCGCCGCCGGATTCGCGGATGACCGGCGCGGATTCGCCGGTGATCGCGGCCTCGTTGACGGAGGCCACGCCCTCGATCACCTCGCCGTCGCTGGGGATGATGTCGCCCGCCTCCACCAGCACGATGTCGCCTTGCTTGAGCGCGGTTGCCTCGACGAAGTGCCAGCTCGTCCCGGCCGCGTCATCGAGGAGCCTCGCCATCGTGTCGGTTCTGGTCTGGCGCAGTGAGTCCGCCTGCGCCTTGCCGCGTCCCTCGGCGACGGCCTCGGCGAAGTTGGCAAAGAGCACCGTGAACCAGAGCCAGATGTTGATCTGGAGCGAAAAGCCCAACCCCACACCGCCCATGACGAGATCGCGAACGAATAGAACCGTGGTCAGCGTCGCCACGATCTCCACCACGAACATCACGGGATTGCCCGCCATGTGACGCGGATCGAGCTTCCTGAAGGCGTCGCCGATGGCCGGAAAAACGATGGCCGGATCGGTCATCGTGGCGGCTTGCGTGCGCTTGCGGGCTTTCTCGGCGCCTGCGGGCTTCTGGATGGTTGTGTCCACGATGTTCGAACCTCAATAGAGATTGTGGGCCAGCATCGCGAAATGCTCGACGATGGGACCGAGCGCGAGCGCGGGGAAATAGGTGAGACCGCCGACGATCAGGATCACGCCGATGACGAGACCGACGAACAGCGCGCCGTCGGTGGGAAAGGTGCCCGCCGACGGCGCCAGGATCTTCTTCTCGGCGAGGGAGCCCGCGACCGCCAGCATCGGCACGATCATCAGGAAGCGGCCGATCAGCATCGCAAAACCGATCGTCACGTTGTAGAACATCGTGTTGGCGCTGATGCCCGCGAACGCGCTGCCGTTGTTGCCGGTGGCCGAGGTGTAGGCGTAGAGGATTTCGCTGTAGCCGTGCGGTCCCGCATTCGCCGGCCCGGCAAGGCCTGCCGGCAGCACCGTCGCAATCGCGCTGAAGCCCAGGATCGAGAGCGGCAGGATGAGGATGGCCAGCATCGCCATCTTGACCTCGCGCGCTTCGATCTTCTTGCCCAGATATTCCGGCGTCCGCCCGACCATGAGCCCGGCGACGAACACGGCGACGATCGCGAAGAGCAGCATGCCGTACATGCCGGAGCCGACGCCGCCGAAGATGATCTCGCCCAGCTGGATGTTGATCATCGGGATCATGCCGCCGAGGGGCGTCAGGCTGTCATGCATGGTGTTGACGGCGCCGCAGGACGCATCGGTGGTGATCGTCGAGAACAGCGCCGAGTTGGCGATGCCGAAGCGCACCTCCTTGCCTTCCATGTTGCCGCCCGGCTGCCAGGCGGTGACCGACTGGTCGACATGCATGGAGGCGAAGGCCGGATTGCCGGGCGCCTCCGCCCAGTAGACGACGGTCGTTCCGGCCAGGAACAGCACCGACATCACCGCGAAGATCGCCCAGCCCTGGCGCTGGTCGCCGACCATGCGGCCGAAGACGTTCGTCAGCGCCGCGCCGAGCGAGAAGATCAGCAGGATCTGCACCAGATTGGTGATCGCGTTGGGATTCTCGAACGGATGCGCCGAATTCGCGTTGAAGAAACCGCCGCCATTCGTGCCCAGCATCTTGATCACCTCCTGCGAGGCGACGGGGCCCAAGGCGATGGTCTGCTTGCCGCCTTCCAGCGTCGTGGCGTCCACATAGGCGCTCAGGTTCTGCGGCATCCCCTGCCAGACGAAGAACAGGCCGACCACGATCGAGAGCGGCAGCAGGATGTAGAGCGCGCAGCGCGTCAGATCGACCCAGAAATTGCCGACCGTCTGGGCGGAGCGCCGCGCGAAGCCGCGGATGAGCGCGACGGCGAGCGCGATGCCGGTCGCCGCCGAGAGGAAATTGTGAACCGTGAGCCCGGCCATCTGGACCAGATAGCTCATCGTCGTTTCGGGGACGTAGGATTGCCAGTTGGTGTTCGAGATGAAGCTCATCGCCGTGTTGAACGAAAGATGCTCGCTCACGGCGGGGAAATGCTGCGGATTGTAGGGCAGCGTCGCCTGAAGGCGCATCAGCGCATAGAGCGACACGAAGCCCGCAAGGCTGAAGAGCAGCATCGCCACGCCGTAGACGATCCAGTGCTGCTCCTCCGTCTCGTTCACGCCGCAGACCGCGTAGATGACGCGCTCGATCGGGCGCAAGAGGAAGGAAAAGAACGTGCGTTTGCCCTCGAACACGTCGGTCATGTAGCGGCCGAGCGGCTTCACGGTCAGGAGCAGCAGCCCGAAATACAGCGCGATCTGAATCCAGCCGTTGAATGTCATGACCAGCCTTCCTCAAAACCGCTCGGGGCGGATCAGGGCGAACACGAGATAGAAGAGGATGCCCACGGTGACGAGCGCTCCAAGTACGTAGTCGATGACCATCGGTCGTTCCTCTAAAGTCTGTCGCAGACGTATTGGTAGGCGATCGCGACGACGAAGAAGCCGAACCCCGCGGCGATCAGGATGAAGTCGAGCATCGGCCGTTCTCCTCGGTCAGAAGTGGACGATGACGTCCATGGCTCCGACCAGCGTGTATCTCTTGTCGGGCGCTATGCCCTTGAGCGAGTCGCCGTTGAAGGCGTCCCTGTCGAGCGAATAGTCGAAATCGACTTCGGGACGGAACTCGATCTGCGGCGAAAGCCAATGCTGCCAGCCGATGCCGAAATTGGCGTAGCTCGTCGCGACACCGGTGCGCTGTCCCTGCATGTCGTCATAGAACTCGGGACGGAACGAGATGTTGTCCAGCGGCGAGAACTTGTAGTTCAGATACGCGACGGCGCCCGTCGCCATCGCCGTGCAGGTCAAGCGCTGCGGAGCGCACTGCGCCTCGTCCGGCGCGTTGAACGGGATGTATTGCGGCGAGAACGGCGTGCCGCCATTGGCGACCGCCGCCGCGGCGATCGGATTGTTCTCGTTCGCGACGTTCTTCTGGAAGAGATCGTAGGTCTCGAACGACAGGTGCCATTGGTCGTTGAACTTGTGATAATAGGTGAAGCCGTACCATTGCAGATTGTTGTAGCCCCATGTGCCGCTGTTGATGCCGTCGGCGCAGGGATAGATCGTGTCGTCGCCGTTGTTCCAGGTGTAGCGCAGGCAGGCGACGAGCGAAGGCTGGTTCCCCGGATCCTTGGCGAAGGTCGCGTTCGGGAACAGCGGGTTGGGATCCAGGTTCTTCAGCTTCTCGCCCGAATTCCAGATCGCGGTCTCGGTGCCGTCGACGATGCCGAGCTGCAGGATGAGGTTCTTGCGGATCGCGAGCGAAGCGACGACGCCTTCATTGGTGTAGTTGTCGAAGCTGTACATCATCGAGTGCGAGTACATGTAGTTGTTCGGCGCGAGCTGGGCCTCGATGTCGGGGATCGAGATATAGCGTCCGACCCGGATCAGCAGGCCTTCAGCGACCTGCGGGATATAGACCTCGGCGTACATCATCGGGAAATCGTAGCCGTTGACCAGATTGTGCTTGAGCAACTGGTAGCTGTCGATTCCGTAGGCCGTCGTGTAGCGGTAGTTCTCGCCGTACAATGCCGAGACGCGGAAGCCCCAATCGATGTGATCGGTCTGCACCGTGTCCGGCACGCGCTCCGCATAGAGCACGACCTGGTCGAGCTCCGCCGTGTTGGGCGTGTAGAAATACGCCATCGGCGCGTTGCCGCCGGGCTGGCGCGAATTCGAGCTCACATTGAAGCCGCCATTGACCCAGCCATAGACCTGCACATGGTCGTCCTGCAGCGCCTGGCCGAGCGAGGTATCGGCGATGGAAACCATCAGGGGACTGTCGACGGCGTTGGGCGTGCTCACGCCGAGCGACGTCGCCGCGCCATAGGGCCATTCGGTGAACGGCATCGGTGGCGTGCTCTGCGGCGTCGCCGGCCAGCCGTCGCGGTGGGTGGACGGCGCGTTCGGGTCGCTGGGCGCCGAGGCCTGCCCCATCTCGAGGCTGTAGTATTTGAGGAAGCGCCCGAACACGTCCTTGCCCAGATATTGTTCGTAGCAGGCGTAATTCTTGTAGGGATCGGGAACGCCGGCGGACGTATCGCAGCCGGGTTGCGCAGGCTTGGCGTCCGGCGTCTGCGCGAGCGCGCTTGTCGCGGCGAGCGAGACGCACAGGCCGATGCCTGCCGCGCTCAGCCCCGACCTGATGGCACGGCGTTGCCGCTCGATTCCAACGATGCTCATTCGGGATCCCTCTTTTCGAACTGCTCAATTGACCGGAGACATTTCATCCGGGTCTTGTGATTTCCTGCTTGAATTGGAACGATCGGCGCGCAAGCCGCCGCGCATTCAGGAAGACGGCGCCGCGAGGAATATCGTGGCCAGCAGGACCAAGAACCCCGCGCCTGCGACGATCAGCATCATTTCCGACAGGACGCGCTGCGGAGAATTCCTCGGATCCGCTTGCGCGGGATTTATCGACCAGGCGCCGCACGAAACTTCCGGCCAGAAGCTGTAGGAATCGTTCCCATCCTGCTGGATGCGCCTCGCCGCCCCGTTTCGCCGAGCTCCGCTGCGGCCGCCAACCACGTCTTCGAACTTGAAAATTTCCGCCATGACGTCACCTGAATGGCGTCCGCCGGGATTGCGATCCGGCCCTCGCCACGCGGCGGTTCTAGAGAAAACGGCCATAAGAATTCCATATGGAATTTCGATATCGCGCATAAGAATTCCATAGGAAAAGCGGGAAATATCCCGTCGCCGCGCGCAACGTGAAAACGCGCGCAACCCGCCTTTGGGTCGCGCGCGCTCTCCTATTCGTGAACGGCCGTGTCCGCCTCAGTGAGGCCAGAAAGCCGGTGTCTCAATGGTGCCGATCACTGCCTGCTTGGACTTGCCGCGCGTGACGGAGGCCGTGTATTCGCCCTGCGTCGTCCCGCCCACGCTGGTGGTGATCGAGAAACCTTCCAGCTTCACGCCGCCGCCGACCGCCTTGGTCGGCGACCATGTGACGTTGTTCAGCGCCGGGATATCCACCGGATTGACCATCGGATATCCGTTCATCGTCGGCGTCTTGCCGAACTCCTCGGACGAGGCGCTCCATCCGGCCGGCGACTTCACCGAGCCGGCGGCAAGGCCTGCCAGATTGTAGACGGTCACGAAGTCGGTGCCCGGCGCCAGGCTCTCGCCCGGATCGGTCTGAATGGTGAAGTGATAGGTCGCGCTGCCGTCGGCGTTCTTGTCGATCTTGCTCACCCAGGCGTTCAGCGCGAGCGCCGGACTCGCCAAGCATGCAACCCCCGCTGCCAGCACCAGTGCAGCCCCAGCATTTTTCCACATTTTGATTTCTCCTGTGATGCGACACTGATTGCCGCGTGGATGTGGGGCATACACAAACGGGCCGTAAAAATTCCATGCGGGTTCATCGTGTCAAAAATAAAGACGCCGCAAATCTGCGGCGCTCCATGACCATCCCGGGCGCTTATTTTTTTCGATTCGGATTCCTATCGAATTTTTATGCGGCAAAGCCTATTCAGACTTTGGGATGAGGATTCCGCGCGCGAGCCGATCATGAGAATTCGGGCGCCAGCAAGGGCCGGCTGTTTGACGTCGCCGTACATGGCCGTGGTGAATTCGTGCGCTACGAGCAAGCCGCAACTGCTTGTCGAGCTGGCCGCCTTTGCAATGCCGTTCGTCGATATCGATCACATGAAAATACTTCGCGCGCTTCTCGACAGAGAGGCCGTCGCGTCGACGGGTTTGGGAATGGGCGTAGCGATGCCGTGCATACGGTTCAAGGCGCTTCGCAGGCCGTTTGCATTGTTCTCGCGCCTCCAGCGGCCGATCGACTACCACGCTTTGGACGGCAGGCAGGTCGACCTCGTGCTCCTGTTTCTAGGTCCTGAGCCGGCGAGCGAAACCTATTTGGAGATCCTCGTGTCCGCTTCCCGCGCGCTGCGCGATCACAACGTGCGCGATCAGCTCCGTGCGGGCGGCGATCCGCGATCCCTGTTCGCGGCGTTCGGCGACAGCGCCTTCAAGCGGACAGGTTGAAGCGGCGCGCCGGACGAAGTTGCTTCGGTCACGAGAGCGGACCCTGCAGGAAACCTTATTTTCTCGATCGTACATCCCAATGGAATTCTTATGCGGTGCCGGCTTGTGGACGCGCTGGCTGCTCTGAATTCAAAAACGCAGGACCGTGCAAAGCTAGGGCTGTGGGACAAACAACCATACCGCCAGAACAAGAGCGCCCGAGCCCGCGAATACCAGAAACGTTTCGAACAAGACGCTTCGCAGCGAGACCCGCTTCAGGGTTTGCGGACACTCAAGTGTGTAGCGGCTCGATACATCAGGCCAGTAGTCGTCCATCTCGTCATCATGCGTCACCCGCTCCCGTGTTGGCCGACGCGAATTAACTTGACGGTCGTCAAATAGGTCTTGGAACCTGAAAACCTCAGCCATTGCACTGCGTCCCTACCCGCTGGCGCCGACGAACCGCGGCTATCGAGGTGACGAGTGATAGGGTCGACAGGCGTAAAAAATCCATGCGGAATGCATGGCTTGGGCATAAAGCTCCCATGGCCGGAAAAGCCGCAAGGAAGAGCGCGAGCCCATGGTTGCGCGCGTCTTGTTGACGGCGTTCGGGAATGATTTTGTTATCCGCAGAAGCTGTCGGATGCCTGACGTGGATGCATTGTCTCTCTTTGGCCTCTTCGCGGTCACCGCGATGTTGCTGTGCTACGCGTTCGAACGAAGAAGCCCGTGGTTCGTGCTCGGCTTCGCCGCCGCGTGCGCGCTTGGATCGGTGTACGGCTTCCTCCAGGGCGCGTGGCCGTTCGGAATTGTCGAAGGGATCTGGGCAGTCGTGGCGCTCGGCCGGTGGCGCGCGCAGATGACGGGTTACGCTGCGGAGCGACGGTAGGTTCCGATGCTCTGAGGTCGCTCCGGCCCCGGGAACAACCCGCGAATTGAAAAAAGGCGCGCACCATCAGGAGGCTGCAGCGCGCGCCTTTGCCGTGCAGAGGGACAGCGTTCCAATATCGTACATGGCGCATTCCTACCGTGCGTCCCGGCAGGGTTGCGAATCCGCTGATTCTGTTAGGCTATTTTCGCGTATGGCGATCACTCAAGACCGCCTCCCCGAAATTGCTTCCGGCGTTTGCGCCAACATACCGAAACACTGGTGGGCCCGGCAGGACTCGAACCTGCGACCAGACCGTTATGAGCGGTCAGCTCTAACCAACTGAGCTACAGGCCCCAGGCCCTCCTTAGCAGTATTCGGCGCGGGTCTGAATATAGCTGCCCTCGCCGCCCCAGTTTTGCCTTGTCGCGGGCGAAGGATAGCGCGATTTCCGTAAAGAAGGACCGCATTGTGACGATATCGCGCATCGCACTGGCTCTGTCGCTGTGTCTGGCGGCAGCGGCGCCCGCGGCCTGGGCCGACAACGCAGCCGCCCCGCGCCTCATCAGCGTCAACGGCCTGGGCGAGGTCAGGGATGCGCCGGACCGCGCGCAGCTCTCCACCGGCGTCGTCACGCGCGCGCCCTCCGCCGCGGCCGCGCTCGCCGCGAACGCGCGCGCCATGAACGCCGTCTTCGACGCGCTCAAACGCGCCGGCGTCGCGGAGAAGAACATCCAGACCTCGAACTTCCAGGTCAGCCCGCAATATTCGGCCGAGAAGCCGGGCGTGACGCAGCGCATCGTGGGCTATGAGGTCTCCAACACCGTGACCGTCATCGTCGACGGGCTCGACAAGCTCGGCGCCACGATCGACGCCCTGGTCGCGGCGGGCAGCAACCAGATCGAAGGCCCGACCTTCTCCATCGCCGATCCCAAGCCCCTGCTCGCCAAGGCGCGCGAGGAGGCGGTGAAGGACGCTTTCGACCGCGCTGAGGCTTATGCGCGCGCCGCCGGCGTCACGCTGGGTCCCATCACCGCGATCAGCGAAGGCGGCGGCGAGACGACGATCGAGCCCGTCGGCCGTCCCATGAGCATGCTCAAGGCCAACGCGCAGACGCCCGTCGCCGCCGGCGAGCAGAGCGTCACCGCGAACGTGTCGATCACCTGGGAGATCCGCTGACCGGCTTCATCACGCCGGACTCGACCTTGCGAAGCGCGGTGCCGGTCATTCGTCGCGCAGCGGAAACGCGCGCCCGCGATACGGATTGACCACCGCCATCAGCGCGAACGACATAACCATGCCCTAGAACAACAGCAGCATCGCCTCGCTCTGCCAGTGCAGGACGTAGATCGCACCATGCACACTCATCCGGTAGACCCGTCCGGTCGAGGGATCGGGCGCGAGCGTGCCGGTTTGCCGGCAATAGAGGCTCAAAAAAATCGACGAGAGAAGAAACACGCCCACCAGGCAAGCGGATGCCGTGTAGAGCCGCTTGCGAGCCGCGTCCGAGAGCGGCAGGTAGACTTTGAACATCGTCACGGCGCCCGGTTGCAGCTTCCCGCGTCGCCGTCCCTGGCGCGGATCCAGATGTCGAGCGTGCCGACCACCGGTTCGCGCGGATCGCGGTCGCGCACCAGCCACACATGCCACTGGCCTTCGTGCAGCCGCGCATGCCACTGTTCGTTCGCCTCGAACGGCCGCGTCCAGGTGCAGCGGTCCTTGGCGATGCGGATCGCCTGCGCCTCGCCCGCCACCGGCTGCGAGGACCCCGCGCCGACGCAGCCGGTGAGTGTCGACGACGCAACCACCGCCAGATAGGCCAAGCGTTTCACTTACGGGCGCTCCTTGCCGTACCCGGAGCATAACGCGACAGCCACTGAACGGGAACGCCTTTCGGGACGATACCAAGGAAGCATCCTCTCCAGCTTTTCAGCGCCCGGGCGGGGAACTATGCTCTCCCGCCAATCGCATGGGAGGCCGGCAATGATTTCCGTTCTCATTCAGAACTGGTGGGCGTTCGTCATACGCGGCGTTCTCGCGGTCGTGTTCGGATTGATCGCACTCTTTGAGCCCGGCGTCACGATGCTGTCGCTGGTGCTGGTCTTCGCGGCCTATGCGGTCGCGGACGGCGTCTTTGCCATCGTGAGCGCTGTGCGCGCCGCCAAAGCCCATGAACGCTGGGGCTGGCTCGCGCTCGAAGGCGTGGTGGATATCGCCGCGGGCGCCGTGGCGGTGGCGATGCCCGGCATCACCGTCGTCTTCTTCGTCTGGCTGCTGGCCGTATGGGCGATCGTCACCGGCATCTGCATGCTGGCGGTCGCTTTCAAGATCGACACCGATCACGGGCGCTGGTGGCTCGTGCTCGGCGGGCTGGCGTCGACGGTCTACGGCCTGATGCTCGTCGCGGCCCCGATGATCGGCGCGCTGGTGCTGACCTGGTGGATCGGCGCCTATGCGCTCGTCTTCGGCGTCGCGATGCTGATCGCGGCGTTCCGCCTGAGGGCGAAGGTGCAGACGCTGAAAGCGGCTTAGCCGCGGCGAGCTATTTCTGCGCCTCCAGCGCGTCGATCTGATCGAGGATGCGGCTCATCCGCGCGACG
The DNA here is from genome assembly GCA_021325375.1 of Alphaproteobacteria bacterium. Taxonomy (GTDB): domain Bacteria; phylum Pseudomonadota; class Alphaproteobacteria; order Micropepsales; family Micropepsaceae; genus Rhizomicrobium. The sequence continues at coordinate 5,452 of JAJPHG010000033.1, read as the reverse complement.
AGCGCCTGGTAGGGCGCCGGCGCGGCCATGTCGATGCCGGCCTTCTTGTAGAGCGAATACGCATAGTCCGAGCCGCCGGCCTTGAGCATGGCGATGTAGCGGTCGCGCGCGGGCGCGCCCTCATGCTCGATCGCGTCGGTGAACTCGGCCGCGCCCGCCATCGAGGTCGCGTATTGCCAGACATAGAAGCCGTAATAGAAGTGCGGGATGAACGCCCACTCGACGCAATAGGCGGGATCGATCTTCATCACGCCCTGCGCGTCGCCGTGATAGCGCTTGAGAAGATCGCAATAGATCTCGCTCATGCGCTTGCCCGACAGCGCGTTGCCCTTCTCGACCTCCTCGTGGATGGCGAGCTGGAACTCGCCGAACATGGTCTGGCGGAAGAACGTGCCGCGGATCAGCTCGAGCCCGTGGCCGAGGTAGAAGAGCTTCTCGTCCTTGGTCTTGGCGTGCGCGACCATGTAGTCGTTGAGCAGCATCTCGTTGGAGATCGACGCGGTCTCGGCGATGAAGGTCGAGTAGTTCGACTTCTCCCAGGGCTGCGTCTCGTCGTCCAGCAGCGTGTGGATGCCGTGCCCCCATTCGTGCACGAAGGTCGACAGCGACTCGTAATCGTAATTGTGGTTGAGGTGCAGATAGGGATGCACGTCATAGGCCGAGCCGTTCATGTAGGCGCCCGATGCCTTGCCGGTGCGCGGAAGCACGTCCATCCAGCGTCCCGAGAACGCCTGATGGAGCTTGGCGGCGTATTCCGGCCCGTAAGGCGCGGTCACGTCGAAGGCGATGCGCTCGGCGTCGGCGACGGTGATGTGCTCGGGCTTGTCGAGTTTGAACATCGACGGATAGATGTCGTAATAGGCGAGATCGTCGTTGATGCCGAGCAGCTTCTTGCGCAGCTTCAAGTAACGATGGAACACCGGCAGGCCGGAATTGGCCTGCGCCACGAGCTGGCGATAGACGGCCTCGGGCATGTTGTCGGCGAAGAGCGCATCGGACAGGGCGTTGGGATAGTGGCGCACCTTGGCGTCGAACTCCTCGGCCTGCACCTGCGTGTTCAGCGAGGCGCCGAACGTGCCTTCGTATTTCTTCCACGTGCCCCAGAACGTGTCGAAGACGAGCTTGCGGTCGGCGCGGTTCGGCGCCTGGCGGTATTTCGAATATGCGGCCTGGTCGAGGCGCTCGACCTTGGTGCCGTCGGACAGGGTCACGCCGGGGAACGGCAGCTCGCCGTTGGAGAGCTGGCTGTAGATGTTGTTGGGCTGCACGAGCACGGTCTGCGCCGAGGCCATCACGCCCTCGGCCTCGGGCGAGAGCGTGTGCGGCGCGCCGCGCAGGATGTTGTCGAGATAGAAGTCGAAGCGGTGCGCGAGCTCCGGTGACTGCGTCTCGAATGCGTGGACCTTCTTCGCGCCAACGCCGAGCACCTCGGGCGCGACCCAGGCGGTCTTCTCGCCGAACTCCGCCTGCAGCGCCTGGCCGAGCTGCACGCGCTCCTGATTGACGGCGACGCGCACGTCCTCGTCGCCCTTGAGCGAGGCATAGACGTTGAGGCGCGCGACCTCTTTGCCGGCCATCGAGATCGCGTCGAGCGCGGTCAGCATCGCCTTCGCGCTCTCGGCCAAGCTGCCCTTGTACTTGTCGAGCCCGTCGACCTGCGCTTTCACCTTGGCCTGCGCCGCAGTCCAGGCCTCGGGCGAGGGATAGAGATCGCTCAAATCCCACATATAGGCCGGGTTGGCGGCATCGCCGGCGTCGGCGGCCGGAGCGGCGGCGCAAGCGGGCATGCTGGCAACCAGGAGCGCTGCGAGCGCTCCGAACAAGACGGATTTCATGGCGGTCCCTCGTCTTCCCTCGAGAGCATGTTTAGCGGTTCGGGGACGTTCGGGCCAGCCGCTTACGGGCTTGTGATCAGAACAGCGCCGCCGCCTTTTGCAGCGCGATATAGAGGCCGATGGCGAAGGGGATGCCGACCGCGAGCCAGGCAATGAGCCCTATGAACATCGCGCCCGCGCCGCCGCGCGCCGCGTTCGCGACCGCTTCCGCCGACGCCGCCTCGTGCTGCAGCGCCCGCTCGCGCGCCAGCTCCTCCTCGCTCATATAGTGCTTGTCCTTCACCGGGCGGACGAGCGCGTTGCAGATCAGCCCCACGAACAGCAGCCCCGCCATGATGTAGAGCGTGTTGTCGTAGACGAGGCTCTTGGCGACGCCCGCGGCGAGCTGGGTCTGGCGCAGGCTGGCGATGATCATCGGTCCCACGACGCCCGCGACCGACCACGACGTGATGAGCCGTCCGTGAATCGCGCCTACCATCTGCGTGCCGAAGATGTCGGCGAGATAGGCGGGGATGGTGGCGAAGCCGCCGCCATACATCGTCAGGATCACGCAGGCAGAAGCGACGAACGCCAAGGCGAGACCCAGATGCCCGAGCGTCGGCAGCGTCGCGTAGAGCGCGATGCCAAGGATGAAGAACACGAAGTATGTGTTCTTGCGGCCGAGATAGTCCGACATCGACGCCCAGAAGATGCGGCCCAGGCTGTTGAAAAGACTGAGCAGGCCCACCAGCCCCGCCGCTGCCGCGACGATCGCCTTCTTCTGCGGGTCGCTCAAGACCGCGTGCGCGTCGAGGCCGAGCAGCTTGCCGCCGAACACTTCCTGCAGCATCGGGCTCGCCATCGCCAAGACCGCGATGCCGGCCGTGACGTTCAGGCCCAGCACCATCCAGATCAGCCAGAATTGCGGAGTGCGCATCACGCGGTTCACATGCACGTGGCGGTCGGTGATCATCGCGCCCGCCTTGATGTTGGGCGACCAGCCCGCAGGCTTCCATCCCGCGGGCGCGACGCGGAAACCGAACGCGCCAAGCGTCATCGCGACGAAGTAGATCGCGCCAAGGATCATCAGCGTCTCGGCCACGCCGTAACGCGCCATCAGCCACACCGCGAGCGGCGAGCCGATCATCGCGCCGCCGCCGAAGCCCATGATCGCGAAGCCCGTCGCCATGCCGCGCCGGTCCGGGAACCATTTGATGAGCGTGGAGACCGGCGTGATGTAGCCGATGCCGAGCCCGACGCCGCCCAAAAATCCCGATCCCAGGAAGACGAGCCAGAGCTGGTGGATCATCACGCCATAGCCGCCGATGACGAGGCCCGCGCCCCAGCACAAAGCCGCCGTGAAGCCGGATTTGCGCGGACCCGCGCGCTCGACCCAGCTTCCGAAGATCGCGGCCGAAAGCCCGAGCACGGCGATGAAGGTCTCGAAGATGTGGGTGACGTCGGCGACGGTCCAGTTGCAGCCCGTGGCCGTGAGCTCGTCGATGAAATGCGTGCAGGCCGGCGCGCCTGCGACCAGCTTGCTCATCGGCAGCCAGAACACGCTGAAGCCGTAGGCCATGCCGATGCACAGATGGATGGCGAGCGCCGCGGGCGGCACCAGCCAGCGGCTGAAACGAGGACCTGCGACGATGCTTTCGCGCGCGAGTAAACCGGCCATGGGAGCCCCCTCCGAAGGTATTTTTCAGTTTCTACCTTACCGGAATGACACTTTGGCGAAAGCGGGACTTGCCGATATGGTCGCCGCCCCGCAGAATCGCGCCAAACGTGAGGCCTCACATGCGTTTCGTTCCGGCCCTTCTGGCCGCCCTGCTCCTTTCCTCCGCTGCCCCGGCCGCGACCGCGCCCCGGATCGGCATCTCCTCGCTGTCCGAGTTCGACGTGCCCGACGCGCCGTTCGCGGCCGACGCGAATGCCGAAGTCGATGTCGACGCCGCTTTCGCCCGCGCCCGCAGGGACGGCAAGCGCGTCATGATCGACCTGGGCGGCAATTGGTGCGCGGATTGCCGGATCCTGTCGGGCCTGATGGAGCGGCCCGAGCTGCACGCCTTCCTCGCGAGCCGCTACGAGCTCGTCACCGTCGATGTCGGGCGCTTCAACAAGAATCTCGACATCCCCGCGCGCTTCGGCATCACCACGCGCCTGGAAGGGGTGCCCGCGATCATCGTGGCGACGCCCGACGGCCGGATCGTCAATCCCGGACGCGTCTCGGCCATCGAGGACGCGCGCCACATGTCGCCGCAGGCGCTCGCCGACTGGCTGGCGCAATGGACGCCGTAACGCCGCTCTTCATCTTCGGCATGGGCCGCTCGGGTACGACCAACGCGCAGCGCGCGGTCAATGCGCATCCGCTTGTGGCGATGAACGGCGAGATATCGCTCTCGGTGCTCAAGCAGTTCCTGACCTTGCTCGACGCCGCCGACCGCGCCCAAGGCGACACGCGCGAGGCGTGGCTGGAGCGCAAGGCCGACTACATGTTCGAATCCTTCGGCTTCTTGTCGAAGGGCGGGCGCGGCAAGCTGCACCGCCGCGCCGACGCGCGCTATATGGGCCACAAGACGCCCCGGCTCGAATCGCTGTTCGACGAGTACGAGACGCATTTCGCCTCGGCGGGGCTGAAGCCGCGCTACTTCTATTGCGCGCGCAACCCATTCGATTGCTGGCGCTCCTACAAGGCGATGGACTGGAACCGCTATGAGGAGGTGCGCGGCTTCCTCGCCCATTACGTGAAATCCTTCGAGCGGCTCGACGAGATCATCGCGCGCGCGCCCGGCCGCGTCGGCGTCCTCAACCTCGACGAATTGATCGCGCGGGGCGACCCGGCCGCGTTCTATCGCGAGAAGCTGTTCGAGCCTTTGGGCCTCGACATGCCCGAGCGCGTCGTTCAGCGCATCGAGAAGCTGTCGGCCGACCGCTCCTCCGCGCCGCGGCCGGCCGCGCTCGACGCCGACGACCGCCGCGCGATCGAGGACTATCCCGGCATCGCGGAAATCCACGCCCGGATGTTCGCGCCGTTCAGGCGCTAAGCCAGCGTCTCGCGGAAGAACGAGACCGCGAGACGATGCGCGGCGCGCGTCGCTTCCGGATTGTGGCGCATCACGACATGGCCGCCTTGGCCGCGATGGCAGAAAGGGTCGGGCACCGCGACGTCCACGCCGGGCACGTCGAAGCCGTGATGCGCGTCAGCAAAGACATGCGTGCGCACACGCGCGCGGTCTTCCGGCGAGAGAGAGGATGCGAGCTTCTCGCCCGCATGGGGATCGTCGTCGTATTCGTCGAGCGCACCGGTGACGAGCAGCAGGGGCGCCGCGACGAGGTGTGAGAATTCCTGGCCGGGCAGCGTGTTGTAGGTCCAGCAGGCGGGATAGAACGGCATGAACGCGGCGAACTGCCCGGCCTGCGCGAAACGGCTGCTGTGGGCGCGCGTCGCAGCCAGCATCGTCGCCACGCCGCCGAAGGAAAATCCCAGAAGCCCGATGCGCGCCGCATCGACCTCGGGCCGCACTGCCAGAAAGGCGCGCGCGCCGAAGACGTCCGGCAGCGTCTCGGTGAACGTCTTCGGCCGGCCCTTGTCGCCGCCGCCCAGGCCCCGCGCCGCCCACTGGTCCGGCTCCAGTGTC
>JAJPHG010000008.1 GCA_021325375.1 Alphaproteobacteria bacterium | reverse complement strand
CTTCCAGGCCTGGAAGTCGCGCTGCTCGGCGAGCTTGCGGCCCTCGCGCAGGCGGTCGAGAATCTCGCCGTCGCTCGGATGGGTGTCGAGCCACGTCTCGGGCAGGCCCCAGAGCTGGGCATAGGCGCGGTTGTAGAAGGTGAGGCGCTGCTCGCGGCTGAAGATCGCCACCGCGGTCGCCAGCCTGTCGAGCGTGTCGGAATGCGCGTCGAGATGCTGCTGCAGCTTGGCGTCGGCCTGGACGTTCTCGGTCACGTCGACCGCGCTGCCGACGACCGTGCCGTCGCCCATCGGCTGATGCGTGAAGGCGAGCGCACGGCGCTGGCCGGCGATGACGGCGAAGCGGCGCGTCTCCTGGACCTGGCCGGCATTGCGCGCCATCGCCGCGAGGTCGTGCTCGGATTTCTCCAGCGAGGTCTGCGACGCGAGCGCGGCCTGGGCGCTCGCAGCCCCGCTCGCCTCGACGAAGGCGCGGTTCGCCCACACCAGCGACAGCGCGCGGTCGCGCAGCCATACCGGCACCGGAAGCGCGTCGAGCATGGAGCGGAAGTCGAGCGACTCCGCGCGCACCTTCTGCTCGGGCTCCAGCCACACCGCCGCCATGCCGCCGACGGCGCGGCCGCGGAAGTGGATCTTGTGGCCGTTGCGGTCGCGGGCGCTCAAGCCGAAGCTCTCGGCGCGTTCGCTCAACCCGTCGAGCGCGCGGCTGAGCTCGAGCGCGTCGGCACCCGCGAGGCAGGAATCGATCGCCGCTTCCGCGCCGCCATAGGAATAGGGACCGGAGCCGTCGCGCCCCCACACGATCAGCGCTTCCTTTGCCGAGGACAGCAGCGCGTCGCGCTCGCCCACCGCCGCGCGCGTGCGGGCGCCCGAGACGCGCAGCGCGCGCCGGAGCCGCGCGGTGGCCTTCTGCTCGGCGATGGCCCAGAGCCCGGCCGCGATGGCGAGCGCCACCGCGCCCGTCGTCACCGCCGCCAGAACCAGATCGCGCTCACCCAGGATCGGCAGCGCATCGGCGAAAACGGGTGTAGGCAGAGCGCCGGCCAAAAGCGCCAGCGCCCAAATCCATCCCTTCCTCGCAACCCCCGATTCCCGTCGCATCTTCCGCGAATCACTGTGGAATCAATACGATACTCAGAACGACTGAGTCCGGATAGGTATTGTGGTTAATAAAGTGTAAAAATCCTAAATCTGGTCAGCGGGACAAGATTTAGTGGGTTCCGGTCAAAACGTGGGAGTTCCCATGCTGGCGCCGTCGAATTGGATGACGCGCGCGGCCGCCAAAACTTCCGGCGCCAGCAGACGCGCACTGACGCCCATGCGGTCGTAGGTGGGGTCCACGGCCCGCCAATGCGTGACGCAGCCGCAATCGGAACAACGGTGGAGGGTGAGATCGCGATCGCCCCATTGGTAGGTATGGGTCGGCGCGGCCTCGGTGATGCGCACCTGCTTTGGTGAGTAATAGGCCCAGAGCGTACCGTTGCGGCGGCAGATGGAGCAGTTGCAGCTCTTCACTTCTTCCGGAGCCGTGTCGAGTTCGATCCGAACCTTGCCGCAGTGACAGCGCCCCTCAACCACTCGAACCTCCAGAAGCAAATCGGGCGGCACTTCTAGCCGAAGGCGCCGCCCGTTGGTGTCAGTAGCGGTAGTGATCCGGCTTGAAGGGGCCGGCTTCCGGCACGGAGATGTAGTCGGACTGCTTCCTGGTGAGCTTGGTCAGCTTCACGCCGATCTTGTCGAGGTGCAGGCGGGCGACCTTCTCGTCGAGCGCCTTGGGCAGGGTGTAGACCTTCTTCTCGTACTTGCCCTGGTTCTTGTAGAGCTCGATCTGCGCCAGGGTCTGGTTGGTGAAGGACGAGCTCATCACGAAGCTCGGATGGCCCATGGCGTTGCCGAGGTTCACCAGGCGCCCCTCGGAGAGCAGGATCATGCGCTTGCCGTCGGGGAACTCGATCTCGTCGACCTGCGGCTTGATGTTGTTCCACTTGAAGTTCTTGAGCGAGGCGACCTGGATCTCGCTGTCGAAATGGCCGATGTTGCAGACGATGGCGCGGTCCTTCATCGCGCGCATGTGATCGATGGTGATGACGTCGACATTGCCGGTGGCGGTGACGAAGATGTCGGCGCGGGGCGCGGCGTCCTCCATCGTCACGACCTCATAGCCTTCCATCGCGGCCTGCAGCGCGCAGATCGGATCGACCTCGCTCACCAGCACGCGGCAGCCGGCCTGGCGCAGGGATGCGGCCGAGCCCTTGCCCACGTCGCCGAAGCCCGCGACCATGGCGACCTTGCCCGCCATCATCACGTCGGTGCCGCGGCGGATGCCGTCGACGAGGGACTCGCGGCAGCCATAGAGGTTGTCGAATTTCGACTTGGTGACGCTGTCGTTGACGTTGATCGCGGGGAAGAGGAGCTTGCCTTCCTTCTCCATGATGTAGAGGCGGTGCACGCCGGTGGTCGTCTCCTCCGACACGCCCTTGATGTTGGCTGCGATCTGCGCGAACCAGCCCTTGGGCTTCTCTTTCAGCAGCCGCTTGATCAGCGCGAAGAAGACTTCCTCTTCCTCGTTCTCGGCCTTGTCGAGGAACGCGGTGTCGCCCTTTTCGGCGCGCAGGCCGTGATGGACGAGCATGGTCGCGTCGCCGCCGTCGTCGAGGATCATGTTGGGCGTGCCGCCGCCGTGCCAATCGAACAGCTTCGCGGTGTAGTCCCAGTAGTCGTTGAGGCTCTCGCCCTTGATCGCGAAGACCGGCGTGCCGCTTGCGGCGACCGCGGCGGCGGCGTGGTCCTGCGTCGAATAGATGTTGCACGAGACCCAGCGCACGTCGGCGCCGAGCGCCTTCAGCGTCTCGATGAGCACTGCCGTCTGGATCGTCATGTGCAGCGAGCCCGCGATGCGCGCGCCCTTCAGCGGCTTGGACGCGCCATATTCCTCGCGCGTCGCCATCAGGCCCGGCATCTCGGTCTCGGCGATGGAGATCTCCTTGCGGCCGAAATCGGCGAGCGAAATGTCCTTGACGGCGTAATCGTGAGCCATGGCGGGAATCCTCATGAAGCAAAAGCCGCGCGGGTATAGCAGCGGCTTTTGCCCGAGTCCAGGAGCATATAAAGAAATATGCATGTCTTTATCTGATAGGGTAACCCCTTCAGCCGAAAGCGGTTTTCGTTCCGGCTTGCCGCGCGGTGAGGCCTCGCCCATGCGTCCGCGCGGGCTTGCCGAGGATGGCGTCGAACGCGCCGTCGAGCGTGGGATGATGGAAGACGAACCCGCTCGCCAGCGCTTTCTGAGGTGTCAGGCGCTGGCCGCCCAAGAGAAGCTCGTCGGCGAAGTCGCGCGCGACAAGGCGTAAGAGACCCGCAGGCACGCGGAAAAGCGCGGGCCGGCGGAGCGCATGCGCGAGCGCGCGGGTGAACTCGGCATTGCGCACGGGATTGGGCGACGTCGCGTTCACGGCACCGGACATGGCCGGGTCGGCGATGGCGTGCAGGATCAGCCGTACCAGATCGTCGTGCTCGATCCACGCCATCCATTGCCGGCCTGAGCCGATCGGGCCGCCGAGCCCCCATTCGAAGACGGGAAGGAGCTGGCCCAGCATTCCGCCTTGCGAGCCGAGCACCAGCGCGATGCGAAGACACACGACGCGGACGCCGAGCGGCTCGGCACGCCGCGCGGCTTGCTCCCATGCATCGCAAACCTCGTGACCGAACCCGCCGCGGGCTGCGGACCACTCGTCGAGAACTTCATCGTCGTAAAGTCCGTACCAGCCCTTGGCGGAGGCGCTGACCAGCACCTCAGGACGGCGCTCGAGACGCGCGATCAGGCGTACGACGTCCGACGTCATGTCGAGGCGCGAGCGCAGGATCTTCTCGCGCTTCGCCCTGGTCCACAGTCCGTTCGCGATCGGCTCGCCGGCGAGATTGACGATCGCGTCGATATGCGCGCCGTCCGCGATCTGGTCGAGATCGGTGATCAGCATGAAGGGCGGACGGAAGAGCGGCGCCTTCTTCGGATCGCGCACCAGCGCGATCACGTCGTGGCCATAGGCCGACAGCACCTCGCAAAGACGCCGTCCGACGAAGCCGGTGGCACCGGTGACGAGCACCGTCGTGCGGCTCGCGAGCGCGGGCGCGATGGAAGCGGCGGGATTGCGGGTGAGGCGGGTGACGCGTCGGGCGGCGAGAAGATCGCGCGGGCCGCTGATCGCGGTGCCCAGCGCCGCCGCGGCCGCGAGCCAGCTGAAGATGCCGTATTGCGTGAAGACGACGGTGCTCGGCTGCCGCGACCACGCCAGAAGCACTGGAACGAGCAGCGCGAGAATCGCGCCGTAGTTCAGCGCGAGCAGCGTGTGGGTCACGCGCTCGGTCGCGGGCAGCGCGCGGCTTCTGTCTTCCTCGACGAAATCCATCAAGGTGATGACGGCTTCCGCGAGCAGCAGGCCGATCACGATCATCGCCCAGATGCCGTGCATTTGCGTCCATCCGAAGAGCGCGAACAGCACGGCATAGAAAAGATTGCGGATGCCGTGCAGCACGAGCTCGTATCGCTGCGACGCGCGCCAGGCCAGCCGCTCGGTCATCTCGTGATGATAGAAGGTGTCGAAACCGCCCATGGCGATCTGGATGGTGATCAGGGTCCACAATACTGTGCTCATGGCGTGGCCTCATGGAATTTCGCGACTTGGCGGATCAAGGTGCCAAGCCGCGGATGGGTGACGTCGAGGGTGAAGGTGAACCAGCCCCCGCCGAGCTCGGCATGCGTGACCGTCAGCGCGCCGGGTGTGAGGATGCGGGGCAGGGGAATGCGCAGGCGGCCGAGGCGCAGGAAATAGCGCACGCTTCGGAACACGAGCGCGTGGTGCTCGACGCCGACGCTGAGCGCCATGCCGACCCCGCCGCCGACATGCTCCTCCAGGCCGGTGGGCCCGGCGAAGAGCTTCGTCGAATGGATGACCTGCGGCCGCGCCTGGCTACGCGCATAGAGCCGCGTCCAGTTCTGCCCGCCGCTGCGCGCGTCTTCCGTCACGGTGACGATGCTTGCGGCACCTTCGCGCACGTCGCCCGGGAAAGGCTCACCGATCAGCTTGGCGAGGAAGGCCAGGATGCCGCCCGCGAAGCTCGTGCGGATCTCGGTGACGCAGCCCTCGTAGACGGTCATCTCGCCCGGCGCCATGCGCTTGGAGAAGCGCGCGCGCACGGCTTGCGGCAGTTCGGCCCATTGCGCGTCGGAGAGAAGCGCGCGGAACCGCAGATCGCCGAGCGGTTCGCATGCCTTGGGAGGAGCTTCCAGAACTCTCAGCGCATTGCCCGCCGGTCCCATGACATCCTCCCTGCTTTCTATTTGACCCGCTTCATCGGCAGGAGATTGACGATGCGCGCGCCAAGCCTGATCAGCGCGGCGAGCTTCCCGCTCGGTATGCCCTGCATCTGGTCGTACCAGCCGGAGACTTCCCTGGTGAAGGCGAGCATCGCGTTCAGGCGTTCGCGCGCGACCGCGCTCACGCGCGGGTCATGCGCGGCCTCAGTGACGCAGGCATCGAGCGCCTTGACGGCGGGATCGATCTCGCGCTCCTTGCGGCCGGAGGCGATGCGGCGCGCGATCTCCCATACGTCGGTTTCGGCCTCGAACTGGTCACGGCGGTCGCCCATCACCGGCACGCGCCGGATCAGGCTCCAGGACAGCAGCTCCTTGATCGAGTTGGAGACGTTGGAGCGCGCCATGCCGAGCGCGTCGGAGATCTCCTCCGCGGTGAGCGGCTTTTCCGAGAGATAGAGCAGTGCGTGGATCTGGCTGACCGAGCGGTTGACGCCCCATTGCCCGCCCATCTCGCCCCAGGCCAGGACGCAACGCTCGATGGCGGGGCGCAGGCCGGTTCTGTCAGATATTTCTGTCATGACAGAAATATCTGACAGTTCGGGATGAAAGTCAAGCCTCTTCGTCATGGCCGGGCTTGACCCGGCCACCCAGCGAGCGAGCGTCCGCGAGCGAAACGACTCTGGATGGCCGCCTCAAGAGCTCGCCCTTGGGCCGCGCCTTTGGCGCGGTCCCGGAGCGGCGACCATGACGAGTTGTTACGGCTTCTTCGGTGCTGCCGGTGCCGGTGCCGGCGTCGCAGGCGCAGCCTCGGGCTTGGCGGGCTCAACCGCGGCCGGCGGCGTGCCGTGCATGCGGTCCATCCAGCCGCCCATGCCCTTGCCGCCCACGCCCGGGCAGATGAAGGCACAGACCACGCCGGCGATGGCGAGAAGCCACAACAGCCAGCCGAGGATCGTGCCCACGAGTTTCACGATGCCGCTCGCCCTCTCGGCCGCGAACAGCACGAAGAAGCCGATCACCGCCACGCCAAGCGCGTGGAAAATCATTCCGAACATGTCGTGCATATGCATTGTACGCCCCCTTCCAAATCGCCCCGGCCGCCCGGTTGGGCAGCCTGACGGCGCAGAATATACCTCATCCGCGACGACGGCGTGAATTCTAAGGACCGTCGACGCGAAAGCCCTTCGCGCGCAACAGGTTGGGCACGCCATGGGGGCCGCCCAGATGCGCCGCGCCCACCGTGATGAAATAGGTCTTGTCGGTGTTGAGAAGCTCGGAGATCTTCACGACCCACGCGCGGTTGCGGTCGTCGAGCAGGAGCTTGCGCGCCTTGGGATAGCGCGCCAGGTCGCGGCCCATGAGCTTGTCCAGGCGCTTCACGTCGCCATGGATCCAGGCGTCGAGCAGGGGGCCGACCTGCTCGCCCGACGAATGGCCCTCGGTCTTGAGCGTGGCTTCGAAGGATTGCAGCTCCGTCTTGAGATCGGCGGGCGCGAGCAGCGCGAGCTGCTGCTCCACGGTCTCCAGCCCGATCACCGGGCGGGTGTCTTTGGAGTCGCTGCCCTGAAGCTGGTTTTCGATGCCGGACTTCGCGGAGTAGCCGTGCTTCTGCATGTCGGCCACGTCGATGGTCAGCGCCGCCAGCCACGGGCGCATGCGGTCGACCGCGGCGGGCGCGATGCCGAGATCGGCGATATCGGCGTCGAACTCCTTGCGCGTGTCGGGCGTGAGCAGCTCGCGCAGGTGCTGGCCGGGCGGGAGCGTGCCGCGCTCGCGCACATAGGCCTGGACGCGCTCCTTGAAGCCTTCGTCCATCGCGAGCTCGAAGACCAGCACATCGGCTTTCGCCATCGCCGTGTCGATCTCCTTGGTGTGCCAGTCGACCTCGGGCGGAAGCGCGTGGATGGAGCCGAAGAGATAGGCCGTCCCCTTCGGCCCATGCACCGTCCACAGCGCGGGGTGCGCGGGAATCTGCGCCATCACCGGCTCCGCGTCTTGGGCGAAGGCGTGGGCGCCGATCGCGAGGAACGCCGCCAGTGTCAGTGCGGCGCGGCGCAGCATCAGCGGTACCCGTAAGGCGGGATCTTCTTCGCGAGGTCGCGGTAGCGGTCGCGCAGTTCCGTCTGGCGCGAGGTCATCGGGATCGCGTCGCCCTTGATGAAGACCGCGCTGGGCGCGCTCGTCACCTCCAGCGGATCGCCGTCCCAGATCACGACGTCGGCATCCTTGCCGGGCTCGAGCGTGCCGTAGCTGTCGGCGATACCCCAGATCTGCGCCGGGTTCCTGGTGATCGCGGCGAGCGCGTGATCCCATTTCATCCCATTGGCGACGGCGTTGCCCGCGATCTGGGTGATCGTGCGGGCGTAATGCGCGGGGCCATCGTTCTGCGGCTGGAACGCGACCATGACGCCGGCCTCGTCGAGACGGGCGGCACCCTTCAGCGTCGCGCCGAGGTCGGAGAAGCTGGCGGGCAGGTTGATGTCGTTGTCGATGACGACGGGCACATGCGCCGCGGCAAGCTCCTTGGCGCATTCCCACGCCTCGCCGCCGCCGACGATGACGAGCTTGAGCTTGTTCGCCTGCGCATATTGCAGCACCTGGCGAATGGTCGAGACGCGCTCGGCATGGACCATCAGAGGCTCGCGGCCCTGGATGACGGGGCCCAGCGCGTCGAGATCGATGCGCGCGCTGCGCTGGTCGCGGCTGCCGCCGGGACGGTGATAGCCGCCGCGCTGCGCCCAGTATTCGCGCGCGTCGTCCATCGTCTCGCGGAACTTGGACCAGATGTCGGGGCGCGCGTTCTTCTGGCCGGCGCCGCCGGTGGGCTCGAGCTCCACCAGCACGCCCGCCTGGCGCTTGACGATGAGATCGGGGCCGAGGCCCAGATGCATCACCGCCGCCGTGCCGCAGAACGTGCTGCCGCAATCGACCGGCGCGGTCAGCGAGCGCGTCACGCCGCGGATGCGCGCCACCGGGATCAGCGTCGAGCTCGGATTGATCGCGTCGGCGACGTCGAACGCGGCGCTGTCCTGCGCCTGGTTCGACGCCTCGTCGTTCGTTTCGGCGACGAGATCGACCTCGGTGATGCCCAGCGGCGTCCACGACACCATCAGCCCCGGCGTCACCGGCTTGCCGTGCGCGTCGATGATTTTGGCGCCGGGAAAACTCAGGTTCGCGCCGACTTGCAGAATTTTGCCGCCGCCGATGAGAACATCACCGTCCGCCAGCGTGCCTGCCGCGCCCACGGTGTAGACGTGCCCATGTTTGACCAGCACCGTCGGTTGGCTCGCGTTCGCATCGACGACGATTTCATACATCATATGCTGTTTGCCCGCCGGCTGCGCCACCGCGGCGGAACCGACAAGCGCAAAAACCGAAGCTGCGATGACGTATCTCATTGTCCCGCTCCCCCGGTGTGGGCGTTGTCTTCCTGACCGAGCTCGAAATCGCTGCGCGGCGAGTTCTTGGGATCGTCGCGGTCGTAGGTCAGCGCGCCGTCGATGAAGACCTTCTCGGCGTGGGTGTAGACGCTGAACGGATCGCCGTCCCACATCACCACGTCGGCCATCTTGCCGTTCTCGAGCGTGCCGGTTTGCCCGAGGATGCCCAGCGCCTTCGCCGGATTGCGCGTCATCCACGCCACCGCATGCGCGCGCGTGATCGGATAGCCCATGCGCCGGCCCGAAGCCATCGCCTTGGCGACTTCCTGGTTCAGCCGCTGGATGCCGAGCGGATCGTCGGAATGGATCATCGCGCAGGCGCCCGCATGGTCGACCATCGCGATGTTCTCCGGGATGCCGTCATAGGCCTCCATCTTGAAGCCCCACCAATCGGCCCACATCACCGCGCAGATGTCGTTCTTCTTGAGCAGGTCGGCGACCTTGTAGGCCTCGGCGGCGTGATGGAACGCGGCGATGCGGAAGCCGAACTCCTTCATCACGTCGATCATCGTCGCCATCTGGTCGCCGCGGTAGCAATGCATCTGCACCGGGATCTTCTTGTCGAGGACGAGCGCCAGCGTCTCCAGCCCCAAGTCGCGGTCCGGCGGATCGCCAGCCTTGGTCTTCCAGTATTTCTGCCACGTCGCGCGATAGGCTTGCGCCTTCGCGAACGCCGCGCGATAGCCCGCGACGTCACCCATCCAGGTCTGCGGCCCGCCCTTGTCGCCGTAGACGCGTTTGGGGTTCTCGCCGCACGCCATCTTGAGGTCGTAAGGCGCGCCGGGGAACTTCATGCCCTGCGTCGTCGTCGACCAGACGTTCTTGAGCACGACCGAGCGGCCGCCGATGAGGTTGGCCGAGCCCGGCAATATCTCCATCGCGGTGACGCCGCCCGCGAGCGCGCGCGAGAAGCCGGGGTCCTGCGGCCAGACCGAATTCTCGCTGCGCACTTCCGCGGTCACCGGCTTCGTCGCCTCGTTGCCGTCCGACGTCGCTTCGTTGGAGGGGCTCGGATAGACGCCGAGATGCGAATGGATGTCGATGATGCCCGGCGTGACGAACTTGCCTTTGCCGTCGATCACGATGGCGCCCGCGGATGCGGTGAGGTTCTGCCCCACGCCCGCGATCTTGCCGTCCTGCATCAGGACGTCGCCGTTCGCGATCTCCTTGTCGGTGGCGGTGAGGATCGTCGCGCCCTTGATGAGCACAGGCTTCGACGGGCGCGGATGATAGGTCGAGGGGAAATCGTCGGCGGGGAATTGGTCGGCGACCGGTCCGCCGTCGCCATGATGCAGTCCCGGAATGAGCCACCACGCCAGCACCAGCGTGGCCACGACGATCGCCGCGGCCCCCCAGGCGGGCAATCCTTTCATCGAATTCATCCACCCCTCCAGCCAACGCGAGCAGAGTGGCCCGCGCATGCTCCTGGCGCAACCGATTTGAGGGAATCTGCGACAGGACGCGAAACTTCGCCCGGTAAGCTCCGTCTTTAAGGCATGGACAGCTTACGCACGGAGACAAAGCCATGATTCGACACAAATTCCTTGCTGCCGCCGCGTTCGGCCTTCTGGCCGCCCTGCCGCTCAGCGCACAGGCCCAGAGCATGGGCCATATGGGCGGCATGCATGGCGGGCATTCGCAGTTCCTGATGCTGCTGCATTCGGCCAACCTGACCCCGGCGCAGCAATCGCAGATCCATCTCATCATGGATTCGCACAAGGCGCAGATGCGCTCGCTGCATCAGCAGCTGGAAAGCCTGCATTCGCAGATCTCGGACAAGCTGCTGTCGTCCGGATCGGTGACGTCGGCAGACTTGAAGCCGCTGGTCGACAAGGCCTCGCATATCGAGGCGACGCTGAACCAGAGCATGACCGACACCGCGCTCTCGATCCGCAATGTGCTCACGCCCGATCAGCTCAGCCACGTCGCCCAGGTCCACGACAAGCTCCGCAGCTTGCACACGCAGGTCCAGAGCCTGATGGGCCACGGCGCGCCGCAAGACGACGGGAACGACTGAGCTCAGAGCGCGTGCGCGATCCCAAGCCGCTGCCGGACGACATGGCCGCGCTCGTGGCAAAGGCAGCCGGCGGCTGCCGGCAAGCGGCGCAGGCGCTGATCGTGCTCCATCGCCAGCGGATCGCGCGGTTCGTGATCGCGCAGACGCGTGACGAGGCGCATTACGAGGATCTCTGCCAGACGGTCTTCGTGAAGATGGTGCTGGGATTGCCGCGGCTGCGCGAGCGCGAGCGCTTCGAGCCGTGGCTGTTCCAGATCGCGCGCAATGTCTGTCGGGACCATCTGCGCGCGAAGCTCGGCTGGCGGCGTCTGTTCGTGCCCTACCGGAGCGAGCATGACGCCGCCGCCGCGCCGCCGGAGACGCAGCCGGATGCGTCCAGATCGATGCAGAAGCACATCGAGCGGCTGCCCGAGGCCCAGCGTGAGCTGCTGCGCCTGTCGCTGGACGAACGCAGAAGCTACGAGGACCTCGCGCGGCTGACGCGTTCGAGCGTGTCGGCGGTGAAGTCGCGCCTGCACCGCGCGCGGGAGAACCTGAAGACACTCATGCTGGCGGGAGATTCCGAATGAGCCGCGAAGACGAATTGCCCTTCCGCGCCGATTTCACCGAGCGCGTGCTCGAGGCGGCCGACAGGATTTCGCTGCGCCGCCGCCGTACGCGGCGCGCTGCCGTCGCCGCGGCGGTTGTGTTGCTTGCGGGCGCCGGCGCATTGCGCTTCGTTCCCATGCGCATGCCGGCGACGGACGACTCGCCTCATCTCGTTGCGGGCTTCGACACGGCGGCGGCCGACGATACGCAGGCCGAGCTGACGGACTATATGTTCCCCGAGGCCGCAGACCTGACGCAATTCTCCGAAGAGTATGCAGGCGCGGCCGACGACGATCAGGCGCTGTTCGCGGAGGATGGTGATGACAGTGGGAGCTAATCCTCCCCGAACTTCGCTTCCGCCAGCGCGACGAGGGCTTTGAGCGCGTCCTGCGCGTCCTCGCCCTCGGCGCAGATCTCGACCTCCGTGCCGAAGCTCGCTTCCAGCATCATCAATCCCATGATCGAGCGGCCGTCGACGGTCTGGCCGCCTTTGGCGACCGTGATGTGCGATTGGAAGCGCGCCGACGCCTCGACGATCTTGGCCGAGGCTCGGGCGTGCAGGCCCTTCTTGTTGATGATCTTGACGGCGGCGCAATGGCGCAAATCAGACCCCATGGCCCGCGAGGTCGAGCGAGCCCGCGCGCATGTATTTGCGGCCCGCTTCGATGGCTTCTTTGACCGCCTGTTCCAGCGGCACGCGTCCGCGCACCTCGACGAGCTTGATCAGGCTCGGCAGGTTGACGCCGGCCAGCACCTCGATCTTGCCGCGCTCCAGAAGCGTGAGCGCGAGATTGCACGGCGTGCCGCCGAACATGTCGGTGGCGATGACGACGCCGCGGCCCTGGTCGATGGATTTCGCGGCGGCCGCGATCTCGCGCTGGCGGCGCTCGAGGTCGTCCTCCGGCCCGATGCAGACGGCACGCAGATGGGTCTGCGGGCCCACCATGTGCTCCATCGCGGAGATGAATTCCTGCGCCAGCCGGCCATGCGTGACCAGAACGATGCCGATCATGTTGAACGCGCCCCAACGCTTTCGCGAAACAGATTCCGCTCGTACGCCGCGGCGGCCAGCAGGATCTTCGCGGGCGCCGAGGGGTCGAAGGCGGCAAGTCTTAGCAAAGGCAGCGGTTGGGACAAGTCCCATGGCGCTTTGTAATCTTCACGTGGCGGCAGGCGCGATTTCGCGCCGTCGAGCGAGACCGCGAGCGCGACGCGGGTCCTGGGCGCGCAAGGCACCTGGACGATGCCCACGCCGCGCACCTCGATCAGTCCGCGCAGGTTGGCCGGAGCGCGCGCGATCAAGGAGCCGTCCGTAAGTAACAAATCCGTGCGGTCGTCGCTGACCAGGATCGCGCCGCGCTCGATCAGGCGCAGCGCCAGGTCGGATTTGCCCGCGCCGCTCCTGCCCATGATCAGCACGCCCGAATCGTGACGCGCACCGAAGCTCGGCGCCGCGCGCGCCAGCACGACGCAGGTGGCATGGATGTTGACGACCTTGGGATGCTTCATGCGATCTCCGCGAGTGGCAGCATGACGACGAAGCGCGCGCCGCCTTCGGCCCGGTTCTCGGCCCAGATGCGCCCGTTCGTCGAAAGCACGATCTGGCGGGCGATCGAAAGGCCCAGGCCCGAATTCTTGCCGAAGCCGTGCTCCTGCGGTCGCTCGGTATAGAAACGCTCGAAAATGGTTTCGAGATTGTCGGGCGGGATGCCGGGCCCGCCGTCCTCGACCGTGATGCGCACCTGGCCGCCCTCGGCGCGGGCGGCGATTTTGATCGGGACGCCGTCGGGGCTGAACGAGACCGCGTTGTCGATCAGGTTGCGGATCACCTGGCCGAGCCGTTCGTCGCGGCCGATGACGATGGCGTTGGCGGGCAGGTCGATGTCCAGCTCCATCGGCACGCGCTCCGAGAGGTCGGTGTAGTTGTAGACCTCGACGATGGTCTCTAGCAGGTGCTTGATGTCGACGGCGTCGCTCGTCTCGCGGCTGAGCTCCGCGTCCAGGCGCGAGGCGTCGGAGATGTCGGTGATGAGGCGGTCGATGCGCTTGACGTCGTTCTTGACGATGGCCATCAGCCGCTCGCGCGCCGCGTCGTCCTTGGCGCGGGTCAGCATCTCCACCGCGCTCTTGAGCGAGGTGAGCGGGTTCTTGATCTCGTGGGCGACGTCGGCGGCGAAGCTCTCGATGGCGTCGATGCGGTCGTAGAGCGCGCGTGTCATCGCCGAGAAGCTCGCGGCGAGGTCGCCGATCTCGTCGTTGCGTTCCTCCATGCTCGGGATCGTCTCGCGGCCCATGTGTCCGCCGCGGATGCGGTCCGCGGCATCGGCGAGCGCCAGCACCGGCCGCGCGATGAAGCGCGACAGCAGCAGCGACGAGGCGAGCATGACGCCGATCGCGACGACGAACACCTCCAGCAAGGTCGCGCGTTCCTCGCGCAGCACGTCGTCGATGTCGCCGCCTTCGGTCGAGACCATCAAGACGCCGTAGATCGCCTTGAAGCGTTGCACCGGGGCGGCCACCGAGAGCACCAGCTTGTTCTGGTCGTTGACGCGCTCGCCGCTCGCGATGTCGCCGGCGAGCGCCGACGTCACCTCGTGATAGACGCGGCCGTTGTCGCCGGCCTCGAAATAGGGCTCGAGCTTGGTGAAGGGGCGCACGCCGGTGACGCCGTCATAGACGCGGTCCCAGAATTCGCGGATCTGGCTCCAGGTGCCGATCGCGGGCAGCTCGCCCGTCTGCACCACGTTGCGCGCGAGCAGGTCGCGCGTGTCGATGGCGAGCGTGCCGTCGGTGAGATAGAGTCGACCGCGCAGTTTCGTCGGCGCGATGAGCTGGCGCAGCAATGGCTCGGCCTGCTTGAGGACGAGCTTGTGGTTGTCGGGATCGGTCGCGTATTCGGCGAGCGAGCTGGCCGCGATCTGCGCCTGCACCTCGATGCCGTTCAGCCGCTCGTCGACCAGGCCGATGCGCGACCACTGCACCGCGACGACGCCTGCGATCAGGACCAGCAGCACCAGCCCGTTGACGAGCATGATGCGCCGCGTCAGCGCCGAATAGCGCGCGCGCCGCCTTGGCTGATCCGGCGTCGTCATGGAGCGGGCTTAGGTCTCGCGGTAGCGGTAGCCGACGCCGTAGAGCGTTTCGATCGCGTCGAAGTCGTCGTCCACCTGCTTGAATTTCTTGCGCAGCCGCTTGATGTGGCTGTCGATCGTCCTGTCGTCGACATAGACCTGATCGTCATAAGCTGCGTCCATCAGGCTGTCGCGGCTCTTCACGAAGCCGGGGCGCGCCGCGAGGCTCTGCAGGATCAGGAACTCGGTGACGGTGAGGCGCACCGGCTTGCCGTCCCAGGTGCATTCGTGGCGCTGCGGGTCGAGCGCGAGTTTGCCGCGCACCAGCGCTTCCTTCTTGCCTTCGGGGCCCGGCACCGGCGTCTTGTGCGGGTCGGCGCGGCGCAGAACCGCCTTCACCCGCTCCAGCAGCAAGCGCTGCGAGAAGGGCTTGCGGATGTAATCGTCGGCGCCGGCGTTCAGCCCCATCAGCTCGTCGATCTCCTCGTCCTTGGAGGTGAGCAGGATCACCGGCAGATCGCCGTTCTGGCGCAGGCGGCGCAGCAGCTCCAGCCCGTCCATCCGCGGCATCTTGATGTCGAGGATCACCAGGTCGGGCGGCGAGGCGGTCAGCGCGGTCAGCGCCGAGGCGCCGTCCGAGAAGGTGCGGATGTGATAGCCCTCCTGCTCGAGCAGCATGCTCACGGAGGCAAGAATGTTCTTGTCGTCGTCGACCAGTGCGATGTTGGCCATGCTCTCCCAGCCCGGTAGCGGCGCGGCGTAGTATAAGGTTCTATGATCCAAAGCAAAATGCGCCGGAAAGATGTCCGAAGCCGTCAAAAGTTATGACCCGCACCGTTTCCGCAGCACGGTGCCGTTCTATGCCCGCTACCGCATGGCCTATCCCCAGGCCCTGATCGGCTGGGTGATCGCGCTTGTCGGGCTCGAGCCGGGCGACGCGGTGCTGGACCTGGGCTGCGGGCCGGGCACGCTTGCCGTGCCCTTCGCGCAGGCCGGGATGCGCGTCACCGGCGTCGATCCGGAGCCCGCCATGCTGGCGGCGGCGCGCGCGACGGGGGCGCCATTGACCTTGGCTGAAGGCAGCTCCTTCGCCATGCCAGCCGGCATCGGCCCGTTCCGGCTGGTGACGATGGGACGCTCGTTCCACTGGATGGACCGCGCCGCGACGCTCGCCAGGCTCGACGGGCTGGTGAGCGCGGGCGGCGCGGTCGCGCTGTTCGACGACGAGCACCCGCGCACCCAGGAAAACCTCTGGCGCCGCAAGCTCGACGAGATCGGCCGCCGCTACGGGCGCGGCGACGAGGCCCATATCCAGGAGCGCGACAGCGCCCACTACCGCAGCCACGCGTCCCATCTGTTCGACTCCGCGTTCAACGATTTGCGCCAGGTGTCGATCATCGTCCGCCGCGCGCTGAGCGCGGACGACATCGTGGGGCTCGCCTTCTCGCTCTCGACCTCGTCGCCGCAGAAGCTCGGCGATCGCGCGCCCCAGTTCGAAGCCGACCTGCGCGCCGAGCTCGCCGCGCTGTCGCCCGACGGCCGCTTCAGCGAGATCGCGGAGATGAACGCGCTGGTGGCGAAGCGCTCGATTTAGTGCGGCGGTGGCGGGTTCGCCAAGGCGTCCTGGTCGCGGCCTTCCTTGACGAGGTCGTCGACGACGGCGACGAAATCCTGGCCGGTCATCGCCTTGATGATCGCGGCGCGGCGGCGGAGCTCTTTGGCATAGACGCGATCGAGATAGATCTGGGGCGAGGGGAACAGGCTCGAATCCCCGCCGACATAGAGAACCCCGTCCGCGACCTCGCCGATGGTGAAGCCTTTGGCCGGGCGTGACGCGGTCCAGCCGGGCTTGGTCATCGTGAAGGACGCGTGCTCGATGTCGCTGCCATGCGCGGCTTTGAAGCTCGGCGCTGGGCCCATGCGCAGCGCCTCCGCGGCGGCGGGCGCCGGCACGGTCACGATGGAGAACAGCGCGCCGGGATGACGACGCTCGATGGTCTGGGCGGTGCGCAGGCCGTCGGCCTCGTCGCTCGTCTTCTTCTCCGCATGGAACTCGCCGGTGATGAGCAGGGCGTGGTGGCGCTTGGCGATCACCTCGCGCTCGACCATATCCGCCATCGCGGTGTCGCGGTCCGCAAAGGGTTCGAGGTCCTTTGGCGTCTCGATCTTCGACCATTCCAGCGGCGCATCCGCCAGCACCAGGCGGACCGGATGCGCGCAGAGATGCTTAGCGTTGATGTCGCGCACCGTGTCGTAGACGGCACGATAGACCGGCGTGTTCCAGGTGAGCGGCACGGAGGTCTCGCGGTACATGCTTGTGATCTGCGTCTCGGTGAGCGCGCCGCCGGACGTGTAGACGTCCGCCAGCGTCTGAAGCCGCGAATTGCCGAACTCGACCGCGACGTCGTCCACGCGGCAGACGAAGCGCGGATCGCGCAGCATCTGCTGGAGGAAGGTGTGGATCTGCAGGCTGCGATGCAGCTCGCCGATCTGCACGACGGAATGCGTGTCGAGCTGCTTGGCGATATCGGCGATGGCGTCGGCGCGCGCAGGAACGGAGGCCGCGAGCAGGAGCATAGCTGCGGCGGCGAGCGGGACCGCGCTCATCCTCAGACGAACTCGACCTTCAGAATCTCGTAGGACCGCGCGCCGCCGGGGGCTGCGACCTCGACCGTGTCTCCCTTGGACTTGCCGATGAGAGCGCGCGCGATCGGCGAGGAGATCGAGATCTTCCCGCTCTTGGCGTCGGATTCGTGATCGCCGACGATCTGGTACTTGCGCTTCTGCCCGGTGTCCTCGTCGATGAGGCCTACCGTCGCGCCGAATTTCACCGTCGAACCCGACAGGCGCGATACGTCGATCACCTCGGCGCGGCCGATCATGTCCTCGAGGTCCAGTATGCGCCCTTCCATGAAGGCCTGGCGCTCCTTTGCCGCGTGGTACTCCGCGTTCTCGGAGAGATCGCCATGCGCGCGGGCCTCCGAGATCATCTTGATGATCGCGTGGCGCTCGACGTTCTTGAGCTGGTTGACCTCGTTCTCCAGGGCCTTGAAGCCCGCGGCGGTCATCGGAATGCGTTCCATGGTTCGTCAAATCCTGCTGAAGCAAAAACGTTCCCGCCGGCCTTGGCTTGGCGCCTCGGGCCGGAGTGGTCACGCGTGGTTTTTCCTAACCCCTTGATTCTGGCCGTGTATCTCTATCCGGCGGATCGGGGAGGGGGAGAAGTATAAGACTGCAGGGGTGCAACCTCAAGGGAGCCGGCCCGAAGCGCCGCGATGGCCTCGGTTGCGGCCACCGCCCCCGCCAGCGTCGTGTAGTAGGGGACTTTCATCGTCACCGAGGTCCGGCGGATGGAGGCCGAGTCGGCCAGCGCCTGCGCGCCCTCCGTCGTGTTGAAGACGAGTTGCACCTCGCCGTTCTTCAGCGCGTCGACGACGTGCGGGCGGCCTTCGAGCACCTTGTTGATGCGCGCGACCTTGAGGCCCGCCTCTTCCAGCGCCTTCGCCGTGCCGCGCGTGGCCACCAGCTTGAAACCCATCTCGCACAGCGCGCGCGCCGGCGCGATGGCGTCGTCCTTGTCGGTGTCCTTGAGCGAGATGAAGACGGTGCCTTCCGCGGGCAGGCGCAGTCCGGCGCCGATCTGGCTCTTGGCGAAGGCGCGGCCGAAATTCACGTCCAGCCCCATCACCTCGCCGGTCGAGCGCATCTCGGGCCCGAGCACCGCGTCGACGCCGGGAAAGCGCCCGAACGGCATCACCGCCTCCTTGACCGAGATGTGCTTCGGCGCGGGCTTGGCGAGCTTGAACGAGGCGAGCGTCTCGCCCGCCATCACGCGCGCGGCGATCGCGGCGACGGGGGCGCCGATGGCCTTGGCGACGAAGGGCACGGTGCGGCTGGCGCGCGGATTGACCTCGAGCACGAATATCTCGTTGCCCTGGACCGCGTATTGCACGTTCATCAGTCCACGGACTTTCAGCGCGCGCGCAAGCGCCACGGTCTGGCGCTCGACCTCGGCGATGATCGCGGGCGAAAGGGAGTGCGGCGGCAGCGAGCAGGCCGAGTCGCCCGAATGCACGCCCGCTTCCTCGATATGCTCCATGATGCCGGCGATGAAGACGTCCTCGTCGTTGTCGCAGATCGCGTCGACGTCGATCTCGATGGCGCGGTGCAGGAACGCGTCGATCAGCACAGGGTTGGCGCCCGAGATGCGGAACAACTCGCCGGATTCGACCTGGGCCCTGAGCTGCGTCTCGTCGGTCACAACGACCATGCCGCGCCCGCCGAGCACGTAGGATGGACGCAGGATCACCGGATAGCCGATGGTCCGGGCCGCGGCGACGGTCTCTTCCGCCGTCATCGCGGTCGCGTTGCGCGGCTGCTTGAGGCCCAGCTCGTTGAGCAGCACCTGGAAGCGCTTGCGGTCCTCGGCGAGGTCGATGGCGTCGGCGCTGGTCCCAAGGATCGGCACGCCCGCCTCGACCAAGGTCCCCGCGAGCTTGAGCGGCGTCTGGCCGCCGAACTGCACGATCACGCCGGCGAGCGTGCCGTTCGACTGCTCGATGCGGACGATCTCGAGCACGTCCTCGGCGGTGAGCGGCTCGAAATAGAGGCGGTCGGAGGTGTCGTAATCGGTCGAGACCGTCTCCGGATTGCAGTTGACCATGATGGTCTCGAAACCCTGTGCCGACAGCGAGAACGCCGCATGGCAGCAGCAATAGTCGAACTCGATGCCCTGGCCGATGCGGTTGGGGCCGCCGCCCAGGATGATGATCTTCTTCTTGTCGGTCGGCCGCGCTTCGCACTCCATCTCGTAGGTCGAGTACATGTAAGGCGTCAGCGCCGCGAACTCCGCCGCGCAGGTATCGATGCGCTTGAACACCGGGCGCACGCCGAGCTTCGCGCGGAGCGCGCGCACCTCAGGCTCTTTCCTACCCGTCAGCTTGGCGAGCCGCGCGTCGGAAAAGCCCATCGATTTGAGGCGGAACAGCTCGGCCTTGTCCGCGGGCAGGCCGTTCGCCGCGATCTCGGCCTCGGTCGCGACGATGGCGGCGATCTCGCCCAGGAACCAGGGATCGTATTTGGTGATCGCCGCAATCTCTTCCACCGGGAAGCCGAGCCGCATCGCCTGCGCCGCGACGCGCAGACGGTCCGGCGTCGGCCTAGCGAGTGCTGCGCGGATCGCGGTCTCGTCGGAGGGCAGCGCGATCTCGTCGAAGCCGGTCAGCCCCGTCTCCATCGAGCGCAGCGCCTTCTGGATCGACTCCGCGAAGGTACGGCCGATCGCCATCGCCTCGCCGACCGATTTCATCGAGGTGGTGAGCAGCGGCTCGGCGCCGGGGAACTTCTCGAAGGCGAAGCGCGGGATCTTGGTGACGACGTAGTCGATGGTCGGCTCGAACGAGGCCGGCGTCGCCTTGGTGATGTCGTTGTCGAGCTCGTCGAGCGTGTAGCCGATGGCGAGCTTGGCCGCGATCTTGGCGATGGGAAAACCCGTCGCTTTCGACGCCAGCGCCGAAGAGCGCGACACGCGCGGGTTCATCTCGATGATGACCATGCGCCCGTCTTCCGGGTTGACCGCGAACTGGACGTTGGAGCCGCCGGTCTCCACCCCGATCTCGCGCAGCACGGCGATCGAGGCCGTGCGCATGCGCTGGTATTCCTTGTCGGTCAGCGTCAGCGCGGGCGCCACGGTGATCGAATCACCCGTGTGGATGCCCATCGGGTCGATGTTCTCGATGGAGCAGACGATGATGGCGTTGTCCGCCTTGTCGCGGACCACCTCCATCTCGAATTCCTTCCAGCCGAGCACCGATTCCTCGATCAGCACCTCGTTGGTCGGCGAGGCCTCGAGGCCGCGCTGGACGATGTCGTAGAACTCCTCGCGGTTGTAGGCGATGCCGCCGCCCGTACCGCCGAGCGTGAAAGACGGGCGGATCACCGCGGGCAGGCCCACGAGCTTCAGCGCCTCGCGCGCGCCGCTCTGCGATTCCGGCGCCAAGGCCATGATCGGGTTGTTCTGTGCGTCGTAGAGGAAGTTGCCGTCCGCGTCCTTCTTATGGCGCAGCTCGCCTTTCAGCGTCCTGCCCTTCGGCACGTCGAGCCCGATGCTCATCATCGCCTTGCGGAACAGCTCGCGGTCTTCGGCTTTGTCGATCGCGTCCGCGCTCGCGCCGATCAGCTCGATATCGTACTTGTCGAGCGTGCCGCGCTTGCGCAGCGACAGCGCGGTGTTGAGCGCGGTCTGCCCGCCCATGGTCGGAAGCAGCGCGAAGACGCGGCCCTCGGGCACGTTCGGCCGCTCGCGGGCGATGATTTTCTCGACGAATTCCGGCGTGATCGGCTCGATATAGGTCGCGTCCGCCATGTCCGGATCGGTCATGATGGTGGCGGGGTTCGAGTTCACCAGCACCACCCGGTAGCCCTCCTCGCGCAACGCCTTGCAGGCCTGCGCCCCCGAATAGTCGAACTCGCACGCCTGCCCGATGACGATAGGCCCCGCGCCGATGATCAGGACCGTGTGGATGTCGGTACGTTTGGGCATTTCTACTCGCGCGTGAAGAGGCACGCGCGTGGGGCGCGGCCGAAAGCCTGACTTGTAGGTTAAGGGGACCGTTTAGACGGGGATGCGCGCCGCCGCAACCCTGTTTTTACGGTTTCGCCGCCACTCCGGGAAAGTTCGGGCAATTCGCCGAAAGCTTCGCCCAGACGGCCTCGACATCGGCTTGGGAGCCCTTGCGCGCGATATCCGCGGCCGTGGCGTTGTCCAGGATGTTGGATTCCTCGCGCATGACTTGGAAATCGCCGCCGGAATCAGGCTGGTAGAGGATAAGATATCCACAGTGCCGGTCGGCATTCTCGAATCGGCTGGCGAGATCGATCGCGGCGTAGACTCCGGGAATGGGCGCCGCCTGCGAATCCTTGGTCCAGGTGACCTTGACGATTCGCCGTTCTATCGGGGCGCCGAGCTGAACGCGAAGATGGGCGACGTCCGACCTGAATTCTTCCAGTGAAATATCTTTCTTCTGAAGATCGGCGAAGAACTTGTACGCGTCCTCGGCACGGCCCGCGTCTTCGGCGGCGAGATAGGCCCGGGCGGTTCGCTCCGCCACGTCGCTTTGTTCGATGGTTGGAAGCCAGCCCGGGGCCGAGTCCGACGTGATGTTGATCTCGCGCGGCGCGTCGGCGTGCGCGGAAAGCGTGAGTCCCAGACATAACGCTGAGATCAACGGGAATTTGCGCACTCTCAGCTCCGCCACCGCAGCGTCGTCTCTTTGAGCGGATTGACGAACGGCGCCCCGGTCGCGGTCGATTCGGACCAGGCCTTTTTGAGGCGGTGGTACCACATCGCGGGGACGTCGGCGTCCTGGATGAGCATCAGGCGGGGGTCGAACTTCAGACCCTCGCGCTGGAGTTCGACCATGCGCCGGTCGTCGCCCAGGAAGGTCGGGCCCATCGCCCAGAAGAACGGCTTGATGAAGCCGAGCCAGGCCGGCCAGTAGAAGATCTGCGTCACCTGCGTCGTCTGCTCGTCGATGGGCGTGCAGGTGGTGAGCCCCGTCACCGCGATGCGGCGGCCGAGCAGGCGGCCCGTGATGTTCTCGAAGCGGATCGAGGGCAGCTCGAAGGTGATCTCGGTCGCGACGTCGCCGCCGAGCAGCTTGTAGGCCTTCTTGCTCGGCGCATGGCGCGTCATCACGAAGCCGTTGGGGAGCGGGGCGTAGTGCTTCTCCTTGACGCGCGGCGTGACGCGCCACCACCAGCGCCCGTGCACGTAGGGCGCGTGCGCGGGATCCATCAGGCCGATCACCGCGTGATCGATCGCGCAGCGAAAGGTCTGGCTCTCGCTCCAGCGCGGACGGCTGCCTGCGGCGGCCGGAACGCGTGGCGGCTCGTTCGCGGGGGCCAAGGTCTCGCGGCCGGGTGCCGCCATGTAGACCCAGATAAGACCGTCCTGCTCGCGCACGGGATAGGCGCGCGCGCGGATGCTTTCGGGTTTGATCGGCTCGCCGCCGACGAGCGAGGGGATGAGCGAGCATTGCCCGTCCGCCTTGAAGCGCCAGCCGTGATAGGGGCATTCGACCGCGCCCTCGGGCATCACGCGTCCGGCGGAGAGCGGCACGCCGCGATGCGGGCAGATGTCTCGCAAGGCGAATGCCTCGCCGTCCTTCATGCGCCCGATCAGCACCGGCTCGCCCAGCAGCATCACGCGCTTCATGTCGCCGCGCAGCAGCGGCCGGGCGAGGCCCGCCATGTACCAGAGGTCGCGGAGATAGAGGTCGTCGGACATCGGGTCAGGACCTAGCGCGTGGGCGCTGGATTGTCGACTGGGGCGGGGCGGCGCTCACCCTTCGACAAGCTCAGGGTGAGGGACTGAGCCAAAGCGCACGACTTAAGCAGTCCCTCATGCTGAGCTTGTCGAAGCATGAGGGTAGCGCCGCTGCCTCAGGGATTCTGCTGCATCGGGATTTGCATCGGCGATGGCGCCGGGCTAGGCGCCGCCGCGCCGCCCTTCGGCTTGAGCAGGCTCTCTAGCGGCGTGGTGAACTGCGCGCCCTTATAGTCGGCGAGCTTGAACGCCCAGCCGTTGACGCGGGTCGCGATGGCGCGCGCCTGCTTGGCGATGTCGGGCTTGCCGGACTGGCTCATGGCGTCGAGCTGGGCCCAGTACTCGGTGCCCTTGTGCGCGACGTCGGCGGTGACGGTCAGGCCGTCGAAGGTCCTGGTCGTGACGCGCGCCGAATTGGTGAAGTCCACCTCGCGCGACGGCTTGACGTCATCGAAGGTGAAGCCGGTGACGGCGTAGGCAGGACCATCCGCCGCCGCGTCGCTCGCCATCTCGCGGCCCGCGGGCATCGAGGCGAGCTTGAAATGCATGTCCGTGGGCTTGTCGCGCTGGACCTCGTAGGAGCTGCCGTCGGGCAGCGCCACCGCCGTCGACTGGACGCGCGTCTGGTCGAGGTCGAGCACGCTCTTGTCGAGCCAATTGTTCACGTCGCTGCTGAACTCGCTTTCGGCGCGCACCAGCCAGCTCTGGTTGTCGCCGGGCTTGCGCACGAAGAGGCCGACCGCGCCGCCGGGGTCGCCGATGTCCTCGCTCTTGCCGACGATGAGGCGGGCGAGCTCGTGGCCGTGGTCGTCGCTTAAGCTGATCTCGACGCCGTCGCCGCCCTTGGCGGGATCGTCGAGGCCGATGGAATGGAACCACTCCGGATGGTCGGTCTTGGGCTCGATGATCTGCATCGCCGCGAGGCCCACCAGCGTCTTGTTCACTTCCTGGTAGGAGGCGGGATAGTCGTTCTTCTGCGCGATCAGCCAGGGCGCCACCGCGCCGCGATTGGGACGGAAATTGACGTCGAACGCGCCCTTCTTCGACACGATGTGGATGTGCGCGATCTGATGGATGCGCGCGGCCAATCCGGGGAAGACTTCCGAGCGGCCGCTCGGCGGCGAGGTCTGCGCCGATTGCTCATAGAGCGCGAACAGCGCGAGCAGGATGGAGACGATCGCAGCGCCCGCGAGATAGGCGAGGTTGCGGCGGCGCGGATCGGAAAGCATGGACTTCATCTCAGGCACCCGCGGCCTGGGCCCGCTTGCGCCGGCGCAAGCCCGCCAGCACCAGCGCGAAGACCGAGATCAGGACCGGCACCAGCGCGATGTTGATCAGCGCCAGCCTCGAGCCAAGCGCGTCGATGTCCTTGCGCAGGTTGTGCTGTACGTCGCGCAGCTGGGTGCGGGTGTCGATCAGGTCCTTGCGGAAGTTCTCGACCTCTTTCTGCTGCTCGGGCGTGAGGCCGACCTGGCCCTGCTGCGCCTCTCCCCCCTGCTCGAGCTCGTGCAGGCGCTGCTGCGTCTCGGTCAGGTGCTGCTGCAGCGCCTTCTCCTTGGCCTGGAACTGGCTCTGCGCGTCTTCCTGGATCTTGCGCACGACGGTGAACGGGCGCTGGCCGCTCTCGCGCGTGCGCAGGCTGATGAGGTCGCCGGAGCCCGAGAGATTCTCGATCGAGTTCAACACGAACGCCGCGTTGTCGGCGAAGGGGGCCGCGATCTTCTTGCCGAGCAGCGTCTGGACATGCACCCAGAAGCGGTCGTCGAAGACGTCGCTGTCGGCCATGACGACGACGTTGATCTTGCCGGTCTTGATGGCTGAGCCGGGGAACGCGGTCTTGGCCTCGCCCGAGACGCGCGCGGCGATGACGAACTTCTCGCCGGTCGGATTGACCTCGGCCATCAGCTCCTGCGGGTCCTGGGTCGCCTTCACGACGGAGGAGGCGAGCAGCGAGGCCTGGTCGGACGACGTCACCAGCGGCGCGAAGGTCGTCGTGGCACCTTTCAGCGGATGCAGCGCGCCCACGGTCGCGAGATTGAGCGACTGCAGGTTCGCGGTGACCGGGTCCTTGTCGGCGAAATTGTCGGGGCCCAGATGCATCCACACCGGATAGAGCGTGGTCGGGTTCATCGGGTCGCGCGTCTGCACGCGCTGCGCCAGCGCGCGGTCGGCGACGACCTTCGCCGGATCGAATCCGATGCCCCAGGCCTGGAACAGCTTGGGCAGGTTGGACGAGGGCGGGCTCTGCGGCGGCTGGTAGGGATTGGCGCCGGCCTGGGAGATCTCCGACAGCGGGTCGACGAAGACGAGCGCGCGGCCGCCGCGCAGCACGAACTGGTCGATCACCTGGAGCTGCGCGTCGTTGAGCGCGGCTGGATGCGCGATCATCAGGACGTTCATGTCCTTCGGGATCGCGGTGAAGCCCGGCGGCAGCATCTGCGTCTGATAGGTCTGCGCCAGTTCCTGATAGGTGAGGTAGGGCTGGCCCTGGCCCTGCATCGCTGCCTGCATGCCGCCGGGTCCGAACTCCATCGGCAGGCTGGTGACGATGCCGACGAGCGTCTTCTTCGGCGTCGACAGGCGGTAGATCAGCGAGGAGATGTCGTATTCGAGATACTGCTCGCGCTCGGGCGAGAAGTAGGCGATGACCTCTTTCCCATCCATGCGGTTGGTGCCGACGAGGCCGAAATAGACCGTGTCGCCGCTGTCGGTCGGCGCTCCGGTGAGGCCTGCTCCTTGAGCTTGGTCCTCGGCCTCGGTGAAGGGCTCGGGATCGATCTCCTGGACGACGACGTTGCCGTGGCTGAGCGAGGCGTATTCGCCGAGCAGGTCGCGCACGCGCTTGGCGTAGTCGGCGGTCTGCGCGTATTCGGACGCGACCTGCTTGGAATAGTAGAATTTGAGCGTCACCGGCTCTTTGAGGTTCGCCAGGATGTTGCGCGTGCCCTGGGCGAGCGTGAACTGGCCGTTGGCGGTCAGGTCGAGCTTGGCTGTGGTGAGCGCGGTGTCGGCCGCCATGTTGACCGCGACGAAGATCACGATCGACAGCACGATGGCGAGGACGGCGTAGGCGTGGCGGGACAACGGTTTCATCGCCTCACCCCGTCTTCTTCATGTCGAGGACGGCGACGTTGATTGTCAGGAACAGCGCGATCAGCGTGAAGAAGAAGATCAGGTCGCGCAGGTCGATCACCCCGGCCGTGATCGCGGAGAAATGGGTGAGGAAGCTGAAGGACGAGATCGCGCTGATCAGCGAGAGCGGCGCCCAGCCGCGGAAGAAATCGATCACCAGCGGCGCGCCGGAGATCGTGAACAGGAAGCAGACGACGACGGTGACGACGAAGGCGATG
>JAJPHG010000001.1 GCA_021325375.1 Alphaproteobacteria bacterium | reverse complement strand
CGCACCCGCCAGGCGACGGGGCCGAGCCGCAGGTCGATGCTCGCGGGCTGGAGCTGGGCCTCGTCGAATTCCTCGACGGCGACGATCTCGCGCCGGGCGCGGATCAGGCGCTTGAGGACGTGGCTCGGCAGGATCCCGGTCGTATGGCGGCCGAACGTGTCGACCGTCTCCGCCTCGCCGAACAGGGTATCGTCGACCTGAGCCATGTGCGGGTTATAGGGCTGGCCTGCGCAGCCGTCACGCGGCCGAAATAACAAAGCTGTGCAAGGCTCTCGGCCGTCCGGGGAGTGAACCATGATGCGTTTTCGCCTGGTGGAAGCGGTTTCGATCCTGCTCGTCGCGGGAGCGGCCCCGGCCGCGGCATCTTGCGCGGAGCCTGACGTGACGGGACTGTATGAGGGCACGGTCAAGACCGGCGACGGCACGACGTTCGAGGTCACGCTCAACGTGTCGTGCGCGGACGGCAAGCTCGGCGGCCAGCTCTTCACCTCTGTCGGCGATTTCCCCGCGACGAGCGTCACGGCCGAAGCCGGCCGCGTCACCATCGGCTTCAGCGTATTCGGAGCGGCGAGCACGCTCGAGCTGACGCCCGAGAAGGGCGCGGTCGAGGGCGCTTTCACCATCGCGGGCGACAAGGGGACGGCCGCGTTCGCGCGACGGGGCGACGCGCTCGCGCCCGGCGCGTGGGAGCCGCGCCTCGACCTCACGCCCAAGGAATGGCGCGCCGATCTCGCCACTTATGCGATCGAGCTGCCCAAGCATCATGCCAACGCCTTCTTCACGCTGCCGCGCGCGGCGTTCGACGCGCAGATCGACGCGCTTTCGAAGCGCGCCGCGACGGCCAATGGCGACGAGATGTTCGTGGGCCTTCAGGCCATCACCAAGTCCATCGGCGACGGGCACACCGGTCTCGTCGCGCCGAAGGATCGCCGTCCCATGCCGCTGGAGATCGGCAAGTTCGGCGACGATTTCCGCGT
This sequence comes from Alphaproteobacteria bacterium, assembly GCA_021325375.1. Lineage (GTDB taxonomy): Bacteria > Pseudomonadota > Alphaproteobacteria > Micropepsales > Micropepsaceae > Rhizomicrobium. The sequence goes on along the minus strand of JAJPHG010000001.1, from coordinate 19,834 downwards.
CGTGGCGACAGGTCCCGAGGCCGTCAGGGCGATGGGCGCGAAGGTGATCGAGATCGGCGGTGTGCCCATCGCCGAAGCCTGGCGGCGCGCCTTGACGCTCGCACCCGCGGGCGAGCTCGAGCAGCTTCGCCGCGTCAACGCGCTCGCCTATCTCGCGCGCGGCTATGCGCTGCACGGGCTCGACATCACGCCGAGGCGCGAGGACGCGGTCTACACGTTCGAGGGCGACGACGGCGCCGTGTTCGATCTCGATCTCGCGGGCGCGCTGCCGGGCGTCGACGTCTCGCTCCATTCGGCGATGCCGGACCGCTCGCTCAGCAGGCAGAGCAACGGCGCGCCGTTCTGGTGCAAGGACGTCGGCCTCGGCACCGTCTATTGCGACTGGCGGACCTACGAGAATCTGGCCGCCAACGCCAAGACCATGTTCGCGCTTCTCGATAGCGCGCATGCCACCAAGCTCATCATCGACATGCGCGGCAATGGCGGCGGCGACAACACGGTCGGCTATGCGGAGATCCTCAAGCCGCTGAAGGCACGCCCCGATATCAACCGCAAGGGGCATCTTTACGTGCTGATCGGGGCGGAGACGTTCTCCGCCGCGATGAACAACGCCGCCCAGTTCCAGGACGAGACGGGCGCGATCCTCGCGGGCGAGACGATCGGCGAGAAGCCCAACTCCTATCAGGAGCCGCGCCAGTTCCGGCTTCCCAACTCGCATCTCGTCGTGCGCGCCTCGACCTTGTGGTACGCGTTCCGCAAGACCGGCCCCAATGTCGTCGCGCCCGACAAGGAGATCATTCCGAGCTGGGACGACGTCAAGGCCGGGCGCGATCCCGTGCTCGACTGGGTGCTGGCGCAGAAGAGCGATTGAGCGCGCAGCCGCCTGTTCCGCCGCCATCAGCTTCGCGAGCGCGACGATCTCGCGGCCCTCGCGGATATGGGCCCGGATCCGCGCATAGAGCGCGCGCCGCTCGCGCGTGTATTTGCCGTGCGTCAGCCGGTTCGTGTTGCCGCGCGGCGCGCCGCCCTTGGATTTCTGTACAGGCGCGCGTGAAGAAAAATTTTCATGAAAGCTGAATTCAACCTGGGTGGGACCGAGCTCAAGCGATTGGCTTCGCTCGGCATTCGCTCTCGCAGACAGAACGCGTTTGCGCGCCCGGAAGGGTCTTTTCCGGTCGTGAACATTCGTTGCCGCTTTGCCGTTCGCGCACATCATCGCACCCATTTGGTGCGGCGATTGCCAGGATCAAGCTCGCTAAGTTCCAAGCGCGCGATTTATTTTTGGAACTTAGGGTCTTTGCTCAATTTAAATCTCGTTGTCATGGCCCGCGGATGCGGGCCACCCAGCTGGGTTCTGCACGCTGGAAAATGACTCACGCGGAGGCGCGGAGATGCGGAGGTTCTTTTCTTCTCCGTGACTCCGCGTCTCCGCGTGCAATTCTTTTGAATCGTCACCTGGGTGGCCCGCATTCGCGGGCCATGACAATAGTGGATCGACCGCCCCCTAAGGCTTCAACGCCACCTGCTTGACGAGAAACTCGTTGGCGGCCGCTTGCGCCTTCATCCTGGCGTTCATCTCGCCGAGTTGGTCCTTGGAGAACTCTGCGACGCCCGGCACCCCGCCGGGCTGCGCGGGGCGTCGGAACTCGCGCTGGACCACATAGAGCCCGTCGCGGCCCGCGATCGCCTTGATGAAGATGTCGACGTCGGCGTTGGCGCCGGTCTGGCCCGCGCAATAGGCCTGCGCATAGGCGACGCGATAGCCGTTCTCGGTCCCGGCTTTGGGGCCGTTGACGCGCACGCGCGCGCAGGCGCCGCCGATGCGGCGCAGCAGGTCGCTCACGAAATCCGACGGGTCGCGGCCCTTCAGGTTGCGGAAGATCTGCTCGGTGAGGATGTCCTTGATGGCGGCCTCGTTCTGGTCCGCCGGGATCCATTCCTTCAGCGTCTGCACGTCGTTGTGCTTGTCGGTGATGTTCTTCCACGGCACGGAGGCCGGATACGGCGCCATGACGAGATGCTCCTCGGCCTGCGCCGCCGGCGCGAGCAGCAAGACGGCGGCGAAGATCAGCTTTTTCATGGGAATCCCCCGGTTTCGCGGCCAGCCTAGGGCCTGGGGACCCGCCGCCGCTAGGACTGGCGCGCCGTCCTGCCAGGACTGGAGCGACATGTCCGGATTTGCCGGAAGAACGTCCTAAGGGACAAAAGGGGAAGGCGCTATAAGTCGGACATGGCGGACCGGCTCAAGCATATCGGCCTTCTGGGCTTCGACGGCGTGGCGGCGCTCGATCTGACCGGCGTGCTGGAGGCGTTCCATATCGCCGGCGGCGCCGATTGGCGCAAAGCCTCGACGCGCTATGCGACGCATGTGATCGGCGTGAGCGCGAAGCCTTTTGTTGCCGAGTCCGGATTGCGGCTGATGCCTGACGTCACGCTTGGCGACGCGCCGCCGCTCGACACGGTGGTCGTGCCGGGCGGTCCCGGTCTGCGCGAGGACAGGACGAACGCGATCGTCGCCGCATGGCTCGCCGCGCATGGGGCCAAAGTACGCCGCGTCGTTTCGGTGTGCACGGGACTCTATGGGCTTGCCGCGAGCGGCCTCATCGACGGCCGCCGCGCGACGACGCATTGGTTGCACGCCGCCGATGCCGCGCGGCGCTTTCCCAAAGTGAAGATCGAGCCCGACGCGATCTACATCCGCGACGGGAAGTTCTACTCGTCCGCCGGCATGACGGCCGGCATCGACCTCGCGCTGGCGCTGATCGAGGAGGATCACGGGCCCGCGCTCGCGCTTTCGGCCGCGCGGCAGATGGTCGTCTACATGAAGCGCTCGGGCGGGCAGCTGCAATATTCCGAGCCGCTGCGCTTCCAGACGCGCGCGGGTGACCGTTTCTCCGAGCTGGTCGCGCATATCGTGGGCGATCTCTCCGCCGATTGGTCGGTGGAGGCGATGGCGGCGCGCACGGGCTTGAGCGCGCGACAGTTCACGCGGCGATTCAATGTGGCGTTCGATGCATCGCCCGCGGTCTATGTCGAGCGGCTCAGGCTCGACGAGGCGCGCCTGCGCCTGGCGTCGGGCCGCGACAAGCTCGCAGGCATCGCCCACGCGGTGGGCTTCTCCAGCGACGACGCGTTCCGCCGCGCCTTCGAGCGGCGCTTCGGCGTCACGCCCGGCGCCTATCGCAACCGTTTTGCCGCTCCCCTCGCAAAGGACGACGACGATGAGATCGCTCTACATTCTTAACGTGATCGCGGGCGCCGTGGTCGCGCTCGTGCTGCTGGGCGGCGCGGGCGAGCTGGACGTGTCCGCGCCGCAATACGACGCTTCGGGAAAGATGGTCCTGCCCGCGGACTACCGCGAATGGGTGTTCCTGAGCTCGGGTCTGGACATGAGCTACAGCGAAGGATCCGCGGCGCCGGACCATCACATGTTCAACAACGTGTTCGTGCCGCGCGCGGCCTACGAGTCGTTCCTGAAGACCGGCGTGTGGCCCGACAGGACGGTGCTGCTGCTCGAGGGCCGCGTCGGCGCCGGGAACGTGTCGATCGCCAAGCGGGGTCTGGTTCAGACCGGGGAGGTCATGGGCATCGAGGCGCATGTGAAGGACACGGCACGCTTCCAAGGCGGCTGGGCGTTCTTCGGCTTCGACGGCGACAAGCCCGCGGAGATGATCCCAACCACCGCCTCGTGCTATTCCTGCCATCAGCAGCACGCCGCCGCCGACACCACGTTCGTGCAGTTCTATCCGACGCTGCTTCCCGCGGCGACCAAGCTCGGCACGCTCAATCCGAGCTATGTGGCGGAAGAAGCCCGGAGCGTCAGGAAATAGGCATTAGTAAGGTTGCTCTTCTTCCTGGATGTCCTCAAGGTAAATGGTATCGGGCTTCTCGATCCTAAAGATGACGACGAGCGGAGGGATATTGCCTATTCGACGTGTGCGCGCGTATCGGAAGCTGACGTACTGGTTTTCAAAATGATGGAAGCCGTAAGGATTGCGGTTTAGGCCATCCATGATTGTCGCCAGGGCGTCGTCGACGAAACGATAGCCGCCGATTTTCTCGACCGCCTCGTGAAAACTTTCCGTTTCGATGATCTTGTAGCCCCTGAATGGCAAACTATGCCGAGGTCCAGCGCCTCGCTCCTGCTTTTTCCACGAATCGCGCAAGCGCCTCATCTTCGAGCGGCTGATCCGAGAGAAATGCCAGCTCATAGGGCATTTCGTCTCCGGTTTCGCGTGTCCGCCAACCCATGTCGTGCGAATCGTCGCTCGCTTCCACCCCAGTTTTGTCCCAATAGTGGTGGATGGCCGCGTCGAGAAATTCGACGTCGCTAGGGCTAAAAAAACGATTGTGGGGGGGAAGGATTGCGACAACGCGTTGCTCGACTTTGCCTTCACCGACTTCCACGCGGTCGATTTCTATCGTTCCGCTTTGCTCCAATTCGTTCAGCAGTGGTCGCATTTCGACAGGTGCGGGACCGAATTGCAGCCTTTGATAGGAGCGTCCGGTTACGGGCACCCGGCGGGCGGCAAACGCGGCGAAGTCCGCGCGCCAGATTACCTTGTTCAGCTTGATCAATCCGAAGCGTGCCGCGTCTTTATAAGCTTCGGCGACATACAGGATCGCTTCCGTCAGGCGGTCCTTCCCGCCCGGCAGATTGACCTTGTAGGTCAGCCCTTTCGGCTTGTATGGCTTTTGACCCATCATGGGTGCGGATCTTCAGACTGCTTCGCGGGCTCAAAGTAGCATATTTTTGCTTGACAAGACATCGAATCTCACCCGCGCGTTTTGTGCTGTTAGGCAGGGAAACGCTTGGCGTTTTGCGGGGCTCGCGCACGGCGCGCCGAGAATCGCCAAGAATTCCTGTGTCTGATTCTTCTTCGGTTTGCGGGCGAAAAAGTCGGTATGCGTCCCTCCAGAGTAAGAGACCTTACGTCAGGAACGTCCCAATCTCCCCAATCGCCTCCGCCAACCCGCACCGCTTCACCGGCGCGTCAGGCGGGAACGCGGCCAGGAGCCGCGACGGCACGGCGCTTTCCAGGATCACGAAACAGCCCTTGTCGTGCGCCCCGCGGATCAGGCGGCCGAACGCCTGCTTCAGGCGCAGCCGCGCGAGAAGATCGTCGTAGCTTTTGCCGAAGCGCGCGCGGCGCGCCTTGTGCAGGATCGTGGGCTTGGGCCACGGCACCTTGTCGAAGACGACGAGGCGCAGCGAACGCCCGGGCACGTCAACGCCGTCGCGCAACGCATCGGTGCCGAGCAGGCAGGCGTTCTCCTCCGCGCGGAAAAGGTCGACGAGCGCGCCCGCGTCGAGCCGGTCGACATGCTGGGCGTAGAGCGTGACGCCGGCTTCGCTCAAGGGGGCCGCGATACGGCTTTCGACGGCGCGCAACGCGCGCACCGCCGTGAACAGGCCCAGCGCGCCGCCGCCCGAGGCCAGGAACAGCTCGCGATAGGCGCTCGCGAGCTGGTCGGCGTCGCGGCGGTTGACGTCGCGCACGATGAAGACGCGCGACTGATCGCCGTAGCGATAGGGCGAGCCGAAGCTCGCGCGCTTGGGCGGCTCCGGCAGATGCGAGGCGCCGGTGCGCACCTCGGCGCTCTGCCAGTCGTCGCTCTCGCCCGCGTCGCGCAAGGTGGCCGAGGTGATCAGCGCGCCATGCGCGTTCGCCAGCACCTCGCCCGCGAACGGGATCGTCGGGTCGACCCAGTGCCGCTCGAGGCCGACATCGGCGTCGCGGCCGTCTTCGCGCTCGAGCTGGAACCAGTCGACGAACTCGTCGTCGATCTCGCCGGTCTCCAGCCGCTCGAGCATCTGGATCCAGGCGGGCAAGATGAGCTTGGCGCGCCGCTCCAGTCCGCGCGCGGCCGCGTCGATGCGCGCGCGCTGGAAGGTCTCCAGCTCCTTGGTCTTGTCGTCGAGCTGCTTGCGCAGGTGATAGGCCAGCCGCAGCAGCGGCCCGGCGAGCCGCTTGAGCGCGCGGCCGAGCTCGCGCGCCGCCCCGATCGTGTCCGTGCTCACGGGATGGATGTCGGCTTCGAGCGAATAGAACGCGTCGGAATCCTCGGCGCGCGCGCGCACGTGGTTGTAGGCGGCGGCGAGGAACACTTCGCCCGGCCCGCGTGGGCCCCCGCCGTGGAGCCGCGACATCCAGCCTTCGCCCGCGAGCGCGCCCGCCGCTAAGACCGCTTCGTCGAGCGCCGACAGCGCTTCCTCGCTGTCGCCGATCAGATCCTTGAGACGCTCTTCCAATCCGCGCGAACGGCTGCGCGCGCGGCCTTCGGGGCCGCGGATCCAGCGGCGCAGATCGGCCATCTCGGTTCCCGAGACGAGCGCCGCGAAGCCGCTGTCGGCGGCATCGAAGAGATGATGGCCCTCGTCGAAGACGTAGCGCACGCGGCGCTCGGCCGGCGCGTCGTTGGTCTCGTCGGTGCCGAGCCAGTCCTGTGCGGCCTGCGCGATCACCAGCGCATGGTTGGCGACGACGATGGGGGCGTGGCGCGCGCGGCGGATGGCGCGCTCGATGAAGCAGGCGCGATAGTGCGGGCACGCGGCATAGACGCACTCCCCGCGCCGGTCGGTGATCTCGCGCAACGAGATCGAGGCACCCAGGAACGCCGGGAAGCCGTAGCCCGAGATGTCGCCGTCGGGGGTCGCGCCGATCCAGCGCGCGACGAGGCCGAGCGCGACCGCGCGCTGTCCCGGCGCGAGCGCGGTGCGCTTGGCGGCTTCCTCGAAGTTCAGCAGGCAGAGATAGTTCTCGCGGCCCTTGCGCACGACGGCTTTCTCGTTGCGCTCCTGCGGATCGGGATAGAGGCGGGCGATCTCCTGCACGATCTGGCGCTGCAGGTTGCGGGTGTAGGTCGAGATCCAAAGCCCCGGACCGTTCTTCTCCGACCATAGCGATGCGGGCGCGAGGTAGCCGAGCGTCTTGCCGACGCCGGTGCCTGCCTCCACAAGCGCCACGCGCGGCGCGCCCACGCGTTCGCGCTCCAGAAACGCATAGGACGCGGCTTCGGTATAGGCCGCCTGCTCGGGGCGCGTCTCGCCCGCGGGGCTCACGAGCTCGGCCAGCCGCGCGCGCGCCTCCTCGGCCGAGACGGGCAGCGAGCCCGGTTTGTCCGGGTACGGATCGTCGTCCCAGGACGGCAGCCCGCGCCACGCTTCCATCCCCGCGATGGGCGAGAGCTTCTCGTCGCTGGGGCCGATGCGCGAAAGGATGAGCGGCGACCAGCGCCAGCCGAAGCGCCCCATCGTCTCGGCCAGCGCGCGCGTCTCCTGGCCTATCTGGCCCAGCAGCAGCGCAGCCGCGTCGCGCAGCGCCTGTGCCGCGTCCTCGGCCGTCTGCGGCAAGGGAAGTCCGAGCGCGCGCGCCAGCCCGAGCGGGCTCGGCACGCAAGGCGCGCCCGGCCGCGCGAAGGCGAACAGCTCGAGCACGTCGTAGAGCGCCGCCGCGGGCGGGGATTTGAGCCGCCCGCCGACGAACGCCGCATGCGCCACCATGACCTCGCCGGAGCGGAACAACGCGCGGGCCTCGTCGATCCCGACGCGCCGGCAAGTCCCGTCCGCCGCGCACACCACCGCGCCTCCGGGGGCCGGGACGAGGGCGGGGATCGAGAGCGCTAGTTCGTTCGGCATTTGTACTTATATGCTCACGGTTTATGATTGTTGAAAAGTTCCGTATCTCCTATATAATACGGAAGGTACGGAATTGAGAGCATTCGGATGGTCAAAGTTGCTTCGGCCGAATTTCAAAAGAACATCGGCCGCTATCAAGACTTGGCGTTGACCGAACCGGTGATGGTGACCCGAAACGGCCGCGAGCGGACCGTGCTCATTTCCGCTTCGGAATACGATCGTCTGAAGAAGCGCGATCGTCGAGTGATGACGCTTGACGACTTTACCGATGAGGATATCGCGGCGATCGAACGGGCGGTGCCTTTGCCCGAGTCGAAGCAATTCAATCACGAAGTCGAATAGCCGGGGGTGGCGTTTCCTCGACCCGGCCCGGGCTTGGTCATCCGATACTCCTTTCTTTGGCACTCCGAGCAACTGGGAGGTCGCGAAGAAGGCGTCAAGGACCGTCCTTGCGCGATCATTCTTGTCACGAGCGATGCTGGGAGTCGGGAGATCGTGACGGTGCTTCCGATCACGCATTCCGAGCCGATTGACGCTTCGCTCGCGCTTGAGATTCCTGCGTCGACCAAAGCCCGGCTAGGGTTGGATGCGGAACGTTCCTGGGTCGTGTTGAGCGAGGCCAACAGGTTCACTTGGCCCGGACCCGATTTGCGGCCCTTGATTTCGGGAAACTCCGCGAGCGTTGCATATGGCGTGGTGTCTGAGGATTTCTACGAAAAGGTGCGAGCGCGATTTGTGAGTGTACTCAAGGCGCGCCGCGCAAAAATCGTGGTGCGCGACACATAGAAAAAGCGGCCCGCGCGATGGCGAGGGCCGCTGTTTCTTAAGGCTTCAACTGCGCTTAGCGGTAGCGCCAGCCGCCGTGGAAGCGCTCGCGGTGGCCCCAATAGCGGTGGCCGTCCCACCAGCCGCGGCCGCCGTAGAAGACGCCGATCCGCGGGCCGGCATAATAGCCCGCGCGGTATCCGCAGCGGTGCGGGTGGTTGTAGCAATAGTGTCCGCCATAGCCCGGGCCGCCGATACCGATGCCGATGGCGACGCCGGCATCGGCGGGCGTGGTCGCGGCAAGACCCGCCAGCGCGAGACCTCCAACCAGCGCGGCCTTCGCCGCGAATTTCGTGATCGCATTCATGACATGCACTCCCTTTTTTTCATCGGCGTGTTCGAGCGAACATCGCTGCTCATCGATGGCGTGGATCATGGGACGGCGGACCTGAACGCAAACGGAGGCTCGAATTCATCTGGCGTTCATCGGCGAGGCTAGGCCCGGTCGTTTGTCGGCTGGAAACACAAACAAACTTGTCATGGCCCGCGAATGCGGGCCACCCAGGTGACACTTGCTCCTTCGGCCGTCGGAGTGGCGCCGAGCGAACTTAGTCCCAATGTGCAGAACCCAGCTGGGTGGCCCGCATCGCGGGCCATGACACCAAATTTTCAATTGAGCACAGGTCCTACGCCGCGATGTCCGGATAGAGGTTGGTCAGCGAGCGGCGCACGCGTTCGTGCTCCCAGACGATGAGCTGGGCGGTGTTGCGCAGTTCGTGCGCCGAGGCGCCGTCTCGGGCGGCTTGGGCGAAGCCGCGTGCCGCCGCCGTCATCGCGGTCAAGCCCAGACCTCCGGCGCTGCCGGCGATGTCCTGGGCGAGGCGCACGGCCTCCTGCCAATTGGCGTCGTCGCTCGCCTCGCCGAGCGCGCTGCAGAGCTTCTCGGCGGACTCGATGTAGGATTTCAGGATCTCGAGCAACGTGGGCAGGCCCACGGATTTCTCCAGCGCCGCGAAAGCCGACGCGTCGATGGCCGCGGTGCTCTCGGGCGGCGGCGGCTCGGGCGCGGCATCCTTGGCCACGCGCTCGCGCATCGCTCCCAGCGCGCGATAGAGCTCGTAAGCCGAAGGCGGCCAGCGCAGGAGCTCGTTGGCGCAAGCCGGCGCGCGCTCTCCGCCTTTGAGCAGCGCCAGGATCGGCGCCTTGCTGCCGGGTGCCGCCGCCAGCGTGTCGGCATCGCACGCGGCGACGAGGAGCGCGTCGAAACTGCCGCGTCCGGCCTGGACGACCGCGTCGGCGGTCGAAAGCGCGAAGCGGATGTCGTTGCCGAACGGCTCGAGAAGATTGGCGAGCTGGCGGTTGCCCACCTCGTCATGCGCGAAGATGAGCAGCGACAGGCCGGTGGGCGCGGGCAGCGCGTCGGCGGCGGGCTGCGGCGCCTGCGTGCGCGCGGCGTGGGCGGTGCCAGAGACCGGAAGCGTGAACCAGAACACCGCGCCTTCGCCGGGCTCGCTCTCGAAGCCGGTTGTCCCGCCCGCCGCCTCGACGACGCGCTTGACGACGGAAAGGCCCAGCCCCGCGCCCTGCTGCCGGCGTGCATAGGACGAGTCGCCGGGCTGGAACGGCTTGTAGAGATCGCCCGCGATCTCCTTCGGCACGCCGTGGCCGGTGTCGGTGACTGAGAAGCGCACGAAGTTTTCGCCCACGCGCTCGACGCCGATCTCGACGCCGCCGTGATCGGTGAATTTGAGCGCGTTGTCGACGAGCTTGAGCAGCGCCTGGCGGATGCGCCTGGCATCGGCCGCGACGCGCGGCAGGCCTGCGGATGCGGTGACGCTGAGGCGCAGGTGCTTCTCCCAGGCGCGCGGCTGGAGCAGGCGGGCGACGGCGCGCGCGGCCTGGGCCGGATCGCAGTCCTCTTCGCGCGCGCGGTCGTCGTCGGCGCGGGTGAGCGCGATGACGTCGTCGAGCAGGGTCTGCAGCGCGCGGCCGGCCTCCAGCATCACCTTGACATGGTCGCGATGGGGCTTCGCGAGCTCGGCGCGGTCGAGCAGCTGCGCCATGCCGAGCAGCGCGTTCAGGGGCGTGCGCAGCTCGTGGCTGATATTGGCCAGGAACACCGACTTCGCCTGGGCGCTGACCAGCGCCGCGTCGCGCGCGTGCTCGGCGTCCTGCTTCTCGTTGGAGAGGTTGTCGATCAGGTCGCGGTTCTCGTCGCGCAGCCAAAGGCACTCGTCCATCAGGCCCACGATGCCGTTGCAGTAGGTATAGAGCACGCCGGTGAAGAGCACGATGAGCACCGCCGTCATCGTTGCGTAGACGCCGCCTTCGCGCAGCAGCAGGAACACGAGCGGGGTGAGCGCGAAGGTCGCGTGCGCCAGATAGGCCGGGCGGTGCGCCGAGCGCGCGATGAACTCGGTCGCGGTCATGCCGAGAAAGGCGAGCGCCAGATAGGCCTGCGCGGCGTAAGAGCCGGGCACGAACCAGTACCAGGCGCCGACGCCCCAGGTCGCGCCCGCGATCGCGGAGACGAAGGTGTAGCGGTCGGCCCAGAACTGCGGGTTGCTCTTCAGGCCGCGCCTGCGATAGGCGGTGGTGAGCTGCTCGGCGGCGACGACGACGGCGATCTGCAGCGCCATCGGCATGAGCGGAAGCCAGCCCGGATTGCGCGCGCCCAAGAGCGTGACGGGCACGCAAAGCACGGCGAAAGGCAGCGAAAGGTAGTGGCGGCCGAGGGTGTAAAGGATCTCGATGCGCCCCGCGAACACCGCGCGCGCCTGCCCGTTCGGCTTGGCCTGTGCAACCGACATTGACGATATCCCTCGCCAAAGACTAGCTTCGCCGGCCTTTCCAAACGCTTAAGGTTAAGCTTTTCCAATGAGTTCCGGTCCCTCTCCACGCATGCGCGAGCTCTCGAAGGAGGCGCGCGGCTGGCCTTTCGAGGAAGCGCGCAAGGTCGTCGCGCGCCTGGAACGCCGCGCCAAAGAGGGCAAGCCGGTCAAGGAAGTCCTGTTCGAGACCGGTTACGGACCGTCAGGCCTGCCGCATATCGGCACCTTCGGCGAGGTCGCGCGCACGACCTGGGTGCGCCGCGCCTTCGAGACGATGTCGGACGTGCCCACGCGACTGCTGGCGATCTCCGACGACATGGACGGCTTGCGCAAGGTGCCGGACAACGTGCCGAACAAGGAGATGCTCGCAGCCAATCTCGGCAGGCCCTTGACCTCGATCCCCGATCCCTTCGGCACGCATGAGAGCTACGGCCACAACATGAACGCGCGGCTGTGCGCGTTCCTCGACCGCTTCGGCTTCGACTACGAGTTCGGCAGCGCGACCGCCTTCTACAAATCGGGCGTCTATGACGAGGCGCTGCTGCGCGTGCTGGCCGAATACGACCGCGTGATGGCGGTGATGCTGCCGACGCTCGGCGAGGAGCGCCAGCAGACCTATTCGCCGTTCCTTCCCGTCTCTCCGCGTTCGGGCAAGGTGCTGCTGGCGAAAGTGGTCGCGCGCGACGAAGCCAAAGGCACGATCACCTATATCGAGGAAGACGGAAGCGAGGAGACGGTTCCGGTCACCGGCGGGCACTGCAAGCTGCAATGGAAGCCGGATTTCGGCATGCGCTGGGCGGCCTTGGGCGTCGACTACGAGATGTACGGCAAGGACCATCTGCCGAGCCAGGGCCTTTACGACGCGATCTGCCGCATCGCGGGCGCCGAGCCGCCGGAGCATTTCGTCTTCGAGCTGTTCCTCGACGAGAACGGCCAGAAGATCTCCAAGTCGAAGGGCAACGGGCTCACCATCGACGAATGGCTGACCTATGGGCCGCCGGAGAGCCTCGCGCTCTTCATGTTCCGCAATCCCAAAGCCGCCAAGAAGCTCTATTTCGACGTCATCCCGCGCGACGTCGACGACTACATCAAGCTGCTCGGCGAATACCACGCGGCGAACGACGACGCGGTCAGGCTGGAGAGCCCGATCTGGCACATCCATAACGGCAATCCACCGGCGGAGACCTATCCTGTCAGCTTCGCGCTCCTGCTCACCCTGGTGAGCGCGTCGAACGCGCATGACCGCGATCTGCTGTGGGGCTTCATCCGCGCCTATGCGCCGGGCGCGAACCCAAAGGACAATCCGGGTTTGGATCGCCTGGTGGACTATGCGCTGCGCTACTACGAAGACTTCGTGAAGCCCACGAAGAAGTACCGCGCGCCCACCGACAAGGAACGCGCCGCGCTCGAGGACCTGGCGTGCGTGCTCGAGAAATTCGGCGGCGAGCGCGATGCGGAGAAAGTGCAGTTCGAGGTCTACGAGGTCGGCAAGCGCCACCAGTTCGAGCCTTTGCGCGACTGGTTCAAGGCGATCTACGAGGTCCTCTTCGGCCAAACCCAAGGCCCGCGCTTCGGCTCCTTCGCCGCGCTGTTCGGATGCGCTGAGACGGCGAAGATGATCCGCGATGTCCTCTCCCCTTGAGGGAGAGGACGCAAAATCTTGCGCTTAACGGAGCGCAGCGCAGTTAAGCGCTTAGATTTTGCTGGTGAGGGGTAAGTTCTTCGCTCAGCCGAACTCACCCCTCACCTGAAAAATCAAGGGCTTGGTCTTCGCTTACGCTCAGCCCAAACCCATGATTTTTCTTCCTCTCCCTCAAGGGGAGAGGAAAACTAAATCCTCTTGCTGTTCGACGTCGTTCCGTACCACTCGCCGATGCGGGTGGTGAGCGCGCGGGTGAGCTCGCGCTCCGCCTCGCTCAAATACGGGCTCCAGATGTCGAAGATCAGCACCGCGCGCGGCAGGTCGCTGTCGTTCCAGGCTTCGTGGTTGATCGAATCGTCGAACACGAACGCCTTGCCCGGAACCCATTCGCGCATCTGCCCGCCGACGCGGAAGCCGCAGCCGGGCGGCACGATCAGCGGTAGATGCACGACGAGGCGCGTGTTCACCGGACCGGTATGGGCGGGGATGCGTGTCCTGGCGTCGAGGATCGAGAACAGCGCGGTCGGCCCGTTGCCGGGAACGTCCCAGCGCGGCACGTCGGCAAGCGCCTTCACGGTCTTGGGGCAGCGCGCGATGTGCTCAGGGTACGCCTGGCCCTCGCGCCACAGCGAATAGACACCCCAGCGCCGGGAGTTGTTCAGCTCGCGCCACTGCTCCATCGGCATGCCACCGGGAAAGGCGACGTAAGGGTCCAGCGCCGCGTCGCCCTCGGCCAGCACCGCGAGCAGCTCGCTGCGGATGTCAGCGAACGCCGCGTCGACCGCGTCGAGGAACGGAAAGCGCGCGCGCTCGTAGAACTCGATCGCGGGCAGCTCGGGGAAGAACATGAAGGTCGGCTGCTGGCGCCAGACGCGCCGCTTCTGCAGCATCGTGTCGACGCATTGGTCGAAGCGCGACAGCTTCTCGTCCTTGTAGCGGGCGCGCAGATGCGCGAGCCCGTCCGCGACGAAGGCCTCCAGCGCGCGGCCGTTCTCGTCGACCGCCTGCTGCGCGCGCGCCAGAAGCGGCGCCAAGGCCGGCGGCGGCTTCAGTCCCGGGGGCACGATCTGCAGCGCGTTGCGATAGCTCATCGCGGCCGCGCGCGGCTTGCATTGCATCTCCTCCAGCGCGGCCTTCTCGAGCAGGGCCGGCAGGTTGCGCTGGTCGATCACCAACAGGCGCTCCAGCGCGTCCACCGCTTCGTCGATGCGGTCCTGCCGCTTCAGCGCGGCCGCGAGATTGAACAGGATGTCGGTGCTGCCCGGTTCGGCCTCGGCCGCCTGCTCGAGCAGCGCGAGCGCGCCCGCTTCGTTGCCCGCGCCCAGCATCCGCGCCGCGGTCTCGTTGAGGACGAGCGGATGGCGCGGCGCCTCCATCTCGGCCTGGCGCAGCAAAGGCACGGCGTCCTGCGGCCGGCCGCGCTCGCGCGCCTCGCGCGCGGCCCCGATCAGGGCGCGGATGCGCTGGTCTGCCGTCGAACGTTTCTCAACGAGCGCTACGTCCATGATCACCTGGATACGCGATACCGAAGCATGCGCATGATATCGGGCGTAAATTCTCCACGGGCGAAGACAAGCATCACTTCGCTGTGAAAAGTTTCGCAAGCCGTGTCGTTCTTCGTCGCAGCGCGGGCCGGCGCGAGAGACTTCACGCAATCTTGAGAGAGTTTTGAGACATCCGCCGCGAATGCATAGCGCTATTGCGAATTTGAACTACTGGCTCGCCCAGATGATGCGGTGGACGAAGACGATCTCGCTCAAGCCGAAGCCGCGGTCCTCATAGGCCGGGTTCAGCGATTTCAGCTCCACGCGCTGCGCCGTCATGCGCGCGAGCAGCTTGGCCATCACCTCGCCCGTCTGCGTCTTGACCACGACCCGGTCGCCGCGGCGCGGATTGGTCGAGGGCGAGACGACGATGCGGTCGCCGTCGCGATAGACGGGCAGCATCGAGTCGCCGGTGATCTCGAGCGCGTAGGCATGCTCGTCGGCGAGCTCCGGGAACGCGATCTCCTCCCAGCCGGCGCCGGCGGGAAACCCCGAATCGTCGAAATAGCCGCCCGCGCCCGCCTGGGCCATGCCGATCAGGGGCACCATGCGGGTCCGCGTCTTGTGGTTCTCGATCAGCCCCACGAAATCGTCGAGGCTGGCGCCGGTGGCGGCCAGGATCTTCGCCACGCTCTCGGTCGACGGCCAGCGCAGCTTTCCATTGGCGGCGCTGCGCTTGCTTTTGTTAAAAGTCGTGGGATCGAGTCCGGCGTTCTTGGCCAGCCCCGACGGCGACAAGCCGTAGCGTGCGGCCAGCGCGTCGATCGCGGTCCAGATTTGTCTGTGCGTCAGCATGAGAATAAGAAATTGATCCCGCGATGCGGTAATAATTCCTAGAGTATGCTCAAGACCGGATCCTAGGCAAGATGCTTGTCGACATCATGGCGCGAATGTTGAGGCGGCTTCCCGCGGAAGCTGCACACCGCGCGACGATCGGGCTGGCGCGCAGCTTCGCGCCGGTCCTGCCGAAAGCCGCCACCGACGATCCGCTTCTGGCGGTGGAGGCGCTGGGCCTTCGCTTCCCCAATCCGTTCGGCCTGGCGGCGGGGTTCGACAAGGACGCCGAGGTGCCGGACGCGATGCTGAAATTCGGCTTCGGCTTCGTCGAATGCGGCACGATCACGCCCAGGCCCCAGGCCGGCAATCCCAAGCCGCGTCTCTTCCGTCTCGCCGAGGACGGCGCGGTCATCAACCGCATGGGCTTCAACAATGGCGGCATGGAGGAAGCGGCGCGTCGTCTCGAGCGGCGCAAGCGGCGCGGCATCCTCGGCATCAATATCGGCGCCAACAAGGGCAGCGAGGACCGCATCGCCGACTATGCGCTCTGCTTCAAGAGGCTCGCGCCGTTCGCCGACTACATGACCGTCAACGTCTCCTCGCCCAACACGCCGGGGCTGCGCGGGCTCCAGAACCGCGACGAGCTGGAGCGGTTGCTGTCGACGCTGACCGAGTTGCGCGCGCGCGAGGGCCTGCGCACGCCGCTGCTGCTCAAGATCGCCCCCGATCTCGACGGCGCAGCGATGGACGGCATCGCGCAAGTCGTGGGCGCGTCGGGCATCGAAGGGCTGATCGTCTCCAACACCACGATCGCGCGCCCGGCCACGCTGAAAAGCGCGAACGCGAAAGAGCAGGGCGGGCTCTCGGGAGCGCCGCTGCTCGAGCCCTCGACGCTGGTGCTGAAGGAGATGCGCGCGCGTGTGGGCGAACGTCTGGTCATCATCGGCGCCGGCGGCATCGCGAGCGGCGCCGACGCCCATGCCAAGCTCCGCGCCGGAGCCGACCTGGTCCAGCTCTATACCGCGCTCGCCTATCGGGGCCCGGGCCTGGTCAGGCGCATGAAAAGCGAGCTGATCGCCCTCTCGGCACAAGCTCCGATTGCAGCCCGTAACCGAACCTAGAGAAATCGCGATGGTAAACGCGTCGCGCGGGCTTTGAGCATTTCCCAACGGGCGCTTTGTCGCCCTATGATCGTCCCAACAATGATGGTTGGGGGATTTTCATGCAGGACGATTTGGGAAAGCTGGTATTGCGCCTGACGGTAGGGGCGCTGCTCCTGCTGCACGGCGTGCACAAGATGCTGACGGGCATCGCGCCGATCGAGGCGATGGTGGTCGCGCGCCATCTGCCGCAGGCTCTCGCTTACGGCGTCTATGTCGGCGAGATCATCGCGCCGGTGATGGTGATGCTGGGGATCTTCGCGCGCATCGGCGCGGGGCTCATCGTCGTCAACATGGTCATGGCGGTGGTGCTGGCGGGACTGCCCGACATCGCGCATCTGGGTCCGTCCGGCGGTTACGCGCTGGAGCTGGAGGCGTTCTATCTGTTCGGAGCGGTCGCGATCGCGTTGCTGGGCGCCGGCCGCCTCAGCCTCGCCGGCGGACGCTGGAACTGAAGTAAGCGAATGGCGAGTGGCGAATAGCGAATGGATATCTATTCGCCATTCGCTATTCGCTGCTCGCCAACAGGAAGTGCCCGCGGAAGCTCGCCACTGGCCGCGCGGGATCGTCCTGCCACATCTCGGCGCGGGCGCTGATGACGCGCCGTCCCTGGCGCACGATATGGGCGCGCGCATGGGTGGTGAGCGGGCCGGCGCTGCGCAGGTAGTCGATGGTGATGTCGACGCTGCGCGGGATCGTCTTGCCGCCCGTCTCCCACAGGATCTGCGCGATGGCCGCGGTCTCAAGCAGCGAGCCGGTGACGCCGCCATGCAGGGCGGGCAGGATCGGGTTGCCGACGAGCTTGGCGTCGAACGGCAGGTCGAGCACGACCGCGCCGTCCTCGATGCGCGCGCTCACCCCCAGCCAGGCGCAATAGGGCACCGAGCCCAGGATGGCGGCGACGTCGATCATGCCCGCGCCTCGAGCCGCATGAGCATGAAGGCGCCGGTCGCCATCGCGAGGCGGTTGTCCGGACTCGACTGGAAGGCGTGCGCGCGGGCGAAGGCGACCTCGCGTCCGATCTTGATGCATTCGGATTCGACGATGATGTCGATGTCCGGCGCCGACGCCTTCATGTGGTCGACGCGCAGGTCGAGCGTCGCCATGCCCGCCGGCGCGCGCAGCGCCGAGCCGATCGCCATGCCGCAGGCCTGGTCGAGCAGCGCGGTGAGCACGCCGCCATGGACCGCGCCGCTCCTGGGATCGCCGACGAGATGCGGCGCATAGGGCAGGCGGATGCGCCCGCGCCCTTTGGCGAATTCCAGCAGCTCGCCGCCCAGCGCGCGCAGGAACGCGGTCTGCCCCATGCCCTGCCGCATCGCCTCGCGCCAGAAATCGTTCTGCTCGCTCATCCGCCCGTGATAGCCGGATGGGACGCGAAGTCAAACCGCGTTCGGCTTCACGCCGCCGCTCGGTCGAATTCATCTTCCAGCAGGGCGAATAGGGCGACAGCGCCGGCACCGGCGAACATCAGATGATTGCTTCGCAGGATGTTGTCGATCGCCTCTTTCCAGACGATGGACGTGATGAGCAACACCAGCGGGAATATCGCCATGCCGTTGAGGATCGAAAAGCCGTTTGCGCGCAAAATGAAGCGGTGATGGCCGCGCAGACATTTGATGGATGCGAACAGTACGGCGACGAGAAAGGTCGCGATATCGAACCACCCTCCATCTATGAACGACGGCGCCGTCACGTCAGGCGCGCAAAGCCTGCGCGACGGCCGCTGCCACGCCGCCGACAATGGCGCCGACTGCCTGAAGCTCATCCGCCGAAATCGAGCTTCCGACAAGCGGCAGCACGGTCAGGCTGCCGCCGAGCACCGCTCCCATCAGCGCGCAGGACGTCACAATCCTCAACCGGTGGATCGGCGTCGGGTGGAGTTTCGCAAGCTCCTGGAAAGCCTGGCTCATTTCCGTTTCCTGATGAATTGGGCGATCTGCTCTCACTGGTTGAGCGTGTGATATATGCCATTTTTGCGAGGGTACTTCGGAATAAAGGAAAGTCCAGCCCGTCAAAAGTTGACGGTTCGTCATGGATCGGTAGACTCCACGAATGGATACCACCCTCATCGCGCCCAAACCGCGCGCGGCTGCCCTCGGCAAGCGCGAGCAGACCAAGGCGCAGAACCGCCAGATGATCCTGGAGGCCGCGCGCGGCGTTTTCGCGGAGCTCGGCTACGGCGCGACGACTGTGCGCGACATCATCCGCGCCACGACGCTGGCCTCGGGCACGTTCTACAACTACTTCAAGTCGAAGGAGGAGATCTATCAGGCGATCCGCGACGAGGCGGCGCTCGCCATCCGCCCGCAGCTGCGCGCCGAGCGCCAGAAGGCGGCGACGGTGGAGGAGTTCATCCAGGCCACCTTCCGCACCTTCTTCGAGATCGTGACGCGCGACGAGGTGAACTTCCGCACCATCCGCCACAGCGCCGACGCCACCCGCATGCGCATGGACACGCCCGAGGTCATCGCGGGCTTCGAGGAATTGCGCGAGGACATCGAGAGCGGCATCGCGCGCGGCGTCTTCCCGCCCATCGACGCGGACTATCTGATGGCTGCCATCGTCGGCGTCGCCTTCGAGATGACCGAGCGCATCCTGCGCCGCGAGAACCGCGACGCGAAGGCCGCGGCCGATTTCGCGACGGCGCTGTTCATGGGCGGCATCCGCGCCCTGCCGCATGCGGGCGAGACGCCCGGCGGCGCATGAAGAGAGTCGTCTGCCGCGCGCTGAGCGAGGATATCGGCACGCTGACGCTGGAGGACGTGACGCTGCCGCCGCCGGGTCCCGGCGAGGCGCGCGTGCGCATGCATGCCGCGGCGGTGAACTTCCCCGACATCCTCACCGTGCAGGGCAGGTACCAGCACAAGCCCGCGCTGCCCTTCACACCCGGGACGGAGGGTGCGGGCAGCGTGGTCGCGGTAGGCCCAGGTGTGACGAACCTGCGCGCGGGCGAGCGCGTCATCGTGGGCGGGCTCGGCTGCTTTGCGCAGGAGGTGCAGGTCGCGGCCTCGCAGCTGCGCCCGATCCCGGGTGGTGTGGATTATGACGTCGCCGCGGGCTTCACCGCCGCCTATCTCACCGCCTATGTCGGGCTCGTGCGGCGCGCGCGGATCGAGGCGGGCGAGTGGCTGCTCGTGCACGGCGCGGCCGGCGGGGTGGGGCTTGCCGCCGTCGATCTCGGCCATGCACTCGGTGCGCGCGTGATCGCGACCGCGTCGACGCAGGAGAAGCGCGATTTCCTCAAAGCCCACCACGCCGATCACGTGCTGCCATCGCAGGGCTTCCGCGACGCGGTGAAGGAATTGACCGGCGGCGAAGGCGCGGACGTGATCTACGATCCCGTCGGCGGCGACGTGTTCGACGAGTCGACGCGCTGTATCGCCTTCGACGGCCGGCTGCTGGTCGTGGGCTTCACCAGCGGCCGCATCCCGACGGTCTCCGTCAATATTCCGCTGATCAAGGGCTTCTCGGTG
>JAJPHG010000041.1 GCA_021325375.1 Alphaproteobacteria bacterium | reverse complement strand
GGCGATCATGATCGCCGCCGGCTGGTTGCCCATCGCCGCGAGATGCACGGCGTAGCCGTTGGCGGTGACGAAGGGCGCAAACCCGCCATGGCTTTGCGCGGCCAGGACGGAGATCGTCGATCCCGCCGGCAGAGCGCGATAGGTCACGCGCATGTCGCCCGTCTTGGGCGCCGCCGGGTCGCCTTTGAAAAGCCCGCTGCCGCTTTTCGTCCAGCCTGCCGGCGCGTCCGGTGAGACCGCCTGGCTGAGATCGAGCTGATGCAGGGTATCGGTGTCGAGCGTGAAGCCGCCCAGCTTCGCGTCGCTCGCGGCGAAGAGCTGCGAGCGCAGCGCCATCGGCGGGTTCGCATGTCCTTCGGCATGGTGGAACAGGGAAGAATCGATCGGCGAATCCGACCAGCTCTGCGTATAGGTGTAGGTCGTCGTCGTGGTCTGGCCGCCGCCCAGCTTGTCCGATGTTTGGCTCTGCGATTTTTCCTGCCATTGATACATCTCGGCGGTACGCGCGACGGCGACCTGGCCGGGGAAATTCACGGACAGGTCCGGGTCCGCGACCGCCGCGCTTGCGGCAACGCTTCCCACCACATGGACGAGCTTGCCTTCATTCGCAGGCGAGGGGGCGTCGCTCTGCAGCTCGACCGTCTCGCTTGCGGCCGCGTTGAGTCCCGTGATCGCCTGGACCGCGCGGCCTTCATTCCACCACAGCAGCATCACCGCGACGACGACGATCACCGGCCCGAGGAGAACGCCGGCGAAAGAGCCGAAGACGCGCGAGAAGAATCCGCGCGAAGTCGTTTCCGTAAAGACGTCCGGCATGCGGCCCCCCGTGCTGATCGATCGGTGCCACGCTAGCCGAGTTGCAAATCGGCATAAAGGACCGATCACGTCGGCGTCGTCTGGCGGCAAAGATAGATTACGGAAAAGCAATGCCGCCCCCCGAGGACACGGGCTGCGAACGAGTCCAGAATGCGCACGGCATTTGATCGAGGGGAATGGGATATGCGCTCTCTCTATGTTGCCGCGATCGCGGCCTTCATTGCGGCAAGCAGCGTGGGAGCCTCGGCGGCCCCGCAGGTGAAAGCCACGCTCGCTTGCAAATTGGGCCAGGCGATGGAGCAGGATCACATGCTCGACATCCAGAACACGACCAAGGCTGCGCTGCCGGCCGAGACGATCGTCAACCTCTACCTCACGGCGACGCCGAACGGCGAGCAGTTCGATTGCTTCGCGCTCACTTCGCCGCTCGCCGCCGGCGCGCATCTGAGTCACATGGAGAAGGTGACGGTGGGAAACAAAGGGATGGCGTGCAAGGCGTACCTCTCGGCCAAGTATCCCGCGATCAGCCACGGCGCCGACGGCAGCTCGTCGACGCAATGCGATTATTGAGGCGGTTCGCTATCGCGACAGGCCCCTGATTCTTTCCGCGGAAACTTCGGTGGTCCTGAACGGGTTGGGGGCGGCGGACACGCCGTCCATGCACACCATCACACCCAGTTCCCGGTTGTCGTGCGTTTCGGTGTGCCGAAGCGGCGAGAATATCTGGTCCACCTCAATCCTGATCTGGACATCCTCGTGCCGGAACTCTTCCGGTACCGGGATCAGATTGTCGCCCCATTGGCCGGCGCCGACATTGGCGCTCACTTCTTCGTTCCACGGCAGCCGGAGCTTCGCCGTCTGCGCCGGCGCCACGGGGTTCGTCGTCTTCGCGAGCCGCAGATTGACCTGCCCATCGACCGGCCTCACGCACACTCTTGCGATCCGTCCCGTCCAGCTGAAGGGGCCGAGCCGCGGGCTGTTCTCGAGTGCCCAAAGTCCGGCCTCCAGATACGGATCCGCATTATAGAAGTCCTGATAGGCCAGCCATGGCTTGAGCGCCTCGAAGCCGGGCGTCCCGGGCGCCCTGCTGAGCGAGCGGCCCTCGATGGGAGAGGCGGTGAGCATGAACTTGAATTCGTCCACGCCGATCTCCTCGCGCAGGCGCAGAGCCTGCGCGATGCACTCGTCGGAGTCGTTCCAGTTGAACACGAGGTAGCGCCAATGCACCGTCGGCTTGGTCTTGCCGGCGCGCCGTTTCGCTTCGACGAGACGCCGCATCCCGATCATCGCTTTTTCGAACGACCCGGCCTTGTGGTAGCGGCCATAGGTCTCCTGGTCGACGCCTCCGATCGTGAAGCAGATCCAGTCGACGAGACCTTCCTCCACGATCCGCTCCGCCAGGCCCTCGCGCGCCAGCAGGATTCCGTTGGTGCTCGTCGTCACGCCCAGCTGCGGATTCACTTTTTTCGCATAGGCCAGCATGTCCAACGCCTTTGGATGCGCAAACGGCTCGCCATAATTGTAGAAGAGCAGGCGCTTGATGTGCGGCCCAACCTCGTCGATGAGCTTGGTGTAGAGCGGCCACGCCATGAAATCCTCGCGGCGCAAATGGAACGCCGCGTCATTGGCGATGTTGCAGGTCTCGTTTGTGCAGCGGATGTTGCATTTTATCGTCGGCTCCAGGACCAGCCTCCTGGGATAGGGGCTGCTCGGCGTCAGATCCTGGCCCTGCGCGCTCTGGTGCATCGTGCATTTGAAGCACTTCTTGCCGGAGAGCAGCTCCTCGCGCCTCTTCGCGATCGCGGCGCCGGCGAAGATCTCGCGCAACGATGCCGATTTCAGGCTTCCGTGGTTGCGCAGCTTGAAAGGATCGTCGAGTCCGCAGGTGACCGTCCCGTCGCAGAGGACCGTGACCGTATTCCAAAGCCACTCGCAATGGAGCGGAGCCTGAGCCTGGGCCGGGGACGGCGTCGGGCTTTGATCGACGACGGTCGAGGTGCTCATACCCAGTGCTCCTTGTCGGTCACCTAGAAGAGCTCCCGGCTGCTGCCGCGCGACAAGCCCTTGACCTTCAGCGCGGACACGTCCGCGGTTCGATACGGATTGGGGGCGGCGGAGACGCCGTCCATACATACCATCACGCCCAGTTCCCGGTTGTCGTGGCTGTCGGTATGCCGAAGCGGCGAGAATATCTGGTCGACCTCCAGCGTTATCTGCACCTCGTCGTGGAACTCGACGGGAACCGAAATCAGGTTGTCGCCCCATTTGCCGGCGCCGACATTGGCGGCCACCTCATGCTGCCACGGCAGGCGCAGCGTCACCGCTTGCGGCGGCGCGACCGGGTTCGTCGTTCGCGCGAGGCGCAAATTGACCTGTCCGTCGACCGGCTTCATGCAGACGCGCGCGGTCCGCCCCGTCCAGCTGAAAGGGCCGAGACGCGGACTTTTCTCGAGCGACCAGAGGCCGGCTTCCTGAAGCGGGTCCGCCGAATAGTCGTCCTGGTATGCCAGCCACTGCCTGATCGCGGCGTATCCGGGCGTTCCGGGCGCGCGCCTGAGCGACCTGCCTTCGATCGGAGAGGCGGTCAGCATGAACTTGAACTGGTCGACGCCGATTTCCTCGCGCAGGCGCAGCGCTTGCGCAATGCATTCGTCGGAATCGTTCCAGTTGAACAGCAGGTAGCGCCAGTGCACCAGCGGAGCGGACTTGCTTAAGCGCCGCTTTGCCTCGACCATGCGCCGCATTCCGTCCATCGCTTTCTCGAACGATCCGGCCTTGTGATAGCGGACATAGGTCTCTTGGTCGACGCCGCCGATGGTGAAACAGATCGCGTCGATGAGGCCTTCCTCGACGATGCGCTCGGCCATGCCGTCGCGGGCCAGCAGAATCCCGTTGGTGCTGGTCGCCACCCTGATGCGCGGGTTCACCTTCTTCGCATAGGCGAGCATGTCCAGCGCCTTCGGATGCGCGAACGACTCGCCGTAATTGTAGAAGACGAGCTCCTGGAGATGCGGTCCCGCCTCGTCCATGAGCTTGGTGTAAAGCGGCCATGACAGGAAATCTTCGCGGCGCAGATGAAAGGCCGCGTCGTTGGCGATGTTGCACGTCTCGTTGATGCAGCGGATGTTGCACTTGATCGTGGGCTCGAGCATCAGCTTCTTCGGGTATGGGCCGCTCGGCGTCAGGTCCTTGCCTTCGGCGCCGTCGTGCAGGGCGCATTTGTGGCATTTATGGCCTGCGAGCAAATCCTCGCGCCGCTTCGCGATCAATGCTCCGGCGAAGATCTCGCGCAGCGACGACGATTTCAGGCTTCCGTGATTGCGCGTCTTGAACGGATCGGAGCATCCGCAGGTCACCGTCCCGTCGCAGAGCACGGTCACCGAATGCCAAAGCCAGTCACAATAAAGCGGCGCCCGGGAGGGAAGGGTCGGCGGAGTTTGACCTATGGTGGTCGATACGCTCATGCCCAGCCTGCTGCGCGGTAACGGCGGCAGTCTGCCAGACCGCTTGCAGCTTGTGTAGGTCCGCGGGTTTGCATTGCACACAAATCTATCTAGGCGTGTGCAACTGCCGCGGTGAGGCTGGAAAACGGCGGTTGCGCGCACTAGGGTACCGCCACGGTGGATGGCGCTGCTTGGGGTACGTGCCTGGAACTTGAATTGCACGCGAATTTGGGGCGCATCAACTCCGCATGAACTCCGCCAGCGACGCGCGTCCAGGCCAATCCCCTTCGTCCGGCGGGGTGCGCCCGTTTCACGTGGTTTTCGACGTCAGCGACGTCGTCAACTATTTCCGCAGCGCGCGGCTGCCGACGGGGATCCAGCGCGTGCAGATCGAGGTCGTCGAATATGCGATCCGCGACACAGGCTTTGAATTCTCGATCGCTTGCTTCACCAAGGAATCGAACTACTGGATCGAGATTCCGCGCGAGCTGTTCGCGACCTTGTCCAGGATGAGCGTGGGCGATTTCGCGGAAAGCGCTTGGGCCACCCTGGCCGAGACCCTCGAAGCGGTGATCGCGCGGGGCACGCTGTTCAAGTTCCCGTTCGGCGCCGTCCTGCTCAATCTCGGCAGCTCGTGGTGGCTGCACAACTATTTCCTCGGCGTGCGCTTCGCCAAGGCCAGGTTCGACATTCTATATGTTCCGTTCATCCACGATCTCATTCCCATGGCGATGCCGGAGCTTTGCGTCAGCGAGCTTCGCAACAATTTCGAGGAATGGATCGAGAGCGTCTTCGTCCACGCCGATTATTTCCTGGTGAATTCCCGCAACACGCTCGCGGATCTGCGCACTGCCGCGCGCCGCGCAGGCGCCGAGCGCGAGGCGGCGGTGATCACGCTCGACGCCGATTTCCGCAACGCACCGACCGCGGGCCGGCAACAGGAATCCGGCGAAGAGGCGACGCTCCAGGAGCTGGAGCTCGAGCGCGGCGGCTTCGTGCTTTTCGTGTCCACGATCGAGCCGCGCAAGAACCACGCGCTGGCGTTCGCGGCGTGGCTCAAGCTTCTGCGCCGTCACGGCGAGGAGAACTGCCCCAAATTGGTGTGCGTCGGCCAGCGCGGCTGGCTGAACAGCGAGGCGCATGCGCGCCTGGCGGCGAGCGACGAGCTCATGCGCCAAGTCGTGATCCTTTCGAATATCTCCGACGTCGTGCTGGGCAAGCTCTATGAGGGGTGCATCTGCACGCTCTATCCCAGCCTCTACGAGGGCTGGGGGTTGCCCGTGACCGAGTCGCTCTGCTTCGGCAAGGTCCCGATCGTTTCCAACGTCGCTTCGCTGCCGGAGGCGGGCGGGGCATTCGCGGAATATTTCGACGTGAACTCGGAGCGCGCGTTCCTGGAAGCGGTCGAGCGCATCGTTTTCGATTCCGACAACCGGCGCGCGCGCGAGCGCAAGATCGAGGCCGAATTCCATCCGCGAAGCTGGCAGGTGATCGGCGCCCAGATCGTCCGCCAATTGCAAAGTTGGGCCGAAGAGACGCCGGCCCGCGCGCCGCAGGAGATCCCGGACGACAGCATTTATCCGGTGCCGGTCAAAACCGGGGTGTTCTACAGTCTCGCAGGCGAAAACCAGGGCGCGCGCGGTCGATATGCGCGGCGCGGCGAGATTTTCCGCAACGGACGCGGCTGGTGGTGGGCGGAGCCCTGGGGTTGCTGGATCCGCGAACGTGGGCCGGCGACGCTCGCTTTCGTCGTCGAAGATGCGCGCGATGCGAGGATCTGCGTCTATCTCGGCCTGAGAGGCGTGCAGGGCCAGGACGGGACCGGCATCGTCCATACCTCCGACGGGCAGCGAATTTCAGTTCCGTTGCGCGGCGACGAGGAGAGGACCGTCGCGATCACGCTCGATGCGGGACCAGGGCAGGAGCGGCAGGTCGCGCTCACCTTCACGTCCAGCGTCGTCGCCGATTTCCGGCCACCCACCAAGGGGCGCGACTTCCGCGTCTGCGGCCTGGGGGTCAAATGGTTTTACGTCTGTCGCGAGGACGACGTCAAAGCCCGCATCGATCTGATGGGCACCGTGCTGACGGAAGAGGCGGCCTGGATCGGGTTCAAGAGCGAGAGCTGAGACGTGCTGTTCACCGTCATTCCATGGATATTGCTGGCAGGCGCGATGTTGATGGCGGCGCTGTTGTGGCGCGATCGCCGGCGTCTGCGCGCGCGGTTGGCGCAAGCGGAGATCCGCCGCCTGCGCACCCAGCTCGATCCGCATTTTCTCTACAACACGCTCAACGCGATCTCCGAGCTGGGCTACAACGATCCGCAGCTGGCCGACCAGGTCATCACCCAGCTCAGCCAGCTGCTTCGCAAGTCGCTCGCCGACGGCGAGCAGCACGAGATCGCGTTGCGCGACGAGATCGCATTCCTCGAGCACTATCTCGGCATCCAGAAGGTGCTGCTGCGCGACCGCCTGCAATATGGTCTGGACATCGATCCCGCCGCCCTCAGCGCGCGTCTTCCCGGCATGGTCATGCAGCCCCTGGCGGAGAACGCGCTGACGCATGGCATGAGCGCCGACGGCATCGCCCGCATCCGCATCCGCGCTTGCCGCGACGGAGCGAACCTGATCCTGGACGTGGAGGACGAGGGGCCGGGGCTGTCCGGCGCCGGCGGGTCGCTCGGCATCGGGCTTGCGAACATCCGTGCGCGTCTGCGCCACGTCTACGGGGATGCGGCCGTGTTCGCATTGCAGCCTCGCGAAGGCGGGGGTTTAATGGCGCGCATCAGCTTGCCGTTCCATGAAGGCTTCGCGTTCCGTGAAACTCAGGACCTTGATCGTCGATGACATGCCGCTGTCGCGCGCGCGCGTGCGGCGCTATCTGAGCGACGAGCCGGACGTCGAGGTGGTGGGCGAGTGCGGCGACGCCGACACGGCTATGACGGACATCGACCGCCTCAAGCCCGATCTCCTGATGCTGGACGTGCAGATGCCGGGCGCGAGCGGCTTCGAGCTTCTGGGCCGCCTGCCGGCAGACAAGCGCCCGGCCGTCGTGTTCATCACCGCGTTCGAGGAGTTCGCGGTGCAGGCCTTCGCCGCCGAAGCCGTGGACTACCTCCTCAAACCCTTCGATCACGAGCGGTTGCGGCAGGCTCTGGCGAAGGTGCGCGCGCGTCTCCAGCCGCGGCGGGCCGGCGATGTCGCGGCACGCGGTCCGCACCTGGACCGCATTCCCATAAAGTCGGTCGGTCGGACGGATTATGTCAGCACTTCCGCGATCGATTGGGTTGAGTCGGCTGGAAACTACCTCTCATTGCATTGCGGCAAGGACGTGCATCTGGTGCGCGAAACCATGAGCCAGTTCGAGGCGCATCTGGATCCGAAGGTGTTCCTGCGCATCCACCGCTCGACCATCGTGCGCACCGACGCGGTGCAGTCGGTCGAGCCGCTGTTCAACGGCGACCGCTCCGTCACGTTGCGCGACGGGACCAGGCTCACGCTCAGCCGTTCCTACCGCGAACGGGCGCGGACCGTGCTCGGGGATATCTGAAGCCAGGGAAAGCCAGCCATGCGGAAGCTCGACATCGGAACTGCACTGTTGGCGGCGTTTGCCCTGTGGACCGGCGCCGCTGAGGCCCATTCGAGGCATCTGCATCCGCAAAACCTGCCGCCCGTCGTCCTGCCGCCGCCAGCCAGTGCGCCCTACATGATCGCGGTCGATGCCGATCCGGCGCACGCGCTCAACCGGTTCGCGCCCAGCGCCGCGTTTGGAGCGGGCGTGGACGGGGTTCCGTTCCATGCCGTGCCCGAGATCTACACACCCTCCAATGTCGGCCAGATGCTCGGCGCCGGATTGGGCGCTGTCAGCTATCGTCTGTATACAGAGCTGTCCGTTCAAGACTGGCACTGGAATCCGCATGGCAGTTTCTCCGGCGGCGACAGCGGCTATTGGACGAGCAGCGCCACACCCGGAAAATCGATCGTCGACACGTTCGGATACCGACTGCCGCGCCGCGGCTTCACCCACGATCAGGGCAATGACGACGACTATTCGCGTCTCGACGACGGCGACCTGACGACGTTCTGGAAGAGCAATCCGTACCTGACGCAGGCCTACACCGGCGATCCCGACAGCGCGCATCCGCAATGGGTGCTCTACGACCTGCGCGGCAAGCAGCGGGTGAATGCCGCAAAGATCTGGTGGGGCAGTCCCTACGCCGTCCAATACGCCGTTCAGTATTGGACAGGCGGCGATCCGATCTACGACCCGGCGCACGGCATGTGGGCGAACTTCCCCAATGGCGCGATCTCCAGCGGCAGCGGCGGCACGGTCACGCTGTCGCTCGGCGACGCGCCCAACGCCGTGCGCTATCTGCGCATCGCGATGACGCAGAGCTCCGGCACCTGCACGACGCCGGGTAGCCCGGATCCGCGCGATTGCGCAGGCTATGCGATCGCCGAAGCCGGCTTCGGCACGATCGATGGCGGCAATTTCACCGACCTCGTGGAGCATCGTCCGGACCGCAAGCAGACGGTGACCTATGCCTCTTCGGTCGATCCGTGGCACGGCAAGGAAGACCGGGTGCGCGATCAGGAGCAGCCGGGGCTCGACATCGTGTTCCAGAGCGGCGTCACGCGCGGCATGCCGGCCACCGTGCCGATCCCGATGATGTACAGCACGCCCGCGAACGCGGCCGCGGAGATCCGCTATCTGGAGACGCGCGGCTATTCGATCGCCCGCGTGGAGATGGGCGAGGAGCCGGACGGACAGTTCGTGACGCCGGAAGACGAGGCGGCGCTCTATGTCCAGTTCGCCGTCGCGCTGCACGCCGTCGATCCCAATCTTCAATTGGGCGGGCCTGTGTTCGAGGACAACGCGCACGACGTGAAGGCCTGGCCGCTCGTCAAGCACGGCGAGACGTCATGGGTGAAGCGCTTCCTCGCCTATCTGTCGGCGCATGGGCATTTAAGCGATCTCGGGTTCTTTTCCTTCGAGCACTATCCGTTCGGCTCCTGCAGCAACAGCAAGGACGAAGCCAATCTCATGCGCGAGCCCGGCCTGGTGTCCAATATCGTCTCGGTGTGGCGGCAGGACGGTCTTCCTGCCGGGCTGCCCATGTTCATCACCGAGACGAACTATTCGCAGAACGAAACCGATGCCGCGCAGGAGGTCACGGGCGGGCTGTGGTACGCGGAGATGGTCGGCTCGCTGCTTTCGACGGGAGCCAATGGCGCGTTTTTCTACGAATACGAGCCCATCCCGCTGAGCCCGGCCTTTCCCTGTCACGGCTGGGGCAGCTATGGCGTACTCGAAGGCGATGCCAAATATCAGGCCCAGGCGCCGCTCTCGCAGTATTTCGCGGCGCAGATGCTGACGCAGGACTGGAGCGTGCCGGGGTCAGGCACGCATGTGCTCTATCCGGCGTCCATCGCGGGCGGCGATTCCTGGGTGGCCGCCTATCCGCTCGCGCGGCCCGACGGGCTTTGGTCGCTGCTGCTGGTCAATCGCGATTTCGAGAATGCCCACGCCGTCGAGGTGCAGTTCGATACGACGGGCGGCACGGCCTGGTTCTCCGGCAGCGTGACGCAGACCCAGTTCGGGCCCGCGCAATATGCCTGGATCGCGAAGGGCCGGCACAGCTATCCCGATCCGGACGGGCCGCCCTCCACGACGGCCGTTTCGGGAGGATCGGGCGCGACTTACAACCTGCCGGCCGCAAGTCTCACCGTTCTGACGGGATCCATCGGCACGCGATAGAGCGCCTAGTTCCCACCCGCGCGCGTCCAGGTTTCGGTGCGGCAGAACAGGAGGCGGCAGCCTTTGACCTTGAGCGTGCCGGGCGCGACGAGGGTCAAAGTCGAGTCGTGGGATTCATCGCCGGTCTGCGGATCGTAGACGCTGCCGCCGCGCCATTGCGGCGGCCCCCCGCTGTAGCCCTCCAGAAGCAGGATCCCCTTCACGCGCCGCGTCCGCTTCGCCGGATCGGGATTGTTGACGTCCGTCTGATCGGGATGGGCGCGCAGCTGATCGCCGTCGACGACACGCCCGCAAAGCGCCGCGCCGCAGCGTTCTATGAGCACACGGCCGTTGTTTTTCTCGGTCGCCCACAGGCCGAAAATGCCGGACGCCGAAGCGGCAGGCGGCGTCGCCAGAATCGCGGCGGACAGACAGACGAGATCAAGCCGCCGCATCGCCGGCCGCCAGAACCGTTTCCACATCGGCGATCAAGGCACGGTCGTCGACCTGCCAGGGATGGAAGTTCGGCTTGTAGTAGGCGAAATAGCCGGGTGCGGCGCGCCGCATGAGGCCGGGCTCGAGCCAGAGATAGCGAAGGAGCGCACGCCGGCTGCGCAGATCGTCGATGCCGTGGTGGCGGAAGAATTCGCGCGTGCCGAACCAGAGGAACCGCAGGAACATGATCGTGCTCAGCACCATCGAGACGCATCTGATCCACCAGCGCCGCGGCCGCGAGAACCGCCGCGTCGCCATGAGGAACGTGTCGAACGCGACCGCCTTGTGCTCGATCTCCTCGATGGCATGCCACTGCCACATGCGCCGGATCTCCGCAGGCGCGCCGGCGAGATCGCGGCCGTCGGAAAGAACGGCATGAGCGAGGATAGCCGTGAAATGCTCGAGCGCGATGGTGGCGCAAAGCTGGTTGAGCCGGGGCAGCTTGCGGCCGAAATCGAAGCGTTTCTTGAGATAGAGTTCGATGCGGCTGAAATCGAAGCCGTCTTGTGCGATGCGGGCGTTGAAGACGAGATGCTCGCGGCTGTGGACGGCCTCCTGGGCGGTGAAGGCCGCGATCTGGCCGGCGAGTTTCGCGTCGGCGCTTTCGCGATAGGGGCGAACGGAATCCATGAAGAAGCGTTCTCCTTGCGGGAACGAGGCGGAGAGCGCGTTGAAAAAAGCCGTGGCGATCGGATCGCCGCCAAGCCAGAAGCGTGGCGCAACGGGCAAAGCGCGCGCGAAGGCGATGTCGCGCGGACGGATGGCGAGATCGGCCGGCGTTTGCGTTTCGCCCGACAAAGCACGATCCTTTAACCTGTTAACCCGATCATAGCGGCATGCTGACAACAATGTCAATTAAGCGGAAGAAGACGCGCAAATCCCGGACGGCGCCGCGCCGCCGCCGCTCGGCGCCGGAGGCGCGCGGCGAGATGCTCGCCTCGGCGCGCAAGCTTCTGGTCGAACGCGGGCCTGATTCCGTGACGCTGAAGGCCGTGGCCGACGATCTGGGCATGTCGCACACCAACGTCCTGCATCACTTTGGCACGGCGGGAGAGCTTCAATCGGAGCTGATGAGCGCGATGGTGCGCGACCTCGCGGCCGCCCTGATGGGCGTGGTGTCGCATCTTCGCTCCGACCAGGGTGCGCCTCGCGCGCTGGTCGACATGGTGTTCGATGCTTTCGACAAAGGCGGTGCCGGCCGGCATGCGGCATGGATCGTTCTCTCCGGCAATCTCTACCTTTTGGAGCCGGTGCGGCAGGCGGTCGACGAGCTCGTGAGCGCGCTCGAGGAGAAGTTCGCCGATGAGAAAGGCGATCCGCACCGCGGCGTCACCTCGGCGGTGCTCCTCGTGGCTCTCATGGCGTTCGCCGATTCCGTGATCGGCGAGCAGGTCAAGGAGATGGTCGACCGCGAGCCCACCTCCGCAAGGAAGGTCACTGCGTTCCTTCTGCCCAAGTTTTTCCTGTAGAGCGCTGCTGACAATTTCTCATCATGTTGCGCCGCAGCGCCGTGCTGCGCCGCACCGAAGCAGGTTTTCCGCCGCCCCAGCCGTCACCTCTATGCCACGGCTGGCGGGAAAAACTTTTTTGGGCGGCGATGGTGGAACTACTGACATCAGTGTGCGTTGCCCCTCCAATCGCCAAAAAAGGCGGTAGGTCGGGCGCGTCCGCTCCCGATCAGAGGGAGGGACTCCGATGCCGAAAAGCTCGCGCCTGCACGTCGCCCTTGTCGCAGGCACGGCCGTGGCGGCGCTCATCGCCGGCGCCGCCGACGCGCAGCAGGCGCAGCCCGAGCAGGCACCGCCGCCACCGCAGAAGCAGCAGCAGTCCACGGGTGGCGTCGAGACCGTCGTCGTCACGGCACAGAAGCGCCAGGAAAACATCCAGAACGTTCCGATCGCGATTTCCGCCTTCTCTCAAAAAGAGCTGAAGTCGGAGCAGGTGGCCGGCGGCCCCGATCTCGTCAGGGAGGTGCCGAACCTGACCTTCTCCAAGACCAACTTCACCGGCTACAACATCCAGATCCGCGGCATCGGCACGCAGGCCATCTCGGTCACGACCGATCCGGCCGTCGCCATCGCCTTCAACAACATCCCCTTCATCCGCAATCATTTCTTCGAGCAGGAATTCTTCGACGTCGACGACGTCGAGGTGCTGCGCGGGCCGCAAGGCACGCTCTATGGCCGCAACGCGCCCGCGGGCGTGGTCAACATGGTCTCCGCCAAGCCGACGGACCAGTACGAGGGAAATTTCTCCGTCGACGTCGGCAATTACAACGAGCGCCGCCTGGAAGGGATGGTCAATCTTCCCTTCGACGAGCACCTGCAGCTGCGTATCGCGGGGGAATGGACCTCGCGCGACGGCTACGAGCTCAACGCGCTGACGGGGCAGGCGATCGACGGCCGCGACCTGGCGTCGGGCCGCGCGACCTTGCACTACGAGCCCACCGCCCAGTTCAAGGCGGATCTGGTCTACGAGCATTTCTGGGAGAACGACGACCGTGCGCGCTCCACCAAGCAGCTCTGCGAAAAGGATCCCGGCCCGTCGGTCGTCGACGGCCCCGCGGGCCCGCAACAGGTCACGTCCGCGAATTTCGGCTCGGAATGGCTGACGCAAGGATGCCTTCCCGGCTCGCTCTATGCACCGAGCGCGTTCGAGACGCCGAATGCCGGCGGCATACCCTTCGTCACCGCGCTGGAGCTGCTCACGCCTTATGTCGCGCCGGGCACGGATCCGTATGCGGGCGTGGTGCAGCCGCGCGATCTGCGCGTCATCGATTCGCTGCTCGATCCGAAATACAAGGCCAGAAGCGATACGCTGGAATTGAACGTCGACTACGCGCTCACGCCTAGGCTCACGCTGACGTCGCAGACCGGCTACAACAGCGACTTCCTGTATTCCACCGAAGACTACAACCGCTTCAACACCGGCCCCATCTTCATCGATCCCGGCCATCATACGCTGGTCGGCCGCGACGGCGAATATTGCGATCCGCAGCTCGGCTGCTCCGACACGATGGTGGGGCAGGACGTCTCCCAGGAGAACTCGGAGCAGTTCTACCAGGAGCTCAGGCTGACCTCGAACTATGAGGGCCCGTTGAACTTCGTGGTGGGCGCCAACTATCTGCACTACCGCACGTCGGAGGACTATTACGTCTTCTTCAACGCGCTCAGCCTGTTCACCGAATACGTGAACTCCATCAACGGCGGCGACAAGAATCCGAGCAACGCCGGCCACATCCCGTTCGACCCGGCGCTGGCCAACAGCTGCAACCCGATCCCGGCCGATCCGAACAATCTTAACCAGACGCTTCTGGGATTGGGCTGCGCCTATATCGATCCTCATTCGCTCGCCAATGTCGACGGGCAGGGCCACAACTATTTCCTCAGCATGAATCCCGCGCGCATCAATTCCTGGGCCGCGTTCACCGAGCTCTACTATCAGGTCGCGCCGACCTTGAAGCTCACCGGCGGCCTGCGCTTCACCGACGACCAGAAGGACTTCACGGAATTCCCGAGCTGGGCGGGTCTGGCGTTCAAGGGCATTCCTTCGGCCGGCGTCCTCTCGCAGCATTGGCAGGAACTGACGGGCCGCGCGGTCGCGACCTGGACGCCCAAGACCGATTTCACCGACGACACGCTCGTCTACGCGTCCTATTCGCGCGGCTACAAGGCCGGTGGCGCCAATCCGCCGGGCGTCGTGCCGATCTTCAGTGGCGGCGTCGATTTCAGCTCGCCCAGCGACCTGACGCATCCGCTCACCTTCAAGCCGGAATTCGTCGACGCCTATGAGCTCGGCACGAAGAACGCCGTGCTCGGCAACACGATGACGCTGAACGGCGCGTTCTTCTATTACAACTACCAGAACTACCAGATCTCCCAGATCGTCGACCGCACCTCGGTCAACCTCAACTTCAACGCCACGGTGAAGGGCGCCGAGATCGAGTCGACCTGGGCGCCCGTCGACGGCTTGGTCTTCAACCTGTCCGCCGGGTACCAGGACGCCACGCTCGCGGGCGGGTCCGAGGCGATCGACCTGATGGATCGCACCAACGGCAACACCGACTGGATGGTGGTGAGGCCCTTTATCACCGCGACGTCGAATTGCGTTCTTCCGACCTATGTCGTCAACGAGCTGCTGGCGCATGGCGGGCTGACCATCGCCTGCACCCAGGCCTATAGCGAGGATCTCGATCCCGTGACCGGCAAGCCCTACGTGGCAAACCCGGACCCGGTGAACCTGCCCGGCTATATCGGCTTCGATCCCAAGACGGCGCCGAACAACGGCGAGGGCTTCGCCAAGAACCTCACCGGCAACCAGCTTCCGAACACGCCGCATCTGACGCTGTCGGCGGGCGCGCAATACACCAAGCCGATCGGAAAGGACTGGACGGCCACGCTGCGCGGCGACGTCTACTACCAGTCCGACTCCTTCGCGCGCGTGTTCAACGACAAGCCCTATGACCAGCTGCGCGGCTATACAAACGTCAACATGTCGCTGACCTTCGCGAACGCGGACGGCCTGGACGTCATGCTCTATGTGAAGAACCTGTTCGACACCACGTCCATCACCGGCGCGTTCCTCAACAGCGACGACACCGCGCTGACCACCAACGTCTTCGTGACCGATCCGCGGCTGTTCGGGATCCGGATCACCAAATCGATCGAATGAGATTTTCCGGAGCGACGCGGTCGCTCCATAACCTGGCGCGCGGGCGCCGATCAACCAAGGATGAAGCGTCATGAAAACTGCCATCGCCATCATCGCCGCCGGCCTCGTGTCGTTTGGCCTCGCCGGCAACGCCTATGCTGCTTCCAAATATCACCTTGAACCGGAAGGAACGACCTTCACCGGCACCGGTACGACCTCGGCGACGAAGAACGGCGTCACGCTGCAATGCAAGGCGAAGTTCCAGGGCCATGTCGACGATACCGGCGTCGGCTTCGTCGACAGCGGCACGTTCAGCGGTCAGGTCGGCTGCAGCACCGTCGGGCTCAGCAATCTGCC
This sequence comes from Alphaproteobacteria bacterium, assembly GCA_021325375.1. Classification (GTDB taxonomy): domain Bacteria; phylum Pseudomonadota; class Alphaproteobacteria; order Micropepsales; family Micropepsaceae; genus Rhizomicrobium. The sequence continues at coordinate 174,973 of JAJPHG010000041.1, read as the reverse complement.
GTGGCAGTCGAACGCCCTGACCGCCAAGTCGGCGCAGATCAACAACGTGACCTTCACCTCGCCGATCGGCAATTGCGGACCCGGCAACATCAAGGTGGGAATCAAGCTGGGCAAGATCAAATTCACCAACGTGCCGCTCACGGGTGGTTGCACCGTCACCGGCAGCATCAAGACGTCGCCGGCGCTCTCCATCGTCCACAACTGAGCGCTTGCGATCCGAACGGCCAACGGCGGCTCTCCCCGCCGCCGTTGGTGACGCTCGTCACTTCTTGCAGAGCGCGTTTTGCGCGGGTATCGGCGGCGCGACGAGGCCGACGTTCCAGTTCCAGGCGAGACTTCCATTCGCGCGGCGGCGGCAGACGACCTCCTCGTTCAATTCGTACATGCCGGGGAGAAGATGGTCCGACGGCACGGGCGCGTCCTCGAACGCCATATAGGACCTGTTGGTGCCATAAGGCTGCCACGCAGGCTCGCCCGCGGCTTGCGGGTGTCCGGTGCGCACGAAGCTGCTCCAATAGTCGAGCATGGCGTCGGAAAGCTTCGCCTCGGCGGGCGTGGAAGGCGCCTTCGGCCAATGCGGCGGCGTGCGGTCGAGCGTGCCGAACATGTAGGGAAGCTCGCTCGCATGGAAAGCGTGCAGCCCCGCCGCGTCGGCGGCCGGGACGCCATGGTCGAAATAGTAGAGGTATGAGGGCAGGCCGAACCGCGTCTGCGCGGCGACCAGGCGTTCGGCGGTCCAGCCGTAAAGGCCGTCGCGCGTCGTGGCCCAGATGCTCTCCTGCATGTCGCTGCTGGGATAAAGCTTCAGGAACCGGTCCGCGAGATCGAGATAGCGCTCGCGGATGGTCTTCTCGTATTCGGCGGCGTTCGCGGGCACGGGCGGCGACAGCATCCTGAGCGAACGGATCTCGCCGCTGTTGAAGCCCACCAGTATCGGCACCGGCGCCTGATAGCCGCCGTCGAAAGCATCGACGAGCTGGCGCGGCAGGATTTGTCCGTCGACCGTCCCGAACGGCGGATAGCCCGCGGCTGCCGCCGCGTTGGTGATCGCAGCCCCGTCCATCGCGCGCATCGCAGCCAAGCTCGGCGCGTTCAGCTTGCCCTGGAGCCACACGCCCAGATCCTCCTGCGGAATGCCGCCGAAGCGCTTCGTCCGTAACTCGGGCGTGGAGATCATATAGGCGCTCTGCGCGATGGCTTTCGCGAACAGGTCGTGCGCGCCGGGCGCGGCCATGAGGTACATGACGCTCAGGCCACCCGAAGATTCTCCCGCGATCGTCACGTTCTCCGGATCGCCGCCGAACGCAGCGATGTTGTCATGCACCCAATGCAGCGCCTGGATCTGGTCGAGCAGGCCGTAATTGCCGGATGTCCTGAGCTGCGAGGCGGCGCTGAGTTCGGGATGCGCGAGCCAGCCGAGCACGCCGAGCCGGTAGTTGATCGAGACGAGCACGATGCCGCGCGCGGCCCACTTGGTGCCGTCATAGAGCGCCTCGCTGCTCGCCCCCGTCGTCAGCGCGCCGCCATGGATCCACACCATCACGGGCGCGTTGTGCGCGTCCTTCGGCGCCCACACGTTCAGGTACAGGCAGCCCTCGCTCATCGGCCCGATATCGGCCGTGTAGATGCTCGCGATCCGCGCCGTCGGCTGGAAGCAGGCGGGCCCGAACGCCGTCGCTTTTTTCACGCCATCCCAATGCGGCAGCGCCACAGGCGGCTTCCAGCGCAAGGTCCCGATGGGCGGCTGCGTGTACGGAATGCCTTTGAAGACGTTCAGCGCGCCTTGGCTGATCCCTTCCAGCTTCCCGGCCGGCGCGTCGGCGATCGGACCGGGTTCCGCGGCTTGAGACGTCGAGGCCAGACAGGCGCAGACGGCGGCAAGGATCAGGCTTCTCATCGCGGGGCTCCAGGTTCTCTTCGAAGCACGAAAGCTAGCCAAATGAACAGTGCGATGGCCAGACCGTAGAACGGCACCAGCGCATAGAACGCGATCTGCAGCGAATGGTGCGGATCGGCGGCGTGGAAGTAGTCGCTGACCGCGCCGACATAGGTGGGCCCGAGCCCGAGCCCCATCAGGTTCATGATCAGCAGCAGGAGCGCGCCGGAGAGCACGCGCTGCTGGGGCGCGACCTCCTCCTGGACCAGCGCGACCGCCGAGGAGAGATAGAAGTAGTTGAGAAAGGTCGGGCCGATCAGAAAGGCAAGCGCGAGCGGCCAAGTCGGCGCCCAGACGTAGCCCAGGAACGGCGGAACGGCGAGGGCGAGCGTCAGCGCCGGGATGACGGCGTAGGCCTGTTTCGAGCGCCGCGTGAAGCGGTCGATCACGCGGCCCGACAGGAAGATGCCGCCGCCCATGCCGAACGCGAGGACGAGGGCGTAATAGACCGCGACCTCGCGCAGCGTCATGCCCTTCTCGCGGATGAGGAAGAGCGTTGCGAAATTGCCCGAGCCGTAGGTGATGATCTGCGTCGCCCCGCCGCCCAGCGCCGCCAGCACGATGGCGCGGTGCGAGAAGAACATCCTGAGCGTCTGCCGGAATCCGGCGCGCGGACCCGGAGCGGGCTTGGGATCGAGCCCGCCGCGAACGGGCTCGCGCACGCTGAGCAGCAACAGCAGCGACGCGGCCACGCCCACCGAGCCGAGCACGATGAAGGCGTCGCGCCAGCTATAGGCGGCGGCAATATAAGCGCCGAACGCGACGCCGAGCGCGGCTCCGATGGGCGGCCCCATATTGTAGATGCCGAGCGCCGTGCCGCGCCGGCCCGACGGGAAGTAGTCGGAGATCACGGCATAGGAGGGCGGCACGCCGCCGGCTTCGCCGATGCCGACCGCCATGCGCGCCACGGCGAGCTGCGTGTAGTTCGCGGCCAGCCCGCACGCCATCGTCGCCGCGCTCCACAGCGCGCAGGCAAGCGACAGCAGCCACACCCTGTTGGTCCTGTCGGCGACCCAGCCGACGGGAATGGAGATGAGGCAATAGAAGAGCGCGAAGTAGAGCCCGCCGATCAGGCCGAGCTGGCCGTCGCTGACATGCAGGCTGTCCTGGATGGGCTTGGCGAGGATGCCGAGCAGGGAACGGTCGAGGAAGTTCAGGACGTAGACGAAGGTCAGCACAAGAAGCGCGATCCAGGCGCGCGCACCCGGCACCTTCGGCCCCGCGGCCGGTAATTTGCCTGCGCTCACGAATCTCCCCTCGGCCCATCGGTTCGAACGCCGATGTTTCGTCCACCATGACGCCGAACGGCCGGGCTCGTCAACGCTAACACGCGTGTGAATATCTTAACGGGCGAGGCTCAAGCGTGGCGCGCAAGCATCACCCCTCCCTTAAGATATTCATACGCGTGTGAATGAATATTGACCTCCGCCCGCCTTCCTGTCAGCGTCGCCGAGCGTGCCGGAGAGCACGTTGACCGCCGGGAGGCGGAAGGGGAGGGATCACATGAAGCGGGCTCTGTATCTGTCGGCATCTGTCCTGTCGCTCGTTTGCTGCAATGCGGCATACGCGCAATTGCAGGTGAGCGGGGGCGTCGAAACCGTCGTTGTCACGGCCGAGCGACGGTCGGAAAACCTGATGAAGACGCCGATCTCCGCCGACGTGATCAGCGGCGGCGATCTCGCCGCCAAGGGCGTCGTGACGGTCGACCAGCTCCAGTTCATCGCGCCGTCGGTCACGGTCGACAATTTCGGCCAGGGCATCGACTTCAACATCCGCGGCATCGGCAAGGGCGAGCACAATTCGCAGACGGCCACCGGCGTCATCACCTACCGCGACGGCGTGGCGACGTTCCCGGGCTATGTCGCCGAAGAGCCGTACTACGACATATCGGACATCCAGATCCTTCGCGGACCGCAGGGCACCTTCGTCGGCCAGAACGCGACCGGCGGCGCCGTCTTCGTCGATTCCAACAATCCGGTGATCGGCGGCGGTTATGACGGCTACGTCATGAGTGGGTTCGGCAACTACGACGACGGCATGGTGCAAGGCGCGGTCAATATCCCCGTCAGCGACGATTTCGCACTGCGCGTTGCAGGCTTCGGTGACGCGCGCGGCAGCTTCTATTCCATCCAGGACACCGATCCGGCGGACAATTGCCCGCATCAGAAATATGCGAACTGCAAGCCGGGCTACAATCCGGGCGACGTGCGTTGGGGCGCGGGCCGCGTGAGCGCGCTGTGGAAGCCCAGCGAGCCGCTGACGGTGTTGTTCAAGGTCGACGCGGACTATCTCGACAACGGCGCCTATCCCTCCGATCCGTTCGAGGACGGTTTCCACACCTACCAGGGAGTCGGCGGAACCAACACCCACTACACCGACCTCTTCCATATCACCGCCAATGCCCCGCAGAGTGCCATGGACCGGTTCGTGCGCACGTCGCTGAAGATCGATTATGTGCTGCCCGATGGCATCACGCTGCGATCCATCTCCGGCTATCAGACGGCCAGCACCGATTATACGGCCGACCTCGACGGCGCATCGTTCGTCGATCCACACTTCATCCTTACGCCGACGCTCGGTGTCGCCTATGGCGTCGACAACTTCACCTTCTTCGACAAGGTCGGCGAGACGATCTACTCGCAGGAATTCAACGTCATTTCGCCGGATACCGGTCTCGTCACCTGGGTCTTCGGTGCGTATACCCAGGCGAACACATACGATTTCGAAAAACCCTACCAGTTCGTGATCGGCGAGCCGGCGACCAGTCTGGCCAGCATCTACGCGCTGCAGGGCAACAATCCGAACCAGGCTTATGCAGCCTTCGGCCAGGCCAGCCTCAATCTGAGCAACGGCGTGCAGCTCCAGCTCGGTGGGCGCTGGTCGGACAGCCGCTCGAAGAACGACGTTCAGATCCTGCAGTTCGGGTCGTTCCTGGCCGACCAGCAGCACACCGAGTCGAGCAGCTTCGACTACAAGGGCTCGATCAACTGGACGATCAACGACGACCAGTTCGTCTATGCCTTCATTGCGACCGGATTCAAGCCTGGCGGCTTGAACGTGCCGGTGGGGCTTGGCGTTCCGGCGCCGTTCGGGCCGGAGCGGGATACGGAGTACGAGGTGGGCTGGAAAGCGACGTGGCTCGACGGCCATATGCGCACGCAGCTCGACGGCTTCTACAACGACTACAAGAACTTCCAGGTCACGATCGGCTACCCGCTCTTTCCCACTTTCGGGTTTGAGGTCAACGATCCGAACGCGTCCAAGATCTACGGCTTCGAAGCCGAAACCCAGGCCTCGTTCGGCAACTTCGCGTTCACCGGCGGCATCGGCCTGATGCACAGCTCGCTGGGCCAGTTCTTCGCCACCGATCCGCGCATCGCGTCGTTCACCGCTTGCGATCCTGCGACGGGACCGGCGAGCTCGTCCTGCATCGACCTGAAGGGCCATCCGCAGACCTACGCGCCCAATTTCAGCTTAAATCTCAGCGCGCAGTACACGTTCGACGTCGGCAACGGCGACAAGCTGACGCCGCGGGTCAACTACGCGCATGAGTCCGATCAGTGGGCGACGCTGTTCGACAACTCACTGCTCGGCGACCATCTCGCCGCGCGCGATATCCTGGGCGCGCAGCTCGACTGGACGCACGAGACCTACGACATCACGCTTTACGGGACCAACCTGACGAATCTGCATTATGTGGCGGCGCTCAATTCGGGTCTTCGCTTCGCGGGCTTCCCCCGTCAGTACGGAATCCGCTTGACGAAGCTGTTTTAAACGGGGGGCAGACGGCCGCCGGCTGTACCAGCCGGCCGGCGGCCGGAATACCGGTTCAACCGACAGGCCCATGCAATCCTACGCCCTCACAGTCGACAAATTCCTCGACCACGCCGCCAAGTGGTCGCCTGATCGCGAGATCGTCACGGCCGGTATCGGCCGCATCGGTTATGCGGCTCTGAGGGAGCGCAGCAACCGGCTGTCGGGCGCGCTCCTGGCGCTGGGTCTGCGCACGGGCGACCGCGTGGCGACGCTGGCGTGGAACACGCAACGTCACATCGAGATCTATTACGGCGCGATGGGGGCGGGGCTGGTGTGCCACACGCTCAATCCGCGCATGACTGCGGCCCATCTGGCCGCGATGGTGAACGAGGCCGAAGACCGCGTGCTGGCGGTAGGCCAAGGTCTCGAAGAGCTGGCGCGCGAGCTCGCGCTGCGCTGCCCGAGCATCGAGGTGATCGTATACCTGGAAGGCGCGCGCGCCGAGGGCGGGTTCGCCTATGAGGCGCTGCTCGCCGAGTTCGGACGGGAGACGCGCTGGGGCGGGTTCGACGAGAATGCCGCCGCGGGGCTTTGCTACACGTCGGGCACGACGGGGGCGCCGAAGGGCGTGGTCTATACCCACCGCTCCAACTATCTCCACACGCTGCGCGCGCTGCAGGCGGATTCGATCGCGCTGACCGCGTCCGATTGCGTCCTCGTCGCCGTACCGCTGTTCCACGCGAACGGCTGGGGATTTCCGTTCGCGGCCCCCGCCGCGGGCTCCAAGCTCGTCCTGCCCGGCCGTCAGACCGACGGCGCGCATCTGGCCTCGCTCATCCGCGCGGAAGGGGTGACGATCGCGGCCGGCGTGCAGACGGTGTGGCACGGCCTCCTCGACCACCTCGACGAGACCGGCGGCGAGGTGCCGAGCCTGGAGCGCGTGATCATCGGCGGCTCGACCTGTCCGGACGCGCTGATCCGGCGCATGGAAGAGCGTCTTCGGGCGCGCGTGCAGACGAGCTGGGGCATGACCGAGCTTTCGCCTCTGGGCACGGTCGCGCCGGCGCAGGGACGCGAGCGCGCCATCGCCTCGGGCCGCCCGCCGGTCGGGCTGGACCTGAAGCTCACCGATGCCGCCGGCGCAACCTTGGCCGAGCAGCGCAACGTCACCGGTCACCTGAAAGTGAAAGGCGCGAGCGTCGTCGACCGCTACTTCAAGGCCGAGAAGGACGCGCTCGACAGCGAGGGCTATTTCGACACCGGCGATCTCGCCAGCATCGACGGCGACGGCAACCTGACGATCTCGGGCCGGTCCAAGGACCTGATCAAATCCGGCGGCGAGTGGATCAACCCGGTGGAGATCGAGACCATCGTGGGGCGCCTGCCGGGCGTCGGCCTGGTCGCCGTCATAAGCCGGCCCGATGCCAAATGGGGCGAGCGTCCTCTGCTCGTCGTGGAGCCGCAGAAGAGCCACGTCCTCGACGACAACGCGCTCCTGGAGGCGCTGCGCGGCAACGTCGCCGATTGGTGGATCCCCGACCAGGTGATCCAGGTGTCGCATATGCCGCTGGCGGCAACCGGAAAGATTGACAAGAATCGCCTTCGCGCGGAATACACAAGGGCCTGAGCGGGCGGGATGGGGCCGTCCAGCCGCGGGCTGGAAGCAGGCTTCCAGCATACCCAACGAAGGTCGGATTGATGACGCGAGCCAAGGCGAAGCTTCCCCGCAAGAGAACGGTCAAGAAGTCACCCCGGACAAAGGCCGAGCAGCGCGCCGAGACCCTGGAGCAGATCCTGGACTCCGCCGAGCTCCTCTTCTCCAAGCACGGGCTCTATGGCGTGACGCTGCGCGACGTGGCGTTGAAGGTCGGTGTCCACACATCGCTGATGCACTATTACTTCGAGGACAAGTTCGCCCTGTTCAAGGCGGTCTTCGTCCGCCGCGCGGAGGTGACGAGCGCGCGGCGCATGAAGGCGCTGGAGCAATACGAGAAGGACACCGGCGGGAAGCCGACCGTGGCGGGCGCGCTTCACGTGTTCCTGGACACGGACTTCGATCTCTACACCAACGGCGGCGAAGGTTGGAGGAACTACGGCGCTTTCGGCTCGCAATTGTCCAACACGCCCGAAGGTGCCGCGATGTTCGACCAGCATTTCGATCCGGTCGTGCTGCGCCTGATCGGATTGCTGCGCAAGGCGCTGCCGGACGTGCCGGAGGAGGACATCTTCTGGGGCTATCATTTCGTGACCGGCAGCTTCATGCATTCGCTGTCGCGCAGCGGCCGCCTCGACCGCCTCTCGAACGGACTGTGCCGCTCGGGCGATCTCCCGTCGGTGAAGGCGCGCATGGCCGATTTCATGGCCGCGGGATTTCTGTCCTTCGTCGGAAGCAGGAAGAAATCGCGATAGTTCGCTCAGCGCTTCAGGTGATGGTCGATCAGGGCGTCGGCCGCCTCGATGACGACGCGCGCCGGACCGCCGGCGCCGAACAATTGTCCCGACGCATAGACGCCCTCGAACAGAAGCAGCAGCGCGTCGCCCAGCCGGTCGGGCTTTCGCGCGCCCATGCGCGCCGCGAGCGCGGTCAGGCGCGCGCGGAAGCGGCCCTTAATGTCGCTGGCGACCTTGCGCGCGGGGTGCTTGCGGTCGGGATATTCGACCGCGGCGTTGGTGGTGCCGCAGCCGCGATAGTCGCGCTTGGCGGACTTCGCCTGGAGCTGGACGAGCCAGACGCGCAGCTGACCGCGCGGATCCGAAGGATTGGCGGCGAGCGTCGCGTCGAATCGCGCCAGACCGTCCTCGCCCATATGGCGCAGATAATCGGCCGCGAGCTCGTCCTTGGAAGGAAAGCTGCGATAGAGGCTCGGCTTGGTGACGCCGGCATGGCTCACGATTTCGTCAACGCCGACGGCGCGGATTCCCTGGCGGTAGAAGAGGTCGCGCGCGCTCTCGCGGATGCGCTCGGCCGCCCGTTTGGGCGCGCGCTTGGGCGGCCTCGGGCTTTTGCGCGGGGAGGGCAGAGAGGCCTTCGCTTCGACGCGTTTTGCCACGGTTTTCCGCCTTGACGATGTTACCGAGCGGTACCTATATAGCCCGCAGGTGACGTACCGATCGGTAACATAGATCGGGGCGCCGCAGGGTCAAGGGGTTGATCTGCGGCGCGTCCGCGCCGCCCGAAGCCGGTTCGTGCGCCGCGAACCGCAATCGTCGCCGCCGGGCCGCAAGCCCGGCGGTCATGTATTCTTGTGGCGAGATTGAGGCGCCCCGCATGACCTGGATCGTTCGTGTCGCGCTGGAAAAACCGTTGACGTTCATCGTCATGGCGATCCTGATCGTGATCGCGGGCGTGCTGGCGGCGTTGCAGACGGCGACCGACATCTTCCCCGACATCCGCATCCCCGTGATCGGCGTCGCGTTCTCCTATACCGGCCTGTCGCCGGATGAGATGGCGGGCCGCATCGTCACGCCCTATGAGCGCGGGCTGACGACGACGGTCAACGACATCGAGCACATCGAGAGCACCTCGATCCCCGGCATGGGCATCGAGAAGATCTATTTCCAGCCCGGCGTCGACATCCGCACCGCGACCGCGCAGGTCACCTCGATCTCGCAGACGACGCTGAGGCAGATGCCGGCCGGCGCCACGCCGCCGCTGATCCTGAACTACAACGCCTCGACGGTCCCGATCCTGCAGCTCGCCTTCTCCGGCCAGCACATGTCCGAGCAGCAGGTGCTGGATATTGCGCAGAACTTCGTGCGGCCGACGCTGACGACGATCCCCGGCGCGGCCATTCCCTATTCCTATGGCGGCAAGGTGCGCCAGCTGCAGATCGACCTCGACAGCCAGGCGCTGCAGGCCAAAGGCCTGTCGGCGCAGGATGTCGAGAACGCGATCGCGGCGCAGAACCAGATCCTGCCCGCCGGCACGGTGAAGTTCGGCGCGATGCAGTACACAGTCAAGCTCAACGACGCCGCCGAGACGATCGAGGAGCTCAACGATCTTCCGGTCAAGTACCAGAACGGCGCCACGACCTACATCCACGACGTCGGCCATGTCCGCGACGGCAACCCGCCGCAGCAGAGCGTCGTGCATGTCGACGGCGCGCGCGCGGTGCTCACCACGATCCTCAAGACCGGCTCGGCCTCGACGCTCGACATCGTGCAGGGCGTCAAGGACGCGCTGCCGAAGATCGAATCCACGCTGCCGTCCAATTTCAAGATCAGCCTGTTCAACGACCAGTCGATCTTCGTCAAGGCTGCGATCTCGGGCGTGGTGCGCGAGGGCATCATCGCCGCCGCGCTGACCAGCCTGATGATCCTGCTGTTCCTGGGGAGCTGGCGCTCGACCGTGATCATCGCGATCTCGATCCCGCTCGCGATCCTGAGCGCGCTGGCGGCCCTTTGGTGGACAGGTCAGACGCTGAACATCATGACGCTCGGCGGTCTCGCGCTCGCCGTCGGCATCCTGGTCGACGACGCGACGGTGACGATCGAGAACATCAACTGGCATCTCGAGCATGGCAAGGAGGTGCGCACCGCGATCCTCGACGGAGCGCAGCAGATCGTGCAGCCGGCCTTCGTCTCGCTGCTCTGCATCTGCATCGTGTTCGTGCCGATGTTCGCGCTGAAAGGCATCGCGGGCTTCCTGTTCGTGCCGATGGCCGAGGCCGTCGTGTTCGCGATGATCGCGTCCTTCATTCTGTCGCGCACGCTGGTGCCGACGATGGCGATGTACCTGCTCAAGCCGCATGCCGAGGATGGGCACGGCGCGCCGCGCGGCAACACGCTTGCGCGCTTCCAGCGCGGCTTCGAGGCGCGGTTCGAGAGCTTCCGGGGCGGCTACCGCAACCTGCTCGCCATGGCGCTCGCCAACCGCAGGCCGTTCGTGCTCGGCTTCCTCGTCTTCGTGCTGGCGTCGTTCGTGCTGGTGCCGGCCCTCGGCTCGAATTTCTTCCCGGCGGTGGACGCAGGCGAGATCACGCTGCATGTGCGCCCGCCCGTGGGCACGCGCATCGAGCATGCTTCGGTGATGTTCGGCGACATCGAAAAGGAGATCCGCAAGACCATCCCGCCGCGCGAGATCTCCTCGATCGTCGACAACATCGGCCTGCCGACCAGCTCGATCAACACCGTCTACAACAATTCCGGCATGATCGGCTATCAGGACGGCGACATCTACGTGACGCTCGCCCCCGACCACGGCCCCACCGCGGACTACGTTCGCACCCTGCGCGAGAGGCTGCCGAAAGCATTCCCCGGCACCGCGATCTCGTTCCTGCCGGCCGATATCGTCAGCCAGATCCTGAACTTCGGCGCGCCCGCGCCCATCGACATCCAGGTCGCCGGTCCCAGCGCGGCCAAGGACCGCGCCTATGCGCTCGAGCTGCTCGACAAGCTGCGCAACATCCGCGGCATCGCCGACGCGCGCATGCAGCAATCGTTCCAGAACCCGCAACTTCGCGTCGACGTCGACCGTTCGCGCATGGCCCAGCTTGGCCTCACCGAGCGCGACGTCACCAACAGCGTCGTGACCTCCATCGCGGGAAGCTCGCAGACCGCCCCGACCTTCTGGCTCAATCCCAAGACCGGCGTGTCGTATCCGATCGTGGCGCAGACGCCGGAATATCGCGTCGACAGCCTGGCGGCGCTACAGAACGTGCCGGTGACGGGCGCGTCGGGCGGCTTGCAGATCCTGGGCGGGCTCGGCACGATCCACCGCCAGCAATCCGACGCCGTCGTGACTCATTACAACGTCATGCCCGACATCGATCTCTTCGCGACGACGCAGGACCGCGACCTGGGCGGCGTGGCCGCCGACATCCGCGCGCTGATCGCCGACACGGCGCACGACCTGCCCAAGGGCGTGACCGTCACCTTGCGCGGCCAGGTGGTGACGATGAACACGGCCTTCTCCGGCCTGTCCTACGGGCTGCTCGCGGCGATCGTGCTGATCTATCTCTTGATCGTGGTGAACTTCCAGTCCTGGCTCGATCCCTTCGTCATCATCACCGCGCTGCCCGCGGCGCTGGCCGGGATCGTGTGGATGCTGTTCGCGACGGGAACGACGCTGTCGGTGCCCGCGCTCACCGGCGCGATCATGTGCATGGGCGTGGCGACGGCGAACTCCATCCTCGTCGTCAGCTTCGCGCGCGAGCGTCTGGCCGCGACCGGCGACGCGATGCTGGCGGCGGTCGAGGCCGGCGTCACGCGCTTCCGTCCTGTCCTGATGACGGCGCTCGCCATGATCATCGGCATGGCGCCGATGGCGCTGGGCCTGGGCGAGGGCGGCGAGCAGAACGCGCCTCTCGGCCGCGCCGTCATCGGCGGCCTCGTCTTCGCCACCTGTGCGACGCTGATGTTCGTGCCGGTGATCTTCAGCATCGTTCACGGCCGCGAAGCCACGAAGTCGCGCGACGTGACGTCCACTCCGGAAGAAGCTTATGCCTGATAATCAAGACATGCTCCGCTACGTGCCGCCCAAACGTCTCAGGCTCGCGGGCATTATCGCAGCCGGCGTGGCGGCGCTCATCATCGTCGTCGGCATCATCACGCGTGTGACCGCCGACCGCAGCGTCGCCGCCTGGACCGACACCAACGCGCTGCCCGTGGTCAGCGTGATCAATCTCGGCCAGGCGGGAAAGGCCGGCGATCTTACGCTTCCGGGCAACGTGCAAGCCTACAACAGCGCGCCGATCTATGCGCGCGTCAGCGGTTACCTGAAGAAGTGGTATGTCGACATCGGCGCCAAGGTGAAGGCGGGACAGCTTCTTGCCGAGATCGACATTCCCGACCAGGACCAGCAGCTCGCCCAGGCGCGCGCGGATCTCAACACGGCCATCGCCAACCAGAAGCTCTCCGCGCAGACCGCCAAGCGCTGGAACGCGCTGGCCAAGAGCAACGCCGCGGCGCCCCAGGACGTCGACGAGAAGAACGCCGATCTCGCCGCCAAGACCGCCGCCGTCGCGTCCGCGCAGGCCAACGTCGCGCGGCTGCGCGACCTCACCGAATTCGAGCACCTCACGGCGCCCTTCGACGGCACGGTGACGAGCCGCTCGGTCGACGTCGGTTCTCTGGTGACCGTGGGCACCGGCACGCCCGGCGCCACGCCGCTCTTCACTGTTTCGGACACGACGAAGCTGCGCATCTATGTGAACGTGCCGCAGAACTATTCCGCGATGATCGCGCCGGGCATGACGGCGAAGTTCACCGTGCCGGAATATCCCGGCGAGACGTTCACCGCCGCGCTGGCCGCCAATGCCGAGGCCGTCGATCCCACGACGGGCACGGTGCTGGTCCAGCTCCGGGCCGACAACGCGCAAGGCAAGCTCAAGCCCGGCGACTACGCGCAGGTGCGCTTCGACCTGCCGGCGACGGCGAACGCGATCCGCCTGCCCGCGAGCGCGCTGATCTTCAACGACGACGGCACGGCGGTTGCGGTCGTCGGTCCCGGCAACCGCGTGAGCGTGAAGCCGGTCACCATCCTTCGTGACTACGGCACCTCCGTCGAGATCGCGTCGGGCGTGACGCGCCAGGACCGCGTCATCGACAACCCGCCGGACGCGCTCAAGCCCGGCGACGAAGTACGCGTGGCGAAGAGCTGAAAACCTGCCTAGAGTGCGTCCCGCGCCTGCGGGGGATTCATGGGTCTGCATCGACGGCATGTGTTGAAGGGGCTCGCGGCCGCATCCGCGCTCGCCGCCGTTCCCGCCATATCCGAGGACAAGTGGAAGACGCTCGCCGCCGACGTGCGCGCCCAGATGAAATGGGCGTGGCAGGGCTACGGGGAGCGCTGCTTCGGCCAGGACCAGATCAAGCCGGTGAGCGGCGGGGCGCAGGCGTTTTTCTTCCCCAAGGGCCCGCCGATGGGCCTCACCATCGTCGAGGCGCTCGACACTCTGTATGTGATGGGCCTGGACACCGAGGTCGCGCAGGGCGTGCGCTGGGTCGCGGACAACCTTCGTTTCGACATCGACGGCGAGGTGCAGGTCTTCGAGACGGGCATCCGCCTCGTCGGCGGATTGCTCTCCGCTTGGTGCGCGACACGTGAGAAGAAGCTGTTGGCGCTGGCGAAGGACTTGGCCGACCGCCTGTCGCCGGCCTTCACCAAATCGCCGACCGGCATGCCCTACCGCTTCGTGAACCTGAAGACCGGCGCGGTGCGCGACAGCCAAAGCTTCCCCGCCGAGATCGGCACCTATATCGCCGAATGGGGCACGCTGGGACGCGCGGTCGGCGACAAGCGCTACTTCGACATGGCAAAGCGTTCCGTGAAGGCGCTGTTCGACCGGCGCTCCAGGATCGATCTCGTCGCCGACACGATCGACGTCGAGACCGGCGCCTGGGTGAGCCGCCGCGCCAGCGTCGGGCCGCCAAGCGATTCCTATTTCGAATATCTCTGGGACGGCTGGCAGCTCTTCGGCGATCCCGATTTCAAGCGTTGGTACGATGTCCACGCCGCCGCCATCGCCAAGTACCAGGCGCAGATGTCGGATGGAAACCTCTGGTTCCCGCAGGTCGATTTCGAGACCGGCACGGTGATCGACCATCACCAGAGCGAGCTCGCCGCGTTCTATGCGGGGCTTCTGGGGCAGGGCGGCGACATGGCGCGGGGCAAGGCCTATCTCGCGTCATGGGCCGGGGTGCAGGCGCGCTATGGCGTGCTGCCCGAAGGCTACGACACCGCCAAGGCCGCGCCGGACCGTATCACCAACGAGCTTCGTCCAGAGTTCGCGGACTCGTGCCTCAACCTCTTCCTGCTCGATCCCGACGACCGCTACCGCGAGCTTGCGCGCGTCCATTTCGAGAAGATGAAGGAGACGAGCCGCGCGGCCTACGGCTTCACCATCATCGACGACGTCACCGCCTCGCCGATGAAGCAGGGCGACCTTTGCCCCGGCTATTGGTGGAGCGAGCAGATGAAGTACTACTGGCTGCTGTTCTCGAACACGGATCGTTTCGACTACAAGACCAACTATCTTTCCACCGAAGGGAACATCCTTGTCGGCATCAAGTAGCGAAGCGGCGCCCGCGCGGTTCAATCCGGCGTTCGCGACCGTCACCACGCTGTTCTTCATGTGGGGCTTCGCGACCGCCTCGATCGATCCGTTGGTGCCAAGCGTGCGCGCGGTGTTCAGCCTCTCCTATACGGAGGCGATGCTCACCCAGTTCGCGTTCTTCCTGGCCTATGGCGTGATCTCGATCCCGGCGGCGTTCGTGCTGGAGCGCACCGGCTACGCGCGCACGATCCTGATCTCGCTGGGCGCGATGATCCTGGGCTGCCTGCTGATGCCCGCGGCGACACATCTCGACGCCTACGTTCTCGTGCTCGTCGCGCTGTTCGTCATCGCCGCGGGCATCACCCAGCTCCAGGTCGCGGCCAATCCGCTCGCGGCGCTTCTGGGCAAGCCGCAAGGCTCGCATTTCCGGCTCACCTTGTCGCAGACCTTCAACTCGCTGGGCACGGTCATCGCGCCGCTCATCGGGTCGTATATCGTACTGCGCGGCGGCGTGTTCGGAGCCCATGCGGGCGCCGACATGCGCGGCGCCACGCTGCGCAACATCGACACGCAGTTCCTTATCATCGCGGGCGTGATCGTGCTGCTCGCGCTCTTCATCTGGCGCCTGCGCCGGCTTCTGCGCGTGCCGCAGGAGGAGCAGGAGGCGACCGCCTCGCCCTTCGCGGCGTTCGCCTCGCGCTGGGCGCTGTTCGGCGGGCTCGCGATCTTCCTCTATGTCGGCGCGGAAGTGTCCATCGGCAGCATCTTGATCAACTTCCTGCACCAGCCGGCGGTCATGAATGTGAGCTTCGAGCAGGCGGGCCGGCTGCTCAGCTTCTATTGGGGCGGGGCGATGGTGGGCCGCGCGCTGGGCAGCCTGGTCCTGATCCGCGTGCCCGCGAGCCGCGCGCTTGCCTTCGTCGCGGGCGCGGCGCTGCTGCTCTGTCTCGTCGTGACGCAGACGGGCGGCAGCGTAGCGGGTTATGCGGCGATCGCCGTCGGCTTCTTCAACTCGATCATGTTTCCCACGATCTTCACGCTGACCTTGGAGCGCGCCGACGCGCCGACATCGTCGACCTCCGGCTTGCTGTGCATGGCGATCGTGGGTGGCGCGGTGCTGCCGGTGATCACGGGCCTTGCCGCCGACCGCGCCGGGCTCGCCATCGCGTTCTTCGTACCGCTTGCCGCTTATGCCTGCATCCTGGTTTTCGCGCTCGCAGGGTCGCGCCGTCATGCCGTTTAGGAGTTTTGCCATGCGGATCGCTCTCGCCGCGTTCCTGCTCGTCCCCACCGTCGCGTTCGCCGACTTGGCGGGCGAGGTCAATCCCTTCATCGGCACGACGAATGGCGGCAACACCTATCCGGGCGCGACCCTGCCCTTCGGCATGGTCGCGTTCAGCCCGGAAGAGACGCCGCTGCCGGGGCGCAGCTATCCGATCGCGGCACCCGGCGGCTATGAGTGGCGCGTCAGCGGCATCAAGGGGTTCAGCCTCACGCACCTCTCGGGCACCGGCTGCACCGGCGCGAGCGGCGACATCCCGATCATGCCGGTGACGCGCGACGTCGAGCTTTCGCCCGCCGCCGACGATGCGTTCTCCATGTATTCGAGCTGGTTCGCGCACGACCATGAAACGGCGTCGCCCGGCTACTACAAGGTCGCGCTCGACAACGGCGTGACGGTGGAGCTGAGTGCCGCGCTCCGTGCCGGTGTCGCGCGCTTCGCCTGGGCGAAGGCCAAGCCCGCCAATCTCCTGTTCCGCACCTCGGATTCCGAGATCGGCAGCAGCGACGCGCAGGTGACCGTCGATCCGGCGCGGCGCGAGGTGACGGGCAGCGTCACGAGCGGGAATTTCTGCGGCTATCTCTCGCCGGACCGGCGCGAGAGCTATTACACGCTGTATTTCGTGGCCGAATTCGACCAGCCGTTTGCCGCGGGCGGCGCATGGCAGGACACGACGCTGACCAAAGGTGGGACTAAAGCGCGCGGTGGCACGACCTATGGCGACCGCGGCCATCCGCCGGGACGCAAGGGCTCGGGCGCGTGGATCACGTTCGACCCAGCGAAGACGCCGGTGGTGACGATGCGCGTCGGCATCTCCTATGTCAGCCTCGCCAACGCGCGCGCCAATCTCACGGCCGAGATTGCGAAGGGCGCGACCTTGGATGTGGTGCGCGATGCGGCGCGCAAGGCGTGGAACGCGCGGCTGGGTGAGATCGCCGTCGAAGGCGGCACCAAGGACGAGCGCGCGGTGTTCTATACCGCGCTCTATCACGTGCTGCTCGGCGAGAACACCTATAGCGACGTGAACGGCGATTATCTGGGATTCGACAAGAAGATTCACAAGGTTGCGGCGCCGCAGCAGGTCCAATACGCGAACTTCTCGGGCTGGGACGTCTATCGTTCGCAGCTTCAGCTCGTCACCTGGCTCGATCCGAAGACCGGCTCCGACATCGCGCAGTCGCTGCTCAACCAGGCGGAGCAGAACGGCGGCGTGTGGGACCGCTGGACGCACGTGACGGGCGCCACCAGCGTGATGAACGGCGATCCGTCGCCGCCGTCGATCGCCGCGATCCATGCCTTCGGCGGACGCGAATTCGATCTCAAGGGTGCTTATGCGTCGCTGCTCAAGGCGGCGACGGTGCCGACCGCGCTCGATCTCGACCATCGCGGCTGTCCGGTGCAATGCGTGGGCGAGCGGCCCGGCCTCGACCAGTGGCTGAGGCTGCACTACATGCCCACGAACGCGCCCGGCTGGGGCAGTGCCGCCGACACGCTCGAGCTGGCAGCGGCCGATTTCGGCGTCGCGCAACTGGCCGAGGATTTGGGCGACGACGCGAACGCGAAGCTGTTCCGCGCGCGCGCGGGCTGGTGGCGCAACCTGTTCAATCCCGCGACCGGCTACATCCAGCCGCGCAATGCCGACGGGAGCTGGAAGCCGGTCGATTTCAGCACCGAGAACGACGACGACTATGTCGAGGGCAGCGGCGCGCAGTATCTCTGGATGGTGCCGTTCGATCCGGCGGGCCTGTTCGCGGCGCTGGGCGGCACGGACAAGGCGCAAGCGCGCATGGACCGCTTCTTCTACAATCCGGATGGCAGCCTCGCCGTGACGAAATCGGGCTACGACCACGCCGAGCTGGACAACGAGCCGTCCATCGCCTCGCCCTGGCTCTACGATTTCGCGGGGACCCCGTGGAAGACGCAGGAGATCGTGCGCGCGGCCATGAAGCGGATCTGGATCGACGCGCCGAACGGCATATCCGGCAACGACGACCTCGGCGAGATGTCGTCCTGGTATGTGTGGGCGGCGCTGGGAATGTACCCGCTCTATCCCGGCCGCGCCGAGATGGTGCTGGGCAGCCCCCTGTTCACGCGGGCGATCGTCGACAGGCCCGGCGGGCATGTGACGATCGCCGCCGAAAACGCCGGCATGGACGTACCTTATATAAGCGCGATGTCGGTGAACGGTGCGGCCAACACAAAGCCGTGGCTTCCGGCGTCCTTCGCAAGGGCGGGCGGAACGTTGTCTTATACCTTGTCGCGAACACCCGACAAGAATTGGGGCGCCGCTGCCGCCGACGCGCCGCCGTCCTTCGGGCCGTAGGCGCTCAGCGCCCCGCCTGGATCACGCCGGTGAACTTGCCCGTCGGGTCCTCGCCGGAGAACGTGTCGCCGACCTTGTATTCCTTGATCGGGAAGCAGGTCGGCTTGGCACCCGGCGCGGGCGGCGGATCGGTGAGCGTGAAGCAGCTCTGCCCGTCGGCATCGGCCCAGCTGCCTCTCAACTCCTTGCCGTTCGGCAAGGCGATGGAATAGGAGTGGTCGGCGTTGACATAGACCTTCACGACGCGGCCGTCGCCATAGGTCGAGACGATCGTGCCGTCATAGACGCCGGTCCACGTGTCGGCGATCGCGGGCGATGCCGCGAGCAGGGCGAGACCCAAGAAAACGAGTTTGCGCATTCCTTCCTCCCTCAATCCTCTTTCAACGGCTGGCCGAGCAGGTCTTCGGCGCGGTCGATCTTGATGAGCACGGCCCAACCCTTCTTCTCGGGATCGGATTTCTTCTCGGGCTCGATCAGCCGCTCCCACACCTTGTCGTAGACGGGTCCCGATTTGTGGATGCTCGCGGTGCCGTAGAGCCGCGCCAGCCCGCCGATGGGCAGCACGGATTTGGCGCCGAGGTTGAAATAGAACACCGTCACGTTGGTGCCGTCGCCCAGCAGCGCCGTCGTGCTGCCGCGGCCGCGCTCCCAGATCGAGATGTGCTCGTTATCATAGACCTGCGTGCTGCCGCGCGGCGTGATCTGCGCGAAGCCGTTCTTGAGCACGGTGCCGATCAGGCAGGTATGCTCGGGGAAAGCGCCGTCGATCAGGGGCCAGATTCTCTTTGGGATCACGGTCATGGGTACCGCCTAGCGATAGGTGTTGTTGGAGGTGTGGTCGCCGCCGAGCCATTTCTTGAGCTCGGCATGGGCCTGTTTGCGGCGCGTCGCGTTGATCTCGCCCGCCTTGGGCGCGTCGAGCGTGAACTCGACGATCATGCCGTTCGGGTCGGTCGCATAGACGGAGCGGCAATAGCCGTGCTCGAGCACGAAATGTCCGGGCTCCTTGTATCCGGCCTTCTTGAGCCGCTCCTCGATGCCCTTCTGGGTCTCGGCGTCGACGTTGAGCGCGATGTGATGGAACGGCGAGAACGGCATCTGGGGGCCGAACTGCTCCTGGTCTTGCGGCTTCTCGAACTGGAAGAAGGCGAGCGCGCCGCCGTCGCCGAGCCCGAAGAAGCAGTGGCAATAGGTGCGCACCGCGCCGAACAGCTCGTCGGACTCGCTCCAGGTCGCGACCAGCGGCAAGCCGATCACGTCCTCATAGAATTTGCGCGTCGCCTCCATATCCTTGGTGACGTAGGCGGTGTGATGCAGGCGGCTGGGAAGCGACATGTTCAATTCCTCCAGAATTTCTTCGATGCCAGCGCCGCGCCGTCGGCGAGCGCCTTGAGCTTGGCCCAGACGACATCGGGATCGACGCCGCCCTGGCCGACATGGATGGAGAAGCCGCAATCGACACCCGCCATCACGTTCTCAGGCCCGAGCACGCCGGCATAGCGCCCGATGCGCTGGGCGACAAGCTCGGGATGCTCGATGTAGTTCGACTGGCATTCGATGACGCCCGGCACCCAGACCTTGCCCTCCGGCGCCTTCACCGTCTCGAACATCGCCCATTCGTGGGCATGGCGCGGATTGGCCGCCTCGAACAGGATGGTCATGGGCTTTGCGTGGCCGAGCACGTCGACGATATCGCCGAACGGAACGTCGCAATGATGCGGGCCGGGATAGTTGCCCCAGCACATGTGCAGGCGAAGCTTCTCTGCCGGAATGTTGCGCACCGCATGGTTCAGCGCCTCGAGATGCATGCGCATGCGCTTGCGGAACCCAGCCAGGTCGAGATCGGCATATTGCACGTGCCGTCCCATCGCGAGGTCGGGGCAGTCGAGCTGCAAGGTCGCGCCGTGCTCGACGACGGTCTCGTATTCGAAGCGCATCGCCTCGGCGATGGCGTGTAGATAGTCCTCGTGGCTCTTGTAGTGGTCGTTGCGGAAGAACAGCGAGATCACGCCCGGCGAGGCGGCGCTGGAGAACGTCATCGCGCCGCCGGCGGCAGCGTTCAGGTTCTCCATGTCGAGCACTGGCGAGCGCTTGTCGGCGAGCGCGATAGAGCCGTTGCAGGCCGGCGCCTTGCGCGCCTTGCGGCCCGGATCGCCGAAGACGCGCGCGGCGCTGCGCGGGAACTCGACCAGATCCTGGAAGACATAGGTGTTGCCGCTGCCGCCGAAGCCGCTTAGCCGGTCCTTCACATAGGTCGCGTAGCTGGGCTTGGACATCTCGCCGTCATTGACGATGTCGACGCCCGCGTCGCGCTGGCGGCCTACGATGTCGAACACCGCCTCGCGCACGCGCGCATCGAGCGCCGCGGCGTCGACGGGAACGCCTTCCTCCTTCGCGAACATCATGCGGATGAGGTCGTCCGGCCGTGGAAGGCTTCCCGTGTGCGTCGTCAGGAACCGGTCGGTGCTGCGCTGCATCTTTTTCGATTATCGAAGGAAATTTCGCATATCAGCCTATCCGCGGGACGCCTCGAATTCAATCCGGCGCCGTCTCGCCGTCATAGCGGATCGCCTCGGCCGCCGCGTGGCTGAGGATGAAGCCGATGGGACGCTCCGCCTCTTCGCGAAGGTGGGCGAGAAGCCCCGCCGTGCGCGCCAATATGGAGATGCTCTTGAGCGCGCTCAATGGGAAGCCGATCTCGAGCAGGATCGCCGGGATCGCGCCGTTGATGTTGATGGGAAGCGCCCGGCCCAGCGCCTCGGGCAGCACGCGCTCTATCCGGCGCAACATCTTTATATACGGCCCATTGAGCCCACGCTCGTCGGCGAGCTTGAGCAGCACGTTCGCGCGCGGGTCGCCGCCGGCATGCTGCGGATGGCCGAAACCGGGGATCGGCGCCTTCTTCGCGCGCATCTCGCGGATGCGAGCCGTGACCTGCGCCGCATCGGCCTTCGCCGCGACGAGCTCATGCAGGAAATGGCCCGCGACCTCGGCGCTTCCGAACACGACCGAGCCCGAGCCCAGCAATCCCGCCGCGACCGCGCCCTGGATCGCTTCCGGCCCCGCCGCATAAGTCATGCGCGCGGCCTGGACGCTCGGCACCAACCCGTGCTCGGCGATGGCAACGAGCAGAGCGTTGACGAAGAAGCGCTGGTCGGGCGTGGGATCGCGGCCCATCATCAGCAGGAAGAAGTAGTCGGAGAAATCGATCTTGCCGATCAGGTCGCGGCAGAGATCGCGGCCGCGCACGGTGATCGACGCCGCGTCGGCGGTCGAGATGGCGGTGAGGGGCGTATCCTGCTTGCCGATGCGCATCCGAGGGCTCTCCTGCATTTGCCGAATATCGAAATTGACTTCGATATGCGGAAAAATCTAGTCTCGCACAATGATCAAAGTGCTTGAAGGTGTGCGCGTCGTCGAGATGGGCACGTTCATCACCGGCCCCGCGGCGGCGATGTTCCTGGCCGACATGGGTGCCGACGTGATCAAGGTCGAGCGCCCGGAAACCGGCGATCCCTTCCGCGCCTTCAAAGGCGGACTCTACAGCCCGCACTTCCAGACCTACAACCGCAACAAGCGCAGCCTGACCTTGGATACGCGTGAGGCGCCGGACCTCGCAGCCTTCGACGAGATCATCGCCGAGGCCGACATCTTCATCCAGAATTTCCGCCCCGGCGTGGCGGAGGAGCTGAACGTCGGCGCCGAGCGGCTGCAGAAACTCAACCCGCGCCTCATCTATTGCGGCATTTCGGGCTTCGGCAGCGACGGGCCGGATGCCGGCCGTCCCGCCTACGACACGGTGGCGCAGGCCGCGAGCGGGTGGCTGAGGCTGCTCATAAACCCTCAGAACCCGCGCGTCGTCGGCCCCGCGATCGCCGATTCGATGACGGGGTTCTACGCGGCCTTCGCGGCGCTGGGCGCGCTGCACGAGCGCCAAAAGACGGGCAAGGGCCGCCGCGTCGACGTCTCGATGCTGGAGGCGATGTGCCACTTCAACCTCGACGACTTCACGCATTATTTCCAGGCCGGCGAGGTGATGGGGCCGTACAGCAGACCCAGCGTGTCGCAGTCCTACGTTTTCGAATGCGCGGACGGCAAATGGATCGCGCTGCACATGTCCTCGCCGCCGAAATTCTGGGAGGGCTTGGCCAGCGCCATCGGCCGCCCCGACCTGTTCGAGGATCCGCGATTCGCCGACCGCCCCGGCCGCATCGCGCATCAGGAGGACCTGATCGCGCTGATGGCGCCCATCTTCAAGACCAAGCCGCGCGCTGCGTGGTGCGCGGCGCTGGAAGAGCAGGGCGTGCCCTACGCGCCCGTCTACGATTCGACCGAGGCGCTCCAGGACCGGCAGGCCAGGCATCTGGGAATCCAGGTGGAAGCGGAACATCCCACGATGGGCAGGTTCCGCACGGTGCGTTTCCCGGTGAATTTCGATGGGCAGGCCTTAAGCGAAGTGACCGCGCCGCCCACGCTCGGCGAGCACAACGCCGAAAAAGCACACCCCGGCAAGATCTGGCGTTCTTCCAAATAGCGAAATTGACTTCGAAAAGCGAAAGGACCTAGATTCCTCACAACGGAGGAGTCCGCGGGCAGCAGGTCCGAGAACGGGATCGCGGGCCGCGGGACAGGAGAGGGGCACTGTCATGACGCGCTCGCACAAGCTCGGAATCTTGCTGGCCACCACGGCGCTCGTCGCAGGCGCCCTGCCGGCATTCGCCGAGGACCAGATCGAAACCGTCGTCGTCACCGCGCGTCAGCGCAGCGAGGACATCCAGAAGGTGCCGGCGCAGGTCACGGCCTTCACCTCGGAAGAGATCGCGGCCAAGGGCATCAGGAGCCCGGCGGATTTCCTGAGCGCGGTGCCGAACGTCACCTTCATCCCGACGCAGAACGCGGGCACGAGCTTCATCGTCATGCGCGGCATCAGCCAGGCGCGCAACAGCGAGCCCTCGGTCGCGATCGTCGTCGACGGCGTGCCGATGACCCAGCCGGCCGAGTTCAACCAGAACCTTCTCGACATCCAGCAGATCGAGGTGGTGAAAGGCCCGCAGGGCGGCCTTTACGGACGCGACGCGATCGGCGGCGCGATCCTCATCACCACCAAGCAGCCGACCGACGACTGGCAGGCGCAGTTCACCTCCGGCTACGACAGCGGTCCGGGCGGACGCATCGACGGCGAGGTCTCGGGGCCCATCACCGACACGCTGAAAATGCGCGTTGCGGCGTCATATCTCGACACCGACGGCTATCTGCGCAACATCGACACCGCCGACCAGTCGGCCAGGAAGAACGCCGATCCGGTTCAGGATTTCAGCGGCCGCGTCACGTTCCTGTGGAAGCCTGACTCCGATTTCACCGCGGATCTGCGGCTCTCGGCCGATCTTCTGACGACGCGCGGCCTCTACTACATCGTCGCACCGTTCGGCTCGCCCAATTTCAACAACCCGAACTACACCTCGCAGCCGATCGACATGAACAATTCCGGCCTCGACGACCGCAAGATCTACGACGCGGCGCTGAAGCTGACCGACAATGTCGGCAGCGGCACGATCAGCTCCATCACCGGCTACAGCACGGTGTGGGAAATCCTCACCGGCGACGGCTATCCGTTCAATCCGTTCGGCCACTCGGCGGTGGGCTTCGATTTCGGCCAGGCCCAGTTCCTAGACACGCGCACCTTCACCCAGGAGGTGCGCTACACCTCGCAGGCGAACGAGCGCTTCCGCTGGATCACGGGCGGCGAGATCTTCTACACCCAGCGCTACATCTCGACCGGCAACATGTGGGACGGCCCGACGGATTCCGGCGTGCAGCCCGTGTTCCGCGATCCGAACCCGCAATTCGGCATCGATTCCTTCGCGCCGCAATCGCAGATCAGCTTCCTTGCCGACGGCCAGAACCAGTTCGCCTGGGCGGGCTATCTCGACATGTCCTACGACGTGACGGACACGGTCGAGCTCTCCGCCAATATGCGCTACGACAACGATCACCGCGAGAACATCACGCTGACGCCGCAGGAATTCCTCGACGCCAACCCGGTCACCGGCCGTCAGGCGATTCCGGCGACGACGGGCGAGAAGCGCTCGCACACCTGGGACGCATTCCAGCCGCAATTCATCGTGAAATGGCAGGCTGAAGACAATCTCAGTCTGTATGCGGACTATAGCCGCGGCTTCCGCAGCGGCGGCTTCAACCAGACCGGCGTGGCGCAGGCCTCCGAGGCCGCCGGCTTCGACAATGTCGGCGACCTGTTCAACGCCGAGACCGCCGACACCTTCGAGGGCGGCTTCAAGAGCAGCCTGCTCGACGGCAAGCTGCTGCTCAACGGCGCCGGCTACATCACCGAGGACCACAACGACTATTACTTCGTGTTCCTGGCCTCGAACTCGACGCAGAACCTGGGCAACATCAAGAAAGTGCAGTTCGTGGGCTTCGACCTCGATCTGACCGCGCGGCTCGATCAGAACCTGCTGCTCAACGCCGGCTTCGGCTACACCGACAGCGACGTGCAGGAGTTCCCCGGACCGTCGAGCTCGCTGGTCGTGGGCTCGCGCGCGCCGCTGGTCTCCGACTACACGTTCGACGTCGGCCTGCAATACGACAAGCCGATCGAGGACGGGTTCATCTTCCACGCGCGCGCCGACTACAATCTGATCGGGCCCACGACGTTCGTGATCCCGGTCCCGGCGGCGGGCGAGCCCGTGCCGATCGCGCGCGATCCGGTGAACCTGTTCGACCTGCGCGTCGGGCTGGAGCGCGACAACTGGCAGGTGACGGCCTGGTCGAAGAACCTGTTCGACACCAAATACAACACGGAGTACTCGACCGGCGGCTTCCTGTTCAAAGCCGATCCGCGCTCCTGGGGCATCGAGCTGACGAAGAGGTTCTGACGGGGCCGCTCAGTCCGGATGGACCGAGCGCAGGAGATAGGGCTGGCGGCGCAGCGCGGATTCGATGAAGCGCGCGGCGTTGCGCAGCACGGGCAGGCGGGTGCGGATCAGCTCGTCGCGTCCGGCCCGCGAGGTCGAGGTGGAGCAGTTGATCGCCGCCATCGACCGCCCGCTATCGTCGAGGATGGGCACGGAGACCGACACCAGGCCGTAGTCGAGCTCGTCCTGGATCGCGGCGTAGCCGGTCTTGTGCGCCTCGGCGAGGATGCGCTTGAGCTCGGTGCGCGACGTGACGGTATGCTCGGTGAACGACTTGAAGATCGCGGTGTTGAGGTAATGCGCGCGCACATTGTCCGCCTCGAAGGCCAGGATCGCTCGGCCCATCGACGTCGCATAGGCGGGATAGCGCGTGCCGATGCCGGCGGCGAGCCGCACCATCCTGTTGGTCGAGACATGCACGAGATAGAGCACGTCGTAGCCCGACAGCACCGAAAGCGACGAGCTGTCGCCGGTCTCGTCGCGCACGGCCTGGAGATGCGGGCGCACGAGCTCGCCCAGGCTCATGGAATCGAGATAGGCCGAGGCGAAGCTCATCACCTCGGGACGCAGCAGGAAGTGGCGCCGGTGCTTGGCGACGTAGCCGAGCTTGACGAGGGTGTTCAGGCAGCGCCGCGCCGCGGCCGGCGACAGGCTGGTGATGGCGGCGACCTCGCTCAGCGTCATCTGCGGGTTGTCGCGGCCGAAGGCGCGCAGCACCGACAGCCCGCGGTCGAGCGTCGAGAGATATTCGGTGTCGTTGTTGGGCTTCTTGGGCGGCGTGCGCTTCTGCATCGTGTGTCCGGTCGTGGCCGGTTTCGTTATCCGGTTGCCGCGATCCGGGAAACGGACGCCCGCGAGTCGGATATCGAAACCGCCCGTTTCTATCATGGAGAGCAACGCTGATGCTACCGATCCTGCCGACCAGCCTGGTCGGCTCCTATGCCCAGCCCGACTGGCTGCTCGACCGATCCAAGCTCGCCAAGCGCTTCCCGCCTAGGGTGCGCGCGATGGAGCTGTGGCGGATCGGTCCCGAGTGGCTGCAGGAGGCGCAGGACGACGCCACGCGGCTCGCCATCCTCGACCAGGAACGCGCGGGCCTCGACATCATCACCGACGGCGAGATCCGGCGTGAGAGCTATTCCAACCGCTTCGCCACCGCGCTCGAAGGCGTGGATCTCGACAACCCGGGCACCGCGCTCGACCGTTCCGGCCATCCCAATCCGGTGCCGCGCGTCACGGGCAGGATACGCCGCCGCGAGCCGGTGGAAGTGCGCGACCTCAAATTCCTGAAGGCGAACACCTCCAAGCCCGTGAAGGTGACGGTGCCGGGACCGTTCACCATGTCGCAGCAGGCGCAGAACGATTTCTACAAGAGCGAGGCCGAGATGGCGCTCGACTACGCGGCCGCGGTCAATGAGGAGATCAAGGATCTCTTCGCCGCCGGCGCCGATTTCGTGCAGATCGACGAGCCCTATATGCAGGCGCGGCCCGAGAAGGCGCGTGAGTTCGGCGTCGCCGCGGTCGAACGCGCGCTCGACGGCGTCAAAGGCGCGACGGCGCTGCATATCTGCTTCGGCTATGCCGCGATCATCCACGAGCGGCCGAGCGGCTATTCCTTCCTGCCGGAGCTGGCCGCGACCTCGGTCAAGCAGATCTCCATCGAGACGGCGCAGTCCAAGCTCGACTGCGCCGTGCTCGAGAAGCTGCCCGGCAAGACGATCATCCTGGGCGTGCTCGACCTGTCGACGCATGAGGTCGAGACGCCGCAGATCGTGGCGGAGCGCATCGCGCGCGCGCTGCCTTTCGTGGATGCCAGGCGGATCGTCATCGCTCCCGATTGCGGGCTGAAATACCTGCCGCGCGAGGTGGCTTTCGGGAAGATGGCGGCGATGGCACAGGGCGCCGAGATCGCGAGGAAGACGCTTGCCGCGTAAGGTTCCGCTCGTCCTGCTGCCCGGGATGCTCTGCGACGGCGCGTTCTGGCGCGCGCAGACGCGCGACCTCGGCGACATCGCCGATTGCCGCGTCGCGGGCTATGGCTTGGCCCACGATTTCGACACCATGGCGGACATCGTGCTGGCGACCGCGCCGCAAAGTTTCGCGCTCGCGGGCCATTCGATGGGCGGCCGCGTCGCGCTCGAGATCGTGCGCCGCGCGCCGGGCCGCGTGCGCGCCCTGGCGCTGGTCGCGACCGACTATCGCGGGCATCTGAGCGAAGAGGCGCGCGCGGCGGAAGCGGCGCGGCGCGACGCGATCCTGGCGAAGATCGCGGCCGACGGCATGGAAAGCTTCGCGCGCGGCTGGACGCCTCTGGTCATGGCGCCCGCGAACATGGGCGACGCGGCGCTCGTCGAAGATGTCGTCGCGATGATGGCGCGGCAATCGCCGGAAGCCGCGGCCGCTCAAACGCTGGCGGGTCTCATGCGCCGCGACCAGACGGATATCTTGCCCACGATTTCCTGTCCCACTCTGGTTTGCGCGGGGTGGGAAGACAAGCTTCGGCCGGTCTCCATCCACCGCGAGATGGCGGCGCTCGTCCCGGAAAGCCGCCTGGCGGTGATCGAAGGAAGTGCCCATATGATCGCGATGGAACGGCCGGATGCGCTGACTGCGGAGATGCGGTCCTGGCTTGCGCGCGTTTAACGCGGTCCTTCCCACTGTCTTGCCCACGATAATTGTGGGCGCAGAATTTATTGACGATCCGCGGTCCGCGCGTCAGCCTGCTCCGGCGCAGGGAGGACTGTCGTGGACGGTGAGACGCTGATCGCGGAAATCTCCGACTATTGCCACCGCAACGGCCTGGCGGAGACGACGTTCGGCCGTCTCGCGGTCAATGACGGCAAGCTGGTGGGCCGTCTGCGCACCGGCGGCCGTGTCACGGGCGAGACGCTGACGCGCCTGCGCGCGTTCATGAGCGCCATGCATGCGCCGTCGCGCACGCGATCCCTGCCCGCCGCGCCGCGCGCAGCGATGCCGGCGCCGTCTTCGCAGCCGCGCGACGCGCAGGGGAATTTCCGCTTCTACGACAACCGCCAGAAATATCTCCTGTTCGTGACGACCTGCAGCGAGAAATGGGTCGTCGCCGACCGCATCGGCGCCGAGCTCGGCAACATCCATCCGCGTCCGCCCTCCGTGCGCCTGTTCGATGCCGGCGTCGGCGACGGCACGGTGCTGTCGCGCGTGATGCGGGCGACGCACGACCGCTTTCCGACCATGCCGCTCACCATCGTCGGCAAGGAGATCAGTCTCGAGGACGTGCGCCTCACGCTCGAGAAGATGCCGGACCGCTTCTTCGAGCACCCTTCGACCGTGCTGGTCATGACCAACATGCACTATTCCGAGGCGCCGTGGCTGACGCCCAGCTCGGTGGAGGCCGCGACGAGCATGGTCTGGCGCGAGGTCGCGCTCACCGGCCACACCGGTCATGATTTCGAGCAGCAGATCACCGAGCTCCAGCCGTTCCTGGCGCAGAACTGGGGCACGCGTGCGCGGCCCGGGGCCGGCAGCCTTACCTATGAGAAGCCGGTCGTGCTCGTGATCTACCGCGACGACTATCGCTTCCTGCTCGATTCCGTGATGCCCCGGCGCGGCGCCGCGCGCGCCGACTACGACCTCGTCATCGCCTCGCAGCCTTATCGCGCCCGCGCCAGCGTCGAGTTCAAGGCGAGCCGCGTGATCGCTCCGCTTGTGCGCGCGCTCGGCCCCGGCGGACGGCTTCTCGGCATGCACAGCCATGGCGGCGATCCGGGGCTGGAGATCATCCAGAAGGTCTGGCCGGGCGAGAACCCGTTCGTCACCGACCGCCACCAGCTTCTCGCGGCGGTGAAGACGGCGCTGGGCAAGGAGGCGCGCAATATCGGCTTCCACGCGGGCTCGGACGCGCGCTCGCTGTTCCGCTACGACATGCACACGCTGCCGACCGAGGTGAGCGCGAGCATCGGCACGTCCACGCTGCTGGCGGCGTGGAACGCGGCGATCTACGTCGCGCAGATCGAGGACCAGCGCCTGGCCGACGTGATGTCCAACAACCTCTATCTGGAAGCGACGCGCGAGGTGCTGCAGAAGCACGGCGGGCTGTGGTTCTGGGACGAGTCCTACGTCATCACGCGCAGGCGGGATCTGGGATAGGCGTTCACCGCCTCAGCCGCGCGAGCACGCGGGGGATGGCCGCGTCGTTGAGCGGCGCCATGACGTGCGCGCCCGCGACGCCCTGTATTTCGCGCATCTCGTCGACGAAGTCGATGCAGATCGCCTCGCCCTCCGCTTTCGGATCGGCGGCGCGCTCCAGGCGTTCCACGATCCAATCGGGGATGAGCGAGCCCTTGAGATGGCTCACGATCCAGCGCGCTGACTTCGCCGACGCCAGCGGCGCCACGCCGACGAGCACGTGCAGCTTCGAAAGCAGTCCTTCGCGCGACAGCGCCTCGAGGTAGCGGCGCAGGACGGCGGTGTCCATGCAGAATTGCGTCTGCGCGAACTGCGCGCCGGCGTCGATCTTTTTCCTCAAGCTCGCGGGCTTCCACCCATCGGGCGGGTCGAGCGGAGAATCGGCTACGCCGAGAAAGAAATCGGGCTCACCCGCCACCGCGCGTCCGGTGGGCAGCGCGTGGCGGTCGCGGATCGCGGCGGCGGTGGCGATCAGGCCCGCGGAATCGAGGTCGAACACGGGCATCGCATCGGGCTGGTCGCCGGCCTTCGGATCGTCGCCCGTCAGCGCGAGCAGGTTGACGAGACCGAGCGCCGCCGCGCCGACGAGCTGGCTCTGCAGCGCGATGCGGTTGCGGTCGCGGCAGGTGAGCTGAAGGATCGGCTCGATGCCCTGCTGCCGCAGGAGATGGGCTGCGACGGTGGAATCCATATGCGCGCGCGCGCCCGCGCCATCGGTCACGTTGACCGCGTCGGCCAGGCCTTTCAGCGGCGCGGCGCGCTCGATGACATCCTTCGGATCGGCGGAGAGCGGCGGCGATATTTCGGCCGTCAGCACGAAATCGCCGGCGCTCAAACGGTCCCGCAAAGTCGACGCCACGGATGGATCCTCCCGGCGCCGACTCTACAGTTCCACGCACGCATTGCCGAACGAAATGTCGGCGCGGCCCACATTGCGCGGTCCCACGGCCGCCCATGCTCAGCCGTGAACGGTCTCGCCATGGAGGTTGACGTCGAGGCCCTCGATCTCGACGTCCTTGGACACGCGCAGGCCGATGGTCCAGTCGATCGCTTTCAGGATGATCAGCGTGGCCACGGCGCAGTACACGAAGGTCGCCGCGACGTCGTAGAACTGGATCAGCATCTGATGGCCGTTGCCGTCGATCAGCCAGCCCTTGCCTTGGCCGTTGATCGCGTTCGAGGCGAAGACGCCGGTCAGCATCGCGCCCAGCGCGCCGCCGACGCCGTGCACGCCCCACGCGTCCAGCGAATCGTCATAGCCGAACAGCCTCTTCATGTGCACGGCCGAGAGATAGCAGACGACGCCCGCGGCCAGGCCGATGAGCAGGGCGCCCATCGGATTGACGAAGCCAGAGGCGGGCGTGATCGCGACAAGGCCTGCGACCGCGCCCGAGATCATGCCGAGCACAGACGGCTTCTTCGCCACGATCCACTCCGCGCCCATCCAGGCGAGCGAGGCGGCGGCGGTCGCGATCTGCGTGGCGACGGCCGCCATGCCCGCATTGTAGCCGGAGGTCACCGCCGAGCCCGCGTTGAAGCCGAACCAGCCTACCCAGAGCAGCGACGCGCCGATGACGCTGAGCACGAGATTGTGCGGCGCCATGTTGTCGACGCCGTAACCCTTGCGTGGGCCGAGCACGAGACACGTGACCAGCGCGGCCGTTCCCGCGTTCAGATGCACGACCGTGCCGCCGGCATAGTCGAGCGCGCCCAGCGTGCCGAGCCAGCCGCCGCCCCATACCCAATGCGCGATCGGGCAATAGACGACGATCAGCCACGCCCCCATAAAGGTGATGAAGGCGGAGAATTTCATGCGGTCGGCGAGCGCGCCGGCGATCAGCGCCGGGGTGATGATCGCGAACGTCATCTGGAAGAACATGTAGACGGATTCGGGGATGGTGCCGGCGAGCGCGCTCACCGATTTGACGCCCATCGGCGCCAGGAACAGATATTTGAAGCCGCCGAGGAACTGGTTCGTGCCCGCGTTGCCGTTCGGCGTGAAGGCGATGGAATAGCCGATGATCATCCACAAGATGGTGATGACGCAGGTGGCGCCGAAGCTCTGCGCCAGCGTCGCCAGCACGTTCTTCTTGCGCACCATGCCGCCGTAGAAGAGCGCCAGTCCCGGGATCGTCATCATCAGGACGAGCGCGCTGGAAGTCAGCATCCACGCGGTGTCGCCGCTGTTGAGCGGATCGACGGGCGCGGCCGCCAGGGCCGGCGTCGCGCCCGCGGCCAGCAACGCGCCCGCGCCGGCGAGGTGTTTGATCGTGTTTTTCATTGTGGGA
Source organism: Alphaproteobacteria bacterium (assembly GCA_021325375.1). Lineage (GTDB taxonomy): Bacteria > Pseudomonadota > Alphaproteobacteria > Micropepsales > Micropepsaceae > Rhizomicrobium. Next base: position 143,293 of record JAJPHG010000041.1, on the reverse strand, counting down.
GTTCCCTTCGATTCTGAGCGTGGGTTCTAAAGCGCGTCGTCGCCTTGCTCGCCGGTGCGGATGCGCAATGCGGCTTCGAGCGAGGTGACGAAGATCTTGCCGTCGCCGATCTGGCCGCTGCGCGCCTTGGAGGCGATGGCCTCCACCGCGGCGTCGGCCATCTCGTCGCGGACCGCGACCTCGATCTTGAGCTTCGGCACGAAGGAGATCGCGTATTCCGCCCCGCGATAGATCTCGGTGTGGCCCTTCTGGCGGCCATAGCCCTTGACCTCGGTCACGGTGACGCCCGAGACGCCGGCGGCGGTAAGCGCCTCGCGCACCTCGTAGAGCTTGAAGGGCTTGATGATGGCGGTGATGAATTTCATGGCGCATCCTCCTCAAAAGAGAATCCCAAGCTCGAGCATCGCGCGCGCCTGGTCGGTATCGAGACCCGCCGGTCCCAACCCGGTGCCGTGCCGGAACAGCACGACCGGCGGGCTGCAGGCGACGGAGCAGACATCCGTCACCGAGCTGGTGTCGTCGAGATGGACGTAGGAGAACTCGGCGCGGGCGAAGAGCGTCTTGTGCTGCCAGGTGGGCGTGATGGTGAGCGAATAGGCCTTGCTGCCCGGGCCGTAGAGCACGCCTGGCGTGTCGAAGGAGCGCGGATCGCCCGGACAGCCCGCGGGGCTGCCGCCCACGCCGCCGGCATCGTCGAAGACGAGGTTGCAGGGATCGCCGGACTGCGCGGTGTATTCGAAGCGGCCCGCGACGCTCCAGCTGGAATTGAGCGTATAGCTGCCCAGCAGCCCCACGCCCCAGGTGGCGGCGCCTTTGCAGAACGACGGCGCGTTGTCGAAACAGGCGATGGCGGATTCAACGCGGCTGTATTGGAGGTAGGGATTGACCAGCCACGGCGCCGCGTTGAACGTGTAGAGCAGGTTGTAGATCTGCCCGTTGTTCTGCAGCGTCGGCGTCGCGAAGTCGGGACGCGCGTTCGTGTGGCCGAGATTGCCGCCAGCCGCGAAGGTCAGCGTGTTCTGCGGGTCGATGGTCCAGCTCGCCAGGCCCGACAGCCAGTTGTAGACGTCGGAATAGTAGCCGTCGTTGAACGACAGCGAGAGCGACACCGGCCCCGCGGCGTAGTTCGCCTGCACGCCGCGGCTGATCGCGGGCTCCTGGTTCCAGAGCAGGCCGCGCTCGATGTTCATGTTCTCGAAGGTGAAGGTGTATTCGGCGCCGATCAGCGTCGGCAGCTTGCCCGCCAGAATCGAGAAATCGTCGGTGGGCGCGAGCTTCAGATATGCCACCGGCACCGCGCCGAAGAAATCGCCGGTCGATTGTTTGGTGGAGATATAGGACGCGCCGAGCGAAGGCAGGGTGTAGGCGCCCGCCTCGACGAAGAACTGCACCAGCCCGTCGGTCTTCTGGATGAAGACCTGGCCGTTGCTCAAATCCGCCTCGGTCTCGTTGTCGCCGTCGAAGGCGCGAGCGGCATTGCTCTGGTAGAAGGCCAGCCCCGTGACCGCGCCGGTCATATAGATCTTGCCGAAGCCTGGGATGCCGGAATCGGACAGGTCGATGCTGTAGAGGTTGGCGTCGGCCACCAGCGGGCCGGTCATTGCCGGGGTCGGAAGCGGATCGGCTTTTGCACTGCACACCATGAGGCTCAGGACACTCATGACGGCAGGCACCTTCCGCAGAAGGACATGCATCTCAATCTCCTTTCGAACAATTTCGTTGTCCTGAGCGTTTTCCCCTGGACATGAACTTTCGAGGATTCATCGCCGCCAGCAATAGAGAAGGCGGCCAGACCGGTTGCTGCGGCGCAACAGACTGGGGACAAAGTCCTCCACGCCGAACCGTCTGCGCAAAACGCGGGCAGGGCGCTGCCCGGTTGGGCAACGCCCTGCTCGATAGGCGTTGTGTCGGTGGCTTAGGCGCGCCGCGCGGGGAGGAATCGGCTGAAGCGCAGCAGGCCTGCGGAGATCAGGGATACCAGCACGCCGACGGGGAATATCTCGGCGAAGGTCATAGGCCAGCGGTAGAGCGGATTGGCGTATTGCACCTTGAAGTCGTTCATCTCGGCGACGAACTTCGCCAGCGCCGCGCCGCTGACCCCCGCCGCCTTCTTCTGGGCGATCATGGCCTTGGCATAGGAGCTCGCGAAATCCATGCCGGTGATGGCGCACGCGGTTTCCCAGGCGACGACGTAGAAGAGCCCGGCGACGAAACTGATGCCGAGCCCCAGCACAAGCGCCCGCCAGAAGCCGATCACCCCGCCCAGCTCGACGTCGCGGTAGCGCTTGATCCCTAAGAACACCGCGCTGAGCGCGACCAGCATGATCGTGTAGCCCAGCAGCATGCTGTGGGAGAGCGGGCCGTGATACCCGATGGTGATGGCGGAAAGCGGGATGCCGACGGCCAGTCCGGCGATGGTGCCGTAGGTGAGGATGTTGCGGAACATGGGTGCCCCCTGTTGGTTGTTTCGGCCGCGATCAGGCGCGTTACGGCCCCGCGAGACAATCGCCCGAAAGGGTGATTGGGACGAAATCGCCCGGAATACCTGCCCCCCTCTCGTCATCGCCCGCTTTATGCGGGCGACCCACGGCAAACTTGCACCATCGAGCGGACGTCCGCGGGTGGCCCGGACAAGCCGGGCCATGACGATTTGGGGGAGGGTGGTGAGCTCACGGCAATATCCCCAGTTCCCTTGCCTTGTTGATCGCATCCGTCCGCCGGCTCGAGTCCAGCTTCTCGTACAGCCGCGAGACGTGGGTCTTGACCGTGTTGGGCGAGACGTTGAGGTTCGCCGCGATCTCCTTGTTGGAATGGCCGGCGGCGAGCTCTTTCAGGATCGTCAGCTCCCGCGGACTGATGCCGAGCGCGGCCTGGGCCTTCGGGTTGCCGTCGAATGCGGCCGGCTTGGGCGCGCCCAGCAGCCTTGTGCCGAGGAACACACCCAGGCCTAAGAACCCGAGCGCGATCAGGAAGATATAGATGTCGCCGGAATGCGCCCGCGCCAGAAGCTGGTAGTCGAGCCATTGCAGCGCCAGCGTCCCCGCCGCCAGCGCCGCGCCATAGATCGCAACCCATTTCCACATCGACAGGCTCAACGCTTGGGCTCGCTCTCCTTGAGCAGCTCTTCCAGCCGGTCCTTCCAGAACACCGCCCAGGTGTGCGTGCCGTGGCCGTGGGTCTGCTCGCTCAAGGGCACGAGCACGAAGCGGCCGCGCTTGATCTCGGTGACCTCCTTCTCCGCGATGCCGAGCTCGGGCGGGTTGATGAAATCGTCCGCCGAGTTGACCCACATCACCGGCGCGGTGATGAGGCCGAGCTTGGGCGAGGGATCGTAATCGCGCGAGGCGTCGACCTGGTACATCAGGTCGTTGACGTCGAGGGTGGTGAGATAGCGGTTCATCGCCTCGTCGACGCCCGAATCCACCGCGTCGCGCGTGGGCCAGGTCTTCTGCATCGGCAGCGGCGCTGCGCCCGCGATCATCAGCATGTCGGCGGCGGTGCGCAGGCCTGCGCGGGGCTGATCCTTGTACTCGCCGTTCGCCCAGGCGGGGTCGTTCCTGATCGCGTCGATCGTCATCTTGCGCCACATGCGGTTGCGGCCCGCGATCTGGACGGGAAGGCAGGCGAGCGGCATCAGCGCATCGACGAAATCGGGATAGGTCTCACCCCAGACGAAGGAATGCATGCAGCCCATCGACGTGCCCATCACCAGGCGCAGATGGTCGACATGCAGCCCCTTGGTCACGAGTGCATAATGCGCCGCGACCATGTCGTCGTAATCGTAGTGCGGGAAGCGCGCGTGCAGTCCGTCGCTGGGCTTGGACGATTTGCCGTGGCCGATGCCGTCGGGAAGGATGAGGTAGTACTTCGCCGGATCCAGCAGCCCGCCGGGCGCGAACAGCACGCCCGAGAATTGCGGCCTGAGGAACTGGTGCCCGTCACCGCCGGTGCCATGCAGGATGAGCACCGCGTTGTCGACATGGCCATGGCGATCCTTATGCGGCGCCCCCAGCGTGGTGTAGTGCAGGCGCAGATCGGGGAGCGTCTCGCCCGAGCGGAACTTGAAATCGTGGACGACGAAATCGCTTTCCTTCGTCACGGGGTCTGCGTGCGCGGCGCCACAGAACAGCAACAGGGCGCACGCGGCGCGGTCAAGAAGCTTCATGCGGATGTTTCCTCCCGTTTACCTTCCCAAGCCTGCACCACCACGCAGGCGACCGCGTTCCCCAATATATTCGTAGCACTTCTTCCCATGTCCAGGATGTGGTCGACGGCGAGGACCAGCAGCAGCCCGGCCTCGGGAAGATGGAAATAAGGCAGCGCGGCCGCGACCACCACGATAGAGGCGCGCGGCACGCCGGCCATGCCCTTGCTCGTGACCATCAGGAGCAGCAGCAGGCTCAGCTGCTGCATCGCGCTCAAATCGATGCCGTAGGCCTGCGCGATGAAGACGACCGCGAAGGTCTGGTACATCATCCCGCCGTCGAGGTTGAAGGAATAGCCCAGCGGCAGCACGAAGCTCACGATGCGCCGCGACAGGCCGAGGCCTTCGAGCCGTTCGAGCAGCTGCGGATAGGCGGCCTCCGAGCTTGCCGTCGAGAAGGCGATGAGCATCGGTCCGCGCGCGGCGCCGAGCAGTTTGAGGTCGCGGCGGACAAGATAGGCCGCCGTGAGAAGCAGCGCCCACAGGATCACCAGCGCCACGAAGAACCCACCGACGAATTTCGCATAGACCACCAGCACGCCCGCGCCCTGGGTGGCGACGGTGGAGGCGAGGGCCGCGAACACTGCGGCGGGCGCGAACAGCATCACATAGTTGGTGACCCGGAACATGATGCCCGCGATCTGCTCGACGAGGGCGACGACGGCCTCGGCGCGCTCCTTCGCGGCGGCGATGGCGGTGCCGACGAAGACGGAGAATACGACGATCTGCAGGATCTCGTTGTTCGCCATCGCCTCCGCGATCGAGCGCGGCACGAGATGGGCGATGAAGTCGGTGAGCGACATGCCGCCTGCTGCTTGGCCCCCGCCGCCGCTCGGCAGGTTCATGCCGATTCCGGGCTGGAACAGGTGCACCATCGCAAGTCCCAGCGACAGCGACACGATCGAGGCGAACAGGAACCAGGCGAGCGCCTTGGCGCCGATGCGGCCGACCTCGGACGCGCTTCCCATATGGGCGATGCCCGCGACCAGGGTCGAGAACACGAGCGGCGCGATGATCATCTTGATCAGGCGCAGGAAGATGGTGGTGACGAGGCCGAGGACGTCCGTCGCGAGGCCAAGTTGCGCGGGCGCGAGCCAGGCATGGCAGCCCAGCCCGAAGGCGATGCCGCCCACCATCCCCGCGACCAGCCAGAACGCGAATTTGCGGTTCACCCGATGTCTCCGGTCCAGCGCAAGGCGATCCTCATGCCGCTTCAGCTCATCAAGGTGGCATATATCGCCGTGTTGAACGCGACGATGAAGTCGATTTCTCTCTTTTTCGTGGAGCTTTTGCCGATCGCCAGAAGGCGGCCGGGCAGGAACACCAGTGCTGTCGTCCTGTCGACGTCCAGCTCGCCTATCGCGGCTTCATAAGAGGTGGCCGCGAAATAGGCGCGCAGCCATTGGAGCCGCTCGCCTTTGTGGCCCTTGCGGTCCGGCGGCAGCAGGATGACGAGCTTGTGCATCGCGCCGACGGCGTCGATTCTTTCCAGCTCCCATTTCACGGAGTCGGTCCGCCCGGCGGCCAAGACGATCAATCTTGCGCCGACGATCCATTCTTCGATGGCGCCCTGCCATGTGTCGTTGGTATGGAACGCCTTCGCAGCCCCGAGTGGAGGAAGACGGCTGGCGGGATTCGCGAAAGTGACGAACGGCCCGACTCCGCGCGCCAAGGGCGCCATCGCCTCCTCGATGGTGCGCGCGCGCCATCTGGGCACGAAGCCGGACGCACGCAATCTGACGCCATCGTCGACGAAAGACCGCAGGAAGACGACCGGCGCGCGCTTGTCATGCGCCATGAGCCTCTCGGCGCTCCAGGCATAGTGCCTGCGCCACATGTACCACGCAGCCGAACCCGCGATGAGGAACGGCAGAAGGCTCACCTGCCTGAGCAGAGCGGAAGCCAGAAAGGCCGTGATCAGGATAAGCAGGAAGAGCGAGAAATACACCGTGGCGCGAATGGGGTTCTCCGGCTTATGAAGCAGCGGAAGTGCCTGCCTGTTGGAGGCAAGGAACGCGTTGACCTTTCGGTTCATCTCCACGGGCGTCGGCCCCAGCATCGTCGGCGGAGCGACGAGGAGGCGGATGGAAGGCCAAGCCAGCCAGGCGAGAAATCCGCCGACGGCCAGAAGGCCGGCGATGACCATGGGAAGAAGGGTTGCGTACAAGCCATCCGAGCCGTCCGCGGACAGCCACACCGCAACGACGGCGGTGCCCGCCAAAACACCAATGAAGATCAAGAAAACAACGTGGGCGACGCGATCAAGCCGCTTCCTCGTGATGTAGCAAGAGAACATGGCGACCGAAACCATGGCGATCACGTACGCCGTCTTTTCGCCGACAGTCACGCCCGCTGCCAGGAGGCCGAGCAGCAAATACATCAGCAGGGGAAACGTCGAGGGCGCGGAATAGAGATTGGCCGCTGCTCTCGCTGCCAGAGAGATGTCGACCCGCGTCAGCAGGGCATGCTTTGCGACATCTTCCATGCCCGCCCCCCGCGCTCGGCGATTGCCTTATCGCCATTAGACGAACCGGGATAAATCTGGTCAAGTGAGCATACATTCCGTGATGGATGGTCGATGAAAACGATCCTTGCGTCTTTGATTCTGCTGACGCTGGCACCCTTTGCCGCCCGCGCCGCGACCTTCACCCTCAACGCCGCGCCGGACACGGTCGCCTGGGGCAACTATGACGCGACGCGGGCGCCGGTGCTGCGCATCAAGTCGGGCGATACGGTCGTGTTCCGCACGCTGCTCACCAACAGTCCCATCGGGCTGGAGAAAGCCGGCGTCGCGCCCGGCGACGTCGAGCAGGCGCTGCGCGACGTCTTCGCGAAGGTGACCGACAAGGGGCCGGGCGGGCATATCCTCAACGGCCCCGTCTACGTCGAAGGCGCGGAACCCGGCGACACGCTGGAGATCCACATTCGGAAAATCGATCTTGCGATCCCCTATGCCTATAACGGCTTCCGCTACGGGGCGGGCATCCTCACCGACGATTTCCCCTATTCGCGCATCAAGATCATCCCGCTCGACAGGAAGCGGATGGTCGCGAATTTCGGGCCCGGGATCGAGATCCCGCTGCATCCGTTCTTCGGCAGCATGGGCGTCGCGCCGCCGGCCGATTTCGGACGCTACGATTCCACGCCGCCCACGATCAACGGCGGCAACATGGACAACAAGGAGCTGGTCGCCGGCACGACGCTCTATCTTCCGGTGTGGAACAAGGGCGCGCTGTTCGAGATCGGCGACGGCCATGCCGGCCAGGGCAACGGCGAGGTCGACGTCACCGCGATGGAGACCTCGCTCATCGGCACGCTGGAATTCGTCGTGCGCAAGGATTTGCACGTGGCTTACCCGCGCGCCGAGACGCCGACGCATTACATCGCGATGGGCTTCGACGACGACCTCTCCATCGCAGCCCACAAGGCCGTGCGCGAGATGGTGGACTTCCTGGTCTCGGCGAAACATATGAGCCGCGACGACGCGTACATGCTCGTGAGCGTAGCCGGCGACGTCGACGTCACTGAAGTCGTCGACCGCAACAAGGGCGTCCACGTGATGCTGCCGAAGGGGGTGTTCAAATAGCGCCTTTTGCCACCCAAACTGTTGTCTTTGCGAGTTCTTCGAGAGCATCGACCCATGGCAGTCGCGTGCTTTGTGGCGGACCGAGCACGGAAAGCTCCGTGCAGGCGATTATGAATCCATCGGCACCGGCGCGTTCGAGCGAGGACGCGACATCGTCGTAGTCGCGCTTGATTTCATCGGTCGCGCGGCCTGCCTTAACTGCGCGGATGACGCCCAGCATGCGCGCCTCACCTTCATCATCGGGAAATAGCGCGATGTAGCCCTTGTCCTCCAGGCGATGGGCGTAGAGCCCGACTTTTTGCACTGCGGGTGAGGCGAGCATGCCGATCTTGCGTGGCCTTGGCGAAAATTCTCCAAGCTTCGAAATTGCGAGGCCAACCATATCGATCACCGGAAGTTGGACGGCCTCGGCGATACGCGGCAGGTAGTAGTGCGCGGTGTTGCAGGGGATGACCAGGAATTGGGCACCTTGCCGCTTCAGGCCGAGCGCCATGGCGATCAGGCTAGGCAGAGGATCTTCGCCATTTCCGTCGACGAGGGCTGCGAGCCGCGACGGAATCTTCGGATTGTTGTCGACGAGGACGCGGATGTGATCCACATCGTCCGCGGCCGGAGTGGCGGCTACCACGCGGCGCAGGAAATCGACCGTCGCCTCCGGCCCCATGCCGCCGATGACGCCCGCGATCATTTCCGGCTGGCTCATGACGGCAGATCGAACGCGTCGGGATAGGCGAACAGCCCCGCCGATCCGCCGGTGTGCAGGAACACGACGTCGCTGTCCTTGGCGAAGAAGCCCTTGCCGACGAGATCGATCAGCCCGTGCATGCCTTTACCGGTGTAGACGGGATCGAGCAGGATGCCTTCCAGACGCGCGAGCAATTTCACCGCTTCCGCCATGCCCTCGGTCGGGAGGCCGTAGCCGGGACCCACATAGTCGCAATTCGCCGCGACGTGCTCGCGCTTCACGATGCCGGGCACGCCAAGATGCTCGGCGGTGCGTTCACAGAGCGCGAACACGGCCTGCTCCTGCTTTTCCTTCGGCGCGCGCACGCCGATGCCGAGCACGGGGATGCCGGAATTGATCGCGACGAGCCCGGTGACGAAGCCGGCCTGAGTCCCGGCGCTGCCGGTCGCGTGCACGGCGTGGGCGAGCTTCAAGCCGCGCTCGTTCGCCTGCGCCACCAGCTCGAAGGCGCAATTCGCGTAGCCGAGCGCGCCGACCGCGTTCGATCCGCCGCCCGGGATGACGTAGGGCTTTTTGCCTTTCGCGCGCAGTTCGGCGGCGAGCGTCTCCATCTCCGCATTCATGTCGGTGCCGCCGGAGCGTTTGGAGAGATGCGCGCCGTGCAGGCGGTCGAGCAGGACATTGCCGTTCAGCGTGTAGTCCGGTGATTGGAACCCGGTGCGGTCCTCGAGCAGCAGATGGCATTCGAGCCCGAAGCGCGCGGCGGCGGCGGCGGTCTGGCGCGCATGGTTCGACTGTGTCGCGCCTTGGGTGATGACGGTGTCGCAGCCTTTCGCCAACGCGTCGCCGATCAGGAACTCCAGCTTGCGCGTCTTGTTGCCGCCGCCCGAAAGCCCGGTGCAGTCGTCGCGCTTGATCCAGAGCCTGGGTCCGCCCAGATGCTTCGACAGCCGCTCCATCGGCTCGAGCGGCGTGGGCAGATGGGCGAAACGCTGGCGGGGGAAACGGGAGAGATGCACGGCGGCGCTCGGTTCGGATGGCGGCGGAGTGTGGCCAATCCGCGCTGTGGCGGCAAGCACGCTTCCACTTCAACCCTCCCCTTGAGGGAGGGGACCGGTCTCGCCGCCGTCACCCCTCCCCGAAAAATGCTTTGCATTTTTCGACCCTCCCTCAAGGGGAGGGTCAATGATGCTACTTCGGCGGCCCCGAGATCCCGAGCGAGGCGCGCAGGTCGGAGGCCTTCATCAGCTTGCCGTCGCGCATCACGAGCTCAACCTGGCGAAGGTCGCCGATCTTCTTGGACGGATCGCCGTCGATCAGAGCGAGCTCGGCGAGCTTGCCCTTGGCGATCGAGCCCGTCTTGTCCGCCATGCCGTAGACGACCGCCGGGTTGATCGTGGCGCAAGCGAGCGCCTCTTCCGGCGTCAATCCTGCCTCGACATAGAGCTCGAGCTCGCGGATCAACTCGAAGCCCACGCCGTCGGTGCCCGCGAGCAGGCGGATGTGGCGGCGCTCGAGCTCGGGGATCAGCGCCTTGAGCTTGGCGAAGCTCGCGCGCATGTCGGCGCGCGACAGATCGGGCGTCGGCGCCATCGCGGTCTGCAGGAAGCCGCGCGCGAACTGCGACGGCAGCGTGTCGATATAGGGCGCGTCGGCGGCGGGGTAGGTGCCCGCGTCGGGGACGTAGAGGCCCTCGAACGTCACCAGCGTGGGATCGACCGCGATGTGGCGCTGTGCCAGCTCGTCGAGATAGGCCGTCATCGCGGGCGAATGCAGATCGACGTCCTTGGCGTATTTGCCGGTGCCGACGAAACGGTTCATGCCGTTCGAGTTCTTGACGATGTCGTCCGGCATCGCCTGCATCATCACGAAATTGATGTGCGTGATCTCGTCATAGCCCGCGCGCACAGCGTCCAGCGGGCGCATGCCGTGCGGGATGTGGCCGTGGACGTGCAGGCTGAGCTGATGGGCGAGGTCGGCCATCGGCTTGACCCAGGCAGGATCCATCGAGCCGTAGATCTTGATGCCGAAATAGCCGCTGTCCTTGGCGCGGTGCACCGCCGCCAGCGCCTCGTCGACATTGTGCACGACGACCGCGACCTGGGCGGTGTAGGGCCCCGGTCCGTCGATCAGGAGCGAGGGCACGATGCGCTGGCCGAGGAGCTGGCCATCGTCGATGCGCTTCTTGCGCGCCATCAGTTCCTCGGGCTGGTTGCCCGGATCTCGCACGCTGGTGATGCCCGACGCGAGCAGCAGCGGGCCGGTGGAATCGTCGCCATAATGCTGATGGTTGTCCCAAAGGCCGGGCACGAGCGTCTTGCCCGCGCCGTCGATCACCTGCGCATTCGCCGGGATCTTCGCGTTCTCGCCGACTTCGGTGATGCGCCCGCCGTCGACCACGACCGTCTCGTGGTCGCGGAACTTGAGCGCGTCGGAGTCGAAGAGCTTGACGTCCTTGAACGCGACCGGGCCCGCGGGCGTCTTGGCGATCGCGGCCATCAGCGCGGGCGCGCGCTTGGCGAGCGCATCGTCCTGCGCCTTGCTCATCGCCTCGCCGGCTTTCTCCCAGCCCTCGGGCAGGAACGAGACCACGCCGGCGACGCCGAACAGCTTGTCGCCGTCCATCCACACCGGCTGCGGCGAGAGGCCGAAGCCGGTGATCCCATAGGCGGTCAGCGTCTTCTTCTCCTTGCCGTTGGAGACCTCCAGCGTCGTGAGCTTCTCCATCGCGCCGCGGCCGGACGGCAGCAGGCCGACCGAATGGTCCGGCGACTTCATCATCTTGTCGATGATCGGGTTGAAGGAATCGATCGTGCCGCCGAACGCGACATAGACGAGGTCGGGCGAGGCCTTGCCCGTGCCGTGATCGACGGGGCTGGTGAAGGTGTACGTGCCGTCCTTGACCTCGTAGCTCTCGGCCGCGTCGCCCTGCGGGGTCTTGCCGCGCACGACGATGCTGGTCAGCGAGCCGTCGGGCGCGAAGCGGTTCTGCTCGTCCGTCTCGCTGACGAAGCCGCGCAGGTTGAAGCTGAAGCGCGACCAGTGCGTGCCGTCGGGCGTCGTCCACATCGATACCTGGCCGTGGCGCGAGGCGCCGTTGCTGGAGGTGAGCGTCCAGACTGTTGCGTCTTTGGGCGGCTTGGCGAGCTGGTCGACCGGCGTCTCGGCGAGAGCCTGGGACGCGCAAAGCGCCGCACAAGCGAACAGAATGCTTCGGATCATGAATAACCCCTCGATGTGTGCGCCATATCTCGGTACGGCGCGCACGGGCGTCAATGGCGATCACGAAGATTTTGGCTATGGCGGTCCGATATAGCCGTACCAGGCGGCTTTGGGTGCGTCTGCGAAGAGCGCGCGGCGCACCTTTATGTATAGCTGATTGCCCCAGTCGTAGTGCCAGAAGACGAAGGGATCGTTGAGGAAACCCTCCGCGCTCATCGCCCAGTGGATCAGGCGCCGGTTCCACAGCCTCCCGTCGTCCGCAGCTATGCGTCCGGCGATCAGCTCCCGCTCGAAATAGTCATTGGCGCTCTCGGGACAGATGTCCTCGAAGCGCACGCCCATGTCGAGGACCTGGCGCGTGGCGCGGTCGCGCAAGGTGAGATCGACCGAGGCGCCGCAGGTATGCGCGGGCCAGGTCGACGGATCGGTCTCGTCGAAGGGCGTCGGATCGAAGACGTGGTCGAGCGCGTAGTCGCGGCAGTCCTCCTCCGTGGCGCCGGGGTCCGCGCGTGCGTGCTCCTGCCAAAAGAAATCCCACAGCCCACGCTGGCACTCGATGGTGCGGTAGCCGTCGAGCACGAGAAGCTCGGCGCCGAACGGCGTCAAGTGCGTATTCACCTGCGCGAGCTTCTCCGCGGCGGTCTTGCGCAGCCACATGTCCTTGCGCGCGCCCGCGATGGCGCAGTGATAGGGCCAATTGGCGCCATCGTCGCGGGCGTGATGCGACTCGTAGGCGACGCCGACGCTCTCCAGCCGCACAAGCGGATCGCGGAAGCGCGGATCGTCACGATCGAACGCTATGACGGTGTAGTCGCCCGCATAGACCTCGGGCTCGATGATCGGGATCTTGTGGTCCAGCTCGAACATGCTGCGATCATAGCATGGCTCACGCGCCCTCGCATGCGGCGGCGATCTTCTCGGAGAAAAAACTCTGCGAGTAGCTGCCTTCACGGGCGACCGCGTCGCGGATCGCGTTGCGGGTGGCGGCGTCGAGCTGCCGGAAGATCCCGGCGAGGCGCTCACCGCCGAAGGACAGCAGCCGCGCAACGAACTTGCCCGTGTAGCGGAGCTCGGACCGGCGCAGGAACGAGACCAGCTCGCAGTCCTCCGCCAGCCGCGAATGGTTGATCTCGCTTTCGAGGCCGGGATGGCGCCGGCCGATCTCCGGCGCAACATCGACGATGAGCAGCCAGTCGAGGCTGCGCGGCTGCGCGCGCGCAAGCAGCGCGCGCATACATCGCATCTGTGCGCCGGTGACGTTGATGTCGTTGACGAAGACGACATGACGGCCGCGGAAGGCTTGCGCGTCGAACCGGATGTCCTGCGCTTGCGCCGATTGCGACTGCAGGCGCGCCTCGCAATCGAGCTTGGCATAGTCGCCGCGAGCCCGGAATTCCTCCTCGCTTTCGAACGGCTGCGGATTTTGCTCCAGGCGAAGGGTCTCGAGACCGGCGGGGAGGCCGAGACGCCGAAGCTCGGCATACACGGCCTCGCAAAGAAGGTTGGCGCCGCTCGGAAGCGAGGAGACCGGCGGCGAGGTGAACACCAGCCCGCCGCCGCGCCGCCCGCGGTACAGACGTGCCGCCAAAGGGCCAAGCAGCCGCGCGAAATGACGCACGGCGTCCAGATCGCCGAACTTCATGGCCGGATAGCGCGCGAGGACGGGATGGTCGAGATCGAAAGGGTAGGTCGCAATCCTATGCAGTGCCGACAACAAGGGAATCTCCTCAGCTCCCCTTGCAATCAGCACGGGAGGACTGGAACGCTCGAACCTGCGTTTGGGTTGCCGCTTTTATCTCGGCGGCGGTTCGTCGATGAAGCCGTACCAGGCGGCGGCGGGGGCCTCGAGGCCAAGCTCCTTGCGCACCTGCACGTAGAGCTGGCTGCCCCAGTCGTAGTGCCAGAACACGATCGGATCGTTCTGGAAGCCCTCCATCGTCATCGCCCAATGCAGCAGGCGCCGGTTCCACAGATGCGGATGGTCGGGCGCGATGCGCCCTGCCGCCAGTTCTGTCTCGTAATAATGCGCCGCGCTGAGCGGATTGATGTCCTCGAAGCGCCCGCCGAGATCGAAGCGCTCATGGGTTTCCGGATCGCGCAGCGTCAGATCGACCGCGGCGCCGGTCGCATGCACCGGCCAGGTGGTCGGATCGTCGGCGTCGAACCGGTTCGGATCGACGGCGGATTCGAGCGCCAGCTCGTAGCGTTCCTCCGGCGTCGCCTCTGGCATGCGGCGCCCGGCGTCGGCGAGGAAGAAGTCCCACATGCCGTGCTGGCATTGCATGGTGCGGTAGCCGTCGAGCACGACGGTCTCGGCGCCGAAGGGCTTGAGGCGGCGGTTCACGCGCAGCAGCATCTCAGCGACGGTCCGGCGCAGCCAGACGTCCTTTCGCGCGCCGGGCACCGCGCGATGGTAAGGCCAGTTGCCGCCGTCGCCGCGCGCGTGATGGGACTGGAACGCGATGCCGAACGCGTCGAGCGGCACCATCGCCTCGCCGTGGCGCGGATCGGACCTGTCGAGCGGGATCGACGCATAATCCGCCGTCATCGGCCCCAGATGGACGATCGGAATGGCGTAGTCCAATGCGTACATGAAGCTCTCAGGCGGACTGCCTGACCTTCAGGTCGTCCCAGTAATCCTTACGCTGCATCTCCTTCGGCAATTCGCCCGGCGCGAGCGGCACGTCCACGACGTCGACGATGAAGTTCTTCTCCAGCGGCGACGCCCAGATGCGTGTCGACAGGTTCACCTTGGAGATCTCGAACAGGATCGAATCCTCCTCGGTCTGCGCGTCGGTGCCGAGGCGGTCGGAGAGCTCGTAGAAGGCACGCGGCACGAAATCCTCGCGCAAGCGGACGGAAGCGGTGCGCTTGCCGTCGCTCACCCACCATTCGAACTTCATCGCGCTGTTGCACTTCATGCCGCAATTGTCGTCGAGCATGACCTTGTAGCGGTCGCGGCCGACGGTGTCGGTGACGTAGTCGATGGCGTCGCGCACGCCGGGGCCGGGGTGGGCACCCACGACGTAGAGATCGTCGCGGCTCCACAGCCCGTCCTTCGACAACGCTTTCGCCGCGGCCTGCATCGCGCGGTAGCCGACGGCCGTGCCCCACCACAGCGAATTCATGTGATGGGTCATCGCGCCGTCGTAATCGAGCTCCTTGACCTCGCCCTTGTCCTTGATGCGCACGACGGTGGCGTCGACGGGGTCCATGGCGTCCTGTTTCATCGTTTGTCCTCTTTTAGCAGATGCGCGGAAGCTGCTCGCCGACGAGCATGTCGACGATGCGGCGTCCGCCGAAAACGGTATGCATGACGACGCGGCCCGGCCGGCCGTCGGTGGCATGGCCGATGATCGCGGCCTCGCGTCCGAGCGCGTGGTTGCGCATGGCCGCGAGAGCGGCATCGGCCTGGGCGGCAGGCACGGCGGTGACGAGCTTGCCCTCGTTGGCGAGATAGAGCGGGTCGAGTCCGAGGATCTCGCAGAAGCCGCGCACCTCGTCGCGCAGCGGCGTCTTGTCCTCGTGGATCTCGACGCCGATCTGCGAGGCGTCCGCGACCTCGTTCAAGACCGTGGCGATGCCGCCGCGTGTCGCGTCGCGGATGAAGCGCGTGCCGGGCGCGGCGGCGAGCAGGTCGGCGATCAATCCGTGCAGCGCCGCGCAATCGCTCTCCAGCGGCGTCGCGAGCTTCATGTCGCCGCGCGCATTGAGGATCGCGGCACCATGGTCGCCGAGCAGGCCGTTGACCAGGAACGCGTCGCCGAGCTTGACGCGGTCCGCGCCCAAATTGATGCCTTCGCGGATCACGCCGATGCCGGTGGTATTGATGAAGAGCTTGTCGCAGGCACCCCTGTCGACGACCTTGGTGTCGCCGGTGACGAACATGACGCCGGCCTCGCGCGCGGTCCTGGCCATCGAGCGCGCGATCTCGCGCAGCAGCTCCACCTCGATGCCTTCCTCGATGATGACGGCGCAGGAGAGATAGAGCGGCACCGCGCCGCCGACGGCGAGGTCGTTGACCGTGCCGCAGACCGCGAGCTTGCCGATGTCGCCGCCGGGGAATTTCAGCGGATGGATGACGTAGGAATCCGTCGTCATCGCAAGGCGGTCGCCATAGGCCGCGAGATCGGCGAGGCGGAACCGCGCCTGGTCCTCCATCGTCGCCAAGGTCTCGTTGTCGAAGGCCGAGATGAAGACGTCGTCGATCAGATCGCGCATCGCCTTGCCGCCGCCGCCATGCGCCATGGTGACCTTGGGCACGTTCACATGGCCCATGCGGCGCGGCGTCTTGTGGAGCTGGACGACGTTCATGACAGCGTACCCGTCTTGAGCATCTCGGCGCGCTTGGTGTGGATCTTCTCCACGTCGCCGTACTGGTAATAGGCCGCGCACGCGCCTTCCGACGACACCATCAGCGCGCCCAAGGGCGTCTCGGGCGTGCAGGCGCCGCCGAAGACCTTGCACTCCCACGGCTTGATCACGCCCTTCAGCACCTCGCCACACTGGCAGGATTTCGGATCGGCGATCTTGATCGACTTGACCGAGAATTTCCGTTCGGCATCGTAGAGCGCGTAAGCGTCGCGCATGCGCACGCCGGAATGGTCGATGGAGCCGAGGCCCCGCCACTCGAAGAACCCGCGCAGCTCGAAGACGCGGCCGATGGCGTCCAGCGCGACCGCGTTGCCGTCCTCCGGCACGACGCGGCTGTACTGGTTCTCGACGACGCTGCGCTTCTCGTCGAGCTGCTTCAGCACCATCCAGATCGCGTGCAGCACGTCGAGCGGCTCGAAGCCGGCGACCACCAGCGGCTTGCCGTATTGCTCGGCGATGAAATTGTAGGACGCGTTGCCGATCACCATGCTGACGTGACCCGGGCCCAGGAACCCGTCCAGCGTCAGCTCGGGCGAATCCAGGATCGCCTTCACCGTCGGGATGATCGTGATGTGGTTGCAGAACAGCGAGAAATTCCTGACCCCCTCGCGCTCCGCCTGCAGCACGGTCATCGCCGTGGACGGCATCGTCGTCTCGAAGCCGAGCGCGAAGAAGACGACCTCCTTGTCCGGGTTCTCTTTCGCCAGCTTCAGCGCGTCGAGCGGCGAATAGACCATGCGCACGTCGCAGCCTTCGCTCTTGGCCTGGAGCAGGCTCTTCTTCGAGCCCGGCACGCGCATCGCGTCGCCGAAGGTGGTGAAGATGACGTTCGGGATCTCGGCCAGCGCCACGCAGTCGTCGACGCGTCCCATCGGCAGCACACAGACGGGGCAGCCGGGACCGTGGATCAGCTCGATGGCGTCGGGCAGCATGCTCTCGATGCCGTAGCGGAAGATCGCGTGCGTGTGGCCGCCGCACACCTCCATGATCTGCAGCGGGCGATCCATGCCGGCATGCAGCTTGGCGGCGAGCGCATTGATCTCGGCCAGGAGTGTCTTGGCCTTCTCCGGGTCGCGGAATTCGTCGACATATTTCATGTGTTCTCTCCCATCGAGCCGCGCTCGTCGGCCAGAAGCGTGTGCACCAGGTCCCAAAGGACGTGGAAGATCGTGACGTGGCATTCCTGGATGCGGTGGATGCTGTCGGTCTCGACGACGAGGCAGTGGTCGATCCCCATCTTCGCCATCTCGCCGCCGCTCATCCCCGAAAGCCCGATGGTGGTCAGCCCCATCTCCTTGGCTTTGGTGAACGCCTTCACCAGGTTCTGCGAATTGCCGCTGGTCGAGAGCCCGATGAGCACGTCGCCGGCGCGTCCCTGCGCGATGATCTGGCGGACATAGATGTGCGCGAAGCCGACGTCGTTTCCGACCGCGGTCAGCATCGTGCGGTCGGCGGTCAGGTCGATGGCCGTGAGCGCCGGGCGTCCCGCCGTCACCGGATGCATGAACTCGACGGCGACGTGGGCCGCGTCGCAGCTCGATCCGCCATTGCCCATCGTGAACATCCGCCCGCGGCGGCGATAGGTGTCGGCGATCGCGCCGGCGGCGTCGATCACCGCCTGACCGTTCTTGGCGAAGAACGCGTCGATGGTGGCGCGATGATGATCGACCTTCTCGCCGACCGCCGCGAGCAGCGCCGCGTTCATCTGCGCCGGGTCCTGCTTTCGCCCGTGCAGGAAGGGATAGAGCGATTTGAGCGTGGTGTTGCCGCTCATGCCGAGCCTGCCATGGCGGCGAGCTCCTGCTGCACCTCGCCGAGCTCGTTGAGCACCTGCAATGTCGCGGCGGCTTCGGCCTCGTCGATGCGGCTCATCGCGAAGCCGACATGGACGAGCACCCAATAGCCCACGCAATCCTCGATCGGCTGGCCGTCGTCGACGACGCAGGCGACGTTGATCTCGCGCCTGACCCCGCTCACCTCGACGAGGGCGAGCTTGCGCCCGGGGTCCGTGATGGCGACGATCCGTCCGGGAATTCCAAGGCACATGGTTCTATCCTCTTATTTCGCGCGCGGCGGCGATTGCCGCTTGGCCGAGCGACAGCCCGCCGTCATTGGTTGCGATGTCTGCTTGGGAGAGCGCCCGAAGTCCGCGGCTCTCGATCATCCTTGTGCAGACTTCCAGCAATGTCTTGTTCTGGAAGCAGCCGCCGGAGAGCACCACCGTATCGCCCGGCGCGAGCGCGACCGCGAGATCGGTCACCGCGGCGGCCAAGCCGTAGTGGAAGCGCGCGGCGATCTTCGGCACGCCGACATCGGCGCGGATATCTTCGAGCAGGCTTTCCCACAGCGCGCGGGGTTCGCGCAGGTCGAAGACATAGCCTTCCTCCGGCGCCTCTATGGCGTCCTCCAGCTCGATGGCGGCCTGGCCTTCGAACAGCGCAAGGTCGGGGCACAAGCCGAGCGCGGCCGCGACGGCATCGAACAGGCGTCCGCAGGAGCTCGCGGGCGGCACGTTGATGCCGGCTTCCAGCATCCGGTCGATGCTGGCGCGCGGCTTGCTCTTCAAATAGGAGACGAGCGGCAAGTCGCCGAAGCGCTCCTCGAATCCATCCCAGCCGAACGCGGCGACGAGATGGGCATAGGTGTTGCGCCATGGCTCGCGGATCGCCTGGGCGCCGCCGATCATCGCCACGGGCTTGAGCGAGGCGAGGCGCTCGAAGCCGAGATAGTCTGTGCTCAGGAACTCGCCGCCCCAGATCGTTCCGTCCGCGCCGTAGCCCAGGCCGTCGAGCACCACGCCGAGCACGGGCGGCGCGTCGATGGGCAGACCGTTCTCCGCCATGCAGCTGGCGATATGCGCGTGGTGATGCTGCACCTCGTGCATCGCCACGCCGCGCGCATGCTCCTTGGCGAGCTTGGTCGAGAGATATTCGGGATGCATGTCCGCCGCTATGGCGCGCGGACGATGATGATAGAGGTCGCGATAGAGCGCGAGGTTCTTCTGGTAGTCGTCGAAGGTCGCGGCGTCCTCGAGATCGCCCTGGTGCTGCGACAGGATCGCCTGGCCGTTCTTCACCAGGCAGAACGTCGACTTCAGCTCGCCGCCGAAGGCCAGGATCTCGGGCGCGTCCTCGAACCCCTTGGGAAGCCGCATCGGCGCGGGGGCATAGCCGCGCGCGCGGCGGATGAGGCGCGGGCGTCCGGCCATGACGCGCACGACGGAATCGTCGATGCGGTTGGCGATGTCGCGGTCGTGCAGCAGGACGCGGTCGGCGATGGGGCCGAGCTTGGCGCTCACCTCGTCGTTGCCGGTGACCTGCGGCTCGTGCGCGATGTTGCCGCTGGTCATCACCAGTGGCGTGTCGAACCCCGCCATGATCAGCAGATGCAGCGGCGTGTAGGGCAGCATGAAGCCCAGCGTCTTCAGCCCCGGCGCCACGCCCTCGGGCAGGCGCTCGCCCGATGCGTTCAAAAGGACGATCGGCGCGGCCGGGCTCTGCAAAAGCGCAAGTTCGCTTTCCGACACGCGCGCGTAGCGGCGGATCGCGTCCACGTCGCGCGCCATCAGCGCGAAGGGCTTGCCGAAGCGCTTCTTGCGGCTGCGCAGCGTTTGCACGGCCGTGGCGTTCGTCGCGTCGCAGGCGAGGTGGAAGCCGCCGAGGCCGCGGATGGCGACGATCTTTCCGGCGCGCAGCTCGCGGACGACTTCGCCGATCGTCCCCGGCGAGGGCTCGCCGCCATCCAGCCAGACTTTCGGGCCGCAGACGGGGCAGGCGACAGGCTGCGCGTGGAAGCGCCGGTCGGCCGGATCGCGATATTCGCGCGTGCAATCCTCGCAAAGGGGGAACGCCGCCATCGTGGTGTTAGCGCGGTCATAGGGCACGCGCTTGACGATCGAGAGCCTGGGCCCGCAATGGGTGCAGTTGGTGAAGGGATAGCCGAAGCGCCGCTCGGCCGGATCGAAGATCTCGGCACGGCAGGCGGGGCAGGTGGCGGCGTCCGGCGTGACGTTGGTGCGCGTCTCGCCCGCGACGCTGCCCGCGATGACGAAACCGTCGAACGCGACAGCCTCGCGCAAGCGGCGGACTTCCATCCGCTCGATTCGCGACAGCGGCGGCGCCTCGGTCTCCAGGCTCTTCACGAATCGCGCGATGCGCGCCGTGCTTCCGGTAGCCTGGATGAGCACGCCGGCGCTGTCGTTCAGGACGTGGCCGACAAGGCCGTTCTCCTGCGCCAGGCGCCAAACGGTCGGGCGGAAGCCGACACCCTGGACGGTGCCGCGAACGCGAATCTCGACGGTCTCGACGGCGTGCGGTTCGCCCGACACCACATCGGCCGTGTTTGCATACATATTGCCCCACTCCGCCCACGCAGGCCCTTGAACGCGGAACAGTCCTCTCATAACATCACAACCTTACGGCGTTGAGAAGCCTATTCTACTTTCAACGGAACGATTCCGGCGAAGGGCTCCGGACGAGACGATTTCAAGGGGCGCTATGAGGGGCACTGCGAGATTGTCGAGCGCGTATGCGCACAACGTCCTGGGCGAACCGGACGTCGTGGCGAGCCGTGCCGCGATGCCCGCGCGGGGCCCCGCCAATGGTCCAGGGCGCGAGCTCCTCGACGCCATCGCGCGCCAGAACAAGGCGTCGCTCGCCGACGACACCGACAAGTTCCGCAAGATCGGCGGCGGCATCGCGCTGCATTGCCGCGTGGACCTCGAACGCCGCCGCGTGGCGGACGCGGCATCTTTCGCGACGCTGTTCCGCGGCTACGAGACGCTGCTGATGAAGCGCGACCTGCGCGATGCGGGGCTGATCAGCGCGACAGCGTCGGGCATCTGCGGCGGCGTGCATGCCGCGACTTCCGCGCAGTGCCTGGAGATGGCGCTCGGCATCAAGCCGCCGCCGCTCGGCATCCTGGCGCGCAACCTGCTGCTCGGGTGCCAGTATCTGAACGACAACCCGATGCATCTCTTCATCCTGTCGGGCCCCGATTATTCGGAAAGCGCGATCCGCGCGACCAATCCCGAGATCTGGGCGAAGGCCGAGCACGCGCCCGCGGCGCATGCCGCCACGCATGGCTTTGCCACGATCGGCGCGATCATGACGGAGCTGAACCGTCCGGGCGGCCGGCTGTTCGCGGAAGCGCTCGACATGATGCGGCTGGCGCGCGCGGCTTACGCGCTGCTCGGCGGGAAGTATCCGCATTCCGAATCGATCGTGCCCGGCGGCGTCACGCTCTCCTTCAGCGTGGAGCAGCTCGATGCGTTCGCGGCGAAGCTCAGCCCCTTCCGCGACTATGCGCTGCGTTGCGCGCGGATCTGGGACGACGTATTCGATTTCCTCTATGCGTGCGAGCCGCGCTACCGCGATCTCGGGCGCGGCCCCGCCAATCTCGTCGATTTCGGCCAGTGGGACCACGAAGCGTTCTACGACGGCACTTACGAGAACTGCGACGTCTGGGGCGAGAAGCGCTGGTCGACGCCGGGCGCGGTCGTCGACGGCGCGCTGGTCACGACCAAGCTCAGCGCCCTCAATGCCGGGATGGAGGAGTTCGTAGACCGTGCCTTCTACGATTCGTGGGAGCGCGCCGATCACGCCGCCGATCCGCTGGGCAACGCGCTCAGTCCCAACCATCCCTGGAACAAGACGATCCGCCGCAACCCCGCCAAGCCGGGCGCCTATAGCTGGGCGCCGTCGCTCGCCTGGGACGGAAGCGCGTTCGAGGTCGGCGCCTATGCGCGTCTCTATATATCGGCGCTCGCGGCGAAGATGCCCGAGAGCCGCTTCATGCATTCCACGGGTACGAGCCTCGTCTTCGATGGGCTGGAATGGCGCGTTCCCGAGATCTGGAACGCCTTCGAGCGCAACCGCGCGCGCGCCTATGCCATAGCCTTCAATCTCGCGGCGGTCCTGGAATGCCAGGCGCGCGCCAAGGCGCTGATCGCGCAGGGCGAGACGCGCATGCGCAGTGCCTTCGACCTGCCCGGGCCGGGGCGGCGTTTCGGCGTCGGCTTCGGCGGCGCGGGGCGCGGGATGCTGGCGCATTGGGCGGTGCTCGAAGGCGCCGAGCTCGCCAACTATCAGGTCTCGATCCCGTCGCGCATCAATGCGGGGCCGCGCACGCCCGGCGGCCAGCCGGGCGCCGTGGAGCAGGCGGTGCTCAACACCACGATCGTCGAGTCGAACTGGACGGCTGCGGAGGATTTCGCCGGCATCGATATCGTCCGCGCCATCCAGAGCTTCGATCCCTGCATGCCTTGCAAGGCGGAGCTGAGCTTTTTGGGCACCAACTTCACCGCGGCCAAAGAGGTGACCAGCGACGGGCTCATTTGAGCCTCGCCGCAAGGCTGCAACGCAAGGAGAGAATGCAATGTCGGTACAAGCCAGGAAACATCTCGAAGAATTGCTTGCTTCACGCATCAACGCGGCCGGCGCCCATTGCGGCGGCGACCGCCCGAAGCCCCAGCCTAAGCCCCCGGGCGTCTGAGGGGGATAGTGCCGGAAGCCGTGCTTCCGGGGCATTCCAACCCGGCCGCCAGGGAAGCGGTCACATCACCAAGGAGATCACGATGTCGAAAATGGCCACGAAGCGTCTCGAAGAGCTTCTCGCTTCGCATGTCGCCGCCGCGGGCGCGCATTGCCACGGCACCAAGAAGCCGAAGCCGAAGTAGGGTTCGTTTCCGGGAGAGGCGCCTTTCGCCTCTCCTTCTTGTCGAGATCCGGCGGCCGTTTGGAGCGGGCGGGCGTGAACAGGTTGCACACCAGCATGCGCGCAGCGGCCCCGGAGGACACGCTCAGGCTTGCCAAAGCCTGGGCGAAAAGCGCGCGCATCCGCGCGGTCGAAGAAATCACCCATCTGGATTGCCTGGACGTTCCGATCTTCGTCAGCGAGCGCGAAGCGGCGCTGTCGGACGGCTTCACCTTCGGCAAGGGGTTGGCCGCGATCGAGTCCGAGATCGGCGCCCATATGGAGGCGATCGAAAGCCATTTCGCCGAGCCCGGCGCGGCCGTGATCGAGACGTGCTGGGGAACGCCGCGCGATCTGGCCCCGGCTGTGCGCGGCGCATGCGCCGACCCGGTGTTGGCGTTCGCGCCTCTGCTGAACCGCCGCGCTGGGCCCGACCAGCGCCTTCTGCTGGCGCGCGCGCGCGACGTCGAGACGGGCGCAGCCGCCTGGGTTCCCGCCGAGCTGGTCTTCTATCCTGCCCCCGATGTCGGAACCGAATTGTACGGCGCGTCGACCAACGGTCTTGCTTCCGGCAACACGGTCGCGGAGGCGAGCCTGCATGCGCTTTTCGAGCTCATCGAGCGCGACATCTGGTCTATCGAGTTCGTGCGCGACGCCTCGCGCCTGGTCGCGGCTTCGAGCCTGCCGGACGAGATCCGCCGGATCGTGGAGAAAGCGCAGCGCCACGGCCTCGATCTCGTCGTCCGTTCGGTTCCCAACGATTTCGGGATGCCGTTCTTCGCGGCGTTCCTGTTCGATCCGGAGCTTCCGCAGCAGCGCTTCTTCAACGGCGGCTGGGGCTGTCATCTCGATCCTTCCATCGCGCTGACGCGCGCGGTCACCGAGGTGGCGCAGAGCAGGGCGGCTTTCCTTCATGGCGGGCGCGCCGCCCCGCAATGGGACGGAAGCGGTCCCGAGGCCGACGGCGTGCGCGCCCAGATCGAACGGGTGTCGAACGCCTCCGCGCCGGTTGCCTTCGCCGACATCGAGGAGCCGGGCAGGGCATCGTCGCTCGAAGGGCAGTGGGCGCTCGCGGCTGCCTGCCTGCGGCGCGTCGTCGACACTGCGATCTGGCGCGTCGTCTACACGCCGGAGGAAGGCCCGCTCCACGTCGTGCGACTGATCGTGCCGCTGCTGGAGCATTTCTCGAAAGAGACGATGCGCGTGGGCCCAAGGCTGCAGGCCGCCCTCGAAGCCGACGCCGAAGCCGCGGCCTGACACGATACGCGAAGCCGATCTTCCCGTCCCGCGAAGGGAGGAAAGTTCTGAACATATGTTCCGTACACGGAAAATATTTTACCTCGACCCCTTGAACTCCCGGTTGCAATCGCCATTTTCAGATGCGGAAGTTGCAAGAGGCATGTTTGCCGTTGAACTAGGCGTCGCTTGGGCGGGTCAGACAGGGAAGGGCGCAAGTCCAGGCGCGCCCGCGTGGAACGCAAGTTCCCGTAATCCCGCGGACGAATGCGAAGATGTCTGTCCGCTGCTTCTTGATTGGGCTCGCGGCTGTTCGCCGGAGCTTCGGAAAACGAAAGGCCCGCGGGCAGCGTCCCCCTGCGGGCCTTTTTTTGTTGTCGTCGTCTTCCAGAGCGGGTTGTGATCATATTGAATTACGTCGTCATCCTGAGGTGCCCGGCATAGCCGGGCCTCGAAGGATGACATCGCCACGGTGCGTGCTTCGAGGCTCGCTCCGCTCGCACCTCAGCATGACGAGATTGGAGATCGGTATGCCGAGTCCAATCGATCACAACCTGCTCTACCCCCCCGGTTTGACGTTGATGAAGGGCGTCGCGTTGCCGGGGATCATGGTCTGCGGCAGGTGGCCGTCCCATTTCTCCGCGGTCACCAGCGCCGGCAGGCCCGGGTTGTCGCGCAGCGCGTCGCCGCGCGCGCGGATCGCGGACGCTTCGGCCTCGCCCTGCGCCTTCACCGAATAGGCGTTGGCGTCGGCGCGGGTGCGGGTGGCGGCCGCCTCGGCTTCGGCCTGCTGCTGGCGCACGGTCGCTTCCATGCGCGCCTCGACCGCCTCTTCGTATTTGCCGGAGAAGTCGATGTTCTCGATCTGCACGGATTCGATCGACAGCGGCCCGTGGATCACCTTGCGCAGGGCGATCGCGAGCTCCGAGTTCAGCTTGGCGCGGTCCTGCACGGCGCTGGCGGCGTTGAACTGGCCGAAGATGTTCTCCGACCAGGTGTAGACCTGCGGCGTCACCAGCCGGTCGATCATGTTCTGCACCGTCTTGTAGTCGGTGTAGACGGTGCGCGCGTCGGTGACGTGGTAGTTGACCGAGACGCGCAAGGTCGCCGGCTGCTGGTCGCGCGAATAGGTCTTGACGTCGTCGAAGCGGCCGTTCTGCGACTGGATGGTGATGTGCTCGACGGTCTCGAACAGCGGGATCTTGAAGCCGAGGCCCGGCTCCGCCTCGCTGACGACCGCGCCGTTGCGCAGCACCACGCCGCGCTCGCCCTGGTCGACCGTGTACCACGAGCCCGAGCCGAGCACCGCGACCAGCAGGATGACGAGTCCGATCAGGACCAGCGATCCGACGCGCTGCATCCCGTGCGGCTGCATGTGTTTATCGAACCTGTCTTGAATGCTCATCGCTCACCCTCCGATTCGTGTGGAATGATCGAATGTAGGGATGGTCTCAGTGCTTTTCCAGGAAATGCATCAGATCACGGTTGAATTGGGCCGGATCCTGGAGGAAGGCGAAGTGGCTGACGTCGGGCTCGATGAGCAGGCCGGCGCCCGGCGTCCAGTCCGCCATGGTGCGCGGCTGGTCGTGGTTGACCATCTCGTCGTGGTCGGCGTCCACGATCCAGGTCGGCACCTTGATCCTGGCGAAGTCGGCCTTCGTCCAATGCGGCTGGGAGTTCCACATGCCGGTGATCTGGGCGAGGAAGGATTTGTACTCCTTGGGCGTGGGCGAGAGCATTTCGTACTCGCGGCCGGCGCGCGGGATGTACTGCGCCACCACCGGGCTGTGCGAGGCGTCGCTGACGCCGCTCGGATCGATGTTGGCGGCGAAGGCGAACAGTTTCGACAGCCGCTCGGGATGATGCATGGCAATGTCGAGGCCGATGATCGCGCCGTCGCTCCAGCCGACGAGGGCGACCTTCCTGATCTTGAGATAATCGAGCAGGCCGATGACGTCGCCCGCCATGAGATCGTAGCCGTAGGGCTGCGCGTTGCGGGTCGAGCGGCCATGGCCGCGGCTGTCCATTACGATCACGCGATAGGAACGAGAGAAGGCGCGGACCTGGTTGCCCCAATAGTTCGAATTGGCGAGGCCGCCATGCACGAACAGCACCGGCTCGCCTTTGCCGAACTCCGCGTACCAGATGCGCACGCCGTTCACCGGCGCAGTGCCGCTGATGTCGGCTTTGGGCAAGGTGGGCGTCGGCGGCAGCGTCATCCATTGCTGCGCCTGGGCGCTTGTCGCCAAGAACGCCGCGAGCGCGAAGATCCAATTCCTCATGAGAAGCCCCCGTTGCCGCCGCCGATCAATATCACACCCGGAACGATGAGCGCGATCGCGAAGCTTTTGCGCAGCAGCGCCGATCTCGACATATCCTCGCGGCCCAGCGCCGGGAAGAACAGAGACAATCCCACGCCGAACAGGAAGACGAAGAACGAGGTCGTGCCGCCGATCGCCTGCACCAGGCTGACCGGGCCGAGCAGCGAGGCGTAGCGCGCCGCCAGCCCGCCGCCGAGATTGATCAGCTCGTTCGCCGCGTTGATGCCGATGACTGCGCCGGGGTTCTTGGCGAACATGCCGAGGAACTCCCGCCGCACATGCGGGATCGCGAGCATGACCGCGCCGAACACCGCCTCGCCGGCGAAGTTCCAGAACGTCACCGGCCAGAACGCGTCCTTGATCGCGAACAGCTTGAAGATCACCGCCGAGCCCGCCAGCGTCGCGCTGCACAGAAGGATCGGCGCCACGATGCTCATCTTGAACCGCAGGCGCCGGCCTGGCTCATACGACACCACGAGCGCGCTCGCGATGATCAGCGCGGCGCCGAGAAGGCGCGGCGCGGTCGGATGCTCATGCAGGACGAAATAGGCAAAGGCATAGGTGAACAGCGTCGAGGTCTGGAACAGGGG
Organism: Alphaproteobacteria bacterium; assembly: GCA_021325375.1. GTDB lineage: Bacteria > Pseudomonadota > Alphaproteobacteria > Micropepsales > Micropepsaceae > Rhizomicrobium. Next base: position 116,382 of record JAJPHG010000041.1, on the reverse strand, counting down.
CGCGATGACGCTGGCTTCCTCCTGCTGCAGGGCGCGCAGGTAGAAATACATGGCGGTGAGATAGAGCAGCCCCGACAGCGACGTCACCGCCACCCCCGTCGCCCCGATCGTGAAGACGTCGACGAAGGCGGCGATGAACGGCAGGCCCAAGAGCCCCAGGAGCGCGGTGAAGATCAGCAGCGCGCCGACGCCGCTGTCCTTGAAGAAGCGCTCGACGAGATATTTGTCGATATGAGTGGATGCGGCCCAGAGCACCGGGCCGCAGAAGGCGAGGAGAATCCACGACATCCACTGAGGTTACGGGCTCACTTGATCTTCTCAAAGTCCGTCGTCCAGTTGACCTCCCAGCTCTTGCCGCCGTCGGGCGAGAAGGCCTGCTCCCAATGGCTCCTGGTCGGCGAGAGATTGTGCCAGGTGAAGCGCACCTTGATCGGCTTTCCGCGCAAAGTGTCGTCGGCATAGAAGGTGCCGATGCCGTGCTCGAAATGGCCCTTCACCGGCGGGTCGATGTCGGCATGCGGGCTGCGGCCGTCGACCCACCAGATCTCCCACTCGCCGGTCTTGGGGTCGTAGGCGCGCAACGTCACGCCGCTGTAGCCGCCGCCCGGCACGTCGAGCACGTTGTCGTCGACATTGGCGTAACCGCCCATCAGCAGCTCCGCGCGCTGCGTGCCGTCGAACTCGATCCATTCATGGCTTCCCATGAGGCGGTCCTTCAGACGGCGGTGATGGGCGCGCCATTCGCCGGCGATGAAGTCGAAATCGTGCAGCCCGCTCAGATTGGTGCCGGGCGGGGCATGCAGCGGGATCTCTTCATAGGCGCGCGCGGGCGCGGCGCAGGCGAGGATGGCGAGCGTGCAGGCGATGAGGACGGGTTTCATGACGTCGGCTCCTTGTTTGAACGCCCGCAGGCTAAGGGGCTAAACATGCCACCCAATGTCATGTATTATCGGCGACGATAAAAAATGCTCGCCAGCCGCCTCCTGTCGATCCTGATGCTGCTCCAGACCCGCGGCCGGATGAGCGCGACCGCGCTGGCGGGCGAATTCGAGGTCTCGGTGCGCACCATCCACCGCGACATCGACCAGTTGAGCGCGGCGGGCGTGCCGGTCTATGCCGAGCGCGGCCGCGACGGCGGCTTCCAGCTCGCCGACGGTTACCGCACCGAGCTCACCGGCCTTTCGCAATCCGAAGCCGAGGCGCTGTTTCTCGCGGGCCTGCCGGGGCCTGCCGCCCAGCTCGGCCTCGCCGAAGCGCTGGAGCTTGCGCGGCTGAAGGTCACGGCGGCGCTGCCCGCGAAAGTGCAGCCCGGCGCCGACCGCATCGCGGCGCGCTTCCATCTCGACCCGGTCGGCTGGTTCCGTGCCGCGGAACCGCTGCCGTCGCTGCAGACCGTCGCGCGCGCGGTGTGGAACGAGCGCTATCTCGCGCTCGGCTATCGCCGCGCCGGACAGAATGCGCTCCAGCAGCGCAAGCTCGGCCCGCTCGGGCTCGTGCTCAAGGGCGGCACTTGGTATCTGGTCGCGCAGAGCGGAAAGTCGATCCGCACCTATCGCGTCTCGGCGATCTTTGATCCGCAGATGCTGGACGAAGCCTTCGCGCGGCCGCGCGCTTTCGACCTGCCTGCCCATTGGCAGCGCGCGTCCAAGGATTACGAAGCCAGCCTATATGGCGGGACTGCGGAGGTGCGTTTGTCGACGCGGGGCCTGGCGAGGCTGGACACGCTTGGCCACACCGTTGCCGGAGCCGGGCATCGCACCGCGAGCCGCCCGGACCGGCAAGGCTGGGTGCGCTGCACGCTGCCGATCGAAACGGTCGAGGTCGGCGCGCGCGATCTTCTGCGGCTCGGTGAAGATGTGGAGATCGACGGCCCGCCTGCGCTGCGCGCCGAGATGGACAGGCTGTTGAGCGCGATGCTCACGCGGCATCGTGCTCGGCGATCGCGCGCAGGAAGACGGCGCCGAAATCCTTGAGCTTGGCGGCGCCGACGCCATGGACTTCCGCGAACTCGCGCTCGCTCGCTGGCCGCCGCTCCGCCATGTCGATCAGCGAACGGTCGGAGAAGATCACATAAGGCGGCACGCGTCGCTCACGCGCGAGACGCAGGCGCAGCTCCTTCAGGCTCGCGATCAGCGCGCGGTTGTCTTCGGGCTGCTCCGCGAAACGCTCGGCGCGGGCCTCGCGCTTGGCGCGGACGCGCGGCTTCGTGGGGCGGCTTTCGAACGTGCCTTCGCCGCGGAGCAGGGCGCGGCCCTTCTGCGTCATCTCCAATCCGCCATAGCCTTGCGCGTCGTGGCGCAGGAGGCCTGCGCCCGCCATCTGGCGGATCAGCGATTGCCATTCCTCTTTCTTGCGCGTGGTTTCGCCGAGTGCCTCGATCACGCGCACGGCGCCGAAGCGTTCGCCGGTGTCGCGGACGGCGGCGAGCACCTTGCGCGCCTCCTCGGTGCTGTCGATGCGCTCGCCCGGTTCGCGGCAGCGGTCGCAATTGCCGCAAGGCTCCGACGCCTCGCCGAAATAGGAGAGCAGGATCTGGCGTCGGCACCCCGGCGCCTCGCAATAGGCAAGCAGCGTGTTGAGCCTCGCATGCTCGCGGCGCTTGCGGTCCTCGCCCGCATCCTCCTCGTCGATGAAGACGCGGCGCATGCGGATGTCGTCGAGCCCGAACAGCATATGCGCCTCTGCCGGCTTGCCGTCGCGCCCGCCGCGCCCGATCTCCTGGTAATAAGCCTCCAGGCTCCCCGGCAGGTCGGTATGGAAGACGAAGCGCACGTCGGCCTTGTCGATGCCCATGCCGAACGCGATGGTGGCGACCATCACGATGCCGGGCTCGGTCATGAAGCGGTTCTGGTTCGTCTCGCGCGCGGCCTTCTCCATCCCGGCGTGATAGGGCAGGGCCGTGATGCCCTGGGCCGTGAGCAGCTCCGCCATCTTCTCGGTCTTCTTGCGCGACAGGCAGTAGACGATGCCGCTTTCGTCCTTGTGCCGCGCGAGGAAGTCCAGGAGCTGGCGGCTGGTGTTGCTCTTGCCCTCGACGGCGAGCGTGATGTTCGGCCGATCGAAGCCCTGCACCACGGCGAGCGCGCGGTTGTCGAAGAGCTGCAGCGCGATGTCGGCGCGGGTAACCTCGTCGGCCGTTGCGGTCAGCGCGACGATGGGGACGTTCGGGAACAGATCGGCGAGCTTGGCGAGCGCGCGGTATTCGGGGCGGAACGCGGGGCCCCACTGCGAGATGCAATGCGCCTCGTCGACGGCGATCAGCTTGACCTCCAGCTGGGCGAGCGCGGCCAGCATGCGCTCGGTCATCAGCCGCTCCGGCGCCATGTAGAGCAGGCGCGTCTCGCCCGCCGCGGCCCGGCGCCACGCCGCTACGTTGTCGTCGCGGGAGCGGGAGGAATTGATCGCGTCGGCGGCCACGCCCGCCAGGCGCAGGGCCGCGACCTGGTCCTGCATCAGCGCCACCAGCGGCGACACGACGACCGTCAGCCCGCCCAGCATCAGCGCGGGGACCTGGTAGCAGAGCGATTTGCCGGAGCCCGTGGGCATCACGGCCAGGACGTTGCGGCCCGACAGCACGCCGTCGATGACCTCTTCCTGGCCCGGGCGGAACGAATCGAAACCGAACACGTCCTTCAGGACGTCGTGTTTCGCGTCTGCATTACGGAGCGGCAGGTTCATCCGAAACTTTCGTGGGCGAGGTCCGTATATTGTCCCGGCGCCGCCCCTCGCATAGCCTTTCCCCCGGGCTGCGCCGTCAGACGCGCAGAGTCGAAGGGAGCGCCTATGAATAGCCGAATTCTCGGTCTCGTCGAGGCCGTGCTGATCGCCGTCATCATGATCGTGGTGCCGGGCTATGCGATTGTCGGGGGGCACGGCACTTCGACGCACATCATCGGGACGATCTTCACGCCTCCCGAGCATGGTGTCGTCAAGTCGTGGACAAACATCGACGGCGCGCGCATCGCCGCCCAGGCGCCGGGCGAGTGGCTTTCCAACGGCCGGACCTATTCCGAGCAGCGTTTCTCGCCGCTTAAAGAAATCGACACGTCCAACGTCGGCAAGCTGGGCGTGGCCTGGAATACCGCACCTACAGCGTGCGGGGCCTGGAAGCGACGCCGATCGAGGCCGACGGCGTGCTCTACATCACCAAATCCTGGAGCATCGTGACGGCTCTCGATGCCAGAACCGGCAAGGAGCTGTGGACCTTCGATCCCAAGGTGCCCGGCGGCACGGGCCGCTATGCCTGCTGCGACGTCGTCAACCGCGGCGTCGCGATCTGGAAGGACGGGGTCTTCGTCGGCACGCTCGACGGGCGGCTGATCAAGCTCGATCCCAAGACCGGCGCGGTGAAGTGGAGCATCGACACGGTCGAGAACCACGCGCACACTTATACGATCACCGGCGCGCCGCGCGCTTTCGACGGCCTCGTGGTCATCGGCAATGGCGGTGCGGAATACGACAGCCGCGGCTATGTCAGCGCCTTCGACGCCGACACCGGCAAGCTCGTGTGGCGCTTCCACGTCGTGCCCGGCGATCCGTCCAAGCCGCAGGAGAACGCGGCGCTCGAGGCCGCGCTCAAGACCTGGGACACGACCGGCAAGTACAAGTTCTGGGACATCGGCGGCGGCGGCGCGCCGTGGAATTCGTTCGCCTATGATCCGCAGCTCGATCTCGTCTATTTCGGCACCGGCAACGGCAATCCGTGGAACCGCGAGCTGCGCTCGCCCAAGGGCGGCGACAATCTCTATCTGTCGTCGGTCGTGGCGCTCCACGCCAAGACCGGCGAGTACGCCTGGCACTACCAGACGACGCCCGGCGACACCTGGGACTTCGACTCCACAGCCGACGTCGTGCTCGCCGACCTGAAGATCGACGGCCAGATGCGCCACGTGCTGATGCACGCGCCGAAGAACGGCTTCTTCTACGTCATCGACCGCGAGACGGGTAAGCTGATCAGCGCGCAGAAATTCGCCACCGTCACCTGGGCCGATCACGTCGACCTCGCGACCGGACGCCCGGTCGAGGCGCCGGGCGCGCGCTATGTCGACAAGATGGCGGTGGTCTTCCCAGCGGCGACCGGCGCGCACAACTGGCAGCCGATGACCTTCGATCCGCAGACCGGGCTCGTCTACATCCCCGCGATGGACTCGGCGGGCATCTATGCCGGCCAGAAGGATTTCGCCTACCACCACGGTTCGTGGAATCTCGGCGTCGACTTCGCGGCCGTGAGCCAGGCCGTGCTCGACGCGATCAAGGCGGGCAAGGTGCCGCCGCCGTCGGTCGGTTACATCAAGGCCTGGGACCCGGTCACGCAGAAGGAAGCTTGGCAGGTCGCGATGGGCGGCGCGTGGAACTCGGGCTTGCTGTCGACCGCCGGCGGTCTCGTCTTCGGCGGCGATGCCTATGGCATGTTCAGCGCCTATGACGCGAAGGCGGGCAAGAAACTTTGGTCGATCGATCTCAAGACCGGCATCCTGGCGCCGGCCATGACCTATGAGCTCGACGGCGAGCAGTACATCGCGCTGCTGGCCGGTTGGGGCGGCGCGGGCGGCCTCTCGGCGTTCAAGGACCCAAATACGGCGCTGTCGAAATACCAGACCGACCAGGGCCGCCTCTTCGTCTTCAAGCTCGGCGGCAGGCAGCAGGTCGCGGCGCTCGCGCCCGAAGGCGTGCCGCCGAGCGAGCCGCCGCCGCAGACGGCGGACGCGGCGACGATCGCCAAGGGCTTCACGCTCTATCACCGCAACTGCCTCGTCTGCCACGGCTTCTTCGCGCAATCGGAAGGCGAGGTGCCCGATCTCAGGCTGATGCCGAAGGAAATCTTCGCCCAGTTCGACTCCGTCGTCCTCGACGGCGCGCTCGCCGACAACGGCATGGCGTCGTTCAAGGACGTGCTGTCGAAGGACGACACCGCGGCGATCAAGGCCTACATCCTCGACCAGTCGCACGCGGCCTGGGACGCGGCGCATCCGAAGAAATAGCCAAGGAAGCGCTGCGGGGTCGTCGATCTTCGGGATCGGTCAGCTGTTCTTCAGGAGTTCGGCCAGCCGATACCCTTTCGCCTCTAGTTGGTAGAGTCTGCTGCCGGTGACCTTGCTGATGCTTTGCTTCACCAAGCCGCGATGGGTCAGCTGGTCCAGCGCCTGCGCCGTCTCCGAGTGGTTCAGTTCGGCTTCCTTCCTGATTCCGCTGAGCGAGCGCCGGGTATAGTCCTCGTTTGCCAGAGCCCGGACGACGCGTTTTTCCTCGTCCGACAGTTCGTCCAGCAGTGGCTTCAGATCATCATTGTTCGCGGCCGCCGCAAAATTCGCCTCTGCAGATGTCGGCGGAGTGGCGCCTTCCGCCTTGCTGTCTAGATCGGCGATGTTATCCTTGATCTCTTCCTGACCGGCTTTGAGATTCTTCGTTTCGGCCTTGAGAGCTTTTTGCTCCTGACGGATGACCTGATTGGAAACCGATTGGAGGAATGATCTCGAGTAGAACGCAGCTATCAAGCAGAAGCCCGCTAGATACACCAGATTGAGATCGGGTAGCTTGCCTGCCTGCGCATCGCTCCAAAGATTGTCCATCAGCTTGCTTTGCGTGATCAGCAGGAAAATAGGCACGCAGAGTGCAGCCACGAGGCCGATCAGGACGTCTGCTTTCCAGGGCGGGCCGGCCGGCGGCGCATCGCCGGACGGGGCTGACTGGGTATTTAGGTGACCCGCTGCTCCGCCGACAAGTCCGGCAATAAGCATCACTCCGACGATCCATAGCATTGTATGCCCCTTCTCGGGCTAGCACCCATGCGAGATGACGCGATCCGCTGTAATTATACGCACTTTTGCCGGGCGAGCGTGACCATCGTCACGCGTGCCTAGATTTCGGCTGCACCGTAGCAATACGACATTGCCTGGAGCTGGAACCGCGCCATGCGCCGCAGGCTCAGCGCCATCGGGCCTTCGACCGTTTCCAATGCGGCCAGAAGGCTGAGGAAGTGCAGGCGGTTGGCGTGGCGGATGGTGTCGAAGGCTTCTTCGTAGCCCGACAGCCCGGCCTCGCGCATGATCTTGTAGAACACGCTCTTGCAGAGCCTCGGGAACTGCCGGTTTCCGATCATCAGGAACTGCAGCTTCGCCGTGCCTCCTTCCATCACGTGTTGAGGAACCCAATACTGCGCCGTGGGCGACAGGTTTCCGAGGTCGCGGCCGATCCGCACGGGGTTGGGTCCCACCTTGCCGCCGAGCGCGATGCTGAACGCCTGCGGCTGCTCGGCGGCAAAGCCGAAGATCATGAACATGCCGTGCGGATCGAAGCTTGCGTATCGGATCAGCACTTCGCCGGGAAATGTGCCCTGGATCGCAATGCCGTTCAGCGTGAGATAGGTCGCGCCCGCGCCGTGGTTTGCAAACTCCACGATCGGCATCACCACGTTGCGGTCACGATAGCGGATGCAGCGCGCGGCGATGAACATTTCCTGCACCAGCGCATCGGTTGGTTCCTTGAACCAGTCGCCGCAGTGATATTCGGACTGCAACTGCGCGCGCAGCTCAGGCGGCAGCGCCTGCGCCTGCTCGAAGACGCGCTCCGTCTCCGCCTGGCCGCCGCCGCCCCAGGAGAAGCCGTTCTCATAGGCCTCGAGGAACGCGCGTTCGCGCGCGCCGATCCGGGCGTCCGGCGCGACGCGGAATGCGCAGTTCTCGAACCGCGTGTCGGCGGTCGCGATCAGGAGGTTGTCGGGGATATGGACGGCGACGGGCCGCGCCGGGTCGACGGGAAACAGGCCGCGCCCGAAAGGGCCCTCGCGCAAGCAGATGTTGTCCGCCGTTCCGCCCAGCGCACGGAACTCCGCCAGCATCTCGTCCCAGCCGCTTTGACCCATGCGCCCGCCCAGTTGACTTGTCCGCGGGAACTCTAACACTAAGAAAACGGTTGCTGCGCGGCAGCATGCCGTTTAAGGAACGGCCCCACTATGAGCGACCCGGCCCATGAGCACCGCCAAACCACAGCGCCCCAAGGCGCGGCTTCCGCGCGGCTTTCGTGACCGCACCGCCGCCGAGATCGCGGCGGAGCGCAAGGTCCTCGACACCATCCGGACCGTCTACCAATCCTACGGTTTCGAGCCGCTCGAAACCCCGGCGTTCGAGTTCACCGACGCGCTCGGCAAGTTCCTGCCGGACGTCGACCGCCCGAACGAGGGCGTCTTCTCGCTGCGCGACGACGACGAGCAATGGCTGTCGCTGCGTTACGACCTGACCGCGCCGCTGGCCCGTTACTTCGCCGAGAACTTCCAGGACCTGCCCAAGCCCTTCCGCCGCTATCAGGTGGGCCAAGTGTGGCGCAACGAGAAGCCCGGCCCCGGGCGCTATCGCGAGTTCACCCAATTCGACGCCGACACGGTCGGCAGCAATTCGCCCTCCGCCGACGCCGAGCTGCCGATGATGGTGTGCGATGCGCTGGAGGCGCTCGGACTGAAGCGCGGCGACTTCGTCGTGAAAATGAACAGCCGCAAGCTGCTCGACGCCGTGCTCGGGTCCGCGCAGGTGGACATGGCAAAGCGCGGCGCGGTCCTGCGCGCCATCGACAAGTTCGACCGTCTCGGAGAAGACGGCGTGCGGCTTCTTCTCGGCCCGGGCCGCAAGGACGAGTCCGGCGATTTCACCAAGGGCGCGGAGCTGAACGACGACCAGATCGCGCAGGTGATGGGCCTGCTGCACGGCAAGGTCGATGGCGGGATGGACGATCTGAACGCCATATCCGCCATCCTGACCGCGAGCGGCTATGGCGAAGACCGCGTCCGCGTCGATACCACCATCATCCGCGGTCTCGACTACTACACCGGCCCGGTGTTCGAGGCGCAGCTCACATTCCCCATGAAGAACGAGGACGGTGAAGAGGTCGTGTTCGGCTCGGTGGCCGGCGGCGGGCGCTATGACGACCTGGTCGCGCGCTTCACGGGGCAGCAGGTTCCGGCGACCGGCATCTCCATCGGCGTCAGCCGGTTGATGACGGCACTGCGTTCGCGCGGGCTCACCGGTGACTTGAAGCCGCTCATCGTCGTGCTGTCGCTCGACGATGCGGCGCGGGCTTTCGCCACGGCGCGCGAGCTGCGCGAAGCGGGATTCCGCGCCGAAGCCTATGTCGGCAACAAGAGATTCGGCGATCAGCTCAAATATGCCGACAAGCGGGGTGCCGCGCTCGCGGTCATCGAAGGCGGCGACGAGTTGGCGAACAAGCTGATCACGATCAAGAACCTCGCGGCCGGCGCGGATCTGGCGAAGTCGATCGCCAGCCGCGCCGAATGGCTGAGCGAGCGTCAGGCGCAGAAGACCGTTGCCCGTGACGATCTGACGAAGGAAGTGCGCGCCGCGTTGGGTGTGAGATGACGCTCACGCTTGCGATCCCGTCGAAAGGCAGGCTGCAGGAACAGGCGGCGGAGTGGTTCGCCGATGCGGGTCTTGCGCTCAAGAAGACGTCCGGCGCGCGAGGCTATCGCGCGACCCTGGCCGGCCTGCCGGACATCGACGTGCGCCTGCTTTCGGCATCGGAGATTGCGGCCAGCCTGGTCGCGGGCGACGTGCATCTGGGGATCACGGGCGAAGATCTGATCCGCGAGACCGCGCCGGAACTCGCCGCGTCGGTCGCGCTCATTCATGCGTTGGGCTTCGGCTACGCGAACGTCGTCGTCGCGGTGCCGCAGGCCTGGATCGACATCTCGACCATGGCGGATCTCGACGACGTCTGCGCCGCTTTCGCGCACCGGCACCGCCGCCGTCTGCGCATCGCGACGAAATACGTGCACCTGACGCGCGCGTTCTTCGCCCATGCCGGAATCTCGGACTACCGCATCGTGGAGAGCGCGGGCGCGACCGAAGGCGCGCCGACAGCGGGCTCGGCCGAGGCCATCGTCGACATCACGACGACGGGTGCCACCTTGGCGGCGAACGGGCTCAAGACGCTCGAGGACGGCACGATCCTGGAGAGCCAGGCGCAGCTCGCCGCAAGCCTCACGGCCGACTGGGACGCGAGCGAGCGCGGCGCTGCCCGCGCGTTGCTCGTGCGGCTCGGCGCCCGCGAACGTGCCAAGGCGAGCCATGTGCTGCGCGTGCGCCTGGGCAAGGACGCGGAACGCAGGATCGCGCAAGCCAAGGTCACGATGCTCTCGCGCGGCGGCGAGGAATATTCGCTGCTCTGTCCGCGCGAGCGGCTGATGGAGGCGGTGGCGGTGCTGGGCGCCGCGACCGTGCACGACGTCGATTATGTCTTCGATGGCGCGGACATCCTCGACGAGAAGCTCGCGCGCGCGCTTCTTCTCAAGGGCACTTCAGCGTGACGTTCCACCCCGGCGGATCGGCAATGGAATGTCTTGTCGCCTCCGTGGCTGAAGCCGCCGTGCACCTATCACCTACGTTGCGCAAAAACACCCGCGCTGCTTCGATTGCTGCTTGACTGTTGAGATCGCTTCGCTTCTTTGAAAGTTCGTGGGTGGCGGTGATCGACAGATACTCTTCGCCGCCAGGCGTGCTGAAGTAAGCGATCGACCAGCCATATCCTCCGCTTTGAACACTTATCGGGTCCGTCGAACAGCTCGCGAGGAAAATCGCAAGCAGCGCTGCAACGGGCCGCATCGCTTTCCCGGCGGATATTGCGGGCACCTGGCGCATCTATTGCGGGGAGACCGGTCCCGCCTTGATGTCGGGATCGTTCAGGTGCTCGGCCTTCCAACGCATCATCATCGAGATGCGGCTGCGGCCCGAGGGATGGTCGTAGAACACGAACTCCTCGAGCGGAGAGGGATCGAGCTTCCTGTATTCGCTGAGCTGCAGCGCGGCTTCCGCGAAGCCGTCGGGCTGGCGCGCGGCGTTGATGCCGAAGATGTCGGCCTGCGCCTCCGTCGTCCGCGAGATCGTGTTGGTCAGTGGCGTCGCGGCAAGGAAAAAGAACGTCAGAAGCGCCACCAGCGCGGGCAGGCCGGCGGGATCGTCGATGCCGCGCACGTCCCATATGCCGCCGAAGATCCTGGCGAGCACATTGAAACCCCACGCGGTGAAGCCGAAGGCGAACAGCATCACAAGCCCGTTCAGCACCACGAGCCGCATGCCGTGATCGAGGACATAATGGCCCATCTCGTGGCCGAGGACGGCGAGGATCTCGCGCTCGGTGGAGCGTTTGAGCAGATTGTCGTTGAGCGAGACGCGCGTCGTGCTGAACATGCCCGAGACGTTGGCGGAGATGCGCTTGGACTGCCGCGACGCGTCGAACTCATAGACATTGGTCACCGGAATGCCTTCCGAGCGCGCCAGCGACAGGATGTGCTGCTTGACCGGGCCGTCCTTGAGCGGCGTGTAGGTGTTGAACAGCGGCGCGATATAGACGGGCGCGATCATGGCGGCGAAGATGCCGAAGACGAGGCTGATGACCGTTGCCCAGACCCACCAATATTGTCTCGTCCTGCGGATCACCGCATAGACGATCGTGCCCAGGATGACGAACACGACGAATTCGATCGCGAAGGAGATCGCATATTCGCCGAACCACTGGCCGAAATTCTGGTTGGACAGGCCGTAATCGTGCTCGCGGAAGAAGCCCTCATAGATCCCGAGCGGCAGCGTCACGACGGTCGTCAGCACAAGATAGAGCGCGATGTAGATCGGTGCCTGGACGAAGCGCGAGCGCGTGACGCCTTCCGCGATCTTGCGCATGCGCGAGGAGATGCGCAGGAAGAGCAGCAGCCCCGACAGTGCGATGGCGACGAGCGCATCGATGAAGAGCAGCACGTAGCCGCCCTCGAAATAGGAGTCCGATTTCTTCCGCGCGTCGCCGCTGATGCGCGCGAGATAGGCGTTGGTCGCCTTGTCGGCGTCGAATTGCGCGGCCGTCCCGGCAGGCGGCAGGGCATGGACGTCGATGGTGGAGGTGGGTGCCGCGCTCGGTCCCGCCTGCGCGGCCGCGGGCCCGGCCATGACTGCCGACAGCACGATCATCGCCAGCATGGCGATCAAGCACGACAAAGACTTTGCCATCGAATCCTCCCGTTCCTGTGGAAACCTTAACAGAGGGCCGCTTGCTTTTGCCACCTGCCCCGGGTCTCTTACCGCCATGCGATGCTATGTTGCGTTTTCACTAGCCGTTTTGATCTTCCCCGCCGCCGCGACCGCCGCGTCGGACATGGGCGAGGGCATCGACAATTCAAGCCGCTATCAGCAATGCATTCAGCTCACCAGGATCGACGCGCAGGGGGCGTACAACCAGGCGCTCGCCTGGCACAGCGCGGGCGGCGGCAGCTCGGCGGAGCATTGCGGCGCGCTGGCGCTGGTCCAGCTCGGCCGCTATGCCGAGGCCGGGCCCAAGCTCGACATGCTGGCGCAGCAGTTGAGCCTCAAGCCGCCGCTGCGGGCGCAGCTCTACGATCAGGCCGGCAATGCCTGGTTGCTGGCCGAGGACGGCGCGCGCGCCGAAGTCTCGTTCTCCAACGCGCTGGTCTTCACGCCGCACGACGTCGATATCCTCGCCGACCGGGCGCGAGCGCGCGCGATGCGCAAGGACTGGGCCGGCACCGACGCGGATCTGAGCGCGGCACTGACCTCCGATCCCGACCGCACGGATCTGCTGGTGCTGCGTGCCAGCGCGCGGCATGCGGCGGGCAGGAAGGCGGACGCGCGGGCCGACATCGCGCGCGCGCTCGCGATCTTCCCAAACTACGGCGACGCGCTGGTCGAGCGCGGGGCGATGAAGTACGAGGACGGCGACGTCAAGGGCGCCGATGCCGATTGGCAACAGGTCGTGAAGCTCGCGCCCAAGTCGCGCGCCGCGGCGCTGGCGAGCGAATATCTCAGCCAGACGGGCGCGAGATAGCGTCCCACTCGGCGCGTACGCCTTCGTCGCATTCTTTTGGCCCCCGCGCCTCCTTCAGCGAGGCGAGGCTCGTCTCGTCCAGCAATCGCGACAGCGCCCACACCGCCATCGCGCGCACCAGCGGCGAGGGATCGTCGAGCAGCGCCTGCGCCGAAGAGGCGAGAAGCGCATCGCCGCTGTTGCCGATGGCGATGAGGACGTTGCGCACGAAGCGGTCGCGGCCGATGCGCTTGACGGGCGAGCCGCTGAAGAGCTCGCGGAAGCCCGCATCGTCGAGGCTCGCGAGATCGGCGAGCTTGGGGCGGCGAAGTTCGGCGCGGGCGTGGAAGCGCGCCTCGCGGGCGACCTGCGCGAACTTGTTCCACGGGCACACGGCGAGGCAGTCGTCGCAGCCATAGATGCGGTTGCCCATCGGCTCGCGGAACTCGCGCGGGATATGGCCTTTGTGCTCGATCGTGAGGTACGAGATGCAGCGTCGTGCGTCGAGCTGATAGGGCGCCGGGAACGCGCGTGTCGGGCACACGTCCAGGCAGGCATGGCATTGGCCGCAGTGGTCGCTCTCCGGCGGATCGGGCGCGAGCTCCAGCGTCGTGAACACCGAGCCCAGGAACAGCCACGAGCCGAACTCGCGGCTGACGAGATTGGTGTGCTTGCCCTGCCAGCCCATGCCTGCGGCTTCGGCGAGCGGCTTCTCGAGAACCGGCGCGGTGTCGACGAAGACTTTCACGTCTGCCGTGTAGTCGCGCGCGATGCCGGCTGCGAGGCGCTTGAGCTTCGTCTTCAGGACGTCGTGATAGTCGCTTCCTTGCGCATAAACGGAGATCGCGCCCAATTCCTTCTGCGACAGCACGGCCAAAGGATCGTGGCCGGGTCCGTAATTGGCGCCGAGCACGATGATGCTCCTGGCCTGCGGCCACAGCATGTGCGGATCGCTGCGGCGCTCGGCATTGCGCTCCAGCCAGTCCATCGTGCCATGACGGCTTTCGCCGAGGAACGTCGCCAGGCGCTCGGCGGCGTCGGGCGGCGCCGCGGCGGACGCGAAGCGGACGGCGTCGAAGCCTTCGGCGATCGCGCGTTCGCGGATCGCGTCAGAAATCGAGTTCGGCATAGTTGGCGACCGGCGGCTGGCCGGGCAGGCGGTCGGCGAGCAGCGAGCGGAAGGACGGCCGCGACTTGATGCGCAGATACCATTCGCCGGCGGCCGGGTATTCCGTCCACGGAACTTCGCCGAAATAGTCGAGCGCCGACAGATGCGCCGCGACGGCGAGGTCGGCGAGCAGGCAGTCGCGCGCGACGAGGTTGCCGTTCGCCTCCGCCGCCTTGCCGATCACCGGCAACACCGCCTTGAGCGCCTCGCGCCCCTGGCGGACCACGTTCATGTCGGGCGCGCCGATGGTGGGGGCGCCGGTGAAGCGCTGCGCCGCCTTCTCGTAGAGGATCTTGCGCGTGGCGCGCTCGCCGAGTGGCCCCATCGCCCAATCGAACCAGCGCAGGGTCTCGGCGCGGATGGCAGGGTCTTCCGGCACCAGCGCCCGCTCGGGATAGGTGCCTTCGAGATGGTCGATCACCGCCCACAGCCCGGTGCAGCGCGTGCCGTCGAGGTCGACGAAGACGGGCAGATGCGCGTGGGGGTCTTCCGATGCCGAGGGATCGAAGCTCAGCCGCTTCTCGCCCAGCATCAGGCGGGCGACGCGCGAGGGCGGTGACAGGGTCAGATGAATCAGGCGGCGCATGGCCGTACAATGTAATGAAAGGGCAGGGGCGGGGCCAGCCTAGCGCGTGGCATTTGAACCCTCTAGTGTCGGCCTGCGGGATCCAGCAGGTTCGGAGAGTTCGATGAAGGCGATGTTCACCGGAGCACTCGTTTGCCTTTGCGCGGCCGCGCCGGCGCCGGCGCAGGAGACACCCGCCTGGCGGGGTTACGGCGGCAACGCCCAGCACACCGCGCCTGCGCCCGCGAAGGGGCAGAAGATCCACAGCCTGCATTGGAAGACCGCGATCGACCTGAACCCGCAATATTCCGGCGGCGAGCTCCTGATCCATTACGGCTCGCCGATGATCACGGCCTCGAACACGATCCTGATCCCGGTCAAGACCGGCGCCGATAACGGCTTCCGCATGGAGGCGCATGCGGGGGCCGACGGCTCCGTGGTCTGGAGGACGGACACCGACTTCGTCTTCGCGCCGCACGACTGGACGCCGAGCTTCCCCGCGCATCTGACCGCGCAGAACCGGTTCTACTACGCGGGCGCGGGCGGCACGGTCCTGTACCGCGACACGCCGGACCTCAAGACCGGAACCCACGGCCGCATCGCCTTCTACGGCAATGCCAAGTACCGCAAGAACAAGACCGTCTTCGACCAGCATGTCATGATCGACACGCCGATCACGGCGGACGAGGCGGGCAACGTCTATTTCGGCTTCGCGGTGACGGGTGCCGTGCCGGGCAAGCTCGAGAGCGGCATCGCCCGCGTCGGCGCCGACGGCACCGGCACCTGGATCTCCGCCGCCAACGCCGCCCAGGACAGCGAGATCGTCGAAGTCGCGCAGAACTGCGGGCCGGCGGTATCGGCCGACCAATCGACGATCTACATCGCGGTCAGCGACGGCGAGGCGGGCTATCTCGTCGCCCTCGACAGCGCGACGCTGGCGCCCAAATCCAAGGTGCGGCTGAAGGATCCGGCCGCCGGCACCGACGCGCTGCTCTACGACGATTCCTCCGCCTCGCCGACGGTCGGTCCCGACGGCGACGTGTTCTACGGCGTGGTCGAGAGCAATCCCGGCGTGCATAACGGCCGCGGCTGGATGCTGCATTTCAGCTCCGACCTCAGCCAGTCCAAGACGCCGGGCTCGTTCGGCTGGGACGACACGGTCTCGGTGGTGCCGACGAGCGCGGTGCCGTCCTATACCGGCTCGTCGCCCTATCTCTTGATGACCAAGTACAACAACTATTACGGCTTCGGGAACGGCAACGGCCACAACGAGATCGCGATCATCTCGCCCGACGAGACGCAGAAGGACCGCTTCAGCAACGCGACCGTGATGAAGGAAGTGATGACCAAGGTGAACCCGACGCAGTTCCCGGGCGCGCCGGCGGGCGTGGTCTACGAATGGTGCATCAATTCCGCGGTGGTCGACGCGGCGGGGAAGGCCGTGATCGCCAACGCCGAGGACGGCCACACCTATCGCTGGGACCTGGCGAAGGATTCGCTCACGCGGCTGAAGCTGAATGCGCCGCGCGGCGAAGCCTATACGCCGACCGTCATCGGCCCGGACGGCACGACCTACGCGATCAACAACGCCAAGCTCTACGCGCTCGGCGACTGACGCGGCAAAGCCCACGGGCGCGTGTGCGATGCACGTTCCCGAGGGCCAGCCGGTTCGAAGCCTCCGCCGCCGCCCGCCATCGCAGTCAAGCGACGACGTACGGCACATCGGCTCCGCCACGGGCTTCGCTGGAGGGATGTTTCGCGTTTCCGGGTCGAACAGCTCATTCGACGTTGCCGCCCGTCCCGTTCGGGACACCACTAACCGCTACTCGTCCTCATCCGGCGCGGGTGCGCATGGACCTGACACCCTTGCCCTGTCTGTGCCCATGCCCGCCTCGCAGCAGCACCATCGCAGCGCCGCGCCGAGGGTCGTGGGAAATTCCTCGCAAACCGCTTCCTCTCACAATCGACACGCGTGAGATATCGTGTCTGCAATCACAGGTTCAAGAGGTTCGCGCGGGAAAATTTATGACAGATAATCAGTGTACGGATGTTCTGAACGTAGGTGCCAAAAAAATAGATGTCATGGCTCGCGAGTGCGGGCTACCCAGGTGGATTGTCCACAATCCATAAGGGCTCACGCGGAGACGCGGAGATCTTTTCTTCCCCCGCGACTCCGCGTCTCCGCGTGAATTTTCTTTCCTTCACTCAAGACGTCACCTGGGTGGCCCGCATTCGCGGACCATGACATTAGGGTGTCTTGACTTATTCCAATATTTCCGGAATCATTGAAATATGAACTCCGACGTCGCCATCCGCCGCTTGTCCGCTATTGCCCAGGAGGGACGGCTTGCCGTGTTCCGGCTGCTCGTGAAGGCGGGACCGCAGGGGCTGGCGGCGGGCGACATCGCGCGGAAGCTGGACACGCCCGCGAACACGATGTCGGCGCAGCTTCTCGTGCTCGCCAATGCCGGGCTCGTCCGCGCGCGGCGCGAGGGCAGGTCGATCATCTATTGCGTGGATTTCGAGGCGATGGGCGATCTTCTGGTGTTCCTCACCGAGGATTGCTGCGGCGGCCGCGCCGAGATCTGCGCGCCGCTGGCAAAGGTCGCGTCATGCTGCAACACCGGAGGCAAACATGAAACGCCTGCACGTTCACGTCGCCGTGGATGATCTGGAGACGTCCATCGGCTTCTATTCGACGTTGTTCGCGGCCGGGCCTTCGGTCGTCAAGGCGGACTACGCCAAATGGATGCTCGACGACCCGCGCGTGAACTTCGCGATCAGCGCGCACGAGGGACGCGCGAGCGGTGTCGACCATCTGGGCATCCAGGTCGAGAGCGACGGCGAGCTGCGCGAGCTCTCCGGGCGGCTGAAGGCGGCGGGCGAGACGACGCGCGACCAGGAAGCCACGACCTGCTGCTACGCGCAGTCCAACAAGGCCTGGGTGAACGATCCGACGGGCCTGCGCTGGGAGACGTTCTTCACCTTCGGCGAATCTGTGACATACGGTGAGGACGAGCCGAAGATCGAAGCGGCGCCGGGCGCGGCCCCGTGCCGCGCGCCGGCCGCCAAGACGAAGTGCTGCTGATGCGCGACGCGCAGCCCGATCGCCCATACAACGTGCTGTTCCTCTGCACCGGAAATTCGGCGCGCTCGATCCTGGCCGAGGCGATCTTGAACAGGATCGGCAAGGGCAAGTTCATGGCCTTTTCGGCGGGGTCACAGCCGAAAGGCGCCGTGCATCCGCAAGCGCTCGGTCTGCTTGAGCGGCTTGGTTATTCCACGAACGGACTTCGCTCCAAGCGCTGGGAGGAATTCGCGACACCCGATGCGCCGGTCTTGGATTTCGTATTCACGGTTTGCGACAACGCCGCGAACGAGGTCTGCCCGGTTTGGCCCGGCCAGCCGATGACGGCGCATTGGGGCGTGCCGGATCCGGCCGCCGCGGAAGGCACCGAAGCCGAGATCGCGGCCGCGTTCCGCGAAGCCTATTTGATGCTGCAACGGCGCATCGAGCTGTTCGCCAATCTGCCCGTGCGCGGCCTGGACCGCATGTCGCTCAAGAGGAAGCTGGACGAGATCGGGCGGACGGCTGACGCCAAGGCGCAGGCCTGAATGCCCGCGTTCGGGATGAGCCGGCGGCTCGTCGCGGAAGCGATGGGCACCGCCTTTCTGCTGGCGGCGGTGGTCGGCAGCGGCATCATGGGCGAGCGCCTGGCGGGCGGGAACGCCGCCGTCGCGCTGTTGGCCAACAGTCTGGCCACGGGGGCGGCGCTGGTCGTGCTCATCAGCATTCTCGGCCCCATCAGCGGCGCGCATTTCAATCCCGCGGTGACGCTCTTTCTCGCATTGCGACGCGAGATCGCGCCGCGCACGGGCGCCCTTTACGTGGCCGCTCAGCTCGTCGGCGCGCTCGCCGGCGTGTGGGTAGCGCATGCCATGTTCGCGATGCCCGTCGTCGAACTGTCCACGAAGCTGCGCGATGGTCCCGCGCAATGGCTGGCGGAGTTCGTGGCCACCTTCGGGCTCATGGCGACGATCGCAGGCACGGCCCGCTATGTTCCGAACGCGGCCGCCCAGCTCGTCGGCCTCTATATCACGGCCGCGTATTGGTTCACGGCGTCGACGTCCTTCGCGAATCCGGCGGTGACCTTCGCCCGGACGATGACCGACAGTTTCGCCGGCATCGCGCCCCATTCCGCGGTGCCGTTCGTCGCGGCCCAGTTTCTTGCCGCGGTCGCCGCCTATGGCATATTGGGCTGGCTTTTCCGGCCAGCCCAACGCCTTAGAATTTCTGCCCGACCTTGAACGCGATCGTCCTGGGCTGGTTGGAGATGATGTAGGGCTCCGCGCCGCAGACGCCGGGCGTGCACTCCGAGTAGCGGTAGAGATTGGCGCGCTCGTCGAACGCGTTCTCGAGCAGGATGTCCGCCGTCCAATTGTCGCGCGCCACCCCGAAGGAGAAGTTCGCGACCGTGTAGGCCGGGTTCTTGCCCAGGATGTCGCGCTCGACGGTGCGCAGGTCGTTCCACGAGCTGCCGTTGTACATCACCGTGGCCTGGACGTAGGACGGCCAGCCGAAGGCGTCGAAATTGTAGCGCCCGGTCGCGTTGGCCTTGAACTTCGGCGTGATCGGAAGCTGCTGGCCGTTGGGCGCCTGCAGCGAGCCGGCGGCGGCGCAGTCGGTCGGGTCCTTGCAATAGGGCTGGGTGAGGTGCGCGTCGGTAAAGGCGGCCGATCCGCTGAGCGTCAGGTCCTGGGTGGCGCGCCAGTCGAGCTGGCCCTCGATGCCCTTGCTCTGCGCCTGGCCGGCATTGGCGATGACGGTGACGGAGTTCGGTCCCAGGAACGAGAACTGGAAGTCCTTCCAGTTCTCCAGGAACACGTCGCCGTTGAAGCGCAGCGTGTTGTCGAACCAGCTCGTCTTCCAGCCGACCTCGTAATTGGTGAGGAAGTCGGGCCTGTAGGGCTGGTCGGTGACGAGCGCGATGCGGTTCACGCCGCCGGGACGGAAGCCCGTCGACCAGGTGAAATAGAGCATGCGGTCGTCGTCGACCTGCCAGTTCAGATTGACCTTGTGCGTGAAGCCGTGCGCGTCGGTCTTCTTGTTCAGGTTCTGGCAGATATGATCGGCCGTCGGATCGGGGCAGCCGATCATGCCCGAGGTGGAGCCGACGTCGTTGTCGTACTGGTCGCTGTAGCCGAAATAGCCGCGCAGCGAATTGTCGGATTCGAACAGGCGCCCGCCCGCGGTCAGCGTCAGGTTGGGCAGGATGTCGAACGAGGCCTCGCCGAACGCGGCATAGTCGGTATCGACGCGCCATTCCTGCGTCAGCCAGATCGTGTCCGCGAAGCCCGGCACCCACAGGTTCTGGGCGAGGTCCTTGATCGTATAGTCCTGGAAGATCGCATGCGTCTGCTGCTCGTAGAACAGGCCGGCGGTGTAGCGGAAACGGTCGCTCGCGGGCGAGGTGACGCGCAGCTCCTGGCTGTTCTTGGTGAAGTAGTCCTTGCCGATGATCGTCTGCGCCGGGTCGATGAGGTTGCCGGCGTTGTTGACGATGTACTGGCCGTAATACTGGTCGTAGAAGAACGAATAGTCCGAATATTCCAGCACCGAATGGATGTGGCGGCCCATATAGGCGCCGGCATAGGTGAGATCGAGATTGGCGATCTTTCCCTCGATGGTCAGCGCCGCCTGGTACCAGCTGTCGTTGGAGTATTCGGGGCCGAACTTGATGACGTCGAGGTCGCCGGCCGCGGGGTTGAACGCGTAGGAGCCGTGCGCCTCGGTCTTCTGGCCCATGAAGGAGGGCGTGATCGTCCAGTTGTTGTTGAGGTCGATCTTGAGCGCGGCGCGGCCGCCGAAGATGTCGGTGTCGTTCTCGTCCTTCTTCAGGAACGGCGCGTTGGAGACCGAGATGTTGCCGACGGGATAGGTGCGCACGCCGTTGACGATGCCGGCCGCGGCGTCGGTGCCCGCGATGTTGTCGACATAGCCCGCGTCATGCTCGTCCCAGCCGACGATGCGGATCGCGGCATGATCGGACAGCGGGATGTTGATGAAGCCTTCGCCCGTGCCGCCGATGCCGCCATGGTCGATGTCGTTGACCTCGGCGTCGTATGCGGCCGAGAAGCCCGACGGATCGGGCTTGTTGGTGATGACGCGGATCGTGCCCGCTTCCGAGCTCGCGCCGTAGAGCGTGCCTTGCGGACCGGCCAGGGCTTCCACGCGCGCGATGTCGTAGGTGTGGATGTCGAGCGCGCCGCCGATCGTGGTGATGGGCTGCTCGTCGAGATAGATGCCGACGCTGGGCTCCGAGCCGGAATGGTTGCCGTCATTGCCCGAGGTGATGCCGCGGAAATAGACGTTGGCGAAGCCCGGATCGTTCAACCCGCCGCCCGCCGCGTTGGGCGAGAAGGAGACGCTCGGCAGCATCGCCGCGTAGTCGGTGAAGCTCTGGATGTGGAGCTCCTCGATCTTCTGCGTGCCCAGCACCTGGATGGCGATGGGCACGTGCTGCATGTTCTCGGTGCGCTTTTCGGCCGTCACCACGACGGTCTCGATGCCGCCGCTGTCGGCCGCGAACGCCACCGTGGTCAGCGCCGTCGACGCCAGCAATGTCGAAAGGAACACGCCGCGCGCAGTTCCGATCCCGCTCATGCAAATCCCCTCAAAAAGAATACTGCCCGTGGACATGTCATGCCGCCGTCGCACCCCTGTCAAGGCGAGCGGTTTCGCAACTGCGAAGGAGTGTGAATTCCGCAACACCGGACGACGTGATTCGGTAGCCCCATCGTCATGGCCGGGCTTGTCCCGGCCATCCATAAACTCACTGCGAGACCAGGGAGTATGGATGGCCGCCACGAGGGCGGCCATGACGAAGGCGGCTAATTTTGATTCGTGCTGCTCAAAATTCCGCCATACCCGGATACGTCTCGACCGCATCGCCGAGCGCGTCCCTCAACTCCCCCAGCAACGGCTCGAACCGGCGCCATTGCTCGACGCCGTCAGTGAAGATCGGCTGGCGCACCTGTTCGGAGCTGGCGGTGCGCACCGCGCGCTCGGTTTCGTAGAAGCGCAGGCACTGCTCCTCGAACGGCAACCCGCAATGGTCGAGCAGGCGGCGGATCTGCGCTTCCGGCTCGGCGACCATGTCCTCGTACAGGACGCGATGCACGCGGCCGGGCAGCACGGCGTCGAAATGCGCCATCAGGCCCGCATAGTCGCGCCAATAGCGGCCGAGATCGCCGAGGTCGTAGCTGAAGGTCTGGCCGCGCGCGAAATGCTGCTTGAAGTTGGACAGGCAGCACGCCATCGGATGGCGCCGCGCGTCGATGATCCTGGCATTGGGCAGGATCAGATGGATAAAGCCCACATGCAGGAAATTGTTCGGCATCTTGTCGACGAAGAACGGTCGGCCGAGTTTGCGATGCACGCGGGTGCGCGCGAGATAGTCCTCGCCGATCTCCCGCAGGCGCGCGGGCTCGATATCGGCGAGCAGCTCGGGATAGCGGCTCTGCGCGCGGTGCAGCGTGTGGCCGTCGAGCCCGCGCGCGAGCGAGGCGATGTCGGACAGCTCCATCGTGCCTTCCACCTGGGAATGGCTGGACAGGATCTGCTCGATCAGCGTCGAGCCCGCGCGCGGCATGCTGACGACGAAGATCGGATCGCGGGCCTCGCTTCCCGTGCCGCGCCGCGACGCGAAGAACTCCGGCGTGAACGTCGCGCGCGTGCGGCGCAGGTGATCGCTCAGCGCCTCCGGCTCATATTTCACGGATTTGCGGCGCAGCGCGTTGGCGAGGCGGTATTGTTCGAAGGATTCTTCGTAGAGACCTTCGTCCTCCAGCGCCTTGCCGAGCGCGAAATGGAGGTGGAAGCGGTCCTCGTCCTCGATGTCGCTTCGCGCGATCTGCTTGCGCATCGCGGCCGTGTCGTCCGCCGTGAAGCGGAAGGTCTTGAGGTTCGCAAGGCTCCACCACGTCTCGCCGAGGCCGGGCTCGAGGCCGAGGCTCTTGCGATAAGCAGCGACTGAATCGCCCTGGCGGCCGACGGTCTTGAGCGTGTGGCCGTAGCTCATCCAGCCCTTGGAAAGGGTGGGGCAGTCCTTGAGCAGCGACTCGTAAGCCGCGATCGCCTGCTCGAACTCGCCGATGCGCACCAGCGCCGCCGCGCGCAGCGCGCGATAGCCGGGATTGCGCGGATCGCTTTTGAGCAGGACGTCGATTTCGGCGATGGCGTCGAGCGATTTCTGCTGGCGGTGCAGCACCATCGCGAGGTTGTGGCGTGCGGCGGTGAAGCCCGGTGACAGCTCGATCGCGCGCCTGAGCAGCGTCTCCGCGTCCTGATAGGCGCCGAGCCGCGCGCCGGTCTCCGCCAGCATGCGGATCGCCGCGATGTCGGTGGGGCGGTTTTTCAGATAATCGCGCAACAGCCGCTCCGCGACCGCGAGGCGGTTGTCGCAGAGCGCCGCTGCCGCCTCGACGAGCTTGGGATTGCGCGTCGAGGCTTTCAGCGCGCGCGCATAGGCGCGGTCGGCCGCCGCGTCCTCGCCGCGCGCGCTCAATATCTCGCCCAGCGCGTAATGCGCGTCGGCGAGACCGGGATGCTTGCGCACGAGCGGCTCCAGCACCTGCCGCGCGCCCGCGTCGTTGCCCTGCGCCCAACGCGCGCGCCCCAGCAGCAGCAGCGCGCGCGGCTCGCCAGGGACGACTTTCAGGATCTCGCCCGCCTGCTCCTCGGCGAGGGCGGGGCGCACGCCGAGCAGCTTCGTGGCGTTCGCGAGCGCGGTGGAGAGCGTGCCGGTTTGCTGCGGTTGATCCATGCGAGGGATGAGAGGTTTTGAGTCATGGGCTGTCAAGAATGACGACCCTCCCCTTGAGGGAGGGTCGAAAAATGCGAAGCATTTTTCGGGGAGGGGTATGGCGCAGACGGCTCACCCCTCCCCGAAAAAATCTTCGCTGCGCTCGATTTTTTCGACCCTCCCTCAAGGGGAGGGTTGAAGATACCTACCTTCTATCCCGGATCATCTCCCGCGCCGCATTGTGCCCCGGTGCGCCGCTGACGCCACCGCCGGGGTGGGTGCCGGAGCCGCACATATAGAGTCCGGGTACCGGCGAGCGGTAGTTGCCGTGGCCGAGCACGGGGCGTGCTGAATAGAGCTGATCCAGGCTCAAGACGCCGTGCATGATGTCGCCGCCGATCAGGCCGAAGGTGCGTTCGAGGTCGAGTGGCGAAAGGATCTGGCGGCCGACGACCGAGGCTTTGAACCCCGGCGCCATCTTGTCCACCGTCGCGATCATCAGGTCGGCGACTTCCTCGCGCGCGTCGTCCCAGGAGCGACCACCCGGAAGCTCCGGCGCGACCTGCTGGCAGAACATGCTGGCGACGTGCTGGCCCTTCGGCGCGAGGCTGTCGTCGAGCGTCGATGGGATCAGTACCTCCACGATCGGTTCCGTCGACCAGCCGTGCTCGCGCGCGGTGATGTAGGCGCGGTCCATGTAGTCGAGGCTCGGCGCGATGATGATGCCCGCCGTCATGTGATCGCCGTCTTCCGGCTTGCAGGTGAAGCGCGGCAGCTCGCTGAGCGCGACGTTCATGCGGAACGTGCCCGAGCCGCAGCGGTAGTGCTCGATGCGCTCGCGGAAATCGTTGGGTAGCACGCCCTTGTCGACGAGCTTGAGGAACAAGAGCTTGGGATTGAGGTTCGAGGCGATCATCTTCGCGCGGAACACGTCGCCTTTCTCGGTCGCGACGCCGACCGCGCGGCCGCCCTCGACGATCACCTCTTTCACCGGCGCATCGGTGCGGATGTCGACGCCGAGCGCGGCGCAGGCCTTCGCCATCGCCTGGGTGATCGCGCCCATACCGCCGATGGCGTGACCCCACGCGCCCTTCTTGCCGTTCACTTCGCCCAGCACGTGATGCAGCAGCACATAGCCCGAGCCGGGCGTGAACGGGCTGGCGTAATTGCCGACGACGCCGTCGAAGCCGTAAGCCGCCTTGATCGGCGCGCTCTCGAACCAGCCGCCCAGATAGTCGCCCGCCGATTGCGCGAACAGCGCCAAGAGGTCACGCCGCGCCGGCATCGAGAGCTTCGCGAACGGGCTTCCCTGGCCCGCGGCCTTCAAGAGTTCGGGGATCGCACCGAGCCAGCCGCCCTCGGTCACGTTCGGCGGCGTGGCGAGCATCAGCCCGCGCACCAGATCGGCGATCTCGCCGATCCGGTCGTTGTAGGGGCCGAGCATCTCGGCGTCCTTGTTGGAGAATTTCGCGACGCTCTCTTTGGTGCGCGCGCCGCCGGTCTCGAGGTATTCATGATCGTTGAGCGGCAGGAAATTCTGCAGCCGCCGCTCGACGACGCGCAGCCCGTTTCCGCTAAGGTCCATGTCGGCGATGATCTTCGGGTTGAGCAGCGAGACGGTGTAGCTCGCGACCGAATTGCGGAATCCGGGATGAAACTCCTCCGTCACCGCCGCGCCGCCGACGACGCCGCGCCGCTCCAGCACGGTCACCTTCATGCCGGCGCGCGCGAGATAGAAGGCGCAGACCAGGCCGTTATGCCCGGCCCCGATGATGACGACGTCGGAAGAATTCATTTCACGCACCAATCCAGACCGTTATCCACGACGCTCAGTTCCTGCCCGCGCAGATGCACGGAGCGGCCGGCAACGTAGCGTCCCGGATGGTCGGCGCGCCAGTGGTCGGGGTTGGGCAAAACCGCCGCAAGGCGCGCGGCCTCCGCGCGGTTGAGCGCCGAGGCGCTCTTGTGGAAGTAGGCCTGCGACGCGGCCTCGGCGCCGTAATTGCCGTGGCCCCAATCGACGAGATTGAGATAGGCGGTGAGGATGCGCTTCTTGGGCCAGAGCGCCTCGATCATCACGGTGAGATAGGCCTCCAGCCCTTTGCGGATCCAGCTGCGGTTGGAGACCAGGAACAGGGTGCGCGCGGTCTGCTGGCTGATGGTGCTGGCGCCGCGCAGCGGCTTGCCCGGATGGCGCTTGTGCTCGGCGATGGCCTTGTCGATGTCCTTCCAGTCGAAGCCGTTGTGGGAGCAGAAATCCTGGTCCTCCGCGCCGATCACCGCGCGCGGAAGCGCAGGCGAGATCTCGTCATAGGAGCGCCAGGAATACTGCACCGGCTGGAGCGTGACGAGATCGATCAGCATCTGCGGCGTGCCGGGGATCGGCACGAAGCGGAAGACCAGAAGCAGCAGCACCGGCAGGGGCAGGGCGAAGACGAAGAGGACGGCGAGCACGCGCCTGATCCACGGCGTGCGCGCGCCGCCGCCGTGCCAGACCCAGCGCAGGGACGACGCCGCGCCGCGTCCGATGCCACGAATCCATTGCCCCATCCGGGGCATGATACATCCGCGGCAAGTCGGCGAAAATCCGGGGCGACTCTACTTTCGGACGAATATCTATCATTTCGTCCAAAGCGGGATTACACTGCGCGCGATTTTCCAAGGGGAGGGCATTGCATGTCTGAACACGATCATTCGAAATGCGGCCACGATCATTCGGGCGGGCTCAGCCGCCGCGGTTTCGGCACGCTCCTTCTGGCGGGAGCCGCGTCGAGCGTCCTGCCGGCCGGCGCCAAGGCTGCCGCGGACTGTCCGAAAGTCACGCCCGTTCCCGCGCTGGCGGTGATGTGCATCGACTACCGTCTGGTCAACGACTACACCGGCTTCTTCAACGGCCCCAAAGGACCGGGACTCAAGAAATACGATCTCGTATCGCTCGCGGGCGCATCGCTCGCCTGCGGTTCGCGAACCACGTTCAAGGAGACGGTGGAAGGTTTCTACCAGCAGGTCGGCGCGGCATGGACGCTGCACCGGATACAGAACGTCGTGTTCGTGGACCATCTGGACTGCGGCGCCTTCAAGGTCGAGTTCAACCGCGGCTGCGATTTCGCGTCACCGGAGGCGGAGCGTGCCAAGCACATCGAGGTCATGCGCCACGTCGTCGACGAGTTCCCGAGGCGCATCGCGAACATGCACTTGCCGAAGATCGGCCTCGACTTCTGGCTGTTCCGGAGCGGAGTGAACCCGGGCGAGCCCGAGCACATCCCCGACCCGCACGCCGCGCATTAGCGGACGTTCGGAACCGATACTCTTCGGCCGAAGCCTGTTCCAAACCCGCATCGGCGAAGTATATCAGGGGCATGAGTCCGTTCCGCGCGGTTGCGCTCCTCTCGCTGCTCGTCGCGGCGCTGCCCGCGTTCGCGCAGGAGATGCCCGGCATGGACATGTCCATGCCGATGGCCGGCGCGCTCGGCCCGTATGCGCTGACGCGCGAGGCGTCGGGGACGGGCTGGCAGCCGGATGCGGTGCCGCATGATGCGTTCCATGGCCGGCTCGACGGCTGGGAGCTGATGGGGCATGCGCTGCTGAACGGCGTCTACGACAGCCAGAGCGGGCCGCGCGGCGGCACGCAATGGTTCGTCTCGGGTTGGCTGATGGGCGCGGCACGGCGCGATCTGGACGAGGGCGACGTGCTCAACCTGCGCCTCATGCTGAGCCCCGAGCCGCTCATGGGCGCGCGCGGCTATCCGCTGCTGCTCGCGAGCGGCGAGACGGCCGACGGCAGGACGCCGCTCCTCGACCGCCAGCATCCGCACGATCTGGTGATGGAGATGTCGGCGTCCTATGCCCACGACATCTCGCAGAGCGATGGTGTGTTTATTTATGCCGGCTATCCCGGCGAGCCCGCGCTCGGCCCGCCGGCCTTCCCGCACCGCGCTTCGGCGATGGACATCCCCGAGGCGCCGATCACGCATCACTTCCTCGACTCGACGCACATCACCTTCGGCGTGGCGACGCTGGGCTATGTGCATGACGACTGGAAGCTCGAGGTCTCGCAGTTCACCGGCCGCGAGCCGGACCAGCAGCGCTTCGATTTCGACGCCGCGCGCTTCGACAGCACCTCGGCGCGGCTGAGCTGGAACCCAAACGCGAACTGGTCGCTGCAGGCGTCATGGGGATTCCTGAAGAGCCCCGAACAGCTCACGCCGCTGCTCGACGAGACGCGCCTCACCGCCAGCGTGCAGTATTTCACGGCCCTGGGCGAGGGTTCGCTCGCGGCGATGCTCGCCTGGGGGCATAAGCGGCTCAGCGACGGCGAGAACCTCGACGGGTTCTCTCTCGAGACGGAGTACAAGCCGGACCGCGCCTGGACGGCGTTCGCGCGCGCGGAGACCGCGGACAGCGACGAGCTCGTGGCGCCTGCGCTCGCCAGCGTGGGCAAGCTCTCGCTCGGCGCCATCCACGACTGGCCCGTGGGGGACAAGACCGTGCTCGGCCTGGGCGCGCTCTATGATCTCGATTTCGCGCCGCGGGCCTATGGCTCCGATCCGCACGGCGCGATGGTGTTCGTGCGCCTCAAGGCGGGCTGATTTGCGTTGCGTTAACCGCGCGGGCGCAGAATGACGTGCTGCTCGCGGCGAGACGGCCATGGCTCGGCACGCTTTAGCCTTTTCGGAACTGCGCTCGCGCAACGCGATCGCGCTCGGCGACGTCGAGCATCCACTCGTGCGCAAGGCGCTCGACGTGTGGGACGCGGCGCGGGCCGCGCGGCCCATGCCGGCGAAGGCGGACATGACCCCGCGCGCGATGCTGCCCCTGCTCAAGAACACCGCGCTGCTGCGCGTGCTGGACGGCGGCGCGGAGTTCGTCTTCCGCGTCGTCGGCGACCAGATCCGCATCCAGCAGGGTGCGGCGATGCAGGGCAAGACCATGGCCGAGATCGACGCGACGCTCCCGGGCCACGGCACGGTCCTCAAGCGCATCTATCAAAGCGTGATCGCGGCGGGCGCGCCGCTCGCTTTCCGCGGCTGGTACCTGCGCCCCGCCGATCGGCATCCCTTCTGCCACGAGGTGGTGATCCTTCCCGTGGCCGACGACGGCAGGACGATCGACCATCTCTTCGTGGTGGCGGCGTAAACCCTGATTGTCATGGCCCGCATTCGCTGGCCATGACATTCGGGGAGGTCGCTATTTCACCGCCATGCGCTGCGGGCGCGGCGCTTCGCGGCCGGCGCACTGCTCCACGCCAGCGACGGCGTGCTAGAAGCGCTGCGAAACCATCGGATTCGCTCCATGCGCCGTCTTGCCGTCGCCGTCTGCGGACTGTTCCTTCTCGCCTCTCATCCCGCCTTCGCGATCACGCTCAAGAGCTGCCACGTGCCGGAGGTGAAGGAAGCGGTGCTTTGCGGCGTCTTCGAGGTGCCGGAGAACCGCGCGCTCAAGGGCGGACGGCTGCTGCCGCTGAAGGTGGTGGTGCTGCCGGCGCGCAACAAGCCCGCGAAGGAGCCACTGTTCTTCCTCTCCGGCGGGCCGGGCGAGGCGGCGACGGAAGCAGCCCCTGGTTTCGTGGGCCCGGAATGGCTGCGCAAGGAGCACGACGTCGTGTTCGTCGACATGCGCGGCACGGGCGAGGGCACGAAGCTGCAATGCGACCTCGGCGGCTCCGACGCCGATCCGCAGGAATATATCGAGCCCCTGTTCCACGAAGGCGCGGCTTATGCGGCCTGCGCGAAGCAGCTCGCGAAATCGGCCGATCTCACGCAATACACCACGACCATCGCGATGCGCGACCTCGACGAGCTGCGCAAGGCGCTGGGCTACGGCAAGATCGATCTCTTCGGCGGCTCCTACGGCACGCGCGCGGCGATCGTCTATCTGCGCCTCTATGGTAAGAACGTGCGCGTGGCGATGCTCTCGGGCGTGTCCGCGCTCGGCGACCGTTCGCCGCTCTATCACGCGGCGGCGGCGGAGCGCGCCTTCGAGATCCTCGCCGCGCAATGCGCCGCCGACGCCGCCTGCCACAAGGCGTTCCCCGATCCCAAAGGCGATCTCGATGCGATCCTGTCGCGGCTGCGCGCCAGGCCGATGCCGGTCACGATCACCGACCCGCACACGCACAAGAAGCTGACATTGATGGAAACCGCGCCGGCGTTCGGCGACGGGTTGCGCCTGATGCTCTATGACGAGGACACGGGGCGGCGCGTGCCGCTGCTGCTCGCGCGCGCACGCGCGGGCGATTTCACGCCCTTCGCCGAGCTCGCGCTCGATCACGGCCGCGGCATGAAGGAGAGTATCGCGCTCGGCCTTCTGCTTTCGGTGTCGTGCAGTGAGGACGTCTCGCGCATCCGCCCCGAAGAGGTCGCGAAGGAGACCGCCGGCAGCTTCATCGGCGACTGGCGCGTGAGGGGGCAGATGGCGGCGTGCAGCGTATGGCCGACGCCCGCCCGGCCGGCGGACTATGCCGCGCCGTTCATCGCGGACGCGCCGGTGCTCTTGATTTCGGGCAATCTCGATCCCGTGACGCCGCCGAGATGGGGCGAGGAGGCGCGGAAATACTTCCCCGACAGCGTCCATATCATCGTGCCCGGCGCGCATGTCTCCGGCAGCGACTGCATCGCGGACATCACGCGCCGCTTCATCGAGACCGCCGATCCCAAGCGCCTCGATACGTCGTGCGTGGCCAAGACCAAGCTTCCGCCGTTCGTGGTGAAGTGAACGGCGCTGCCCCACCAAGTTGTCATCCCGGCCAAGCGATGCGTAAGCGTCGCGCAGGGCCGGGACCCAGGGTGCAAACGGCGTACTGGGTCCCGGCACTCGCTACGCTCGGCCGGGATGACAGTTTTGGCCGGATCAGATTGCAGCTACTTGCTCTGGGGCGATAGCGCTACTCCGCCGCCACGCGCTCGTCGCGCAGTGGATGTTCGAGCCGCAGCGCCATCTCCTTCGGCACGACCTGCCAGAACCTGGCGGACTCGCGGTCCCAATCGGCGAGCAGCTCTGCGGCGAAGGTGGAGCTCGTCTCGACGTGGTGGCGCTCGACGAGGGCGCGCAGCACGCGGTTCCAATGCGGCGTTTGGATGCGCTGCCACACGACGCTGTCGGGATTGATGTGGTCGGCGAAGCGGGTGTCGGCGTCGTAGACGAAGGCCATGCCGCCAGTCATGCCGGCGGCGAAATTGTCGCCGATGAGGCCGAGGATCGCGACCGTGCCGCCGGTCATGTACTCGCAGCCGTTGGCGCCGCAGCCTTCCACGACCGCCACGGCGCCTGAGTTGCGCACGGCGAAGCGCTCGCCCGCCTGTCCCGCGGCGAACAGATAGCCGGCGGTCGCGCCGTAGAGGATCGTGTTGCCGGCGATGGTGTTGTCGCGCGGGGCGAACCGCGTCGACACCATCGGACGAAGCACGATGGTGGCGCCCGACAGGCCCTTACCGACATAGTCGTTGGCGTCGCCGAAGACCTCGATCTTCAAACCCTGCACCGCGAACGCGCCGAGCGACTGGCCGCAGGAGCCGCGCAGGCGCAAGGTCAGCCGCGCTTCCGGCAGTCCCGTCATGCCCCATTTGCGCACGATCGCAGAAGATATCCGTGCGCCGATGGAGCGCATCGTGTTCCTGACGGCGTAGGTAAGCTGCATCTTCTCGCCGTGATCCAGGAACGCGGCCGCGTCCTTTTCGATCAGCGCGTCGAGCGTGTCGGGCACGTCGTTGCGGCCGTGATGCGGCGCGTGGCGCCCGCTCGCGCCGGGCTCGGAGCGCACGAGCAGCGGATTGAGGTCGAGATCGTCGAGCTCCTCCGCGCCCCGGCTCACCTGGTGCAGCAGGTCGGTGCGGCCGATCACCTCTTCGAGCGTGCGGAAGCCGAGCGCGGCCAATATTTCGCGCACGTCCTCGGCGATGAAGCTGAAGAGATTGACGACCTTCTCCGGCGTGCCTGCGAACTTCGTGCGCAGCTTCGTGTCTTGCGTGCACACGCCGACGGGGCAGGTGTTCGAATGGCACTGGCGCACCAGGATGCAGCCCATGGCGACGAGCGAGGCGGTGCCGATGCCGAACTCCTCCGCGCCCAGCATCGCCGCCATCACGACGTCGCGCCCGGTGCGGATGCCGCCGTCGGTGCGCAAGGTCACGCGGTGGCGCAGATTGTTCAGCGTCAGGATCTGGTTCGCTTCCGTCAGCCCCATCTCCCACGGCACGCCCGCGTATTTGATCGAGGTCTGCGGCGAGGCGCCCGTGCCGCCGGAATGGCCGGAGATCAGGATCACGTCCGCTCGCGCTTTCACGACGCCGGCGGCGATGGCGCCGATGCCGGTGATCGCGACGAGCTTCACGCAGACGCGCGCGTCGGGATTGATCTGCTTGAGGTCATAGATGAGCTGCGCCAGGTCCTCGATCGAATAGACGTCGTGGTGGGGCGGCGGCGAGATCAGCATCACGCCCGGCGTCGAATGGCGCAGGCGCGCGATCATCTCGGTCACCTTGAAGCCGGGAAGCTGGCCGCCTTCGCCGGGCTTGGCGCCTTGCGCGATCTTGATCTCGATCTCGCGGCATTGGTTGAGATACTCGGCGGTGACGCCGAAACGGCCCGAGGCCACCTGCTTGATCTGCGAATTGGGATTGTCGCCGTTCGGCTTCGGCTTGAAATGCGCCGGGTTCTCGCCGCCTTCGCCGGAGTCCGACTTCGCCCCGATCCGGTTCATCGCGATGTTGAGCGCTTCGTGCGCCTCGGGCGACAGCGCGCCCAGCGACATGCCGGGCGTCACGAAGCGCTTGCGGATCTCGGTGATGGATTCGACGTCCTCGATGGGGATCGGCGCGGGACCGGCGCGGAACTCCATCAGGTGGCGCAGCGACACGGGCGGCAGCGCCTTCACGCCTTCGGCATAGCGCCGATAGGTGCCGTAGGAATCGCTCCCCACCGCCGATTGCAGCATGTGGATCAGCGTCGCTTCATGCCCATGGACCTCGCCGTCGGCGCGCGCCTTGTAGAAGCCGCCGATCGGCAGTGCGTCGTCGTCGAAGGCGCGGTCGTGGAGGCGGGCGGCCTTCGTGGCGATACCCGAGAGCCCGATGCCGGAGATGCGGCTCGGCATGCCGGGGAATATCTCCGCCACCATCGCGCGCGACAGCCCGACCGCCTCGAAATTGTAGGCGCCGCGATAGGAGGAGAGCACAGCGATGCCCATCTTCGACATGATCTTGAGCAGCCCCGCGCTCACCGTGTCGAGATAGCGCTTGACGCAAGGGCCCAGACCCATCTTCCCGAACAATCCACGCGCATGGCGCTCGGCGATGCAGTCGAGCGCGAGATAGGCGTTGACCGTGGTGGCGCCCACGCCGATCAGCACCGCGAAATAATGCGTGTCCAGGCACTCCGCCGCGCGCACGTTGATCGAGGTGTAGGTGCGAAGCCCCTGGCGCACGAGATGGGAATGCACCGCGCCCGTCGCCAGGATCATCGGGATGGCGGCCAGGTCGCGCGCGATGCGCTCGTCGGTGAGCACGAGATGGTTGTAGCCCTGGCGCACCGCGTCCTCGGCCTCGACGCGGATGCGCTCGATGGCCTGCGCCAGCGCGCCTTCCTTGGCGCTGCCCTCGGACACCTGGAACACGCAGTCGATCTCATAGAAGCGGCCTTCGAGGTGGTCCTTCATCCGCTCGAACATGCCGTTCGACAGGATGGGGCTTTCGAGCACGAACACTTCCGCCTGGCTCTCGTCCTGCGCCAGCACGTTGCCGAGATTGCGGAAGCGCGTCTTCAAGGACATCACCCGCTCCTCGCGCAGGGAGTCGATCGGCGGGTTGGTGACCTGACTGAAATTCTGCCGGAAGAAATGCGACAGCGGACGATAGCGCTCCGACAAGACCGCAAGCGGCGTGTCGTCGCCCATCGAGCCGATCGCCTCCTTCGCGTCCTCGACCATGGGGTGCAGGATCAGCTCCAGGTCCTCGAGCGAATATCCGGCCGCGACCTGGCGGCGCAGCAGCGCGTCCCTGGGCAGCACGCGCGGCTCGGGGCCGGGGCCGATGATCGGCTCGAGCTCCACGATCTTGCGCGTCCATTCCTCATACGGATATTCGGTCGCGAGCTTGTCCTTGATCTCGCGATCCTCGTAGAAACGTCCTTCGTCGAGATCGATGGCGATCATCTGGCCGGGGCCGACGCGGCCCTTGCGCGCGATGCGCGTCTCGTCGAGCACGACCATGCCCGCTTCCGAGCCGCTGTAGAGGAGACCATCATCGGTGACGACGAAACGTTGCGGGCGCAACCCGTTGCGGTCCATGCCCGCGATCACCCAGCGCCCGTCGGTGGCGACGATCGCGGCGGGCCCGTCCCACGGCTCCATCACCGCGTTGGCATAGGCATACATCGCGCGATGCAGCTCGGGCATCGTCGACGCCTTCTTCGACCACGATTCCGGGATGAGCAGCGTTTTCGCCAGCGGCGCCGAGCGGCCGGCGCGCACCAACACCTCGAACACGTTGTCGAGGGCTGCGGAGTCCGATCCTCCCGCCTGGACGATGGGCTTGATGTCCTCGCCCGCCGTCTCGCCGAACAGCTCCGACGCCATCTTGAACTCGTGGTTCTTCATCCAATTGACGTTGCCCTTCAGCGTGTTGATCTCGCCGTTGTGCGCGAGCATGCGGAAGGGCTGGGCGAGGCGCCAGGTCGGGAAGGTGTTGGTCGAATAGCGCTGGTGGAAGATCGCGAACGCGCTTTCGAAGCGCTCGTCCTTGAGGTCGGGATAGAAATTGGAAAGCTGCTCGGCCAGGAACATGCCCTTGTAGATCAGCGAGCGCGTGGAGAGCGAGCAGACGTAGAAATCCTGGATCGAGCTCTCGCGCACGCGCTTCTCGATGCGGCGGCGGCAGAGATAGAGCCTACGGTCGAGCGTCTCCAGGCTCATCGCCTCGCCCGCGTCGAACATGATCTGCTCGATCTCGGGGCGCGTGGCGTTGGCCTTCTCGCCGATGACGGAGATGTCGACCGGCACCTGGCGCCAGCCATAGAGATGGAAGCCGGCGCGCAGAATTTCCGACTCGACGATGGTGCGGCAGGTTTCCTGCGCCGCGTAGTCCGTCCGCGGCAGGAAGATCTGCCCGACCGCGATGCGGTTGGAGCGCAGGGAGCGGCCCGCGTTCGCGACCGCGGCGCGGAAGAAATCCTGCGGCACCTGCAGATGGATGCCTGCGCCGTCGCCGGTCTTGCCGTCGGCGTCCACCGCGCCGCGATGCCACACCGACTTCAGCGCCTCGATGGCGCCGAGCACGACGGCGCGCCGCGGCTTGCCGTCGATGGCAGCGACGAGACCTGTGCCGCACATAATTCAACCTCCCCCTTGAGGGGAGGTCGAAGCGCGAAGCGCTTCGGGTGGGGGTACGGTGCGGGGCGCAGAACCCCCACCCGAAAAGTGCTTCGCATTTTTCGCCCCCCCCTCAAGGGGGAGGTTGGATTGCATCTTTCTCATTCCGCCGCCTGCATCGCTGCCGTCTTCGCTTCGATGTATTTGTGGATCTTCTCCGCCCCGACACGCCCGTCGCGGATCGCCCACACCACCAGCGATGCGCCGCGCACGAGGTCGCCGCCGGCGAAGACGCCGTCCTGCGCGATCAACTCCGTCCATTGCGGTTCGGGATCGAAGCCGAGCGCCTTGATCACCATGTCGGCCTTCAGCGTGAAGTCGGCGCCCGCGATCGCGTCCGGCGCGCGTCGTCCCGAGGCGTCGGGCAGGCCCAGGCGCTGGCGCGAGATGCGCACGCCGTCGGTCTCCAGGCTCTTGGGCAGCGTCAGCCACTCGAAGACGACGCCTTCCTCCTCCGCGTTGATCACTTCGCGCAGCGAGCCCGGCATGTTGTCGCGGTCGCGGCGATAGAGGCAGGTGACCGAGTTCGCACCTTGCCGGATCGCGGTGCGCACGCAGTCCATCGCCGTGTCGCCGCCGCCGATCACCGCGACGTCCTTGCCGTTCGCGTGCAGCACGCGGCTACCGCGATTGGATTCGATCAGATAGTCCAGTGCGGGCACGCCGGGGATGCCGGCATCGCGCGCCTTGTAGGCGCCGGCCGCCACGAACACCGCGTCATAGCCCGCGCGCAATTGCGCGAAGGGAACGTCGCGGCCGATCTCGCACTTGAGCTTGAACTTGATGCCGCCGTCCGTGAGGCGCTTGACGCGGCGCTTGACCACGTCCTTCTCGAGCTTGAAGTTCGGGATGCCGTAGACGAGCAGGCCGCCTGCGCGGTCGTGGCGGTCGAACACCGTGACCTTGTAGCCCTTGAGGCGAAGCTGCTCGGCGCAGGCCAGCCCCGCCGGCCCCGCGCCGACGATCGCGACATGCTGCGGACGCTCGCGCTTCGGCTTCAGCGGTTTGACCCAGCCTTCGTCCCAGGCGGTGTCGGTGAGGAACTTCTCGATCGCGCCGATGGTGACGGTGCCGTGGCCCGACTGCTCGATGACGCAGTTACGCTCGCACAGCCGGTCCTGCGGACAGATGCGGCCGCAGATCTCGGGCATGTTGTTGGTGGCCTGCGAAAGCGCGTAGGCCTCTTCGAGCCGGCCCTCGGCGGTCAGCTTCAGCCAATCGGGGATGTTGTTTGAGAGCGGGCAGTGCACCTGGCAGAACGGCACGCAGCATTGCGAGCAGCGCGAAGCCTGCTCGCCCGCCTTTGCCGCCGCGTAGTCCGCATAGACCTCGTAGAAATCCCGCGCGCGCGTCTCGACAGGGCGCTTTTCAGGCCAGTCCGCCTCAAGGGTCAGAAACCGCAACATTCGTTCACTCTGTTCGACTCAATAGGAATAGTCTTGCCAATAACTCGCATATGGCGATTAGAACCTGATTAAAAGTCAGCTATACTGTCCTATATGGAATTTACCCCACACGGCGGCGATCCGCCGCTTTCACTTTCTCCTCTATAAGACAGCTATGCTGACTAAAATCCGACTGCATCCAATCCAGAGGCTGGTCGCATCGCAATGAGAAGACGGGCGGAAACCGGGGAGTAGACGATGCGAACGGGAATTTTGGCTGCCGGACTCGCGGCGGCCTGGCTGAGCGCGACTGCCGTGGCCGCGGCGCCCCCCGACTATCCCGCGCTGTTCGAGAAGGTGTGGTCGACGGTCGACGAGAATTTCTACGATCCCGGCTTTCACGGCGTCGACTGGAAAGCGGTCGGCGCACGCTATCGCGCCCGGCTCGTCAGCGTGCGCGACGACAAGGGATTCGACGCGCTGGTCTCGGCTATGCTCAAGGAGATCGGCACCTCGCACATCTACATCGTGCCGCCGCAAGGCTCGTCCGCCTCGGGCGCGGGCATCGGCGTGCGCTTCCAGGAGATCGAGGGCCAGCAGGTCGTGTGGCAGGTGGCGCCGCTCTCCGACGCGGCGGTCCGCGTGGGCGACAGGCTCGTCTCGCCGCGCGCGGCGCTGGTGGGAGAGATCGGCTCGCAGGCGAAAGCGCGTTTCGAGGATTGCAGCGGACGCGCGCGTGGCGTCACCGCGCACCGCATCGGCGCGTTCTGGCCGCCTCAGCATCCCGCCTTTGAATGGTCGGCGACGAAGCTGGGCGAGGGCAGGCGCATCGGCTATCTGCGCATCGACCGCTTCGACGACGGCGCAGCTGGCCTCGCCGACCGGGCGATGGCGGAGCTCCATGACACCTCCGCGCTGATCATCGACATCCGCGCGAACACGGGCGGCAACGCCTCCGCGGTCCGCCTGCTCAGCTATTTCTCCGGTCCCGCTGCGCCCAATTTCGCGTTGTTCGCGCGGCCTTATCTCGCGCAGCTCGGTCGCGCCGTGACGCGCGCGGACGTGTTGAACGCGGCCAAGGTCAGCGGCGCCTATACGGACGAGGGCGTGTTCGCCGCCGTGTCCGCGCATCAGGGGGCTGCGACGTTCTGGTCGGAGGATGTGGGGCCGAAGCGCTATGCGGGTCCGGTCGTGGTCCTCATCGGCGGCGATACCGGAAGCGCTGCCGAAGGCTTCGCCTGGGGGATGCGCGCGCTGCCGCAGGTCAAGTTCGTCGGCCGCGCCACCGCCGGCGCGCTCTTGAGCGCGCAGGACTTCGACCTGCCCGGCGGCTGGACGCTGACGATCCCGGTCCAGGGCGTTTGGGGCCCCGACGGCGCCGACTACCGCGACCGCGCCGTTGCGCCCGACATTGCCGTCGCATGGACGCGCGCCGACATTTGCGTGGGACGCGATCCGGATATCGCGGCGGCGCTGGCGGTGTTGAAGCCGTAAGTTGTTTTTGAGCAAGCCTCGAAAGGCGACGTACCTGAATCGCAGATGTATTGTACCCACCGAATCATTTGAGCGCGGACGATGGGCGATCTGTTGAGCGCGGTGCTGCTGGGCATCGTCGAGGGGCTGACGGAGTTCATTCCGGTGTCGTCGACCGGGCATCTGCTCGTCGCCGAGCGTTTCCTGCATCTGCCGGGCGAGCGCTGGGACGCGTTCACGGTCGTGATCCAGCTGGGCGCGATCCTCGCAGTCGTCGCGGTCTATTGGCGCAAGTTCTGGGACGTGCTGATCGGCCTGCCGACCTCGCCCGACGCGCGGCGCTTCGCGGGCAGCGTCATCGTCGCCTGCATCCCGGCCGTGATCGTCGGCCTGTTCGCGGCGAAGTACATCAACGCCTTCCTGCTCGATCCCGCCTTCGCCGCGCCCTTCATTGCCTGCTCGTGGATCGTGGGCGGCATTCTCATTCTTCTGCTCGAGCGCATGGCGCCGGCGCCGCGCTATCTCGACGGCGACAGGCTTCCCTTGATGAAGGCGTTCCAGATCGGGCTCTGCCAGCTCGCCTCGCTGATCCCCGGCACGTCGCGCTCGGGCTCGACGATCCTGGGCGGCGAGCTTCTGGGCGTGGAGCGAAAGGCGGCGACCGCCTTCACCTTCTATCTCGCCGTGCCGATCATGGTGGGCGCCACGATCGTCGAGCTGCGCCACAAGGCGGCGTTCCTCACCCGTGCCGACACGATGAACATCGCGGTCGGCTTCGTCGTGTCGTTCGTCGTCGCGCTGTTCGTGATCAAGGGATTCCTGGCGATCGTCGGCCGCTACGGGCTGAAGCCCTTCGGCTGGTACCGGATCGCGGCGGGGCTCGCGCTTATCGCTGCGCTGGCAGCTGGCTGGTAGCCGGCTCCTCGAACTGGCCCTTGGCGCGGAAGCGCCAGAGATAGGATGGCACGATCGCCTCCAGCGCCGTCGGCGCGATGCCGAGCTCGCTCATGCCGGGCGCGCCCGCATGCACGACATTGTCGGTCTTGAGCAGCTCGACCTGATCCATCGTCAGAAGCGGCTCGATGCCCAGAAGCGCCGAGCCCTGCAGGAAGAACGCCTTGATCTTCGCCGCGAAGAACGGGATCGGCACGAGCAGGCGCTTGCGGCACGTCTGCGCGAGCACGACCTGCATCAATTCCTTGAAGCTGTAGACGGTGGGACCGCCGAGCTCGTAGGTCTTTGCGCGCGTCGAAACATCCTCGACGCATTTCAGCACCGCGGCCGCCGCGTCGCCGACGAAGAGCGGCTG
Organism: Alphaproteobacteria bacterium; assembly: GCA_021325375.1. Taxonomy (GTDB): domain Bacteria; phylum Pseudomonadota; class Alphaproteobacteria; order Micropepsales; family Micropepsaceae; genus Rhizomicrobium. The sequence goes on along the minus strand of JAJPHG010000041.1, from coordinate 77,503 downwards.
GAACTTGGTGTGCCCGCCGCCGACCAGCGGCAGTGCCGGCATGAGCCGCGCGAGCCAGGCGAATTTGTTGAAGAACTTGTCCTCGGGCCCGAAGAGCAGGGACGGGCGCAGGATCGCCGCATCCGGGAACGCCTCGCGCACGGCCGCCTCGCCTTCGCCCTTGGTGGCGGCATAGCGCGCGCGCGAATCCGCGTCCGCGCCGATGGCCGAGACGTGCACCAGCGTGGCTGCGCCCGCGGCGCGCGCGGCCTCAGCGATATTGGCGGCGGCTTCGACGTGCAGGCCCGCGAAGCTCTGCGCGCCGCGCTGATAGAGGATGCCCGTCAGGTTGATCGCGGCCTGCGCGCCTTTGAGGGCGGCCGCGACCTGGCCGGCGTCTCGCGCATTGCACTTGACCACCTGGATCTGGCCGACCGTGCCCATGGGCAGGAGGAAATAGGCGCTCGCGGGATGGCGGACCGCGACGCGGATGCGCCAGCCCGCCTTTGCCAGCGCGCGCACCACATGGCGGCCGAGGAACCCGGAGCCGCCGAAGACCGTGACGAGAGCGTTGTTCATGGGCGCTGTGTAGCCTTTTGCCGGGGCCGGACGCTAGCCTAATATGGCCGCGCAAAGGAGGGGCGATGAGCGCGAAATTTGCCGCATTGCTCGCCGTCTTGGCGGCCGGTCCGGCCTTGGCCGACGGCGCGGTGATCGTGCCCGATCCCGCCCATGTACCGCCGATGATACGCGGCGATGTCCCGGCCGGGCACTATCAAAACTGGCGGGGCGATCTGTCCTGCGGCACGAACGCGTTGCGCGCCGTGTTCCACGTCGCGAAATTGTATGACGGCACCCAATGGGCGCCGATGGTGAAGATCGGGCTGGGGGAAGAGCACGCCAAATACACGGCGCAGGAGTTGCGCGATACCCGCCGGATCGCGCTGCACCTCGTCCGCTTCGATCCTGCCGGGTCGCTGGAGGTGGCGGTCAGCCTATATGCGACGAAGGAGATCAAGCGCAGCACCTACAAGGTTTCCGGCGCGCTGGGACAATCGATTCCGGTCGAGATCCGATGGGACGAGAACGGCGTCATCAGCTTGGACGTCGCCGGGAAGACGCTGAACGGGACGCATCTCGATCGCGCGCCGGCGTCGATCGATTTCGTCTTGTCCGGCGTGCAGGGACAGATCGGCGGGATCGAGGTCGGACGCATCGGTCCGCCGAGCACGGCCTGTCCGCAGGCGGCGGCGCCTTCGGTCAATCCTTGATGTATCGCCGTTCGCCGGATTTCGGCTCCATCCACACGCGGATCATGGCGCCGGTGTCCTCGTCGACGAAGCGCTCTTCGGTGGCGACCCAGCCGGGGCCGGGGCTGCTTCTCTCGAGCGGCTTGTAGGTGAGCCGTTCCCAGACCGTGCCCAGAAGCAGCAGCGTGCCGAAGATCATCGGCACGATGGCGCCCGGCCACACGCCCGTCGCGAGCGCAACCAGGCCGCAGGCGATGCAGAAGACGCCGGCCGCGACGACAAGACTACGCAGCATTGCCCGCCTCCGGCTCGATCACGACGGCGGTGCCGTAGGCCACGATCTCGCTCATGGTCTGACCGATCTCCGACGAGTCGAAGCGCATCATCACCACGGCATTGGCGCCCATCGCGGTCGCGTTGCGCACCAGCCGGTCGACGGCCTGGCGCCGCGTCTCCTCCAGGAGCTGGGTGTATTCATGGATCTCGCCGCCGACGATGGAGCGCAAGCTGGCGACGATGTTGCCGCCCAGCCCGCGCGAGCGGACGACGACGCCGAACACCTGGCCGAGCGTCCTGGCGCGGCGGAATCCGGGGATATTCTCGGTGGTGGTGACGATCATGGGCACAGCGCCTCCCTCAAGTCTCTCCCCAATATGGGGTGTGCCGGGCGCCTTGATAAGACGGTTTGACAGGTTCGCCGCCCGTCCCTAAACATCCCGCCCCTGCCGTGCCCAGATGGCGGAATTGGTAGACGCACTAGTTTCAGGTACTAGCGCTGCAAGGCGTGGAGGTTCGAGTCCTCTTCTGGGCACCAGGCTACGCTGCGCAGCAGCGGAGCCTGCCGCGGCGTAGCGCGCCAGCGCGAAGCCGGGCCGTGAATCGGTTCGCGCAGCTACGCCCCGGCAAGCCGGTCTTCGCTTCCGCTACGCGGAAGCTACGGCTCGGCAAGCCGCGACTTGTCGCGCCGTAGCTCGTAGAGCATAGGCGGAAGGCAGACTCGTTGCCGCGGTCGATACGCTGTCGCTATCGACCGGCTCGGCAAGCCAGTTTTCGCTCCCAAAGCCTGCCGCGCCGGTCTCAGTCGGCGGGTCCGTCATCGGCGCCGGGCGCCCTGCGGTTGGGATGGCGCTTTCTCTCCTCGGCGGCGAACGCTTCGAGCTCCAGGGCCACGCTCTCCATCTCCTCGCGCGTCCCGCGCGTTCCCATCATGTCGGTCAAGACGTCCTGAAGAGGCGGGGGAATCCACGCCGCGCGGAAATTGTGGAAGCGCTGCGTGGGAGCCCATTTCGTGGCGTAGCCGCCGCCGCGCGCCATCGCGGTCCACACGAAGCGCTCCCATCCCTCTCCGCCGGTTCCGGTGACGATCCAGGACTTCGCGTTCAACCGGAAAATCTGATCCGGCTCCAACACGTTCGCGACGATCCCAAACGCGCCTGGCGCGCCGGTGCTGGGATCGCAGACGTCGTCGACCATCCGGTTCCTCCGGGCTTTAAAGTCTTCGAGGGCTTCCGCGCAGATGGTATATCAGGCCACGCAGCCGCCAAGCACGGAGTCCCGAAATGACCGACCTTTCCAAAGCCGGCACCTTCACCCTCGGGGACCGCAGCGTGAACCGCATGGGCTATGGCGCCATGCAGCTCGCGGGCCCCGGCGTGTTCGGGCCGCCCAAGGACCGTCCCCAAGCGCTCGCCGTGCTGCGCGAGGCGGTGGCGAGCGGCGTCAACCACATCGACACCAGCGATTTCTACGGCCCCTTCGTCGTCAATCAACTGATCCGCGAGGCGCTTCATCCGTATCCGGACGGTCTCACCATCGTGACCAAGGTCGGCGCGGTGCGCGGGGCGGACGCGTCGTGGAATCCGGCGCAGAGCCCGGCCGAGCTCACAAGCGCGGTGCACGACAACCTGCGCAATCTGGGCGTCGACGTCCTCGACGTCGTCAACCTGCGCATCACGGGGGCGGTCCACGCGCCGAGCGAAGCCTCGATCGCGGAGCGGTTCGAAGCGCTTGCCGCGCTTCAGGGCCAAGGCCTCATCCGGCATCTGGGCTTGAGCAACGTCACATCCGCGCAGGTGGCCGAGGCGCGCGGCATCGCGCCCGTCGTGTGCGTGCAGAACCACTACAATCTCGTCCACCGCGCCGACGATGCGCTGCTCAACGAGCTCGACGAGGCGGGCATCGCCTATGTCCCGTTCTTCCCGCTCGGCGGATTTTCGCCGCTCCAGTCGCAAGCCTTGTCGGACGCGGCCGCGAGCCTCGGCGCGACACCGATGCAGGTGGCGCTCGCCTGGCTGCTGCAGCGCGCGCCCAACATCCTGCTCATCCCGGGCACGTCGTCGCTCGCGCATCTGCGCGAGAACCTGGCGGCGGCGGAACTCGCGCTCCCGGAAGACGCGCTCGCGCTGCTCGACGAAATCGGCGGATAGAGCGGACCCGAATTGCATCGGCCTCTCCGGCTATGTACCGTTGTCGCATGCCAGATCCTCTGCTTGTTCTAGGTGCGTCGGATGCGGTCGAGATCCGCAAAAAGAACCGCTACTCGAACTGGGGCGAGCGCGGCGCGGCAAATCGCGTCGAACCCATAGCGCGGCCGGACTTCGACGTCCCGTTCCGATTGGTGCCGGGACAGAAGATTTTCACCGTGGGCTCGTGCTTCGCCCGCAACGTGGAAGCCGAACTGCTGAAGCGCGGGTTTCAAATCCCGCTTCGTGACGTATTCGGCCGCCCCGAGTTCGCCGGTGTGGAGTTCGCCGCCCTCAACAACTACGGCGTAGCGAGCATCTACAACGAGTTCGCCTGGGCGTTCGGCGACGAACCGTTTGTGGAAGAGGACCACATTTTCGAGGTGGTGCCGGGAAAATTCGCGGACATCGATTCGCCTCCAACGCGCAAACCGGAGCCACGCGACGTCGTGGTTCAGCGGTGCGCCTCGATCCGGTCGCTATATCGGCTCGCCGCCACCTGCGATGTCACGATCATGACTTTGGGCCTTGCGGAAAACTGGTTCGATACCAGGTCGGGCCTCTATCTGAACCTTTCTCCGCGGCCCTCCATGATCGCCGCAGAACCCGCCCGATATCAGCTGCACGTTCTGTCCTATGCCGACGCCTACGGATATCTGCGCAAGTCCTTGGCGATCCTGCATCGCGAAGCTCCGGCAATGCGCGTCATCCTCACCGTATCGCCGGTGCCTTTGATGAGCACGCATCGGGACATGGACGTCCTTGTCGCCAATACCTATTCAAAGGCCGTCCTGAGGGCCGCCGCGGAGGAAGCAGTCGTCCGGCACGATTTCGTGACATATTTCCCCAGCTATGAAGCTTTCGTGCTCAGCGATCGCAAGTTGGCCTGGACCGACGATCTCGTGCATACCAATGAGGATCTCGTCGCATTCAATGTCAGCCGCATGGTCTCCGCGTTCACATCGGGCCGGAAGGCCGACGACTGCACCGAGATCGAGCAGGCGGCCGTCCTCGCCGATGCGGATCCCGAAAAGGCGCTGGCGTTGCTCGTGGGCAAGGACGATCTTTCGGCGTTGCCGGTTCGTGTACGAGCTCTTATCGCCTTGGGACGGCCGCGAGAGGCCCATGACTTGGTCGAGCCGTATTGCACGCCCAAGCTAAAGTCCCGGATTGTCTGGCAGACATTTGTGAACGCAGCGCTGGCGACGCAAAATGTCGCACTTGCTGAATCGGCGCTGCGGCGCACAAAGGCGTTATACCGTCACGCCCTGATCGGCCAGGAACAGATGATAGTGAGCTGGTTCCAAAGCCGGGACCGACCGGATCTCGGCGACGAATTCCGTCCATCCTAGCGTGCGGGAAAGAGCCTACCCCACGCCCGTGAAATTCGCCTTGCGCTTCTGGAGGAACGCCGTCACGCCTTCGCGGAATTCGGCGCCCTTGCCGGCTTCGCGCTGCGTCGTGCGTTCGGCGCCGAGCTGGTCCTCGAACGAATTGTCGAGCGCGCCCCAGGCGAGGCGGCGGATCAGGCCCAGCGTCGCGCGCGGGCCGTCGGCGAGCCTTTCGGCAAGCGCGATCGCGGTCTCGACGTCTTTGCCCTCCGGCACGAGGCGGTTGACCATGCCCCATTCATAGGCCTGCGCGGCGGGGATGCGGTCGCCCAGCAGCATCGCCTCCATGGCGCGCGCGCGGCCGGCGGACGCGGCCAGCAGATAGGGCGAGCCGCCGTCGGGCACCAGGCCGATATTGCGGAACGCCTGGAGGAAATACGCCGTCTCGTCGGCGACGATCAGATCGCCCATCAGCGCGACCGAGCAGCCGACGCCGGCCGCAGCCCCGTGCACCGCGGTGACGAACGGCATCTGCAGATCGCGCAGGCTCATCATCATCGGGTTGTAGTGGGATTCCAGCGCGGCCCCCGCGTCGAACTCGCCGGAGCCGCCTGCGCCGCCGCCGCCGAGGGCTGCGCCGGAGCAGAACGCCCGGCCTTCGCCCGTGATCACCAGCGCGCGCGCGTCTTTGAGATCGCGCAGCGCGGCGCGCACCTCTTCGACCATCTTGACCGACATCGCGTTCAAGGTCGCGGGATCGCTCAGGCGAAGGATCGCGATGAGACCGGAATGTTCCAGATTGACAAGCGCCATGTTCGACCCCGTTCGTGGAACGTCATGCAATCTCCACGTGGGCGTGAAATCAAGGCACTTCTTTGTTACGCTGGGGCAGCCTTCTTCGACCCCATGAACCGGCGCGCCGCCCGCGCCATGAAGGGGACGAAGCGCGGGCGCATGAGGCGCTTGTCGTAGATGCCCAACCGCCGGTCGTTCTCCCGCAGGCACACCTCGATCAGTCCCGCGACGTCGATGTCGGCGCCAAGCTGCTGCGCGCCGTTCATGGTGAAGTTGTTGTCCTGCTGGCCGTTGCTCACATCCGACGCGATGCCCATCCGCTCCCAGATCAGGAACGCCCACACGCCCAGCACCTTCATCTCGAACCACGGACGGCGCCACAACGGCATGTTGCGCCGCCACCACGCGACCCAGTTCACGAAGAACAGGATATGGCGGCCTTCCTCCTGCACCACCGGCTCGAAGGTGTCGACGAGCTCGGGCGGGAAGTAGCCGGTCTGCTTCGCGGATTCGAACAGACCGAACGCGAAGAAGCTGTCGATGCATTCGCTGTAGCCCGTCACCATGAACGCCCATTCCGGATCGCGCGGGCGCTCATAGGGCGGCTCGGGCGCGAGCTCGATGCCGTAGGCCTCGACCAGATTGGAGAGCACATGGCGATGGCGCCGCTCCTCGAAGCCGTTGAGCGCGATCGCCTTGCGCAGCAAAGGATCGTCGACGCCCTCCGCATAGGTGTTCACGTAGAGGCCGGCGCGGTTCTCGGTCTGCACCGCGATGTCCCAGATCGGCAATCCGGTTATGCGCGCCTGCGTCTGCGCGTCCAGCTTCGGCCAGTCGATCACCGCGGGCTTGTAGGGATCGAACGTGTCGAGCAGCGTCTTGCAGAACAGCCGCTTGTGCTCGTCGCTGCCGAGCCGGATCGGACCGTCGTCCGGCCAGGTGCCGGTGCCGGTGGTCAGGTCGGGCGGAATGGCGAAAGCGGGACTGCTCACGTTCGGCTCTTTTCAGTTGACGCGCACATGCGCGCATTCTAGCCCCCCGCAGCCTTGTGCTAAAGGCTCAGGGGCGAAATCGCAAGGACTGTAAAATGACACAAAGCCCGACGGAGCTTTTCGATCTCGGCGGCAAGGTCGCGCTGGTCACCGGCGGAAGCCGCGGGCTCGGGCGCGAGATGGTGCGGGCCTTCGCGCGTGCCGGCGCCGATGTCGTCATCACCAGCCGCAAAGCCGAAGCCTGCGAAGACGCGGCCGCCGAGGTGCGTGCGATGGGACGGCGCGCACTTGCCCATGGCTGTCACGTCGGGCATTGGGACGCGCTCTCGGGATTGGTCGACGCCGCGTATGGCGAATTCGGGCGCGTCGACATCCTCGTCAACAATGCGGGCATGTCGCCGCTCGCGCCGTCTTCCGCCGAGACGAGCGAGGAATTGTTCGACAAGGTCGTCGGTGTGAACTTCAAGGGACCGTTCCGCCTTTCCGCGCTCGCGGGCAAGCGCATGTTCGACGCGGGCGGCGGATGCATCATCAACATCTCGTCGACGGGATCGATCCGCCCGCAGCCGGGCTTCGGGCCCTATGCCGGCGCGAAAGCCGCGCTCAACGCGCTGACGACGGTGTTCGCGCTCGAATACGCGCCGAAAGTGCGCGTCAACACGATCATGGCGGGACCGTTCCTCACCGACATCGCCAAGGCGTGGACGCCGCAAGCGCGCGAGCGCGCGCACAACATCCAGGGCCGTCCGGGTCAGCCGAACGAGATCGTCACCGCTGCGCTGTACCTGGCGAGCCCGCACTCGACCTACACGACGGGGTCTGTGTTCCCGGTAGACGGCGGGACGCTGTAGATCACCGCGCCGGCAACTTGCGCCATTCGTTGATCACCAGGCCGATGGTGAAAAGGTCGAACAGGCCGAAGCCGAAGGCCCAGAGCGAGTGCTTCTGCGCGGCGTGATAGAAAAGATAGATCACGAAGCCCGTCAGGATCACGCAGGCGGGCGCGAAGATCCAGCGCCGGTCGCGCAGCAGGTTGTACGCGATGCCGGCCTTCAGCACGCCATGCGCCACCAGATAGAAGACCGCGAAGCCAGCGGTGCCGGCGAGGCCCGCGGCGCCGTTCTGCACCGCGCGCGCGATGTGGTTGGAGGGGTTCGCCTCCAGCTCCGGCGTGGTGAACCGGGCGATGAAGAAGAAGAGCCGGTCGGGGCCCATCGCATAGATCAGCGCGCCCAGCGCCGTCTCGATCACGCCGTCGATGCCCTTGATCGCGACGGTGATCAGGAAAAGGAGATGGGCCCAGGAAAATCTCTTGGTCGTCTGCAAAGCGGTCGCCCCCACGGTCGGCGCGATCTTAAGCGGCCGGGGCGGCCAAAGCCACCGCGCGGCGCGGAACCGCTTGGCCTTTGGTTCATTACCCTCCCATGAAGGGATTGCTTGCCTCGGACGGGATATTCTTCCTGCGGACCTTTCTGGCCAATCCGCTGCGCGTCGCGGCGCTCCTGCCGTCGGGCAAGCGGCTGGCCGCGATGGTGGCCGCGCAGATCGATCCCAGGCCTGGCGGGGCGGTCCTGGAGCTCGGCCCCGGCACGGGCGCGGTCACAAGGGCGATCCTGGAATCCGGCATCGCGCCCGGCGAGATCGCGGCGATCGAGAGCGACGCGGATTTCGCCGCGGCGCTGCGCCGCGATTTCGGCCGTATACGGATCATCGAGGGTGACGCGTTCGCGTTCCCCTCGCTGCTGGCGCGTGCGGGCGTCGCAACGCCGCTCAGGACCATCGTCAGCGGCATCCCGGTCTTGAGCCGCTCGCTCGGCGTGCGGCGCAAGCTGCTCGACGACGCGATGGCGGCGCTCAGGCCGCAGGGTCCGTTCGTGCAATTCTCCTACGGCACGGAGCCGCCGATTCCCGCAGGCGAGGGCGTCGACGTCCGCCGCGCCGCGATCGTCTGGCACAACGTTCCGCCGATGCATGTGTGGGTCTACCGGCGCGCGCTCGCGGCTTAACGGGATTTCATCTGCGACAATGCGCGCCGCGGCGGATGACACGATCCGTTGCGCGCCGCGCCGCGCGCGTTCTATTCGCCAAGCGAACGCGGCTCTCGCGACACATTGCTTCAATGGGATCATGAAAAGTTCCCTAAGCGCGATTGCGGCGATTTTGTGCGGCGAAGTTTTTTCTTGAATTGAACGTTTCGAGACGCCAAGTCTCACCGGCGCGCAAATCGCGCAGGTTCACGACGCAGCTTGAGAGGTGCGTCCTTTAGGGAACCGGCCGCAGACAAGGCGTCCAGCCTCGCGGTATCCGTCCACCCAACGAGAGAGCGCACATGCCACTTCGACATGCGCGCGCGGAAGCTTTCGTCTCTGCGCGTAACGAGTACCGCATCCAGGCCTTCAACCTGGCATTCCTGTTCCTCCTCGGCGCGGCCGCGCTTTGGGCCGCGCACGGCATCGCGCCGCATCCGGTGCCGGCCGCCAGGCTCGTCACCGTGGCGTTGCAGGCGGCCGCGCCGAAGCCGCCCGAGACGCAGGTGGTGACGCCGCGGCCTTCCGCCTTCGCGGTCGAGTCCGCGATGACGTCCGGCGAACTGATGAAGCGCTGGAACCCGATCGTCGCCGAGGCCTCGAAGAAGTTCGGCGTTTCCGAGGTCTGGATCCGCGCCGTGATGCACATGGAGAGCGGCGGCCGCACGATGCTGGGAGAGAACCAGCCGATCGTCTCCAGCGCCGGCGCGATGGGGCTGATGCAGGTGATGCCCGAAACCTATGCCGACATGCGCGCGCAATACGGGCTCGGCGCCGATCCCACCAATCCGCGCGACAACATTTTCGCGGGCACCGCTTACTTGCGCATCCTCTATCGCAAATACGGCAACCCGGGCATGTTCGCCGCCTACAATGACGGCCCTGGCGCGCTCGAGGATCATCTCTATCGCGGCCGCCCGCTGCCCGCCGAGACGCAGGCCTATGTCAGCGGCATCGCGGGGCTGACGGGCTCCAAGGTGCCGCTCGGTGGCGCCAAGCTCGCCCAGCTCACGCGCCCCGACGGCGCGCCGCTCATGATCGACCGCGCGCAGGTGCGCTCGATCCGCGCCGTCGAGCCCGGCGAATACGCCGACGGCGTCCAGTCCGTCGTCACCATCGGCAGGAAGCGCCAAGGCGTGCGCGAGACCGTGCGCGAAGCGACGGCGGCGATCGGGTTTATTTGAAGTCGTTTTTCAATGCATCGCCGCGACGGTGGCGGGGACCGGCGCGAGGGGGGCTGCGACCGTCATCGCCACCAGGGGCGTGGGCGCCGGATCTTCGGCCAGATCCGCTGCCGCGGGGGCATCGCTCGAGGCCGTCGTCATTGGAGCCGCGCTCAGCGCGGCCAGATCGGTCTTGGCCTGCGCCAGCATGTCCGGCGTGATCTGGCCTTTGGACATGGCCGCGATCTGGTTGAGCGTCATCGCCTTGAAGAAGGGATACATCGGATGGTCCCTGAGGCCGGGGAAGTCCTTGTCGAGGACGGTGCAGCCGCCGGTGCTGTCCGCGATCGTCTCGATGGGTAGGTCCAAGGGAGAGGACGCCTGTTGCGCTGCGCTTGCGTCACTCGTTTGCGCCGCGACCGGCGAGGCCATCAAACCCAGCACAGCGACGGGAACCAGGATGCGCACCGACCTCATGACGCACTCCGACTCAACAAGCTTGGTTACGATAGTACAACGCCGGAATGGAGATAAGGGTTGCCGCGCCAGCCCTATTTTTCGGTTTGCGGACGGGCGAAATGGATCACCGCTTGGAACCGCCGCGCGAAGGCCTCGTCCGCGAGCGCGCGCAGGTTCGTGGCGATGATGACGATGCCCGGATATTCCTGGATGCGCTGCAGCAAATAGGCGCGCTGGCGCCCGCCGCCGCCGCGCTGGGCGAGAGCGGCCTCGACCTTTTCGATCAGCAGAAGCCCGTGCTCCTGCGCCGCCTTTTCGAAGACCGGGTCCAGGTTCGCCTTCGTCTCCTCGGCCGTCTTCGCGACCAGCTTGCCGAGATCGGCCCGGTAGGCGGGGCAGCCTTTCTGCCGGGCGATCAGCGCCGCCACATCCCGCAACAGGCCGAGCTCGCCGATGAACAGCGCCATGCCGTGCGCTTCCCACTGCACGATCTCATCGATCTGACGCCTGACCTCGGCGTCCAGGACGAGATCGTCCCAACTCGACGCGGTGGTGAGCGGCTCTGCTGCCATGTTTCCAACTCCGGCGATCCGCTAGAGTGATAGCGCGATTTGCGGGTGCGAAGAAATGAGGACGGCGGGGCTGGCGGTTTTGTGCGTCTTGCTTGCGGCGGGCGCGGCCGCGAAACCGCTGCCCGCGGGCGATCACAAATGCCCCAAGAAGGCGATCTGCGGCAGCCTGCTTCGGCCGCTCGACCCGTCGGGGAAGGTGAAGGGCCAGCTCGCCATCGCCTATCGCCTCTATCCGCATACCGACCCGAACGCACCGCCCAAGGAAACCATCGTGGCGCAGGAAGGCGGGCCGGGCTTCGCGACGCTGCGCTCGTCCTACGGCTATCTCGTGCTTTTCGCGCCGCTGCGTGCCGATCACGATATCCTGATGATCGACGCGCGCGGCACGGGACCGACGGCGATCAACTGTGCCAGCGTGCAGCACTCGCCGGTGCGCACCCCGCATGACATCGGCGACTGCGGACGCTCGCTCGGCCGCGCGGCGGATTTGTACGGCACGCGGCTGGCGGCGCAGGACATGGCGGCGGTGCTCGACGCGCTGAACATCCAGACAATCGACTATTACGGCGACAGCTACGGCACGTTCTTCGGCCAGGTGTTCTCGGCGATGTATCCGAACCGCCTGCGCGCGGTGGTGCTCGACGGCGCCTATCCCGTGATCGGCGAGACGCCGTGGTACAGCCACGCCGGCGAAGTCGTGCGCAAGGGCTTCGACGAGGCGTGCGAGCGCGCGCCCTATTGCGCAAGCCTTAAGGGCAGCTCGCTCGAGCGGATCCGCCAACTCGTGAGGACCGTGCGCGCGACGCCGATCACCGGACGCGCGACCGACGCGGAAGGCCGCATCCGCACCGTCACCGCCGATCCGGGCAGCGTCGGCAACACGCTCTATGACGGCACCGAGGGACCGGTGATCTATCGCGACCTCGACGCCGCGGCGCGCGCCCTGTCCGAAAACCACGACACCAAGCCGCTCCTGCGGCTCATCGCCGAGAGCAACGGCAACGAGGACCCGACGCCGCCGCACGACTATTCCTACGGCCTGTTCTCGGCGGTGAGCTGCATGGACTATCAGCAGATCTACGACATGAATTCGACGCCCGCGCAGCGCCGCGTCCAGCGCCGCACCGCCATCGCGGGCGAACGCGAGAGCGACCCCAAGGTCTACGACCCCCTCACCATCGATGAGTTCCAGACAGTGCCGTTGGACATCAGCGTGCTCAACCTGTGCATCGACTGGCCGATCCGCAACCCGCCCTACGCGCCGGGCGCGCCGATCCCGGACGGCGATGCGTTCACGCAGGCTCCCACGCTGGTGATGAACGGCGAGCTCGACATGCTGACCACGGCGGCGGAGGGCGCGATCGTCACCGCGCAATACCCGCACGCGCAGCAGATCGTCGTCGCGAACTCCTTCCATGTCGACGCCATCGACGATTACGACGATTGCGCGCAGGAGATCGTGCGCCGCTTCGTGGAGACGCTGGACGCGGGCGATACGTCCTGTGCCGCGAACATCAATGCCGTGCGCCTGGTGCCGTTCTTCGCCGTGCACGCCGCCGACGCGCTTCCCGCCCAGCCGCGCGACGCCAACACCGCCTCGCCGCACCAGCTCTGCGTCGCGTCCGCCGCCGTGCAGACCGCGGGCGACGTGATCGCGCGCTGGAACATCAACTACGGCGGCAAGGGGCTCGGCCTGCGCGGCGGCGCGTGGAGCTACACCCAGCCCGATCTCGTCGCGCGCTGGACCTTGAACGGCGTGCGCTGGACGAAGGACCTGGCCGTCTCCGGCAGCGCCGAGTGGGACCAGAAGGACGGCGCGATCCGCACGCATCTCACCTTCACCGACCGCGATGGCGAGGCGGGCGATCTCACCGCGTCATGGAACGACCGCGACCACGACGCGGTGGCCGTGGTGAAGGGCGCGATCGGCAAGCGCGCCGTGGACGCGACGATGCCGGCGCCGTAGGTGGCTGCCCCTCATGCTTCGACAGGCTCAGCATGAGGGAATGCTACAGTGTGCTCAGACCCTCACCCTGAGCCCGTCGAAGGGTGAGCTTGTCTTGGTGAGGTAGCGCTCGCTATGACTATCGCATGAGCAAGGCCGCAGACGATCTCGACCGCTGGATGCGCACCTCCTTCGTGGCGATGAACACGGAGCTGGAGGAGTTGTATTTCGCGCAAGCCGACCGCGCCAATGTCGAAGGCGTGGGCGACAACATAAAGAAGACGCTCGCGGACGAGGGGCGCGCGCTGATCCGGCCGCTCGCGGCCGAGGGCAACACCAATGAGGGCTTCGATCGCGCCTTCGACGTGCTGGGGAATCTCGGGCTGTTCCTCGGCGCGCTGCGCCGTCACGAGCTGACCAATCCCGCGCGCGATGAGCAGTCGCCTTTCGCGGAGGCCTCGGCGCTCGGCCTGCATATCGGCGCCTCGCTCGGCGTGGCGCCGCGTTTCGCCACGGCGCATCTGGCCACCCACAACCGCGCGATCGACGGCGTGCAGAAGAGCTTCACCGCGCTCGCGGACGAGTTCGTGTTCATCGACTACAACACGATGGGGATCCTCAGCTACAAGCGCGCCGCCGACGCCTTGATGCGCATCCCGCCGCTCGGCATCTCGAACAAGTCGACGCTGATGCTGCTTGGGAACGCGCGCGATGCGCTCGCCGACGTGGCGAAGACGAACGACATCCTGTTCGAGAAGCTCGACAAGGACCGCTTCTTCTATTGCGTGCGGCCGTACTACAAGCCCTATCGCGTCGGCCGCCAGGAATATCGCGGCGCCAATGCGGGGGATTTCTCCGGCATCAACCAGATCGACCTGTTGCTCGGCCTGGCCAGAGCCAACGATCCGAGCTATTCGCAGCTTCTCATCGACAAGATGCTGTTCATGATCCCGGAAGATCAGAAGAGCCTGCGCGCCTGCCTGATCCATCCGCCCCTGCTCGACCAGTTCCTCGACGCCGCGCCCGCGTCGTCGGACAAGGCGTGGTTCAAGGCCAATGCGCGCGCGTTCCTGGAGGTCTGCGAGGCGCACGGCCACGCCGCGATCCAGCATCACAACCGGCTCTTCGAGAGCTTCATCGTGAAGATGTCGGACGCGCTGGACCAGAAGCACCACGCCCAGCTCACCGCCAGCGGCCCGCCGCTGCCGGTGCTCGCGCGGGCGCTCGAACGCCTGCGCGACCTGCGCTGCGCCGCCAAGCGCGACGATCTCGAGACCGCGCATGACAAATTGGAAACGCTTAAGAAAGCAGTCGGCTGGTAAGAACGGCGCGCTTGGGCTATGGAAGGCGCATGAAAGTCAAACTCCACAAGCAAGACTTACCCGATGGGCTCGATCTCGGTCCCGTCGTCGCCATCGACAGCGAGACGCTCGGCCTCAATCCGTATCGCGACCGGCTTTGCCTGGTGCAGCTTTCCTCCGGCGACGGCACGGCGCATGCCGTGCAGTTCGCACCGGATGGTTACGCGGCACCGAACCTCAAGCGCATGCTGGCCGATCCGAACGTGCTCAAGCTCTTCCATTTCGCGCGGTTCGACATGGCGATGTTCCGTCGCCATCTCGATGTCGTGGCGGCGCCGGTCTATTGCACCAAGATCGCCTCCAAGCTCGTGCGCACCTATACCGACCGCCATGGTCTCAAGGATCTCGTGAAGGAGCTTCTGGGCGTCGACATCTCGAAGGAGCAGCAGAGTTCCGATTGGGGCGCGGCCGAGCTCACCGACAAGCAGCTCGCCTATGCGGCCAACGACGTGGCCTATCTGCACAAGCTCAAGGCGGCGCTCGACATGATGCTGGAGCGCGAGGGGCGCACACAGCTCGCCAAGGCCTGCTTCAATTTCCTGCCGGCCCGCGTCGCGCTCGACCTCGCCGGCTGGCCCGAAGTCGACATTTTCGCGCATTAACAAAGACTCACCTGCCCCTTGAGGGAGGGTCGGGTCGGCTTGAATGGCCCCCTTCCTTGGGCCAAATTGGCCTGGATTTTGCCTTGTCGTGACGGCCTGGCGGGGGACGGCGCGAAAACAACGGGTGGCGGATGCGTCCCGCAAACGTGAAAGCCGTTCTCACCGACCGTGCGCGCGCGATGGGCGACGCGCGCGCGGCAAGGCGCGTGTTCGATTTCGCGGGCGAGGCGATCCGTTCCCTCGGCGAGGCGCTGGACGGCGAGTTCACGCGCGCGGTCGACGTGCTGCTCTCGGTCAAGGGCAGGGTGGTCGTCAGCGGCATGGGCAAGAGCGGCCACATCGCCCGCAAGATCGCGGCGACCTTGGCCTCGACCGGCACGCCGGCGCAGTTCATCCACCCCGCCGAGGCCAGCCACGGCGATCTCGGCGCGCTGACGCGGCAGGACGCGCTCCTGATGCTCTCGTGGCGCGGCGAGACGGCGGAGCTTTCCGACCTCATCACCTATGCCAAGCGCTTCGGGATCCCGCTCATCGGCATGGCGAGCAACGCGGAATCGACGCTGCTGCAGGCTTCCGACGTGGCGCTGGTGCTACCCGCTGCGCGCGAGGCGTGCCCGATGGGGCTCGCGCCCACGACGTCCACGACCTTGATGCTGGTGCTCGGCGATGCGCTCGCGGTCGCGCTGATGGAGCGGCGCGGTTTCTCGGCCGACCAGTACCGCGACTTCCATCCCGGCGGCAGCCTCGGCCGCGCGCTCATCCGCGTCTCCGATCTCATGCACACCGGCGACGAGATCCCGCTGGTCGGCGAGAAGGATTCGATGCAGCACGTTCTCGTCGCCATCGCCGAGCGCCGCTTCGGCTGCGTCGGCGTGACCGACAAGAAAGGCGCGCTCGTGGGCATCGTCACCGACGGCGATCTGCGCCGCCACATGGGCCGCGACCTGCTCGACCGAAGAGCCGCGGACGTGATGACCCGCGCGCCCAAGATCGCCCATCCCGACCAACTCGCGGCCGAGGCGCTGGCGCTGATGAACGAGAAGAAGATCACCCAGCTGTTTGTCTTGAACCCTAAGGACAAATCGAAGAAGCCGCTCGGCATCCTGCACATCCACGACTGCCTGCGCGCGGGGCTCGGCTAGTGGCGCGCGCCAAGGCTCCTCTCGCGGCACCCGCGCCGGCCGCGCCGCGACGGACGCCGCGCGACTGGACCGCGCGCGCCCGCGGCACGGCGCTGGACGCGATCCGCTACAGCCAGTTCGTGGCGCTGATGAAGCGCGCGCTGCCGATCGCGACCGCCGCGATCCTGGCCGCGGTCGTGGTCTATTCGCTGCTGCCGCGCGCGTCGGACCGCATCTCGATCCAGGCGAAGACGACGGGGATGATCAAGAACGATTTGGCGATGGAGAAGCCCAAGCTCACCGGCACCGACGACGAGGGCAATCCCTACGTCATCACCGCCGAGATCGCGATCCAGGAGCCCAAGGACATCCATCACGTCCATCTGCAGAAGGTGGAGGCCGACATGACGACGAAGGATGGCCATTGGATGAACGCCACCGCCGTGGCCGGCTTCTTCGACATGGACAAAGGCCTGCTCAATCTCATCGGCGGCATCGCGTTCTATTCCGACTCCGGCTACGAGTTGCACACTTCGACCTTGGACGTGGAGATGAAGAAAGGTCTCTATCACGGCAGGAACCCGGTCACCGGCCACGGGCCGTTCGGCGCGATGCGCGGCGACCGCTTCGAGTTCGACCGCCTGAAGCAGATGCTGCACCTGACGGGCCGCGTCCACACCACGATCCTGCCTTCCGCCATGAGGACGCATCCCAAATGAGACTGGGCCAAATGAGACGCTGGGTCCCGATTTTCGCATTGTTCGCGCTTTGCGCCGGGCCCGCGTCCGCGCAGGTCACGACGGGGCTGGGCTTGAGCCCCAAGGACGCCAACGCGCCGATCCAGGTCTCTTCGGACAATTTCGACGCGGACCTCAACGCCAAGACCGGCGTCTATACCGGCAACGTGATCATCGTGCAGGGCGACATGACGCTGCACGCCGACAAGGTGCGCATCAACACGGTCGCGGGGAAGCCCGACAAGATCTACGCCAACGGCAACGTGCTGTTCGTCGCGCCCAACGGTAACGCGAAGGGCGACGCGGGCGTCTACGAGGTCGCGCCCCGGCTCATCACGCTGACGGGACGCGTGGTCCTGAACAAGGAGAAGAACGTGATGCGGGGCACGACGCTGGTGGTCAACCTCGTCACCGGCATGGCGCATCTCAACGCCAAGGGCATGACCGGCAACCGCGTTCAGGGATTGTTTACCCCACCGCCAAGTACCCAGTCGAACAACAAGCCGGCTACGCCACAAGATACGCAAAACCCCAATCCGTAAGGTTCATGTTTCCTTAAACACAGATAGGCATGGTTCTTGCCATGGCACAAAGGAAGACCGCCAAACGCCCCGCCGAAGAAGCTCTCGTCCCGCCGCGCCCGCGCGTCGTGGAAGGGGGAAAAGGCCTCGTCGCGACGCGCATCTCCAAGAGCTTCAACAAGCGGCCCGTCGTGCGCGACGTGAGCCTGTCCTTGAAGCGCGGCGAGGTGGTCGGCCTGCTCGGCCCCAACGGCGCGGGCAAGACGACGAGCTTCTACATCATCTCCGGCCTCATCCAGCCCGACGCCGGCAAGGTCGAGATCGACGACACCGACGTGACGCGGCTGCCGATGTACCGCCGCGCGCGGCTCGGCATCGGCTACCTGCCGCAGGAGGCCTCGATCTTCCGCGGGCTCACCGCCGAGCAGAACATCCGCGCCACCGCCGAGCTGGTGGAGCAGGATCCGGGCAAGCTCGAATCCATGGTCGAGGAGCTCTTGGCCGAATTCGGCATCAGCCACGTGCGCAACACGCCCGCCATCGCGCTGTCGGGCGGCGAGCGCAGGCGCGTGGAGATCGCGCGCGCTCTGGCCACGCATCCCTCCTACATCCTGCTCGACGAGCCGCTTGCCGGCATCGACCCGATCGCGGTCGGCGAGATCCGGGCCCTCGTCATGCATCTCAAGGACCGCGGCATCGGCGTGCTCATCACCGACCATAACGTGCGCGACGCGCTGGAGATCATCGACCGCGCCTACATCCTGCACGAGGGCCAGGTGATGAAGGAGGGCACGCCGTCCGAGATCGTCAGCGACCGCGAGGTGCGCCGCGTCTATCTGGGCGAGAAGTTTTCACTGTGAGCGACGAGTAGCGTCATGGCGTTGGGGCAGCGTCTCGAGATCCGGCAGGGGCAGTCGCTCGTCATGACGCCGCAGTTGCAGCAGGCGATCAAGCTGCTGCAGCTCTCCAACATCGAGCTCAACGAATATTGCGAGCAGGAGCTGGAGAAGAACCCGCTCCTGGAGCGCGACGACGGTCCGCCCGAGCCCGAGCGCGAGCACGCCGAGGCCGAGGCTCCGGCTGCGGAGACGCTGGACGCGGCGCTGGCGCGCGAGGATTTCTCCAAGGCCGAGGACATGGACGCCTCGCACGAGGACAAGTACGACAGCGGCGAGGCGCCGATGCCCGCAGCCCCCCTGACCGATTGGACCACGGTGCGCGGCGGCCAAAGCTTCGACGGCGAGGACGGCGGCCTCGAATCCTCGGTCGCCGCTGGCGGCTCGCTCAAGGATCACCTCGAGGAACAGCTCGCCATCGCGGCGCTGACGCCGGAGAGGCGGCTGGTGTGCCTGGCGCTGATCGACGCCGTGGACGAGGCGGGCTATCTGCGCATCGATCTCGACGAGCTGGCCGGCCGCCTGGGCACGTCGCGCGACTGCGTCGAAGAGGTGCTGCGCGTGCTGCAGGGCTTCGATCCCATCGGCGTCGCCGCGCGCGACCTGGCCGAATGCCTGTCGCTGCAATTGAAGGCCCAGGATCGTCTCGATCCGGCGATGGCGGCGCTGCTCACGCGCCTCGACCTCGTGGCGCGGCGCGAGACGGCCGCGCTCTGCGCCATCTGCGGCGTCGACGCGGAAGACATCGCCGACATGGTGGCGGAAATCCGCGCGCTGACGCCCAAGCCGGGCCTCGCCTTCGGCACCGAGCCGGTGCAGCCGGTGATCCCCGACGTCTTCGTCAAGGAGGGCCCCGACGGCCTCTGGCACATCGAGCTCAACGCCGACACGCTGCCGCGCCTGCTCGTCAATTCGCGCTACTACGCGAAAGTGTCCAAGGGCGCGCGCGACAAGGATTCGAAGAATTACCTGACCGAGTGCCTGAACAACGCCAACTGGCTGGTGAAGAGCCTCGACCAGCGCGCCCGCACCATCATGAAGGTCGCGAGCGAGATCGTGCGCCAGCAGGACGGCTTCCTCACCTATGGCGTGCGTCACCTGCGGCCGCTGAACCTGCGCACCGTCGCCGACGCGATTCAGATGCACGAGTCGACGGTGAGCCGCGTCACCTCGAACAAATACGTGGCGACGCCGCGCGGCGTGTTCGAGCTCAAATACTTCTTCACCGCCTCGATCCAGTCGGTGAACGGCGCGGAAGCGCACTCGGCCGAAGCCGTGCGCGACCGCATCCGCGAGATGATCGAGAACGAGGGCAAGCGCGAGGTTCTCTCCGACGACCGCATCGTCTCGCTGCTCACCGCGGACGGCGTCAACATCGCGCGCCGCACTGTCGCAAAGTATCGCGAGGCGATGCGCATCCCGTCTTCGGTCGAGCGTAGACGGCAGAAATTCGGGGATTCGACTGGCGCCGAACTTCGTTAATTGCAAGCGTTGACATTCCCCAAGGGCAAGCCTAAACAGCGCCGCCTTTTCGACCGAGACTATTCAAGAAGGGGCCGGTCAGAAGCCTTGAATCGTTCAAAACAGGCCGCGAAACCGAAAGCGCCGCAATACGTTTTGGCTTAGGGAAAATGGTGTTGAATCTTAAGCCCTCTCGCGCCAAAGGCCTGCGCTTGCCGACCGCCCATGCTGCGGCGCGGCACTGCTTCGTCGTCATCAGAAGGTCATAGATGAATATCTCCGATCTGCTCAAGCCGGATGCCGTCTTCGCGTCGTTGAAGGTGCGCAGCAAGAAGCAGCTGCTGCAGGATCTGTCGGCGCGGGCGGCGCAGATCAGCGGCATCGACGAGCGCAAGATCTTCGAGACGCTGACCGAGCGCGAGCGTCTGGGCTCGACCGGCGTCGGCTCCGGCATCGCCGTCCCCCACGGCCGCATGCCGGACATCAAGACCATCGTGGGCGTCTTCGCGCGGCTGGAGACGGCGATCGACTACGACGCTGTCGACAAGCAGCCGGTGGATCTGGTGTTCATGCTGCTCGCGCCCGACGACGCCGGCGCCGATCATCTCAAGGCGCTCGCCCGCGTCTCGCGCCTGATGCGCAACCAGGCGACCTGCGAAAAGCTCCGCGCCGCGACGAAAGCGGAAGCGCTCTACGCGATCTTGACGGAACCCACCGCCAGCGCGCGCGCGGCGTGATATTCGCGAATAGCGAATAGCGAATGGCGAGTAGCGAATAGTTACTCGCGTTTCCCCATTCGCCATTCGCTACTTCGCTATTCGCCTTTTCAGTGCACGCTCACCGGCGTCAGGTTGTTCTGCACCGCGGCGCCATAGGCCGAGGCATAGCCGTCCGTGTAGCCGAGCACGCTGCCGTCGACGGCGTGCAGCACATAGAGCTTGATGCCGGGCGGAAGCTCGATGCCCGGCGGGATGATGCCGAGGCGGTGCGCTTCCTCCGAGCCCGTGGGCTTGATGTAGGCGATGCGGGTCTGCTCCGCGCCTTCAGGCGCATCTTCGTATTCGAAATCCTGGGTCATGACAGACCTCCTTCCCCGCTCCGGCGCCTCCCGGCGACAACTGCGGTATTGTTGTCGCCCGTCCTTATCTCAACGGTCCTTACCACCGGTTCCGCCTTCGGCCGCGTCAGCTCCACGGTCAAAAGTCCGTTACACAGTTCCGCGCCGGTCACCTCGATGCCCTCCGCGAGAACAAAGGAGCGCTGGAACTGGCGGGCGGCGATCCCCCTGTGGAGAAACGTCCGATCCGTCTGTTCGTTCTGTTTGCCCTTGATGACGAGCTGGCGGTCCTCGACCGTCACGTTCAGCTCATCGGGCCCGAAGCCGGCAACCGCCAGCGTGATGCGCAGGCTCTCGTCGCCCGATTGCTCAATGTTGTAAGGGGGATAACCGTCCCCCGCCGCCTTCGCGGTCCGCTCGAGCAGCCGGTCCAGGTGCTCGAAACCCAATAGAAACGGGCTGTTGAAATAGGCAGTTCTGCTCATACCCAAAGCCCTCCTTCAAGCGGCTCTGCCGGCCTCGCCGGGTACTTCGTTGCGGCCCCGAATGGGCACCGTCATGCATACAATGTGGGGACGTTGGCCGCCCGATCAAGGGAAACCCGTCCAAATCATGAACCTCCGGTTTCAAAGCACCGGAGGCACAGTTCAGGCCACTTTAATTTTGCTTATAGTCAAACGTATAATGTACACATGAATGCTAGGCAGGTGCTCCAGGCTTTAGGGGCGGATGGCTGGGTCGAGGTGCGCTCCAAGGGCTCGCACCGCCAGCTCAAGCATCCCTCCAAGCCGGGATTGATGACGCTTCCCATGCACGGATCGCGAGACTTGAAACCGGGCACCCTTGCATCCATCGAGCGGCAGGCCGGCCTCAAGCTCAGGAGCAGATGAGATGGCGACGAAATGGTACCGTGCGATCGCGTACCAGCAGCCCGGAGACGGGCCCGAGGACGGCTGGGACGTGGTCTTTCCCGACTTGCCGGGCTGTGTGAGCCAGGGCGAGACGGCGCTCGACGCGATGAAAAACGCGAAGGAGGCGCTCGCTCTGCATATCGAAGGCATGGTCGCGGAAGGGATCGAGCTTCCCGAAGATTCCCAATTGAACACGAAGGATCGGGAGTGGGTGACGCAAATTCCGATGCAGAACCCCGCGCCTGCGCTGCTGGAAACGACGATACCTGGAAGGAATGTCCGCCTCGACGTCACGATGGACCGCGCGCTGGTGGAGCGGCTGGATTCGGCCGCCGCGCGCGAAGGAACGACGCGCTCCGCCTACCTCGCGCAGGCCGTGCGCGAGAAGTTGCAGCGCAATCGGGAACTCGCTTGACCCGGAGCGATCGCTTCCTTCCCAGCGTCCTCCTCGACGACGCCACGCCCGGCTGCGAGCGCCTGACCCGGTTTGCGGGCTTTTCCGGCGCGGTCCGGGCCGATGCGCCTGGCGAGGTGCCGCAGGCCTTCGCAGCCATCGCGCGGGCCCTGGAGCGGGGCCTGCATGCCGCGGGCTATTTCTCCTACGAGCTCGGCTATCTCCTGGAGCCCCGCCTGCGGCCCCTGCTGCCCGCGCGGCGGAGCGTGCCGCTGCTCTGGTTCGGCCTGTTCGAGCGCATGGAGCCGGCCGTGCCGGACCCGGGCGGTCGCGCCTATGCCGGGCGGCTCCGGCACGAATGGGACGCGGCCGCCTATGAGCGCCGCTTCGCCCGCGTGCGCCGCTACATCGCGGACGGCGACATCTACCAGGCCAATCTGAGCCTCCGTTCGCGTTTCGCGTTCGCGGGCTGTGCGCGCGCGCTCTATGCCCGCCTGCGGGCGCAGTCGAACGCGGCCTATGGCGCCTTCGTCGACGACGGCGAACGGCAGATCCTGTCGCTGTCGCCCGAGCTGTTCTTCGCGCTGGACGCGGATGGCGGCATCACCGCGAAACCGATGAAGGGCACGATCGCGCGCGGCGCCGATCCCGCGTCCGACGCCGCCGCGCGCGCGGCGCTGCTGGCCAGCGAGAAGGACCGCGCGGAGAACCTGATGATCGTCGACCTGCTGCGCAACGATCTCGGCCGCATCGCAGAGCTCGGCAGCGTGCGCGTCGAGGGGCTGTTCACGGTCGAGACCTATCCGACGCTGCACACCATGGTCTCCACCGTGCGCGCGCGGATGAAGAAGGGCGCGGATGTCGAGACCATCGCGCGCGCGCTCTTCCCCTGCGGCTCGGTGACCGGCGCGCCCAAGATCCGCGCGATGGAGATCTTGAGCGAATTGGAGGTGAGCCCGCGCGGCCTGTATTGCGGCGCCATCGGGCATTTCTCGCCGGACGGATCGGCGCGCTTCAACGTCGCGATCCGTACACTGACGATCAGCGGCGGGGAGGGCGAGCTCGGCATCGGCGGCGCCGTGGTGCAGGATTCCGGCGCGCATTCGGAATATGCCGAATGCCTGCTCAAGGCGCGATACTATGAGGCCGCGCGGCGGCCGCTCACGCTGATCGAGACGCTGCGCTGGCAGCCGGGCGAGGGCTTCGTGCGGCTGGAGCGCCATCTCGAACGGATGGCGCGTTCGGCGGCCTGTTTCGGCATCCCTTTCGACCGCGCGCGGCTCGTGCTGCCCGAAGGCTGCGAAGAAACGTTGCGCGTGCGCGTGGCTCTCGACGAAACAGGCATGTTCGATGTGACGACCGCACCGCTTGGTCGCGATCAAGCGCGTTGGACCTACGCGATCTCGCCCAATCGCGTGCCGAGCTGCGACACGCTCGCGCGCCACAAGACGAATTGGCGCGAGCCTCTCGAACTGCTGCCCGGCGTCGACGAGACGATCTTTCTCAACGAGCGCGGCGAGGTCGCGGAAGGCAGCCGCAGCACGGTTTTCGTGCGGCGCGGAGGCGAGCTTCTGACCCCGCCGCTCTCGTCAGGCATCCTCGACGGTGTGCTGCGCCGCGAGATGCTCGAGCGCGGCGAATGCCGCGAAGCGGTGCTGATGCCGGACGATCTGGAGGAGGGGGAAGTGTTATTCGGGAATTCATTGCGGGGATTGATTGCGGGAGCGCTGTCATCCTCCCCCGTAAGGACGGGGGAGGCTTAAACCGCCTGCGCCGCCAGCGTGCAGAGCTGGGCGACGGCCAGCGGCAGCACCCAGCCCTCGGCTTCGGCGGTGCGCTCGAGCTTCGCGGTATCTTCTTGTGCGATCTCGGTCAGGCTCTTCTTCGCCAGCCGCTTCTTGAGCTCGCTCGCGACGTTCTCCTCGCTCGCGTCCAGATGCACGGCGCGGCCGACGACGGCCGCCTGCTCGGGATCGGCGAGGCGGTTGACGAGATCGGCGTACTCGCCGCGCGCGCGGTGCTTGAAGAGCCTGGGGACTTCATAGATCGCGCCCGCGATCAGGGCGACGCCCGCCGCGGCGGCAGCGCCCACGGTGAAGGTGCGGCGCGAGATCCTGGGCGGCGGGCTCATGCGAACTGCTTCCTGAGATGCGTGGCGAGGCGCAGAGCCAGCGCCACCAGGTTCATCGTCGGGTTCGACGCGCCATAGGTCGGGAACACCGAGCTGCCCGCGACGTAGAGGTTCGCCACCCCATGCACCTTGCAATCGGCGTCGACGACGCCCTGCTTGGAATCGGCGCTCATGCGCGTGGTGCCCATGTGGTGGTTGCCCCAATCCATCACGTGCTGCCAATCGGCATGGGTCTGCTGGTTGAGCCGGATCATGCCGATGCGCGCGGCGAGAAGCTGACGGCCGAGCTCCTTCATCGTCTCGCGGTAATGCGCGAAGTTGGAATCGGCGACGTGCATGGCCAGATGCAGGCGCGGCATGCCGAGCGCGTCGCGTTCGCCCGTAAGCGTCAGCCGGCGGTTCGGGTCCGGCGCGAGCTCCAGCCCGCAGCCCATCGAGAACGCCTTGGCGTTCGCGGCATCCACGCCCAGCGCGTTCGCCGTCGTCGCCACCGCCGCCTGGCCGAGCTCGTCGAGCTTGACCTCGTTCTCCACGGTGGTGAGCGAGCCGGGCAGGCTGCGCGCGCGCTGATAGTCCTCGGTCGGCGAGAAGGTCGCGCGCAGGATCGCGCCCTTGAGGATCGCGTTGCCCGTGTAGAACGGCGCGAGCTGTCCGTCGAAAATGACAAGGGTGGCGGTGTCGCGTGGAATCGCGTGGTCGGCGAAGAAGCGGCCGACGACATCGTTCTCGTTGCCGATGCCGCGCGCGGCGACGTCGTTGGAGGCGAGCAGCAGGCGCGCGTTCTCGATCGCGCCCGCGGCGACGACGGCCAGTTTCGGCTTCACGCTGAACGTCTTGCCCGAAAGCGTGGCGACGTCGATGCGCTCCAGGCTCGCCGCGTCCGGGGCGAGCCGCAGCGCCGTGACGTTGGCGTGGACGTAAGGGGCAAGCCGCGGGATGCGTCTCAGATCCTCGCCGTAGCGATGGCCGAAATGCGTCGGCAGCACGCTGTCGCGCGTGCGGCTGAACTGGAACCAGCTCGTATAGACGCCGCCCTCGGCCAGCGTGAGCGGCACGCCCAGGCTCTGTGCCCAGGTCTCGCCCTTGTCGTAGACGAAGGGGCCGGCCTCGACGAGCGACTGGGCCCGCTTGAAATAGGGCGCGATCTCCTTGCGCGCGAACGGCCAGCCCGAATGGGGCATCCAGTCGCGCGCCTCGAAATCGATCTCGGAGAGGGGCCGGCACCAGCCGCCCCAATGGTTGGAGCTGCCGCCGAGATAGCGCAGCCGCGAGCTCTCGAGCTTCAGATACGGATAGCCGCTCTCGCTGCCCGCATAGAGGTCCTGGGTCTTGCCGTCGAAGCCGAAGGCGCCGCTCTCCAGCATCACCACGCGCAGCGGCGTCGGCGCCAGCGCGAGCGCCAGCGAGATGCCGGCGGGCCCGCCGCCGACGATCGCGATATCCGTGTCGATGGTCGTGCCCGCGGGAACGGTGCGGGCGTCGATGAACGCGGTCAAAACGTGCCTTTCAGTGCCCCCTGACAGGCGAGGCTTAAGATAGCCCGCCCGAACCGGGGAAGTCTTGTTCAACCTTTGTCATCCTCCCCGTACTTACGGGGGGGTGCCGAGCGAATGCGAGGCGGAGGGGGACTACCGCCGCGACACCTTCCTGTGCAAACGCACACCCGGCGTTTCTCCGTTCGTGAATTCGACGCCGGCGGCTTCGAGCACCGCGCGAAGCTTCTCACGTGTGTCCTCTGCGACATGGGGCGACGATTTCGAATCGCTTTCCGCGCGCTTCACGGTCGGCACCGAGACGCCCGCCCGCGCGGCAAGCTCGCTTTGTGCCATCCCGATCAGCGCGCGCCCCGCCCTTATCTGTCCCGCAGTGAATTTC
Source organism: Alphaproteobacteria bacterium (assembly GCA_021325375.1). Lineage (GTDB taxonomy): Bacteria > Pseudomonadota > Alphaproteobacteria > Micropepsales > Micropepsaceae > Rhizomicrobium. The sequence goes on along the minus strand of JAJPHG010000041.1, from coordinate 51,461 downwards.
ATGATTGATCCCTTTGGATCATTCGGCTATGATCCCAAGGTATCTAAGACCTCGACATGGAGCAACGCGCCATGGCCATGGATCGCGCACGGCCGGAATCTGCCCGGACACAGGCGCTACGCGAGAAGGTCGCCTTGCTGACCGACAATATCGAGGAGATGTTACGCGGCGCGTTGCATCTGGCGCACCTGATCTCGCTCGCCGATCCCGCGATCGATGAGGATCGTGCGGCTATCGCGTCAGTTGCGTCGGAGATCGGAGGATGCGCCGACACGCTGACGCATGTGGCACGGGATTTGTCGTTGGTCTGTCGGGAGCGGCGCGGGCGCAAAGGCTTGTCTTAAATGTGAAGGGGCGGTGAGGAAGATCAGGCCGGTGCTAGAGTCTCTTGGTCGCGAAGGCCCGTCCGGAATGAGACTTGAGGTACTTCTCGAATGCAATTGCCCGTTTTCGGTCGCTGAATGCGACGTAGGTGTTTAGTCGCCAGGGCTTGAATTTCGAGGTGTGCGGCACCTTTCCCGAATTGTGATCCTCTAGACGGCCGCGAAGATCGTCGGAGAAGCCGGTGTAGAAGCGATCCGGTTCAGCGATGCATTGCAGAATGTACACATAGGTCAGGCACCCCTACCTATGTTGCGAACGTGGCTTTGCGGAATTTACACCTAAATTGCCTGATTCCAAGCGATGCCTGGCCTGCCAGGGCGTAGCTGCGCGAACCGATTCACAGCCCGGCTTCGCGCTGGCGCGCTACGCCGTGGCAGGCTCCGCTGCTGCGCAGCGAAGCCTGGTGGAGCCAAGCGGGATCGAACCGCTGACCTCCTGCATGCCATGCAGGCGCTCTCCCAGCTGAGCTATGGCCCCAATTCAGGGATGGGACGAACGTCTAGCGCTCGTCCTTCTCTATATCCGCGTCGATGATGTCGGTGACGTCGTCCTCGTCGTCTTCCACTTCGGCGAGGAGGGCGTCGTCGGCCTCTTCCTCGTCGTCTTCAACCTCGATGTCGGCGACCGCGTCCTCGTCGTCGGCGTCGACGACGGACATGCCGGCGGCTTCGGGCTCGGGCTCCTCTTCCACGACCTCGTCGTCGTCCTCGGACATGACGACGGGCGCCTCATCGGGCACGGCCTCGACGATCTCCTCCTCGGCTTCGGCCTCCTCGGTCTCCTCCGTCTCCTCGTCGTCCTCGGCCTCGTTCAGGACGGGGGCGACGGCGACGGGCTCGGGCTGGCGTGCGCGGCGCTGCTTGTAGAGCGACTCGGGCTCGAAGCTGAAATGGCATTTCGGGCACTCGATGGGCCGCTTCGTCAGGTCGTAGAAGCGCGCGGCGCATTGAGGGCATACGCGTTTGATTCCGAGTTCTGCCTTGACCAAAGTGATGCTTCCCGCGTGAAGTCCGGTTTCCGAAAGGGGGGTCGTTTGCCACTTCTGGCCCGGCCTGTCAAAGACGTTGATGGACGCTTCCCAAACCCCAAGACCGCTGACCGCCCGCCGCGCGGGTCCGCTGGCCGGAACCGCCCCGGTTCCCGGCGATAAATCCATTTCCCACAGGGCCCTGATCCTGGGCGCGCTCGCGGTGGGCGAGACCAGGGTTTCCGGCCTGCTGGAGGCGGAGGACGTGCTGGGCACCGCCAAGGCGATGTCGGCGCTCGGCGCCGACCTGCTGCGCGACGGCGACGGAATGTGGCGGGTTTGGGGCAGGGGCGTGGGTGGCCTGGCCGAGCCCGATTGCGTCCTCGATTTCGGCAACAGCGGCACCGGCGCGCGGCTGGTGATGGGGGCGGTGGCGACGACGGCGATGCGCGCGGTGCTCACCGGCGACGCGTCCCTGCGCCGCCGGCCGATGCGGCGCGTGCTGGAGCCGCTCACCCTGTTCGGCGCCGAATACGACGCGCGCGAGGGCGGGCTGATGCCGGTCACGCTGCGCGGTGCTGCGCATCCGCTCGCCATCGAGCACGAGGTCGCGGTCGCCTCGGCGCAGGTGAAGTCGGCGCTGCTGCTCGCGGCGCTGAACGCGCCCGGCCGCTCGCGCATCGTCCAGCGCGCGCTGACGCGCGATCACACCGAGAAGATGCTCGCCGCGTTCGGCGCCAGGATCGCGGTCGAGGCGCTCGACGGCGGCGGCGAGGCGATCGAGATCACCGGCGAGATCGATCTCGTGCCCGCCGTGGTCGACGTGCCGTGCGATCCGTCCTCGGCCGCGTTCCCGCTGGTCGCGGCGCTGATCGTGCCCGGCTCGGACGTGCGCATCCCCGGGGTGCTGCTCAATCCGCGCCGCACGGGCCTGATCGACACGCTCAAGGAGATGGGCGCCGACATCGCGGTCGAGAACGCGCGCGAGAGCGGCGGCGAACGCATCGGCGATCTCATCGTGCGCGCGTCGTCGCTCAAGGGCGTCGAGGTGCCGCCGGAGCGCGCGCCGTCGATGATCGACGAATATCCCATCCTCGCCATAGCCGCCGCCTTCGCCGAAGGCCGCACGGTGATGCGGGGCCTGGAGGAGCTGCGCGTGAAGGAAAGCGACCGCCTCTCGGCCATCGTCGCCGGCCTGCGCGCGAACGGCGTCGCGGTGGAGGAGAGCGAGGACGGCATGACGGTCACCGGCGGAGAGGTCGCGGGCGGCGGCACCGTCACGACCCACATGGACCACCGCATCGCGATGTCGTTCCTGGTGATGGGCCTGGCGTCGCGCGATGCCGTGACCGTCGACGACGTCTCGATGGTCGCGACGAGCTTCCCGGAGTTCGAGGAATTGATGCGGGGGTTGGGGGCGGAGTTTTTGGTGGCCGAGCCATGAGCATCGTAGCCATATCTCTCCCTGCAGTCCTCGCGCTAATGGGTGTGTGGATTACGATATGGCCCGTGTCTGGTTCGGCGCGGTCAAAGGCAATTTGGTTTTTTGCTTTTGGCATCATTGGTTTTTTTTCGACCGTCGCGGCTTACGTTGAATCTACAGATCTCGACAAACGGCTTGAAAATATCTCATCTGCACAAACAGGTGGAGAATCCTACGCTTATGTGGTGCCTCAAGTTGAGGCCGCGCAACTGAAAATTCACTTGGTGACGTGGAACGCCGGCAAGAATTCTTTGAATGGCGTGGCTCTGAAACTGGTCAATTCACGGGCATTTTCGGATGGTACTTTGGAAGACCAACCCTACATTGATGTGGGAGTGTTGGCACCAAACGGCTTTCGAGAATTGGAAGAAACGATAGTCCCACACCTCGATAAGAGTGGTGTCGACACCTACATAGCTTACATCTCCGCGCAGAATGGAATGGTCACGGAAATTCTGCAGTTCAGGAAGGGACGGTATGCCGTCCCTTGGGCCTATAAATTTCGAGTTGAAAAGCAGCTTCCAGTTTCCGGTCACCCGAATGCCTTCACCAATTTGGTCTTGCAATCTCGTGGGTGGTCAGACGACTTAGGTGAAGGAAAGCCCATTGCGCACGGCGAGTAACTCCATCGTCATCGCCGTTGACGGCACGGCCGCGTCCGGCAAGGGGACGCTGGCGAAGCGTCTCGCGCGGCATTTCTCGTTCGCGCATCTGGACTCCGGCTCGCTCTACCGGCTCGTGGCGCTTTCGGTGCTGGAGAGCGGGGGCGATCCCGCCCAGGCGGCCAAGGCGATCGACCTGTCGCGCATCGGCGATGACGCCATCCGCAGCGACCGCGCCGGCAAGAAGGCGTCGGAGGTCTCAGCGATCCCCGAGGTCCGCGCGGCGCTGCTGCAGTTCCAGCGCGACTTCGCCGCGGAGTTCGATGCCGTGATCGACGGGCGCGATATCGGGACGGTGATCTGTCCGGATGCCACGGCGAAGCTCTTCGTCGATGCCAGGCCGCAGGTGCGGGCGAACCGGCGCTGGAAGGAGCTGCAAAGCCTTGGAATTCCGCGCGAGGAGGCCCAAATCCTGGCCGAACTGGTCGCCCGCGACCGGGCCGACCGCTCGCGCCCGATCTCGCCCATGAAGCCGGCCTTGGACGCGGACTTGCTTGATACCAGCGATTTGGATATAGACGCCGCGTTCGCGGCAGCCTTGGCTTTGGTGTCCCCAAAAGTCGAGGCGGCGCTCAAGGCGCGGCCAAGGGGTTAAGGAGACCCGGCGGCGCTTCACTCCGAGACCCGCGAACCGATCCCAAAACCCAATCCGCCCGCGCGGACGCGCGGGAAGTCCGTCACGCCGTAGCCGAAAGGCGAAGGCGGACCGGCATCAACGTTTGAACGAAGGAACCGTATGGCCCGCCAGTCTGCCACCATAAAATCCGATACCGCCGCCATGTTTCATCCCAGCCGCGCCGATTTCGAGGCGATGCTGGAAGAGAGCTTCATCGGGCGCTCGCCCGCGGAAGGCTCCGTCATCACCGGAACGGTGGTCGCGATCGAGAACGATTTCGCCGTCGTCGATGTCGGCTTGAAGACCGAAGGCCGCGTATCCTTGAAGGAATTCGCGATGCCCGGCCAGCCCGCGAAAGTCGCGATCGGCGACCAGGTCGAGGTCTATCTCGAGCGCGTCGAGAACGCGATGGGCGATGCCGTGCTGTCGCGCGACAAGGCGCGCCGCGAGGAGAGCTGGATCAAGCTCGAGCGCGCGTTCAACGAGCAGACCCGCGTCGAAGGCGTGATCTTCGGCCGCGTCAAGGGCGGCTTCACCGTCGACCTCGACGGCGCGGTCGCGTTCCTTCCCGGTTCGCAGGTCGACGTCCGCCCGATGCGCGACGTGGGCCCGCTGATGAACCAGCCGCAGATGTTCCAGATCCTCAAGATGGATCGCCGCCGCGGCAACATCGTCGTTTCGCGCCGCGCTGTGCTCGAAGAGCGCCGCGCCGAGGAGCGCACCTCGCTCGTGGCCTCCTTGGCCGAGAAGCAGATCGTCGAAGGCGTGGTCAAGAACATCACCGACTACGGCGCGTTCGTGGACCTGGGCGGCGTCGACGGCCTGCTCCACGTCACCGACATCGCCTGGAGGCGCGTGTCGCATCCGACCGAGGTCTTGAGCGTCGGCCAGACCGTCACCGTGCAGATCATCAAGATCAACCACGAGACGCAGCGCATCTCGCTCGGCATGAAGCAGCTGCAGACCGATCCCTGGGAAGGCGTCGGCGCCAAGTACCCCGTGGGCGCGAAGTTCAAGGGCAAGGTCACCAACGTCACCGACTACGGCGCCTTCGTGGAGCTGGAGCCGGGCGTCGAGGGCCTCGTGCACGTCAGCGAGATGTCGTGGGTCAAGAAGAACGTGGCGCCGTCCAAGATCGTCACGCCGGGCACCGAGGTCGACGTGCAGGTGCTGGAGGTCGATTCCAACAAGCGCCGTATCTCCTTGGGCCTCAAGCAGACCCAGGACAATCCGTGGGAAGCCTTCGCCAAGGCGCATCCGCCGGGCAGCACGATCGAGGGCGAGATCAAATCGATCACCGAGTTCGGCCTGTTCATCGGGCTCGATCAGGACATCGACGGCATGGTCCATCTCTCCGACCTCTCCTGGGACAAGCAGGGCGAAGAGGCGGTCAAGGCCTACGAGAAGGGCCAGACCGTCAAGGCGCAGGTGCTCGACGTCGACGCGGAGAAAGAGCGCGTCAGCCTCGGCATCAAGCAGCTCACCGGCGATCCGATCGAGAAGGCCGGCCCGCTGCGCAAGGGCAGCGTCGTCACCGTCACCGTGACCGAGGTCAATGACGGCGGCGTCGAGGTCGTGCTGGAAGGCGGCGCCAAGGCGTTCATCCGCCGCGCCGACCTGGCGCGCGACCGCGGCGATCAGCGTCCCGAGCGCTTCGGCAAGGGCGACAAGATCGATGCGCTCGTCACCTCGGTCGACAAGGCGAGCCGCAAGATCTCGCTCTCGATCAAGGCGCGCGAAGTGGCCGAGGAGAAGGAAGCCGTGGCGCAATACGGCTCGTCCGACTCGGGCGCCTCGCTCGGCGACATCCTGGGCGCAGCCCTCAAGAAGGCGACCAAGAAGGGCAAGAAGGAAGACGACGCCGAGGAAGACGAGGAATAGCCGTCGCGTCACGTCGAATAAGGAAAGCCGCGCGGGAGCGATCCCGCGCGGTTTTTTTCGTGAGCACGTGAAGGCCGTCACGGCGCGCGCTTCTGCGCGTGTATCAAGCGCTCGCAGCAGCGCCTGAACGACTTCCAGGCGTCGCGCACCATCCATATCGATCCCGAGCAGGAATATTTCGCCGTGTCCTTCGGCTGCAAGATCGGGCGCATCGAAGCGACGCGCAGAAAGAGCAATCATGGCGCGTCCCGCTGACGGGCAAGTATTGAGATATGACACGGCCGCGCGGGAGCTATGCCGTGCGGTCATTCTCTTTGCGCACAAAAAAACGTGACGCATCACATAGTTGTGTGGCGCAAAAATCCCTTTTTGATTGAGTTATCGTTCGTCTCCCTCAAGATGGAGACATCACCATGAAATCGACTCTTCTTCTGGCAACGGCACTCGCGGCCTTCACGTTCAGCGATGCGGCATGGGCCGCCAGCATGCACACAATGGTCTTCACCAGCAGCGGCACCTTCACGATCCCGGCGACGGCCGCGGCCGGCACCGAGTTCGAGTTCACCGTCATCGGCGGTGGTGGCGGCGGCGGCGGCTGCTCCACCGGCATCTTCCAAGCCGCGAGCGGCGGATCCGGCGGCGCGGGCTTCGCTTCCTACAGCGGCTTCACGGCCAGCCAGACCATCGCCGTCACGATCGGCGCCGGCGGCGCGAACGGTGCCTTCGGCGGCGGCGCGGGCGGCGGCGGTGGAACGAGCAAGCTGGTCTTCGGGACCACCACCATCGCGCAGTCGACCGGCGGCGGCGGCTCTCCCGGCCAGACCGCCGGCACGATGGTCGCGGGCACCGCGGGCGCTTTCACGGCGGCGGCGGGGGCAAGCGGGCTGACCCAGGCCGCGAAGCTCGACTACGGCGCGGAAGAGGGCACGGTCTTTCCGTTCAGCGGGATCGGGAACTGGACCTACACGATCCCGGGCGGAGGCAATCCGCTCGGCCACCCCGGCACGGTCAACAGCTATAACGGCGTGCTCGGCGGCGGCGGCATGGGCTGTCAGTATGTGGGCTCCCCCGGCGGCGCGGGCGGCACCGGCGTGGTGATCGTGCGCTGGGCGGTCTGAAGCCAACGGCCGCGCGGGAGCGATCCCGCGCGGCTGTTCGTTTCCTCTATCGCGTGAATTCGTAGACCGTGCCGTGGGAGCTTTCGCCGCCGCCGGCGGCGACGCCGAAGAGCTTGCCAGCGCCGTCCTGCAAGGGCGCCGCCACTGGATTGGCGCCGGCGCTGCAGCCGTTGGGGCAGAAGCTGAACAGCGTGTGCATCGTGGCGGCCATGCGGAAGAGCGTCCCAGCGTTCGTTTTGCCTCCGTAGAATGTCACGCCGTAGATGTCGCCGGAAGGCGTCAACGTGATGCCGGAGGGCGCGAAGCCGTCCGTGCAGCGCGGCGTGCGCGCGCAAAACGCATGGAGCACGGAAAACGTATCGTCGGACGCGATCTTGAAGAGCGTGCCGCAGCCGCCGCAGTAGAGATGGCTCGTCACGCCGCCTTGGCGCGCCGTGCCGAAAAGGTTGCCCCCGGCGTCGACGATGAGGTCAGAGGGGAACTTGCCGTCGGCGCAATTCGGCGACGAGCAGAAATCATGCAGAACGCTCTCGCTGTACGCGTTGCCCGAGCCAGGCGTGAGCTTGAACACCAGGCCGGCGTTCTGGTTGCCGCCGTTCGCGATGCCGTAGAGATTGTCGGCGCCGTCCAGAACCGCGAGCTGCGGCGCGCTTCCGCCCGCGCAGGTGCCGAGGTCGGGGCAGAAGGCGTAGAGCGCCCTGAACTTCCAGTCCAGTTGGTGGTGGCGCAGCGAATAGACGGTGCCGTTGCCGTATTTTCCGCCGCGGCTCGCGACGCCGTAGAGCGGCGAGGTGCCGTCATAGGGCGCGCCCGCATACGCGCCCGCATAGGTGAAGCCGCTCAGCGGCACCGCGCCCGCGACGCAGGTCGGCTGGCCCGAGCAGAAGCTTTGAAGAACGGCGTACGACCATTTGCTGTGCCCGGCGGACCGCGGCGACAGCATGAACGCAACGCCGGAATTGACGTCGCCGCCGCTCCACGTGGTGCCGTAGAGGCGCCCCGCGCCATCGATGACAAGGCGCCCAAGCGGATAGCGCCCGTCGGCGCAAGCCGGCAGCGCGCAGAACTCGTAGAGCGAGCGGTAGCGCGCCGTGCCGCGCTTGGGATGACGTACGACCTCGTAGATCACGCCGGCGGAATTGATGTTGCCGCCGCTTTGCGTGGTGCCGAAGAGATTGCCTTGCGCGTCCGCGACGAGGCCGCCTCCTGGGGCGGCGCCGTCCTGGCACCCATTGAGCTCGCAGAAGGAATAGAGGGTGCTTATCCCCGCCGCCTGCGCCGGCTGCGCGAGGGAGCTGAGGGCCGCGAGCGTCGCGGCGCAGAGCGATGCCGCGAACGTCTTCCATGCAGCGAGGGCGGCTTTTCCGCGCGTCGGTTCGGTTCCAAAGCAGCGCATCCTTGTCTCCCGTGGAAATCGTCGCCTCACAACGCTAGCACGCGAAGGCCCCCCGCGCGATCCGTGCGAATACGCGTCAAGGCGTCAGCGCGAAGACCGTGCCGCTGCCTTGGCCGCCGCCCTCCGTGGTCTTGCCGAACAGATTGCCCGCGCCGTCCATGAGGACGCCGGCGATGGGCCGGCTGCCTTCCTTGCACGTCCCGCTGCAGAACTCATGAAGCGTTTGAAAGCCGCCGCCTTCGCCGATCTCGAAGATCGTTCCGCTCCGGCTGCGGTTTCCATAGCCGTTCGTGGTTCCGAAAAGGTTGCCGTTCGCGTCCGCGATCAGTCCGCCCATGGGCCACACGCCGTCATGGCAGCCGGGCAAGGAGCAGAAAGTGTGCAGCAGCTGGAAGTCCCAGGCCAGCCCATCGGGGGTCAGTTTGAAGGCCGTGCCGCCGGCGTTGCCGCCCTCGTCGTCCGCCCCGTATAGGGCGCCGCTGCCGTCGATCACCACCTGCCCGCGCGGATCTTCGCCGTCGGTGCAGTTGATTTGCGCGCAGAACGCGTAGAGCACGGTCTCCTTCCAGCTCGGCGTGGCCTGCTGAAGCAGCATGATCGCGCCGGCGCCGTTGCCGACGCTCTCGCAGCCCAGGCGCTGGGTCTCGTACACATTCGTGCCGGTCGTCATCACGATGGCGTCGGGGGCACAGGCCGAATTGTAGTTGATGAGGACCGCGAACGACCAGCCGCCGGAACCCGGCGTCAGCTGGTATGCCGTTCCGCTGTTGTGGCTGCCGCCCGTGTACGCCACTCCGGTGAGCGGCGAGACGCCGTCATAGAAGGCGCCGGCCGCCGCGTTCGGATAGGTCAGGGCGGCGCCTGGGCCCGCGCCGTCGGGACAGGAATCGTTGGCCGGGCAAAATCCGTAGAGCACATCGAACGCGCCGCCGGGCGACAGACGGAAGACCTCGCCATGGCCGGTCGGACCGCCGGTCTGCGTCGTGCCGTAGAGGTTGCCTGCCGTATCCGCGATCAGTCCGCCCCGCGGGAAGGAGCCGTCCGTGCAATTGGCCTGCGCGCAGAAGCCGTGGATCGTCTGGTAAGTCCATTTGTTGTGCCCGGCGCGCTGGTGCAGGCGGAAAACCGAGCCCTCGTGATTGGCGCCGTCCTGATCGTTGACGCCGTAGATATCGCCGGACGGGCTCATCGTGAGCCCGACGTTCGAGAAGTCCCTGGTGCAAGAGGCGGTCTCGCAGAGGTTCTCGATGATCCGTGCCTTTACTTTGGCCGCTGCCGGCGCGGCGCCGAGCCCGGCAAGCAAGGCCAGCGCGAGCGCGGCGCGCAGATTGTTTCCAACACTGTTCATGACTCACTCCCCCACGAGGCGTTCGTGCGCGCGGCTACTGCTTCAATTTGTAAACCGCGCCGCTGTTGTATGCTCCGCCGACCGGCGTCGTGCCGAACAGATTGCCGGCACCGTCCAGCAGGGGCGGCGAGAACGGTTCCCGGCCGGCTTCGCAGTCCGTCTTGCAGAATGTGTAGAGCGTGTGCAGCGCGCCGTTGAACCTGTACACCGTGCCGTTGTTGTTGTTTCCTCCGTCGTCCGTGGTGCCGAATATCTCGCCGGATGCGCTCAGCACGACGCCCGTGGGATCGGCACCGTCGGTGCAGCCTGAGTTCGAGCAGAAATTGTAGAGGACCGAATAGGTCCCGTCCGATGCGATCTCGAAAAGCGTGCCGCAGCCGCTACCGCCGCAAGTGTCGCCGCCGAGCTGGGTGGTGCCGAAGAGGTTGCCCGCCGTATCGATCGCCAGGCTCGAAGGTCCTGCCCCGTCGGAGCAGTTCGCCGCCGAGCAGAAATCGTGCAGCACGGTTTCGCTCCAGAACTTCGAGCCCGAGACGGGCGCGAGCTTGAACGAAACGCCGTCGTTCTGCGCGCCGCCGTTGCGCGTGGACCCGTAGACATTGCCCGTGGCGTCAAGGACGGGCTGGCCGTAGGGCTCAACGCCGCCCGCGCATGTTCCGGCGTCCTTGCAGAAATTGTAGAGGGTCTGTTGGCGCCAGCTTCCGCCAGTCTGCAGCGTGAGGGAATAGGCGACGCCGCGCGAGAAGTTTCCGCCGGAGGCGGTGAAGCCGTAGAGCGCGGAATGGCCGTCATAGAGCGCGCCGCTGGAAGCGCCCGCATAAGTGAATCCGCCCGATGGTCCGCTTCCGTCCCTGCACTTGGGTTGGCGCGAGCAGAACGTCCAGAGCACGGTATAGGTCCACTTCTTGTGCCCGGGATTGGGCGAGAGGCGATAGGCTACGCCGCCATTCGTGGTTCCGCCGCCCCCCGTGACGCCGTAGAGGCTGCCTGACGTATCGATCGCGAGCGGTCCTGACGCCCCTATACCGTCGGCGCAGTCCAGCTGCGTGCAGAAATTGTAGAGCAGCCGGAAGCGCCATTTGGCGCGGTCCGGGTTGCGCACGAGTTCGTAGGCGACGCCGAAATCGTTCGGAATGCCGCCGCTTTCCGTGACGCCGAAAAGATTGCCGTTGGCATCCATGGCGAGCCCGCCCGCCGGGTATAGGCCGTCGGGACAGCTTGCCTGAATCTGACAGAACGAATGCAGGTTGCGGATCGCGCTCGCGGGCACGGCCAGCGCGCAAACGCCGACGAGCGCCAGGACCAAGGTTTTGCCCATCTTCATCGCGACATCCTTTTCCTCACGGCGTCAGCACGTACACCGTGCCTTGGCCGTGCGCGCCGCCGCCCGTCGTCGTGCCGGTCAGGTCGCCGGACCCGTCGATCAGGAGCGGCGAGACCGGCTGGGCGCCGTCGGCGCAGGAGGCCTGGCTGCAGAACGTGTAGAGCGTGTGGTATTGCGGCGCGAGCGAGAACAGCACGCCGCCGCCGTTGTCGTTTCCGCCCCCGACGGTGGTGCCGTACAGGGTTCCCGAAGCGTCGAGCGTCAGCGGCGATTCCGACTGGCTGCCGTCCGCGCAGCCGCTGACGCTGCAAAACGTGTAGAGCAGCGAATATTTCGAATGCGCGCCCTTAGGGATCAGCCTGAAGGCCGTGCTGTTCTCGCCGCTCTGGCCGCCGCTGGACGTGACCCCGAACAGGTTGCCCGTGGCGTCCAGCGTCACGCCTGCGAACGGGTTCGATCCGTCGTGGCAGGCCGTCTCCTCGCAGAACCGGTAGAGGATCGTCTCGGCGAAGGCGCCCTTGCGCTTGGGCTTGAGCTCGAAGACCGTGCCGCCATTGTTGGCGTCGCCGCCGCTCGCGGTCGTGCCGAAGAGATTGCCGGCCGCGTCCACGGTCATCTCCGCCTCGGGCATCTCGCCGTCCGTCGTGCAATCGGGCGTGCAGAAATCGTGGATGTCCTTGTACTTCCACTTTTTGCGGTGCGGGGTCAGCGAGAACGCGACGCCGAGGTGGTTGGCGCCGCCGAAGATCGTCGTGCCGTAGAGCGGCGAGGTGCCGTCATAGAGCGCGCCGCTCGCCTGGCCCTGATAGGCCAGCCCGTTCGGACCCTCTCCGTCCGCGCAGTCGACAACGCAGAAGCGGTAGATCACCTTGTACGTCCACGCGGTGCGGCCGGCGTTGGCGACCAGCTCGAAGACGACGCCGGCTTGGTTGCGGCCCCCATGGAACGCGGTGCCATAGAGGTTTCCCGCGGTGTCCATGATGACGCCGTTCTCCGGCGAATCGCCGTCGGGGCAATTGGTCTTCGTGCAGAGGTTCGCGAGCACGGTCTCGGTGCCGTCGGGCGTAAGCTCGAACACCGCGCCGCCGTCATTGGTGCCGCCCGCCGACGCCGCGCCGAACAGGTTCCCCGACGCGTCGCGCACGAGGCGTCCGTCGGGCTGGCGCCCGTCGGGACAGCCGGACGTCTTGCAGAAGCTGTAAAGCGTCGTCAGCGTCGCCGCGGAAGCCGTGCCGTTCGGCAGCATGGCGGCGGCCAGCAGCGCCAAACCGGCGCCGCGCAGGAGAATGGACATCGCGCTTACTCCTCACCCCCGCGCGATCCTATCAATCGCGCAAGAGTTGAGCAATGAACGGGGCCGAGGCTACGGCGAAAGCTCGTAGACCTCGCCCGCGCCGTTGGGACCGCCTTCGGACGTGGTACCGAAGAGGTTGCCCGATGTGTCCGGAAGCAGCGGCGAGTCCGGGTGCATGCCGTCCTTGCACGCGCCCACCTGGCAAAAGGTGTAGAGGACCTGGAACGTCGGGTTGAGCGCCCAAGCGGTACCGTCCTGCTGTGTGTTGCCGCCGCCGAACGAGGTGCCGAAGAGGTCGCCTTCCGGATCCATCGTCAGGCCCCAGTTCGATCCGTCGCCGTCGGAGCAGTTGCCGCCCGCGCAGAAGGTATGCAGCACGGTGTATTGCGACGTCGCAGGATCGAACTTGAACACGACGCCGGCCGTGCCCAGCAAGTCGCCCGCGGCGTCCATGAGCAGGGGCGCGTTGGGACCGGCGCCGTCGGTGCAGCCCCGCTGCGAGCAGAAATTGTAGAGGGTCTTCTCCTTCCACTTCCTTCCCTTCGGGCTGAGCTCGAAGATCGTGCCGGCGGCAAACACGCCGGCGCCTGCCGCTTTCGTCGTGCCGTAGAGATTGCCGCTCGCATCCATGATCATCGCGGCTTCGGGCGTCGCGCCGTCGCTCGTGCATTGGTCGGTCGAATTGGGCGAGCAGAAATCGTGGATGACCGTCTCTTTCCATTTCTTCTTTCCCGGCGCGGGCGGAATGAGCGCGAAGACGACGCCGCCATCGTTCGTGCCGCCCTCGATGGTCGTGCCGTAGAGCGGCGAGACGCCGTCATAGAGCGCGCCGGAAGCCTGGCCCTGATAGGTCAGCCCGTTGGCGATCGAGCCGTCGTCGCACGCGGTCTTCGAGCAGAACATGTAGAGAAGCTTCGCTTTCCACTTGGTCTTGCTCTTGTTGGGGATCAGCTCGAACGCGGCGCCGGCGTCGTCGATGCCCAGAAAGCTCGTCGTGCCGTAGAGGTTGCCGGACGTATCCATGATGACGCCGGTGGTGGGCGCGCTGCCATAAGGACAGGTGTCGCCGGTGCAGAAATCGAAGATCATCTGCTCGGTCCAGCCGCCGCCGCTGCCCGGCGTCAGCTCGAAGACGCCGCCGCCCCCTTGGGTCCCGCCGCCGTCCTCGACGGTGCCGAAGATGTTGCCGGACGGATCGCGCAGCAGCGGCCCCAGCGGCTCCTCGCCATTGGCGCAGTTCGCCACCCCGCAGAACGCGTAGAGGACCTTCTGCGTATAGGCGCAGGCGCCCGGCGCCCCCATCAGGAGCAGCGGGGCGGCGATGAGGAACGCGAGCGTCGCGGATTTGAGCGGCATGGGCGCGCCACCTTTGGATGACGCGCCCTTGATATCACGGACGCGGGAAAGTTTCCGCCGCCGTCTACTCGATCAGCTCGAACAGCTCGCCGCCCTGGCCGTTGCGGCCGGCGTTCATGAAGGCGCCGAACAGGTCGTCATTGGCGTTCAGCATCAGCGAGCCGGTCGGGTTGATGCCGTTGGAGCAGACGTTGTTGACGCATTTGATATCGTACATGTCGGTCATCGTCGTGCCGTTCAGCTTGAAGAAGTTGCCGTTGTGCTTGAGGCCGCCGATGTTGGTGCCGCCGTAGATGTTGCTGTTGGGGTCGAGCACCAGGCCTTCCGGCATGCCGCCGTCGGCGCATTTGGCGAGCTTGCAGAAGGAATAGAGCGTCGTCTCCGTGGCGCCGCTCGACGTCAGCTTGAAGATGACGCCGCAGCCCGTGTCCGCGCATTTGCGGTAGGTGAGGCCGCCCGTCGACGTCGTGCCGTAGAAATTGCCGTTGGAATCGACGGCAAGCCCCGTCGTGGGCGTGGCGCCGTCCGCGCAATCCGTCTCGCCGCAGAAGGAGTAGATCGGGGTTTCTCCCCATGCCCCGCTCACGCTGGGGATCAGTTCGAAGATCACGCCGGCGTTTTGGGGATCGCGGCCGCCCGTCGACGTCGTGCCCCAGAGATTGCCGTTCTTGTCGATGGTGATGTTGCCGCCGGGATTTGCGCCATCGCTGCAGGCGTGGAGGCGGCAGAATTTGTAGAGCTGGCGTTGCGTGCCGAACTCTTGACCCGCCGGCGGCGGAACGAGCTGGAAGATCAGGCCCGCGTCGGAGTCGCGGCCGCCATGCAGCGTCGAGCCGTAGAGCGCCGCCACGCCGTCATAGCTCTGGCCCTGGTCCTGGCCGGCGAAAGTCAGCCCGCCCGTCGGCGTGGAGCCGTCCTCGCAGCCGCTGAACTCCACGCAGAACTGATAGATCACGCTGTAGTGGTAGTGCGTCTTGGTGTCGTTCGGCACCAGCTTGAAGACGACGCCGCTGTTGGCGGGGCCGCCTGCTGCCGTCGTCCCGTAGAGCGTGCCGTTGGTATCGATCACGAGCCTGGTGTTGGTGGGAGTCGCGCCGTCGACGCATTGCGACTGGTCGCAGAAATTGTAGAGCTTGCGGTAGCGGTAGCTCGACGTGTCCGGATTGAAGAGCAACTGGAACAGCGTGCCGCCGCCATGCGTGCCGCCCGCCTGGGTGGTGCCGTAGATGTTGTGCGAGCTGTCGGTGATCAGCGTGCCCGAAGGGGTCTGGCCGTCGGGGCAGCCCGTATCGGCGCAGAACGATTTGAGCAGCTTGAGGGTGGCCGTCGCGTGCGCGGCCGTGGCAAGGCCAAAGGTCAGCGCCAGCGCCAGGGGGATTTTTCTGAACATTTCCATGACCTTCTTCGTTGCTGCCCAAGGTAATCCCTTGATCGGGGCGCCGCGTCAAGAACGGATTTGTGGCGTTTTCGGGAACCCGCGGAAATCCCGGAAATCGAGGCGGCGGTTTGCGCCGCGCGCGCTCCGTCAAGCGGCTTTGCGCGCGGGCGCGTCATACCAGCACATGCCGACCCGAGCCCCCAAGAGCCATGACAGCAAGAGCCATGACGGATTGAGCGAACGGCGTTCGCGAGCGCGAGGTATAATCCGTACACAGACTAACCGTTCATCCTGCATTCATCTTCGTGGCCCGCGCATTACTTAAAGATAAGGCTGACGCCGCAACGGATTGGGCGCGGGCCGCGTTTATCCCATGACCTGGTGGCGCATCGTCAGGGCACGGGGTGACGCGCGCACGATTGAGTTCATATCAAGGAGGAGTGCGTGCCCATGCGTTGGACGAAATATCTCGGCGCCGCGAGCGTCATCTGCCTGTCGACTTCCGCCTTCGCGCAGGATGCGACGCCCGACGCGGCGCGTATCATTTCCGACCCGCTCTATCTGCCGATGCAGGGGCAGGTCTACGGCGCGACGAGCTATGATTGGGGCTCGACCTCGCTCAATACGTTCAACGCTGCGGGGGCGCAGACCAGCACCTCGCACGTGACGTCGAACGACATCGGCCAGCAATTCCAGTACGGCATCACGGACGATTTCGTGCTGCGCCTGGATTGGGGCTACGACACGCGCGCGACGAGCCGCCATCTCGATCCCACCGGACTGGTGACGCGCTCCAGCTCCGGTTGGACCGATCCCGATTTCGGCATCACCTGGCGCGCCGTCGACCAGGCGGCGGGCGGCCCGTTCAGCTTCGACCTGCGTGCCGACTATTCGCCTGATGCGTTCCCGGCCAGAAGCGCGAATGCCGACGAGAGCGGCACGGTCGGACGCGGCGGGCAGGAAGCCGATTTCGGCTTCACGCTCGGCCATGAGACGCGCGACTTCACGATCGCGGGTCTGTTCGACGCCAGCTGGCTCGACACGCGCACGGTGCTGAACCAGAACACCGGCGACAACACGCTCACCGATTCGCAGTGGAACTACCGCCTGGGCCTCACCTCGCAATGGCGCTTCAGCCCGGTGCTGTCGATGAATGCCGGCGTCGGTCATACCTTCTCCAACAGCACCCAGGTGTTCGACGATTCGAACGGCCTGCTGCATATCGCCCATGGCGGCGACTACACCGACCTGAACGTGGCGCTCAACTACCACTTCATCCCGAACACGGTGGTGGGCTCGATCGGCTACGAGCACAATTTCTACCAAAACACGAGCAACACCTTCCCGACCGCGCCCGCGGACAACACCTTCACCCGCAACCGCGACGAGGATGTCGTCGGCGTGACGATGCGCTATGTGCTGAATTAGGAGTCGACCCTCCCTCCCGGCTCCGCCTAAAGGCTACGCCGTGGCCGGAAGATTCTCCTGGCACGCCGTAGCGAAAGCGAAGGCGGCAAGGGAGGGTTGCTTATTTTCCCGAACCGGGGCTCTTTGCGGCTGCAACAGGGCTCCGGTTCGCTTTCCTTGAGCAGGCACGACTGGATCATCGCCGGCGCGGGCTTCACCGGCGCGGTACTGGCCGAGCGGATCGCCTCCCAGCTCGACAAGAAGGTGCTGGTCGTCGACCGCCGAAGCCACATCGCGGGCAACGCCTTCGATCACAAGGGCGAGCACGGCATCCTCGTCCACAAATACGGCCCGCACATCTTCCACACCAACGCCGAGAAGGTGTGGCGCTACCTGTCGGCCTTCACCGCCTGGCGGCCTTACGAGCACCGCGTGCTCGGCCACATCGACGGCAAGCTGGTGCCGATCCCCTTCAACCTGGATTCGCTTCAAGCGCTGTTTCCGGCGCGTGAGGCCGCTTCGCTCACGGCGCTCCTGATCGAGACGTATGGCGAGGGCAGGAACGTGCCCATCCTGAAGATGCGCGAGAGCGGCGGCGCGCTCAAGGCGCTCGCCGATTTCATCTATGCCAAGGTGTTCGAGAACTACACGCTCAAGCAATGGTCGCTGCGCCCCGAGGAGCTCGACCCGAGCGTCAGCGCGCGCGTGCCGGTGCGCATCAGCCGCGACGACCGCTATTTCCAGGACAGCTTCCAGTCGATGCCCGCGGACGGCTACAGCGCGATGTTCGCGCGCATCCTGAAGCATCCCAATATCGAGGTGGCGACGGACACCGACTTCCGCTCGCTGCCCGAGCGGGGCGCGAACGTGATCTTCACCGGACCGATCGACGAGTATTTCGGCTACCGGTTCGGCGCGCTGCCCTATCGCAGCCTGCGCTTTCATTTTTATGCACGCGACGAGCGCCAGGCGCAGCCGGTCGGCACGGTGAACTATCCCAACGACCACGCCTATACGCGGATCACCGAATTCAAGCATCTCACGGGACAGGAGACCCCAGGCACCGTGCTCGTCGAGGAATATCCGCAGAGCCACGAGCCCGGAAAGAACGAGCCCTACTATCCGATCCCCACGCCGGGCAACGCCGAGAGGCTCCAGCCCTATCTCGACGCCGCGCGCGCGCTCGAGGGGAAGGTCTGGTTCGCCGGACGGCTCGGCGACTACGCCTATTACAACATGGACCAGGCCTGCGCCCGCGCGCTCGCGCTGTTCGAGAAGCAGATCGCGCCGTTCGTGCGGGGGGACGCATGAGGAAATATCTCCTCATCGTCCGCGCGGGCGACAAGTCGCTGCATCCGGGGTGGCTGCAGGGTGCGCGCGATTTCGATCTGCACGTCAGCTATTTCGGCGCGCGGGAAGAGCCGTTCGGCGCGCTGCCCGAAGGCGTGACGCTGTCGCGCGAGGCGGGACCGAAATGGCTGGGGCTGAAGGCGTGCCTCGAGAGCCATGGCGGCTTCCTCGACCGCTACAGCCGCATCGGCTTTCCCGACGACGATCTGGCGGCGGATGCCGCGTGCTGGAACACCGCGCTGCGCATCCTGGAGGAGACGGACGCGGCGCTCGGCCAGCCGGCGCTCGATCCGCTCTCTTTCTATTCCTACGACATCACCCTGCGCCGCGCCTGGCTCGAATACCGGGAGGTCGATTTCGTCGAGCTGATGGCGCCGATCTTCCGCGTCGATTTCCTGAAGAAAGTGCTGCCGACCTGGCAGCTCAACAAATCGAGCTGGGGCCTCGATATGGTCTGGCGCGACATCGCGCGCCGTGACGGCGACAGGCTCGTCATCGTCGATGCCTGTTCGGTGCTGCACACGCGCGCCATCGGCAAGGGCGCGCAATACAGCGCCGGAAACATGCAAGGCGCATCGCAATATGACGAGTATCGCGAGCTGATGGACGCGCACGGCATCACCGATACGTCGCGCCACGCGCTCAAGGGCGTGCGCATGGACGGGCGCGAGGAGACGAACCTGTTCCGCCTGAACCGCCATCTCACCTGGGCGGGACTCAGGCGCAAATGGCGCGCTGCGCGCGGCACGACGCTGGTGGAGGGCCCGCGATGATCTGGATGAAGGCGCGCAGGCTGCTCTTCGTGCACAATCCCAAATGCGCGGGCACCGCGATCCACAAGGCGTTGACGGCTGAGTTCCCGGATGCGGACGCGATGTGGGGGCGGCGCTACGATTGCGCGCGCGACGAGATCCGCGATCTCGCCCATATGCGCATCGGCGAGGCGCGCGCCGCCTTCGCCATCGACGGCGCGTTCTCGAGCTTCGGCTTCGTGCGCGATCCCTATGCGCGGTTCCTGTCGTCGTACGTGCATCTGAAGCATTGGAACAAGGACTTCGCCGCGCTCAGCCAGGAAGAGCTCGCCTTCGACCTCCTCGACGAGGAACGCATCCGCTTCGACTGGAAGTTCGTCCATTTCGCGCCGCAATACCGCTTCTTCTACGAGGGCACGACGCGCGCCGTCTCGCATCTGTGGAAGGTGGAAGACCTGCCCGCCGCCTGGGACGAGGTGCGCGCGAAGTTCGCGGTCGCGGCGCCGCTCACCGTCGAGAACAAGCTCGACGCCCCCGCGCCCGCGCTGAGCGAGGCGGTGATCGGCCGCCTCAATCTTCTCTATGCGCGCGATTTCGCGCTGTTTTCCTATGCCAAGCGCGCCGGCGGCGCGCGCGAGCCGCGCATGCTCTACCGCAAATTCGCCGCGCTGTGGCCCGAGCGGCGCGGATTGGACATGAGCGACAAGACGGACGTCTAAATCGCCGTCCCGGTTCGAGACGCGCGGCCCGCCTTCGATTCAAATTGCTGCTGCCCGGGAAATATCTCGTAACGGTAGAGTCTGATCAGGACTCGCCCTTAGTAATTGTTCCATCGAAAGTGGAAAAGCGACCGGCGGAGCTTCAGCGCTCGCGGCGAGGGAGGACCACCATGAAGAAGATTTTCGCGACGACCAAGCTCACGTCCATTGCCGCGGCCCTGTTCTGCGGGTTTCTGTCGCTCTTCGCCGCGCAACCCGCGGCGGCGCAGGCCGTCGACCAAGTTGCCAACATCGCGGCCCTGATGGCCAGCACCAGCGGCGCCGCCGGCATCAGCGTCGCGGGCTACAACACGGCCGGCGACGGCGGCGGCGGCGTGTTCGCGCTCGTCACCACCTGCACGACGAATGCCGGAACCTGCTTCACGGACGGGTTGGGCAACCACTATCAGCGCCAGAAGCCGCGCTGGGACGTCGCAGAATGGGGCATCTTCGGCGATCACGTGACGAGTCAGACCTCCGCGATGGCCAACATGTTCATCGCGGCGTCCAACGCGGGCGTCAACACCGTGACCATCGCCAACAACGGCGCCTATCTCTTCAGCACCGGGCTTTCGATCCCGACGCATATGACGCTGCACTGCCTCAACGCGCACAACGATCTGCCGGTCAACGGCAGCGGCGTGCCCAACGGCGATCACGTCAACATTCCGTACCTCCTGCTCATCCCGACAGGTCAGACGATCAGCCTGAGCACCAGCACCAGCACCAGCAGCAGCGGCGGGACGATCGACGGCTGCAACGTGGAGAACAACAGCGTCTATGGGACGGCCAATCCCACCAGCACGACCTGCTGCTATCAGGAACTTCTGGCCATCACCAACGCCTTCGGCGGCACGGGCGTGACCTGCGTCAATGACGGCTGCACGTTCCGCAACGGCATGATCATGGGATTCACCACCGGCTTCACGGCGACCGGCTTCGACACGGTCAACATCGAGAACGTGAACGTCGACGCCACCAATTGCTACAATCTGAAGAACTCCCATCTCGTCGTGGGCCAGTTCCTCAACTTCGGCTGCTACTCGCTGCTCACCGCGGAGCAGAGCGCGGGATTGCAGGTCCTGGGGATCCAGTCGGTCACCAACAACGGCGGAAACTATCAGATCACGCTCTACTCGGCCTGCGTCGACGCGACCAACAATTGTCCGCGGACCGGCAACACGGTCTGGATCGGGCGGCCCGCGAGCGGCAACGCCGTCACCGGCGCCGAGAGCCTGGCGGGCCTTTGCACCTATCAGCGCATCGACGATTCGAACGGCATCTGCACCAATTCGCAATTCGCCTCGACCGTGACCACCGGCACGACCACGAACGGCTCGACCGAGATCACCGCGATCGGCACGCTGGCGCATGTGCGCAAGGATCAGGCGGTCTCGGGCACCGGCATCCCGGGCGGCGCCACGGTCGTGGCGGTCTGGCCCAGGCAGAACATCGTGTGGATCAGCGCCGCGGCGACGGCCTCGGGCTCGATCGCGAACCTGACCTTCGCGGACAACAGCTACTCGGTGACGGGCGTGACCAACTCCTACGCGCTCAGGCCTTTCGCGAACTACCGCAACGGCGTCGGGGTGAAGATCGACGGCACGGCGAACTTCAAGTTCTCCAATTGCGAGGTCTACACGCACCAGATCGCCTATCAGCTCATCAACGGCGCCGCGAACAATTCCTTCACCGGCTGCGCCGCCGAGGACGAGACCGCCGATCTCGACAGCAACCATATCGGCCTCGACATCGAGGACGCGTCCAAGACCAACAGCTGGTACGGCGGCAACATCCATTACGGCGCGAACCAGAGCGTCGTCATCCTGAACAACCAGAACGCCGGCTCGGCGGTGGGCGCCAACTATATCTACATGCCCGACACCGGCAGCGCGCAGGACGCGACGGCGACGCTCGACAACGAGGCCGGCAATCTCGTCGCCTCGGTCTCGGCCGGCACCGACACGAGCGACATCTTCGTCGCCGACGCGACGCGCAACCTGGTGCTGTTCAACACCTACCAGCCGAGCACCAACGTCTGGTATCAATCGGGCACGGCATTCACCAACACGCAGGGCTCGCACAACCTTCTCAACAGCAACGCGCCCTTCTTCGTCATGCCGTTCCTGAACAACGTGACCGCGCATTCGGGCGGCGGACAGACCAATGCCGTGGCGCTGACGGGCCAGGTGGTGAACATCGCCTCGGCCGCGGCGGACGGCGACAGCGTGGCGCTGGCGCCCGCCACCGCCGGCGCCTGCCAGACCGTCACCGATTCCGGCAATCACATCGTGGCGGTCTTTGCAGCGCTCGGAACGAGCGACACGATCAACGGCATCGCCGGATCGACCGGCGTCGTGCTGGGCTCGGGGCAGACGGCGACGTTCTGCGCGGCCCATGACGCCAAATGGTCGGCGTTCATCCCCTTCACCGTGCCGCTCACCGCCTCCACGCAGACCGACCGCGTGGGCACGACGACGCCGACATCGGTCGCCGGGCTGATCACCGACGTCGCCGCCGGCCATACCTACAATTTCGACGTCCAGCTCCTCGTCAACGCGGATGCGACCGGCGGGATCCGTGCCCGCATGGGCGGCACGAACACGGCGACCTCGATCATCTATCACATCGAGTACCAGTGCGACGCCACGACGGGGTTCGTCGCCATGGCGACTTTGACCAATCAGACGACCCAGACCGGCGCCGTCACGTGCACGGCCGGCATCCTGCATCTCAAGGGGTCGATCGTGGTCAGCGCCGGCGGAACCCTGACGCCGCAGATCTCGCAGGTGGCGACGACCACCGGGACGAGCTCGGCGCTGATCGGCTCGACCGCAACCTACACGCAGGTCAACTGACCTGCGCTAGGCAACGGCGGCGCTTCGTGTAGAGCAGACCCAACCTGCTCTACACGAACGCGTATGCGGTGATGGCGGCGCCGGCGACTCCGAGCAGAAACGCGGCCGCCCAGAACGGGCGGCGCTTGGTGATGATGGCGACGGTGGAGAGCGCGATGCCGATCTCGACCAGCGTCGCGGAGACGGTCAGCCTGTGATGGCGGTGCTCGTGCTCGGCGCTTTCCGCGACCAGCTTGTCGCGCTCGGCCTCGAAGTCCAAAGCGCGCGCCTTGACCTTGGCCTGCTTGTCGGCTTCGGACTTGGATTCCTTCTTGAAGTCGTCCGCGCGCGGTCCGCCTTCCAGTGCCCCCATGCCGTAGAGGTTCTTCTTGATGCTGTCGGCCTCGTATTCGCCCCAGGCATCGGTCGCCTGGTCCTGCTTGAGCACGGCCTCGCTCGACGCGGTGATGGCGAGGCCGCCCTCGACGGTCTCCAGGCTGGAGGCCGCCGCGGCCAGCACCGCCAGCACGGCCACGGTGATCGCGACCCGGGTGACGAAAGGATCGCTTTCGTGGGCGGCATGCTCGGCATGCTCGGCGTGCTCATGCGCCTCGAGGGCGGGATCGTGCGACATCTTTACGGCTTCCCTTGGCTATCGGACCCGCCTGTTAGCAGGCCAAGATGACGCCCGCCATCCCAATCCGGGAGGTTTGGCCGGGGGCCGGCGCCATTTTGCGTGATTCGTGTCACATAGCCGGAAAATCCTGCGCTTTCAGTGGCTTCCCGTTGACGTGCCGTCCGGCCTCTGACAGGTTAACCCTGTCGGAGTCGTGTTGGGATGCGTCTGCGACAAGAGGGCAGTCCCGGCAGGGGCACAGGGGAATGATCAAATCGGAACTGGTTGCGCGGCTTACCGAGCGCTATCCGCACTTGTATCACCGTGACGTGGAACGGATCGTGTCGACCGTGCTCGACAAGATCACCGACGCGCTCGCGGCCGGCCATCGCGTCGAGCTGCGCGGCTTCGGCGCGTTCTCGGTGAAGACGCGGCCGTCGCGTCTCGGGCGCAATCCGCGCACGGGAGAGCCTGTCGCCGTCGACGAGAAACGCGCCCCGTTCTTCCGCACCGGCAAGGAGCTGCGCGAGCGCCTCAACATGAACGGCAAGGCGGAGTAGCTATTGCTCCGCCGGCCGCAAACTCAGCCGGATATCCGCCAGCGTCACCATAAGCGTCATCGGGTCGAGCGGGGACGGGTCGAAGCCTAGCTTGGTGTAGAACGCCTTGGCTTCTTCGCAAACCGCGTGCACGATCATGCCGCGGATGCCGATGGCGTCAGCCGCATTCAACACACGCAACGCGCCGTCTTGGAACAGCGCCCGGCCGACACCCTTTCCCTGATAGGCGCGATCGACGGCCAGCCGGGCGAGCACCGCGACCGGCTCGGGCATATTGCGGCGGAACCGGCCGGAGGCATTGGCCGTGCCGATCGCACCCGAAGCGAGCGCATAGTAGGCCATGACCTCATCCGCTTCGCAGACGACGAAGGTCCGGGACGCGCCGCTTGCCTGATTGGCGCGTGCGCGCCGCTTCAGCCAGTCGTCGAGAGATGGGATTCCGGAATCGAATGCGCTCAGTTGGTGATGATCGGCAAGCGGCTGGGGCGCAGAGATCGCCACGCTATTTTTGCTTCCATGGCGGAACCGCGCTCAGGCTGCGCTTGAGCCGCGCATTGGGTTTGGGTGGCGCATCGAGGCGCGCCAGGAACTCCGCATGGGCGGCGGGACTGACCGCGAACAGGGTGCGGTCGAGCAGGGCGTCTTCCGCCGCGCGTCGCGTGGCTTCCAAAATGAAGTCGGTGCGCGATTTTCCGGTGAGCTCGGCGGCGCGGTCGATCAGGCCGCGTTCGGCGGGCTTGATGCGGATGTTGAGCGTCTCGCGGCGGGGGGCGGCGGTCATTTTCACCTCTTTCCGCGGATATAGCATGGCGTAATGACAATGTCATTACGAATTGCGCGGCTTGTGCGAAAGCCCCGGCTCAATGGCAATGCGCAGCAGGCGCCCTACTGCAGGCGCTTCTGCTCCGCCAGGATGGCGTCGAATTTGGCCTGCAGGTAGGCGCGATGCCCGTCGCTCAACGTTCCGCCGTCGGCTTCGCGCAGCTTCAGCCCTTCCTCGCGCAAGCCCAGCAACTCGGTCTGTATCCTTTCATAGGCGTCGTAGCGCGTCCCCAGCTGCAGCCGCGCCGCGCCCGAATAGGGCGTCGGCTGGAGCCTGAGATTGGGATGCACCGTGCTCGCACCCGTGGCGTGAGCGGCAGTGCCGAACAGGACGGCGAGGGTGAAAACCGCATATCTCATGAACCGATCCTCCGCTACTCCGGCGCCTGGGCTTGCGCGTTCAGCGCGTCGAGCTTGGCTTGCAGATAGGCGCGGTGCTCGGCGGTCAAGGTGCCGCCGTCGGCCTCGCGCAGCTTCAGGCCTTCGTCGCGCAGCGCCAGGAGCTTGCCGCGCAGCTCGGCCTGGCGCTTGGCGTGCTCGCGCTCGGCTTGGGACATCTGGTCGGTGCGCAGCTGCGCCTGCGGCGCGGTTGGCGGCGGCGACGACATCGACGGGCCTATCATGCTGCCCGCCGCGGCCGGAGAGCTCAGCGCCGCGAGCATCGCTGCGATCACGACGGGTTTCATCGCCGTTCCTCCGGTTGTTTCCCATCCGGTTGCGCGTCCTGGAGGTTGATCCCAACCCCGCGCTTGCGCAAGCGGCTCCGGCGCCTTAAAGAGCGGCTCGATGGCGCGATTCCAAAACCCTGTCTTCGTCGCGATCGATACTCCCGATCTCAAGCGCGCCTTGGACCTGGCCAAGGCGGTCCGGCCCTATGTGGGCGGGCTCAAGGTCGGGCTCGAATTCCTGACCGCGCGGGGGCCGGACGGTGTGGCGGCCATCGTTGAGATGGGGTTGCCGGTCTTTGCCGACGTCAAGTTCCACGACATCCCCAACACCGTCGCCGGCGCCGCGCGCGAGATCGCGCGGCTGGGCGTGGCGATCTTCAACGTCCACGCCTCGGGCGGCGAGGCGATGCTACGCGCCGCGCGCGAGGCGGCGTCCTCGGTCAATCCGGCCGTCAAGCTGATCGCGGTGACCGTGCTCACCAGCTTCGACGACAAGGACCTCGAGCCGGTCGGCCAGCTCGGCCCCGCGGCGGATCAGGTCGTGCGCCTGGCCAGGCTGGCGCAGAGCTGCGGCCTCGACGGCGTGGTGTGCTCGGCGCGCGAGATCGCCGCGGTGCGTGGGGCCCTGGGTGCGGATTTCCTCATCGTCGTGCCCGGCATCCGTCCTGCGGGTGCCGATCTTGCCGACCAGCGCCGGGTGATGACGCCGGTAGAGGCCGCGCGCGCCGGCGCCGACATCCTGGTCGTCGGCCGGCCCATCACCGGCGCCGCCGATCCGGCACAGGCCGCGCGCGCGATCATGGAGAGCCTCGATCATGGCTGAGAAGAAGAAAGCCAAGGCCAAGGCCAAAGCCAAAGGCAGCGAGAACAAGACCAAGGCCACCTCCGCCAGCGTGTCCGGCTTCATCGCCGCCATACCCGACGCGGCCAAGCGCGCCGACGCCAAGACGCTGGTCAAGATGATGCAGGAAGCGACCGGCGAGAAGCCGAAGCTGTGGGGACCGAGCATCGTGGGTTTCGGCTCGCATCACTATGTCTACGAAAGCGGCCGCGAGGGCGACATGCCGGTCGTGGCGTTCTCGCCCCGCAAGCCCGCGCTGGTGCTCTATATCGCGGCGACGGATCCGCCCAACAAGCCGCTGCTCGCCAAGCTCGGCAAGCACGCGACGGGCAAGGGCTGCCTCTACATCAAGAAGCTCGCCGACGTCGACACCAAGATCCTCGAAACGATGATCGCGCGCGCCGCGGCGAGACGCGCGTGAGCACCGTCCTCTACGGCGCGCCGGGCACCGCGAGTATGTGCGTGCATTGGATGCTGATCGAGCTGGGCGTTCCGTTCGAGTTCGTGACGCTCGATTTCGCGAAGAACGAGCAGAAGGATCCCGCCTATCTCACGATCAATCCGAGCGGGCAGGTGCCCGCGCTGGTGATCGACGGCGCGGCCCATTGCGAAGCCGC
The DNA here is from genome assembly GCA_021325375.1 of Alphaproteobacteria bacterium. Taxonomy (GTDB): domain Bacteria; phylum Pseudomonadota; class Alphaproteobacteria; order Micropepsales; family Micropepsaceae; genus Rhizomicrobium. Next base: position 25,026 of record JAJPHG010000041.1, on the reverse strand, counting down.
GGCGCTGCTGATGATCCTGGCCGAGCGCCATCCCGAGCGCGGCTTCGCGCCGGCGCAAGGCGCGCCCGATCGCGCTTCCTATCTGCAATGGATGATCTTCCTCGCCAACACGGCGATGCCCGCGTTCCGGCTCTATTTCTATGCCGATGAAGGCGCGGGGCCGCAGAACGCCGACGCCACCAAGGCGCAGGCCCGGGCGCGCATCGAGAAAGCCTGGGAGCGGATCGACGCGCTTCTCGCCGACGGGCGGCCGTTCATGCTCGGCGAGCGGATGAGTGCTGCGGATTTCCTGCTGACGATGCTCACGCGCTGGTCGCGCAACATGGGGCGCACGGCGATGGATTGGCCGCATCTCGCGCGCTACGTCGCGCGGCTGCGTGCTCTGCCGTCCTATCGCGAGACGCACAACCGCGAAGGGCTCGAAGGTTGGATTTGACTAAACTATTATAGGTTGTTTCCGAACAATTTCTAGACTACAAGGTCCCGGCAAGCTGTCTTGGGGGACTGCCATGCGCGCAGATCGCGAATGGGTAAAGCGTAACCTCGGCTTCGATCCTATCGAGACGCCGCCGCCCGCCGCGACCTTCGCGCGCGCCGTGGCGCCTAAGACGTCCGAAGACTTTCAGCGCGAGATCATCGACTTCGACTCCGAAGGCACGGAGGGACGCGAGTTCCTCGCCTTCTCGACGGCGACGGGGCTGTCGCGCTTCACCGACATCCCCTGGCCCAAGAGCCTGGCGCCGCAGACCGCGACGAAGCTCTCGCCGAAAGCGGGCTCGGCCCTGCCGCGTGCCGACGTGCTCGTCGTCACCTGGACGGTGGACGAGGGCCACGCGCTCAGCCGCGTGCTGACGCCGGGCAAGGACTCGCGCAACGACTATCTTTCCTACACGCACAATTACGCGAAGATCTCGCAGGACATGCGCAATGGCTGCCCCGCGAAGGAGGCCAAGCGGCTCGGCGCCTATTGGACGACGAAGATCGGCGGCAAGTCGGTCGTGGTGTTCAAGTCTGACTCGCACATGTCGCAGGACGGGCCGAAAATGCCCAATATCGAGGTCTGGCGGCAGATCGTCGAGGAGGTGCGGCCGAAGCTCGTCATCACCACGGGCACGGCCGGCGGCATCGGCACCGACGTGGAAGTCGGCGACGTGCTGGTGAGCTCCATCGTCACCTTCGACTGCAATTCCAAGTTCAAGAACTTCAAGGTCGACGGCGAGCTCATCGCCCACGACCACTATTCCAGCGCGGCCGCCAACACCAAATACTTCACCAAGGCGAAGGACCTGTTCAAGGCCAACGCCGCCCAGCTTCCCAAGGACAACACGCGCCAGCCCAAGATCATCAAGGCCGGCGCCCGCTCGCTCAAGACCGGCGTGCTGACCACCGATTTCTTCGGCTTCGACACGTCGAGCAACCATTACGGGCTCAAGGGCCTGGGGACGGTGTCGGAGATGGGCGACGCCGTGCTCGGTCTGGTCGCGAAGGAGATGGGCGACAAGGCGCCGCCCTGGCTTGCGATCCGCAACGTCTCCGACCCGCAGATCGCCTCGGGCAGTCTTTCGATCACGGACCAGGAGAAGCTCGCGGCCCAGATCTACAAGGGCTTCGGCCGCTGGAGCTCGGTGTGCAGCGCCATCGTGTGCTGGGCGAGCATCGCGGCACTCTGACGGATTTCAGGGAGGGGCGAATTTCAGCGAAAGGGAACGCCATGAACGACATCATCCGCGCGGCGCAGGCCGGACAGGGCGGCTCGGTCACCATCGCCTGCATCAACAAGGCCAAGACGCCGCTGGGCGTCGATTTCGACAAGCTCACCGCGGCGCTGCAGAAATGCTACGACACGTATTTCGTGCCGATCTGGGGCTATCCGGTGAAGCTCTACAACACCAAGGAAGCCAAGCCCTCGGACTGGCAGCTCATCTATTTCGACGACGCCGACCAGGCGGGCGCGCTCGGCTATCACGATCTCACCAAGAAGGGCCAGCCGGTCGCCAAGATCTTCGTCAAGACGACGATCGACGACCACGAGCAGGTGAGCGTGACCGCGTGCCACGAGCTGTTCGAGATGGCGATCGATCCGGTCGCCAATCTTTGGGCGCAGGCGAGCGACGGCACCGAATACGCCTATGAGATGTGCGATGCGGTCGAGGAGGATACGTTCGAGGTCGACGGCATACCGATGTCGAACTTCGTGCATCCCGCCTGGTTCGAGCCGTTCAAGCATCCCGCCGGCACGAAGTACGATCATCTCGGCCGCCTCAAGGCGCCCTATTCGATGACCAAGGGCGGTTACATGATCCTCATGCAGAACGGCAAGGTGTCGCAGAAATTCGGCTCGAAGGCCAAGGAGAAGCGCTTCGCCGAAGAAGACCGCCGCGGCCACCGCAGCGAATACCGCAAGCCCGTCGGCAAGGGCTTGAGGCTCGGCCCGAACAAGGCCAACCGCTACGTGCTGCGCAAGGGCGAGAAGCCGAAGGCGTAGCCCACACCGTCATGGCCGGGTCAAGCCCGGCCATGACGATTAAAGCTGCTTCTAGTACTCGTAATCCCCATGCCGCGCGTCGCTGATCGCGTTGTCGGCGCGGGCGAGGCCGGACGAGACGGCGGTCCGGTAGCACGGCTCCTGCGGCACGGCGGGAATCGGGAAGCGCGCTTCCAGCGTCTCGCAGACATTGTGCGCCGCGTCGCGCACGCGGCTCCTGAGCTCGCGCGCGCCGTCGCGCGTGGTGAGATCCAGATCGTCGTAACGCACCTGGACCGTGAGCTTCGTGGCCGAGGTCGGCGCCATCGAGCTGTTGTCGGGACGGATGCGCGGCGCGATGACCTCGATGCTCTCGTTCGGGCCTGCGCCGTAGGAGTTGTCGTAGTCCTGCGCCAGGACGGCCGAACCGGACAGGATCAGCGCGCCGGCGGCCAAAAGCGATTTCATCAACATATGAGTCTCTCCCTGGTGGTGGACGCGCCAGCCTTAACCGTCGTTTCCAACGATCCGCGACGCCGCCGGTTCCAGAGCGGCGCAAGGCCGTTCCGTGACGCAATTGCGACCGAAACGGGGCAGCCACGGTTTGCTTGATTTCGCAAGCGGGCGGGGCGATAAGCGCCACCCCATGGGCGTGCTGGTCAAGATTTGCGGCATCAACAGCTTCGAGGCGGCGGACGCTGCGGCCGAGGCGGGCGCGGATTTCGTAGGCCTGAATTTCCACAAGAAATCTCCGCGCAATGTGGTCCCGGAGCAGGCGCGCACCCTCGCGGCCCGTCTGCGCGGACGCGTCAAGCTGGTGGCGCTCTTCGCCGATGCCGGCGATGCCGAGATCGGCGTGGCGATGGAGGCGGCGGTGCCCGACTTCCTCCAGCTCCACGGCGGCGAAACGCCCGCGCGCGCGGCCGAGATCCGCTCGCGCTTCGGCGTGCCGGTGATCAAGGTGTTCCAGCTCGCCGATGCCGGCGACCTCGCCCGCGTCGCCGAGCACGACGCCGACATGCTGCTGTTCGACGCCAAGGCGCCGGCCGGCGCCGCGTTTCCCGGCGGGCACGGCGCTTCCTTCGACTGGCAATTGCTCCGTGGACGGAATTTTTCGCGGCCGTGGCTGCTCGCCGGCGGGCTGAACGCGGGCAATGTCGCGCGCGCGATCGCAACGTCCGGGGCCGCGGGCGTCGACGTGTCCTCGGGCGTCGAGACCGCGCCCGGCATCAAGAGTGCGGCGATGATCCGCGAATTCGTGAGGCAGGCGCGCGCATGAGCATCCCTCCCAATTCCTACCGCAGCGGTCCCGATGCGCGCGGCCATTTCGGCGGCTATGGCGGGCGCTTCGTCGCCGAGACGCTGATGCCGCTCGTCCTCGATCTCGAGCGCGCCTATGGCGAGGCCAAGGACGATCCCGCCTTCAGGGCCGAGCTCGGCGCGATGCTCAAGGACTATGTCGGGCGCGAGAGCCCGCTTTATTTCGCCGAGCGCCTGACCGAGCGTCTGGGCGGGGCGAAGATCTATTTGAAGCGCGAGGACCTCAACCACACCGGTGCGCACAAGATCAACAATTGCCTGGGCCAGATCCTTCTCGCGCGGCGCATGGGCAAGACGCGCATCATCGCCGAGACGGGCGCGGGCCAGCACGGCGTGGCGACCGCGACGGTGGCGGCGCGCTTCGGGCTTCCCTGCATCGTCTATATGGGCGAGGTCGACATCGAGCGGCAGAAGCCCAACGTCTTCCGCATGAAGCTGCTCGGCGCGGAAGTTCGCCCCGTCAAATCCGGTTCGCGCACGCTGAAGGACGCGATGAACGAGGCGCTGCGCGATTGGGTCGCCAACGTCCACGACACGTTCTACATCATCGGCTCGGCCGCGGGGCCGCACCCTTATCCTGAGATGGTGCGCGATTTCCAGACCGTGATCGGCAGCGAGACGCGCGCGCAGATGATGGTGAAGGAGAAGCGGCTGCCCGATCTCGTCATCGCCTGCGTCGGCGGCGGCTCGAATGCGATCGGCATGTTCCATCCCTTCCTCGACGACGCCGAGGTCGCGATCCACGGCGTCGAGGCGTCGGGCGACGGCCTCGACACCGAGCGCCACGCGGCGACCTTGTCGAAAGGCTCGCCCGGCGTGCTGCATGGCGCGCGCTCCTATCTGCTGCAGGACCGCGACGGGCAGATCCGCGAGGCGCATTCGATCTCGGCCGGCCTCGACTATCCCGGCGTGGGGCCGGAGCATGCCTGGCTCAAGGACCAGGGCCGCGTGCAGTATTTCTCGGCGTCCGACAAGGACGCGCTGGAAGCCTTCATGCTTCTCTCCAAGCTCGAAGGCATCATCCCGGCGCTGGAATCCGCACATGCGATTGCTCACGTGATGCGCACCGCGCCGCAGATGGCGAAGGACAAGCTCATCGCGGTGTGCCTCTCCGGCCGCGGCGACAAGGATGTCTTCTCGGTCGCGCATGCGCTGGGGGAGAGGATATGAGCAAGCACCGTCATCCGACCCTCCCCTTGAGGGAGGGTCGAAGCGCGAAGCGCTTCGGGGAGGGGTATCGCGCAACCTGCTCACCCCTCCCCGAAAAATGCTTCGCATTTTTCGACCCTCCCTCAAGGGGAGGGTGGAAATGAGCCGTATCTCCTCCCGTTTCGCCGAATTGAAAAAGGCCAACCGCTCCGCCTTCGTGCCGTTCATCACCGCGGGCGATCCGGATTTCGACACCGCGCTGGCGCTGCTCAAGGCGCTGCCGAAGGCGGGCGCCGACCTGATCGAGCTCGGCATCCCGTTCTCCGATCCGATGGCGGACGGGCCGGTAAACCAGGCGTCCTATCTGCGCGCGCTCGCAAGCGGCATGACGCTGCCCAAGGTGCTCGACATGGTCCGCAAGTTCCGCAAAGAGGACAAGGCGACGCCGCTGGTCCTGATGGGCTCGTACAATCCGATCCACGCCTACGGCACCGCGCGCTTCGTCAGGGACGCGGCCGAGGCGGGCATCGACGGGTTCCTCATCGTCGACCTGCCGCCGGAGGAGGACGAGGTGCTGCGCGCGCCGGCATCGGTGCACGGCCTCGACGTGGTGCGCTTCGTCACGCCGACGAGCGATGCCAAGCGCCTCGACACCATCCTCGCCGGCGCGAGCGGCTATCTCTACTATGTGTCGATGGCCGGCATCACCGGCACCAAGCCGATCGAGGCTGAGGACGTGGAGGCCTCGATCGATGCTTTGCGCGCGCGCACGCGCCTGCCGGTGACGGTGGGCTTCGGCATCAGGACGCCGGAACAGGCGGGGCGCGTCGCGAGGTTCGCCGATGGGGTCGTGGTCGGCACGGCCATCGTGGAACGGGTCTTCCGCAATGTTAATGATCCGCGCCTGGCCGCGAATGTGACGGAATTCTGTGCCGAACTGGCGAATTCCGTGCATGCGGCGCGCGACAAAGATGTGTAGTATCGAGTCATGAACTGGATCGCCAATTTCGTCCGCCCACGGATCAAAGGCCTGATGGGCGGCTCGCGCAGCTCCGACACGCCGGAGAACCTGTGGCGCAAATGCCCGTCCTGCGGCGAGATGATCTTCCACCGCGACCTGATCGCGGCGCAGCATGTCTGCCCGTCCTGCGGCTTCCACATGCGCATCGGCCCGGCCGAGCGCTTCGCCTATACGTTCGACGGCGCACAGTTCGAGGAGCTCGCCTATCCCACCGTCGCCGCCGACCCGCTCAAGTTCCGCGGCGAGAAGAAATATCCCGACGAGATGAAATCGGCGCGCGCCAAGACGCAGCGCCAGGAAGCGCTCACCGCCGCGCGCGGCACGCTGGAAGGCATGCCGGTGATGGTCGCGGTGCAGCCGTTCGACTTCCTCGGCGGCTCGCTCGGCATGGGCGTGGGCGAGGGCCTGGTGCGCGCCATGCAGGCGGCGGTCGAGGAGAAGCGGCCGTTCATTCTCTTCGTCTCCTCCGGCGGCGCGCGCATGCAGGAGGGAATCCTCTCGCTGATGCAGATGCCGCGCGTGACGATCTGCGTCGACATGCTGCGCGAGGCGGCGCTGCCCTACATCGTCGTGCTCACCGATCCGACCTTCGGCGGGGTGAGCGCGTCCTATGCGATGCTGGGCGACGTGCAGATCGCCGAGCCCGGCGCGCAGATCGGCTTCACCGGCGCGCGCGTCATCGCCCAGACCATCCGCGCGCAATTGCCGGAAGGCTTCCAGCGCGCCGAATACCTGCTCGAGCACGGCCTGCTCGACATGGTCGTCAAGCGCCACGACATGCGCGAGACGCTGTCGCGCATCGTGCATCTGATGATGAAGCGCTCGCGCCCGAAGAAGGCTTCGCCGCCGCCTGCCATCGTCAACGCCGTGGTTTCGCGCGGCAACGGCCACGACAAGGCGGGGCAGGCGTGAGCCTGTCCACCGCGCGGACCGATGCGGTCCTGGCGAGGCTTCTGGCGCTGCATCCCAAGAAGATCGACCTGGTGCTGGACCGCATCCAGCGCCTCTTGGGCGAGCTCGGCCATCCCGAGCGCCGCCTGCCTCCCGTGATCCACGTCGCGGGGACGAACGGCAAGGGTTCGACCTGCGCGTTCTCGCGCGCCATGCTGGAGGCGCAGGGCCTAAAGGTCCATGTCTACACCTCGCCGCATCTGGTCGAGTTCCGCGAGCGCATCCGGCTGGCGGGCGAGCTCATCAGCGAGGCCGAGCTGGCCGCGACGCTGGAGGAATGCGAGCGCGTCAATGACGGCGCGCCGATCACCTTCTTCGAGATCACGACGGCGGCCGCGTTCCTCGCCTTCGCGCGCCACAAGGCCGACGCGCTGGTGCTCGAGGTCGGGCTGGGCGGCAAATACGACGCGACCAACGTCATCGCCAAGCCGCGCATGACGATCATCACGCCGGTCGGCCTCGACCATGCGGAGTTCTTAGGCGAACAGATCTCCGGCATCGCCGCGGAGAAGGCGGGCATCGTCAAGCCCGGCGTGCCGCTGATCGTGGGCCCGCAGGAGGACACGGCGCGCGACGTGATCCTGCGCCGCGCCGACGCGCTCTGCGCGCCCGTGCAGATGTTCGGCCAGGATTTCTTCGCCCATCAGGAGCATGGGCGGATGGTCTATCAGGACACCGACGGCCTGCTCGACCTGCCGATGCCCAAGCTCATCGGCCGTCATCAGATCGAGAACGCGGCGGTGGCCATCGCGGGGCTTCGCCGCGCCGGCGCCGATTGGAGCGACGACCGCGGCATCGAGCGCGGCTTGCGCAGCGTCGACTGGCCCGCGCGGCTTCAGCGCCTGACGCGCGGCCATCTGATCGAGCTCGCGCCGGACGGCGCGGAGGTATGGCTCGACGGCGGCCACAATCCGCATTGCGCCGCCGCGATCGCCACCGCCATCGCCGATCTGGAGGAGCGCGGCGAGCGCGCGCTCTATCTCGTCACCGGCATGCTGCGCACCAAGGACGCGTCCGGCTTCTTCGCTCCGTTCCGCGGCCTGGCGCGCCACGTCGCGACCGTTTCCATCCCGGGCGAGGAGATGAGCTACGGCGCGGGCGAGCTCTACGACCGCGCGCGCGGCGCCGGCCTCGACGCGGCGCCCGCCGAGGACGTCGAGGACGCCATGCTGCAGATCGCCGCCTGGGCCCGCGCCCACGCCAAGGAGCCGCCGCCGCGCATCCTCATCTGCGGCTCGCTCTACCTGGCGGGCACGGTGCTGGCGGAGAACGGGTAGCGGGCCGAGCTTGCCGCGGGTCGATTAGACTCACATCCCGGTTTTGCGGATATCATTGCGGCATGAGATATAATTCCGGGGGACTTTCTTGCCCAATTTGGACAATCTCACCGGTATCTGGCATGGGCTCTATACATATCCACGCGCGCTTCAGCGCGTGCTCTTCGATGCGACGCTGATCGAGAGCGGCGCTTGGCTTTCAGGTTCGACGCATGAGATCTGCGGCTCGGGCCCGGCGAAAGGCCAGACCATCTGCGCCACGTTGCTCGGCAAGCGGAGGGCGGGTCTTGTGACCTTCACGAAGACCTATGACGGTAGCGCGCCTGGCCATGGGGTCGTTGAGTACGAAGGTATGCTGAACGCCGACGCGAGCGAGATCGAAGGGCGCTGGTCGATCCGCCGCAACTGGTCGGGCAAATTCCTCATGATCCGCTCGACCGGCAAGACGCAAGCCGTCGAGCACAAGGCATTCGAGCGGATTTAGAGCCAGCCGCTCCAAACGCATGAAAATGCGGTAATCTCCTCCCGCTTCTCGGGAGGAGGTATCATGCGCAATCTTACGGCGATGGCGTTGGCGGCCTGCCTTGTGTCCGGCGCGGCGCTCGCGGTCGATGACGGTCAATACTATACGCTCTACACGCAGGGTACCGCGTCCAGATCGCTGACCTGGCACGCGTGCAAGGGCGGCAGCTGCTTCGCATCGGGCGAGCTCGGTCCGTTCCGGCATGCCTGCGCGGTGATGGCCGGAAAACCCAGGGTCGTCGGCAACGTCGAGACGCGCGCGATCTATGTCGTCGACCAGCTGCGCTCGCCGGAGCCTTTGCACCTGTTCGTCTATACCCGCACCGACACGTTCAGCGACAGCGGCGACGACGTCGAGATCGCGCAGCGCGCCGATCTGGAGACGGACGTCGCCTCGCATCAGCCCAAAGGCGGCCGCTGCGCGATGGCGGGCAACGAACAGATCCTCTTCGTGGGCTTGAGCGGCGGCGGTTTCGTGAAGGTCGACAAGCACACGCTCGCGATGTCGGAGTCGACGGGAGAGCCGATTTCCACCATCACGGCGGACAACAACGGCTACCTCACGCTCGGCACGGCGGACGGCCTGTTCCACACCTACGACAAAAACGGCTTCCTGGTGCAGAGCGGAAGCGACACGCGCTTCGCGAGCGACACCAGGAACGCGTTCGTGCTTCCCTGACGCCTAGCGCTTTTGGAACGTCGCCATGATGTCGGGCCCCGACGCGCCGCCGGCAGCCGGGCCATGCACGATGTGATAGGTGCCGGAGCCCACCTCGCTGCTGGTCTCGCCGTCCGAGCTGAAGACGAACACTTTGCCGGCGCCGGCCTCGGGCGTCGTGAAGTACCACGTCACCACCATGTTGTTGGTCGTCTCGCTGATGACGACGCCGCGCTTGCGGTCCACCTTCGCGACCGTGCCGCCCTCGATCGCCGAGCCGCAGCCGCCGCGCGTTCCCGCGACGAGAAACCTTTGGACGTTCAGGGTGAAGGTATTGCAATGGCCGTCGATGGCGACATTGAAGGTGTCGGCCTCGGCCGCCGAGCCACACAAGGCGAACAACGCCGCCAGAGCGATTTTCCTGATCATGGTTTTCCCAGTGCTGGTTTTCTGTCCGGCGGCAAAACGCGCGGCCGCCGGAATAGTAACGCTTTGCGAGGGAAAAAGTCACGCCAGCCCGGCGATCCAGTCCTCGTAGCGGCGGTCGCCGATGCGCGGGTCGGGGCTGCGGGCGTCGCGCGCGCCCCTTGCGCCGCCGCCTTCGCGCGCCTCGGAGGGCGTGCAGCCGAAGCGCTCCTTGAAAAGGCGCGCGAAATGGGCGGCGTCCGTGAAGCCCCAGCGCCACGCGATCTGGGCCACTTGGGCATGGCGGCCGCGCTCGCCGACGAGCTCGGCCAGGCAGCGGCGCAGGCGCTGCTCGCGGATATAGAGGGCCACGCCGCCGCTCTCCCTGAACAGGCGATAGAGCGCGGAGCGCGAAAGCCCTAGCGCGGCGCCGAGTTCGTCGGGGCCCAGGGTCTGCTCCATGAGATGGTCCTTCACGAAGCGCTTGGCCTTGAGCTCGAGCGCGCGTTCGGCAAGCGCGGGCGCGTCGCCGGCCGCGAATTCGGCGCCGTTGAACGCGGTCGCGATCAGCTCGGTCAGCGCGCGCGACGCCGATCCGGTCTGGCCGGGGGCGAGGTCGGGCAGGCTGTCGAACAGGTTGGGCAGGAACTCCGCCAGCAGGTGGCCGCCGCCGCTTTCGGGCGAGGGCATGGCGGCGTGCAGCGAGTCCGGCCGGTCGAGCAGCGGCGCCAGCCGCGCGCGCGGCACGATCGCGCAAAGGATGTCGAAATCGCCGTTGGCGCTGTCGAGCGTCTCGCCGAGATCGAAGCCCACGATGCGCTTCTCGCCGCCGTGCAGGGAGCGCCGCCCCAGCTCGATGTCGGTATGGCCGCGCACGAAAAGCTGGATCATGTAGCTGTCGATGCCGTCGCGCGCGATGCGCCCGCTCGGACGGTCGAATTTCTGCCCGACCGCGCGCGGCCGCGACAGCACGATGTCGTCGAGCAGATAGCTTTCGACGTCGCCCTGGAAGCGGGCGGGATCGTCGTTCGCCGCCAGACGCGCGTCGAGGAACACGCCGACGCTCTCGCGCCAGGCGGCGAAGCGCTCGTCCGGCGCCAGCGTCTCGGTTCGGAAGTAGGAAGCCGCAATCCGCGCGCGCGCCACCCGCGCCGCCTTGGCGGGATGGATATCCAAGAAGTCGGGACGTACGGACAAGCCAACCCCCTCGGTCCCGCGCACCGGACCGAAATATAGTCCCGTTCGTCGCAGGGCGACACAAGTTTCCAAATGAGGGGGAGTTCATGAGATCATCATTGGCGCTGGCGGCGGCGGTGCTCGTCGCCCTGAGCGGCGCGGCATCAGCGAAATCGAAGACGCAGATCGTCAGCCTTGACGGCCATTGCGACGTGCTTACGCTGAAAATCGACAAGACCAGTGTGGCGGGCACCGACGACCCGGACTGCGCCGAAGGCTTCGGCGCCGGATTCATCGGCAAGGTCAAGGGCTTCGGCAACGCGATCGTGGCCGGCGTCCAGTTCGCCGAGGAGCCGGGCGTGCAGTTGGTGCTGCGCGTCCAGTACCCGCTGGTCACCGGCGGGTCGTGGGACCTGTCGGCCACGAGCGACGGCGTGTCGTTCTCCGAGATCGAATCCGGCACCTACACGGTCCAGGGCACCGCGGCCAAGGGCGCGAAGGGATCGACCCCGGTCATTGGCGTCATGCGCAAATAGAGGCGCCCTTCAGCGCGCGAGCCTCGCCGTCAGCGGCGGAAGCACGAGCAGCGAGGTCAGGAAGTAGGCGTGGTACCAGATCGGGAATTTGGCCCAGATGACGAGCAGGTGATACGGCGCGAACGGCGCGAGCATCACAAGGGCCAGTGCCCAGGGCGCGACGCGTGAATCCGGCGCGATCTTCGCAGTCGCCCACGCCGCGATGATGAGCGCGACCGTGCTCTCGGCCAGCCGGGCCAGCATCATGGGCAGGGTGAACGCCATCGCGCTTAAAGCCGCCTGGTATTCCGGCCATGCAGCCCGCATGACGCGGTCCGCGATCGAGACCAGGACGATCCAAAGCACCGCGCCCGCGACCACGGCGCCGATTGTCTTGAGCATGACGAAGCCCCCTGCTTGCGGCGCCAGGCTAGCCGGAGAGAGAAGCGGCGTCTTGTAGGAAATTTCCCCTGCCCAGCGAGCCTCGAAGGGCGACGGGCCGCTAGGAGCGATGCGCGAACTACGCCTTTGCCGCGCCGGAGATCGTGTTGGTCGAGACCGAGCTCTCGATCCATTCCTTGATCTTCGATTTGGGGAGCGCGCCGACCTTGGTGGCGGCGACCTGGCCGCCCTGGAAGATCATCATGGTGGGGATGCCGCGCACGCCGTATTTCTGCGGCGTGTGGGGGTTCTCGTCGATGTTGATCTTGACGATGGTGACCTTGCCGGCGAGCTCGTCCGACAGCTCCTCGAGCGAGGGTCCGATCATCTTGCACGGGCCGCACCATTCCGCCCAGAAATCGACGACGACGGGGGTCTTGGAATTGATGACGTCGTTGGCGAACGATGCGTCGGAGACTTTGAGGGTCATGGGGACTTTCCTGGGTTGTTCTGGTCTTGAATCTAGGTAGCCGGCCCCCCGAAATCAACGCCCGGCGGCGCGGGCGGCAATGCGCGCCATTTCCGCGTCCAAAAGCGCTGCGGAGAGCGGCATCAGGCTGGGGCCTTCCGTCCACACCAGCGCGCAGGCGATTCGGCGGCCGGGGAAGATCTTCGCCGCCGCCGCGCGGTAGAGCGCCATCTGGGTCCTGTAGATCCGCGCCAGCTCGTCCTCGTGCCGGGGCGGCGGGCGGCTGGTCTTGAAGTCGACGATCAGGACCTCCGTGTCCGAGACGGCGAGGCGGTCGATGCGCCCGTTGATGCGGCCGAGCCCGTCCAGGTCGGCGACGAGGCCGATCTCGGCGCGGCTGCCGGCTGCGAACGCCGCGGCGAAGGCGGGATCGCTCAGTACACGGAGCGTTTCGTCGGCGAGCGCCTCCGCATGGTCGGCGTCGCGCGCTTTCAGATAGCGCAGCGCGGCGGCGCGGCGCCTGGCCTTCGGCAGCTCGGGCAGGCGCGCGAGCAGGGTGTGGACGAGCTGGCCGCGCCGGAAGCGGCGGTCGTCGCGTGGCGGCAGGACGGCGGGCTCGTCCATCTCGGCCTCTTCGGAGGGGCGCACGAAGCGCGGCGCCGGCCGCTCGACGGGCGCGGGCGCCGTGACCCAATCGTCCAGCTTGAGCGGCGCGGCTTCGAGCGGCAGGCGCGGCTCGGCCTCCTCGTCCGGCGCGTGGCCGAGGACCAGGACGGTCTCGCCGTCCTCTTCGACGGGCACGGCGATGCGCTCGGCCGCGGCGCGGCACAGCGCGTACCACGAGCCGTCCCTGATGCCGCGCCGGTTCTCGAAGCCCGCGATATAGAGCCGGTCCTTGGCGCGGGTGAGCGCGACATAGAGCAGGCGCCGGTGCTCCTTCAGCGTCTCCTCCACCGCCAGCGCCTTGGCGCGGCTCACCGGTTCGGGTGCTGTGCCTTCGGCGAGCGGGAACAGCACGCCATCCTCCGTATACAGAAGATGGCCCTTCGAGCCGGGCTGCTCGGGAAGGGTGGTGGTGTCGGCGAGGATGACGATCTCGGCCTCGAGCCCCTTGGCGCCGTGCACGGTCATCACGCGCACCTCGTCGCGGCCGCGCTCCATGTCGCGCTTGACCTCCGCGCCGCCGCGCTCGACCCAGCTCAGGAATCCCTCCAGCGACGGCGTGTTCTGCGCCTCATGCGCGAAGGCGTAGGAGAGGAACTCGTCGATGGCGTCGTTCGCCTCGTGGCCGAGCCGCGCCAGGAGCCGCGCGCGCATGCCGCGCACCGTCAGCGCATGGGCGAAGAACTCGTAAGGCGGCGCGAAATCGGCGCGCGCGCGCATCTCGCTTAGGAATTCGTAGCACGCCGGGAACTCGTCGCGCCGCCGTTCGAGCGCGCTCCACAGCGTTCCCTCGCGGCCATGGGCGAGGGCGAACAACTGCTCCTCGCTGACGTCGATCATCGGCGAGCGCAGCAGGGCCGCGAGGTTCAGATCATCCTCCGGCAGCAGCACGAAGCGGCCGAGCGCGATGAGGTCCATCACCGCGATCTGCTCGGTGAGGCGGATGCGGTCGGCGCCCGCGACCGCGATGCCGCGCTCTTTCAGCCGCCGGATCACCTCGCTGCCGAACGGCTCGCGGCGCGGCAGCAGGATCATGATATCGCCCGGCGCGATCGCCTTGTCGCGGCCGGGCAGCCGGGTGCGTCCGTTGGTCCAGCGCCGGATCGCGTCGGCGATCCGAATCGCGAGCTGGACGACGGGACTGGTCTCGGACTCGACGTCGACCGGCCGCCACACGTCGGGCTCCGGCGCGCCGGAAGGCTTGATCGGCGGCCACACTTCGACGCGGCCCTTGGCTTCGAGACGCAGCGGCGTGTGGGCGATCACGGCACCTTGAGACGTGAGCCCCGCGCGCGCCAGCGGGTCGGAGAACACCTCGTCGACGAAGGTCAGGATCTCCGGCGCCGAGCGGCGCGAGGTCGGAAGCTGCGCCTCGACGAAATCCTGCCCCGCGGCCTCGACATGGGCACGGAAGAATTTGCGGTTGACCTCGAACTGCGTCGGCTCGGCGCCCTGGAAGGAGAAGATCGACTGCTTCTCGTCGCCGACGGCGAAGACGGTGCGCTCGCCCGCGCGCACGCCTTCGCCGGCGAAGAACTCCTCCGTCAGCTTGCGCACGATGGCCCATTGCTCGGGCGAGGTGTCCTGCGCCTCGTCGATGAGGATGTGGTCGAGGCCGCCGTCGAGCTTGAACAGCACCCATTGCGCCGTCGTGCCGCGTTCGAGCAGCCGCAGCGTCTCTGCGATCAGGTCGTCGTAGTCGAGCACGCCGCGCAGCCGCTTCTCGCGCGCATAGATCGCGCGCGCCGCGTCCGCCAGCACCAATGTCGCCTCGGCCAGGCCCGCCGCATAGGCCGCGCGATGATATTGCTCGGCCTCGAGAAAGCACGAGCACAGCTCCTCCAGCGCCGCATGCAGATCGGGCCGCGCTTTCACGAGCGCAGACGTCGCGAGCCGTGCGTAGCGCTCGCCCTTGCCGGTCAACAGCATGTCGCGGAAGAGCGCGAAGCGCGCCGGTGCGTCGTCTTCCTTGAGCGCCGCCGCCAGCGCCGCGCCGCGCTCGACATCGGTCTTCGCGCCGTTCGCGAGCCAGCTTGCGACGGCGCCGAGTTGCTCTGCCTGTCCTTGGATAAACGCGGCGAAATCCTCCGCGACGGACCCCGTCGTGTCATCGGCGCCCGCGCCATGGGCGACGCGCAGCTTCTGCGCCATCTCCATGCCGCTGAGATTGGCGATGAAGCGGTCGAGCTTGCGCCGGTCGTTGCCCAGCGCCGCGTCGAGCAATTGCTGCATGCGGCCTTCGCTCGTCTGGGTGACGAGATGCGACGCGGCGGCGGCGAGCGCCACGTCGCCGCGCCCCGCGCGCTCCAGCACCTGCGCGCGCGCGTCGGCGAGAAGGTCGCGCGCCGTGCGGTCGTCGAGCACGCGGAAGGCGGGCGCGACGCCGGCCTCGATGGGAAAGCGCGACAGCAGGTTCTGGCAGAAGGCGTGGATCGTCTGGATCTTGAGGCCGCCCGGCGTCTCCAGCGCCTGCGCGAAGAGGCGGCGTGCCTTGCGCAGCTCCTCGCGGCCGTGCGCTTCGGCGCCGACGGTGGCGATCTTGATGCGAAGCTCGGCGTCGGGAAGCATCGCCCATTCGCCGAGCTGGCGGAACAGGCGGTCCTGCATCTCCGCCGCCGCGGCCTTCGTATAGGTGAGGCAAAGGATGCGCTCCGGCTTGGCGCCCGCGAACAGCAGCCGCGTCACGCGGTTGGCGAGCGTGTGCGTCTTGCCCGCGCCGGCATTCGCCGCCACCCAGGCCGAGCGCGTGGGATCGGATGCGGCCAGCGCCGGATCGCGCGCGCTCATTCGCCGTCCTCCGACCAGCCGCCGAGCGACCATTCGCGCACGCGCGCTAGGTGGTCGTAGTCGCCGGACACATTGGCGCGATAAGGCTTGACGCGCGAGTGATAGGGGGTGTTCGGATCGTCGAAGAAGGCGACGCGCGCGCTAAGCTTCTCCGCCGCCTCCGCCGCGATGGCATGCGCGTCGACCTTCACCGGGCGCAGCTCGCCGGGCTTGGCGCCTCCGGCGAAGCGGATATAGACGAGCTCGGCCGCGTCCATCCTCGGCACGCCTTCGAAGCCGCCGCTTTCCAGGATCGCGGCTTCGAGGGGGAGCTGGGGCGCGAGAAGCTCCTTCACCTGCGGGTTGGAGGGCGGCGCGCCGGTCTTGTAGTCGAGCACCGCGGCGCCCCCGGATTTGAGCGCGTCGATGCGGTCGGCGCGGCCGTAGAGCTTGAACGCGCCGAACATGCGCTCGCCCCTGATCTCCAGATACGAGGCCGCGATATCCGCGCGGCGCTCGCGCTCGACGCCGACGAACCAGCGCGCCGCGTTGACGAAGCGCGGCCGCCACAGCGCGAGGACCGATTTCGGCAGGTCGGCGAACAGCCCGTCGGCGATCTCGACAAGGCGTCGTTCGGCGTCGGCGGGCAGGGCGCCGGGAAATTCCTTGATGAACTTCTCCAGCGCCTTGTGCACCAGGTCGCCGCGCTCCATCGCGCCGATCTCGGCGTCGAGCGGATCGAGCGGCTTCAGGCCGAGCACGCGCCTGGCATAGATCGCGTAAGGATCGCGCAGCCAGGTTTCGATCTCGGTGACGGAAAGCGCGCGCGGACGCGCCTCCACCGGCGGCGTCGGCGCGGGGCGTTTCATGCGCGGCGCAGGCTTGGGCTCCTCCAGCCGCGCATGGATCGCGACGAAATCGGTGCGGGAGCCAAGCCGGTTCGCGAGCCCGAGCCCGCCGGTGAGCTGCATCAACCGCTGCAGCCAGCGCGAGGCAATGGCCGGCGCGCCGTCCTGCTTCATCGCGCGCGTCAGCAGCACGTCCGGTCCCGCCGCGAGCGTGGAGAAATCGTGCGCGGCCAGCCCGATGGCGCGCTCGGGCTGCTCCAGGCCCAGCGCCTCGCGCATCGGCCGCGAGAACCACGGATCGGCCGCGGCGGCTTGCGGCCACGTGCCTTCGTTCAAGCCACCGAGCACGACGAGGTCGAAATGCAGCAGCCGCGCTTCCAACGGCCCCAGGATCGAGAGCCTGGGATGCTTGCCGTAGGGCGGGCGGATCGCGATGCGCATCGCAAGCTCGCGGAACAGCGGTGCATAGGCGCCGGGCTCGATGGCGTGAAGGCCTCCGGCGGCTTCGATGAGCTCCGCGCTGAAGCTCTTCGCTTTCTCGCCCGCCTCGGTGCGCCATAGTTGCTTTTCATCGGAGAGTTTCGCAGCGGCGTCGAGATGCAGCCCGACCGTGGCCGCGAGGTCGACCGTGCCGCCCGACAGCGCCTCGCCGAACGCGCGAAGCGCATCCGCGACCGTGTCGAACCATGTGCTGGACGCGCGGCGGCGGATGCCGTCGAGGCCTGCGTCCGGGCGCGGACCGCGCAAGGCGATATCGAGCTTGCGCGCGTTGTCGCGGAACTCTTTCGTGTCGCCCATCGCCGCGAGCGGATGCTTCAAGAGCGCCAGCACCGGCGCCGGCGCGAACTTCGCATCGGCGGCCTCGGCGAGGAGGCAGAGGAACGTGCCCGGCGGCGTATGCGCGAGCGGCGTGCCGGCGGAGTCGTCGATGTCGACGCCCCAGCGCCGCATCTCGCTCGCGACGCGGCGCGCGAGCGTGCGGTCCGGCGTGACGAGGGCGGCTGTGCGGTCCGGCGTATCGAGCGCCTGGCGCAGCGCGAGCGCGATGACGGACGCTTCCTCCGCCGGATCGGCGGCGTGGATCAGCGCGAGGCCTTTCAAGCCCTCCGCGACTTCGCCCGTGCCCTGCTCGGCGAGCGCGCGCCAGGCGTCGGTCGTGGGCGCGGGGCGCAAGGTCTCGCGCAGCACCAACTCGCGCGCGCGCGACGGTGTGCCGCCGTCCCACTCCGCGACATCCTCGCGCGCGATGCGGATGCGCGCGAGAAGCTGCTTCATCCCATATTGCGGATGGCCGGGGTCGAGGCCGTTCCAGCTGTCCTCGTCGAGATCGCGGTCGAGGCCGGGCAGCACGACCATGCCGCCCGGCAGCCGCGCGATGGCGGCGAGCAGCTCACCGGTCGCGGGGATGCTGCCCGTCGAGCCGGCTGCGATCACGGGGCCTTTCGATTTCAGCTTACCCGCGAGCGCGCGCAGCAAGGTGTTGCGGCGGTCGGCGGGGTTGAGGCGGCGCTCGTCCTTGAGGATCTTCGGCCAGAGCTGGTGCAGGATGTCGAGCAGGGTGACGACGTCCTCCCAATGCGCGGCGAGCGATTTGGGCGCGAGCTCCCGGATCTTGGAAAGATCGCAGCCCTGAATCTCCATCTCGTCCATCAGGCTGCCAAGCGAATGCGCCAGCGCCGCGGCCTGCGCGAAGCCCAGCGTGCCGCCGCGCCGCTTCTCGTCCCAGCGGCGTATCAAGGTCGCGAGCAGGAGCTGGCGGCGCATCGGCGCGATGGCGGGCGCAAGCGCGATGTCGTCGTCGCCCGCGTCGAACAGCAACTCCTCGTCATCGACGTCGCCGAGCGGCTTGAACTCGGGCAGCAGCGCCGCGCCGCCGAGCACGCGCGCGAAGCTGTCGGCGAAATTGCGCGCCGCGCGCCGCGTCGGCAGGTAGATCGTGGCCTCGGCCAAGGCGAGAGGGTTCTCGTCCGCGCCGAGCCGCGCGATCAATCCCCGCGCAAGCGTGTCGGCGAAAGGCACGCTCGCCGGGATCGAAAGGACGGTGGCGTCAGGCCGGGACAAGGTCGCCCAGGAATTCATCGGCCTCGCGCACCGCTTCGGGCGTGCCGACATGGATCCAGACGCCGTCGAGGCGGATGCCGTAGAGCCTCTCCCGTTCGATCGCCACGTCCCACAGCACGTTCATCGAGAACGAGGCGCCGGGCGCGTGATCGAACAGGCGCGGATGGACGATCTGCACGCCGGGATAGGCATAAGGCGAGAGCCTGAGCGGCGCCACGCGCGTGAGGTGCCCTTCGCCGTCCATGTTGAAATCGCCGGTGCCCTCGAAGCCCAGCGACGTCACCATCGACGCCATCAGGAGCAGCGCGTCCATCTCCGTTTCGTCCCAGCGATCCTTCATGCGCTCCAGCGCGTGGCCGAGGCCCTCGACCCACACCGAATCCGAATTGTGCACGAAGAACGGCTCGCCCTCGAAGTTCGGCAGCGCCTTCAGGATGCCGCCGCCGGTCCCCAGGATCTCGTCGGTCTCTTCCGAAACGCGGATCTCGACGTCCTTGCGCCTGGCGAGGTGCGCCTTGAGCATGTCGGATTTGTAGTGCGCGTTGACGACGATCATCGTCACGCCGGCCGCGACCAGCCTGTCGATGGCGTGATCGATCAGCGCCTTGCCGCGCACCTGGACCAGCGGCTTGGGACGGTCATTGGTGAGCGGGCGCATGCGCGTGCCCAGCCCCGCCGCCATGATCATCGCGCGCGTGGGTGTTTTGCCGCTCAAGCCGTCGCTCCATCGATCTTCCCGCGGGCCTCGCGCGGGATCGTCTTGTCATACCATGATTTCAAGGGCGCGAGCGCCGGATGCTCGAGGTCCTTGTTCAGATAGCCCCACACCCGGGGCAGATAGGAAAGATAGCGCGGCTTGCCGTCGCGCTTGTGAAGGCGCGCGAAGATGCCCGCGATCTTGGCGTTGCGCTGCGCCGCCATCACCGCCATCTGGGCACGCGTCGCGTCCTCGTCCGCGCCGGTGGCGGCCAGGTAGCGCTTCGTCGTGGCTTCCGCGATCTCGGGCGGCACGTCGCGGCGCGCGTCCTCGACAAGGGAGATGAGATCGTAGGCGCGCGTGCCCGCGACCGCGTCCTGGAAATCGATCAGTCCGACGCGCGCGAGACCCGCGCGCTCGGGCAGCCAGATCAGGTTCTGCGCGTGGTAGTCGCGATGCACCAGCACCGGCGAGGCCTCGCGCGCGGCTTCGAGCGCGCCGCGCCACAGCGCGCGATGCTCGGCCACCTCGTCCTCGCGCGCCTCGCGCCTGAGGCCTAAGGGCAGGAGCCACTGCGTCATCAGATCGATCTCGGCAAGCTGCGCGGTCTCGTCATAGGGATGCAGCGGTTTGCCGGGCGGCAGCATGGCGGGCGCTTCCCGCGCCTGCAGTGCGGCCAGAACCTCTGCGGCGGATTCATAAAGCTTGCGCTCGTCGGCGCCGTTGGTCAGCACGTCCGCATACAGGTCGTCGCCCAGATCCTCGATCAGCACGAAGCCCTGGCTGTGATCGGCGGCGTAGATCTCCGGTGCGCTCAGGCCCAGGCCGCGCAGATGGTTGGCGACGGCCGTGAACCGCGCGGTGTCCGCGCCCGCGAGCCGCGCCACCGCATTGTAGCCGAGCGCGCGGCGCTCTTCGGGCGTCGCGCCGGCAGGCGCGGCAGGCGTCTCGGCGGTTTGTGGTTGATCCATGAGCATCGCCTTGCGCGCGCCCTGCTTCACCCGCGCATAGGAGCGCGTCGAGGCGTCGCCCGGACGCGGCGCGATCTCGGCCCCGCGCCAGCCGGCGGAGTCGAGGAACGCGCGCGCCTGCTCCAGCCGCTCAGACATGTGCCGCCCATTTCGCCGGGCCGCTCAGCTTCGCGTCGCGCGACACAGGCCCCGTGATGCTGAGCGCGACATGCAACGTCTGCGCGGGCAGGCGGCCGGCGGCGCGCTCCGGCCATTCGATCAGGGCTGCGCCTTCGTCGAGCGCGTCGTCGAGGCCGAGCTCGCCCATCTCGCGCGCGTTCGCGATGCGGTAGAGATCGTAGTGGCGCACGGTGAGCCTCGGCGTCTCGTATTCCTGGACGAGGGTGAAGGTCGGGCTCGGCACCTCTTCGGTCACGCCCAGCGCGCGCAGGATGGCGCGGGCCAGCGTCGTCTTGCCGGCGCCCAGATCGCCCTCCAGTGCCACCGCGTCGCCGACGTCCAGTCCCGCCGCGATACGCGCGCCCAGGGCCTCGGTTGCCGCCCCGTCAAGGAGCCGCGTCGTGCGCTCAAAGGCTTGAGAATCCTCGCTCATCGGCGCCGTTGTAGCGGTTGCCGCGCCCGGCCTCAACGCGCTGTTTGCGCTCGCTGCGGGGGCATGTTAGCCGCTTGGGCATGGAGCGTGTCGTCATCATCGGAGGGGGGCAAGCGGGCTGCCAGGCGGTCGCGAGCCTGCGTGCCGAGGGCTTCGCAGGGCCCATCGCCATGGTGGGCGACGAGCCTTATGCGCCCTATCAGCGCCCCCCCCTGTCCAAGACTTATCTCATGGGCACGATGGAGCGCGACCGGCTGTTCCTGAAGCCCGACGCGTTCTATGCCCAGGCCGATTGCCAGACGATTTATGGCGTGCCGGCCGTGTCGATCAACCGCGATGCCAAAGAGGTCGCGCTCGCCGACGGGCGCGTGCTCGGCTATGACAAGCTGCTGATCGCGACCGGCTCGCGGGTGCGCAAGATCAAGATTCCCGGCGCGGACCTTTCCGGGCTGCACTATCTGCGCTCCATCGCCGACGTCGACGCGCTCAGGCCCGCGTTCCAGTCCGCCAAGACGCTGGCCGTGGTGGGCGGCGGCTATATCGGGCTCGAAGTCGCCGCCGTCGCGCGCAAATACGATCTTTCCGTCACCGTGATCGAGGCGCTCGACCGCGTGATGGCGCGCGCGGTGTCCAGGCCGGTGTCGGAATTCTACGAGAAGGTCCACCGCGAGGCGGGCGTCGTCTTCCACATGAACACCGCCGTCGAGGGTTTCGAGGGACGCGACCACCTGACCGGCGTGCGCGCGGGCGGGCGGGTGTTCGCCGCCGACATCGCGCTCGTCGGCATCGGCGTGGTGCCGAATTGCGAGATCGCGCAGGATGCGGGCCTCGAATGCGAGGACGGCATCCGCGTCGACAAGTTCTGCGCCACCGCCGACCCGGCGATCTTCGCCGCGGGTGATTGCACGCGCCATCATGGGCGGGGCGGCGACCTCATCCGGCTCGAAAGCGTGCAGAACGCGATCGACCAGGCCAAGCACGCGGCGCTGGCGATGGTGGGCAAGCCCACGCCCTATGGCGAGGTGCCGTGGTTCTGGTCGGACCAGTACGATCTCAAGCTGCAGATCGCGGGGCTCGCCAAGCCGGATGACAGGATCGTCATGCGCGGCGATCCCGGCTCGCGGAAGTTCGCCGTCTTCCACCTGCGCGCGGGCGCGGTCGCCGCCGTCGAGGCCGTGAACGCGGCGCCGGAATACATGATCGGCCGCAAGCTGATCGCGGACGCCGCTCCTGTGGCGCCGGAGCGTCTTGCGGACACCGCCATACCTATGAAAAACATCGTCTAGCTGGGTTTCAAGGAGCATCCATGCCGAAGATCAGATATGTCGACCATGACGGCAAAGAGCGCGAGGTCGAGGTCGCCGCCGGGTTGAGCGTCATGGAAGGCGCGGTCAAGAACCTGGTGCCCGGGATCGACGCCGATTGCGGCGGGGCCTGCGCCTGCGCCACCTGCCACGTCTATGTCGACGAGGCGTGGCTTTCCAAGCTCGACCCGAAGTCGGACATGGAAGAGACGATGCTCGACTTCGCCCAGGAGCTCCAGCCCAACTCGCGCCTGTCCTGCCAGATCAAGGTGACGCCGGAGCTCGACGGGTTGACGGTGAGGACGCCGAAGAGCCAGCATTGAACGTAAAAACTGTGAAAAATATTTCCACAATCAGTACTTGAATTGTCGTTTCACGCTTCCTATCTGGCTCCGGAGGTCTCTCTTGGAGGAGCGATCGGAAACGCGATTGGGTTCTGTACAGAAGTCGTGACAGCGCATGCGTTCAATCGGGCGACAGCGGGGGACTCGCGAAAAGTGAGGTTCGAATACCCGCCTGCGCGCAAATCGCTTGCGAACGCGAATTCAACGATCAAGCGGTTGCGGTTTGGGTGTAGGCGCCACGAGATGTTGATGCGGCGGAGCGGCCCTCATGCTTCGACGGGCTCAGCATGAGGGACTGTGGGCAGTGTGCGTTTGGCTCCGCCCCTCACCCTGAGCTTGTCGAAGAGTGAGAGCCGCGAGTCCGTTCGTTCATGCTCTTACGTTCTACTTCCCTTCGCGCTCGACCGAGCCGCCGCCGTCGATGGCTTCGTTCACCTGCGGGTCGCCGCGATAGGAAATATGGCCGCCGCCGTCGATCGCGGCTTGGAGATGCTTGGTGGCGTTGACGTGGATCTTGCCGCCGCCGTCGATCGCGGCGGTGACGGTCGCGGCGCTGATCGCGGCCGCGTCGATGTCGCCGCCGCCGTCGATCGCCGCGGCGAAGCGGTCGCGCGCGGGAAAGCCGGTTTCCGCCACGATGTGGCCGCCGCCGTCGATCGCGGCGCCCGTGAGGTCCGGAGTCACGATCTCGATGTCGAGGTCGTAGCGGCCCGCCGGGCAATTGTCCTCGCACACGTCGATGACGAGCTTGTTGCCGTCCTTGATGCGGAACTTGGTGATGTCGGCGCTGCCCTTGATCAGGCTCACGCTCTGCGCCGCGCCGTGCTTGACGGTGACGTGGCCGCCGCCGCGCAGCTCGATCTGGTCGAAATGGCCGACCTGCACCGGCGTGGCGGCGAAGGCTGCTGACGAGGCGAGGAGACTGGCGGCAATGGCGAGCGTGATGCGGGTCATGGGGATTCTCCAAGGGTTTGGCGCTTGCGCAAAGATAAGACGGCCGCACTAGTTTGCGTATATCGCGCGCGCCGCGCCCCGCCATGCGGCAGCGGGATGGCTTGGATCAAGCCGCGGTGCGGCTGTGCTCCGGCGGGCCTTCGTCGTGGATGCGGCGGGGCAGGTGGCAACGCACCAGCGTTCCCCCCTCTTCTCCAAGAGAGCCGCTTTCGATCTCGACCCAGCCGTCATGCAACTCGACGAAGCGGTTGACGAGGGCGAGACCGAGGCCGGCGCCGGCGCGCTGGCCCGAGCGGCTCTTGGCGGCGAAGCGCTCGAAGACGTTGGCCTTCACCTCCGGCGCGATGCCGGGGCCGGTATCGGCGACGGCGATCTGCACGTCCTCGCCCTGGATGCGGCCCGAGAGCGTGATCGTGCCGCCGCGGGGCGTGAACTTGAACGCGTTGGAGAGGAGGTTGAACACGATCTGGCGCACGCGCCTGTCGTCGGCGAGGAACTGGCCCGCGTCGGCCGGCACGTCGACGGCGAGGGTGAGCTCGACCTTCGCCGCCCATTCGCGCGCGTGCTGGGCGACGTCCTCGAGCAGCGCGCGCAGGTCGATGCGCGTGAGCTCCAGGCGCAGCGCGCCGCTCTCGATCAGCGACAGGTCGAGGATGTCGTTGACGAGGCTGGTGAGCGTGTTGGCGCCGGCTACGATGTCGGCGACGTATTCGGTCTGGCGCGGATTGAGCGCGCCCGGGATGCCGCTGGAGAGGTGCTCGGCGAAGCCCAGGATGGTGTTGAGCGGCGTGCGCAGCTCGTAGGAGACGTGCTTGATGAAATCGGATTTCAGGCGGTCGGCCGCCTCCAGCGCGTCGTTGCGGTCGCGCAGCGCGCTTTCGATGCGGAAGCGGTCGGTGACGTCGACGAAGGTGACGAGGATCGCGCCGTCGGGCAGCGCCGAGAGCGCGAGCGACAGGATCGTGCGGTCGTTGCGCTCGATCTCGCCCAGGTCGCGCTTGCCGGCGGAGCCCGAGACGATGGCCTGGATCAGGCCTTCCCAGATCTCCGCATCGCCGAACTTCTCGGCGCAGGCGGCGGCGACGCTGCGCACATGCGGCTCGCCCGCGAGATCTTTCGCCGGTAGGTCCCAGATGCGCGCGAAGGAGGCGTTGTGAAGCTTGAGCCTGCCATCGGGCCCGAACACCGCCACGCCCTCGTTCAGCGTGTCGAGCGTCGCGGACTGGACCTTGATCAGCGTGTTGTAGGAGCTCTCCAGCGCGATGCGCGCGGTCACGTCTTCATAGAGGAAGGTGAGGCCGCCGAAGGGATGCGGCTGGGCGACGACGCGCAAGGTCTTGCCGCCGGGGACATGCCACAATTCCTCGGGGAGATATTCCTGCGCCGCGCCGTAGAGCGCCATGCGTTCGCGCTTCCAGGCCTGGAAGTCGCGCTGCTCGGCGAGCTTGCGGCCCTCGCGCAGGCGGTCGAGAATCTCGCCGTCGCTCGGATGGGTGTCGAGCCACGTCTCGGGCAGGC
>JAJPHG010000023.1 GCA_021325375.1 Alphaproteobacteria bacterium | reverse complement strand
GCGGTTGAGCTGCTGCAGATCGAAGATGCTGCCCACCATGGGATCGGCGCTCAGGAAGCGGGCAAGCGTGGGATCGTAGACGCGCGCGTTGAAGTTGATGAGGCAGACCGCCGACATCTCCTCCTGGGCGGTGAAGCCGCGCGTCGTCGGCGCGGTTGCCGCCGAATTGCAGGTCGTGTCGTCCTGGCCGCTGGACAGTCGCGAGCGGCCCCACGCGTCGTAGCTGAGACGGCCGTTGGTCACCACCGAGCCGTCCTGACCGGTGACCACCGCGATCGAGCCCAGATGATCCAGGATGAAATACATCCAGGAAGTGCTGAACTGAGACTTGGTGCGCTCCGCCACCATATGGCCGTCGGCGAACAGATAATCGTGCCATGTGGCTTGCGTGCCGGCGACGACGCGTTCGGACATCGCGCCGCTGACGGGGTCGTTCAGATAGAAGGTCTCGGCGGTCGTGCCGTCGATGACCGCGGACTGGATGATGCGCGCATGCTCGCTGCCGTAGGTCAGCGTATAGCTCGAGCTCGCCTGGACGACGGCCGAGGCCATATTGAACGACGTGTAGCTGACGGTCGTGACCACGTTGCTCCCGCTGCACGCGCTGTGGGTGTGCTCGCAGGTCATGTTGCCGTTGGCGTCATAATCGAAGTGCGGGTTCGTCACGGTGTTCAGAACCCCGCCCCCGCTGATCGAGGTCACCGCGTGCGGATGCACCGATGCCGGGCCGGAAGCGGGATAGTTGTACGATCCGCCGACGTCGGATTTCGACTGTATGTTGCCGGTCTGATCGTAGGTTACGGTCTTGCCGCTCGTCGCGGTGCAGTCGTAAGTGCCGCCGAGCCAGTAGAATCTGAGGCGGTTGACGGTGTCATAGCAGAACGACTCCGTGTAGCCGCCGATCGTGTCGTCGCGCCACGCCAAGTTCCCGTGCGTGTCGAAGAGATAGTCGAAATGAGCGGTGGTGCTGTCGTCCGATCCGTCGGCCGAGGCGCGGATCTGCACGACGCGGCCGGTATTAGCGTCGAAGTTTTGATAGGTCTGCACATTGTTGCCGGCGGTGGTTTGCGTCAGATGCTCTTCGGCATCGCGGCTATTCGCGGTCCAGTAGGCGGTAGAGGGCACCGCGGTATCGGTGATGCTGAGCTGATAGCCGAGCGCGCCGTCGTAGTTGTACTGAACCGACAGGCCGGAGGGGTAGGTGAGCGTGGACGGCCTGCCCGTCGAGAGGTCATAGGTCTGCACGTAGTTATAGGCCGCGCCCGATATGTTGAGCGTGGTCTGGCTAGGCCTGCCGTCTCCATCGTAGGATTGGACGCGGCTATAGTCGCTGCCGGCGCAACTGGCCGTGCAGGTGGTGACCAGCTTGTCGATATTGTGCTGTGCCGAGCTGGTGCCATAGATCCACTGGCTGACAAGATCGGCCTCGGTGCGCTTTACGACGCGGTTGAGGGCATCGTAGCTCAGCGTGGTTGTCTGCGACTTGGCGTCGGTCTGCTGATAGAGATTGCCATAGCCGTCATAGCTATAGGTCCACGATCCGAGATCGGGATCGTTGGCCGAAGTCTTGCGGCCGCGCAGGTCGTATTGGTTGGTCGTGACGTTGGATAGGGGATCGGTCACCGTCAGGACATTTCCGAGCGCATCGTAGGTGTAGGTCGTCAAATAGCTCGCGATCGGATAGCTCATCGACACCGGTAGTCCGCGCGCATTCTTGACCGTCGTTCTCTTTTCCGTGACGGTCGAATGCGCGGTGTCGGGCCTGACCACAGTCTCCGTCTCGGTCGTGGTCGCGCCGCTGTATGTGCTCACCGTGTAACCGCCATCCGGTCGGTTCTGCCGGGTCACACGGCCGAGCCCGTCAAACGATATGTTGGTGGTGTAGACCGGAGAGCCGGTGTCGCGGAAATATGGGCGGCTGGTCTGATAGACGCGGCCGAGCGCATCGTAGTTGGTGACTTGCCGCACCCACTGGTTGCCGAAGCCCTGAACGTCGGTCGCGATCGGTCGGGAAAGTGAATCATAGTAAGTGACCGTCATCGCACCGTTCTGCGTGAGCAGATCTTGCCTCATGGGCGTCACGCGCTTGACGAAGGCTCCGGTACCGGCGGGACAATTGGCAAAGCTGCCGCCATTGACGCCGGCGCAATAGAAATATTCCGTTTTCGCCGCAGTCGGATCGGGATTGCTCAGCGTGTATTCCCGCCCGAAGGAATCGGCGTTCCAGTTGGTGATCAACCCGTTGTGATCCGTCCTCTGCAGCGCCTTTCCGAACAAAGGATCGAACTGCCAGAGCTCGACATGATTCGTGGCATCTGTGATCTTGTCCATGAACTCGCCGTTGGCCGTGTTGAAGTGCGGCTTGGTCGTGCGAGTCAACTTCTGCAGGGTTTGCGTGGCGCCCGCCACCACGGCGGTGAGAGCGGTGGTCTTCACGCTGTTTCGATTGCCGAAATTGTCGTAGCCGTAGTCCTTCTCCATGCACAACGCGTCGCTGCCGTCGCAGACCGTTCCGTTCGGCTCGACCACTTCCTGGGTAAGAAGGCCGGTGGTCGGATCGTAGGCGAAGCTCGACGTGCGCGTGATGTCGGGCGCCCCGGTCGCGCTGCTCGTCACTACGGCCAGCGTCAACCTGCCGAGATACCAGTTGATCGGATCGTTCGAGAAAGAATTGACGGTCACCTTCGTCGAGACGTCCCCCGCCAGGCTGGTCGTCTGTGTGATGCGCTGCGGATTTCCGTAAGCGTCGTAAGACGACGAGCCGTCCGTGTTCAGATAGGACGTCGTCACCTGCGGCAGAGCCGAGTTGTCGCAGTCGCGCTTGTTGGACACGCTCCCGGTCATGTAGGAAAAATAATAGTAAGCGTTGCTGCTCCCGCTCCGGACGTTGTTGAACGCGTTTGTCGTGTCTTCCAGCACGGTCCCCGCCACGCAGCCGGAGCCGGAGCTGTCCACGACCGACTGCTGTTCCGCGACGAGGCCGACATAGGGGAAATCGACATGATAGCTCGTCACGCGCGAGATGTGGGTCTGGAGGTCGTCGACCGATGTCTTCTGGAAGCCCAAAAAGCCCCGGCCCAGCAGATCCGACGTCGCGCCTTGATAGGTGTAGTTCGAGCTGTAGCAATTCGCCATGCTCGGCAGCACGCAGGTGCCTTGGCCATTGCTCGAGTCGACGCGCGACACGACGTAGATCGCGCCGTTCATGATCTGCTTGGGATAGGCGGAGGTGTCGCCCTTGGAATAGAAGCCCGAATTGTACGGATCGTTCAGCCGATCGTAGGTGATGTTGGTGCGGCTGCCGATGCCGTTGTCGATCGCCACGATTGTTTCCGGCACGTAGGCTGCGGTCGCGGTCGACGAAAGGAGATATTCCGCGTCGGTGTTGTTCGACGTCTGCAGCCACAGATCCGCGGTGCCGTCGCTGTTCCAGTCGCTGACGGACGCCGACGCGTTATCCGCGTTGTTCGGAATCGTGAACTGCTGGAGGAAGCCGGTTCCCGTCGACAGCATGACGATGTGAGCCACACCGTTGCCGTAATTTCCCGAGCCGCCCGGCGCGATCAGGGCGATATCGGTCTTGCCGTCGCCGTTCCAGTCGCCCGTGACGATGGAGAACTTTCCCCAACCCCACGGCACCGCAAAGCTCGTCGCGACCAGTCCCGTGCCGGTCGAAAGCCAAAGCTTGCCGGTGTCGGTCTTCGAGACGACCAGGATATCGGTCTTGCCGTCGCCGTTGAAGTCGCCGAGCACGACCTGTTGGCCGTTGTGGATCCAGTCGGGTACGCTCTGCAGCGGCCGGCCGCTGGTACAGAACGGGCTGTAGTAGATGGCCGTCGGGCCGCCGGAGACCTGATAGAGCAGGTCGGCGCAGCCGTCGCCGTCGTAGTCGCCGCCGAAAGTACGATCGTCGTTGATGCCGCCGGTGCTCGGAAGCACGGGGCCGCTTGATGCGAAGGTCCCCGGCTGACTCGGCTGGTTGAGGAAGAACTCGTTGGTCGTGCCGTCGACAAGACCGTCGCCGTTGTAGTCACCCGGCCACGTCATGATGCTCGTGGGATTGGGCGTTTGGCGATTGAAGTGGCCCAGGCCGTCATTCTTCAAGAACATGTCCGCGGCGCCGCTGTAGTCCAGGGCGAGAACATCGGTCAGCCCGTCCGCGTCCAGGTCGGAAACGACGGAAAAAGGCGGTGTGTGCGCGGCACCGCCGGACGCCTGATAATAGAAGCATGCGGCGCCGTCCGGATAGTAGAGATAGTGAGGATCTCCGTGCTCGCCATAGAAGAACGACTGCATGTTGGCGGCCACGAACGAGCCTGCCGCATCGCCGACGCCATAATAGATGGTGTTGCCCTGGGGGCAGGGGGATCCCGTGTTGTCCGGCTGCAGCACGATGAGATCGTTGATGCCGTCGCCGTTGAAGTCCGAGCCTGAGGCGCCATTCTGGATGAAGAACGTGCCGTTCCCGAAATGCACCCACTTGCCGTGGGCGATGTTGTTGGGGACCTTGTTGAACGTCAAACCCGTGTCCGGCGTGCCGCCTTGCCAGGTGAACTGGCTCGTGGCCAGGCAGTTGCCCGCGCCGTTGCAGGGCGTATTGCACGCGCCCGCACCGGCGCACAGCGTCACTGCGGTGACCCGCGAGTGCTGTGTCGTCGTGCCCATGCGGTAATCGAGCTTGTATTGATAGACCGCCGTCGATCCGGCATAGGTCGTGACATTCAGAAGAAGGTCGGGGGTCTGCTGCACCATACCCGCTTGGTAAACCGGCCATTGGTCGACACGCTGCTGCCCGGAGGGCGTGTAGTTGAAGACGACCGAATTGTATGGGGCCGATACAGGGCTCGACGTGTGGCCGGTATAGTCGATGCGCTCCGGGCGCGCCTCGCCCAACGAGGACTCCGAATAGCTCGCCGTCATGTAATTTCCGGCGCTGTCGGAGATCTTGCTCACCGGCCAGCTTCTGACCACGGTCGTCACGGGAGAGCCCGTAGCCGCCGAGATCGGCCACACGCGCGATGCCGTGGAATTGCCGAACTCCATTGTCTGGCCGGATTTGGTGTGCACCTCGAACCACGACGGGCCGTTTATTCCCGTGGCACCGTGAGCGATGATCTTGCTGAAGCCGTCGATCTCCGTGCGATATTCGGATCCATCGCGGCCATAGACGCCACCGATCACGATCAAGCGCTGGCCGTCGAGACAGAGGCGATCATTGATGGGGCTTTGCGTATCGGCGCTGTCGTCGTAGTTGACGCTACCATGATAGCCGTCCTGCGCGATTGTCCGCGGGCAACGTCCGATCGAGGGCAGACCGTTGAGCGACCAGCCGAGGCCGACAATTCCGTCTCCGGCGCCGCTCGAATAGTCGAGCGACAGGACGGGACTGAGGCCTGCGGTTCCCGGGGGGACCGCGATCGGTACCGTGTAAGTCGCAGCGCCGTACGCGTCGACGTTGAACTGACCCGGCAGAATCATGGCCGGTGGTGCGTCGGCCGCTCGTGCCACGGACGACACGGACAAAACGGCACAGCTCAGAGCGGCAGCGACGATGCGCGGAAACGGCGTTCGCACGCATAGCGCAGCCGCCCGGAACGCGCCTTTGAGCATTTCAGAATGCATGGTGCCGCCCCCCTTGCTCCGAAAGCCGATACTACTACATCGTGAACAGAAGAAAATGCTCGCGGCACCGTATCTCGCCGAAAACAATCCGTGATAGAATCGTGAATAGATATCGGTCGGCGATATGTTGCGGCTATGCCTCTCGTGTTCAGGCGGGGAACGATGCCGGAAAGCCGCTCGCCAATCTCTGCACCGGATTCACGCGCGAGATCCCGACCGGCCGCTGTCATGGACGAAGCAGCACGCCCTGATCCGGCACGGTATGCCGAATTCCGTTCCCTGATGCTGCGATCGAGTTTCGGCACGCGGTCGCGATATGGGATAGAGAGCAGGACTGAATGGCGCGGGGGCAGTCCACTCGTAGCTTTGCTCCGTCTGACGTCGCGGCCCGGAGCAGATTATGCCCCGTCGGCCTCGAGTGCGGCAGCGAGCTCCGCCACGGAATCGATGACGAGATCGGCGCCGGCATCGTGCAGCACTCTGCGTGCGGCCACGAGTTTATCTGAGCGTTCAGAGGGAGACAGTGCATCGAACGCCTCCAGCGACAGTCCTAGCGCGTTTCCGGATGCGACGCCGACGGTAAAAGCGCCGGCGGCCTTGCCTTCCGCGATTCCGGCCTCTGCGTCATCCACCTTGACGACGCGCGACAACGGCCATACGCCGAGCTCCGCGCAGGCCTTGTAGATCATAAGCGGCGAAGGCCTGCCCAGCGGCGTCTCGCCCGAGCAAACCAGATGGTCCGGCACATAGCCCTGCTCCGCGGCGCGCGCCAGAACCGGCTGCATCATCTCACGCGTGTAGCCGGTGGACGACGCGATCCTGAGCCCCGCGGCGCGTAGCGTATCGACAGTCTCGCGCGCGCCCGGGATCAGCGCCGACGCGGCCGCGGCGTGGTCGCGCATCAGCGGACCGAGGCGCGCCATGATCCGCTCGATGTCCACGGCATCGGCAGCGCGGCCGTGGCGATCGCGCCATGCAGCGGCGACCGCCGCATTCGCCAGCAGGCAGGTCACATGATCGCGCTTGGCCTTGCCCATGTCCCGGCGCACGGCGGCTTCATCGATCGCCACGCCTTCCGCCTCGAACGCTTCGAGCAGGGCCTTGACCGGCGCCTCGCAGCCGAAATCGACCATCGTGCCGGCCCAATCGAAGATCACCAGGTCGTAGCGGTCTTTCAACGTCATGCCGGCGCTCCATTCTCGAACAGGCTTGCGATCACTTCCTCGCCGATCGCGAAGCCGGTCGAGGCCCCCGCGCCGCAGGTCACGATCGCCACGCGGACGGATGGTTCGGGGGCGTCGATCAGCACGGGCCGATCCGCGGCGGAGGCGTAAGTGCCGATCCAGCGCTCGATCGCGGGCGGCGGCTTGATGCCGAGCGCCGCCGTGAACTCCTCCAGGATCAGCGCATCGACGGCTTCATGCGAGAACGGATCGGGCGTCGCCGCGTAATGATGGCTGTCGCCCACCACCAGGGTGCCGTCGGCACTTTGCACGACGATGAGATGAACGCCGTGCTGGAGATGTTCCGCCTGCCCGGCGGCGAGACGCGGTCTCAGCGGTGCGGCGGCCTCGAGTTCGCAATAGCCGCGATAGCGGCTGAGGCCGAGGTCGGACATGAGCGCGGCGGGGAGTCTGAACCCCGGATCGGCAAGTCGCAACATCTGCAGCTTGCAGCGGGTCAAGGGATAGGCGCGAAGCCGGTCCGCATAGAGGCTGTTGAAATCGTCGCCCGGGCACACGGCGATGCGCTCGGCCCGCACGGCGCCGCGCGAGGTATGAACCAGCGGCGGCTCGATCGCACGCACGGCGGTCTCGCGACGGAACGCAACGCCGTGCGCCTCGGCAAGCCAGGCCGCGAGACGCGGGATCGCTTCGCGCGACTCGACGCGCAGATCGATGCTACTCTCGAGCACGCCCAGCGTGTCCGGCGCCGGAAGTTGCGGGCAGCGGGACCGGGCTTGCGCAGGTGTGAGCATGCGGCACCCCTCGGCCATCTCGGTCGCCATGAACGCTTCGAGCACGGCGAGCGATTCCGGCCGGCGAACCATCATCCACAGCCCCGAATGCACGATCGGGATGTCGGCCGCATCGGCCACCTCTCTCCATACCTCGCTGCTGCGCCGCGCGCGCCGCCACATCGCACCGCGCTCCTGACCCGTCACCGTTATGAAACCGAAATTGCGCACCGAAGCGCCGTTGGCCTGGGCGTCGCGGTCGATCACGATCACGCTGAGGCCACGCCGCGCCCCGGCAAGCGCCGTGGCCAGTCCCACGATTCCGGCGCCGACGACGGCCAGGTCGAAATGCTCCGCCGGCACCGCCATGATCTCCAACCCAATCGCCTGCGCCGCTTTCTAGGGCGCCTTTGTGTCATCAGGGTGTAACGGGCGCCCGTCTTAATGACATTCACCCGATCGTCATAGAGCAGACATGCCCCGAAAGCGCGCAACCTGGCTCGACGACGCGTCGCCCGTCGTTTTCACCATCTTCGCGTCGCTCGCGGGCTTCGCGACCTATTTCTCGATGTACGCATTCCGCAAGCCGTTCGCGGCGGCGAGCTTCGGTGCGGTCGAGGGCTGGCACTACGCGCTCGATTTCAAGATCGCGCTGGTGCTGGCGCAGCTCATCGGCTACGCGGCGTCGAAATTCATCGGCATCAAAGTCATCTCGGCGATGCGGCGGACCTACCGCGCGCAGGCGATCCTGGGCCTTATCGGCGTATCGTGGCTGGCGCTGGTCGCCTTCGCGGTCGCGCCGGCCGTCCTGAAAGTCCCGGCGATGTTCCTGAACGGGCTTTGCCTGGGGATGATTTGGGGCCTGGTGTTCTCGTACATGGAAGGCCGGCGTACCTCCGAGATCCTGGGCGCGGTCTTGTGCGCGAGCTTCATCGTATCGTCGGGCGCGGTGAAATCGGTGGGCATCCTTCTCATCGAGCGCGTGCATGTGAGCGCGTTCTGGATGCCCGCGGCGACGGGCGTCGTGTTCACGCCGCTGCTGCTGCTCTCGGTCTGGGGTCTTTCGGTGCTGCCGCCGCCGAATGCCGCAGACGAAGCCGCCCGCGTCCGCCGCGCGCCGATGACCGGCCGGGAGGTGCGCGAATTCCTCTACGAATACGGTCTCGGCATCACGCTGCTGGTGGTGATCTACGTCTTCGTCACGGCACTACGCGATTTCCGCGACAATTTCGCGGCCGAGCTCTGGACCGCGCTCGGCTATTCGGACCCCGCATCGGTGTTCACCTCGACCGAGCTCGTCGTCGCCGCGGTCGCCCTGGTTGCGATGGGCATCGTCGTCACCGTGAAGAGCAACACGCGCGCGCTCGCCGTCATCCACGGCCTCATCCTCGGCGGCCTCGTGCTGCTCGGCGCATCGACGCTCGCCTTCGACGCGGGATGGCTTGGACCCCTCCCCTGGATGATCGCCAGCGGCGCCGGGCTCTACGTCGTCTACACGCCGTTCAACGCCATGCTGTTCGACCGCATGGTCGCGGCGAGCGGGCGAGTGGCGAACGCCGGCTTCCTGATCTATGTCGCCGACGCCTCCGGTTATGCGGGGAGCTGCGCGCTGCTGCTGTGGCGCAATTTCGGCATGCAGCAGATGCAATGGCTGACGGTGTTCCGCCTGGCGATCTACGCGACGACGGCCGTCGGCCTGGTCCTCACGCTCCTGTCGCTGTTCTATTTCCTGGGCCGGTCACGGGCAGCCATCGCGGTGCCCGCACTGTCCAATCCCTAACCGCTCGATCAGCGGCCGGTAGAAAGCGAGATCGGGTACCGGAAAACCCGCGACCTTGGCTTGGTCGTCCCAACGCCTCAAACTTACGGCATCGCGAAAATACGGCTCCGCCTCGAAGGCGAGCATCTGGGCCTGCGACATCGGCCCGCCCTGCAGGCCGAGCGTGGTGACGGAGGCCGGGCTCAGCGTCGCGAAATAGTCCGGCTCCTTCGCGCACAGATACCGCTTGGCAGGCACGTGCAGACGAACCGGCTCGCTGACCGCCGGGCCGAACCGCTTGGCCAGCCATGCGGCGCCGATGCGTTCGTGACCGGCATCCGTCTCCCAATCGGCGAAGTCGTCCGGCGCAGGTTCGATCAGATGGCCGATGTCGTGGAGCAATGCCGTGAGCACCAGCGCGTCGGACGCGCCGCAGGCTTGCGCGAATTGCGCCGCCTGCAGGCAGTGCTCGGTCACGGTCACCGGCTCGCCGAAATAGGCCTCGGCGCCGCAACCTTCGTAGATCGCGAAGATCTCGTCCGCGGTCATTGCCGGTAACGCTCCAGCGCGTCGCCCAACGCGTCCCTCAACGGCGCGAGCCAGGGCTCGTAGTTCTTCCATGCGTCGAGCCCGTCGCGGAAGATAGGCAGGCGCACCTGTTCGGAACTCGGCGTGCGTACGCTGCGACGCGCCTTGTGAAAGTCGACGCAAGCAGGCTCGAACGGCAAGCCGCAGTGATCCAGCATGCGCCGCACGCTGCCGTCCAGGTCGTCGACCACGTCCTCGTGCCTTACGCGCAGCACCCGCCCCGGCAGGGCGGCGTCCCAATGCGCCATCAGCTCGAGATAGGTGCGGTAATAGCGCGCGATGTCATCGATGCCGTAGGTGAACTCCTGCCCATTGGCGAAGAGCTGCTTGAGATTGCCGAAGCAGCACGCCATCGGCTCGCGCCGCGCGTCGATGATCCGCGCGTTCGGGAACATGAGATGGATGAGCCCGATATGGCGGAAATTGTTGGGCATCTTGTCGATGAAGAAGGGTGTGCGCGTCCTGTAGACGCGCGTCTCGGTGAGATAGCGTTCGCCGAGCGCGTGGAAATCCTCGCCGCTCATCTCGGCCAAGACGGCGGGATAGCGCGGATTTCGCGGATCCGTGTCGCGGCCCTGCATCGCCAGAACGAAGCGCGGGATCTCGGCGAGCTCCTGCGTGCCTTCGATCTGCGAATGGGATGCCAGGATCTGCTCGATCAGCGTCGAGCCCGAGCGCGGCAGGCCCACGATGAAGATGGGATCGCGCTCCGGCACGCCCCAGCCCGCGCACGCCGCGAAGAAATCCCGTGTGCAGACCTCGGTCTGTCTACGCGTATTGATCTCGAGGTTTTCAGGATCATAGCGGCTCTGCGCACGCTTCAAAGCATTGCCGCGCTCGTAGTAGACCCAAGACTGCGCAAACTCGCCGCGATCCTCCAACGCCTTTCCGAGCGCGAAGCAGAGATGATAGCGGTCCACCGCGGCGGTGGCTTGCGCCGCCTCATCGGCGCGCATGCGCGCGATCTCGCCGTCCTCGAAACGGTAGGTCTTGAGGTTTGCCAGGCTCCAATACGCATCGCCGAACGCCGGACGGGCCGCCGCCGCCGCGCGGTATTCGGCGATCGCCTCCGGCACCTGCCCCACGGTCTTCAGCGCATGGGCGAGCCACAGATGCACGTCCGGCGCATCCGGCATGTCGGCGAGGATCTCGCGATAGAGCGCGATGGCCCCGTCATGGTCGCCGAGGCCCACGGCCGCTGTCGCCGCGAGCGAGCGGTAATCCGGGTTCTTCGCATCGAGCGCCAGCAACCGGCGCAACTGCTCCTGCGCCTGGCGGAATTTGTGCCGCTTCACCAGCGTGTCCGCATAGTCGTAGCGTGCCGCGCGATGGTCGGGTGCGAGCGTGAGCACGGCGCCGAGCAGCGTCTCGGCGTCGTCGAGCACGTCGCGTGCCATCGCGATCCTGGCGAGCAGCCGCATCGCCTCGGGATGATCGCCGTGCTCGAGGAGGAAGGCGCGCACGATACGCTCGGCAGGCACGAGGTCGCCGTCGGAGAACAGCGACGTCGCCGTCACGACCTCCGGCGACAGGCTCTTCAGCGTGGCGACATGGGCGGCGGCGGTCGCGGCGTTGCGCGCGTCGCCGATGAGACGGTAGAGCCCTTCGAGCATGCTCCAGCTTCCGGGCAGCGCGGGGTTGATGTTCACCGCGCGCAGCAGCGCATCGATGGCGTGCGGCGCGTCCTTGCGCGCGACGTGACACAGCCCGCGCTCCTGATGCAGGCGGCTGAAGCGTGGTTGCAGGATTTCGAGCCGCTCCAGAGTCGCGAGCGCCTCGTCGATCCGGCCCATATGCCGCTGGCTGGTCGCCGCGACGAGCAGCAGATCGCGGTTCTGCGGAAACTCGCGCAGCATCGCCTCGGCGCCGCGCAGCGCTTCACCGTGCTGTCCGGCCTTCTGGGATTGCCGAAAGCGGCGGATGTCGTCTTCCACGGTGGGCGGCGTTGCTTGCATGATCCCGGACGCGAAATGGGCGGACGTGTCCGCCCGTCCATCCGCAGTGAAGCAAATCCGCGTCAGAAATTGTAGCCGAACTTGAGGCCGACCACCCGCGGACGCAGTGGCACTTCCGACTTGATGAACTGCGCCGACGAGGTGAAGGTGCTGGCGTGGCTGTCGCCGAGATTGCTGCCGTAGATCTGCGCCGTCCACTTGTCGAAGTTCACGCCCACCGCCGCGTCGAACGTCGTGTAGGCGGGCTGCAGGTAGCGCAGGAACGTCGTGCTCGGGACCAGCACGCCGGTGCCGGAGCTGTAGGTGCCCGGCTGGTTGAACATGCTGCCCATGTAGCTGGCGCCCACCATCGCCCAGGTGTCGTGGCCGCCCCATGACCAGTCGTAGCGGGCGTGGATGTTGCCCTGGAACTTCGGCGAGAAGGCGGGCACCGACCCGATCAGGCCGAACGGATTGACGAACGGCACCGGCGTCGACTGGCCCTTCGGGATGATCTCGGTGATGCACTGGCCGAACGCCGCGCTGCCCTGGATGTTGTCGACGAGGCATGGCGAGTTCGCCTGCGTGTCGTCGTTGTAGGAGCCCGAGCCCGAGAGCGTCAGCCCGTCGGCGACAAGGGCGGTGACCTGCGCCTCCATGCCCTTGACGTGATAGGACGGGCCGTTGATGCCGAAGGTCGTGTTGCCGAGCTCCGGCGGGTTGAAGAACAGGAACTGCACGTTGTTCCACTGCATCAGATAGGCGGACAGGTTCACCTGCAGGTGATTGTCAAGGAACGTGCCCTTCACGCCGATCTCCTGGTTCTGCAAGGTATCGGGGGCGTAGCCGTTCGGCTTCTCGAATTGCGGCTTGCCGTCGGGGCCGGTCGCGACCGCGCTCACCGAGCGGTTGAACGCGCCCGGACGGAAGCCTTCCGAGAAGGTGTAATACGCCATGATGTCCGGCGTGATGTGATAGGTGACGTTGGCGCGGCTCTTGAAGCCCGCATAAGTCTTGTGGTCGTGCGCGGCGTCGATGTTGACCATGCCGCTGCCGCAATCGCCGTTGGGGACGTTCATGCAACTCGTGTTGGTGCCGTATTGCGAGCCGACCTCGAACTCGCTGTACTGATACCAGCGCGTGCCGGCGGTGACGGTCAGATTGTCGAGGATGTCGTAATCGGCCGAGGCGAAGAACGCCGTCTGGTCGTAGCCGCGCTGCGTGTCCTCGCCGAAGGCGGTCGCGTCGCTGCGCACGCCCGGATCGTTGGCCGTCGAGCCCGGCGCCGTGCGGACGTCGGCGACGCAGACCGGTCCACCGTTCAGCGCGTTCTCGAGGTTCGCCGGCGTGCAGGCCGGAATGGTCTTGTAGTTGAAGTTCATCACGTCGTAGATGCGGAACTGCTCCCAATAGGCGCCGGCGATCGCGCGGATGCGCCAGTCGTCGGGCGTCGAGACGCGAAGCTCTTGGCTCAGATGCGTGTTCTTGATCGTGTCCTGCCAGTAGCCGAGCGGCGAATAGCAGGACGGCGTGCCCGAGCCCCAGCCGGTGCTGCCGCCGACGCACTGGTAGTACATGCCGCCGGCCGAGCGCGAATAGTTCGCGTAGTCCATCTGCTGGTTGATCCAGCGCTCGGTGTAGCCGCCGGTGTAGATGAGCTTGAGGTCGCTGATCTTGCCGTTCACGGTCCACGCGGTGTTCTCGTACTCGTCCTTGACGTAGGACGGCGTGAACGACGTGACCTGCAGCGGCTGCAGCTTCTGGAAGTCCGAGCCCGTCGGATATTCGACCGAAAGACCGTCGGCCTCGAGATTGTCCACGCTCTGCGCGATCAGGACGTTCCAGTCGTTGTCGATCTGGTAGAGCGCCGAGACGCGGCCGCCCGTATAGGTCGTCGGATTGAAATCCTTGCGCGCGATGCTGAAATTGTTGCCCTGCGGCGCGTTCGGGATGGTGCAGAGGCCGGCCGGGCCCGGCGGCAAGCCGTTGGGGCAGACGTTGTTCACGGGATGGATGTTGAAATAGAAATTGCCCAGATCGTCGTTCGAGCGCGTGAAGGTGCTCGGCACGTTGTCGATATAGCCGCCCTGGCGCTCGTCATAGACTACGGCGCGGACCGCGAGCTTGTCGCTCACGATGGGCACATTGAGCGTGACCTGGGCGCTGGTGTTGTCGGCGCCGTCGGCGGTGAAGCCGTAGCCGGCCTCGGCATAGCCGGTGGTCTGGTCGAGCACCGGCTTCTTGGTGATGTAGCGCACCGCGCCCGCTTCCGCGCCGCCGCCGAACAGCGTGCCTTGCGGACCTTCGAGCACCTCGATGCGGTCCATGTCCGCCATGTAGATGTCGACGTTGCGCGCCGGGAACTGCATGGACTGCTCGTCCAGATAGATCGCGACGTTGGGGAAGTTTCCGATCGTGCCGCTCGACTGGTTGCCGCGGAAGCCGTTGCTCAAGCCGCGCATGATGATCTCGCCCTGGCCGGGTCCGTTGTTCCCGTAGGTGACGTTGGGCGTGTATTTCAGCAGGTTGTCGAGCGTGGTGATGTCGAGATCCGACAGCACCGGCCCGGTGAAGGCCTGGACCGTCGACGGCACGTTCTGCACCGATTGATCGCGGCGCTCTGCCGTGACGATCACGGTCTCGAGGCCGGACGATGCGCTCGTGTCGGCGGCGTAGGCCGCGCCGCAACCGCTGAGAATGGCCGCGACGGCGCACGAAATCTTGAGTTTGGCTTGCATGAATTGTCCCCTGAGAAGTCGACCCAACGTCCAAATGCTTTTCGGCGGGACAGCGCGAAAGCCCGATGACAGACGCTTAGATGACCGGCATCACCCGCGACGATCCACGGGTGGATCGCTGCCCCACGGGCGACCATAGGTGCGGCATGTGACAGGGTGGATGTGGAAATTTGACAGCGACGATTCAAATGCATGACAGAGGCGCCGCGAAGAACCACGTGCGACGCGTCAAGCATAACCGACCAGCTTCCGACTCCTGAACGCCCACCCGATCTTCTGCGTGCGGCGCAAAAGCATCGCCGCTATGTTCACGGGTTGGTGTCGGAAATCTTGGTGGATCGCGAAAGGGCTGTCGTATCGGGGCCGAAGGCCGCAATCGCCACCGCAATAGCCGCGCAAGCCCTCAACGGCGAAGTTCGCAGTTTTGCATGGGAATGGCGCAGGGGGCAGTCAGCGCAAACCCTGCTCCAGCGATGTGCCTGATGCAGGAGATTGTCATGTCCTATTGCGTGCGCGCATCGGGCTGCCCGTGAATGTGAGCTCGTCCATGGTCG
>JAJPHG010000016.1 GCA_021325375.1 Alphaproteobacteria bacterium | reverse complement strand
CGTTCAACGAGTCGTCGGATACGGCGTCGGACACCTTCGATCTCGCCAAGGGCGGCGAGGACACCGCGACCGGCGGCAGCGGCGACGACGTCTTCAACATGGGCGCCTCGCTCGACGCCGGCGACCGGCTCGACGGCGGCGCGGGCCGCGACGTCGTCAACATCCACGGCGACTATTCCGCGGGCCTCGTCTTCGACGACCAGACGATCCAGAACATCGAGGTCCTGCGCCTGGGCGCGGGCTTCGACTACAGCCTCACCATGGCCAACGGCAACGTCGCGTCGGGGGCCTATCTCACGATCGACGCGAGCGCGCTCGGCCGCGCCAACCATCTCACCTTCGACGGCTCGCTGGAGAGCGACGGGCACTATCTGATCACGGACGGCGCGGGCGACGACGTGCTCACCGGCGGGGCGCTGGCCGACAAGTTCCGCCTGATGAACGGCGGCACCGATACCGTGCATGGCGGCGGCGGCGACGACGTCATCGTGGTGACCGCCGGCTCGCCGACCGGCGACACCATCGACGGCGGCACGGGCAACGACACGCTGATCCTCGGCGGCCATTCCGGCAGCGTGACGCTCGACGGGTCGGACAATGTCACCGGCATCGAGACGCTGTCGTTCCAGGCCGGCAATTCCTACGCCGTCACCGTCGTGAGCGACATCACCGACGGCGGCGGCAAGACGCTGACGGTCGACGGCTCGGCGCTCGGCGCATCCGATACGATGACGATCGACCTCTCCGGCGCGACTTCGGCGGCTTATGCGATCCACGGCGGCGCGGGCGGCGATACGGTGACCTTCGGCAGCAATTTCGCGAACGCGAACGGAGGGTTTGGGACCACCGACACGATCGACGGCGGCGCCGGCAGCGATACGCTCATCTTCACGGGCGGCTTGGGCTCGGTTGGACTCCTCGTCGCACCGCCTCTCGAAATGGACTCGGGCACACTCACCAGTGTCGAGACGATCGATCTCCAAGGTACGGACAATTTCCACATCCAGCTGGACAACGGCAACATCGCGGTTGGCGCCACCCTGACGATCGATTCGACGGGCACGACCGGAAAGGTGCAGATCGACGCCAGCGCTGTCGCCGACGGCAGCCTTCACTTCATCGCCGGCGCCGGACAAACGGGGTTGATCGGCGGCGCCAACGCCGATGTGTTCGACCTGACCCAGGCGACGAACGCCGATGCCGAAGGCGGCGGCGGGAACGACGTGTTCAATCTCGCGGGCTCCCTCGCGGGCATGATCATCGAGGGCGACGCGGGCAACGACACGCTGACCTTCAACGCCGATGTCACGAGCCTCGCCATCGCGCAAGCGAGCGTGTTCGAAGTCGAGACGCTGAAGTTCCTCGGCGGGCATTCCTATACCGGCGTCGCCGTGACGGGCGACGTCGCGAGCGGAAGCACGCTCACTGTCGATGCCAGCGCCGCGAGCAACATCTCCATCGACCTCACCGCCGCGACCTCTGTGGCCTATGTCGTCACCGGCAGCGCGGGCGACGACACGATCAAGGGCGCCAATGCCGCCACCACCTTCCATCTCGAAGCCGGCGGCAACGATACCGTCACCGGCGGCTCGGGAAACGACGTCTTCGACATGGGAGGCGCGCTCACCGCGGCGGACACGATCAACGGCGGCGCG
This sequence comes from Alphaproteobacteria bacterium, assembly GCA_021325375.1. Classification (GTDB taxonomy): domain Bacteria; phylum Pseudomonadota; class Alphaproteobacteria; order Micropepsales; family Micropepsaceae; genus Rhizomicrobium. Next base: position 67,394 of record JAJPHG010000016.1, on the reverse strand, counting down.
GGCACCAATACGCTGGTGCTGGACGGCGACTACTCGGCGGGACTGACGTTCGGCGCCGCGACGGTGACCAATGTGGAGACCATCGATCTCACCGCCGGTCACGATTACAACATCACGCTCAATGCCGCCACGGCGTCGTCGTTCGGCTTGACGGTGGACGGCTCGAATCTCGGTGCGGGCGACTCCCTGACCATCGACGCTTCGGCCGTAGGCAGGCACCTCACCCTCATCGGCGGCGCCGGTGACGACGTGCTCACGGGCGGCACGGCACGCAGTACGTTCGACATCTCCCAGGGCGGCGACGACATCGTCCATAGCATCGGATTGGACTCGGTCCGGGCGGGCGCGGCGTTCACCGCCGCGGACACGATCTTCGGCAGCGGCTTCACCGGCCTGGAGCTCAACGGCGACTACTCCGCCGGCGTCACCACAACCAATGTCACCGGCGTCAACAATATCCAGGTGGACCAGGGTCACAGCTACGACATCACCCTGGCCGCCGCAACCGTGACTGCCGGACACGAGTTGAGCGTGCATTCGAATAGCGGGAACTTCGACGGGAGCGATTCGCTCATCGTGGACGCGTCGCAGGTCGCCGGAAACGTCACCATGGACAGCGATTTCGCATCCTGCGTCCTCACCGGCGGATCGGGCGACGACACCCTTGCCGCGGACTATGTCGGCGAGAGCGCCAACACGCTGAATGGCGGCGGCGGCGACGACGTTTTGAATCTTTCCGGCTTTCAGATCGGTGCCGACGATTTCGCCGACGGCGGCACCGGCAACGACACGCTGGACGTGTCGCTGTTCGGCCTGCTGTCGAGCAGCAACGTGACCCACATCGACTCGGTGCGCGTCCAAGGCAATGGCGACCTCGACGGCGCGATCACCGGCGACATCACCGGCGGCAAAGGCGTGCTCACCATCGAGATCGACAACCTCTTCTCGCTCCACCTCGACCTCAGCGCCGCGACGTCCGCGGGCTATGTCATCAGCATGCCCGGTACCGGCCCCGGCACATTCGTCTTCGCCGGCAACTTCTTAACCTCCGACGTCGTCGACGGCGGCGGTTCCGACGACACGCTGGAGCTGAACGGCGATTATTCCGCCGGCCTCACCTTCGGCGCGACCACGATCGCCGACATCGACACGATCAAGCTCGACGACGGCTTCAGCTACAAGCTCACGATGAACGCGAACGACACGGCGGGCAACACGCAGACGATCGACGCGACTGCGCTCGGCGCGGCGCACACGCTGACCTTCGACGGCTCCGCCGAGGCCAACAGCATCCTGGTCGAGTTCGGCGCGGGCTTCACCGCCGCCGACTCCGTCATCGGCGGCTCGGGCTCGGACACGCTGCAATTCAATGGCGATTACGCAAGCCTGGCGCTCTCCACCGCGCAAGCCAGCAGCATCGAGACGCTGAAATTCCTCGGCAACCATTCCTACACCGGCGTCACCGTCACGGGCGACATCGCGGACGGCAGCACGCTGACCATCGACGCCAGCGCCGCGAGCAACCTCTCCATCGACCTCGGCGCCGCGACCTCGGCGGCCTACGCCATCACCGGCAGCGGCGGCAACGACATGATCAAGTTCGCCGGCAACTTCTCCGCGTCCGACAGCGTGAACGGCGGCGCGGGCAACGACACGCTGTCGTTCAACGGCGACTATTCGGGCGGCACCACGTTCGGCGCGAGCCAGCTCACTAGCATCGAGACCATCGTCGTGGCCGACGGTCACACCTACACCTTCACGACGAACGACGGCAACGTCGCCGCGGGCGCGACGCTGACGGTGGACGGTTCCGCGCTGACCGGCTCCAACCAGCTCTTCTTCAACGGCTCGGCCGAGACGAACGGCCATTTCGCCTTCATCGGCGGCGCGAGCGACGACGACCTGGAGGGCGGGGCGCAATCCGACACCTTCGACCTCAGCCGCTCGGACGGGGCGTTCGCCTTCGGCAATGGCGGCAACGACACGTTCACGGTCACCTCGGCCGCGAAATTCCTGGACGACTCCATCGACGGCGGCGCGGGCAGCGATACGCTCATCCTCAACGGCGATTTTTCCACGCAGACGGCAATCACGCTGTCCAACGTCGAGAATATCGAAGCCCTGACGCTGCAAGGGACGGCGAACGGCTACAACCTCGTGCTCGGCGGCGGCGGCGTCGAGGGCGCGGGCACCTTCACCATCGACGCCGGCGCGGCAGCCAGCCTCGTCATCGACGTCAGCGGCGCCACCTCGTCCGCCTATGTGATCACCGGCAGCGCGGGCGCCGACACGTTCAAATTCGGAAGCAACTTCTCCGCCGCCGACGCCGTCGACGGCGGCGCGGGCAGCGACACGCTGATACTGAACGGCGATTACTCGGCGGGCCTCACCTTCGGAGCATCCACGATCACGAGCATCGAGACGCTGAAGCTGTCCGGAGGCTCCTACGACATCGTCACCAACAACAGTAATGTCGGCCCGGGCGACACGCTGGCGGTGGACGCGACCGCGCTCACCACCGCGCAAACCCTGGCCTTTGACGGCTCGGCCGAGAGCAACGGAAATTTCGTCTTCGAGTTCGGCGCCAATTTCACCGCCTCCGACACGATCACGGGCGGCGCGGGCGACGACACGCTGAGCGTCAGCAACGGTGGCGGCTCTTTGAGCCTGACCCTTTCCAGCACCGCCGTGACCAGTGTCGAGACACTGCAGCTTTTCAGCCATAACATCACAAACGCTTCCATCACCGGCGACATCGCGGACGGAAGCACGCTCAACATCGACAGCACGTCGGCCAGATTGTCTCTCGATCTCAGCGCCGCGACCTCGAGCGGCTATGACCTCGACATAACATCGCCAAGTTCCTCCAACGTGACATTCGGAGGCAATTTCGCGGCCTCCGACATCGTCCATGGCGACAAAACGACCCTGATCCTCGATGGAGACTATTCCGGCGGTCTCGCGCTGTCCGGCACGAAACTGTCGGGCATCAATACCGTGGATTTGACAGGTGCGTTCTCCTACACGGTTTCCGCGATCGGCGACCTCGATAGCGGCCATACCAACACTATTTTTACAGCGCCCGGCGCAGCGAACACCGACTTCATCGACCTGACGCAAGGGACGGCCACGTACGAAGTGATCGACAACGGCGCCGGCTCGATGACGGTCAAGTTCGCAGGAAACTTCAACAGCAACGAGTTCATCGGTGGCGGCAACACGACGGTGGAACTCGACGGCGACTATTCGGCAGGGCTGAATTTCGTCACGACACCCGCCGGTACCGGAAGCCACATCGACACGCTATCGGGCGTCGCCCTGCTCAAGCTCGACGACGGATTCAGCTACAAGCTCGCGATGGACGAGGACAATGACGGCCGCGGCATGACGGTCGACGCCAGCGCGCTGAGCGGCGGCCACACCCTCAACTTCGACGGCTCGGGCGACAGCCAGAGCCTCACCATCACCGGCGGCGCGGCCGGCGACACGATCATCGGCAGTACGGTCGCGGACACGATCACCGGCGGCCTGGGCGCGGACACGCTCACGGGCGGCGGCGGCAACGACACGTTCAACTTTGCCTCCGCCGGCGATTCGAACACCACGACCGGCTACGACACGATCACGGACCTCACCAGCTCGGATTCCATTCATATCGCGGGCGCAACGCCCACCTTCTTCGCCAGCGAAACCGTGTCGGCGTATCAGGGCTCGCTCGACGCCGATCTCGCGTCGGCCTTGTCCGGCATGGGCGCGGGAAAATACGCGGTGGTGACGTTGACCGGTGCAGGCGACCCGCTTGACGGCCATACCTTTCTCGTCGTCGACGGCAACGGGACCGCGGGCTATACCGCCGGCGCCGACTACGTGATCGACATCACTGGCTACGGCGGCGACGCGGCGGCCATTCACTTCATCTGAGCCGCGGCGCCTCGCAACGATTTTTCCGGCGGCGTGCGGCGACCGAGCGCGGCGTCTAGCGCCGGCGGGACAGTTCCTTCTCGGCCTTTTGGGAAGTGCGCGTTGCGCTGTCTGGCAATCGCAACAAGACAGTCACCGTGCGACGGCATTTTTCCGCCTGATCGGATTCCTGCCCGCCACAGACCTCATTCTCACGGTTCAGCAGATTTTTTGGATCCGCAGAAACGATCACGAAGTCCGACACATCGTCAACGAACGATCTCTCGCCATCCGCCTTGGCCTGCACGAGACATTCGTTTACGACATTTCCCGCGCGCAACGAAGCGACTCGCGCGTTGCAGAGATAGTTTGCGGCAGTGCTCGTATCGAAAACCGGACCCCAGCTGAATTGTTTGAGCATTTCGATCAAGTGTGGGTACAGCCTCCTTTCGCGTTGAAGCGCTTTTAGCGGATAGGCGCAGTCGCTGGTCTCCTTGTATTCGCGGCTGGCATGGCCGACGACTTCGACGGCGACGTTGTATCCCAAACTGTGTTGAACCTTCGCGAATGCGACCAGTTTGAAGAGATTCCTACACAAGGCCTGCACGCCTTTGACGCCGGCGTTTGCGGCGTCGACCGGCCGGCCGGTCTCCCGGTCGAAACCGGCAAGCAGGGTCTGTCCTTGAGTATAGACGATACCAGGGTATTCACCGCGTATTTCACAGCCGTCCATGACGGCTTTCTGGTCGTTTCCACCTTTGACGAAATTCGCGACCCCTGTCTCGTTCTTACCCACGCAGATCCCCGAAAGGCTCGGCGGATCGCGGTGAACGCGCAACGCGGTGCTCCCTATCATGATCATCAGCCCGGCGCCCCCCAAGAGGACCAGCCCCATGAAATTCGCGAAGAGGTCCAGATATACGCGCCAAATGTTCAGTGGTTGCCTGATCATTCGGATTTGTTTCCAGATCCGTCGCCACTTTCAGGTTCCGACTTCTTGTCGACCGGGCTTTTTGGCCTCTTCCGCTTTCTCCTGGCGATTTCCGTATCGTACGCCTTGCGAAGGTGGGTTGGCAGCTGCTTGGCAACCTTGGACATCACTCCGGCGACCGCGCGTATGAGCGCTACGTTTTGCGTGCCCGGCTTTGACGTCGATCGAGCGTCTTGCGCGACTTCCTCCTCTACTTCCTCGACGAATCCGGCGAGCTCATTTCGTATTTTTTCCGCGTATTTTGTCGTCGCGTCGACGGATTCGCCGTCGCTCTTCGCTTGCTCCTTTTTCGCCTGCTCCTTTTTCGCCTGCTCCTCTAGAGCGTCGTGTATCGACTTTACCTTGTCGTCGATGTTGCCCATTACCGCGAGTTTCTTGAGATATTCGAAGTCCTTGCTTAGCTCCGCAGGCGATCGGACGGCGACGCTATAGCTGGCGGCCATGCGCCTCGCCAAAACGGCGAGCGTGATCCCCATGAAGCTCGAGAGCAGCCCGATCGCCAAGCTCGAACCGAACACGATCGCCGCTGCCAGGATCGGCAGTGCGGTATCGTTGAGCGGAGTATCGGAGGGCGCGGGCGGCATACTGTTCGGTGTCAGCGCCGAATAGATGGTGTCCAGCGGCAAGGTGACAAGGCTGACCGCCAAGCCTACGAAGGTGAAGGCGACGCCAACCAGCGTGAAGATGTCGCCCGGCGGGTCATGCATTGCAGACCTGGCGCGGCTATAGGAGGTGGAGGGGGATGCAGCGCCGTCCTTCGTCGAACAAAGGTAAGAACCGAGGTCCAACCAAATGAGCCACATGAAAATCAACGCAATGAAGAAGCTGCATTTCGAATATACAATGCTGGTTTTTTCCAGAAAACCTTCCGCATATTGGCGTGCTGCTGCGAGGCCGATATCCTTATGCTGGCCCAGTATGACACCTGCGAACTCGGCGGATCGGACCTCGAATATTAGGTAAAACAGGCCGCCGCAAATCAGGGCAACCACGACAAATATTGCGATGTGAACGCTCCAGATCTTCCAGTCTTCGGTAACATACGTGCGTTGGCTCTGTGCCGCGACGTCGCTCACAGCCCCCTCCAGCCCTTGCCCCAGCATGAGTCAATAGCATCGCACCGTTTTGATGTCCACGGATTAGTTGAAATACTTCAATGCGCAACCTTTCGATGTGCCATCGCCTTTTGGGGCGACGGCATTTGATGCGCGCATGGTCAAAGCAGAGATTCTCGGATTATCGGCCTCTGCCGCCTAGACCGGCATATGCACCGGGGCCAAAAAAATGCCCATTGCGCAATGGCGACAAATGCAAAAGCGTCGTTTGGGTGGTATTTACTCGCCAAGACTTGGCGAGCAAGCTCCAGTTTGCCATCGTCGCGCGCCGGCGAATGCAACCCAAAGCGTTCGGATGTTCGGGACCGGGACCATGAGCACGGATACACAAGCCAACCAGCCTTCCGGTCCCGTCGACGATTTTGCCGCGAGGATCGCGCAGCACCGTGTCGCCGGCTATGGAAGGCACACAATCATCGCTTGGCTGCTCTACGCGCTTGTCGTGACCGACGCGCTGTTGAACGCGATGGGGTCGGGCGCCGTCACCATGAGCATTCTCGACACCATTGCCGAAGGGGTGTCGCTGGACGGCAAAACCCTGACCTTCGTGCTGTGTTCTCTCCAGCTGGCCGTCTTGGGCTGGGCCGCCTTCGAGATGTCGAGGTCGCCTTGGCGGCGCTGGCTCGGAACGGCGCTCCGCCAGACCTGGTCGGTCGACGCCGTCTTGCGGGCCATGCATTTCTCACTACGGCGCGACTGGCCCGGCATCGCTCTCTATGTCGTCACGTACCTCGCGCTTTCGCCACTGCTGGGAGCCTTTGTGCAGGGCAATCGAGGTGTGGCGTTCGCCGCGCTCGCGGTTATCGGGTTTGTCGGAATCGGGATACTGGCGCTGGCGATGTTTGGCCTGGAGATAGCGCTGATCAGCAGAGCGCGGCACGACGCCTCCACCGCTGCGGGGTTGGCGGCGGGGTTCCTGATCCCGGTCGTCTTTTTCTTCCCGTTCGTCCACCCTGCGGTACTCGCCCACGCCCTTGGGTCCGACCTGGTGCTGTTCGAGCGCTATCAGCTTTTCATCCTGGCGGTAGCGCTAATTGGCATCTGGATCGTCGCGTTCGGCTCTGTCAACAGCAACGATGCGGTCGTGCCGCTCGATCTTTCACGGGGCGGCGGAGACATCGTGAGCGAACTTCCGGATATCTCGCACGGCTTCTATTCGGAGTTCCGCTTCCAGATCACGCAGGGCGACCAGAAGCTCCTCCTGCTGTTCAGCGAGTCCGAAACTTCACCCGACTACGAGGTCATGAGCCTGCGCACCGCGCACAACCTCACGGCCGGGCGATGGTTCGTGGTCAATTTGAGCACGTTCGAAAAGAACGCCAACGGCGACAATGGCATCCACTTACCCAAGGTCGGACATACGCAATATTTCGAATGCGAGATCGATTTTCGGCTGACCACCCTGACGCGCGAGGCGATAACGCCAGCGGCAAGGGCGAACGGCGACCAAGTCGAGATACTGATCCCGACGACGACGTTCCACAGCTTCAAGAACCTGATGCTGACGGAAACCGAGCTGCTCAATCAGATCAAGAGCGACATCGAGGCCAAAGCGGGCCCTTTCCTGGACCGCGTCGTGCTGCCCGGCATGAAGAACAGCGATCAGCCGGTATCGATCACGAGCCTGGACACCATCCTTACCACGATCCAGCTCAGAGCCACGGCGATCGCCGATTTCTTCTCCATAGAGGTCGCCAAATTCGAATCGGCCGCGGCCAACAGCCTGGCGTTGGATCGCCAAGCCGAATTCGAAAGAATGCTCGCGGCGGTCTGGCATGCCTACACCCCGCTCCGCGAACAGTTCGAGATTCAATACGAACTGGCACGCAACCTCAATTCCGGCGCGCGCGGTATCCGCGACGACCTCAAACAGCCGTTGCAGGACGCGTTGGACGACGCGTTCCGTTCGGTCGTGAACCCGTCTGCATCGGGCGCGTCCATCCATATCGGCCTGCACGACTTGGTGAAGCTCACCATCACGGAGGTAAAGGTCAAACCGACGGACCAGGCACTGGAGCTTCAGAAGGAAATCCGAAAGATCTTCGACTCCGTGCAGACGGCGAGGGGGGATGCCTTCGCGAAAATGAGCGAGTGCGCGGCGAAATACGGAGCCGACACCAAGGCCTTCACGCTCGAGATCCTGAAAAGCGGCCGCGTTCCAGCCAGCTTCCGTCGCGTGGTCGGCTCGTCGCTCGGTCAGGCTGCTCTGCCGGCAGAAGCGGCAAGCACGACCGAAGGACAGGGCATTCCTGTCGCGACGCTGCCTGCCGCCTCGACCGTTTCCGTGAAGGAGACGGCGGACGCCGGCGCGACGAGCGGCGCGGCCTCCGGCCCCGACAACGCGGCTGCGGCCAATACACAGCCGGCCGCCGCGACCGCCGGACCGGGCGGGAGTCCATCGACAATGTTCCGGGATTAAAGCTATGTCGCTGATATCCGTGTTCGAAGCCGGCTTTATCCCGCGTTTCGAGGGCGAGGAAGCGGACAAGCGCCGGCTCGAGAACATTCATTCGCAACAGACGTTCTGGACGGCGGTGCAGGATCTGCTGTCGACGCCGCGCCCCGGCACCCACGACACATGGCCCGCCTTGAACGTGCGCTTCATCGCCGAGCCCGCAGGTAAGATCACGCGCACGCTGCTCAGCACCAGCGGCGTGCCCGAGAAGGACGACGGGCTCGAGGCGCTGCGGCGCCTGCTTCCGGCGAACTATGGCTGGCGGCCGCGGTCGCAAGACGCACTCTGCTTCTCGAGCCCGGGCATCGGCAGCGAACCGGCAGGATGGTTCGTGGCGCGCGTGGAGCGTCGCGTGAGCTTCGTTGATCTTCCCTGGCAGCTTCCCGAAAGCGAGGATACGAGCGGTCCCGGCACTCCCGCAGGCGACGCGTCGCCGCGCCAACTGATCACCGAAATCGCGTCGGAAGCGGATCTGCAGATGGAGCGCCTATGCTTGCCCATGCTCGGAGCGCTCGAAATCATCCCATCCGGTTACCGCCTACTGTTCCAAGAGCTGCGGGAGCTGGCGCCGTGCGTCGTCAATATCTCCGTCGCATCGGCCGACCGCGCAAGAATCGACAGCTATCGCCGCGCCGCCACCTTCTGGGACGCCTATCTGCGCCAGTTTGGCGCTGACATCGCGGGTGCGGGCTTCGCGCAGGAGGCGCAACTGCGCACGCAGTTCGGGCGTTTCCTGCTGCCAGAGCGGTTTCTTTGCGCCGCCACGATCCGCGTCGCGGCGCCGACTGCCGCAGCGGCGCGCGCCGTGGGCATTCACGTATCGGCGCGACTGGGAGGATTGCGCAGCTTTGTCATACGCACGCCCGTTCAACTGCCGCTTTCCAGCCTCGAGGACCCCTGGCACGACGTTCCGCACCGCTCACGCTGGTCCGCGGAGATGTATGATACGCGCTTCGCCCGGCTGCGCCGCGAGCTGCAGGCCGACGGCATAGAGACCGTCGGAATCGAGCGGATGTTCGAGGAATTCCTCACCGAACTGCCGCACCTCTACAGCATCGACGAGGTCATGAATGTGGCGAGCTTGCCTGTTTCCGACGAGGATGGCCTTCCAGGAATGGATACGCGCCCAGTGCCGCCTTTCTCCGACGTATCGCGCACCGGTGCCTATCCCTTCGCTGCGCCGCCGCCGGAGCAACGCATCCGCGTCGGGTTGATGGGCGCGTCGTCGTCGCGCGGGAGCGAGAGCGACACGGACGGGCCGAGCGGCGGCGAATGGCACACGCTGGCGCCGGACGATCTCACCAAGCATGCCTTCGTGGTCGGAAGCACCGGATCCGGCAAGACCGTGACAACGCTGTTTGTGGTGCGGGAGCTCGCAAGGCTCGGTATCCCTTTCCTGATCGTGGAGCCCGTGAAGACCGAATACTATTCGGCCCTTGCGCCCATTCCGGCCTTCAATCTCCGCCGCCGCCGCCTCGAAGGGACGCGCGCCGGCGTGGCTTCCGACGACTTTCTGGCTTTCGACCCGATGCGGCTGCAGGACGGTGTCTCTGTCGCCCGGCACGCCTCTTATCTCAAATCCTGCTTCGAAGCAGCGTTTCCGCTCGAGCCGGTGCTGGCGATGATTCTCGATGCGGGAATCAGGGCCTATTACACCGACCCTTCGGAGTGGGGCTGCCGGTTGAACATCTTTTCGCGCGGCGGCGCTTCCGCGCATCGCGTCGAGAAATACCGCGTGCGAAAAGATGGCAAGGAAGAGGTGATCGACCGTGTGCACCCCTCGCTGCAGGGCTTCAAGACTTTCTTTCTGAAGCGCTTCCTGTCGACGGTCGTTGTCGCCAAGGAGGGCCAGGGCAGACTTGCGGAGCTTCAAGAGCAATGGCGCCAGATCTTCCAGCGCCGCTTCGATGCGCTCACCGGCGGCATGATCGGCGTCGCCGCGGACAAGGCCGATGCGCGGTTCGTGACGGATCGGACCCAATACGATCCCTTTTCGGAATTGCTGTCGGGGCGGACGGTGCTGGAGCTCGACGGCGTTCCGGACGACGAGCACAAGGCGCTGATGATGGCTTTCATCATGACGTTCCTGTTCGAGCGGCGCCAGGCCGACGATCTGGCTTTGCGCGAGGAGGGGGGGAAGCCGGAAGACAAGCTGCGCCATGTCCTGATCGTGGAGGAGGCCCATCGCATACTCGCCAACGCCGGCCATGGCGCGCGCGGCGATCTGGCGGGCATGGGCGCCCAGGCGAAATCGGTCTCGCTGTTCGTCGCGATGCTTGCGGAGATCCGTGCATATGGGCAGGGCCTGATCATTGTCGAGCAGATTCCCACCAAGATCGTGCCCGAGGCCGTGAAGAACACCAACTTGAAGATCATGCTCAGGCTGACCGCTTCGGACGACCGCGAGTTCCTCGGCTCGGCCATGAACTTCACCGACGAGCAGAAGCGCTTCGTCATGTCGCTGCGCGCCCAGGCGGGGCGGGGCGTCGACATGGTCGTGTTCGAGCAGCAGCTGGACCAGCCGCGGCTGCTCTATCTTCCATTGCGCAGCGCCGACGGGCCGATCCATGCCGGATTGTTTCCCGACCGCGAAGCGGCGAGGGAAGCATGACGGCCGGAGCCGGCTCGGAAATCGGTGGCGACGAGCAGTCGGACGTGGCCGAAAGCCATGGCGACGCGGCGAGCGACAGCGGCACTGACGATGCGCTCGGCGAGCCTGCCGGTGATAGCGCATGGGAGACGGCGCCGAACACGGCCGCTGTCGAGACAACCGCAGCCGACGATGCGCCGGGCGAGACGTTGGGCGGCGGCGGTGAGACGACGGCGGACATGGCGGCGGATGAGGCCGACGATACCCTCGGCGAGCCGACCAGAGATGACGGAACGGGCGACGCGCCGCTCGCAGGGGAAGCGGCTGCGGCGGACGATGCGCTCGGCGAGCCGGTGCGTAGCGAGAGCACGGCGCCGGACCCCGCCGGGCGCGAAACCGCCGCGGCGGACGATGTCCTGGGCGAACCCGTCAGACCTGACGGAGCGACCGAGACGGTGCCCGCGCAAGAGGCGGCCGCAGCGGACGGTGCGCTCGGCGAACCGCTCGGCAACAACGCCGAGACGAAACAGAATACGATAGGTCGGGCGAACGAAACGGCCGGCGACCTCGTGGACAAGCCGTCGCGCGCGGACGCCGCCGAGCCGGCGGCGGAGCAGCAGCCCGCCCTCGCCGCCGCTCGGGCGTCGGAAACGATAGCGTCCGAGGGGCCCAAATCGATGGATACGTTGGTCGCCGCGCATGAACTCGCGGCCATGGGCGACAATGCGGCACAGGAGGTCGAGACCGCGCTCAAGCCGGGTGAGCTTCAAGCCGACGTCGCGGCAAAGGCCGGGCTTGCCCCGGATTCACCTCATGTCGTCGTGCCGGACGTCGCAAGCCTGACGACCCCGGTGAGGACCGACACGCTCGAGCACGCGACCGCCGACATGGCGCTGAACGCTCGGCGCATCGAGGGCGCCGTCGCGGACGCAGCCGGCCAGAGCGCGGGCGTGAAAGCACATGCCGACGCCGCCGCCGAGGGCACGAAACAGTTCGAAGAAGCCAAAGCGCAGCAGGAGACGCAATTCGCGCAGGCAAAAGCCGATCAGGCAAGGGCGCATACCGAGGCCACCGCCGCGGCGACGAAGCATTTCGAGGACACCAAGACGCAGCGGGAAGCGCAACTCGCCCAGACCCAAGCCGATCAGGCAAAGGCCGCGGAAGATGCAAAGGCGGAGCAGCAGAAAAGTTTTGAAACCGCCGCTGCGGCGGCCACGGGCCACAACACTGGAACCCTTGAACAAGGATTGAAATTCTATCTGGGCGAGCACATCACCGATGAAGGCGACTCAAACTATGAGCGGCGCGGATGGACACTCGATTCAATCCGCGACGCGGTCGACAACTCCGTCGAGACCCACAGAGCAACCGATCATCGCTACAACAAGGTCACGGGTGAGCACAACTCCGACCCCGCAACGGCATATGTAAATGCGGACGGAGAGGCGGTGACCGTAAACGATCTGACAGGAGACGTGGTTCAAGTTTCTGACCAATACAACCCAGATTGGAAACACGAGCACGAGAAGGAGCAGAAGTGAAGGAATTGCTATGCGCGATTTCGGTCGGCGAATACCGTGGGGCGTACCTCTTTTCCAGAGAGCAGCTGCCCCAAGTCATCCTTTTGCTTCAGGACAACGGCTATAGACTCCAGTCTGCCGAGCTGTTCGCCAAGGCTGAGACAAAAAAGGGTATCGAGTATATTCCTACGGGCGACAGCGTGCGTGTCGAGGGAGAGGCGCCGTTCTCGCAGCAGACAGCCGAGAATTTTGTAGATTATCTGTCCGAGACATTCGGTCCCGGATTTGTGATACGCATCAATGCGAGCCCGCCGCTGTCGGAACTTTGAGTGCTCCGCCGCTAATGCCCGCGCGCGGCTGCGGCGCCCGATGAGCCGGATGGCGGCTTGGGCGTGGATGGCGTGGGATTCGCCGTCAGCCTGCTGAGCTGCTCGCGGCTGACGTCTTGGCTTGCGTAGGCTTTGTGGTCAACCTCGCGGTCGGATGCGCGCTTTGCATCGGACATCCGCCGTTCCTCTTCGGCCCGGCGCTGCTCGTCCACGTAGCGTTTGGGGTCCTCTTGCGCAAACGCCGGCGCGAGTTGAACTGCGAAAGCAGAGAGGGAAAGAATCGCGCATAAGTAGACGGGAATGCGCATGTATATTAACCTCTTCTTGGCGTTCTCAGCGGGGGGTTACTATGGACTTGAACCAGCACAAAGGAAAGATACTGATCGGCGGCGGCGCGCTGGCACTTCTGGTCGTGGTTCTGCTCACCGCGCTGACGACTGCGTACGTTCTCGCGCCTGGGGGCGGGGCGCGAAACAACGCGGGCGGACCGCCGCCGGAAAAGACGCCTGCCGAAGCCCTGGCCGAATGCGACCGGCTCGCATCGACGCCCGGCGACCCGGCGAGGACAACGGCGCCGGTCAGCGACGAGCAATTCGCGCCGGTGGCGGCGGTGGCAGCCTGCAAGGAGGCCGTGAACAAGAACTCCGGTTCGATGCGCGCGAATTTCCAGCTTGGGCGGTCGCTTTGGCTGAGCAAGCGCGACGCGGAAGCCTATGAGCAGTTCAGGATCGCGCTTCGCGGCGGCTATGCTGCGGCATTCAAGTACATGGGCGATGCTTATCGCGACGGGCGCCTGCCGCCGGGAGAGACTGCCAACCTGCCTACAGCGATCGCCCTGTACCGCAAGGCCGCGGACGGAGGGTTCGCCGGCGCCGATATTGCGCAGATCGACGCGCAAAAGCAACTCGACAGCATGGTGTTCGACAAGACGCTGTTTCAAAACGGCGACTACATGGAAATGATCTACAACAACGACTATTCAAAGCTCGATTTTCCCCTGGCCCTCGTCTACTACATGCAAGGCGTCGCTGCCGGTCTTGAAGACAACAACGTGGTCTTCATGGATCAAAGCTGCAAGGAGCTGACGAGCAAAGCGGGGCTGGACGCCCTGCAGGTTGCCGAACCCGCCGTGCTCATTATCGCGATCTTTGGTTCGACCGACAAGAAAGGCCAATGGACGCCCGAAGGGCTGATCAAGGCGCTGCTGTCGGGACTGGTGAAGGACTATCTCTTCGACCAAGGCAAGCGCGACGCCACGGTCCTCTACAACCCGGATCAGCGCTACGGTTGCAAGAGCGATGTGACGCGGCAGATCCTGTCGCATATGATGCTGGTGATTAAAAACACCACGAAATGATTTTGGCACTTTCGCTGCGTCGCCGCCAAGGCACCGCGCAAGGCCACCCCCAACGCGGTCACCAGCGAGATGAGGGCACACGCTACGGGTGCGTCGCTTGCGAGAATTCCGGGCTTGTCTGTCCACAGATAATTTCCGCGACGCCTCATGTCGCTTTCTTCACAAGCCGCAATGGATTTTGGGGAAAGCGAAAAAGGGGGCGCAAAATATAGTGCCTGCTTCCGGCGGTGCGTCGGGAACGCATCGGAAAGGCCTGTCCGGAACGAGAATAAATTCCCTCGAAACTTGATCATAGCGGATTCAACACTTAAAGATGCAACGGGCCGAGCATCAAAAAGAATTTTGGGGCCTCGACGTGGTGACCTGTCGAGGGGGGTACTGGGGTGCTTATTCGCAAATCGTTACGGTATTGGCTTGCAAGTCTGCTGATCCCGTTCCTGGGCTTCACCTGCTCGCCGGCTAGCGGCGCGTCAGGAGCCGACGTCGTCTTTGTAGTTGACGAATCCGGCAGTATGTGGGGGATGGCCGAATACAAGGGCGTCCCCAACGATCGTTCCAACTATCGCTATGCGGGCATTGAGCAGGCGCTTTATCTTGTCGCCGCCGCAGCGCGCGGCACGCCAAACGTCTATCGCGTTTCCGTTATCGAGTTCGGCTCGCATGCGATCGAGACCGTGGCGCCGACCGAGCTGCGTTACGATCCGGCGGCACCCGACGCCATGGATCTCAAGGTCCGGTCCCTGTTCGCGAAGCTTAACAAGCTGAGCGCCATCGGGAGCGCGCCCGGCGACTTCAACACCAATACTCCCGAGGCGCTCGCCATGGCTCGGGACGAGCTGGCGCGCATGCCGCCCGATCCGAGCGGCACGCGAACGCGATCGGTCGTGCTGATCACGGATGGCCGGCCGTATGTCTCAAGGAACGTCTCGACGCAGAGCCTGTTCGATGCGACCGATCGTGCCGCCGAGGACATCCGCCGGCTGGGCGCGAACTTCTACGTACTGGGCATCAACGACATCGGAAATGCCGATGCCGGCTATTGGCAGCGCGGCGACGGCGTACATTGGAAGCAGATAGTCGGCACGCCGGAGAACGCGCAGCTGGTGCAGCCTGTCGGCGAAGAGCTACCGCCCCGCATCGCATCCATCATGGGCCAGGCGCTTCATATGGAGGCCCAAACCGGCACACCGTTCCGCCTGGGCCCCTATGAGAGCCTTCTTGCGGTCACAGTCACGGTGGAACGGGCGACCCAGGCCCTCCCGTTGCTGGTCCTTCCCGACGGCCGCACCGTATCGGCCCATCCACCCGGCCCAGGCACGGCGCAGGGCGGGGCGCGCGCGCTGAGCTACGATCTCGCCAATCCGCCCGTCGGCAACTACGAGATCCGCTTTGGCCGCGATCCGCTCGGCTATCTGATCACAGGCCAAGTTGCGCATAGCGCGTTTCCTTCACGCCTCTCGCTGATGTCGCCGGCGAAGATCGTCGCTGGCCGCGCTGCACCGATCGAACTTCGTCTCGTCGGCGCAACTGATGCCGACTTTCAGTCCTTCAATCCTAGTTGGCCGGTTTCCAATGCGGTCGCGAGAGTTGCGGGTGGAGGGCCCGGCTTCGCACTTTCTCTGACGGCGCCGGGAAAATTCGTCGGGCACTGGACGCCCCCCCGAGCCGGCAAGTTCACCTTCCTTGTCAGCGCAAGCTATAGCGCTCCCGATGGCAGCAGCCATCTGCTGTTCGGGCGGGACGGCGCGCCGATCACGATCGAGGCGAGCGCGCGTCCGCCGTTCGACCTAGTGCCCGACCAGACAGCCAACGATGCGCTGAAGATATCGCCTTTCGGCAAACAAGCCGTGACGCTGAGCTTCACGCTGGTCGACGGCGTTACGGGCAAACCTGCGCCCACAGCGGCCTTGGTCGCGCACAGTCCCGCTCTTCTCCACATGCTTGACACCTCAGGCAATCCCGAACCCGGAGCGCGCCCTATCGCAATGCGCGCGCAAGGTAACCAGCTCATGGCCGATGTGCCAGTATCGATAGACTGGTGGAATACGCGCGACTGGTGGTTCTGGTCGCCGCCCCATCGCCTAGCCGTGGAAGTCGAAGCCGATCCCGGCGCCCTGCCCGATGGAGTCTTTGGCGGGATCATGCTGCCCCGCGACAGCGGCCTCACCCATGTCCGCAGCCTGCACCCCGAAAATACGGCTGCGGGGTTCAACGCGTCCGGCGCCGGCTGGTTGTCGATGGTTGCGGTCATGGCCGGATTGCTGATCCTGGTGCCGTCGCTACTGGGTCTCGGCCTGCTCGCGCTGCGACTGATCGCCATCCGCGTCGAGGATTCGCGCCGCAATCGCGCAGTCCAGCTTGTAATCTTTCCGTCCAACGCCAATCCGACCATCGGAGTCGGCCTGCGGAAATTCGACGTCACCGGACAGCGGCGCCTGAACCTGGATCGCCAGATCCAGCTCCGCGTCGATGCAGCCACCGAACTTCTAGAAAAGCTCAGGGTGCGGCGCCTCGCCGGCACGGAGCGCCAAGCGTTCGCCGAGATGACCTATCGCCTGCGCGGCGCGCAGAAGGAGAACCGCGTCAACCTTAAGACCGGGGAAGGCGCGGCGGTGCTGCTGCCCGGTCTGGGCGACAAATGGTCCGCCACTCTGATTCTCGAACCGATGCGGCGACGCCAGCCGAACCGCTAAAGGAGCACCACGACATGTCCATTCAAAACCTGTTCCTCGGCTTCGGCGGCACCGGCGCCCACATTCTTACCTACGTCAAGGAACTAGCGGTGCAGAAGCACGGCTATAGGCCGGACCATCTCGAATTTCTAGAGTTCGACACCATCGCGCGCGACAACTGGAAGCCGGGAGAAACCGTCAAGATCGCGGGAGATGCAGGGTCGGAGGAAACGATCGCGCGCGGCGAAGAGGTCTCGCTCGATCCGCAGACGGAATATTTCCATCTCGCCGACTCGACCCCAAAATTCGAGGAATTGTGCAAGCGGATCCTCTCCGACCCGGCGCGGCGCAGCGAGTTTCCCGAGCTTTCCGACTGGCTCCATAGCGAATGGCTGCGCCAGATCGTTCCTGCGGCCGCGCTGAACCTTACGCGCGGCGCGGCGCAGCAACGCCAGATCGGCCGTTATGCCATATTCGCCAATGCCCCCGGGATCGTGAATGACCTCGCCGGCCGCCTGCGGCGGATGCAACAGCGCGCCGGCCGCGACAATATAAATGTGTGGATCGTGGGCTCGGCCGCGGGCGGGACGGGGGCGGGCTGCCTGATCGATGCCGGCTACCTCGTCCATTTCGCCGGCCTGCAGACCGGCATCACCCCTATCCTCACAGGCGTCGTCGTCCTTCCGGAGGTCTATGCCGACGTCTTCGCCGATCCGGTCACCATGAAGGCCGGCGCATCCCTCGCGCGTTCCTATGCATTCCTGCGCGAGCTGGATCGCGTCCAAACGAGCCTGGACACATACAGCTCGGATGGCAGCAATGTGGCGACCGAGGTGCGCTACGGCCACGGCGGATCCATGCATGCTCATGTCCAAAGCACGCTGTTCTCCTATCGCGTCTATCTGAGCGAGCGCTGCGACGGCGAGGCGGACCGCACGCGGTTCTTCTCGTCGGTGGCAAATGCGCTGGATGCATTCACGGACCGCAATGTCGGCGCCAAGCTGCTGCAGGATCAAAACAACGATACCGGCGCCCCGATCGGCTTCGGCGCGACCCGCCTCGTCCTTCCCAAGACGACATTTATCGAACGCTTCGCCTGGGAGCAGGTGCAGCGCTTCCTGGAAGCGATCACCGCGCCCGCGCGGATCGAGGGCGTTCCATCCGGGGTCTTGTACGGCTCGGACGACGATCGCAAGAAGAGCTCACTCGACGCCCTCAAGTCGATGCTGCCTCTGTTCAAGGATCTGCTCGACCGCGGCGCCAATGCCCGGCAGGAAGACCTCGAGAACTACGGGCGCACGTCGCTTTCGCCGCGTTATATCGTCGAGAATCTCCTGCAGATGGCGTCGGTCACGGCGAACGATTTCGGCGTCAATCCGACGGATCTCGAGTTCCTGCCGACGCAGCTCTATTGCAATCCTTTCGAGTCACTCGAGCTGGGCGCCGACCAAGCGGTGGCGATGAAGGATATCCGCATCAAGACCTTCGAGGAGAACCAGAAATCCAAAGGCTTGAAAGAAGACCAGAAGAGCTCCGCCGACCGCTTCGCGCGCGAATTGCTCGGCGCGCGCGACGAATACTGGTCGGAAAGCGCCGGCCAGGGAACCTTCCAGCGCGCCTTCGCCTTCATCAAATCCCTCAACGAAAAACGCGTCAACCGCGCGGTCGACAACTGGGTGGTTTCGACTCTGAGCGCCCGCAGAAGGGACATGGGCGGCGATCCCGCCAATCCCGCGGAGGGCACGCCGCTCACCCGCCTCTACCGGGAAATTTCCCTGTTGCGGACGGCCGGCGCTTTGGACGAGGTCGCGAGAATCGTCGAAATGCTGCGCGGCGCCGTCCAAAAGCAGAAGACGTCCGAGCGCCGGACGCAGAACTCCAACGACGCGATCGAGTCGCTGCAGCAGGCCAAGCCGCCTCGCCTCTCGTTCGGCACCTGGGTCGAGCCGCTGCAGAAATCCGCGCGCGAGCTGATGCAGTCTCACACCGAAATCCTGCAGAAGGAGAGGCTGCTGGACGAACTGAAGCAGCTCACCGAAATCGCGCGCGAGCGGTTGGCGCTGTGGGAAAAGCTCATCTCCGACAATGTCGTCGACAATCTGGTGCGCGGCCGGCCGGCGGAGAAACGCGATTCGGCGTTGGTCCAGGTACGCAAGCAGATCAATAGCCTGAATAACCGGCTCGACAGGATGTCGTTGAACGGCAGTATCCTGATTTCTCTGGCGGGGACCTCCTACGACCGGACGATGGACGGCTACGCTGCGAGGCTCGAGGAACTCGGCACTGTCGAGAACGGCCGCGCGCTCTATCAGGACCTTTTGAGCAAGGCTCAGTGGAGCGTGCCCGATCCCGTCGCCGGCAAGGACGCCCAACCCTTCCTCGCCCTCAAGGTCGACGACATCTCCGAAATGGGCGGGGATGGCCGCAAGGACCTGCATATCCGAATCTTCGAGTATTTCCGCAAGAGGATCGAACAGCGCCTGAACGAGATCGACGTTCTCGACTACGTACTGTTCGCGCAGAATCTCCCCGGCGGTGCGATCACGCCCGCGACGGTGATCCAGAAGCTTCGCGAAAAGCTCAAGGACAGGGTGCTGCTTTCGGTTTCGGGCAACAGCGTGCCGCTCATCCGGCTCATTTACCGTACGCAAGGTTCGGCCAATCCGGAAAAAGTCGTCCTGGGACGCTCCTTGCACGAAGAGCTGGTGAACCAGATGAGCGCCATGACGGTCCAGGACGCCATCGGCAACCACTCGGATGCCGAGGCGATCACGCTCTACACGGCGGTTGCTCCGGACGGCTTCAGCGCCAAGATCAAGGATGTCGAGACGTGCGGGACGCAGTATCTCCAGAGCTATGTGAAGTTCAGCGGGCCTCAGGCGCTGGCCTCGCTGACCTATCACGCCTTCCGGGCGGAGGAGGAAGCCTGGTTCATCGAGCGCCACGGCGCGCTGCAAAGCAACGAGCAGCTGAACAGCGTCGCCGCGATCACTCCGCCCAGGATCGCCCGGCTGCTGGAGAAACCCGCCATGATGCGCGCCTTCATCCATTGCATCGCGACGGAGGCCATATATCTCGACTCCGACACGTTCGCCTGGACATTCAGGCCCGCTTCGGGCCCGACGGTCGCCTTGACCACGGTTGATGACGATTTTCTACGCGCCGCCGTGGTGTTTGTCCTGCAGCAGCGTCCGCGCGGCAACATGCTCGTTCCGTTCACCGTGGAGCTCGCGACCGATGCCGCCATCGCCGCTGCAAGGGCCGCGAACAAGACCTATCCCACCGCGCTCAAGGACGCGCTGGTGGAGAAGAAGGTCGAAAATCTCATCGACGAGCATTTCCTGCAGCGGCGGTTGAAAGAAGCCGCCACCGACTCGGGCAAAGCGAGACTAAAGAACGAAGCCGAGGGCCTCAAGCGCATCGCGCGCTTCTATCTTCCCTTCGACAGCAGCACGGCCCTGAGCAAAAGGGCGATCGTGGTCTAAGATCAGAGAGCATTCGTGCAAATGAGCATCGGCCAATTTTTGAAAGGACTTGCCCTGGCCCTTCTGCCGGCGCTGGTTTGCGTCGGCGCGCTGCTCGGGATCGCCGCACTGCTCGACGCCCGTCCGCAGCAGGGGCCGATGCTTTGCTCGCTCGACAGGCTTTGGGTGCCGCCCGACGGTTCGCTGATCTACCGGATCATCTATTCGGGGCCGCCGTCAAAATCCGTCGCGATCGCGGCACCACCAATCGACGTGGTGTTCGTGGTCGATGAATCGAGCTCGCTGGAGCACGTTACGGCCGCGATGCCCAAAGCAGTGGCAAAAGCGACACAGGCGCTGGCGCGACCGGACAACGCAAACCGGTATGCTTTGCTCTACTTCGACGTCGACAAGCATCTTGTTCAAGACTGGACGAACGATGCGACTCAGATCACCGAAGCGGCCGCGCTGCACAAATTTTCCGGTGGCGGCACGAATGCGAACGCGGCGCTCGATGGAGCATCCGAGCTGCTGAATCGCTTGCCGTCCGAACACGGCCGCCGCGACTACGTTATGATTTTCAGCGATGGAGAATTCTTCCCCCCTTACGGCTACATCGAGACGGCACGCCGGCTGAGGGAGCGCGGGGTAAGCATCTATTTCGTTCTCGCTCAAGGGGCCCAAGGCAGCGACAGATCCATGGCGGAAAAGCTGACCGGCTCCGCCGATCACGTGATTGAACTTGGTAGCGACAGCGAATTGCCTGTTCGCCTCGAGCAGACCGTCACCGAGTTGCTGAAAAACGCCGCCTCGGTCAAAGGGACCCTACGGGCGCCGGAGCAGGTCTTTTCGCTCGACGAGGGGCACCCGCTTGCGGGAAACTGGTATCGGGACGGCCCGAACGCGCTGAGCTCCACGGCGAGTCAGGGCGCCAGCGGCGGAGTCCTGGAGCTGCCGCTGCGGGCCAAAGAATGGGGGCTTTGGCCGGTCGGTCTCGAGCCCGCGCAAGCGACTATTCTCGATGCCGGCGGGCACCCCGTTGTTTCGAACTGCAACCGTCGTCCGTATGTGGTTGTCGCGCCGCTCTGGCTCCTGCCGCTTTTGCTTCTGCCGGCGCTGCTCTGGGCCCTGCATGCCATCCGTCTCTGGCGCCGCCGTAGCGACGAGCCCTCACCGACGTCCCTTCCCCCCGCCAGCATCGAGCCCTTCGTGCGGACCCTCTCGCTGCCGGCGAAACCCGGGCGGCTGACGGAGGAGTTCGTTCCGACCGTCGTCGTCGGCATCGGCGATGCGGGAAGCCGGACCTGCTCCGCGCTTCGGTCCGAATTGGAAGATCTGCAGGTCACGCCGGCCCCCACGCTTGCCGCCCTCATCGTGACGGCTGCGCAGGATGCGGGCGCCGAAGGAATCGAAACCGAGACCATGCCGTCAGCTTGCGCCGACACGGCGTCCTATCTTCCCGCGCCCGGCGACCCGATCGCGCCCGATCTGGCGTGGCTGGATCGCCGCCGGTTCGCCGACCGGCAGCGAGGAAGGTTGGACGTCTCGGCCGCGGGCGCCGACGACCGTATGCTCAACCGGTTCGCGTTCCTGCATTGGCTGGACCAGGGGCTGCGCGGCAAATTGGCGGCCCTCGCCGCCGCCGCGGCCCACGATCCGGCGACCGGGGGCCAAATCTTCCTGGTCGGCGATACCGGCGAATCCTTCGTTTCGGCTTGCGCGCTCGACGTCGCCCGGATCATGCGCGACGCGACGGCAGACAAGCCTGTCGACATCGCGTTCCTGCAGTTGGCGCCCTCGCGGATCGAAGGGGCGGCCAACGGCGCCGCGTTCGCCGTCGAGCTGCAGACCTCGACGCGCCTGGCAACGCAATCTGCGTTGGCGCCAGGCGGCGCTGGTGCCGATGGCACGCGCGCGCCGATAGACCGCACATTCGCGGTTGAAGGCGGAGACGTCGTGGACGCGGCCACGCAAGCGATCCTGATGCTGATGCGCAAAGACGTCGCGCGCGACGTCTATTCGGCGTCTCGGCAGGCCCAGCAAGCCAGGCGCGCGGCGGCCGGCACGGTGCCGCTGCAGCTTCGCGCCGCGAAGGTGGGATTTAAGGTCCGCCAGCTGTCCGGTGCGGTCGCCCTCGAGATATTTCAGCGCTGGGCGGTCCACAGCGTGCTCGGCGCCGTCGAGGGCGACGCGAACGGCGGCTATCGCCTCGCGCCCGCCCGCGCCCTGCCGGCCAAATTGGCCGAGATGCTTTCCAAGGACGCCGACATCGGCGAGAACGCCCGCGCGTTGATCCGGATAGCCCAAGCCTCTCCGGATTGCAGCGACTTCGTCACCATGCTGGCCTCATCGCCAAAGCCGGATGTGGTTCGCCGGCTGGTCGTCAACGGTCTCGACGAACTCGTGCAGCGCGTCGGCCGCAAGGACCTGCGCGCATCCGATGTCCTGGCGCTCGCGCAAGCGCTCAAAGACGGCCTGGCATCGAGCGCGCTCATGGCGTCGATGCGCGCGGCGGGCCTGGCAAACGCCGAAGATCTGCTGAGCGCGTTCTCCTCCGTCATCGATCAGTTCGGCTCCGAGCTGCAGAATTGGACGGCGGCGGTCTTGACCAAAGTCGGCAATGCGCGCCAGGCGCAGGACGTCCTGATATCCAAGCCATATGGCCTGCTGGAGCAGGGGCTGGGCCGCAAGATCGACCGCGCGTTGCTGGAGGAACTGGCGGATGACCTCGATCGACGCATGACTGCCGGCCGGGAAACCCGGGCCTCCGCAGCCTGGGTCATGTTGCGCGCGCAGCTCGATAACAACCGGCCGCGCATCGAAGGACGCATCGCCATCGCCGGGCAGTTCGCGACGACGCAGAGCGATGAATTCCTGGCAACACTGAGCATGCAAGCGAATCAGGCCGTCGAGAGCATCCAGCAATACACTTTGGCCTGGCTGCTGCGTCGCGACCCCGATTGCGCCAAGCGGCTTGCGCGGGAACTCGTGCTCGATCCCGGCCCAGGGGGCAAGGCCATCACCGGCAAGCCGTTTGCGACCGACCCCGGCGAGCGGGGCGATATCGCACGCCTGGTGCGCGAGATACCGAAGCTTTCGGGAAGCGCCGAACTCGACAGGCAGATTGGCAGCAACGATCGGCAGTCCCTCCGCCGCCTAGCCTATTCGGATGCGACGCCGGCGCCGCCTGCTTCGTTTGGCCAGACGCCAGACGTGGCCACGAAAGTCGAAACCGCCGCGGAGCGCGGCCGGATGCGGCTCCAATCAAATCTCGGTATTAGCCTGCCGCAATTTCCGGCAGCGCTGCGCGCGGCGTTCTGCGACGGGGACGCGATCCTGCGCTTCGCGCGGCTGAACGCGGCGGGGCGAGTAAGGCAGCGCATCGACGATGCCGGCCGAGCGCAATGGTTCGTCGATTCCACGCAGCTCACCTTCGACGACCGCGCTTCGCTGGCGGAGGCTCTCAGCCTGTTCGCGATCGCCAAAGTCGCGGTCGAGCCCGACGCACCGGACACCGGCCTGGAGTATCCCGCCGGAGTTTCGGCGGTCGAGGCGGAAAGCGACGCGCTCACACGCCGGGTCCTGGACGCCGCGCTGCGGGGAGACCTGTGATGCTTCTCACATTGGTGATTCTGATCGCTGCGTGGACGGCCATCGGCTGGGGGCTCGCCACCTTCGGCGCCCGTCAACGCGGCGACGCTCGCTCGGCGACGCTTTCGGCCGATGGCGCCTTGGTCGAGCTCGGTAACGTCGCGATGCTTACGGTGCGCGCCTATCCGCCGTCGATGCTGGCAATGGACCAGCCATTGCAGCCGCGCGACGTGCTCTTCGTTGTTGATCGCTCCTCAAGCATGGGGTCAGGTCCGGGCAGCGCGCTCGACGAACTGCTTCGGGCGATGGGCGATTTTCTCTCCGCGATGCCCAAAGAGTTCCGCTCGGGGATCGTGTTGTTCGATTCCAACGCGCAGATCGCCGCGCCGCTTAGCGCCGATCACGCACACAATCGCGACGTCCTAAGATCCATCACCCGCGGGGGCGGTACGTCCATCGCCGCCGGCCTGCGCAAGTCTCACGAGGCGATTTCCGAGGCGAACAACGCAACGCCCGTGAACGTCATCGTGCTCACCGACGGCGGCGATCACGCGGATGAGGTCGTAGGCGAGGCCCGAGCGCTACGCGAGAGCGGCAGGAATGTCTCGGTGACATGCATCGGCTTTGGTGCCGGTACCCACATGAGTCTGCTTGAGCGGTTTTCCGATCCCGGGCAATCTTTCCTGCTTCAGAAGCCGGAAGAGATACGCGGTCTGTTCGACTTCCTCAGCGCTCGCATCACGGGACGCGCGCCGGTGGCGGCGGTGCTCGAATGCGAAATCGAGGAGCCCGCGCCGTGGCGCTTCGTCGAGGATCGCCAGCAGCCTGTCCTCGGTCGCGAACGGGTCGGCGACGTGCTCACGGTGTCTTGGCTGCGACCGGTTCTCGGCGACAAGCCGCTGACATTCGCGATCGGGCTCGAGGCGCGGTGCCCCGGCTGGAAGCGCACGCTTCGTGCCGTCCGCATCCATTGGCGCAGCGACGAAGGTCGGGCGCAAACGGTCTCTCTTGCTTCCGTTCCGCGTCTGCTCGTCCTGCCGGGCTGGCTGAGCTGGTGCTATCCAGTCGTCAATCCGCTGATGGAGCCTCTTCTGGCGCGCCTGGGCTGCATCCACGAAACGCAGGCGCAGCCTGCGCCGACCACCGCGGGACTTTCGCCGGCTAGCTTTACGCCTCTTTCACCGCCCGGGTCGGCCCCCTATTCGCCGATCGTCACGCCCACGCTCGTCGTTTGCCTGGGGGAGGCCGGTCACGCGGCGGGGGAATTGCTCGTTCGGCGCATGCGCGACCGCGGCATCGATGCGCGCAGGATGCCGAAGGTCTCCGTGATCCTGGGCCAGGGCGATATAGCCCCGACGGGGAGCGGCATTGTCCATCTCAATGTCGACACGCGTCCATGGGTCGTCGACGCCAACCGCGAGGTCGTTCCGCCGACGCGCGAATTCGTTCCCGCGGCCGAGTGGCTATCGCGTGGAGAAGTGCTGCACACTTATTTTGGCGTCGGCGAGAATCGCGCCCTGGCGCGCCTGGCGTTGCTGCAGGAGCCACAAGACGTCATGAGCGCGATCGAGAAAGCGGTCGCCGGTGGCGTGCCGATCGAGCAGGTCGTGGTGCTGGCGTCGGTGCAGGATGCAGCCAGCAACGCGATCGCCCTGGAAGTCGCGCACATGTGCGCACCACTTGGCGTGCCGTGTTCGTTCCTGTTGTCGGCATCGCCCCGCCTGTCTTCGGACCGCGCTCCGGAAGCCGCCTTCGCCGCCGAGTTGGACCGAGTGCTTTCATGCCGGGGCGAGTGGATCGTCTCCGATCGCGGCGGCATCGAGTCGAAGCAGCGCCGCGTCCTCGACTCAGTCATCGTCGTTGGCGATCGCTTCGCGGCATCTGGCGAAGCCTCGGTCGCGTTGGTCGACGCCGCCTGGACAATGCTCGCCTATCCGCCGGCGCGCAAAATGATCGATGACAGCTTGACAAACGGCTTCGCGCAGATGCGCATCGAGGCATCTTCGGCGCCACGGCTTCTGCTCTGGGAGGCGATACGCGAGAAAATGATCGCCGACCTCCTGGTCTCGTGGGTGCAGGGGAAGGAAACCATGGAGAGCGCCGCCGCGCAGATGCGGCGCCGCGCCGACGATGCCTTGACGCGCTTTTGGAACGGCGGCGAACACATGCCGGCCTATCCGCCGCACTTCCAGATGATCGCGGCACCGCATGCGACGCGTGGCGCAGCGCCGACGGCGGCACCGGCCGCGTGGCGCCAGGAACAGGATGGCGGCCGTGCTTTCGCCGACTATCTCGATGCGTGGCTGCGCGTCGAGCTGCACCAGCGCGATGAGGTCCGCTGGCCGCTCTACACCCTGCTGACGGCTCTGCGGCGCATCGAGGAGCAGCTCCAGATCAGCGCCGCTGCCTACGCCGGAAGCGCCACGACCAGCGGAAATGCCGACGACTTGATGGTCACCGTTCACCTTGCGCAGCAGTACCAGTCGATCGCCGCCGGCGTCGCCGAGCATGTGGCGCAATGGCAGGAAAGGTTGATCGGCGATCCCCTGGCGAGCCTGCCCACGGAAATGCGATTTGGCGGGCTCGTGGAAACATGCGCCGAAACGGGCGCGACGCTGCTGGACGACGCGCTGACGGATTTACCCGACGATGCGCGCCGGTCGCTGGACAAGCGCTACCAGGAATGGTTCGCGGCCAAGGCGCCGGAGATTCTCTCGCGCCTCGGCTTCTGGACGCAGAGATCGGCGCAAGGGGAAATTCAGATGCAGCTGATCGGTCCCGGCGGCAACCATGCCAATCTTCCTGACGTCGCCGAGTCGCTGAAGCGTTGGCTGGACGATTTCGCGAACGAGACCATGGGGCTTCTCGACGCTGTTGCCCTGCGCCCGTTCAAGGCGGGGATCTCGGGCTTTTGCATCGGCGCCCGTGCCGAGGCTCTTGGCGGTTTGCGGCCGGCGGACGGGCTGGCGGCCGATCCGGCATTCGTTGCCGCGATCGAGCTCACGCCCCTGCCGCCGCATATCGGCCTTGGGGTCGGCGATCTGTCGCGACAGAGCGGGCTGCCTTACGTCTGGCCCGAGGAAGTTCACGCCGCACGAATTCGCCGCTTGTACGAAAACTTGCGTGGCGAGCGTCAGCCGTCGCTTTCCGGCCAGGCGGTCTCCACCCTGCGCGATCCCCGCCGCGTGCTGAGCCTGCTGCTGAAGATCCGCGACGGCGCGGTCGTGCAGCGTGCCGGAATGCTGTTCGAGGGCGCGCAGCAGCTCGGCCCGGCGTTCGAGGGCAAAGATGCCGTCGTAGAGTTCGCGCGCACTTTGCGCGCCGCGGCTCCTTGCGACGACTGGCCGCAAGTCGGTCAATCCGCCGATGCGTTCGTGGCGTCTCTCGAGGCACTGGACATCTTTCGGACGCTGCGGGATGCGGCCGGCTGGGAAGAATGGCGCAGCGTTATCGTCGGCATCGTGCTCGATAGCGACGCCCATCACCGGCGGGCGGCGATGAAAGCCGTACATGCGTAGCGCGCAAGCGATTTTGCTCGCGGTCACGGCGCTGTGGTCGATCGCGGCACAGACCGCCTTGGCCACGCCGCTCTGGGGCCAGCCCAAGCGGCACTTCATCGTCCTGGTGCAAGCCAACAGCGAGATGAAGAAGAAGAATCCCGAACGGGTCCCAAGCTTGATAGCGAGCGGAATGTTCGACGGCAGTCTGGCGCAACGTTTCAAATTCGATCCCAACAACGATGTGATGTCGCTCGCTTTTTTCAGCCTGTCGACCCAACCTGCGGGCGACCCTGCCTCTTGCAAGGCGCAGTCCTCGGATAGCAGCGAACGGTCCGGCAGTGTGCTGGCCGCGCCCTATCTGTTCCATTGGGTCAATGCTCGCTGGTCTCCAAATCGAGAGCAATTGCAACAAGTTCTGCAAAGCACGGTCGATGAAGCATGCACCTTCGTCGAAGAGAACGCGCCCAAGACATCGGTATGGGAACTTGCCCTGCCCGACATCAGCGCGCGGCTCGATCGGACGCATGACCAATTCGACGAAGTCATCATCGTCGACGTCAGTATCCTTGCGACATTCGGCGATCCGACCGAGGAGCTCGACCAGCTTCGTCAGCGTTACTCCACGGGTGGCCTAGAAAAGGCTCGCCAGACCATCGGCGACGTTCTCAAGGCATTCCATATCGACGACAGCCTGCTTCTGGTTCAGCGGAACGAGGGGCTTGCGGGCGATTGGCGCATTCTGCCGCCGGGTGCAAATCAGAGCAGCTATCTAGAACAGGTCGCCGCCACCAAGATCAAAGCCTACCCGATTACGATGCGCTTCTTGCGCGTGCTGCCGGCCAGCGAGCCGGATGTTCTGCTCGCCGTGCCGCCGGTCATCCGGCTTTCTCCTGAGGCGGTTTCCTCCGGACAGGTTCGGGTCTTGGGCGATCCGTACGGCGTGCGCGTCGCCAACACCTCTTCCTGGCCCCTTCAATCGGTGGTCTGGGATGCTGGCGATCCGTCCGCTCCAACCCTATCGGCGACGGAGGGAACCGCCACGTCGCGCGTGATCGATGTGAGCAATTGCCCCGTCGAAGCTTGCCGGCTCGACGGCGCTGCATGGGCATTCCCGCTCTGGGCCGGCGTCGGCTTGCCGCAACGCATAAGCGCGCACGGCTCCGAATTGGCCAGCGGCACGGTGCGGTTCGGAGCGGCGTTCAGATATCGATCCGGTCGCACCTATGGCCACCTCATGCGCCGCATCGGCCCCGTGCCGATCCGGGTGGAGACCGCAAGCCCTCCCGTCGTCAACAACGGCATCTTTCCGTCTCGCGCGTTGACGATCGCCGATCCGGCGCGCGAATGGCGGCCATCGGACGGAACCACGGATTGGCGCACGGCGGCGGCGCGAATCGAAGCATCGCGCACCACCTGGACCTGGGTTCTCATCGTGCTCGGTGCCGCCAGCGCAGTGGCGCTCGCCTTCCTTGCCTGGTTCCTACTTCCCGGCCGAGGCTTCCGTCCACACTTCCGCTGGCAGGCCCTCTCCGATCCCATCGTGGTCGATTTCAACGACACGTCCAATCAGATCATCCTTCTTGGCACGCTCATCCTGGAGAACGAATCCCAGCCCGATCCCCTGTCCCAGCTGGCGCGGAAGACACAGCAGCCTCGGCACCAGATGTCCTTGGCGATCGACGGCTCGAAGTTCGGCGAAAGCAAGCTTGTGCTGAAAGATTCCGGCACCGCGTCCCTGATCGGTTTCGCCGGCCACGGAGAGCCCGACATATCCGGCACAAAACAGGACGCCGGCATTCTCGTTCCTACCTGGAGCGGGCGCGCCGTCGACGGACAGGAATTCCTTCTGTTCCTTGCCTGCGACCGCATCCGCGACTTCAAGGGCGACGCCGACAATGGCCCAGCCAGACTGGATCTAAAGGTGCTGTTCGCCGCAGCTTGGAACAGCCGCTGGTCCCACACCCTCGACCGCAGCACGGTGTTCGAAACCAAGATCAAGATCGAGGTCAGGCCCAAGGAAGCGGCCAGGCCGGTGGTGAGGTTTGCGCCGCGTACCGGCCCTGCCTATTACCATACCGGACCCGTGCCCACCGACGGCGACGTCGCGCTCGGCGCATACGTGTTCCGCTCGCCCGAGACGCTTGGCTTTTCGAAGACCTTCCAGGGAGAGTTCGATCTGTCTGGCGAACTTGCCGGTCGCGCGGCGACGGCGTCGGCGCTTTCGCTGCAATCGCGTCAGGTGACTCTGCGCCCGGGTCAAGAGCGCATCAATCAGGTCATCGTGCATTGCGCTTCGCCCGACGTCGCGAACCCGGAACCACCTTCTCATCGCGCGGTCTTCAGTTGCCTTGGGCCCGCGGCGCACGATTCCGATCTGTCGTCGCGAACGGTCGAGCTGCTTCGCGATCCCGCGAAATCCCGTCTCGACATGACCCTCAACAAGGACTGGTTTTCCGCAACCGACACGGGACGGCGGATCGGCCGCCAAGTGTATTGGACAGAGGACGGCGCGTTGCGGTGGCGCTGGGCGGAACGAGCGACGGACATCGACAGTCTGGCCGTCGACGCGAAGCTCGCGCTTGAGCAGCGCTCCGTCAAATTCCAGAGGGACGAACGCATCCCCCGCATCGTCATGACCTTGGGTCTTGCCAATGCGGCGCGCAACGGGCGTGGCCGGATCGAAGTGACGATCAAGCCCGACCTGGTACTCGCGGACGCGTACCGTCAGGTCATCCGCGATGCGAGAAATAGACTCATCAATCCGCGTTCGATCGTCGAAGCTGTGGACGCCGGCACCCGCGAAGCAGTTCCCAATCCAATCGTGCTGTGCGAAGGCGATGCGGAGAAGAACATCGATATCGTCTTCAACATCGCCGACATCGTCGATGTCGCCGATGCCTATATTCCGTCCATGGCGGCATCGCTTCTGGTGGCGGTCGAGGCGCGAATCTGGACCGATGCCGACGCTGCGAAATCCTCGCCAAGTGAGAGGCGCAGCTCGACTTTCGCGACGCCGCTCGAGATCGAGCTGCTTCCGCCGGACACCTGGCTTTGCATCGATTTCGGAACTTCCGCCATATCTGTAGCCCGCATGGACGAAAGTGGCGAGCTCGTGGTCTCGGATCTCCAGAACGTACCGCAGAAAAGAGCGGACAATAAGCCCTGGAGCCTGGCAAAGTACGACACGAACAATGCGGAGATCGGGACCCATTTCCTGCCGAGTTCGATTGTTTTCGATGCCGATCTTCGATCAGACGCATCGAGTTCGCAGGGCTATCCTGGATTTCCGCAATTCGCTCCCGCATCCCTGACGCCGGGCGACCCGAGTTTCGTGTCGCTGCCGGCCCGTTCGATCAAACCTCCCGAGCTCGAGGGACGCATCGTCTACTCGCTCAAGAGCTGGTTTGGCGCCGGGAGCGAGCACATTGTCCTGGAAAGCCCCGTGCAGATGCTGCTGCCGGGCGCTGAGGCTCCCGATTTGCATGACCGGGTTCCAACCCGGGACGCGATGATATCCACGCTCTCGGCGCTCGCGGAAGCCTATATCAAGCCCGATCGCGCCGATGCGGGCCATGTCGTGCTCACACATCCCAACACGTTGACCGGCGTGCATATCGAACGGCTCGTCGAGATCGGCAGATCAGCGCTCGGGCCGAGCCTAGGTATCCCGCGCCCCGACCGGCTGACGCTTGTGAGCGAATCCGACGCCGTGGCCTATCACTATGCCAATCGCATGCGGCGCTCGCTGCCGCCCGCTCAGGACACGCTCCTGGTCTACGATTTCGGCGCCGGCACGCTTGATCTGTCGATTGTCCGAATCGGCTGGGAGATACGCACCGTTCCACAGCCCGTGAGGTGGCAAACCTTGGCGCGAGTCGGCGTTCCGGTGGCGGGAAACCATTTCGACATGCTGATCGCGGCCGCACTTCACAAGGCTCTCGTCGATCCCAACCAGATAGACACGGAATTCTGGGGCTATCAGTACCCTATCGTCGCCGACAAGCTCGTTCAGTCAGGGCCCACCGATCAGGCTCACCGGCGCGCGATCGTCGAAGAGGTCTGGCCGGCCATCCGCGAGGCCAAGCACCTGCTCAAGGAAGACGAAAACCTCGACGGCAGCGGTGAGTTCGTCGTGCGCATTCGTACGTCCGAGGAAAGCCGAGAGGGAAGCGTCCTACGGCCGCGTCACGAGTCCGGCACCAAGCTGGATCCGGGAAAGCCGGCGGCGAGACAATCCGACGATGCGAAAAAAGAGCTGGAAATCGCAATCCCCTGTCGCCAACTGTTCGGTGATCCTGGCATAGGCCGCTTTACAGAATTCGTCACGAAGGAGGTAGTTCGGGAGACCCTAGCGATGGCTGATGTCGCCGCCAGCGACATCACCTCGGTGATGATCTCGGGCCGCGGTGCCTTATGGCCCGGCCTTCGCAAGGCGATATGGGAGCAGTTCGAGAATGCGGATAAGCCCGATCTCCTCGTCGACGGCGTCAGCGAAGATATGAAGACCGCCGTGGTCCAGGGCGCCATCGAGTTCCAGAGAATCGTGCGCCATGGCTGGCTCAAGCGAGACGACACGCGCGCCCGACCCAGGCTCGTTGTGGTTTTCGAGCAAGCGGGCCGAAAGGTCATGCTCGACGAGGAGGTTTGGGGCGGCAAGACCATCAATGTCGGGGGGACCCATGGCGGCACGATCTATCAGGTCTCGCTCGCCAAACCGGATCCGTCGGATTTCGAAAGCTACCGCAGATATTTCTATTCGCGCGTGCCGGAGTCCGAAGAGCTTTTTCGCGATACTTTTGCGGTCGACGGAATGCTGACGTTGACGCGCGAAGATGCGCCGGGCGGCTCTTATGTCGTGACGGCGGTCAATCGCGACCGCAACGTCGTCAAGCTCGCCCCCAACATCAGCGGCCGCCATGACGTCGTCGCATCGCGGCCGGATTGGCCGGTCGGCAGCCCGATCATTCGACTCAAGGACCTGTTGTAGCGGAGACCAACATGTCGCTGACGGCTCACTATGGACAAGCGGTGCGCGCTGCCTTGACGGCGTGCCTGTTGGCGGCGCTTCTCTGCGTGGGCTCCGCGCCCCCTGCATGCGCGCAAGCCTTCGGCGGCCAAGTTGCGGCTGCATCGGGCAAACCCCACGGTCAGGCGCAGCGGACAAAATCCAGGACGGCTGACAAAAATAAGGGGCCCGCGCCTCCGACGCTACGAATGCAAGATGACCTTCCTATCGAGATCGGCAACGATCAATTGGGCGAGGCGCCGGAAACAACCTATGTCGCCGTATATGACGCGGCACCGAATGACGACGAGAAAGCGCCGGCCGCGCGTTGCGCTCAATTGAAGCGGTCCGACAAGAATATCCTTATCTGCTTCTATCGCGACGCGGTCGACGCCGCAGCTACGCGCGTTGTCGAGGATCCGGGTAGTCCGAAAATCTCTCTCTCTCTCGAGCCGAGCCGCGTGCCCAACTGGCTCGTTCAGCTGATAGCGAGCCGTTTCGCGATTCCGAATATCGGATCCCTGGCCAATAATAAAAAGACGGTGATCAGCCTGACTGGGTGGATCGCGGATCTTGAGGACTTCCTTCTCGAGGGTAATCCGCAGGACCGGCCATTCCTTCAGATGACGACAAGAAGCCCAGTGGCCATAGACACGGACGATAAGAAAAAGACTTTCGACGCTCTTCAGAAGAGTTTTCGGCCGCAAGTCGAAGCCGCGTTGGCTCAGCGGGCCGCCGTGCTGGCCACGCTCAATATGCTTATCGACGACAAGGGCCATGCGGACGGAATCGATCTGGCTGTCCCGGCGCTCGCCAATCTCGCAAAAAAATCCGGCGACGAAAGCCCTGTTAGTGTCGGCGACAGGTTGAACGCGCTGTCCGGCCGACATCGCTCTGAGCCGCCGGCATATATGAGGGACCCAACCGTCAAGAGTGCCGTGGATGGCCTCTTCCGCAGCAAATACTTCGCCGATGGCGTCACCGCAGATCGGGTCGATCAGCTCAACTTTCTGGCCAATTCCGCACTTCCGCCGCCGCCTTCGGAATTTCCCTGGAAGTGGGTGGCAATTGCAATGGCCGCGGCGCTGCTGTTCGCCATACTCGCCTTCTTTGTTGGGCCGCTGCCGAAATGGCAGGAGCGGCAGGCCATAACGCGGGCGGGGCGCAACAACGGCTTCCTTAAAGTAAGCGGGGACATCAACCGGTTCCTGCAAGGCATCGACCGGGATAGGCGCGATCTGGCCCAGGAGACACGTGAACATTTCATATGGCTGATGACGCGCGGCGGCTATAGCACCGCGCTTCAGATGCTAAAAACCGAGAACGATACGCTCTGGAACTCCAAAGAACCCGCGCCGGAGTTGGTTGAGTATGCCGCGAAAAATGTCCGGACACTTCGCGACCTCCGCCAGAGCGGCGCCAAGGAGCTAGCCGAGGCAAGGACGAGCTTACAGGACAGGTTGATGCAGGCGGAGCAACAGCACGCACAACTTGTCGGCGGCGCGGCGGACAACGAGAAAACCATCATCGAAGGCGCGGCCAACTTGTTCGGTTTGAACAGAGCCGAGGTGTCGGTCGCCAACCTGACGGCGATCGAACGGGAGCGGCTGGGCCGTTTCGAAACCCTTGTGGGACATCTCATTCCCGGTGTCGAGCCCCAGAACATCGTGCGCAACACGCTCGCGGCAAATTGGACCGCGCTTCAGCCGGAATTCAACCGCCTCGACACGGCTCGCCACGACGCTTCGGTTCTGAGCGATGTCGAGCACACGTTGCGGGATTACACCGCCGACCGGTCATTGGGTTCCGAGCGCGCCCTTGACCTCGCTAGCTCCGCCTCGAGGACCGCCGCAACTCTTCGCGACATTGCCGCGCGGCACACCTTATCCGTCTCGCAAGATCCGGAGGTCCTGGCAAAGTCCGTCGATACGGCGCTTAACGACGCCCGCGAAGGCCGCGAGTTGAAGGCTGCCAATCACGAGGCCAAAGCTCTCATCTTGAGCGACCCGGATGTGGGGGCTACCCACGACATGCCACTAGGAGAAGCCGTGAAAAAGCTCTTGCAAAGGCTCGGTTTCTGGCGGGCCGACAGCGCGGCGAAACAGACAGATCTGCGCGCCGCCGAGGACAAAACGGCCGCCCTGAAGGAGGCTTTGGCTAACGAATCGTTAGAGCGTTCTAAGGCAGAATCCGCCAAGCAGGCCACTGAAAGTTTCCTTGGCGATATCTTGAGCAAGATTGCCGACATCGACCCTGCCCTCGCGCGCAAGCTTGGAATGCTTGGCGCCGATGGCTACGACAGCGCGGTCGCGCTGGACGTCGTCTCGCGTCTGGATCGCAAGCTTCTTGTCCTCGACAGCATCACCAAGGGGCTCCGCGCCGCTGGCCGAACGTTGGCGAGTGGCGGACGGCCGGACGTCGTGGGAGCACTGTCTGTTGATCGCATATGCGACGGGCTGGAGCAGCTGCACGCCGACAGCATGTTGCTTCTCGGTCCGGAGGGCCGCACGCTAGACGACGAGACGAAGTACCGCCGGATCTATCTGCCGCGCATGGGGAAGGCCGACCTGCATCTCCTTTTCCGGGCCGATGCCGTTCTGTCGACTTATTTCCACGGCGACAACGATCTATACTACCTCAAGACCTTCATCTCGCTCGCGGCGATTCTCGTCGAGCTTCAGATGCGCGAGATCGGCGTGCGGGTCGTGCGCCCGGATCTCCTCGTCAGGCCGCCACCCGATGCCGTTGTGCGTTTCGGGGTCGAGCCAGAGTTTCGCGCCCTGAAGGAGGTCCGTGTCGCCCTCGCCCCGCATATTTCCCAGAGCGACGGCGTCGTCGTCGACCTCTATGAGATAGGAATCGAAGCGCCGAACAGGAGCTATGCGCCGCGCATCTACGTTCTGAACCCAGCGGAGTGGTCCTAATGCGCGCCCATACGCTTGATCCAAACCGCTATCTCTACTGGTCCATCGTCCTGGCGGCGGCAATATTTGCAATCCTGATGGTCTATCCGCAGCTTCGCGCCTTGACGCTGCCGCCGGAAAGGCCGGAAACGGGCACGCCACCGCAGACGGAGGACCGGCCGTCCCCGCCACAAAGCTACACGTCTTTGCTGACGAACGCCCGGGCACGACTGGCCACGCTGCCGGCGGGCACCACCGAACGCAAGGACATCGCGGATCGGCTCAGGGCCGATGCGATCGGCATAGGCTTCACCTCGAGCCCGGATCTCACAAGGGCCGCGGAACTGCAGGCGCGGAGCATGGCGGAATTTCGCTTTCGCTCGCGCGTCGATCAGAACGGCATGGACGCCGCCGAGCGACTGGCGATGCTCGACCGCGTCAACCTGTACAGCCTAGTCGACGAGGGCTTCGGCACGGCTCCTTCGTCCGGTACACCTGACAAGATTCACATGCACATCGCGGCGGCGCTGGACGTCAACGGCGCCGCATCCATCAAATCGGCCGCCTACAATCTGTTTGGAGTCGGATGCGTTGAAGGGGGCGGCGAGGTGATCTGTGTCCGCACGGTGGCCAAGCGCGGCGGCAAGCTTGACCGGCCCCTACCGCCAGCCATGCCGCGCGGCTCGGCTTTCGACATCCAGCCCACGCTCGAGAACGGCGCCACGCCGACTCAGCTGCTGCTGAGAGACACGGTCGGGGTGGACAGAAGTCCGAATCCCGGCACATTCTCCGGCCAGGTGCGGCTCCCCGGGGGGTACGCGGGACTGCTGCGGCTGCGGATCGTAGTCCGGCAAGGCGACCAGGAATTCGAGCTCCGCGGCCCGACCGTCGACGCACGTTAGCAGCCGCGTACTCGTTTTCTGTCATCAATCGGAAAAGGGTCATGTCACCCGAGGAGATACTTCGAAAAGCGCGCCTTGGCTTGAAAAGCGACCGACCGAGCACGCGCGAAGCAACGGTGCGCGACCTCAAGGATCTGATTGCGCAGAACGCCGACCCTGCGATCGTAAACGGGGCTCGATACCTGCTCAATACGATCAAGCCCGTTCCGCCCCGGATGAGGGAGCGCCTGTCCGGCGAAGAGAGCGACCTTCTTCGCCGGATTGAGGGCGCAACGTGGTATAGCCCGGTACTTGGCACATTGGACGGCGAACTTTCATCACGACCGTCCGCTTCATTCGTCGCCGCTTTTGCCCGCAGCCTGAAGCGGCTGTTCGACCGCCTAAGAGCCGAGACGCATATCGACGAGGATCGCGCGAGCGCGCTCGCAGCCTCGCTATCCGCTTTTGCGGTCTCAAATGCGTCTCATGCTGCGCTTCTGGACGTCGCCGGGAAATTCTCCGGCCTGGCCCAGGATGTCAAGGCCAGCCGGATTCTGAGCGGGGCCGAGGGACTACTCATACGCGGCGACCTGCAGGCAGCCTTGGCGCTCGTGCAATCGGAAGGCAAAGCAGTCGAGCGCAGCCCAGAACTGGGCAAGCTGAGCTCGGAGCTTTCGGCAGCGGAGGATTGTCGTATTGGCCTTCTGAGGCTCGCCGACACCTCCCTCAACGCAAACGCGTGGGCCGCGACCGAGGCCAAGCTGCACGATCTGGAGACGACCGTCGCAAGGATGGACGGCCGCTTTGCCCAGGTGAAACTGACGTTGACGGAACTGGCCGACAACGTTGCAAAGCAGCTCGACGACTCTATTCGCGCCCATCTTGAAAAGATAGACGATCTGGCGTTGCTGGCGCGGGAGAGCGCGCCCTGCGGCAGGCGCAGCCCGAGTCTCGACATGGCCATGAAGGACTGGTTCGAGCGCTATCTGGCGAGCAGGGCGACCGCGATTTCGAACGTCGACGAACTGCTGAGGCTGGCACAGGCCTTGCGAAAATGTTCGCCGGAACCGACCTC
Organism: Alphaproteobacteria bacterium; assembly: GCA_021325375.1. Classification (GTDB taxonomy): domain Bacteria; phylum Pseudomonadota; class Alphaproteobacteria; order Micropepsales; family Micropepsaceae; genus Rhizomicrobium. The sequence goes on along the minus strand of JAJPHG010000016.1, from coordinate 30,046 downwards.
GGCGATCTCCATCTTCGCGACCGCGGCCGCGCAAACGCTGCGAGGCGCGGCATCGACATGGACCGGCATCATGAACGGTGTGCTTCCTGGCGCGGTAACCTCGTTCCCCACTCTTCCTGCCATGACGCGCGATATGACGGCGCTGGCCGAATTCGATCATCGTCAGCGGCAGCTTGAGACAGCAGTACACCAAGGCGATGCCACGGAAGCAGACATCGACGCATTGCGCGCGGCATCCGCGCGTTGGCCGCTTCGGGCGGCGCAGATAGAGGCTCTCGCCGATACTGCAGCGATCGCGAAGTTCGACGCCGTGATGGCGGCGTTGATCCAACGGCGCGACTGGTCGTCGTTGAACGCCGCGGTGGCGGCCCTACCTAGTTCGGCGTGGGCGGAGCAGGCGCGCGCGCGCTGGCTGCCGGTGGTCAACAGCGCGGACGTTTTTGATCTCGTGAGCGCGCAGTCCGAGAAGACCGAGCACGACACCTTCGACGAGATGGTCGATTGGTGGAGAACGTGGGAATCCTTGAGCAATCGCCTCGGTCCGCTGCTCTCAAACGGCGCTTCCGCGGATTTCCTCAAGAATTGGATCGAGGACATCGTCGAAGCGTCGTCGGTTTCCTCGGGTAGGCTGCTGGCGCGACTGCTAGATGACCAACCGCTGGACAAGCTTCTGGAATATGTCGCAAAACTCGACCAATTGGCATCGAAGGCAGCCTCTTTTGCGACGTTCGCACGTGATGTGAAGCTGAGAAGCGACCGCTCGGAAGCGACTAAGGCGCTGTCGAACGGACACTGGACTCGACTCGAAAGTCTGCTCGTCGAGCTGGAAGCGGCGGGTGATCGCGATTTCACGGCGCTGTATCGGAGCCGCGCGGACATTCTGCGGGCGCGCACCGAGAGCGCCAGGCGCTACGCGGACGCATTGCTCACCAACTGGTCGTCCGCCTTGAGCCGCGAGCCCGATATGCTGCTGTCTTTCGCGCTGGAGGCGATATCCCGGCTCTGGCTGGAGGTCCCGCCGGATTTGCGACTGATAGCTGAACTCTGCCGGCTGAGCCGGCCAGAAAATGCGGATCACCGCCAAGTGGAGGCGCTCGAAGCCGAAGGGAACTTCCTGGCCAGCGGAATTCCCGGAGCCGTCGCCAGCGATTCGATCATTTCCCTTGCCGAATATGCCATCGGTGCCGAGACCGCAATCAAGAACGACTGGGCTGCACGCCTGGAAGCGCTACGTACGGCCTGGCGCAACGCCGGCGACTTGCCCGATTCGGTTTGGGCCGGTGTACTCGCCGCCGCGCTTCTGGACCGTGCGCCCGATCTTACCGAGGAGCGTGAGGCGCTTGCACGCGACGACGACGCTTCCGACATGCGCGCAGTTCTGATGCTGGGAGACTGGCCCGAAGCCGACGTCGCCTCGCTGGAAGCCCTACGGGGGGATCTCGCGGCTCGCTTGAGCCTGTATGAAAAGCTCAAGTCGATCGTCGTCGGTCTGCCCGGCACCGCGCTGACGCCGGCGCCACCACCACGCCTTGCAGAGCTCCACCGCCTCATCGTCGATGTCATAAAGTATCACAATGCGCGGAGCGCTCTATCGAGTGCTACTACTGCGAAGTCTCTCGACGATCTTCGTGACCGCCTTCAGCTCCTAAGTGCAGGCATAGAGCGAACATCGGCGTCGTTGAGGCTTCCAAAATGGGCCGATGCCGATCTGCTCGATCGGATCGAGCGGCTGGGACGAAGCTTCAATCTGCTGAGCGACTGGCGTCGAAGTGTCACACGATCGAGCGGGTCGCAGATAAACCGCTTGACGATGGATTGGAACGAGCTGACCGCTATCCTTTCCAACCTTGAGAACCTCTGGCGAGAGGATCGTCTCGCCGAAACGTCCGGCCTCGCTCAATCGGTGATGCAGGAAATGTGGAACGCGCTGGAACGGGTCCTGGGCGATGATTTGCCAATCCCAATGAGCCTTTCACTGGAGCAATTGCGGATACGCGTCGACCTTTTGCGCAAGTCCGCCGCCGTTGCGGAGAGAACCATCCAGTACATGCTCGACAACATCCGCACGCCGAACGTTTCCCGCGACAAGGCTATCGTACGGGCCGTCCTGGCGCTTGTCCCAGTGTCCCCTCCGCAGGGTAAATGCACGCGCCGCTTCTATGAGTATTATTTCTCATGGCCGGACATTGCCAAGTTCCTTGTAGCTTTGCATTCGGAGCTACCCGGATGGGTCGCGGACGCAGGAGCGCAAGGGGATTGATTGAACGTGTCTCTCCTTTGAAAGGGTCCCGAAACAGATGGCGGTCGGACGCATAGAACAAAGAGACTTAAGGGGATAAGCGGCAGTTACCAAGAACATCCGCTAGGTAACTAGGTGGCTGGATACATCGAAAGCTGCGTCGCCAAGATGAAGTGCGTCCATTCACGCAGATAAGCGGCGGAATCCTTCCCGCGGCGCGCCACGAGCCAATACGACTCATGCCGCGTCTGCAGGCCCGCTACGGCTTTCCCGTCGCTCCCTGCGCATGCGTCCGGAATGCCGTGGCCTGCGTCTTCTTGAGATTGTCCCAAGCCGCGAGCTGTGCGCCGAGCTTGGCATGCATGCCGGCGTAGGTCTCGACCTCCTGCGCGTTGGGCGCGGTGTCCGCATCCTCCAGCAGGCCGCCAAAGGAATAGATCTGCTCGTTGAGCATTCCCGGGAAGTTGAGGTTGGCCTCCGAGCCCTTGATGTTGACCTGCATCAAGAGGCCTTCGATCAGCGAGGCTTGCTTCGTCAGTGCGGCACCTTCGGCGGCGAGCCCCGCGGCGCTGGGCTTGCCGGTGGCTTTCTTCACCGCCGCGGCAACGTCGGCCTTCAGCGCGCGGATGTCGTTCACCGCGCGGTGCAGCGCGTCGAGATCGTGATAGACCTCCATCGATAGCGCGAATTTCTGCTGCAGTCCGGTCAGCGGGCCCTTTACCCGCGGATCGGCCGCGATGGTCAGCGGCACGGTTTGGCTTTGGCCGCCATAGCTGAGCTTGATCGTGTACTTGCCCGGCAGCGCGATGGGGCCGCGCGGCTCGAGGCCGGCATAGAACGCGCCGGGGATCTGCACGGGATCGTCGTAGCGCAGGTTCCAGACAAAGCGGTTCATGCCCTGCTGCGCGGGCAGCGTGTCGGTGGGATGGACCTGATCCGGCCACTCCGGCGGTTGCTCGGCCTTCTTCGACTTTTCGCTGCTGAGATGGCGCACCTCGCCGCCCTTGGCATCGAGGATGTCGATGGTCAGGGTGCCGCCGGTCTGCGCGGGCAGATAGTAGTCGACAAGCACACCGGATGGCGGGTTCTGGCCCACCGGCGGACGAGTGTCCACTTCGTCGGGATAGTAGAGGCGATAGCCGGTCTGCGGAGCATAGAGAAACGCGCTGGTCGCCGCCGAGGCCTGCGCGACCTGGCGCAGCGGCGTGATATCGTCGAGAATCCAGAACGAACGGCCATGGGTGGCGACGACGAGATCGTCGCCCTTGACCACCAGGTCGTGGACCGGCGAGCGCGGCAGGTTGATCTGCAGGCTTTGCCAATGTCCGCCGTCGTCGAAGGAGACGAACACGCCGGTCTCCGTGGCGGCATAGAGCAGGCCGCGCTTGACTGTGTCCTCGCGCACGGCATGGACGAAGGCGCCTTCGGGAAGGCCGGCATCAATGTGGGCCCATGTCTTGCCGCCGTCAGTCGTCTTGAAGGCGTGAGGCTTGATGTCGTCGAGCTTGTGACGATCCACCGCGACATAGGCGGTGTTGGCGTCATAGCGCGAGGGCTCGATCATGCTGACCGTGCCCCATTGCGGCATGTCGTGCGGCGTCACGTTCGACCAGGCACCGCCGCCGTTCCGCGTGAGCTGGACGAGCCCGTCATCGGTGCCGACCCAGATCATGCCCTTCTTCAGCGGCGACTCCGCGATGGCGAAGATCGTGTCGTAGTATTCGACGCTGGTGATGTCCTTGGTGATGGGGCCGCCCGAAGCTTCCTGCTTGGATTTGTCGTTGCGGGTGAGATCGCCGCTGATCGGTGTCCAGCTGCTGCCGTCATTGGTGGTTTTGTAGAGCCTCTCCATGCCGAAATAGAGCGTGTCGGGACTGAACGGCGACATGGCGAGCGGCGAGGTCCAGTTGAAGCGGTGCTCCAGGCCCTTCGCCGCGTGGCCGGACACGTCGATGGGCCAAACCGAGATCACACGGTCCTGGCGCGTGTGCCGGTCGAAGCGGACGATGAAGTTCTCCGAGGTCGAATAAATGATCTGCGGATCGCGCGGATCGGCGATGACGAAGCCGCATTCGCCGCCGCCGGCGTTGAACCAGTCTTTTTCGGTGATCGCGCCTTCGTCGTCGCGGCTGGCGATCGCCAGGTTCGAATTGTCCTGCTGCGCGCCATAGACGTAATAGGGAAACTGATTGTCGACGGCAACGTGATAGAATTGCGCCGTCGGCTGATTGTTCTGCGTGGTCCAGTTCTTGCCGCCGTCGAAGCTGATGGTGGCGCCGCCGTCGCTGGAATCGATGATGCGGTCGGGATTGGCCGGATCGATCCAGAGCCCGTGATGATCGCCGTGCCGCGCGGAGAGAAGTTCGAAGCTCTTGCCGCCGTCGGTCGAGCGGAAAAGCCCGGTGTTTTCCGCATAGATCGTGTCGGCGCGCCTGGGATCGGCCAGGATCGTCGAAAAATACCAGGCGCGCTGGCTCAAGCGGCCATCGTCGTTGATGCGCCGCCAATGCGTTCCGCCGTCGTCCGAACGGAACAGGCCGCCCTGCGCCGCCTCGATCATCGCGTAGACGCGGTTGGAGTCCGCGCCGGATACCGAGACGTGGATGCGGCCCAGGATTCCGCCAGGCAAGCCGTTGCCGGAAAGCCGGGTCCACGTCACGCCGCCGTCGCCGGAGCGATAGAGTCCGCTGCCCGGCCCGCCGCTGGAGAAATTCCACGGCTGCCTGCGTGCCTGCCACAGCGCGGCATAGACGATCTTCGAATTGTGCGGATCGAAGCTCACGTCGATCGCGCCGGTCTGGTCGTCCTTGTAGAGGACTTTCACCCAGGTCTTGCCGCCGTCGGTGGTGCGGAACACGCCGCGCTCCGCGTTGGGTCCGAAGGCATGGCCAAGCGCCGCGACGAGCACGATGTCCGGATTGTTCGGGTCGACGATCAGCGCTCCGATCTGCCGGGAGTCCTTGAGGCCGACATTTGTCCACGTCTTGCCGCCGTCACTCGTCCTGTAGACGCCATCACCGTAAGTGATGTCGCCGCGCGGGGCGGCCTCGCCGGTGCCCACATAAAGGATGTTCCGGTTCGAGGGGGCGACCGCGATCGCGCCGACCGAGGAGATCGGCGTGTGGTCCGTCAAGCTCTGCCAGGTGGCGCCCGCGTCGGTCGTCTTCCAAACGCCGCCGGCGACCGCGCCGAAATAGAAGGTATAGGCGTCTCCGGCGATGCCGGTGACGGCGAGCGCGCGCCCGCCGCGATAGGGCCCGATACCGCGCCATTGAAGTGCCTTGAAAAGGCTGGCGTTGACGGGAAACGCCGCTTGACCGGCTGAGGACACCGGTGGCGCCTTGGCGCCAGGGCCAGCGGCGGCCTGCGCGATGAGCATCGAAACACCCAGTACGGCGAGCGCAAAGGCAGCGACCTTGAGGCGGTCCAGCGGCTTGGTTTTCATGGATTCCCCCAATTCCGATCGCAGGTGCTTCTCGATGCCCCTGCTTGGCACCGGTCCGTATACCACATCTACCGCCGCGCATGCCTGCCACACCGGCAACGCAGGCTGTCGGTCCTCGTATTTTGAACTAGCATTGACCGCGCCGGGTGCATCGGAGACCCTGCCGGTTGAGCGGCCGCATCATGCCGAGGGGGAAACACAGTGAGCTTGCGAACCATCGCGATTGCTTCGCCGATCCTGATGCTGGCCGTTTCTTCGGCAGCCCAGGCCCAGACCGCCGACGAGCTTGTCGCCAAGAACTTGGCGGCACGCGGCGGCGCCGAAAAGCTCGCCGCGATCACGTCCTATGTCACCAAGGGGGAACTGCGATTCCCGGGCGACTTCAAGCTCGCCTACACCGAGAGGCGGCAGCGCCTGGATCCACACACCGATACATGTGCGGTGCGCGTCGACGCCTCGATCCAGGGACTCACCGTCGTTCAAGCTTATGACGGAAAAAACGGCTGGCGCATCAATCCATTCGAGGGCCGCAAGGATGCCGAGCGCATGGGCGCCGATGAGGCACGGGCATTGTCCGATGAAGCGCTGATCGATGGGGCGCTGCTCGCGGCTTCCGCCAAGGGTTCGAAGGTCGATTATCTGGGCCGCGAGGATGTCGACGGAACGCTGAGCTACAAGCTTCGCGTCTCGGAAAGCGACGGCACGGTCTTCACCTATTTCCTCGACCCCGACGTGTTCCTGGAGATCAAGGTCATCGAACGGCGAACCATACGCGGCGCCGAACAGGAGACCGAGACGGACTTTGGCGACTACGAACGGGTGGCCGGGGTCTATTTCCCGTTTTCGATCTCTTCGGGCCCGCGCAATTCCGCCGACGCGGACAAGCAGACGATCACCATCGCGTCCGGCGAGGCGAACCTCGCCGTCCCGGCCGATGCCTTCGCCATGCCGGCCCAGCCGGCCGCCGCTTCCCAATCCAAATGAAACCGCCATCAACGGTGGAGACCAACTTGCGCCGACATCTCTTCCTGACGCTGCTCGCGGTCGCGTCCTGCGTCGCGGCACCCTGTGCCGCTCAAGGCGTGGACAGCGCCACCATATCCGGATTGGGCGCGCGCAATATCGGCTCCGCGGCGATGAGCGGCCGCATATCGGCCGTCGCCGCGAGGCAGGAAGCCGACGGCAAGGTCACGCTTTTCGTCGGCGCGGCCTCGGGCGGTGTCTGGAAATCGCAGGACGGCGGCACCAGCTTCAAGCCGGTTTTCGATCGCGAGCCCGTGCAGTCGATCGGCGCGATCGCGCTGGATCCGACGAATCCGAAAGTCGTGTGGGTCGGCACCGGCGAGAGCTGGACGCGCAATTCCGTCTCCATCGGCGACGGCATCTACAAATCGACCGACGGCGGCGAGACCTGGACCAATATGGGGTTGCCGGATTCGGAGCGGATCACGCGCATCGTCGTCGACCCCAAGGACGGCAACACCGTCTATGCCTGCGTGCCGGGCAAGCTCTGGAGCGACAGTGCCGAGCGCGGACTTTACAAGACGGCCGATGGCGGCCAGACGTGGTCGCTGATCCTGAAGGGTGAGAATCTCTCCACCGGCTGCTCGTCGGTCACGCTCAATCCGCGCAAGTCCGGCGAACTTCTCGCCGGCATGTGGGACTTCCGCCGCAAAGGCTGGACGTTCCGCTCCGGCGGCGACGGACCGGACGCGAAATCGGGCAGCGGCCTGTTCCAATCGAAGGACGGCGGCGCGACATGGACGGCGCTGACGGCCGCGACGAATAAGGGACTGCCCGCGACGCCATGGGGCAGGGTCGAAGTCGTCTATGCGCCCTCCGACGCGAAGCGCGTCTATGCCTTCATCGAGAACGTGCGCTCGGCGCTTTTCGTCTCCAATGACGGCGGCGCGACCTGGGAAGAGCGCGACCGCAGCCGCAACATGGTCTGGCGTCCGTTCTATTTCTCGCGCCTGGTGGTCGATCCGACCAATCCCGACCGCCTGTTCAAGGCCAATCTCGGGCTCATCGCGTCGGAGGATGGCGGCAAGAGTTTCTCCGACGCAAGCGGCGGCAGCCACGGCGACTGGCACGACGTCTGGATCAACCCGTCCAATCCCAAACAGGTCATCGGCGGAGACGACGGCGGCCTTTGGATCTCCTATGACGGCGGCGTGAAGTGGTGGAAGGGAGAGAACCTTCCCATCAGCCAGTTCTATCATGTCAGCGTCGACGACAAGGACCCCTATCAGGTCTATGGCGGCCTGCAGGACAACTCGGTGTGGGTGGGCGACAGCGCCTACCCCGGCGGCATCACCAACAGCCGCTGGGAAAATATCGACGGCGGCGACGGCTTTTTCGCGTTTTCCGATCCGGCCGATCCGAATTTCGTCTATGCGGAGTCGCAAGGAGGCTATGCCGCGCGGGTCAACCGCAAGACGCTCGAAGGGCGCGATATCCAGCCCAAGGCGAACTACCGCGAAAAGCTGCGCTTCAACTGGAACACGCCGATCGCGCTTTCGCCCAACGAGAAAGGCACGATCTATATCGGTGCGCAGGTTCTGTTCCGCTCGCGCGATCACGGAATGACCTGGGACCGCATCTCTCCCGACCTCACGACCAACGATCCGCAAATGCAGAAGCAGGAGCAGTCCGGAGGCATCACGGTCGACAACTCCGCCGCGGAGATGCACACGACGATCTATTCGATCTCCGAAAGCCCCAAAGACAAGAACGTGATCTGGGTCGGGACCGACGATGGGAACATCCAGGTGACGCGCGACGCGGGCAAGACCTGGACCAATACGGTTGCCCATGTTCCGAACCTGCCGCAAGGCAACTGGATCAGCTGGGTCGAGGCCAGCCGCTACGATCCGGCGACGGCCTATGCCACCGTCGACCGGCATAGTTTCGGCGACATGGCGCCTTACGTCTTCCGCACCAGGGATTTCGGCAAGACCTGGACGCCCTTGATCGGTCCGGCGACGCAAGGCGTGCGCGGCTTCGCGCATGTTGTGAAGGAAGATCCCAGGGCCGCCAACATCCTCTATGTCGGAACGGAATTCGGGCTGTTCGTCTCAGTGGATGCGGGCGCGAGCTGGGCGGCCTTCTCGCCCAACAATTTTCCCCATGTCGCCGTGCGCGATCTCGCCTTCCAGACCCGCGACGACGATCTGGTGATCGCCACGCATGGCCGCGGCATCTGGATCGCCGACGACATCTCGCCGTTGCGCGCCATGCATCCGGCGACGCTCTCTTCCGAGGCGACGCTGATCCCCGGCCGGCCCGTTCAGCAGCGCATCGAGGGCAATGGCGGCTGGGCCAATGGCGATGCCGCCTATTCGGGGCAGAACCCCTCGGACGGCGTGGTGATCACCTACTACCAGAAAGCCCGTCAGGTGATCGGCCGCCTGAAGCTCGAAATCCTCGATGGCTCGGGCAAGATCATCGCCACGCTTCCGGCTTCCAACCGCAAGGGCATCAACCGCGCGGTATGGTCGATGCGCGATGACCCGCCGCAGACGCCGCCCGGCGCGACACTGGTTTTCAACGCCACGCGCGGACCGCGCGTTCCGCCCGGTGCCTATACCGTTCGCCTCTCGAAAGGTGGCAACGTCTACGCCATGCCGCTCGTCATCGGCCTCGACCGGCGTGCGACGTTCACCGTGGCGGATCGCAAGCTGCAATATGACGCCGCAAGACGCGTGTCCGGCCTGTTCGGTCGCATGAGCGGCTTGGCGGCGAAGATCGTCGAGGTGCGCGAGGGCGCCATGGCGCGGGCGCAAGGCCTGCCGAAGGGCGACGGGCTGCGTCACGATCTGGACGGCCTGGCGGACGACGCGACTGCGCTGCGCAAGGAAATCGTCGCGACGACGGAAGGCGGTGCCATCACCGGCGAAGAACGGCTGCGCGAGCACATGGACTTCGTCTACGGGGCCATCATGTCGGTCGAGGATCGCCCCACGCCCTATCAAATGGCCCGCGTCGACGTCTTGGAGCACGAACTCAAGGACGTCGAAGCAGAATTCGACACGTTCGCGAAGACCAAGCTGGCGGCGGCGAATTCGCAGCTCAAGGCGAAGGGCCTCGAGGAAATCGTCGTGCGCGATCCGCAACTGGCGGCGGCCGAAGGCGGCGGTGCGGCCAAAGAGGTGGCAGCGGGCTTGATCGGGCTGCACGCTTTCCAGCTCGATGCCGCCAGCTCGAATACGCGCGAGGAACGCGACTGATGAGAAACTGTGTGCGTCTTCAAGCCGCCCTGTCGGGCGCGGTGCTTGCGCTTGGTCTGTCGCCACAGGCCGAGGCCGACCAGGCGAGCGACCGGATCGAGCAGGTTGTCGTCACGGCGACCAAGATCCCCGAGCCGATCGACGAGGTTCCGGCCGATATTTCGGTGATCACCGGAAACGAGATGCTCGGCCGCGATGCCACGGATCTTCGAACGGCACTCAGTCTCGTGCCGGGCGTCGAAGCGCCGCCCGGCGGTGACGCGGGACCGTCGAGCGCGGTGCCGTCGTTCTGGGGGCTTCACGAATTCGACGCCTTCCTGCTGGTGGTCGACGACGTTCCATGGGGCGGGGCGTTCAATCCGGCGATCTCGACGCTGGATCTGACCGACGTGGAGCGCGTCGAAATCCTCAAAGGTGCGGCCCCCGTCATGTACGGCGCGACGTCCTTCGTCGGCGTCGTCCATGTGCTGCACTATCCGGCCGGCGAGTCCGCCAACGAGGCGGACGCCGCGTTCGGCAGCTTCGGATCCTATCGCGGCTCGGCATCCTTTGCCTTGCCGGCGATGGGAAGCCTCGTTCAATCGCTTGCCGTCAGCGGCGAGAATATCGGCTTCGCGGACAGGCGCGAGGCGATCGACGACGGCAAGCTTCTTTATCGCGCTGCGGTCGGTCTCGGTGGCGGGACGCTGCGCCTCGATGCCGACGTGACGCTGGTTCACGATCTTCCGCCGAGCCCGATCGTGCGCGTCGGGACGGCGCTCAACGACATCACGCCGATCAACGCCAACTATCAGCCGGCCGATTCCCAGATCGCCGAGAACAAATACCATCTGTCGCTCGGCTATACGCTGCCGACTTCCTGGGGTTCCTGGGATTCGGTCGTTTCCTTCGCGCATTCCGACATCCGCGACGTGCGCGGGTTCCTGCGGCCCGATCTGATCGACGACGGCTCGCCGAACGCGGATTCCCAGAACCAGTACCGCCTCATCAACGATCTCTACGCCGACAGCCACCTTGCGAGCGATCTGGGCGGCGGCGCGACGCTGCTCGTCGGTGCCGATCTGCTTTACGGCATAGGCCGGCAGCGAAGCCTCAACGGCGAGTACTATGTTCCGCTGAACGGGCTCACCATCGCACCGCCAACCACCAGCCTGCATGTCGACGAGATCAACAGCGTTGCGGATCGAAGGGTCTTCGCGGGGCAATATGCGCAGGTCGACTGGAAGCCCGACGATCGCTGGGATGTGGTTGCCGGCCTCAGGCTGAACGAAACCGACGAGCACAAGGACTCGGCGCATATCGACGGCTTCGACCACACGCTGGACGAGTTCGACACGGCATCACGCAACGTCGTGCGGCTTTCGGAGACGCTGGGTGCGAGCTATCGGCTGTGGGGCCAGGGCAGCGACGGCGCCGTGCTGTATGCCGACTACCGCGATGCCTTCAAGCCCGCGGCGATCGATTTCGGTCCCGACAACACGCCCGATATCCTGCAGCCCGAGACGGCGCAAAGCTACGAAGCCGGCTTGAAAGGCGAAGCCGCGGGCGGGCGCCTGTCCTACGAGGCGGAGCTGTTCCTGCAGGATTTCGCCAACCTCGTCGTGCCCAATCCGGTCACCGGCGAACTCGAGAACGCAGCCAAGGAGCGCCTGCAGGGCGCGGAAATCGAAACCCGCTATGCCGTGATGCCGGATTTCGCGCTTGCCGCGAACCTCGCCTACCACGACGCGCGCTTCACGCGGTTCACCACGGTCGACGATTCGGGAAATCCGGTGAACGTCGACGGCAACGAACTCACCCTGTCGCCGCGCGTTCTGGCTTCCGCAGGGCTGCTTTACGTGCCGACCCAGGGCCTCAATGCCACACTCGTCGCCACTTATGTCGGCCATCGCTGGCTGAACGAGGAGAACACGGCGCCGGATTCGGCCTATGTCACGCTCGACGCGACACTGGGGTACCGCATGGGACGCTACGGAGTGACGCTATCGGGCAGCAACCTCACCGACCAGCGCCCACCGGTTTCGGCGAGCGAGTTCGGGAGCCAGTCGTTCTACCTGCTGCCGGCACGCACGCTCTGGATAAAGGTTGACGCCTCGCTCTGAGAGGTTAGCTTCGCCGCGGAAATCCGGATCGAGGCCAAGAAGGATGCGGCTGAAGCTCATCGGCTGCGCGGCGCTCATGCTTTTTGGAGCAGGCGTCGCGGGCGCGCAAACACAACCCGATCCCGGGCTCTTCAGCGATCTTCACTGGCGCCAGCTGGGCCCGTTCCGCGCGGGCTGGGCGACCGCGGTGGAAGGCGTGGCCACCAAGCCGGACACGTTCTATTTCGGCGCCGCCGGCGGCGGTATCTGGCGAAGCGACGACGCCGGGCGCACCTGGCAGGGCTTGTTCCAGCACGGTCCGGCGGCCTCGATCGGCGCCATCGCCGTGGCGCCGTCGAAACCCAACGTCATCTATATCGGTACCGGCCAGCCCGAGCCGCGTTACGACATCGCCGCCGGGCTGGGCGTATTCAAATCGATGGACGGTGGCGCGCATTGGACCGCGCTCGGTCTGGCCGACACGCGCTATATCGGAAAGATCTGGGTCGATCCGAAGAATGCCGACGTCGTCCTGGTCGGCGCGCAGGGGCATTTCTTCGGCCCCAGCGCCGAGCGCGGCCTGTTCCGCTCCACCGATGGCGGCAAGACCTGGTCGCATGTGCTGAAGATCAACGATTGGACCGGCGTCGTCGACATCGCGAGCGATCCCAAGAATCCGCGACTGCTGTTCGCCTCGGCTTGGGAAGCCCATCAATACCCCTGGCTGAGCTACTTCACGCCGGTCACGGGCGCGGGCAGCGCGATCTACAGATCGAAGGACGGCGGCGCCACCTGGACCAGATTGTCGGGCAATGGATGGCCCAGCTCCGCGCTCGGCCGGATCGGCCTCGGAGTGACGCATACGTCCAAGGGCACGCGGGTCTACGCCGCGGTGGATTCGGACGAAGCCGGCGGTCTCTATCGTTCCGACGACGGCGGCACGCATTGGGCGCGCGTCAACGATTCCAGCGAGTTCAACAGCTGGTATGCGAGCCGGCTCACCGTGTCCCCGAACGATCCCGACGTCGTCTATACGGTCGGGCAGTCGATACGGCGCTGCGCACAGGGCGGAAAGATTTGCGACATCGTGAAGGGCTCACCCGGCGGCGACGACTATCACCACGTCTGGATCAATCCGCTGCATCCCGATCACATGATCACCGGCTCGGACCAGGGGGCGGTGGTGAGCGTGAACGGCGGCCGGACGTGGAGCAGCTGGTACAACCAGCCGACCGGGCAATTCTACCATCTCGCCGCCGACGACCGCTTTCCCTATTGGATCTATTCCGGCCAGCAGGACAGCGGCACCGTCGCCATCGCCAGCCGCAGCGACTATGGCCAGCTCACGTTTCGCGACTGGCATCCGATAGGCGGGGACGAACGCGACTACGATATCCCGGACCCCGCCGATCCCATGATCGTCTACGGCTCCGGACTGGGCGGCCGCGTGAGCAGATGGGACGGCCGCACGGGGCAGGTCGAAGACGTTTCGCCGTGGATCGAGAGCAATTACGGCAAACGTCCGACGCTCACCAAATATCACTATCTCTGGATGACGCCGCTTGCCGCGTCGAGCACCGGACCGGCGTCGCTCTATCTGGGCGCGCAGGTATTGTTTCGATCGCGCGACCAGGGCCGAAACTGGTCGACCATCAGCGGCGATCTCACCGGCAGGACGGCGGAGGCACGAAACTGCGACGGCGAGGTCTCTCGAGCGGACGCCAAGGTGTGCGGATACGGCTCCATTTCCGCCATCTCGCCTTCGCCGCGTCACGCGGATGAGATCTGGGTCGGAACCGACGACGGCTTGATCCAACTCACGCATGACGGCGGAGCGCATTGGGACAATGTGGCACCGGCCCGCATACCGCTCTGGGCCAAGGTTCAATCGCTCGACGTCTCCACGCTCGCCGACGGCGTCGCCTATGCGGCGATCGACGCGCACCGCATCGACGATTTCCAGCCGTATGTCCTGCGCACGGGCGACTACGGTCAGACCTGGAAGGAGATCGACGCGAGCCTGCCGCGCGATCATTTCGTCGGCGTCGTGCGCGCCGATCCGGTGAAGCAAGGTCTGCTCTATGCCGGAACCGATGAGGGCGTCTTCGTATCGTTCGACGACGGTGCGCGATGGATGCCGTTGCAGCAGAACCTGCCGACGGCCTGGATCACCGATCTTCTGGTGCATGGCGACGACTTGATCGCCGCCACCCAGGGCCGGGCCATCTGGGTGCTGGACGATCTGGAGCCTTTGCGGGAAATCGCCGGCGGCGTGGCGCAAGAACCGCTGCATCTTTTCACTCCGGCGCGTGCGTTCCGCGTTCACCCCGACAACAACAGGGACACGCCGCTGCCGCCGGAAACGCCGGCCGGCGAGAATCCGCCGGCGGGAGCCGTTGTCGATTACTGGCTCGGCGCCGGCACGAACGGTCCGGTGACGCTTCAGATCCTGGACGCAGGCGGCAACGTCGTGCGCCGCTTCTCAAGCGCCGAGCCCGCTCAGACGCCCAAGGCGGAGCGCTATTTCGCCAAGACATGGACGCGCAAGCCACAGGTGCTTCCCGCCGCGCCCGGCATGCATCGTTTCATTTGGGATCTGCGCTACGAAAGACCCGACGCGGCCGAATACAGCTACAGCATTGCAGCGGCCTGGGGCCGCGGGACACCGATCGAGCCCGAGGGGCCCTTTGTACTGCCGGGAGTCTATACGGTCGTGCTGGAGGCGAACGCTCAACGTCGCACCGCAATGCTTTCGGTCGTGGAAGATCCGCGGGTGACCGCCAGCGCCGCCGATCTCGCGGCTTCTCTGGCAATGTCGCAGAAGATCGATGCCGCACTGGCCGAGGCCAGCGATCTCTACAGAGAACAGGCGGCATTGCGTAAGCTGCTGGACGCGCGGTTTCCAAAAGCGGCGGGCAAGGCGGAAGCCACGATACGCACTTTGGTCGACCGCCTTCGCGCGAAGCCTGCGCCGGGCGCCGCGACGTTTGAAAGCCTGGCTCGATCGCTCGTCGGCATCGAGCGTGCCCTGGAATCCGTGGACGGCGCTCCAACGCCGGTGCAGCAGCAATTCGTCGCCGAGATCATGTCGAAGCTCGAAACGGCGAAACGCGAATGGACCGCGACAAAGGCCGGCACTTTTGCGGAACTGAATGCCGCGCTCATGGCGATGGGAGAAAAGCCGGTCGAGGTGACCGAAGCGGATAAGCGCAAGATCGAGGAGCCGGATCCGGGTCAGGATCTTCCATGAAGGGAGAGCGGGAGAAGCCGCAGCCTGGATGCCCAGCGCGAGGCACGCGAAGCCTCCGTCGTGGGCCGGAAGACCGAGGGCTGGATCGCGTCGCGCGAGAACTTCGATGACGGCAGGTTTTTCGAGCGGGACGCTGGAGCGCCCCGCTCTGCAACGGCTGCTGAAGGAAATCGAAGCCGGCAAAGCCGATGTCGTGGTCGTCGACCGGCTCAGCCGTGGTGGTTGGCGGCACCCGGCATGACCCTGAGTTCCCTGACCAGAGGTTCGCTTGTGCTGTCTTTCCTTGGAGTAGCGGTCACCTACTGAATCATGACCGGCACTTGCATCGTGACCTTGCCGCCGTTGAGCGTCAGCGTGCCGGTCAGCGTTGCCGGCCCCGGAGAGCTGGGAATGGTTTTGGAGCTCGTCACTGCATAGGCCCAGTTCGTCGGCGACGAGCAATCGAACGTGTCGGCGATGACGCCGGAATCGAGGGTCACGTTCTTGCTGCCCTGCTTCTGGGTCAGCTTGTAGGTGGCCTTGCAGGTCCCGGTGTAGTCGAGGCTCTGAAAGGTCATCTGGTAGGTGTAGGAATTGCCGCTTTGGAGCAGCGCCTTGGGGGTGGCGATATCCCAGTTGTGCACGCCGGCGCCGGGAACCCCGTCCAAGGTGGGGACCGCACCGTTCGGATCGGTCAGCCCGGCGGAGAAGCTCGTTACCACAACCCCTTGTTCGCCATTGCCTTTTTGGGGTTCGAAGGCAAGCGCGCCGGAAGCGGTCATCATGATCGCGGCTCCGATGGCTATGACGCTTAATTTCATGGATTATTCTCCGCTGGTTGTTCCCGACGCTTGTCGCCGCGCCCGGTGAGAAACTGCGAAACTGCAGCCCCACCGATCCTCTTGCGTGACCGGCGGATTGTCGTGAACGGGGCGCTGTCGGGTAAACGGACGTGTCGGGACAGGACGGGACAAGTCGGGACAAACCCAAGGATTCCGACCCTTCGGCGCCGGGGCGAAGGCTCGACAGCTGGAAGGAAATCGCGGTCTTCCTCGGCCGAACCGAGCGGACCGCAAAACGCTGGGAAGCAACTCAAGGCCTTCCCATCCGCCGCGTCCCCAGCAGCGGCCGCGGCAGCGTCTTCGCCTACGAGCATGAGCTGCGCAACTGGCTCGACGGAGTCGAAGCCAAAGGCCCCGCATCCGCCGGAAGCTTGGAAAAAGCGGCCATAGACAAGCGGCGGCTTCTGATGATGTTCGCGACGGTCCTCATTTTGCTGCTGGCGACGTCGATTTTCTTCTTTGGCCGCAAAGACGGGCGCACGGAAGAGCTAGGCACGAAGGACCCGGTCGCGACCGACCACTACCGCTCCGGTCAGCATGAATGGCAAACGCGTACGCCGACCGGACTGAGGCAGGCAATAAACGACTTTCAGGCAGCTATCGCCCGGGATCCCCACTTTGCAAAAGCCTATCTTGGGCTGGCAAACGCATACATCCTGGCTCGCGAATTCGACATGATGCCGGCGAAGACGGCCTATTCCAAAGCAGGAGACGCGGTCGCGCAGGCGCTCAAGCTGGACCCGCAACTGAGCGGAGCTCACGCCGCGCTCGCTTTCGTGGATTTCTACGGCGACCACAACGCCGCCGATGCCAAGCGCGAGTTCGCCGCCGCCATCTCATTGAACCCGCGCGACCCGATCGCGCGTCACTGGTACGCCACGTTTCTGATGACAATCGGAGATTTCAAGACCGCGCGCGAAGAAATCGAAGCCGCCGAGAATCTCGATTCGGAATCCACGGCCATAGTGGCGGACAAGGCGCTGATCATGTTTTACGAAGGCCGCACGAAGGATGCCGCTCAAATCCTCCAGCAGATAGAAGGCGACCAGCCCTCGTTCGCCTCGGCACATTCCTATTTGGCGTATACGGACCTGGTTGGAGGTGACGACCGGGGGTATCTGCGCGAACTGAAGCAGTTCGCTGTCTCTCGCAAAGACTCCGAGACGGCGTCCCTGGCTGCGCTCGGCGCCGATGGATTGCGGTTGGGTGGGCATTTCGGGATGCTTCGAGCCCTTCTGACGGCGCGCTTGGCGCGGTTCTCAAAGGGTGAAGGGGCGGCCTACGACATTGGGCAGCTATACGCCCTCCTCGGCGATCCGGTACAGGCGTTGCGGTTCCTGCAAATCAGCATGGCTCGCTCGGAGCCTGAGATTATCGGCTTGAAAATCGACGTGCTTTTTCACGCTCTGCGAGACAGACCCGATTTCAAGCGGCTTCTTTCGGAAATCGGTCTCTCCGGCAGCCAGTAGAAAGGCGGGGGCT
The DNA here is from genome assembly GCA_021325375.1 of Alphaproteobacteria bacterium. Classification (GTDB taxonomy): domain Bacteria; phylum Pseudomonadota; class Alphaproteobacteria; order Micropepsales; family Micropepsaceae; genus Rhizomicrobium. The sequence goes on along the minus strand of JAJPHG010000016.1, from coordinate 12,499 downwards.
GAAGCGGGAAAGCTGGCGCAGGGGGCAGTCTGGGGAGGCTGTGCTCCGCCCGCCAAGGCCGCGATGGAGACTGACGGATGCGTTACTTTCGCAGGAGCTTCATGAAGCTCCGCTTGGCCTTGTGCCGGAGCGCGAGATCGTCCAGCCAAAGGGCATGAGCGTCCATTTCGCCGAGCCTTGCGCGCAGTTCACGGATGCGTTCGATGAACTTGCAGGCTTCCTGGTAGTTCCTCTGACCTCCGGAACACACGATGTCCTCGATATGGTCCGCGTAGACGGTCCATGCCCGCGCCGGATGGCTCTCCTCGCTCGCTTCCGCCAGCCCCATCCGCTCGTGCGCGCGGACATCGTGCTTTGCCGCCACTTTCCAAGCGTCGTCGAATAGCTCCTCGACAACGAGCAGACGAATAAGGACATCCGGCAGGGACGCCCAGCGCGGCGCCGATCGCGACTTGGGCTCTGTGAGTTGTACCTTGAGGAACGCCACGGCACGGTCCCGCACTAAGCTTCCGCCGCCCAGAACGGCCTTCATCTGCTTGTAGAAATCGATGCTGGGAGCGCGTTCGAATTCGCACCAAAGCAAGTTTTCCGCATCGGCCGAGCGTCCCAACCGCTCATAGAGTTCGCCGGTGAAGACGATCAGTCGCGAGTTCGGGTTGTCCTCAAACTGCCATAGACCCTCTTCGGCCCATTTGAGCGCGTCGGCGTCGCGTCCGTATGTGGCACACAACTGGGCAATACCTAGATAGTCATGAGCGCTCGACAGACCCTTCTTGCGAATCTCAATGCGTGCATCAACGTCGCCGTCGCGCTCGGCGAAGCTCTCGAGGATCGAAGCGAGACGGAAGCGAAGACCGTAACGGTCTTCGTCGCGACTGCGCGGATGCAGCGGCCCCAGTTTCTTCCATGCTTCAGCAGCCAGGCGCCGATATTCGGCAAGACCGGCGTCGCCCAGGACGGCGGCATAGGTTTCGCTCGCGCCATGAAAGAAATCCCATTCGGAATCGACTTCGCGGGCATAGAGAATCCGGGCGAGCTCGACGGGCTCGGGCTTCGCTGCGACGCACGCCTTGAGATGAATGTCGCCGGCGCGGGCAACCAATTCTCCACCCTGCCCGTCCGAATCGTCGATTTCACCAAGGGCGGTTTCCATCTCATCGAAGAAATCATCCAGTAGTGGCAGGACGAGGGCGGCTCGGCCATGGGCGACGAGGCTCTCGATGCGTTCGAGCACGGACTCGATTCCGGACGCCCAACCGCCCACCTCAGCGTAGTCCACAAGTCCGTGTGTCGACACCGCATCGGCGATCGCGCCGCGCAGGCGCGACAGAATCGTCTTGTCGTCCTCGCCTGCGATCGCAGCCGCGAGTTCGAGATCGCAAAAGAGCGCGTCATTGCGCTCCGCAAGCGTCATGAGCTTTTCGACAAGCGCTTCGACTCCCTGTGCGCGCAGATGATCGCGGATGCGCGTGAAGCGGCTGCGCGCCTCTTCCATTCCTTCGCCGTTCAAGGCGTTGACCGCCAAAGCTGTCGCGACCAGATGCTTGCAGAAACCGCGATCGGCAAAAGCCGGGCAAGAGCATTCGCCCGCGAACTGCTTGCCACCGCCTTCGAGCCTTACGCGATAGACCTCCGTGCCGAGAACACGTGCAACGATTAGCGTCGCCTCGACCGCCACGAGTTCGACCTTCCCGTCGTCACGGTAGGCTTGGCCGCGCGCGAAAATATGATCGCCTGCCCTATGGCGCAGCGCGGCCACGTCGAAACGTTCCTGACGTTTTCTCTGCACCAACCCTCCTGCAGAGTCTTTTTGCCACAAGTCGGGAGTTATCTCTCCTCGTTGACTCAAATACAGGTTTCCCATATATTATGGAATACATGAGTTATATGGATTTCAGATGACAACGACTAGCGCCAGTGATTTTCAAAAACGGCTGGGAGAATTCACGGACCTCGCGCGGCGCGAGCCCGTCATAATCACCCGCCATGGCCGCCCGTCGTTGGTGCTGCTGGCTGCCGAAGACTATGAGCGTCTGAAAGTGATCGAGGAACGCTCGACAAGGGCGATCAGGACCACCGACCTTCCGACCGAAACGATCGACGCGATGAAGACCGCCGATCTCTCCCATCTGCCGTCCGAGTGATTCCGGCATATGGCCAAGGGCGAAGCGCCAAAGGTCGGCCAGATCGCTCGGCATCATTTTCTTTGGTCGGATGAAAAAGCCAGCGGACGAACCGACGGTGCGAAAGCTCGTCCCTGCATCATTATCGCTGTTGAAACACGTTCAAGCGGTGAGCCTCCACGCGTAACTGTGCTCCCCGTCACAAGCCAAGCTCCACGGCCGGATGCAGCAGCCATTGCAGTGCCTGAGGCGCTCAAGGCACGCATCCATCTCGATCCTGGTCGTCCCGCTTGGGTCGTGATCGACCAAGCCAATGTCTTCACTTGGCCCGGCTTCGACCTCGTGCCCGCATCGAACGGCAGCTTCATTCGCGGAGTGATTACATCCGGCTTCTTTCAGCAAATCGCCACTGCTGTGATCGCCATCCACGCGCGCGGTCGCTTGCGGCGAACAGATCGCGACGACTCTTGATCGCCTCCAAGACGGCGCGGAACGCCGGGCTTTCCGGCGAGCGGTCGCGATACGGGATAGAGAGCAGGACAGTCTGGCGCAGGGGGCAGTCTTAGGAAAATAGGCTTCGCTCGCCTAGGCGCGGCGGCGAGACTGATTGTAAGTCATTTTTTAGCAGCTTCGTGAGTTCCGCTTGGCGCGGCAGAACCTGGGCGCCATGCGCTCTTGAAGGATGGATTTTACTGATTGTCGGCCCGCACGATCACGTGCAATCGATCGCTCGATGCGCCGAGGCGGCACGCGATTTCGGCTTGTCCCGGCCTGAGACCATGGAGCCGTCCATCGGGCGCTATATAGACAGTGGGAGCGCCGGCGTGGTCCTGGACCCGGCACCGCACCGCGTCCGGGCTCAAGAAGACCCGGCCGACCGGTGCGGGATAGACCGCTTCCGGACGCAGCGTTGCGGCATTCGTGTCGTCGCTTAGGATCAGCACCAAATCGGGCGTGGTGTTCGCCTTGAATTGAAGAGGCGCGGTCTTGGGCAACGCGACGTGGAGCTGCACCGCTTGCGACGCCACGGCGCCGTTGAAGCGCGCTCCGACCCCGATGGTCACTTCTCCCGGAAGCAGTGGTGTGACCATGACATAGGACGTGTCGCCGTCGACGCGCGCGGGCTTGACAGGCTTGGCCCTGATCGTTCCGGCATCGCTTTGCTGGAACAGCGTCAAATTCGGCGCGGCACCCCCGATCAGGGAGTGCACGGCAATCTCGACAGGCTTGCCCAACTCCGCGGATGACGGAGCCGTGAGCCGGATTCCGTCGATCGGTTTGACGTCCATTGCGACAGCGGGGGCCGGCTCCCGCCGGGCAGGCCCGCCGGAGAAGCACGCGCCCGTTCCCGTCGTCCCGGTCCAGCAGGCAGCGATCTCGTCGGTGCCGAGATCGTCCAGGACGCTGTCGTCGTCGAGCGAGCCGAAGGAAAGCAGGTTCAGAAGGCTGCCGACAAGATAGGTGTGCGAAAGATTGGGCAGCGTCACGACGTGCCCTTGCGGCGCGCCCGCGGTCTGGCTGTCCAGAGCGACGATCGCGTCGTTTGGCTGGTTGTCCAAAACCGAATCGACTGTCGGAACGCCGTTGCCGAAGGGGTTTTTGTAGAGCGCTGCGATCAATGTATCGACGCCGGCCGCAAGCGCGCTGTTCTTGGGCGCCAGCGACGAGATCGCCAGCCACTGGATATTGGGGATATTGGGGCCCGACAAATTCGGGTTCGTGAGGTTCGGGCTGCCGGGCTCCAGCGCGAAGACGGCACCGCTCTTAAGCGGCAGGCCCGGCCCATAGAGCGGATAGCCGAGGCCGTCGAAGCATTTCGCGACGTCCGAAGAGCCGCATGCCAGTTCCCACACCGCGCCGGGGGTCGTGAAAAGAGAGGCTTTGCGCGTGTCGTTGCGATGTCCGATCAGGAAATTCGCCAGCAGCGATCCGGTCTCTGGCGCGTTGAGCGTCGTCACTGTGTGGAACTGACCCTGCATCCGATTGCGCAAGGACGCGTATCCCTTCTGCGAAGCATAGTTCCGCACGACGAGGCCGCCCATGCTGTGCGCGACGATGTCCACCCGCCCGGCCACGACGCGATCGCCGTCGAGCGTCGCAAGCATCGAATTGATTTCGCTCTCAAGCGCATTGCGCGAGGTGACCTCACAAGGGTGCTTCCCGTCGGTCAGCGGATCCTGTTTGGCGTCGAAGGCGAGATATTTCGAATAGCAAAGCGGCGCGACGTATTGCTGATACCAGCGCCCCGTACCGTCCAGATACGACTGCATGCCGGAAAGACTGGTCGCGTCTCCCCACAGGCCGTGAACGAGTACGACCGGCGGCAGGATCAGATTGACGGATGCGCCGGCTTGCTGGGTTCCGTCCTGGGTCGCGACGATGCCGGCCGGATAATTTTGCCCCTGCGATGCGGGAGGAACGGCCGGCGCCTGGAAGAGCGCAACCGCGTAGTATGTGCCGCCGATATTCCAAAGGTTCGAGACGGTCAGCGACGCGGTGCCCGACTGCGGCGCCTGACCGAGAAAATCGTCGGCATAGGCCGAAAGCCCGCCGGCATTCTCAGCGGTGATGGTCACCGCGGAATTGGAGTTTGTCGCAACGACGATAATGCCCGCCGCGACGCCATCTTCGGCAAGCGCCGAGGCCTCGTAGTTCGACAGGCTCGGATCGCTCGCCAGGAACGACTTGAGCTGCAAATTTCCCAACTGGTCGGGGCGGATCAGATAAGGATCGAGGACGGTGACCGATACCGCGCCCGCGGGACTTGCGGCAAAGAGAGCAAGGCCCAACGCAAGGATGCAGTGCAGTTTCATGCGACGCACTCCCGCAATTCAAAAAGCCTTTAACACGCCTGCGGAAATGAAATTGTTACGATTTCCTAAGCTTGGCGCGCGCGGCGGAACGCGCTCGACCCGGCGTCGAACGCGCGGAAGGCCTCGGTCGAGGATGCTCGCCGCCCCTGCTGCCGCAAAGCCCGGGCTTCAGGTGATCTATCAGGCGCCGGTTTCCGGCGATCCTCTCATAGCGACCTTCGCAAATTCGGACGGATCGGTGTTCGTCGAGCCCCCCTCGGCTAGAACGGCCGTGGGCAGATCCTCGTGCTGACGCCATCGGGCAAAACCTACAACGCTTCGGCCGTCAAGGCATTCGACTGCGATAGCGATGGCGCTGTACTCAGCGGTGTTTTGGTCGCTGACAAGGCAGGCAATGTCTGTGGGACGACCAACAGCGGCTGCGGCGCCAACGGTAACCCCGATGGCACGATTTTCGAACTCGCAAAGCAAGGCGGCAGTTGGACCTTCCAGACCATGGTGCAAATGCCCGCGAGCATCGCGATGAGTGGTGCATTTGGCACCGGCTATCAAGACATGGCGTTCGACAACCAGGGCAATTTGTACGGCCTCGTCTATCCCACATGCAGCCAGGCCGACGCTCCATGCCGCAATTGGAGTGCTCAGACCTTTAGTCTGCGCGAGGATTTCTGCGCCAAAACTCCTTTTGAGGCGTGTTCGCTCCCTCCGGGGCATTGGCACTCACGAGCGCGGATGCGTTGGAAAGCCTTACAGATCTCCACGAGTCCACTGGAACACGAAAACTCGCCTCACGCGCCTGGATGCCCGGATATTAGGGAAATACGTTGAACAGATCGCTAAGGTCCTGCTGCTTCGATGCGTCACCGAGGAGAGGACTGGCGCCGAATATCTCTTCGATGGTTCGCAAGGTAGAGCCATGTGTGTAGGCGATCGTGTTCGAATAGCCGCCGCCCTTGGCGAAAGGCGAGAGCACGATCATGCCGATGGGGCCGTCGCCCGAATCCGCTTCGTCCCAGGTGATGAACAACGCACCGCCCTCTTGATACGCCTTTGAGGCGAGGATGGCGGGAACGTTCTGCGACAGCCACGTGTCGCCGTGCGCGATTGTGTTGCCCGCGCACGGGTCATGCATGTCGTCGCAAAGGTTGGGTGTTATCCAATTGTACTGGGCGAGCGTATTCTTCTTCAGGTCCTTTGCCAGTTCGGTGTAGGGGCGAAGATGGGCGATGCAGTTGGTGGAGTGCTTGTTGAGGTTTTCCGTGACGTCGTCGAAATAGGCGAAGGGCTCGTGCCTCACGGCATAGAGCGGGTCGCCGTTCTGATCGATGGGGCCGCTGTCTGTCAGCGGGCAGGTTTTCTTGGGCGAGTTCTCCAGATACGCCTTCCAGGAAACACCGGCGGCTTGCAGAAGCGTGACCAGATGGCTGGTCGTGTCCTGCGCGTTCTTGCTGGGCGGGCCATCGTTCAAAATGCCGAAATTCGTCCCCGCTTCCAGCCATAGATAGTTCGGAAGGCTCGGATGGATATGCGGTGGATTGAAATATTGCTCGGCATGCGACGCCATCGGAAGCAGCGTGTTGTTGATGTAGGGAGCGCTCGCATTTCCCTTGATGTCCTTGCTGCCGTCGCCGGTCCAGTTGTGGTTTTCCATCAGGATGATGAACACGGTCTTGATGTTGTGGACGGTGGGAACACGCTTGGTGGTGGGAGCATCGCCGGCCAATGCAGCAGAGTGCGCGAGCGCGCAGAAGAGGACAATCGTTGCGAACGCTGCACCAAAATGCCCGTGTCGCGTCCGCATCGTCAGGCTCCCGGTTCCCCGCCGATATTTCCGATCCGTTGCGCCCGGCAGAAAGATTGAAACGCGCCAACCCGCCGGCTGGACGCTACTGGACTGACACCGAGACCGGCGGTGACGGGATTCCGTTCGCCACCACGACCAGGTTGCTCGCGCCCGTCTCCATTCCGCTTGGAACATCGAAGTTCGTCGAGACGATCTGGCTTCCGGTCGCGACCCCCATCGTGCTGTGATCGTGCGTGCGCGCGTAGAACACATGACCGGTGCCGTTGTTGGTGATGCGGACGAGCGGATAGTTCGTTGATGTCTCCAATTCGTCGCCGAACGCATTGGCCTGCGACAGTCCGTTGAACTGCGTGCCTGAGATCTGATAGCTCGAACCGCGCGTGACGGTTGAGGGCGCCGAGGTGATGGCCGGCTGCCAGGACGCCTGATATGTGCCGGTGGAGCTATAGACTTCCGCGCCGCCGACAAGGACCTGTCCGGTCGGCAGGATCATCAGGCTGTTGCCGCCCCCATTTACCGGCTCGGCCGTGAGGTGGGTGCCGTCGAACTCGTAGAGCGTCCCGCTCGAGCCCTGCACGAGAACGTGTCCGTTCGTCAGCAGCGAAGCGAAATTGTCGCCGGCGTCGTCGTGGTTGGAGAAATCGGGGCCCGCCGCCCAACCGCTGCCGGGCGTATAGATGGCCGTGTGCCCGGCGTTGTCTCCCTGATGCAGGCCGCCGGTCGCGAAGACCGAGCCGTTCGGCATCAGGATCGCGGGTCCCACTTCGCCGGGGGGAAAGTAGCATTTGTTCTTCGGGGGATAGGTCACGCAATCGCAGCAGGGCGGAGCCTGCAGGTTCGCGACCGTGCTGCCCAAACTCGTCCACTTGCCTGTGGCGGGGGAATAGCTTTCCGAATTCGGATTGTCCTTCACGTCGTAGGTGAGGAGCGATCCGTCCGGCATCAGCGTCCATCCCTCTTCCGCGTTGAAGTCTGCCTTGCCTTTCGAGCTGACCTCCGTCCACGTCATGGTCGAGGGGTCGAGCTCCGCCATCTTCTTGTTCAGCTTGTCGCCGAGGAGGAAGTGACCGTCGGGAAGGACGACGGAGGGCGAATCGCCGATATTCTTCCAGCCTTTCGGCGCCTTGACGGCGGTCCATGTGTTTTTGACGGGATCGTAGACGGCGCCCAGATTTGTCAGCGCGAAATTGCCGAAATTGTATTCACCGCCTTCGACGAGCAACCGCCCGTCGGCGAGCACCTGCGAGGCGAACGCGTCGGCTGAATATCCCGATGGAAAGCTGGCAACGGCCGACCAGGTCCCGTTGACATAGCTGCCGGTGATGTCGGGGGTGAGTTTGAACCACTTTTGATCGTTGAAGGATTGCGCCAGAACCGTTCCATCGGTCATTTGAAACGTGAGCTGGGCTCCGCTTGGCGCGGGGTGCTTCAACGCCTGCACGCTTTGGGCATGCGCAAGGCCCGACGTGAGGGCCGCCAACACGGCAACGATCAAAACACGACGCAACATGGATAACTCCTCGGAAAGATGCGTTGCCCAACGAAGAGGCGAGGCTATCAGCATTCCCCAATAAGAAAAGAGCAGGCGGCGCGGGGTGGCCTACGGCCATCCCAGCCGCCACATCGACGAGGTCGGCGCCGAGACCGACGCGCTCGTAGACAGCCGGGCAGGCCACAGCAATACGTCTACCCCAAAGGCGACCGCGAAGCCTTCGCATACGCGCTTCACCGATCACGAGCCCGAACGCGAGTACGTGCCCGAGGCACTGGTCGCGACCTTCGACGGCGGCGTGGCGCTGCGCGGAGTTCAGGCTAGCGCTCGAGATGCGGTTCTAGGAAAGCAGGAAAGGGCGCAGAGAGCAGTTTGGGGAGGGTGTGCGCCCGCCAAGGCCGCGATGAAGACTGGCGGGTGCCTCATCCTCGCAGCAGCCGTATGAAATTCCGGGACATCGGCGCCGAACCTGGGAATTCCCGGCGTCGGGCGCTTGACGGATCGATCTGCAAGCCTTCTCCTTCGCACATGCAGCAAGGGGTGGGACAGCCTGAAATAGCCGGCCGGGCGGCAAGCGGGACATCGACGCCCGCCCCCGGCAACACGCTCTATCCCCATTATGAACTCGGCGCCGCCTATGACGAGATGTTCGCGCCCGACGGCACGGTGCGGGCGCAATATCACGGGCTGAACGGGAGGCTGCAAACCCTTCCCTCCGGCGAACTCATGCGGCGTCAGCATGTTTGCGAACAGAGCTTTCTGCATCAGGGCATCACGTTCACCGTCTATGCGGACGCGCAGGCGACGGAGCGGATCATTCCCACCGACCTTCTGCCGCGTATCGTGGCCGCGGCGGAGTGGGAGCACATAGAGCGCGGACTGAAACAGCGCATCCAGGCGCTCAACCAGTTCCTGCTCGACATCTATACAGACGGCCATGTCTTGAAGGACGGCGTGGTGCCGCGCAAGATGATCCTTGGCTCCAGGCACTATCGCCGCGAGATGCGCGGCGTCGCGGTGCCGCACGGTTCCTATGTGAACGTCTGCGGCACCGATCTGGTGCGGCGCGAGGACGGCGCGTTCGTCGTGCTGGAGGACAATCTGCGCGTGCCCTCCGGCGTCTCCTACATGCTGGCCAATCGCGATGTCGTGCGCCGCGCGTTCCCGAACGTGTTCCGCGCCGCCCGCGTCAGGCCGATCGAGCAATACCCCAACGAGCTCCTCGCCACGCTCAGATCCCTGGCGCCGTTCCAGGAGGATGTGTCGATCGCGGTGCTCACGCCCGGCGTATTCAACGCGGCGTTCTTCGAGCATGCCTTTCTGGCGCGCCAGATGGGCGTGGAGCTGGTGGAGGGTCGCGACCTTCTGGTCAACGACAATGTGGTCTATGCACGCACGACCAGCGGCCTGAAACGCATCGACGTCATCTATCGCCGGATCGACGACGATTTCATCGATTCCCTCATCTTCCGCGAGGATTCGGCGCTCGGCGTGCCGGGCCTGTTCAACGCCTACCGCGCCGGCAATGTGATCCTGGCGAATGCGCTCGGCACCGGCGTCGCCGACGACAAGGCGGTATATGCCTATGTGCCGCGGCTGATCCGCTACTACCTCAACGAAGATCCGATTCTGCCCAACGTCGAGACGTTCCTCTGCCGCGAGGAAAAATCCCTGAACCACGTTCTCGCCAATCTCGACAAGCTGGTCGTCAAGGCGGTGGGCGAATCCGGCGGCTACGGCATGCTGGTCGGCCCGCATGCGAGCGCGAAGGAACGCGCGGAGTTCGCCGAAAAACTCCGCGCCGATCCCGAGAACTATATCGCCCAGCCCACGATCCAGCTCTCGACGGCTCCCACGCTGGTGGACGGCCAGGTGCAGGCTCGTCATGTGGATCTGCGCCCTTTCATCCTTCACGGCGAGGAAACGCGGATCGTTCCCGGCGGACTGACGCGCGTGGCGCTGAAGAAAGGCAGCCTCGTCGTCAATTCCAGCCAGGGCGGCGGCTCGAAAGACACATGGGTGCTCAGCCAATAATGCTCGCGCGCGTCGCAGACTCCCTCTACTGGATGGCGCGTTACGTCGAGCGCGCCGAGCACTCCGCGCGACTGATTGCGGTCAATCTGGAATCCATGATCGAGCAGTCGCCGGAAGACGCGGAAGCCGCGTGGCGGCGCGTCGCGGCCGCGCTCACGGGCGAGGACCTCGCCGGCGCGGACGCATTTGCCGTCACCCAGGCACTCGCCTTCGACCGGACGAATGCCGCGTCGCTGGTGAGTTCGCTTCATCTTGCGCGCGACAACGCACGCCAGGTACGCGAGCAGCTTTCCACCGAAGTTTGGGAGCATCTCAACAAGCTGTATCTCGGCACCCGCGATCCGACCGCGCGGTCGGTGTGGATGCATCAGCCGGCTCTGTTCTTCCGCCAGGCGCTGGAGGATCTCTTCACGCTGGGCGGCGTCACCTACTCCACGCTGCGGCACGGCGAAGGCTGGCGGTTCCTCGAACTCGGTAGGCACATCGAACGGGCGCAGCTCGTGAGCCGGCTTCTCGACATCTATTTCGGCGTCGGATCGCCGAGCCGGCTTCTGCCGCCGCCGAAATATTTCGACTGGCTCGTGCTGCTCAAGTTCTGCACCGCCTTCGAACCCTACTGCAAGGAATACACCGCGGCGCTCAAGCCCGAGACCATCGCCCAATTCCTGTTGTTCGACGCGGAGTTTCCGCATTCGGTGCGGTTTTCGGTGGACCGGGTGGTCGAAGCGCTAGGCCATGTCGCGCCGGGTGCGCCGCCCTCGCGCCGGGCGAATTGCGAAAGGCTGGCGGGCCGCCTGAAGGCCGCGGTCGATTTCGGCCACATCGACGAGCTGACCGGCGGCACCATCGACGCGTTCCTCGTCAACATCACCCGGCAGTGCGAGCAGATCCACGACGCGGTCTACGCGACCTACATCGCTTACGACGCGGAAACGGTGCTCTGACCATGTCCTGCCGCTTCGCCACCCGAGGACGATGATGCACTACTCCATCCGCCACGTGACACGCTTCCGCTACGACGCGCCGGTGCGCGAGAGCGTGATGGAGCTCAGGATGCAACCGCGTTCCGAAGGCCCGCAGGCGCTGCGCAGCTTCCAGATCGCCACCAACCCGCGCGCGCAACTCTATGCCTACACCGATCATCTCGGAAATGCCGTCTATCATTTCAACGTGCTGCGCCGCCACCAGGAACTTCGCATCGAGGTGCAGGCAGTCGTGGAGATGGCCGCATCGCCCGAACCGCCACAGAATGTCGATGAGCTGGAATGGAGCCGCTACAACAATCTCAACCTTTCAGCCGATCATCTGGATCTGATCGACGAGTCCAAATTCGCGCACATGTCCTCTTCCTTGCGCGAATTCATGGCGGCAAAGGGATTGGAAAAGCCGCAAGGCGACACGCTCAGCGCGCTGCGGCATCTGAACAAGACGATCCACGACGCTTTCGAATACGAAGTCGGCATAACCGAAGTGCACTCGCCGATCGAGGATGCGCTGCGGGCGAAGCGCGGCGTCTGTCAGGACTTTGCCCACATCACGATCGCCGCCGCGCGCAGCTGGGGCATTCCCGCGCGCTATGTCTCGGGCTACCTCCACCACCGCCGCAAGGGAGAGGACCGTTCCGGCGACGACGCCACCCATGCCTGGGTCGAAGCCTGGTTGCCGAGCCTTGGCTGGATAGGGCTCGATCCGACGAACGATACCCTCGCCGGCGAGCGGCATATCCGCGCCGCCGTCGGCCGCGATTACGCCGATGTCCCGCCGACGCGCGGCACCTATAAGGGCGGCGCGCAGTCCGAACTGGCGATCTCGGTTTCCGTGCAGCCGACGCAGGCGCCGGTGCGCCATGACGAATTCCTGCGCGTCGCTCGCCCGATCAAGCCGGGCTCCGAGCCACCCACCCGCGCCGAGCAGTTCTATCAGCAACAGCAGCAGCAGCAGTAATCCAGCCGCCGCACCGCTCAGCACGACGGCCGACTAGGTCGCTTGGCGGGAATTTCTGCAATTCAGTCGCCCGATAGAGTTTCAACAAAACACGGTGGCGCATCGCCCTGACCGCTCCGGTCCGCTCGCGCGTGGAGCTGCCTGACGACGGGAGTGGGATGAAGACTGAATGGCGCAGGGGACAGTCAGCGCAAACCCTGCTCCAGCGATGTGCCTGATGCAGGAGATTGTCATGTCCTATTGCGTGCGCGCATCGGGCTGCCCGTGAATGTGAGCTCGTCCATGGTCG